>NZ_CAKMMF010000092.1 GCF_927798095.1 Paenibacillus plantiphilus | reverse complement strand
GATCACCTAGAAAATGGTACTCGTTTTCAATCGCAAACCCGCTTAGCTTGCCCAGCTTATTCGCCATCAGCTGACTCGTTGCCTTAATAATGACCCGCTTGGGCGTAAAGATCGAGATCTCTTCATCCGCATTCAACGTCAGCTTCTTATGACTGGTCAGCGTAATTCCTGTTGCATCGTCAATGCTCAGCTTCAGTGGTTCCTTGTTCCCGCTCAAGACATTGATCGCCGTCGGCAGCAGTTCGACCTCACTTCCATGCTCCGTGCCAAAATATCGATTGCTAGGATTGCTTGTCTTCTCACAGCTGCCGCCATTGTTTCGAACACAGCCAACTACAAG
>NZ_CAKMMF010000091.1 GCF_927798095.1 Paenibacillus plantiphilus | reverse complement strand
GGACGTTTCTGTTGTTCGTCCGTTCTGAAGTATTACGCAGCTCTCCGACTTCTCGCCATGCGTCCGGTATGCATTTCGGGGTTTCCTTATAGCATCCGTTACTGAAACTGCCGCGCATTCTTTAGAAGCGGCGGGCGCGACGCGACCGCTTCGGCTTTGTTTAACCACTCGCCCTACAAGTGCACTTGTTTCAGACACGACGAGATCTCCGTGGGTCACATCGTCATCTTCCGTACCATGCCGTCCGCACACACCTTGGTGCGATGGGTGGACTAGAACGCCTTCGTCTCCATAGTGCAGACTCGACCTTGCCCCATCTTTGGCCGACCGGTTCGCAATTCGGGTAGCCCCGTTTCACTACGGCCTGGTACTTCTCCTCAAGCCCTTCAGACTCTGCCTCGCGGCAGACGCCCTGCCCTCCAGCAAAAAAAAA
>NZ_CAKMMF010000090.1 GCF_927798095.1 Paenibacillus plantiphilus | reverse complement strand
GGACGAATGTCAACATCCACTATCGCGCAGAGGGCGGCACATGGACAGCTGTTCCAGGCGTGAAGATGGAGAACGATCCGCTCAACCCTGGCTACAAGAAAATAACGGTTGATATCGGCACAGCTACCCGTCTGGAAGCTTGCTTCAACAACGGCAGCAACGTATGGGATAGCAATGGCCAATCGAACTACTTCTTCCCAGCAGGCGACAACACGTACATCCCTGGCAACAATGGTGCGCCAGGTCAAGTGAAAGTCGGGGAGAAACCGACAGGAGTCGATACCGTTGCTCCTTCGGTCCCAGCTAATCTGGCTGGCAACCTCAGCACAGGCACTCCGAAGACAGTTACACTGTCTTGGAGCGCTTCGACGGACAACATTAGCGTAACGGGTTATGAAATTACACGTAAAGCAGGCACAAGCACGGAGACCTTTACGGTGAATGCAACGACCTACATCG
>NZ_CAKMMF010000089.1 GCF_927798095.1 Paenibacillus plantiphilus | reverse complement strand
AAAACTTCTTTTATGGAGAGTTTGATCCTGGCTCAGGACGAACGCTGGCGGCGTGCCTAATACATGCAAGTCGAGCGGACTTGAAGAGAAGCTTGCTTCTCTGATGGTTAGCGGCGGACGGGTGAGTAACACGTAGGCAACCTGCCTGCAAGACTGGGATAACATTCGGAAACGAATGCTAATACCGGATACACAATTTGGCTGCATGGCTGAATTGGGAAAGACGGAGCAATCTGTCACTTGCAGATGGGCCTGCGGCGCATTAGCTAGTTGGTGGGGTAACGGCTCACCAAGGCGACGATGCGTAGCCGACCTGAGAGGGTGATCGGCCACACTGGGACTGAGACACGGCCCAGACTCCTACGGGAGGCAGCAGTAGGGAATCTTCCGCAATGGACGAAAGTCTGACGGAGCAACGCCGCGTGAGTGATGAAGGTTCTCGGATCGTAAAGCTCTGTTGCCAGGGAAGAACACTT
>NZ_CAKMMF010000088.1 GCF_927798095.1 Paenibacillus plantiphilus | reverse complement strand
AGCAGATCCTTGCCTGCCATATAAGGCGTTTCCTCCGGCAATGTGAAGCGCTTCCCTTTCGGCATTCCAAAATATAACCTTGGTTTGGCATCCCATATATCACAGGCAACCACCGTGTTAAAATGACTCGCCAGCCGCTTGAGAAACGCCCAGTCTGTCTCATCATATTGAATCACTGGCGATCCCAGATTCACCCCATCTCCGACTATACTAAGCACCTGATGCCCAGAATACGAACCGGCCACCTTCTGAACCAGCGCCGCATAGGACATCGCTGTGTTCTGGTAGGTACGTCGATGACGCTTCATATCCATCAGATAGGTTCCAGACAGACCTTCTATCTCGATTTCATATACCCCGTTGGCATGCTTCGTCTGCACCGTGCTGATCGTACCTTTGAATAATGTCTTTTCTTTCCCGCCATCACTTTCATAGACATGAATCTCATCGCTAGCTGCAGCTTGCAGCACACCGCTAA
>NZ_CAKMMF010000087.1 GCF_927798095.1 Paenibacillus plantiphilus | reverse complement strand
TATTTCCCATCCATACCCAAACATATCATATTGCCGCCAGGATCATCACCAATCGGAATAAACCCTTTAGGAATTCTTCCTTTAAAAATATCAAGGTAACGCTCTAATTGATTATATCTAGCTCCGTCGTTAATTGTAAAAAATCCGGTCACACCACTTTCGCCTTTTTCATCCGATATTTTGAAAATATGAGGCTCTGGTTTTCCTCCGTTATTTTCCAACAAGAATTTTCTGTATTCATCTGGAAATATAAATTCATTTTGTTTTTCAAAGAGTTCAATATCGGTTATGGATAGCTTTTTATAGCGGCTAATCACTTTTGTCATATTTTTCACCATCTACTCTCTACTTTTTATTCTGGTTCTTCTTAGTAGATACACCACCTGTATGTGAAAAATCCGCATGTATATCTTTTTCTACGAGAATCATTGTAGTACCGTCCTCATGATGATGCCAAGTATAACCATCAGGAGGCTCGTCACTTTTAGGAAC
>NZ_CAKMMF010000086.1 GCF_927798095.1 Paenibacillus plantiphilus | reverse complement strand
CCGTCAGTTAATGGGTTGCAGCGCCTTGATTTCTTCTATAGACAGCCCCGTTGCTTCCGCAATGGTTTGCAGATCTACGCCCCTATTCAAGAGCTTGGCAGCAATTTCAGTGCTTGTCTCTGTTCTTGCCTCCGCTCTTGCCTCCGCCCTTGCCTCCGCTTTCGCACCTTCAATACGCGACTTCTCATCGCTAAGCGCCTTCATCCGGGCATCATAAGCCATGCGCGCTGCCGCATCCTGACTTAAAAACTCCAGTGTGTCCATCGCTTTCTTCAGCATCGGCTCTTTCATCGTCAACACCTCCCAATTTGATTTGTCTACACCCTTCAAAAATAGCAGCCAGTTTACCAAACCGCCTTCCTCCAACTCCGCCGCAAATTCATTCAGCTTCGTCAGCTCAATCACATGAATCTCAATATCGTCCAAGAGCGGAATGCCGGTGTGATCCTCACGCAAATGAAAAACACTGTGGTAGCGGTTGTTGGGCAGACAGGAGTAGTTCAAGATATTGATGGTCACGCACTTCTTTAA
>NZ_CAKMMF010000085.1 GCF_927798095.1 Paenibacillus plantiphilus | reverse complement strand
CGCAATCCAAAGAGATTAATGATAAAATGAAATCATGGTTGGAAGAAACAGGGCAGAATCTCAATCGTGCTCTCCAAGGTCCGCAATTTGCGTTTAATGGCGGTTATCGGAATGGTTCGAGGGATGTTATTTCTGATCCGCATGTGAATCGAATGGATGGTGGGTCTTCAGGAGGTGGTAGTAGAGGGCCTGAGGGGACGGCCAAAGGTAAGGAAACTAAAGCACGTAAACCGCAACAGCCTAATCATAAAAAATGGATCAAGAATGGTGGAACAATTAAACAAAATAGGGATGGTTCGACAACCTATACTAATAAAGAGGGGAAATCTGTAACCTATAATAAAGACGGTTATCCTGATTTTACACCCTATGCTCATCCGACTGTTAAGCCTGTAAAAATAGAAGTTGCATATCCTGAAAACCGTAAGCAAGATTTCAGGAGAGCAAATGAAGAAGCAAAGTTAAATAAAGATTCTGATCCTTCTGTTCCTAAAAGTGACGAGCCTCCTGATGGTTATACTTGGCATCATCATGAGGACGGTACTACAATGATTCTCGTAGAAAAAGATATACATGCGGATTTTTCACATACAGGTGGTGTATCTA
>NZ_CAKMMF010000084.1 GCF_927798095.1 Paenibacillus plantiphilus | reverse complement strand
CCCGAGGCATTTCGCTGTTCGCCGCGTCCTTCATCGACTCCTGGCGCCTAGGCATCCTCCGTGCGCTCTTAGTAGCTTAACCAATGCTCCGGATTTGCGGTCCGTGCTCCCGTTGTAGAAGCGTTTCCTGAACACTAAATGATTAGCGGTGGAAACGCCTCTACAAAAGTACGCACAAACTCGCAAATCCTTCGCTGCAGCAAGACACAAAAGAAATGCTTGCCGCATGTTTAAACTCAGCTAAAGGATGTTTCTATGTTACGCAATTTTCGTATCCAGTTTTCAAGGTGCAAATGCAACAAACACGAATGTTTGTTGGTGGAGCCAAGGAGGATCGAACTCCTGACCTCCTGCGTGCAAGGCAGGCGCTCTCCCAGCTGAGCTATAGCCCCATAGGAATGATAAATGGTTGGCCTTAGTGGACTCGAACCACCGACCTCACCCTTATCAGGGGTGCGCTCTAACCAGCTGAGCTAAAGGCCATTGATCTCACCTTTTTATTAGAAAGAGACTTGCTCTCTCAAAACTGAACATGAGCGATACCTGTCAAAGTATCTGATCTTCATCGAGATCAGGTAATTCCTTAGAAAGGAGGTGATCCAGCCGCACCTTCCGATACGG
>NZ_CAKMMF010000083.1 GCF_927798095.1 Paenibacillus plantiphilus | reverse complement strand
GGGTAATTTGGCGAGGTGGAGCACATGGTGATGTGTTTTCGAGAGCTGACTGCTGCTTTTTTACCTTATGTGGCTGGCTTCGTGAGTTGCTTAGCATGTCGAAGAACCCCTGGTTTAGGGGCGAACAGACGGCGAACCGTAAGCTTGAGGTTGGTGATCATTCCAGCCAGCTTGGCTTTTCGGTCAAGGGCCTCCAAACTTTTAGTTCGGGGTTTTCCCAATCCGCAGTAGTTTTTTAGTTCGTTGTTAACGCGCTCTACGATGTACCGCTTGCGGTGCTCCGCTTGTCCTTCGTCGCTTTCGTTGAAAGTTTTGGCCGCTTCATAAACGTCATAGTAATGACTATGAAAAATCGTTCTGCCCTCCTTGTTGGGCGTACATTCGGACCGGAGAGAGCAGGCATCGCAATTCTTTTTTCCAAAATAGTATTGTTGTCCTTCGCTGGCAGGAATGCTGCGCTTTCTGACGGTTTCTTGACCCTGCGGACAGGTGTACACATCTTTCTGGTGATTATAAGTGAACCGATCCGAATCATAGCGTCCAGTGGGATTCTTCGAAGATGCAACAGGCGCAATCACTTCCAGGTTGAAAGCCTTCAGTTCGAATCGCTGTTTGCCGTGACCGTAGGCCGTGTCTCCTAAAACCGCTTTCGGTATGACCCCGAAAAAGGCTTG
>NZ_CAKMMF010000082.1 GCF_927798095.1 Paenibacillus plantiphilus | reverse complement strand
CATTGATCGCCGTCGGCAGCAGTTCGACCTCACTTCCATGCTCCGTGCCAAAATATCGATTGCTAGGATTGCTTGTCTTCTCACAGCTGCCGCCATTGTTTCGAACACAGCCAACTACAAGTGCCCCAGCTCCTGTTGCATCAGGAACATACAAGCTGGCATGCGTACCCACCTTCGGCATGCAATACATCGCATTGCCCGTTGCCGGAGCAAATGGATACCAGTGGGCCTCCCCTTTGGACTGCTCCTTATCTACATTCAGATGCAGCTTGATCTGCTCTCCCTGAACCGCCAGCACTTCACCTTCCAATGAGATGCCTGTCAGCTTCGCATTTTCTGTCCGTTGTCGATAAATCCCTTCCGAGCGCGACAAGCGATAGGTGTACATGAACAGACCACGATCCATGCTCCCCTTAATTTCGCTAACAACCATCGATTTACCCCGGAATTGAACCGTATCCCCAAGGGCTGCGCGCAAGGTGCTTTCGATCTCATAATAGAAGAAATCCGTATCGTGGAGTCCTGCTTCATAGCCGCCAGCCCGCTGGAATGCTAGCAGATCCTTGCCTGCCATATAAGGCGTTTCCTCCGGCAATGTGAAGCGCTTCCCTTTCGGCATTCCAAAATATAACCTTGGTTTGGCATCCCATATATCACAGGCAACCACCGTGTTAA
>NZ_CAKMMF010000081.1 GCF_927798095.1 Paenibacillus plantiphilus | reverse complement strand
CGTACTGGGCAGGGAAGTCATAATACCCTGCCTGTGCGAGCTTTTCGTTTGTAACAGAGCATTGCAATACAGCGCTACCGGCAATGCGCCAGTACCCGAGTCTTGTATTTCCCCACTGGTAGGCCTTCCCTCCCGGCACACCCAGTTTTCGCAGGTTCTGTACCTTCGTTCTCGGCTTCTTCCACTGCTTCCAGATGTACATGCGCATCCGTCTTCGCAGCCATTCGTTCCAGCTTTGCAGAGTTCGCTTCATGTCGGCTATGTAGAAGTAGCCGATCCAGCCGCGAATATAGACTTTCACTTTCTCCATGACCTGTCGTGCATTCCTGCCTTGGCTTCGACTCGTTAGCTCTTTCAGCTTCTTCTTTGCCTTGGCTAGGGATTGACGATGTACGCGTACGTATACGCCGTTTCCGTTCTTCCCCAAAGCAAATCCGAGGAATTTGAAGTGTTTCTGCGCCACGACGCTGACTACCTTGCTCTTCCGCGTGTTCAACTGGAGCTTTAGCCGCTTTTCCAAATAGGTTCGGCTGGATTCCAGAAGCCGCATCGCTGCACGTTTGCTCTTCGCAAGCACCACGATGTCATCCGCATAGCGGATGACCGTTACTCCCCGACTTTTCATCTCCTGATCGAATTCGTTCAAATAGATGTTTGCCAAAAGCGGCGACAACGGGCCGC
>NZ_CAKMMF010000080.1 GCF_927798095.1 Paenibacillus plantiphilus | reverse complement strand
CGGCAAGGAATGTACGTGATGTCCGTCACCCACACTTTGTTCGGAGCTGTTGTGGCAAAGTTCTGGTTGAGTATGTTAGGCGCAATGGGATTCGTATGGTTGGAGTCAGTCGTCGTCACTTTGAACTTCTTGGATACACAGGATCGCAGACCATGCTCACTCATGATTTTGCCTACCAAGCGCTCAGATACGGTCCATCCTTCGCGCCGCAGAAGTCGGGTGATTTTAGGGCTGCCATACCGCTTGCGAGCGTCGAGAAACAGCCAGATAATCCGTGCCAGTAACGTTTTGCGCCGCAACTGGTAGCTATTTTCATTGTTCTTTTCTTGCGCCCATTTGTAGTAGCCGCTCTTGGACACTCCGAGAACGTTGCACATCTTCTCCATTGCGAAATTGGAGCGGTGATCGGCAATGAATTGGAACTTCAGTTCTTTTCTTTGCTGAAGATGTGCATAGCCTTTTTTAGAATCTCGATCTCCTCCTGAAGACCTGCGATCTCTTTGGCTTGGCTTTCGATTTTACGCTCTTTTTCCCGCAGTGTTTCTGGCGTGAGTAGAGGCTCGTTCTCGAATTTGCGATGTCTCGTCATCCACTGTTGCAACGTGCCTTCCGGGATGTTAAGTTCTTCCGCTATCTGAGGGATCGTCTTCGTTTGCTCTTGAATGTATTTCACCGTCTGCAATTTAAACTCGTCGTTATAATGCTGCCTCGTTTTCCCCATTGTGAACACCTCACCTTTTATTAGGATTATTATCTGTCCAACGTTACGAGGTGTCCA
>NZ_CAKMMF010000079.1 GCF_927798095.1 Paenibacillus plantiphilus | reverse complement strand
GGATGCCGAGCTTCCGCACGCCGCTGCCATCTGGCTTGGGGATCTCTTTGCGTCGCACCGGGCTTGGCCTGTATCTTCCATTCCGGATGTTTTGCAGTAGCTCCTCTCTGTTTTCACGCAGCCATGGCAGCGCCGCCTCGACGGTCATTCCGTCGATTCCGGGCGCTCCATGGTTACGCTTGACCTGCTTGTAGGCGCGGTTCAGATTTTCTCTGTCCAATATGCGTTCCATCAGGTCGATTGCACCGTCTCTTTCTCTACTTTCCCGAGCTTCGATGCTCCGCGCTCCTGCATACTCTTCGCGTTCCACGCTATCCCTGTGCAGGCAGCCCTTTCGGTATTCTGCTTTCATCGCATCGATTCTCCTTTCCGTCTGTACTCAAGACTTACGATTGTTCAGCCCTTCCGCTCGCCGCCGTCGCGGCTCGCGTGTAGAGTCGAAGGAGGTCGGCTTGCGCCTTCCTCCGTCCGCTCGTTCAAACGGATCGTGCAGTTTTCCCGCAATCCGCTTTCCTTCATGTCACCCTCTGGGTGCAGCCCTTTTTAGGTTCAAGTCTGGTATTAACGACAAGAGGTTTACCAATCTGTATTTGGAGTAGAGAACGGATTCATGTAGCATCTTCCATCCCTTATTACGCCAGCGTTTAAAGCGGTGACTCCAGACTCGCCGGACAATCCAACGTTGGAGTCGGTTGAAGAGCTTCCTTACGTGGGCTTTACGGAAATAGTTGCCCCATCCCCGTATGACAGGGTTGATGGAATCGATGAGTTCAAAGACGGTTAGCGGGATGCGTCTGTGTGTCCGGGCTCGGATGGTGTCCCTGAACGATTGGAT
>NZ_CAKMMF010000078.1 GCF_927798095.1 Paenibacillus plantiphilus | reverse complement strand
AGCTGGAGCGATTGGATTTCTTACCCTGACAATCCGATAGCGACAGGGAAAGAATAAGAACCGGGAAGCCGCGTGGGACGTGGGTTTGGGGGCTGTAGCAGGTTATGAGCATGTAACCTGTCGCAGCCCTCTTTGGGCTTTTCTGTCAACAGCTTGCAAACAAGAACCCGAGGAAAGCAGTTGCAGGAACCCCGGAGTCAGCCGCAATAGGGAGGTCGGGTCAGGTGGTTGTTGAACGCTCGTCGGTTTTGCTTCCGTACATCTACAAACAGGCGCGACATAACCTTTCGTGCGGAGCAAGTGGGCGATCACCTTCCGGAGCAATTCGCTTCGCTTTCCTTGGCGGTCCCGGTATCCCCCGGTTTGGCGGCGTCGGCATCGGAAAGGTGGGGCTTCGGGGGAGTAGACGCGGCTGAACGAAAGCTGACCCACCGCGCAAACCATCACGACCGGGAGCCGTTCGGAGCAAGAGTACTCCCGGAGTCCAACAACCGCCAGCACCAAACGCAGGAACAGCAAGAGCAAGCATAGATTCAGCCACAGCATGGGGACTCGCTTGGCTTCTCTTGCTTGCTCTTGAATTATTATTCAGCCACTCCCCCTGCTAGGCATCGCCTTTGTTGCTGTTGGGGATTAATAATGGGCAAGGTGGACAAGGTTCTGGCAAGGTATGGGCAGGGTGAAGCAGAGCCGTAGTGAGCGGCGATGGAAGTAATGGACAAGATGGGCAAGGTCAGAAAACTATACCTTTTGGTTTGGTTGCAGGTATCGGTCTGTTGTTCCCGTTGAGGGATATTTAGATACTTGTCCATCTTGTCCATAGTAAGCAGAGCCGTCCGGAGCGTTCGGGAGCATGCTTGCCCACCCCCTTGCCCAATACTTGCCCACCTTGCCCATCCCCTCCGATTGGCGAACCGGAACCGGAGAGGAAAGCGAGGGGATTCAGCCATTAGTGAGGGTTAAGCGTTCTTGACGGTTTCTGCTGCTGTAGTAAGCAACTCGTCCAGCTTCTCAGC
>NZ_CAKMMF010000077.1 GCF_927798095.1 Paenibacillus plantiphilus | reverse complement strand
TCACCGACTACTACGGTGTCTGTTGTAGCATTCGCTGTTACATCCGTTGGTGCTGTGCTCACATCGGATGTTGCTGTTGCATCTTTCGTTGGGCTTTCCAGTTTGTCTACTTCTGTGATCGTAGCATCAACCACTTGGCCATCGGTCAAGCCGCCTGGGATCGTTACTGTCACATCGCCAGTACTGCCGCCATTATTGGTTGCTGTACCGATTTCGGTGCCGTTATCGTCATAAATCGTAACGGTTGCACCTGCTGGTACATCACCGACTACTACGGTGTCTGTCGTTGCATTCGCGGTTACATCCGTTGGTGCCGCACTTTGATCCGCCAAGGCTACAAATTCGACCTTGACACTCTCAAGCTTAGAGACTTCTGTAATCGTTACATCAATTGCTTGAGTGTGAACCAAATCATTCGAACCTATCGTTACCGTTACACTATCAGTAACTGCACCGTTGTTAGTTGCAGTCCCAAGAATATTGCCAAGCTTGCCGTAGACATTAACTGTAGCGCCTGCTGGCACATTGTCTACTACAATCGTGTCTGTCGTAGCATTGGCCACTACGGTAACTGGCGGTGCGCTTTGATCCGCGAGCGCCGTGAATGACGCTTTATCACTTTCAAGCTTATCAACTTCTGTGATGGTAACATCAATAACTTGATTCTCCGTTAATCCAGTAATTGTAACTGTTACATCTTCAGTACTTACACTGTTGTTTGTAACAGTGCCTATTACATTGCCTAGAGTGTCATACACTTTAACCGTTGCACCTGCTGGCACATCGCCTACAACAACCGTATCTGTCGTGGAGTTTGCGACCACATCTACTGGTGCCGCACTTTGATCCGCCACTGCTGTTGCTGGTGTCTTCGTGCTTTCCAGCTTGTTCGGCTCGGTAATCGTCGCATCGATCACTTGGCCGACTGTCAAACCGGCACCGCCGATATTCACCGTCACGTCAGCTGTGCTGCCGCCGCTGTTCGTTGCTGTTCCGATAACAGTGCCTGATCCATTATAGATATTTACCGTTGCTCCTGCTGGCACATCGCCAACAACAACCGTATCTATCGTGGAATTTGCAACCACATCTACTGGAGCCGCACTTTGATCCGCTGCTGCTGTTGCAGGTGTCTTCGTGCTTTCCAGCTTGTTCGGCTCGGTGATCGTCGCATCGATCACTTGGCCTACTGTCAAACCGGCACCGCCGATATTCACCGTCACGTCAGCTGTGCTGCCGCCATTGTTCGTT
>NZ_CAKMMF010000076.1 GCF_927798095.1 Paenibacillus plantiphilus | reverse complement strand
TGTACCTCTGTCAAGAAAGTAGACACAGAAACTAAGCGCCCTGGTGTTGCTCGTAGTACCTTTTCTCGCATTGATGCGGGGTAAGATAACCGATCGTCGAATGGATGCGGATCCGGTTGTAGTCGAACTCAATGTACTGGTAAATCGCATCATAGGCCTGCTTGCGGGTGCGAAACTTCGTTTGGTACACGAGCTCTTTCTTCAATACGCTGTGAAAGGACTCGATACACGCGTTGTCGTAGCAGTTACCCTTACGACTCATGCTGCCAATCATCTCATTCTTCGTCAACCGCTCTCGGTATTCGTTAGCGGCATACTGGGAACCCCGGTCAGAATGGTGAATTAAGCCTGGAGGTGGCTTTTGACGCTCACAAGCCTGGTCAAACGCCTCCAGCACCAGCTCTTTGGTCATCCGCTCTCCAAGCGACCAGCCGACGATTTTGCGAGAGTATAGGTCCATCACACTCGCTAGGTACACCCAGCCCTGAGAGGTCCCAATGTACGTAATATCTGCAACCCACACCTTGTTCGGTGCGAGCACGTTAAATTCACGATTTAGCACATTGTCATAAACGGGTTGGTTATGTTTGGAGTTGGTGGTTGCTTTGTACTTCTTCACCGTGCAAGAGCGCAGATTCATCTTTTTCATCAGGCGCGCCACGGTTTTCGTCGAGACGGTATCGCCATCTTCGCGCAATTTGACTGCGATCTTATCGCTGCCGTAACGTCGCTTGAAGGCATAGAAGTGATGCTGGATTCGCTTCATTCGTTTCTTGCGAAGCTTCTCCTGTTCGCTCGGCTTTCGATTCAGCCACTTGTAGTAACCGCTTCGGGAAACGCCCATTACAGTGCACATCTTCTCAACACGAAACTGGAAGCAGAATTTACGGATAAACGCGTAAATCAGTCTCGGTTTTTCGTGAAGAAGTGCATCGCCTTTTTTAAGATCTCGTTCTCCTCTTGAAGTTCTCGATTCATCCCTTCGAGCTTCTGGAGTCGTTCGTAATCCACAAACAGTTGCGATTTTTCACCGGTGTTGGCGAACTGCTTCCTCCATGCTCGAATACTGCTTACGGGGATATCCAGCTCTCTGGACACTTCGGCTGGGGTTTGCCCACTCTCTTGCATATGCTTTACGGTTTGACGCTTGAACTCTTCATCAAAATGCTGACGGATATCGCCCATGACACACCTCGACCTTTTCATTTGTTTTTATTGTAACAGGTCGCTGATACAGCGTGTCTACTTTCTAGTCTACAA
>NZ_CAKMMF010000075.1 GCF_927798095.1 Paenibacillus plantiphilus | reverse complement strand
TGTTCCATTCGGGAACGACGAAAGTGACGTTAACGATCGGCAAGAAAGAATATGAAGTGAGCGACAAGAAATTAAATATGGACACGGTGGCGCTGTTAAAGGATGGCCGGACCTATGTCCCGGCAAGGTATGTGGCCGAGGCCTTCGGCGCAGCGGTTAAGTGGGAGCAGGTCATTCGCACCGTCTATGTAACGACGCAAGGAAGTACATCTACGCCAGTGAAACCAGAGGAGAAGGAAAAAGGAACAACCACCTATTTCGATGGGATTCCATTTAATAATGTGAGGGATATTGATGAGCTTGAACGGATGTCGGTCGATAAAACCGAAGAATTCGTACTGAAATTAGCCGATCAGCTAACCTTTGTGAAGGAGAACGGGAAGTATGTGATTAAGTGTACGTACCCTAAAATCCCGGAAGCTTATGAGTGGTCGTTCGGGGTTCGGGTGCATTTTAAAAAGGGCGGTTCCATTAGTTACAACCCAATTACAAAGTTTAAAGAAAACCGGGTTCCCAATAGTGGCTCGTTTACAAAAGCTGTCCCAATATCAAATGCCAGTGAGGTGGAGTATTTCAATATTATTATGTTGGTTAGTCTAGAGAAGAGCCTTGGAGGTACGCTACCTCAAAGTACTGGTGCATTCAATATTGTGGTAGAACCGGGTGTTTCAAAAAGCGCGATTTATATTCCCCAATCTGGCGAATATCCGCAAGTAGAATATAAAGACTTTGATTTCAACAAAATGTTTCAATGGTAAATCAACAGAAGATAGGAGGGGGGAGTAAGATGAGACGTTTATTCAGGCTTCCCCTAGCTATGGTAATCATCGGGTTGTCTATTCTATGGATTCAGGAAGGAAATATGGCGCGGACAAAACGATAACGGATAAGGAATTAGGAATAAACCTGTACAATGCGGAGATAGTGTAGTTCCATTCTATTCATGGCTAAAGTCATTAAAGAATTATGCCAGGGGAATCCTATTTGTACGATGTATATGGCGTCCGACAATTCGCTAACATATGCAAGGACTGCAAAGGAGATTGAATCATGAAGAAGCTCAATATGTTAAAAATGGTGGTTGTAACATTCTTATTCAGCATGACCTTGATAGGTTCCATGCCTGTCGAAACCTCCGCTCTGAGTATGCCTTTGCGTGCGGTCGTGAATGGGGATCGGCTGTACTTTCCGGATGGCCAGCCATTCGTAGATGCACAGAGCCGGATACAGGTTCCGATCCGCTTTATTGCCGAAGCACTGGGGGTACAGGTGAACTGGGATGGAAAAACGAAGAAAGCCTTGTTCCATTCGGGAACGACGAAAGTGACGTTAACGATCGGC
>NZ_CAKMMF010000074.1 GCF_927798095.1 Paenibacillus plantiphilus | reverse complement strand
CACCGTGAGGTGGGATCTGAAGGAAGCTGGCGGCAAATCTCCGGTCTGAGGAACACGAACTTCATATAAGGCTAACGTATGTTGGGTGAGACTGCATAACAAGTCAAAGTCCATACTGCCGAAGGCATACGAAAGTAAATGGAGCAGATAGATGGAGAGGAAGATAGCGTTCTTACCTGGGGAGATCTGTACCCAAGCAACGATGAAGTTGTAAGCATGGCTGTGAAGCCATGTTGAAGGTACAGAAGTCAGCAGAGGTCATAATACGCTTGTTGTTGCAACAATAAGCGGAAGGACTGAACATGAAATAGGAATGTGAAAACTTGGCGTTCGAAGATGGACGATGAAAGCAGACAATCCGAAAGGACTTATCTCAGGAAAGTAGCGGTGAATACGCGAGGGTACTGGGAAGGGCGGAGTCCACCTACGGCACAAAGAGAAGGAACATTCACGCGGGAGAGTGTATCTAGAATGATCGAGGAAGTATTGTCACGAGCGAATATGCTGTCGGCACTAGAACGTGTCGAATCGAACAAGGGAAGCCATGGCGTGGATGGCATGTCGGTAAAAACCTTACGCAGACACATCCAACAAAACTGGGAGACCATTCGAGAAAGCATTCGGAACGGAACCTATGAACCAAGTCCAGTCCGTCGGGTCGAAATCCCGAAACCGAATGGCGGAACAAGGTTATTAGGGATACCTACTGTGACGGATCGACTCATTCAGCAAGCCATTACTCAAGTACTGACTCCCGTATTTGACCCCGGGTTTTCCGATCATAGCTATGGCTTCCGTCCGCAGAGACGAGGTCATGAAGCCGTGTGGAAAGCGAGAACATTCATGCAAGAAGGCTACCGAATTGTGGTAGACATCGACTTGGAGAAATTCTTCGACCGTGTTCACCACGACCGGCTAATGGCGAGGCTTGCGGAGGAGATAACGGACAAAACGTTATTGAAGCTCATCCGAAAGTATCTGCAATCAGGCGTGATGGTAGAGGGTCTTGTAAAGCCAACACTTGAGGGAGCGCCGCAGGGAGGGCCACTAAGTCCAATACTATCGAATATCGTCCTAGACGAACTGGATAAGGAACTGGAGAAGCGCAATCTGCGATTTGTCCGATATGCGGACGACTGTAACATTTACGTGAAAACGTGGAAGGCAGGTCAGCGGGTGAAAGAATCCGTCACAAAATTCATTGAGAAGAAGCTAAAGCTGAAAGTGAACCAAACGAAAAGTGCGGTTGACCGACCATGGAAACGAAAGTTTCTAGGATTCACGCTTAGTTGGGACAAAGCCTATCCCAAGGTGAAAATTTCGAAACCATCTCTGCAACGAGTGAAAGCAAA
>NZ_CAKMMF010000073.1 GCF_927798095.1 Paenibacillus plantiphilus | reverse complement strand
AGAATGCGCGGCAGTTTCAGTAACGGATGCTATAAGGAAACCCCGAAATGCATACCGGACGCATGGCGAGAAGTCGGAGAGCTGCGTAATACTTCAGAACGGACGAACAACAGAAACGTCCGGATCAGCCGCCAGTGTGTGGCTGGCCTTTGCTCACTCAAAAGGTGACGCAGAAGGGGGAAGGCGGCTCGCTTTATGGAGACCGGAACTGGAATGAGCTTCGCGAGTAGGCGGCAAGAACGGAAAGTTCCCTATGTGAAAGACCCAGAACTTGCAGGCGGAGGATACGAAACACATGAAAGCAGAAGGCGCAGAACGAAAAGTTCATTCGTTAATTGACAAGGTATATCACCGAACAAATTTGGAAATGGCATGGGAATCGGTGAGAGCAAACGGAGGCAGCGGAGGCATCGACAAGGTCTCCATCCCGGCATTCCAAGCAGCAGCCAAGGCTGAACTGGGGCGATTGCACGAAGAACTGAAGCAGGGCACGTACCGACCAATGCCGGTCAGACGGACACACATTCCCAAGAAGGGAAAGCCCAAGGAGAAACGTCCGCTGGGCATACCGGCTATACGGGACAGGGTGTGCCAACAGGCACTGAAAAACAGGTTGGAACCGATCTTCGAACCCCTGTTCAGCGAATGCAGTTTCGGGTATCGGCCGGGCCGCTCGACCCATCAAGCGATGAGGAAAATCTATCGCGAACTGATGGACGGATGCGAATGGGTTGTGGACGCGGACTTGCGGGACTTCTTCGGGACGGTGCATCATGAGCCGCTCACTGACATGATCGCCGAGCAAATCAGCGACGGGAGAATTCTCAATCTGGTTAGACAAATGCTCGAAGCCGGGTATATGGAAGGCGGAAAGAAATACGAAACGCCCAGCGGCACACCGCAAGGCAGCGTAGCGAGTCCGCTGTTTAGCAACATTTACCTGAACCGATTCGATCATGAGATGACGGACAAAGGATATCGCCTGACGCGTTTTGCCGACGATTGGGTGGTCCTCTGCAAAACGCAGGCGGAAGCCACGAAGGCGCTAAGAGACGCCAGAACGATTCTGGAATCGCTCGGATTGACGCTGCACCCGGAGAAAACAAGGATCACCCATATTAAATGGGGATTCGAGTTCTTGGGATATAAGCTGAAGCGAGGAAAGGGATTGACGCTGCCGCGGGAAAAGGTGAAAAAGCAACCAAAGATGAACATCTATGCCTTCCCCAAGGACAAGTCAATCCAATCGTTCAGGGACACCATCCGAGCCCGGACACACAGACGCATCCCGCTAACCGTCTTTGAACTCATCGATTCCATCAACCCTGTCATACGGGGATGGGGCAACTATTTCCGTAAAG
>NZ_CAKMMF010000072.1 GCF_927798095.1 Paenibacillus plantiphilus | reverse complement strand
AGAATGCGCGGCAGTTTCAGTAACGGATGCTATAAGGAAACCCCGAAATGCATACCGGACGCATGGCGAGAAGTCGGAGAGCTGCGTAATACTTCAGAACGGACGAACAACAGAAACGTCCAGATCAGCCGCCAGTGTGTGGCTGGCCTTTGCTCACTCAAAAGGTGACGCAGAAGGGGGAAGGCGGCTCGCTTTATGGAGACCGGAACTGGAATGAGTTTCGCGAGTAGGCGGCAAGGAACGGAAAGTTCCCTATGTGAAAGACCCAGAACTTGCAGGCGGAGGACACGAAACACATGAAAGCAGAAGGCACAGAACGAAAAGTTCATTCGTTAATTGACAAGGTGTATCACCGAACAAACTTGGAAATGGCATGGGAATCAGTGAGAGCAAACGGAGGAAGCGGAGGCATCGACAGGGTCTCCATCCCGGCATTCCAAGCGGCAGCCGAGGCTGAACTGGAACGATTGCACGAAGAACTGAAGCAGGGCACGTACCGACCCATGCCGGTGAGACGAACACACATCCCTAAGAAGGGAAAGCCCAAGGAGAAACGTCCGCTGGGCATACCGACTATACGGGACAGGGTGTGCCAACAGGCATTGAAAAACAGGTTGGAACCGATCTTCGAACCCCTGTTCAGCGAATGCAGTTTCGGGTATCGGCCGGGCCGCTCGACCCATCAAGCGATGAGGAAAATCTATCGCGAACTGATGGACGGATGCGAATGGGTTGTGGACGCGGACTTGCGGGACTTCTTCGGGACGGTGCATCATGAGCCGCTCATTGACATGATCGCCGAGCAAGTCAGCGACGGGAGAATTCTAAATCTGGTCAGACAAATGCTTGAAGCTGGGTATATGGAAGGCGGAAAGAAATACGAAACGCCCAGCGGCACACCGCAAGGCAGCGTAGCGAGTCCGCTGTTTAGTAACATTTACTTGAACCGATTCGATCATGAGATGATGGACAAAGGATATCGCCTGACGCGTTTTGCCGACGATTGGGTGGTTCTCTGCAAATCGCAGGTGGAAGCCGCGAAGGCGCTAAGAGACGCTAGAACGATACTGGAATCGCTTGGATTGACGCTGCACCCGGAGAAAACAAGGATCACCCATATTAAGTGGGGATTCGAGTTCTTGGGGTATAAGCTGAAGCGAGGAAAGGGATTGACGCTGCCGCGGGAAAAGGTGAAAAAGCAACCAAAGATGAACATCTATGCCTTCCCCAAGGACAAGTCGATCCAATCGTTCAGGGACACCATCCGAGCCCGGACACACAGACGCATCCCGCTAACCGTCTTTGAACTCATCGATTCCATCAACCCTGTCATACGGGGATGGGGCAACTATTTCCGTAAAG
>NZ_CAKMMF010000071.1 GCF_927798095.1 Paenibacillus plantiphilus | reverse complement strand
CAAACGATGTCCGCAACGATTCATGACGCGCCACCAGACGGGCAAACGCTGTCTCCAACCGAGAGCGATCCAATGGACCTGCCATCGTCAGCACGCCCGGCATGTTGTAGCTCACCTCTGCGCCTTCCAGCTGCTGCAAAATCAACATCCGCCTTTGGGCTGGCGAGACCGGATAATACGCCCGGTCCTCTACTGGTTCGATAGCTGCGTACGGATTTTCCGCCAGCCCTTCGATCACCTGCGCCAACCCGCGCACCGTCGGCGATTCGAAGATCGTCTTCAGCGGCACCTGCACGTTCCATTCCTTGTGCATCCGCGAGAGCAGCGTCATCGCCCGCAGCGAATGGCCGCCGCGCTCGAAGAAGTTGTCCGACGCGCCAATCCGTTCCACGCCAAGGATGTCCTCCCACAGCTGGGCCAGTCCGGCTTCCATCGCCGTGGCTGGCGCTTCGTAAGGCACGCCTGCGGCCCCTTGTTTCGGCTCCGGCAACGCTTTGCGGTCAATTTTACCATTGGCCGTCAGCGGCAGTTTCTCCAGCGCGACGAAGTAGGACGGCACCATATATGCCGGCACTTTCCCCGACACATACTCGCGGATTTCGGATGGTGCTATCGTTCCGTTAGTCGTATAGTACGCACACAGCGATTTCTCTCCATGCTCCCCTTCCCCCCGAACGATCACGATTGCCTCTCGCACCAATGCATGACCAAGCAGCACATATTCGATCTCACCCGGCTCAATCCGATAACCCCGGATTTTCACCTGTTCATCGATTCTGCCCAAATACTCGATGTTGCCGTCCGGCAGCCATCTCGCCAAATCTCCTGTACGATATAGACGGCCGCCCGCTACGAACGGGTCCGTTCCGAACCGCTCCTCCGTCAGTTCAGGACGGTGCACATACCCTCGGGCCACTCCGTCGCCGCCAACGACCAGTTCCCCCGGTACGCCGATCGGCTGCGGCTTCCCTGCGCGATCCACAATGTAAATCCGCGTGTTCGACAACGGCTTTCCTATTGGTATGTTCATCTGCTGCCCTTCGATTCGATGGCTGGTGCAAATGACCGTTCCTTCTGTTGGCCCGTACGTATTCCACACCGTGTAGCTCTTCTCCTGATGAGCTTTCACCTTGTCTCCGCCCGTCAACAGATGCCGCAGCGTAACGTTCTCTTGCTCCAGCATTTGCTCATAGATTTGCGGCGGCAGCCAGCTCATCGTGATCCTGTTCTCACGGTAGTACCCGCTTAATCCCGCCATATCCAGACGCAACCGCTCCGGCACGATATGGACACTCGACCCCGTGATCAAATAAGGGAACCACTCCCATATCGAGGCATCAAATCCGCAGGAGGCGTACTGCGTGCTTCGATCCGTTTCGCTGATTTCAAATTGCTTCATATGCC
>NZ_CAKMMF010000070.1 GCF_927798095.1 Paenibacillus plantiphilus | reverse complement strand
AATCAATGTAGATTCGTTCAGAACCCTTGTGGTTTCTGCTACGAACCTGACAACGAGTATGGAAGAGGCCGCTAACCATTTCGCCGTGGGTGCAGCTTTCATCACTCGTTTTTTCTTTGTTGACCTGCCATAACGCATAGGCAAGTAGTGTTTCGGCCGCGAAGACCATTTCCAAATGAGCAAGCTGGTGAGCTTCGGACGTCGAATGGCACTGTTCAAAACCAAGTTCTTGTTTGGCTATCCGAAAGAAAACCTCAATCCGCCAACGTTTCCCATAAACGGTAAGTGCTTCGAGCGGTGCATCATGACGATTGCTCAAGATCAAGTAAGCCCCTTTGTAGGTCGCTGCGTTCTCATCATCTCCAGTACCTTCTGTCACTGCGTTCGTATCTTCACGCAATCGCATGGCGGTGACGACTGCAATCGGCACAAGACGTTGTTTGGTGACTAACTGCCCTTTGCGACCATGGGTTTCATAAGGAAGTTTCATATAGATGCCTTCCATCGCAATCGCAGAGAGACCGCTGCCAGCCGCAAGACGCTTGTACGCTTCACGAATCAACTGCCGTGGCGATACGGGAACATAGCGCTCCCGGCGACCAGCCTCTGTGACCTTGCGGTACAGGGATGTGTTTCGTTTTGCCTTGGTCACCCAATCAAAATCATGCGCCTGTAAAAAAACGAAGAAATCCTTGCACAAATACCAACGGTCCATTGCCACCCATAGCCGGCAAGTGACGGATTCGCGCAGCATCAGCAGCATCTGTCGGGCGAGATCGAGCTTGGTCAAGCCAGCCTCGTCCTGCTCGGGCTTTCGCCAAACGCTGTAGAATAACGGATATTCCAAGCCATTTCGCAGCACAGCTTGAAGCACGACGACATTCATGCACCAACCGTACGTTTTGGTGGATGCGTCGAACAACCAAGACAGGTAAGGAAGTTTTTTCGCATAGGGATGCGCGCTGTGCGTATCGTCGAGATTAATGACATCGCCTTCGCGCAGCATCGTATCCGCATCTTGCTGAAGCCGCTGGACGCGTTTCTTCCCGAATGATCGCCAAGCATAAGGCGTGGTGAAGAAACGACTGAGGGTGTATTGTGCCAGCTTGTAGGGCTTGAACATGCGTTCAAGAAGCGCATCCTTGCCCGCGAGTTGCGAGATTTGATTGACGGCTGTGCAGCCCGAAATGAGCCCAACGACATACATAAAACAGAGCATCCAAGCAGGTGCTCCGCTGCGTTTAAAGATGCCGGACTGCGTGAGAAGCAGTGAAAAATCGAATCGATCCCATAAGGTTCGCAGAATAGGCGCTCCAGCGCATTCTCCGTGCATGAGTTTACGAAAGCGTGGTTTTTCCAGTGATGGCTTCAAAAAAATCACCCGAGATCCTCTAAGATATACCCGTTAAAAAGAGGTATTCTTCGTGATTATTTGGGCCATTCTCATTTGTCAAGATGATTTTGTGATAATAGCGTGCGATTTAGTGAAGTTTCTAGTATTTGGAGTCAACTGCATAAGTCATG
>NZ_CAKMMF010000069.1 GCF_927798095.1 Paenibacillus plantiphilus | reverse complement strand
CTTCAGATCCCACCTCACGGTGGACACCCTTGCCTTTAGCTATGGCTACTACTGCCTTCACCATTCGGGACTTGAACCCTAGAGATAGCGCCCATGCTGGGCGCACATAACAAGTAAACCAGTTGCTATCAAGCAACTGGTTTACTCATACAATGTCTTCAATTACCTGATCCCACACTTGATACATACCATAGCGGACCATATTTTTTCAAATAAAAGACGCCCAGATCACCACCCGTCTGGATGTCCTTATAACCAATTACTTCATAAAGATATCCATGCTGATCATCATGCCTTTCTTTATCTTTTATTTCTACAGTTATACTCTTGATAGGCTGCATATGAAGCATGACATATCTTCTAACCGCTAATTCAGGTGAAAAAAAACTGGAAATCCAAAGAAGTATAACTAACGACGCCAGACTTATCCCGACAAGCCTTCTCCTTCTCTTACGATGCAATATAATTACCTCCATCGATAAAGTTATAAACCAAGTCTAGTATATGACTTGGTTTATAACTTATTACTACTGAATTAGTTTTGAGTATCTTTAATGTGTGTATAATAAATAGTAGTCGTAGGGTTTTGAGTCGCATAATAGTCATAAGGAATATTATGGCGGTCCGTAGTGTGGTAGGACACACTTACACGTCGATCCAACACCCCATTTATAACAACATAATAAATTTCAGACACGATCGCCGTATGATCTTTCCCAGTTCCATTTGACGATCTATCATACTGAATAATATCTCCAATCTGCATACTAGCATGATTAGAAGCCTCTGCGTCAATTGTATTATAATTTCTCATCAAATCAAAAAGGTAATCCACATTAATCCAAGAAACAGATCTTAAAAGACCATTTGAATAGATATTCAAATACCAACTTGGATTATTATCCGTTGCTCCTCCACCTACCGGATGGATATACATTGGTATTCCTCCGGCATGAATGGCTTGAGACGCGAAATTCGTGCAGTCATTAGAGTACTCATAGTATGTTGTATTGTAGTTATCCCAATAAGTATCAACATAATTTTTAACCGCGCCTCTGTTGAATGTGTAAGATGATAAAGTCTGAATTGGACTAGATTGATTCATTTCTTGCAATAGGCTTTTTTCAGATTCTTTTTCTTCCTTCAATCTCTTTCCATTAGAAACAATTTGATCACTATCAATTGATAATTGTGGGATATTAATGGAAGAAATCTCATCACTACTATCGATTGAGAAGGTCACATCATCCTTAAATTCCGTTACAACATCAGTGCCTTCCCAAGTAAATATTTGATACAATTCAATTGTTACAATTGCTAAACTCTCTGTTCTTTCTGTTTTCTTCACTAAATATTTAGTTTCATAATTGACTAAGCCCTGAGAGTGGACCTCTTTCATTAATTTTATCAAGCCCAGAGCCTCGTCATACTTCGTTAATAATCCCCCTATCTTCATAGTTTTTAACTGCTCTCCTCTTTGTTGAAGGAAAGAATCAATTTTTTTTATTAGATGTAAATCAACTTTGCTTTCTTGAGTTGCCCCTTTCTGTTCTGTTGCGAAAACTGTTCCACAAATTGAAAACAACAATATAACCGACAACGAAAATACTAGCATTTTTTTCAATATAATCACTCCTAAATACTGTAATTTATGATAGCTGGCCAGCTTATCACCTAATTAACCCCGTTTTATTAATAAAAATACCAATATACTAAAAGAG
>NZ_CAKMMF010000067.1 GCF_927798095.1 Paenibacillus plantiphilus | reverse complement strand
TAGATACACCACCTGTATGTGAAAAATCCGCATGTATATCTTTTTCTACGAGAATCATTGTAGTACCGTCCTCATGATGATGCCAAGTATAACCATCAGGAGGCTCGTCACTTTTAGGAACTGAAGGATCAGAATCTTTATTTAACTTTACTTCTTCATTTGCCCTCCTGAAATCTTGCTTACGGTTTTCAGGATATGCAACTTCTATTTTTACAGGCTTAACAGTCGGATGAGCATAGGGTGTAAAATCAGAATAACCGTCCTTATTATAGGTTACAGATTTCCCCTCTTTATTAGTATAGGTTGTCGAACCATCCTTATTTAGTTTAATTGTGCCACCGTTCTTGATCCATTTTTTATGATTAGGTTGTTACGGTTTACGTGCTTTAGTTTCCTTACCTTTTCCCTTCCCCTAAGTTGTAAAGCTAAATTAGAGAACAAAAAAGCGATAACTGGGTTACCAATTACCGCATAGAGATGTCAAACAATTTGTGTATTATATTATCACAACTATTTTATTTTCTACGATGCTTCTAAAATTTGAATAATTTCTCATCATATTATTACCGTATGCACTTACAGCCTTATTGCCATTTATCATACTCTCATAATTTTCTTTAAATTCTTTTTTTATCGACTCGTCTAAACTAGCATAGTATCTTTTAGTGGCTTCTTCTGCTAATTCATGTGAACCATATGTTATGATAAAACTAATATCAACCACATAACCATTTGGAGGATAAAATCCTTTCACAGTTACTTGTTTAACGAAGTTATCCAGATCATTCATACAGCATTCTACAATCTGTATGAATACACTATCTAACCAATTAGTGAATTCTTTAACTGCACAATCCCAATTCCCCTTATTTGCGATGTTCCAATATAATTGGCCACTTGGAACATTGCATTGACGGGTATTAATATGAAATATTTTATCTTTCGATTTTAATGGGATAATTGCACATTCACCATAAAATGCTACATTTTTATCAGATATATTATTCCAACTTGTATAAAAAAACACCTTGTACATGAAATTCTTATCTTTTTTTGTCATCCAATGATTTGACTTAGAATATTTCCATCCACTGTCTGTATACTTTTCAGATATTAAACTGCATACGTTATCAAATACTTCATTTGCTTTCATATTTACACCTCAAATCTAAGCCATCTAGGATTCATAAATTTCAAACTCAATCTTCAAATCTTGCGTTCCTTTTCTAAAAATATCCCAATAATTTATTGCAATTTTCGGTTGGTTTATATATTTTTCTAGTGCAGGGTTGTTTCCATAACTACCGCCGTTTTCAACTAACCCATGTAATAATTCACTATAGTCATCATGTAAACTAGCAGGTAATTCTACCATTGGACATAAGTCATGTACTAACTAAGCAACCGTCGGATAAACTTAAATCACAGATTTTCTAAATAAATTGGATACATCAATATTCTTCTCATATAGAAGTTCTTCTAATGCTGATGCCCCATTATTCTCAAAATACTCAAGCTCTTCTTGTGAAATTGGAACACACAATAAAAGTTCAATTTCATTCCCAGATATTGTAACAGGGAGCTTTTCATTTTCAAAAAATGTTGGAGTCATAAAGTAGAGATGTTCGAGCTCACCGAATTTTTCATATTTTGAAAACCAATTTATCCAGACCTCTCCTTTAGAAAGATAGCTGTTCTCGTTGACTAAATAACTACTAATATACATTAAAGTATCTGCAGAGAAATTAATCTTATCATCCGGATCACCCGTCAGTTCTTCAAAATCAGTCTCTTCCCTATAGATTGTCATTAATTCGATTCGATTCGGTTGCTTATTATTCTCATGGTCTCG
>NZ_CAKMMF010000066.1 GCF_927798095.1 Paenibacillus plantiphilus | reverse complement strand
TTTATTGTGCGCCACGCATGGCGCGTAGCTAGGCGGTGAAAGTCCGCTATGGGGGCTGGCAGTTGCCAACCATTAGCCAAGAGCAAGGGTGTCCATCGTGAGGTGGAATCTGAAGGAAGCTGGCGGCAAAGTACCGACCCGAGGAACACGAATCACATCAGGCATCCAAAGTGGGATGAGTCTGCAATACAAGACGAAATCCAATAAACTGCACGGACACGAGGATGTAAATGCGGCGGGTACATGGGATGAAAGTTACGCGTCTTACCGTGGGAGGTCTCACGGACGCATGAAACGTATTTGCGCCATGCGGTTGAAACAAGATTTGTCGTGAGAAGTCAGCAGATACCATATTAGTAACGCTGCCAGGCGGCGTTATGAAGGGTTGAACCTAAGGAGGTGTTCAGTCAATGAATGTTACCAAAGTCGGGATGAAAGAAAGCAGAATACCTTGCTGTAGCAAGGGCTGCCCGCAAAGAGATAGTGCGGAACACGAAGGGTATGAGGGAGCGCTTACCGACAAGCGGATAACTGAAAACAACAACACCAACGCCAACAGTCGAGGGAACGGGCTATTAGAGAGAATCCTGAGTCGAGGAAATCTGAACGAAGCTTACAAGCAAGTGAAGAGGAACAAAGGCTCACACGGTATCGATGGGATGAAAGTGGAGCATCTTCTGCAATATCTCGGAGACAACGGGGAGGAACTCGTAAAACGAGTTCTGGATGGAAAATACCGCCCGAATCCGGTCCGAAGGGTAGAAATACCTAAGGATAACGGAAAAATGCGTACGCTTGGAATCCCAACAGCAGTAGACAGGGTGCTGCAACAAGCCATCACGCAAGTACTATCGCCGATCTTCGAACCACAATTCGCTGAAACAAGCTATGGATTCAGACCCAGGAGAAGCGCTCACGACGCACTGAGAAAGTGTAAGGAATATGCAAACGAAGGATACACTTATGTCGTGGACATGGATTTGGAGAAATTTTTCGATACGGTCAGCCAATCGAAGATGATTGAATTGCTATCCAAAACCATTAAAGACGGCAGAGTGATATCCCTCATACACAAGTATCTACAGGCAGGGGCAATAAACAAGGGGAAGTTCGAAGAGACAGAGCTCGGTCTTGTTCAAGGCGGGAATATTAGCCCATTATGCAGTAACATCATGCTAAATGAACTTGACCGAGAACTGGAACGAAGAGGAATCAGGTTTGTCCGCTATGCGGACGACATGCTTCTCTTTGCAAAGACAAAGCGATCAGCGCAGCGGATGCTCAATCACGTTCTGCCCTACATTGAAGGGAAACTGCGGCTAAAGGTGAACAGGGAGAAAACAGTGGTTGCCTATATCGGCAAGGTCAAATTCCTGGGATACGGATTTTATCCATCCAAAGATGGAATCAAACTGCGTACCCACTCTAAGAGCATCAGCAAGATGAAAGCGAGGATTAAAGAGCTCACTGCAAGAAGTAACGGGCTCGGATATGAGTTGCTGAAATCAAAGCTGAAACCATATATCACGGGTTGGGTTAACTACTTCCATCTCGCAGATATGAAGAAACTGCTCAGGGTAACGGATGAGTGGTTAAGACGAAGAATACGAATGGTGATCTGGAAACAGTGGAAACGAGTCCGCACCCGATACTCCATGCTACGTAAACTCGGACACGACCATAACACGGCCTACAAGTTCGCGTGCACAAGAAAAGGCTACTGGCGCATCGCCAAAAGCCACATCCTCAGCACAACGGTCACCAATGCCCGCCTTAAACAAGCCGGATACACATTTTTCTCGGAGCATTACAAGACTGTACAGACGTAAACTTAGGAACCGCCGTGTACCGAACGGTATGCACGGTGGTGTGGAAGGTCGGCTACTCAACTAATGG
>NZ_CAKMMF010000065.1 GCF_927798095.1 Paenibacillus plantiphilus | reverse complement strand
GTGTCTTTTCCCACCCAGCAGCCCTAGTCCAAAACAAATCATTACTCGAAAACTGTAGCATCCTAGAGCGTCCGTCTAATTTATTTTCTATAAATTCTACGAATTGTTTATTATAAGCCTCCATTTCATTCACCTCTCAATGTTTATATAGCTTCTCGGAATAACTAAATCCCTTACAGGCTCTAGACTTGCGGCTAGGGTCTTTTGGGTTTCACCTCAATATTTTGAGGTGCTTAAAAGTTTATCTTGACATTTGAAAATCCCCCTTAATAATCGCCAGGAAGGCATTGTTATTGCCTATCTTGAGAAAATAGGGTGATTTTTTTGCTACCTGTCTCACGAACTCATTCTGCGTACATTCTTTTTGTCTCCGAGCATTTACAGCAAGAGTACGAGTCCTGCTTTCTTCGCCAGTTCTACTCTGAATTGATTCACTGGGTTTTAGCAGTGGATTTATCTCAAACGACTTCCCTCGTCCAGCACCGATATTCAGCTAATCCAAAGGGGCGTAAGCCCCGCGATCCCGCCGATCTTTTGCGAAGTTTGCTGCTCATGAACAAGTTGCATGTTGTTAGCATCGACGAGTGGGTCCACAAACTGCGTACGATCCCTGTCTTCGCCATCCTTAGCGGGTTTCCGAAAGACGATACTCCGGGCGTCGGTACTTTCTACGATTTCTTCCGACGTCTCTGGCTCTCAAGTCGTCCTCATAAGACCGGTCGTAACAAACGACCACTTCGTAAACCACGGGCGAAAGGGAAGAAGAACGAAAAGCTCGATCCCAAAAATCCGAAGATTACAGATAAACTAGTTGCCCGTGTCCTTCGTAGTTCCGGCAGCATTCACTACGCCCCAAAGGAACACGACTTACTGCAGCAGTTATTTCAGACTCAGTTCGTTCTTCCTTCTGCAACCAAGGGTTTGCTTGGCGATACCTCGGCGCTAAGCGTCATCGGTGATGGTACGCCTGTTGAAACTGGCGCTCGTTCTTTTGGCAAGTTCCTTTGCGAGTGCCGCAAAAGCGGCAACTGGAAGTGTGAGCTACCGAGAAAAGTACTACTTCGGTCGGACGCTTTACGTGTTTTGCACCGCGGACAGTCCTCATGATTTGCCTATTTATCTGCGTTTTTCTCGCGCCAGTCAGCACGATTCGGTGTCTTGGATATGCGGATACCAGGAGCTGCGCCACTGGTATCCGCAATGGAAACTGGGAGAGGTGATTCTGGATTCCGCCCACGACTCACTCCCCATATACACCCTGCTCGAACACGATGATGTTTGCGCCATCATCGACCTGAATCTCAGGCGCTCAAGCAAGCTGGTACAAGATGATTTTATCATTGAAAAGGACGGTGTGCCAATCGGTCGAAAGGTGACGCATTGGGGTAAGCTTGCCAAGACTCATCGCCATAAGTGGCGCTGCCCTGCGAAGTGCGGCAACTGGATCTGTGAGACACCGTGCTCCCCCTCTGAATATGGCATAACATTTTATACGTCAACATCCGATAACCCTTGGCTCATTCCTTGCATTCGCAGGGATAGTAAAGAGTGGCGCATCCGGTACGCCAAGCGTAACGCTGTGAAACGATGCAACAAGCGTCAAAAGATTGAAGTGACCAAGAAGAACAAACAGATTTTCGCCATTAAAGAATGGCTCGAAGCAGCAACTGCCGCTTAAAATCGACCTGTTCATACCCTATTTGAAAAAACCGACACTATCGGTTTGTTTGCTATACCGGCTTCTGAAAACCATTTTCATGAACGGATTTGTCATGCCTTTCGGCCTCAATCACCCCCTCATTCAGGCTCGAAATTGGTTGTTAATTCCAAGCTCCTTCTTTATTCCTCATCGTCATATAATCTATTTAAAAATTCATAAATATCATCTGCAAGGAAATACATGTTACTCATGTCCTCACATTCTTCCTCATGATCCCAAAAATAAATCCTTTCTCGATATTTCCCATCCATACCCAAACATATCATATTGCCGCCAGGATCATCACCAATCGGAATAAACCCTTTAGGAATTCTTCCTTTAAAAATATCAAGGTAACGCTCTAATTGATTATATCTAG
>NZ_CAKMMF010000064.1 GCF_927798095.1 Paenibacillus plantiphilus | reverse complement strand
CCCATCTTTGGCCGACCGGTTCGCAATTCGGGTAGCCCCGTTTCACTACGGCCTGGTACTTCTCCTCAAGCCCTTCAGACTCTGCCTCGCGGCAGACGCCCTGCCCTCCAGCAAAAAAAAAATTACCGGCCCCCGAGACGTTACTCCCGAGTTTGGATATGAGTCCCCTAGTCCGGGGCTCAGCGGGACTTTAACCCACCTGATGATCGTGCTGCCACGCACGCACTATGAGAACGTCTGAATTCTCTACCATGATCACAACTTCGGCGAAGCCTTATATGTAATCATCCTTTGCAAGTGGAGCAGAGAACCTCACGGGGTCATCGCATCTTCCTTCTGAACATACCCAGCACCTTCACTTGATAAGCCATCGTTGTTCGTCTGGTTCATTGGACAACGATTTTTTTCCAGGCTTCCCGTTTTTGTCGCACAGTCGCCGACTTATCCTGCCGCTACGTGCTTCACGCTTTCGCATTTGGGTCTGAACATCCGCCTACGGATCTCTCGATTTCCCGCATCTCCTTCAGACAAATGCCTCGCGACAATCGCCCTAGATTAGGCTTTCCAAGCCACACCAGAGTGCTTGGAGAGGGACTTTCACCCTCTGGAAAACATCCTTCTTAGCTCTCGATTCGTTTTTACTCGAAGTAACGTAACCGCTGCTTTTCATGGATTATTCATAGCGAATTACTCGCTAAAGATGCGACTGCCCGTCGCACAAAAAAGAGAACGTTTAAATACGCTCTCTGACATTCTATTTATCAAATTGTGCAGCTTCTATTTCTGTTTCAATGCCTCTACATCGTCATCAAACGCTTCAGAATACTGCTTGAACAGTCCAGTGTTAAACTCATAGCTTTCTTCATTAGCTTGAGGCGGATTTTCCTTGAGCTGCTTGTACAGTTTATCCGTCTCATTCGAGAGCCTGCTCCATACTTGCTTCACATTATCATACTCCGCATCCAGTCCTTGAATATAAGCATCATGCTCTGCTTTCTTCTCCATAGCCTTGCCAAGACGCTCGATGGTGAACGCCATATCCATTTCCTGGCCTGTGGCATCGGTACCGCCTTTAGTATACCAACCAATATTTACGAAGGCTTCATTCCAAATGCTAGATGTCATAAAATTATCAATCTCACGCAGTTGAGATTCCACAGTCGGCGGCTCATTTGCATTGGTATCAGCTTTCTGATCAGCAATCGAGTTAATAAACTCCTTAACCTTCTCCTCATCCGTCTTCTCCTTGCTAGAGCAGCCGGAAATAACCAACATAACTACAGCGGCCACACTGATCAATAACCCCAATTTGTTGCGAATCGACATTCCAAATCCCTCCTTTTATAGTTGTAAATTCACTTATATATCGGCATCCACAGCAATATTTTGAAGAACTAATTTCTATATATTAACCCAATATACCTCATCTTGTTTTATGAATTTAAAGCCTGCTTTCTCTGCCAGTTATATGTGAGTTGCGCAAAATAGACAAGCCTGACGGGGCAGTATTTGCTAAGCTTACTATTACATGCAAAGAGGAATTAGGGGAGGTCACATTGAATAATACTGTGTTGATTTCTAATTACTAGCAATAACGGGGTGTTCATTTGAGAAGAACCGAAATTGCTCCTTGGACGGAAAACTGGTTTGAACTATACCGTAAAGAAGAAGTCTTATTAACATCCATATTCTCGAACGATTTACTTGATATCCATCACATCGGAAGCACGTCCGTTCCTCAGATTGGGTTTGCAAAGCCAATTATTGATATTCTAATTGTCGTCAAGGATCTTAACAGGGTGGATCAGTATAACGACCACATGATTCTTTTAGGCTACAAACCACGAGGGGAACAAGGAATTGTTGGACGACGATATTTTTCAAAAGGTGAAGGCAATAGAACTCATCACGTACATATCTACGAAGTCGGAAATATCAACATCGAGTATCATCTGAACTTCAAAGAATACCTAATGAATCATCCTGATGAAGCCAAAACATACGGAGAATTGAAACTACACTTAGCCAAACAATCACCGGATAATGTTCATCTATATCAAGATGGGAAAGAAGCCTTTTGTAACGGAATTGTGATGAAGGCAATGAAATGGGCGTCTGAAGAGAAGGATAATAGGGAGGAGAACCGTGGATGAAGGTTAAAACCTCGTTTATGCCGGTTTAATCTTTAAGCATCAACAGTAACCAGGCTCTTCCGTTCCGCGCTTGGGCTGTCCCATCGGATTAGATTTTTTATGTAACTATTTAGGCATAGGTAAGCAACGCAAGGCTTGATTGCAAGGGGCATCCGAATGTCCCTATTCCCGATTCGTCCTCTTTAATGAGTTTTTCGTTTCGCATTAACTTTACTCTATCTAACTTTGCTGGCTTCAACCCATTCTTCTGGCGGAGTAAAGTATTCACCATATTCTTTCGAAGCTTCAGGCGACTGTTTCTCCCTCCATTCCACTCTTCAGAAGCACTGCACAAAAAGAAAAACAGCCTTTCAGCTGTCGAGATAACACCATTAGATTTTCTAAAGTTGGAGTCTGCCGTCAGTTAATGGGTTGCAGCGCCTTGATTTCTTCTATAGACAGCCCCGTTGCTTCCGCAATGGTTTGCAGATCTACGCCCCTATTCAAGAGCTTGGCAGCAATTTCAGTGCTTGTCTCT
>NZ_CAKMMF010000063.1:1805-3059 GCF_927798095.1 Paenibacillus plantiphilus | reverse complement strand
CTTCTACAACGGGAGCACGGACCGCAAATCCGGAGCATTGGTTAAGCTACTAAGAGCGCACGGAGGATGCCTAGGCGCCAGGAGTCGATGAAGGACGCGGCGAACAGCGAAATGCCTCGGGGAGCCGTAAGCAGGCTTTGATCCGGGGATGTCCGAATGGGGAAACCCGGCTGGGGTAATGCCCAGTCACCCTGCAGTGAATACATAGCTGCAGAGGAGACATACCAGGGGAACTGAAACATCTAAGTACCCTGAGGAAGAGAAAACAACAGTGATTCCGTCAGTAGCGGCGAGCGAAAGCGGATTAGCCCAAACCAAGGAGCTTGCTCCTTGGGGTTGTGGGACGTCTCACATGGAGTTACAAAGGTGTTGGTTAGGCGAAGAGGTCTGGAAAGGCCCGCTAGAAGAGGTAAAAGCCCTGTAACCAAAAGTCAGCACCCTCCGAGACGGATCCCGAGTACCGCGGGACACGAGAAACCCCGTGGGAATCCGGCAGGACCATCTGCCAAGGCTAAATACTCCCTGGCGACCGATAGCGAAGCAGTACCGTGAGGGAAAGGTGAAAAGCACCGCGGAAGCGGAGTGAAACAGAACCTGAAACCGTGCGCTTACAAGAAGTCAGAGCCCGTTATAGGGGTGATGGCGTGCCTTTTGTAGAATGAACCGGCGAGTTACGTTCACGTGCAAGGTTAAGGTGGGAAGCCGTAGCCGCAGCGAAAGCGAGTCTGAATAGGGCGAATGAGTACGTGGACGTAGACCCGAAACCGTGTGATCTACCCCTGTCCAGGGTGAAGGTGCGGTAACACGCACTGGAGGCCCGAACCCACGCATGTTGAAAAATGCGGGGATGAGGTGGGGGTAGCGGAGAAATTCCAATCGAACTCGGAGATAGCTGGTTCTCCCCGAAATAGCTTTAGGGCTAGCCTCGGAACTTAGAGTCATGGAGGTAGAGCACTGATTGGATGCGGGGCCCGCCAAGGGTTACCAAGTTCAGTCAAACTCCGAATGCCATCGACTTATGTCCGGGAGTCAGACAGTGAGTGCTAAGATCCATTGTCAAGAGGGAAACAGCCCAGACCATCAGCTAAGGTCCCCAAGTGTGTGTTAAGTGGGAAAGGATGTGGAGTTGCACAGACAACCAGGATGTTGGCTTAGAAGCAGCCACCATTTAAAGAGTGCGTAATAGCTCACTGGTCGAGTGACTCTGCGCCGAAAATGTAACGGGGCTAAACACGCCACCGAAGCTATGGCTCG
>NZ_CAKMMF010000063.1:0-1705 GCF_927798095.1 Paenibacillus plantiphilus | reverse complement strand
CAGGGGTAGGGGAGCGTTGAATATAGGTTGAAGTCAGATCGTAAGGACTGGTGGACTGTATTCAAGTGAGAATGCCGGTATGAGTAACGAAAAGACAAGTGAGAATCTTGTCCGCCGAAAGCCTAAGGGTTCCTGAGGAAGGCTCGTCCGCTCAGGGTAAGTCGGGACCTAAGGCGAGGCCGAAAGGCGTAGTCGAAGGACAACAGGTTGATATTCCTGTACCACCGTAAGCCGTTATGAGCAATGGGGTGACGCAGAAGGGCAGTGACGCGGGCTGATGGAATAGCTCGTCCAAGCAGTGAGGCTGATTGATAGGCAAATCCGTCAATCGATAAGGCTGGGCTGTGATGGGGAGGGAAAATTATAGTACCGAAGGTCATGTACTCCGGCTGCCAAGAAAAGCCTCTAGCCAGGTGAAGGTGCCCGTACCGCAAACCGACACAGGTAGGCGAGCAGAGCATGCTAAGGCGCGCGGAAGAACTCTCGTTAAGGAACTCGGCAAAATGACCCCGTAACTTCGGGAGAAGGGGTGCCTCGGTAGGGTGAATAGCCCGAGGGGGCCGCAGTGAAAAGGCCCAAGCGACTGTTTAGCAAAAACACAGGTCTGTGCGAAGCCGTAAGGCGAAGTATACGGGCTGACGCCTGCCCGGTGCTGGAAGGTTAAGGGGAGCGGTTAGGGGCAACCCGAAGCTGTGAACCGAAGCCCCAGTAAACGGCGGCCGTAACTATAACGGTCCTAAGGTAGCGAAATTCCTTGTCAGGTAAATTCTGACCCGCACGAATGGCGTAACGACTTGGGCGCTGTCTCAACGAGAGATCCGGTGAAATTTTAATACCTGTGAAGATGCAGGTTACCCGCGACAAGACGGAAAGACCCCATGGAGCTTTACTGCAGCTTGATATTGGACTTTGGTACGATCTGTACAGGATAGGTGGGAGCCTTGGAAGCCTGAGCGCCAGCTTGGGTGGAGGCACCGTTGGGATACCACCCTGATCGTATCGGAGTTCTAACCTGCTACCGTGAAACCGGTAGAGGGACCGTGTCAGGTGGGCAGTTTGACTGGGGCGGTCGCCTCCTAAAATGTAACGGAGGCGCCCAAAGGTTCTCTCAGAATGGTTGGAAATCATTCGTAGCGTGTAAAGGCATAAGAGAGCTTGACTGCGAGACCTACAAGTCGAGCAGGGACGAAAGTCGGGCTTAGTGATCCGGTGGTACCGAATGGAAGGGCCATCGCTCAACGGATAAAAGCTACCCTGGGGATAACAGGCTTATCTCCCCCAAGAGTCCACATCGACGGGGAGGTTTGGCACCTCGATGTCGGCTCATCGCATCCTGGGGCTGAAGTAGGTCCCAAGGGTTGGGCTGTTCGCCCATTAAAGCGGTACGCGAGCTGGGTTCAGAACGTCGTGAGACAGTTCGGTCCCTATCTGTCGCGGGCGTAGGAAATTTGAGAGGAGCTGTCCTTAGTACGAGAGGACCGGGATGGACGTACCGCTGGTGTACCAGTTGTTCCGCCAGGAGCACCGCTGGGTAGCTACGTACGGAAGGGATAAGCGCTGAAAGCATCTAAGCGTGAAGCCCCCCTCAAGATGAGATTTCCCAATTCGTAAGACCCCTGGTAGACGACCAGGTTGATAGGTTCGGGGTGGAAGTGCAGCAATGCATGCAGCTGACGAATACTAATCGGTCGAGGGCTTATCCTAT
>NZ_CAKMMF010000062.1 GCF_927798095.1 Paenibacillus plantiphilus | reverse complement strand
ATTGTGAACACCTCACCTTTTATTAGGATTATTATCTGTCCAACGTTACGAGGTGTCCACTTTTTATTCTAATTGCAAAAACCCTCTTACAGATGCCAAGGTATCGCAGAATGCTCTTCGACTACCTCCATAAGGCGGAAAAACCGCTTTACAGCTCGAAAAAATGGATCGAGGCGCGCTGTAAAGCTGAAAAACCCTCTTACAGATGCCAAGGTATCGCAGAATGCTCTTAGACTATCTCCATAAGGCGGAAAAACCGCTTTACAGCTCGAAAAAATGGAGCGAGGTGCGCTGTAAAGCTGAAAAACCCTCTTACAGATGCCAATGCATAGCAGAATGCTCTTAGACTATCTCCATAAGGCGGAAAAACCGCTTTACAGCTCGAAAAAATGGAGCGAGGTGCGCTGTAAAGCTGAAAAACCCTCTTACAGATGCCAAGGTATCGCAGAATGCTCTTAGACTATCTCCAGAAGGCGGAAAAACCGCTTTACAGCTCGAAAAAATGGAGCGAGGTGCGCTGTAAAGCTGAAAAACCCTCTTACAGATGCCAATGCATCGCAGAATACTCTTCGACTTCCTCCATTATGCGGAAAACCGCGTTATAGCGAAGAATTTGGTGACGCGAGGCGCACCGGATATTCGAGCTGCAAGCGATGGCAGATGCGTCCCGCACCGCCCCGCTGAAAATATCCCCATGGACTTACTCAACAGCGTGCTAAGCTCCCAAGACGAAGACGTCGACGACATCCTCCTAAAATGAAAATGAAAATGAAAATGAAAAAGAAAATGAAAATGAAAATGGGAGCTGGAGCTGGGAGCTGAGATCTAGAAGCTAGAAGCTAGAAGCTAGAAGCTAGAAGCTAGAAGCTAGAAGCTTAGGTCATTCCATCATTCTCGCATCTGAGATGGTTTCAATTCTAAGCATGAGGGTAATGAAAAACTATCTTGCTGCATATTCTACTAAAGCCGTATGAATAAATAGAATAATAGATGGAGAGGTAGATAAGAATGAACCAACATTTCAATCAGCTATTGCAGACGACAGGAGATTTGCTCCAAAGAGTACGACAATACGACCGCGCATCGATGAATCGTGAAGAGATTATTCATATGGATGATACATACCGGTTGCTGGCTCGCACCCAATGGATGAGGGACAGCGATTTGCTTAGGGAACGTGCGATTGTTAAGCTTCAACAGATGAAGTCGAGACTAATCACACTATTGGAGAATTTGCTCTATACGGCGTAATATTCTCATTCTTGAGATGTATATTTCAAATCATCCTTCAGACTGTTATCATCTTTTTCCCCATTCGTTATAGTCATAGCAGTACTAGTTAATATGGTGTTGACTACAGGATAGGGTGGAGGATTAGGGATGACGGATGAACGGAAAGTTGTTCTTGAAGTGCAGGGCTTGCGCAAATCGTTCGGCACTGTGAAGGCCGTGGACGGCATCGGCTTCAAGGTGCTGGGCGGAGAGGTATTCACAATTATTGGGACCAACGGAGCTGGCAAGACGACTACGCTTGAGATGATTGAAGGACTCCAGATGCCGGATGAGGGCGATATTACAATTCTGGGGTTGAAATGGGACAGGAGCAGAAGCGCGATCAAAATGCGCATTGGTGTTCAGCCGCAGACGAGCGCCCTGTTCGATTTGCTTACGGTGGAGGAGAATCTGGAAACTTTCGCCTCGTTCTATGACCGCCAGCAAAAAATTGACGACATTTTGTCGTACATCAATTTGACGGATCACCGGAACAAGAGGGTCAAGGTGCTGTCTGGCGGACAGAAGCAGCGGCTCGCGATTGGCTTGGCCATGATCAATGACCCTGATTTGATTTTTCTTGATGAGCCAACGACTGGACTTGATCCGCAGGCTCGCCGCAATATTTGGGATATTGTGCTCAAACTGCGAGCTCAGGGCAAGACGACGATACTGACAACGCATTATATGGAGGAAGCGGACAAATTAAGCGATCGTGTCTGTATCGTTGATCAGGGCCGTGTTGTCGCGCTGGATACGCCCAAGGCTTTGATCGGCCAATTGACCCGCGAGCGCGAGATCCATCTGACCTTCACAGACGGAGATGATCCTGCTGCCGAGGCAGAGGCTGTCACGCTGCATCATGCTGCAGTAACACGCGTGAAGCGGGACGGCGATCATCTGATCGTCTGGTCCGTTAAGCCGGAAGAAACGTTGTATAAGCTGTTTGCCTTCACCTCCGAGCACGGTATTCAGGTTGAACAAGTCTCCATTCGCGAAATGAGTCTGGAAGACGTGTTCATTGCGTTTACCGGGAAAGAGTGGAGGGACTGACGATGGCTGCAAACAATTGGAATCAGTTCAAGAAGCTGTTTAGCGCTCATTTCAAAATGATGTTTCGGGATAAATCGGTCTGGTTCTGGTCGATTTTCTACCCGGTGCTGTTGCTTTCAGTTTTCATTATGATCTTTGGCAGCTCGTCAGACAGTTTCTCAGCGAAGCTTGCGCTGGTGGAGCCAAGCAGCAATGCAATGTCCAAGAGTCTGCAGCAGGAGCTGAAGGAAATTGATGTGTTTCAATTCCATTCGGAGCATGCCGTGCCGCGTGATGAAGCGGAGCAGTGGTTGAAGGATCGCGATGTGGACGCGGTAGTGATCCTGCCGGAATCGGCGGCAAATGCCCGTCTTGAGCTGATCATGAATAAAGAAAAGCAGAACTCCAGTTCCTCCCAGGCGATCTCAAGCATTCTCAACAGCCTTGTCATGCAGAGCAATATGCAGGGGATTGCGGTGGGGCCAAGCCTTGAACTGCAAACGGCATACATTTCAGCTGGCAGCGAGCAGCTTGAATATACAGATTTTCTGCTGACGGGCTTGATTGCGCTCTCTGTTGCCCAAGCGGGGATGTTCGGAATGATCGATCTGGTGGAGATGCGGCGCAACGGTCTGCTGAAGCGGCTTATTATGACACCGGCCAAAATGGGGTTGTTTGGTCTGGGCGGCATCGTCGTTCGCTTTATACTCAGCGGCATTCAGATCGTTCTACTCTCACTGATCGGCATATTGGTTTTTGGCGCACATCTGAACATTAATATTACCGCATTCCTGACGATCTTCCTTGTAGGTACGTTATCCTTCGCTGGAATTGGTTTCATGATAGCGGCGTTTAGCAAGTCGATGGAAAGTTATTTTGGCATGGCGAACCTATTCAGCTTTATTATGATGTTTATAAGCGGAATCTTCTTCGATGTCAGCGCGCTGCCTGAATATATTAAACCGCTTGCGCATGTTCTTCCTCTTACTTATTTCGCAAACGGCATTCGTGACGGGATGGTGTACGGTTTCGGAATGATCAACGGTGCATTCTGGCTTAATATTGGCGTACTGCTCCTTTGGGGTGTCGTTACTGTTCTTATCGGGGCGAAATTCTACAAATGGAAGGAAGCCAAATAGCGCATTGCATTGCTTCTGCATTGGTCCAGGATCTGTCGGCTAGTACGCCGCCAGATCCTTTTTATGTGCGCCCAGCATGGGCGCTATCTCAAGGGTTCAAGTCCCGAATGGTGAAGGCAGTAGTAGCCATAGCTAAAGGCAAGGGTGTCCACCGTGAGGTGGGATCTGAAGGAAGCTGGCGGCAAATCTCCGGTCTGAGGAACACGAACTTC
>NZ_CAKMMF010000061.1 GCF_927798095.1 Paenibacillus plantiphilus | reverse complement strand
TTATTTTCTTGTAGCCAGGGTTGAGCGGATCGTTCTCCATCTTCACGCCTGGAACAGCTGTCCATGTGCCGCCCTCTGCGCGATAGTGGATGTTGACATTCGTCCATCCCTCTTTGTAGTAAATCGTTACTTTGTTGCCTGGCTGTGGCGCATCTGGTTTGCCCGATGTCACTACGCCAGCCTTAAACGTATTGTCGCCTTTATTGAAGAAGTAGTTCTTCTGACCATTGCTGTCCCATTGTCCGCTGCCGTTGTTGAATGCAGCTTCAACGCGAGTAGCTGTGCTTGCTCCAAGGTCAATCGTGTACTTGGCATAGCCCGGAACCTCGGACTCATCCATCTTCACGCCTGGAACAGCCGTCCACGTACCACCCTCTGGACGATAGTGGATATATGGTGTTGCATAGCCTTTTTTGTAGTAAACCGTTACGGTATTTCCGGTATTGCTGCCTGGCTCCGTCGTTACGCTGATCACGTTGCTCGGATCAGAGCTGGCGCCCGATTGGTCTCTTGCGATCACTTTGTACGAGTACGCCGTTGCTCCTGCCAGACCCGTATCGGTATACGTCGTTGCCGCTGTCGTTCCAACCTTCGCATTGTTGCGGTACACATCGTATCCTGTAATACCCGCGCTGGTGGATGCTGTCCACGTCAGCGTTACCGTTTTGTCTGTTTTAGCCGATGAAGCCAGATTTGTCGGTGGCTCCAGCTTCGTGCGTGGATCCGTATCAGACCAAGTCGTTCCGTCATACCAGCCTGTTGCGGTTCTTGCGAAACCAGGCAGGCTTTGGCCAGGAAGCTGCTTGCCCGTGTTGTCTTTGAAAATCATCGTTGCTTTCTCAGCGGTGTCGAAGCTGTACACATACCAGCCGTCGCCAACGTCTGTCATTGCAGGAGCTGTCGCCCATGTAGGCTCATTCGTTTGCTTAGGCGCTGTTTCATAGAAGTACAGTGCCGGTGTTCCCCAGCCTGCTGGCTTCTTGAAGTAAATATCAAGCTTGGCATTCGGATCGCCCTTCGTGAAGGTGAACGAGCCTGTGCCTTCGCCGTTCTCATTGACTGCATACATCTTCAACGTTTTCGTCTCATCGATAGCCATGCCTGCGCCAATCGTGATCGTTGTGCCGTTCGTGAATGCAATGCCGTTAACCGGATCGCTGCCGTCCAGCGTGTATTTGCCGCTGTCTGCATTATTCACCGACAGGGTAACGGTTGTTGTTTCTGTCTTGAACTTGCCGCCTGCCGGGGATGCGGTCAGAACCGGGAATTTCTTGTTCGCGCCCACATTCTCGATCAGGATAACGCCATTCGTGCCAGCCGTAAATGTAGCTTTGCCGCCGCTTACTACGACTTCATTCTTCGTATACGCATCGCGTACTGTCGTGCCGTCTGGGAAAATGCTGCCCACGTTTACACTTACAGAGCCCGAAGCGCCTACGGCTACAACGACCTTATCCAAAATATCGCCTTTCTCATACGTACGGGAGAACGTATAAGGAGCGTCTGCGATTTTGGCATGTTGACCTGCGCCAATCGCGATGTGATTGTTTCTGAATTGGCCAATCTTCTGCCAGTGGCTTTGAACAGCTGTATTGATGCTGCCCCAGTTCATGTCAGAACGTGAACCCATATCCGGATCAGAACCGTTCTCGCCTACTGGTCTAGCCGTTTCATCACCGTAGAACGTTTGTACTGCGCCAGGGAGAAGCAGCATCGCTGTTCCTGCTTGGATCAGATTACTACGGCTGTAAAGCCGCTTGTCATGTGAAGAGATGTAGCTCAGCATGTTGTAGTTCGCTGCGCTGCCGTTAAACTCAGTGGCATAACGGGAGAACAGAGCTTCCAAATCAGAGAAATTCGCTCCTTGGAACGAGAAGTTGATCAGGGAGTCAAAGCCATTATCGAAATAATTGCCGTCTCTGCCGAGACCTTTATCGAATACTTCACCTGTCATCCAGAAGCCATCGTTCCAATCTGCTCCTGGCTTCGTAGGGTTGTTCTGTCTCCATTTCGCGAGGGCGTTGTTTGCTTCTATTTTCAGTGCGCCCCATCTGTCATATTGAACGTGTTTCGCTGTATCCGCACGGAATCCGTCGATACCGAATTCTTCAACCCATGAGGACAACCATTTGATCATGTAGTCTTTAGGGGCTACGTTCAGGTCTTTACGGTATTGCTTGGCAGCTGGAACGATCCAGTTGTCAAAGCCGGTTGTTTCTCTGCCGAACTTCGTTTTCAGAATTGGCGGCAATGTTGTAGGGCTCGTGGAATCAGTCTTGATGTCAGGCAAGAACCCGACGCAAGAAGTGAAGTCGCCGCCGCTGCATTGGTCATAGCCAGCGATGCCGTTCGGGCGAATCCAGTTATTGCCCCACCAGGTTGACCAAGCGCTTGCATTTTGAGTGTTCATAATGTCGTTGTGCGAGTGCCAGTTCTGACCGCCGCTTAGATTTGGCAACCAGTTGCCGGCAAGTCCGCCGCGATCGCCGTAGTTGTATTCTGCCATGTCGACAAGGTTCGGATAAGCGACATGGTTCATAACAACGTCGAGAACGACGCGGATGCCTTTCGTATGTGCGAGATCAACGAACTCGCGCATTTCATCAATGGTTCCCATGTTCTTGTCCATCGCAGTGAAATCGAGTGCATAGTAGCCGTGGAAGCCGTAGTGAGCGAAATCGCCTTGTCCACCGCCTACCCAGCCATGCATTTGCTCCCATGGAGCTGTAATCCAGATGGCATTCGTTCCAAGGTCGGTGAAGTAGCCTTCTTCAAGCTTCTTCGTTAAACCTTTAATGTCTCCGCCATGGAAAGTACCGATATTTTTGCCGCCTGCATCGGTCTTAGGTCTTCCATAAGAGCCGTCATTGCTCGTGTTGCCGTTGTTGAAACGGTCGGTCATCACGAAGTATACGTTTGCATTATCCCAGCTGAATGGGCTGCCTGCTTGCGGCTGCTGTCCGCCGTTGCCGATCTTGACGGTTGCAGGAGCGCTGGCTGCTGATTTCTGTCCAATTGTATCGACTGCTCTCACCGTGTAGGAATACGTGTTGTCATTCGCTACCGTTGTGTCCGAGTAAGACGTGCTCGTGGAGCTGCCTTTCAGCGTGCCGTTACGATAAATCTCGTAGCTTGCAACACCTTTGTCATCTGTGGAAGGACTCCATGTCAGGTTGACAGTTGTCGTACCGACAGCAGTTCCTTGCACATTCGTCGGCACAGTAGGAAGCTGATCCTGCGTGCCGCCGTTGCCGGTTGTAACCGCAACTGCTGCGCTGAACGCTGATTTCTGTCCAATTGTATCGACTGCTTTGATCGTGTACGAGTAAGTCTTGTTCGCAACGACCGTGTTGTCGGTGTAGGAGTTCGTCGTCGTTTCACCGATCAGTACGCCGTCACGGTAAACCTCGTATTTCACTACTCCCTTGTCGTCTGTAGAAGGATTCCAAGTCAGGTTAATAGAAGTCGTACCTGCTGCTGTTCCTTGTACATTCGTTGGAGCTGTTGGAGCTTGGTCCGTTGGGCCATCCGGATTTGTGGCATGAACCACATTATCCTTAATCCATTTCTCGCCCGTTACTTGGTAGCCTGGTTGGCTTGCACCCGGCACTTGATTGCTTCCAGAGTTAAAGATGACTTGCGCCTTTGTCCAAGCCGGAATTTGATAGGAGTACCAGCCGTTCCCATCATCCCTCATTGCCGGTCCTGGCCATGTCGCACCGATTTTGGTCGGTGTTACAGACTCATCATAGTAATAGATGTTAGGCGTTCCCCAACCAGCAGGCTTATAGAAATGAACGTTAAGCGCTGCATTTGGGTCTTCTTTCGTAAATGTATACGTCTTAGTAGCTTGTCCTGCCGCATTGCTCGATGTCACTTTCAGTACGAAAGTTGCGCCGAATGCTGCGCCAGCTCCGAAGCTTACAGTCGTACCTGAGCTGAACGTCGCAGGTGTTCCATTGTTCACCGTGTACGATGCAGTGTCAGAACCTGTGTATGTCAGCTTCACATCCAGCTTATCTGTGTAGAATCCGCCCTCTTGCTTATCGATAGAAATGACAGGAACAGGTGCTGCAGCTTCATACAGAACAGCGATTTTGCCGCCGCCGATGCTGCCCGTAATTCTGCCGTTGGAAACGGTAAACGTTCCGCCGCCAGTTGCTTTATTCGTATAAGTTCCATTTGGAAGCTTCGTTTCGGAATTGATTTGAGCATTGTCGCCGAGGTTGACGATCGTTACCCCTTTCGTTCCACGCTCAACGAGCATAATTTGGTTGCCTTGCGTGCGCAAGAACTCGCTTTCACCAACCATTGCATTGTGGAATTTGTTAACGGCAACAATATCAGCATCTTTCCACAGATTGTTGCCTGGCTGACCGAGAGGGCTGCCGAACTTGCCGCTTCCACCCGGTCTGTTGAAGAACAACGAAGTCGTTTCGGCACGAGCGGCGATGATGGACCAGCCCATCTTGATCTGCCATTCGTTCATGTTCGTTGATTCGTTCTTGTCATTGGCATACGTATCATGGGATTCTACCCACGTTACCAATTTGGATGGACTAACAGTACCAGCGCTATAAAACTTCGCAGTATCAACAT
>NZ_CAKMMF010000060.1 GCF_927798095.1 Paenibacillus plantiphilus | reverse complement strand
GGCTTCCTGCTGGAGGAGGAATTTGCACTTATATGTCGAATTTAACGTATTTATGGGAGGGGATACTATGGACAATTATAGTCTTAATTTATTGAAGAGACAGGTTTTAAAAGAAACTGGAGATAACGTCGCTATATTTATTGACTATGATAATATCTATCATGGATTGAAAGATTATGCGTTGGATGTGCACAAGGATTGTAATATTATTGATTTATTATGGGATATTTATGGAAGGAATAGAGTAAGGACAATAAAAGCATATGCCGATTTTGATCAGATCGACATTACACTACGAGATTTACAACAAAACAGAGTTCAAATTAGGCAAGTGTACGGAAATGGCAGAGGGGAAAAAAACCGTAAGAATGCCTCAGATATCGAATTATCAATTGATGCAGTTGAATGCTATTATAAGAACTCGGATATTGATACATATGTATTTGTTACTGCTGATAGTGACATGATTCCAATTATGAGTAGAACAATGTTTAATGGTAATAAGGTTCACTTATACTACATGAGCACTAATGTTTCCCAATATCAGGACATTACTGATTATGCTCATATATCTCAAGATTTTATTAAATTATTCAAGATAAACATTGAACGAGCAAAGCCTCATTTCTGGCTCAATAATGCAAAAGATATGATAACTAAGTGGTATGCTGATTCTAGAAACAGGGACAAGTTGTACGGTCCTTCTTGGTTGAACGAAGGGCTTAGGGAATCATTTGGAATGTCATATAAGCTTGCTTCCGGCACGATTCAATATATGGAGGATACAAAGCTTATAGAAAAAATAAAACATACTGTAAAAGGAAACACAATTGAGGGATATATTCTTACGGCGGATAAGCACAAATACAGTCCAGTCAAAGCAGGAGCGGTGTAAATCACCCTATTGACAAACGAGTGGTTTACGGGGTAAAATTAGAGCAAATTTAATGATTCGACTTATTTTATTTTCGCGTTTTTTATTGTTTCGTTATTTTGTGATTCGTTTTTTTATTGGAAAAGACCCTAGATAGGGTCTTTTCGCTTTTTATGTGGGTTAATCCCTCTCGGGCAATCCAGTTAATACTAATGGCTTCATTTCCGCTATTTGCGTTTGTTCAGTTTCTTCTCGCTCCCCATCGGGTAACAGGTGCTTGATCGCATCGAACTTGAATAACATGCCGTAAATCCTTCTACGCTTGTGTTCATCAACGGAGGGATAACGATGGTTGTCAAGGTCGCTAGTTTCAAGATATTTCGCCGTCACCAATAGTTGCCTAGCCGGAATGCTCTTTTTGTGTTCTGTTCCCTTGAGAACTTCCTCCAGCACGCTGTTGGTAATAATGAGCGCCTCGCCTTTCTTGTAGCACACATCCACTCCATCTAGAAGATCGAAAGGATCAGGCTTCTTGAAGTTCAATAATATGCAGCCCTTTCCGTTTGGTTCCCGTTGACCGATCTTCTCCCAAACCTTCTCAATGATGCGCTCCATAATACCGTCCGCAACGCTTACCCGCTTTGTTCCGGCTTTCATCGAAGTTTTCAGCAGAGAAACAGCCGCATTGATATTGACGCTTGTTCCGAACAACTGATTGAACTGTTCCAAGCAGTAGATCAAGATTGTTGCCTTCGTGGTAAGTCTGCCGTAAAGCTTGTCCGATCCTTCGGTGCGAAAATGTGAGGCAAGCTCCCGCAACCGCTGTTGAATCTGTGTGACATCAAGCTTGGCAATGTGACGAATCCAATCTTCTGCAAAGTGTCCTCCGTTGACCTCTGCTCGGGCTTTCAAGTCTTCAACATCAGTTTCCGAATAGTGCGCCGGGAACGGTGGATGATTGACCTTAAACAAGCGCCCGTGTATACCAGCAGAATCATGCGGAGCCTTTGCCGCAATCGAAATTTCCCCGTTGAAGAAGATAGTTCCCCGATAACGGTCAACAGTTGAATCATTAGAATCCCAATCCCCGTTGCTCGTCTTGATCGACTTGTCACCTTCTTTACCGTTGAGCAGATGATGCGGTACGCCGCTTAACTCATCAGATATACCATGAGAATCATCCAGAATGACTGGTAGATGGTTGAGTGCACCGACCTTCTTCCAGATACCAGCAAGGCGGGCTTTTGACCACGTGCTTTTCACGGACTTGCCCAACCCGTAGACTAGACTGATGACCAGCACTTGCATAGCCGTTTTTCCCGTTGTCGTTTCGCCGAACAGATCTATACCTATATTCTCGTCCAGAATACCCTCTAGCTTCGGAACAAGCGGACTGGCTAAACAACCCGCCAGCATGACTGCAAACACAGGGTTGTCTTTTAGCTCTTGAATCAGTTGGAACGCTGCCTCTTGAGCCCCTTTCGGCAAATGCTTTGCTTGCTTCTTTATGGAGTGGATGGTTGTTCCCCGGTGTCCGGTAAAAACAAGATTATCGCCCTTGTCTTTGGTTGTGAACGGGAAGAACAATCCTTCCTCTGTCCAGCCACAACGAGAAACTGCTTCTGTAATGGGTAGATCACTTAAGCCATCGTTATGGTTTATCAACATTGTCATAAACTCTGCGACTGACTTTCGGTATAAATCACCAAGTACTATAACGCCAGCACCGTCTAACGTTCCGATATTCCGTTCTGCCGTAAGCTTCCCAAGCGCAACTGGGTAAGGGTGTTTCTGCCACTTCTTTTTCTGCTCGTTCCACTTAATGAGCATGACCAGTTTATCTGTGCCTGTATCATTCGAATCATCCACAAGCTGATACGGTAAGACAACCGCTGGATAAACAAGCTGGTGCATCGGAAAGCCTTCCTTAAACTTGACGGCGTAGATGCCATGTTGTTGTGATAGTTCATATCCCGGTGGAATCAATAGATCATGGGGGGCAGGGCAATCTACAAGTTCAAATGCGCTAACGTATTTCGGGCTATCGTACAGCTTCTTCTTTGGATGTTCGTATTGTTCCAGCTTATCCTTCTTAAATGTCAGTTTGTCCGAAGGTTTAAGAAGTCCCTGCTTTATCCGCTCGTCAGCATATACATCGAGAAGACGGCTGATCTGTGCAATACTATCGGCACAATAGATTTCACGTGTGATCCGCTGCTCTTCGGTAACCAGTTGTTCCAAGCTGTACTTGCATAGTTGTTGCTGAAGTCCCTCGACTGATAGGAAGTCAACCGGCTCAAGTTCTATAGGCTCGTTAAGTATGTCTTCTACTGACATTTGTCCTCCTCGCTTTCTTTCGCGATTGTCTCCAACGGATTGTTTCCCATCGGGCGCTGTTGTAAAATGACGGTATAAAACATTTAGGTTGCTTTTGGTCTGCGAGAGATACGCTGAATTCGCGGTTCGACATGTCTCTCTGTGGCTGTCTATGACTTATCCATTGCTGCCGCCTCCTTTTGGGAGCGCTTGACTGGCTAAACGGCTCCCATTGTATACCCTAATTTTCTGACATGACTAGACCGCTTGGCAATGAGGCCAGGAAGCCTGCCGTCGCCAGGGCTCATGTCGATCTGCCTGTTTTAAGCCCGTTGGAACAAGGCCTCTGGGCACTCGAAAACGGTGTTTCCATCCCCTTCATCCCCGACTCATACCAACGACGGCAAATGCCTGTTTAGCCATCGGCACATTATATCCGCATCGTCGTGACACCCGCAAACGATTCCGACAAGCGCCCGCTCCGTACTCCGTAGCACTTATCAATATTAGACCTTTGTTGACCAATAATTGACGGACTGGATTATTGCGTGTTTTACTGGTTTTAGGGGTAGACCGTTTGGGTCGGGATACCCTTGCAAGACAGGGTAGCCGCTTGGGTTTGAACTCAGCCACAACCTGTGAATGCGGCAAACATCGTAACGGAAAAACAGGGGTTGTCTAGCTTTGACCCAAACGGTTGTTGGTAACCGCTTAGGTGAGCCAACAAGAACCGTAGCCAAAAGATATGAGCCTTTTCGCTTTTCACGAAGCGGAAGGCTCTTTTTTGCGGCCAAATTTGAGGATACGTAGGAGGTAGAAAGATGAGAGGTTGTGTATCAAAGCGCGGTAACAAGTGGTCGTGGGTGGTTGAAATGGGCAAGAACAGCGAAGGCAAGCGTCGTCAGAAGAGCAAAGGAGGCTATGAATCTAAAGCCGATGCGGAGAAGGCGCTCCAGAAGGTTCTCCATGAACTAAACACGGATACTTATATTGAGCCGACGAAAGATGACGTAGCAACGTTCTTCACCTCGTGGCTGGCGCAGAAGCAAATGAATATTCGCCCCGGTACATATAAAACATATCGGTGGCTGGTCAACTATCATATCATCCCACAGCTTGGTCAGATCAAGATGGTTAGCCTGTCTCCGCAGCATTTAGTGAGTATGTATGAGCGGCTTGGAAGCGGCGAAAAGCGATTGTCTCCGCAAACGATCAACCACGTTCATAAGGTCTTGCACGATGCGCTCGAAACGGCTGTGAAATGGGAGCTTTTAGTCAAGAATGTTGCTCGACTGGTTAAGCCTCCGCAGATACCCAAGAGTGAGACGAAGACTTGGACGGATGAGGAATTAATGCAGTTTTTGGAGTTTACGAAGAACAGCCGATATCACATCATCTTTTTGCTAGCAGCGACAACAGGTATGCGGCGCGGCGAGGTCCTTGGAGTGAAGTGGGAGGACATAGACCTGACAACTGGGAAGCTATCGGTGCGGCGGTCATACACTCGCGGTGTTGTCGGTCATATCATGCAGGAACCGAAGACGGCGGCTGGTATCCGAACAATCGTTTTGCCGCAGCAAACCATAGATGCGCTCAAGAAGCATCGCCTTGTGCTGGAAGAAGACCGGAAGAAGGCAGAAAAGAACGCGACTGAGTACAACAATCACGGTTTGGTTGTGCAGACGAGAAACGGATTCCCGGTCAGCCCGTACTTCTTGGAAGCGCGTTGGTTGGACCTGTTGCGGAAGTCTGGTTTGCCCAAGATCAGGCTGCACGATCTCCGGCACACGCACGCAAGCTTGTTGCTCAAGGCGGGGATACACCCGAAAGCCGTCTCGGAGCGATTAGGTCATTCCAGTATCATGATAACGTTAGATCGCTATTCGCACCTGTTTCCAACGCTTCAACAGGAAGCT
>NZ_CAKMMF010000059.1 GCF_927798095.1 Paenibacillus plantiphilus | reverse complement strand
ACGCAAGGCAATACATCTACGCCAGTGAAACCAGAGGAGAAGGAAAAAGGAACAACCACCTATTTCGATGGGATTCCGTTTAATAATGTGAGGGACATCGATGAGTATGAACGGATGTCGGTCGATAAAACGGAAGAATTCGTACTCAAATTAGCCGATCAGCTTACCTTTGTGAAGGAGAACGGGAAGTATGTGATTAAGTGTACGTACCCTAAAATCCCGGAAGCCTATGAGTGGTCGTTCGGGGCTCGGGTGTATTTTAAAAAAGGCGGCTACATTAGCTACAACCCTATCACAAATTTTAAAGAAAACCGGGTTCCAAATAGTGGAGTGTTTACAAAAGCTGTCCCAATATCAAGTTCCAGTGAAATAGAGTACTTCAATATTATTATGTCGGTTAGTCTTAAGAAGGATCTGGGTGGTCTACTAGACAAAGATACAGGCGCATTCAATATTGTGGTAGAACCCGGTGTTTCAAAAAGCGCGATTTATATTCCCCAATCTGGCGAATATCCGCAAGTAGAATATAAAGACTTTGATTTCAACAAAATGTTTCAATGGTAAATCAACAGAAGATAGGAAGGGGGAGTAAGATGAGACGTTTATTCAGGTTTCCCCTAGCTATGGTAATCATCGGGTTGTCTATTCTATGGATTCAGGGGGCCGCCGATTCAGGCCGCTTCTTCTATTAAACCGGAGGTATTGGTGGAAGGGGATCCTCACTCTGTCGCACAGCCGGTACATACAAGTCGGTTTAATCCCGGAATTGAACTCTGGCACTCATGGCTAAAGTCAATAAAGGATTATGCCAGGAGAATCCTATTTGTACGATGTATATGGCGTCCGACAATTCGCTAACATATGCAAAGACTGCAAAGGAGATTGAATCATGAAGAAGCTCAACATGTTAAAAATGGTGGTTGTAACACTCTTATTCAGCATGACCTTGATAGGCTCCATGCCTGTCGAAACCTCCGCTCTGAGTATGCCCTTGCGTGCGGTCGTGAATGGGGACCGGCTGTACTTTCCGGATGGCCAGCCATTCGTAGATAAACAGAGCCGGATACAGGTTCCGATCCGCTTTATTGCCGAAGCACTGGGGGTACAGGTGAGCTGGGATGGAAAAACGAAGAAAGCCTTGTTCCATTCGGGAACGACGAAAGTGACGTTAACGATCGGCAAGAAAGAATATGAAGTGAGCGACAAGAAATTAAATATGGATACGGTGGCGCTATTAAAGGATGGTCGCACCTATGTCCCGGCTAGATATGTAGCCGAGGCCTTCGGCGCAGCGGTTAAGTGGGAGCAGGTCATTCACACCGTCTATGTAACGACGCAAGGAAGTACATCTACGCCAGTGAAACCAGAGGAGAAGGAAAAAGGAACAACCACCTATTTCGATGGGATTCCATTTAATAATGTGAGGGACATCGATGAGTATGAACGGATGTCGGTCGATAAATCGGAAGAATTCGTGCTCAAATTAGCGGATCAGCTTACCTTTGTGAAGGAGAACGGGAAGTATGTGATTAAGTGTACGTACCCTAAAATCCCGGAAGCTTATGAGTGGTCATTAGGGGTTCGGGTGCATTTTAAAAAGGGTGGCTACATTAGTTACAGTCCTATTACTAATTTTAAGGAAAACCGGATTCCAAATAGTGGATCGTTTACAAAAGCTGTTCCGATATCTAATGCTAGTGAAGTGGAGTACTTTAATATTATTATGTCCGTTAGTCTAAAGAAGAGCCTTGGCGGTACGTTACCTCAAGAAACAGGTGCATTCAATATTGTGGCAGAACCGGGTGTTTCAAAAAGCGCGATTTATATTCCCCAATCTGGCGAATATCCGCAGGTGGCATATAAAGACTTTGATTTCAACAAAATGTTTCAATGGTAATCGAACAGAGGATCGAAAGGATGAGTGAGACGAGACATCTATTCAGGCTCGCCTTGGCTATGGTATTCATCGGTTTATTAATCCTGTGGATCCAGGGAGAGAGGGTTCATGCAGCTTCCATTAAGCCTGAAGTGTTGGTAGAGGGGATGAGCCTCCTCTCTTACAACCCATACATACAAGTCGGCTTAATCCCTGCATTGAACTCTGGCACTATAGTGGAGGGTATTGGAAATATGGCACGGACAAAACGATAACGGATAAGGAATTAGGAAAGAACCTGTACAATGCGGAGATAGTTTAGCTCATTTCTATTTATAAAGTCAATAAAGGATTACGCCAGGGAAATCCTATTTGTACGATGTGATGTGGCGTCCGACAATTCGTTAACATATGCAGGGACTGTAAAGGAGATTGAATCATGAAGAAGCTCAACATGTTAAAAATGGTGGTTGTAACACTTTTATTCAGCATGACCTTGATAGGCTCTATGCCTGTCGAAACCTCCGCTCTGAGTATGCCCTTGCGTGCGGTCGTGAATGGGGATCGGCTGTACTTTCCGGATGGCCAGCCATTCGTAGATGCACAGAACCGGATACAGGTTCCGATCCGCTTTATTGCCGAAGCACTGGGGGTACAGGTGAACTGGGATGGAAAAACGAAGAAAGCCTTGTTCCATTCGGGAACGACGAAAGTGACGTTAACGATCGGCAAGAAAGAATATGAAGTGAGCGACAAGAAATTAAATATGGACACGGTGGCGCTGTTAAAGGATGGCCGGACCTATGTCCCAGCTAGATATGTAGCGGAGGCCTTCGGCGCAGCGGTTAAGTGGGAGCAGGTCATTCGCACCGTCTATGTAACGACGCAAGGCAGTACATCTACGCCAGTGAAACCAGAGGAGAAGGAAAAAGGAACAACCACCTATTACGATGGGATTCCATTTAATAATGTGAGGGACATCGATGAGTATGAACGGATGTCGGTCGATAAATCGGAAGAATTCGTACTGAAATTAGCAGATCAGCTTACCTTTGTGAAGGAGAACGGGAAGTATGTGATTAAGTGTACGTATCCTAAGATTCCGGAAGCCTATGAGTGGTCTTTAGGGGTTCGAATTTATTTTAAAAAAGGCGGCTACAACAGTTACAGCGCTTTGACTAGTTTTAAGGAAAACCGCGTTCCGATTGACGGCTCGTTTACAAAAGCTGTCCCAATATCGAGTGCAAGTGAGGTGGAGTACTTCAATATTATTATGTCCGTTAGTCTAAAGAAAAAATTAGGTGGTTTATTAGATAAAGAAACGGGATCATTCAATATTGTGGTAGAACCCAGTGTTTCAAAAAGCGCGATTTATATTCCCCAATCCTCCAGATATCCGCAGGTGGAATATAAAGACTTTGATTTCAACAAAATGTTTCAATGGTAAAACAATAGAAGATAGTAAGGGGAAGTAAGATGAGACGTTTATTCAGGCTTTCCCAAGCTATGGTAATCATCGGGTTGTCTATTCTATGGATTCAGGGAGCGCGGATTCAGGCCGCTTCTTCTAATAAACCGGAGGTATTGGTAGAAGGGGAGCCTCCCTCTGTCTTACAGCCGGTACATACAAATCGGCTTAATCCCTTCATTGAACTCTGGCACTCATGGCTAAAGTCAATAAAGAATTATGCCAGGGAAATCCTATTTGTACGATGTGATGTGGCGTCCGACAATTCGTTAACATATGTAGGGACTGTAAAGGAGATTGAATCTTGAAAAAGCTCAACATGTTAAAAATGGTGGTTGTAACACTCTTATTCAGCATGACCTTGATAGGCTCCATGCCTGTCGAAACCTCCGCTCTGAGTATGCCTTTGCGTGCGGTCGTGAATGGGGATCGGCTGTACTTTCCGGATGGCCAGCCATTCGTAGATAAACAGAGCCGGATACAGGTTCCGATCCGCTTTATTGCCGAAGCACTGGGGGTACAGGTGAGCTGGGATGGAAAAACGAAGAAAGCCTTGTTCCATTCGGGAACGACGAAAGTGACGTTAACGATCGGCAAGAGAGAATATGAAGTGAGCGACAAGAAATTAAAGATGGACACGGTGGCGCTGTTAAAGGATGGCCGGACCTATGTCCCGGCAAGATATGTGGCCGAGGCCTTCGGCGCAGCGGTTAAGTGGGAGCATGTCATTCGCACCGTCTATGTAACGATGCAAGGCAATACATCTACGCCAGTGAAACCAGAGGAGAAGGAAAAAGGAACAACCACCTATTACGATGGGATTCCATTTAATAATGTGAGGGATATCGATGAGTATGAACGGATGTCGGTCGATAAAACGGAAGAATTCGTACTCAAATTAGCCAATCAGCTTACCTTTGTGAAGGAGAACGGGAAGTATGTGATTAAGTGTACGTACCCTAAAATCCCGGAAGCTTATGAGTGGTCGTTCGGGGCTCGGGTACATTTTAAAAAGGGCGGTTCCAAAAGCTACAGTGACGGGACTAATATTAAGGAAAACCGCATTCCGAATGACGGCTCGTTTACAAAAGTTGTCCCAATATCGAGCTCAAGTGAGGTGGAGTTCTTCAATATTATTATGTCGGTTAGTCTAAAGAAGGATCTGGGTGGTCTACTTGACAAAGATACAGGCGCATTCAATATTGTGGTTGAACCTGGTGTTTCAAAAAGCGCGATTTATATTCCCCAATCTGGAAAATATCCTCAAATAGAATATAAAGACTTTGATTTCAACAAAATGTTTCAATGGTAATCGAACAGAGGATCGAAAGGATGAGTGAGACGAGACATCTATTCAGGCTCGCCTTAGCTATGGTATTCATCGGTTTATTAATCCCGTGGATCCAGGGAGAGAGGGCTCATGCAGCTTCCATTAGCCTGAAGTGTTGGTAGAGGGGGATGAGCCTCCTCTCTTACAACCCATACATACAAGTCGGCTTAATCCCTGCATTGAACTCTGGCACTAAGTGGGGGGTATTGGAAATATGGAGCGGAAGGATTATGCCTGGGGAATCCTATTTGTACGATGTGATGTGGCGTCCGACAATTCGTTAACATATGCAGGGACTGCAAAGGAGATTGAATCATGAAGAAGCTCAACATGTTAAAAATGGTGGTTGTAACACTCTTATTCAGCATGACCTTGATAGGCTCCATGCCTGTCGAAACCTCCGCTCTGAGTATGCCCTTGCGTGCGGTCGTGAATGGGGACCGGCTGTACTTTCCGGATGGCCAGCCATTCGTAGATAAACAGAGCCGGATACAGGTTCCGATCCGCTTTATTGCCGAAGCACTGGGGGTACAGGTGAGCTGGGATGGAAAAACGAAGAAAG
>NZ_CAKMMF010000058.1 GCF_927798095.1 Paenibacillus plantiphilus | reverse complement strand
ATTTAAACTCGTCGTTATAATGCTGCCTCGTTTTCCCCATTGTGAACACCTCACCTTTTATTAGGATTATTATCTGTCCAACGTTACGAGGTGTCCACTTTTTATTCTAATTGCATTTTCAGCCTTACAGCGCGCCTCGCTTCACTTTTCCGAGCTGTAACACGGGATTTCTGCTTTACAGGGAATGCCTAATTAACTTTCTCAACAGTCTGAGACACCCTAACAGGTGTCTTTTGTTCTTGAACAGCAGCTTACTGACGAATCAGCCGGTCTGATACTGATGCAGAAGGGATTCAGGAACAAGCATCGTTGGAATCGTTCACTGCAAAACGTGATTATATTGATGCAATAACGATGTGAAAAAGATAGTTTAATTGATTATATGAGTAGGTACTAGTATAAGTTAGTACTATGCATGGGGACAGACACCGACAATAATTGGGATTATAACAATAATCCAAGAGGTGTCTTATGAATCCTGTGTACATGACAAGTATTGGTAAATTTTTGCCCGGCCCGCCGATTGGCAATGAGGAAATGGAAGACTATCTCGGGAAAATAGGAGGCAAAGGGTCCAAATCGAAACGACGCATTCTTGAGCAAAATCAAATTCGCTATCGACATTACGCGATGGATAAGGAACAAAAGAGCCAATACACGAACGCAGAGATGGCTTCCCTGGCCATACGTGATGCGCTTGAACGAAATGAGAGCATAGCAGACAATGCGATTGGCTTCCTTGCTGCCGCTACTACACAAGGTGATTTGCTCGTCCCCGGTTTTGCCAGCATGGTGCATGCTGAAACCCGTTTGCCGGTAATGGAGATTGCTACCCATCATGGGGTCTGCGCTAGCGGAATGCATGCGCTTAAGAATGCCTATCTACATGTACAATCCGGTGAGCATGAAACAGCGGTTTCTTGTGCTAGTGAATTTCCGAGCCGTGCATTTAAACATACGCGATTCGAAGCACAGGCTGGGAATAACGACAGACCAGTGCCATTCGATACTGATTTCCTTCGCTTTATGCTTTCTGATGGAGCGGGTGCAGCTGTATTGCAGAATAAGCCCTCCTTAAAGGGACAGTCGTTGCGTATTGAATGGATTGACAATCAGTCGTATGCGAATAAGTATGATGTATGCATGTATGCAGGATTCAATAAGGAGCGGGAAGAAGCTGCTTCATGGCTTGATTATTCATCGATTCATGAAGCGGCTGATGATGGAGCGGTTAATCTGAAGCAAGATATTCGGCTAGTTAATGAAATGCCAAAGGTTGGAGTTAATCGTTTCTTCGAACTGGTGGAGGAGGGGCGAATTAATCCGGCGGCGATTGATTGGATGGTCTGTCATTATTCTTCGCATTTCTTCCGAGAGGAAATCTTCCGACTGTTGCAGCTTGGCGGGATGACGATTCCAGAAGAGAAATGGTTTACGAATTTATATACGAAGGGCAACACAGGCGCGGCCTCGATTTATATAATGCTGGAGGAGCTGCTGCATTCGGGACAGCTCTCCGAGGGTGAGCAAGTGTTGTGCATGGTTCCGGAAAGCGGAAGATTCCAAACCTCTTTTATGCTGTTGACCGTCGTGGGGTCATCACCTGCAGCACAAGAAAATGCTGCATTCGTAGAACGTCAGCCAGCGGCGCCTCATCTCGAATATAATGAAGCTGATGCGATACAAGCCCAGCTTGTTCGGCAGCTCGTTCAGGTATGGATCGATTTTGAACAGAAGCTAGCTAAAGTCCCCATTATCCATAAGCTATATTCCAATCAGTTTACGGTCGATGATTACAAGGCGCTGATGGAAAATATTCGACAGCAGGTTATAGATGGCTCGCAGTGGATTGCTCGTGCAGCCTCCTATATTGCGATTGAGCATATCGACCTTCGCTCGACGTTTATTGCTCATGCGCGGGATGAGCATCGGGATTTTCAAATTCTGGAGCGAAACTATATTGCGGTTGGCGGCGATTTGGCAACGATCCAGTCTGGTGAAAAGAATATAGGCAGTGAAGCGTTATCCGCTTATTTATTCCAACGCGCAAGTCGTGACAATCCGTACGATTTAATTGGCGCCATGTGGATTATAGAAGGGCTCGGCTGCAGAATGGCCCGTTATTGGGGAGAAATGATACGCGATCAACTGGCACTGACAGATGAACAAGTATCGTTCCTGCTCTATCATAGCGATTCGGATGAGAAGCATTTTGAGCGATTGGAAACGGTAGTTCAGCATCCTATGCTTACTGCGGAGATTGCATCACGAATTGTGAAGACAGCAAAAACGACAGCTCGCTTGTATCTTCTTCAATTAGAGGAGCTTGGTAATGTATGAGTGAGACCCATTATTTTGAGAATATGGCTCATGATAAGAATGACCCGAATCCATTTCTGGCGGTCTATCTGGACCAGAGCATTCCGTTTAATGCGGAGGCGAAGGCCGCCTATCTCAAGGATTGCTCAAGCAAAACAAGACAGTTCCTGCTTCCGCTTATGAGACCACTAGCGCGGCTGATGATTATTTTGCTGCAAATTTATAAAAGCATCGTCCCTAAAGCTTTTACATCGTCCAAAGCATTGCATCGCGTATTGCATTGGGGGATGAAGACGTTTGTCAGTCCTAGTGCCAACTATATGATTCTAAGACATTTCTATCTCGGATCAGAGATACTGCAATTTATTCGGGACAACGTGCCTGGCGTGCAAGTTACGATGAATCCATTGAAGCCTACGAACCTGGAGCCTGTGAAAGACGACCTGTTCCTCATTCATGATCTGAATCTATATAATTTTGTTATCAATCTGAATAGTGAGCTTCGCAGCAAAAATATCGAGGTTACGAAACAGGATATTCTGAATTTCGATGCGATCACATCAACACCGATCCCAATCGAGCCGATGCCGAATCGATGGACGAATTTCCTTGATCTTACGACGGCTATTGAGTGCTTCACACCTATTTATCAGCTTTTTTTAACAGATAACGATTTTTGGAGGGCGACGAATTCACTGCAGCTGGATGAAACGATTGGTATTCTTGCCTCCAAAGTTATTGGAAGCAATGACCGTCTTGCACTGATTAACAACAAGCATCCCATGGTGCCGCTCTCAACACTGGGAGCTGGCTTTCGTCTCGTACTGCACGGGCTCGCTACAGAGCAGCTTCACGCGCTGCTTATTGAGCTGAAGCATAAACAGATGAAGGCCGTGTAATTGGCCAAGACTACACGCTTAGAAGTTTATGCGGCCTATTCCCCGGGCAGGAGTTCGCTCTCCTCGCCTTCCACCATGTAATCCACAACCGCACGAGGTTGTGGATTTTTGTTATCTCGATTGGCTAATCGTTGTGGTAGGACCTCCATCGTGAAGGCCGCTTTATTAAGCTGCACTTGTTGGTGAGCCGCTTGCTGTGAATTTGCAAAATGTAATCAGGATTACAGAACTGAATCATCTTAAATGTTATAACAATAAAGAGGGCTGGTAGGCGGTTTTAAGTTAAGTTCATCGCTAAGTGTGAAAGTAAGAGGAAATAATAATATTTTATATTAATATTTACTATGAAGACTTATAGAAAATAGAAGTATATACTAATAAATAGTATATTGATGTTTTTTGTTTTTTGTGAAACGGGGGAAAAATAATGAAGAAAATAAATTTTTTAATGACTATTGTTATTGTACTCACGATAATTGCACCTGGGCTGGCACCAAGAGCTGAAGCGGCAGGGGGCACAGTTACAAAGTCCTATACAGCCACTGCCGATACGATGGACTTAAGAGGTCATCAGGGTGATGACGGTATTTATGATAATGTTGATGATGGTTTACTTTATATCGGGATGATGAATAGTGACGGCTTTGTAAATGTACGCAACCGAATGGCCGCAACATTTAATTTAGGTGCGTCAGAAGGGAATGTTGTGTCAGCGGAGTTGGTTTTGACTGTTGCTGCTGTCACAAGGAACCTTGGTCATACTTTGTATATGGAGGCTAGGGGATCTGCTGCGAATGATTTGAACTATGGGAGCTTTCCCGTAGTAGATATCAATGCGCCTTATGCCGACAAATTTACCGCCAAAAGTACTGCCGAAGTGCCGCTGGACACTTATCTTGAGAATCAAACGGTTACGCTCAATGTGAAGAGCGCTGTAGATGCCTTCACAGATGGTTCAGATCGTAGAATTACCTTTATACTCAATGGAAATGAAGCCGATGCGGATAGCGGCAGATTTCTCATTTTTTCTCGGGAATATCCGACTGCTGCATATCAACCGAAGTTGATCGTTACGTATGGGACCGCTGTAAATAATCCTCCTACGGGTTCCTTTACGATAGCTGAAGGAGCAGCGACCAGCGCCAGTACGGTTAATCTGTCCGTAACAGGGTCAGATCCTGATGCAGGCGATAGTGTTACTCATATGAGATTTGCGAATAGCGTCGTGAATTTGTCTGCGGCAGCTTGGCTGCCCTTCAGCAATACAGCGACATTCAGCCTAGCTGGAGGAGATGGGGCGAAGACGATCTATATGCAGTTGAGGGACTCCCAGAATGGGGTTTCGGCGAATTCTTCTCAGACCATTCTGTTGGATCAGACGGCGCCAACAGGTACACTTACCATAAATGATGGTGCCACATGGGCTAGAAATCATACAGTGACATTGAAAGGGACCTATTCAGATGGAACCGGCTCAGGAGTTGAGCAGGCACGTCTCTCCAATACTAACGGCACTTGGCAGACTAGTTGGTTCAGTGTCGCTGACTTGAACGGGAGGGCTTGGGTCCTCCCGGCGGGCGAGGGAGCAAAAACCGTATATGTACAATATCGAGATAAAGTTGGTAATACGAGTGCCGGAATTATTAGCAGTACGATCACAGTAGATACGACGGCTCCTATTATTTCCAATGTAGATAACGGAAAAGCATATAACAGCAGGGTGAACGCTCTATTTAACGAGGGTAGCGGGCTGCTCAACGGCAACCCCTACAGCAGTGGTACAGAGATTGATCAGGATGATACGTATACGTTGATCGTAACAGATCCGGCAGGTAATAGTGCCACGGTAACCTTTGAAATTGACACGATGGCGCCTATCGTTACAGGAGTAACCAACGGTGGGTTATACAAAGCGAACGTAACCGTCTCCTTTAACGAAGGAACGGCGACCTTGAACGGGGCTGCTTTTGTCAGTGGTACGGAGGTTGAACAAGCTGGCGTGTACACGCTGGTTGTAACGGATGCGGCAGGCAATGTGGCGACCGTTAGCTTCACGATTGACAAGACAGCACCTGTAGTGGCAGGAGTAACGAACAGCGGGAATTATAAAGATCCAGTGACCGTTAGTTTTGATGAAGGAACGGCGACCTTGAACGGGGCTGCTTTTGTCAGTGGTACGGAGGTTGAACAAGCTGGCGTGTACACGCTGGTTGTAACGGATGCGGCAGGCAATGTGGCGACCGTTAGCTTCACGA
>NZ_CAKMMF010000057.1 GCF_927798095.1 Paenibacillus plantiphilus | reverse complement strand
GAAACTGTTGTTTGCAAGTTGTTGATGGTTGTTTGCAGATAATTATATTTCGATAATACTGCCCCCTTTAAGTTTCTGGTAACATATAGGTAAAGTTGAACTGTTAAGGAGCTGCGTTGCTATGTCTACCTATAATAAAAAACTTGATGCCCTTACTCTGGAGGATATTAAACAGATTGAAGAGGTCAATCTAAAAGAGGATCAATATCATGAATTCAAAGGTGAAATGCCTCACAGCGATTCATTTTGTGCTGCGATCACTTCTTTATCGAACACATATGGGGGCGACTTCTTTTTGGGTATAGATGCTCCCGAAGGAGGGAATGTAAGTCTGACTGGTATCCCGTCAATAGATTCTGATAAAGAACTTCTGAAGTTCATGAATATACTTCAAAATGGGATTGAACCTAAACTACCTCAGGTCCAAACAAAGGTCTTTGAAATAAGTGAAAACCGATTTATTTACTTGTTCCGAGTTAGTCGCAGTTGGCTCCGTCCGCACCGCGTAAAGAACTCTGGAAAGTTTTATGCCCGCAAGTCAAATGGTAAGTTTCCTATGGATGTATTTGAATTGCGTCAAATGTTCAACGAAGGCAGTGAATTTTCTAATAAGGTCAAACAGTTTCGGGAAGAAAGAGCCATTCATTACATGAATCGATATCTAGACCAACCATTTACCTTAGTCCACCTTATCCCAGTTTCCTCATTTGAAAATAGGATCACACTGGATTTGTCACTATATAACCGTTTGAAATTAGCACCAATAGCAAGTGCTGGCTGGGATCCAGGAATTAATTTTAATGGAATAGTCTCGAATGCAAAGAATGAGTCTATAATACAAATTTTCCGAAATGGAATTATTGAAGGTTTTACTATTCGATTAACAAGAGAAAACAAGATTCCCTCAATGTATTTTGTTGAGAAAATCTCCGCGTTTATACATCAAAGTATAAGCAATTATCAATTGATGGGTGTCAGTGAACCCTTTTATATAACTGTATCCTTGTTTGGAGTCACTGGTTATAGATTCGCTATTGATCCAAGCCAATACTTCGATGCACCTCCTTTACTTAGCGAAGATACGCTAATATTCCCTGAAGTCTTTATTGAAAATGGAGACAATATCGAAAATAAGCTGAATATTATTTTTGATGCTCTCTGGAATGCATTTGGTTTTCTAAAATATAACGGTAGACAGTCATAGTCTATGAAGTAAATCGACACCTTGTCCGCTTGGACTGCGCAGTTTTATAATCACAACAAACATAGCTTGACCTGCCGCCATATACTGGGCGGCTTTTTTCACTTATTTTGAGAGGAGCTATTCATATGCCCATGGCAACAGGAACTCGTAAACGATTAACTTCTGCTGCGATCACCTTACATCATCCGCTTGATTATTACTTTGCCCTGTTTCTCCGAGCCAAGAAAACGGAGGGCTTGAAGCCTCGGACGCTGAACGATCACGAAAGCCACTATCGCTACTTTCAACGCTGGCTGACGGGAAAGTATCCGACGCTCAAGCTTGAAGAACTGACCGCCGACCACGTTCGCCAGTATGTACAGCACATGTTGACCGAACAAACCTTGTACACCGGACACCCGACGCTTGAAAGCCACAACACCGACATAGGCTTGTCCCCGGCAACTGTAAACATACGTACCCGGACACTCAAGTGCTTCCTCCGGTTCCTCCACGACGAAGGCTATTTGCAAACCGACCTTGCTTCCCGCGTCAAGCTTCAAAAGGTAGCAGAGGACACGCTCGGAGCTTTCGAGAAAGAGCAAGTGCTGCAACTGCTTGCTGCACCGAACCAACGGGAGTTCCTCGGGTTTCGCGACTATGTTCTGCTCACCTTGCTTTTCGACACTGGGCTTCGGATCAACGAAGCGCTGAACCTGACCTTGGACGACCTGTACCTTGCTGACAAAACGATCACCGTCCGCGCCAGCATCGCCAAGAACGGCACATCAAGGGTTGTACCCGTAAGCAAACGTACTGCGGAGCTTCTTTCTGCGCTTGTTCAAGAGAACCTATCACAGTTCAGCAAGCGAAGCCCTTCCAACCTGTTTCTCTTGAACAATGGCAAGCCTTTGACGTACAACCAAGCATACGAACGCATCCGTCTTCATGGCGAAAACGCAGGCATCACTGGCGTTCGCGTCTCTCCGCACACGTTCCGGCACACGTTCGCCAAGCTGTACCTCATGAACGGCGGTGACCTGTTCTCGCTGCAAAAGATACTCGGTCACCAAGACATCAGTATGGTTCGGAAGTACGTCCAGTTGAACAACCGCGATCTGCAAGAGAAACACGCACAAAGCAGCCCGCTCGTCGGTATGTAACCAAATCAGGCTGCAGATGCGGGGAGTACGATGAATCACACCAAACCCAACACAATAATACAGAACCATTAATAGTCGCGATTCTTTGCATATTGTTGGGAGCTTTTTCGCTACGGCGCTCTTGAAATCGCGTGTTAAATTACCTTCAGGTAGTGCAATGTGGGCCTGAAAGCCGATATATCCGATAACTGTACACGACAAACCAAGCAATGCCGCTGAAACGTTGTCGTCGTTTCTGCGCTTACAAAACTTCTTGTCCACACGAGAGAAGCCTTCGCGTCAGGTAGTCCATGCGGCGTACAGCGGCAAAAGGGACTGATTCGGCGGGTTCCCCGTTTTTCCGGGTCGTTTTGCTGACGTTGCATTATTCTACCGTAAGGTCAAGCGCCTTCTTCAAGCGTGTTGCCGCCAAGATGCTCCCCGGTTTGTTCCCTGTCGCTCCTTGCTTCGTGACAGTCTGCGTCCTTGGTATGGCGCGACACTCCCTTGTTTTTCGGCGCTGCTCCTCTATCCACAGGTGATTGACAACCGAATTTCTGGCATGTTTTACTAAAGGTAGCAGGAAAACAACTGAACGAGCGGAACGTCAGCCACGCCCAAGTGTTGGGTAACGGCTGGCGTTTTTTTCGTGGCAAGGGAGTGGTTGAATTGATCGAAAAGACAAAGGAGGAACTGTTTGAAGAATATTCTCGGCTTGAGGAGGAAGAAACGCGGCTGTTTCGGAAGGTTGCGACATGCGAGGAATGTGTATCGGGTATCTTAGGGCAACTATATCGGTACGGCGACAAGATCGACCTGTTGACCTTGGAGGACGTTTTGACGCTCGTCCACAACAAAGAACTGGAACTCCGAACGGAACTGCTGCACCTGCAACTGACCAAAATGTTGGTGTCTTTCCGGCACAGCAAAGCGACCGGAGAGAACAGACCATTGGAAGATCGGGACGAAGACTAACCTCCCGACAAGCGGGAAGGTACTTCCGTTGGTCTGAAAAGCAAGGAAAATATTGCAGTAGCCATCCCCTTGTCAGAAGCCAAAAGAAGTACCCTTCAAATGGTCACTATACCATTGGAATCTTAATCAATATACATAAGCAGCTTGCCGTAGGCAATGCTGACAAGTTCAATATTGACATCGCCATATTTCACAGTTGCTTCAACACCATCTGGTGCAAGTACTTGATTGATGGCTTTTGCCAACTTATCGTCAGCAGGTACGCCAAGAACTTTGAGGGCATCAATTACTACCTGCACCTTTACTTGGTCTACCTTTTTACCTGCCCCCATCATGCTGGAAAGAGTGATGGTAACAGTTCCATCTTGCGAGTTCCGACCATCCGAATGAGCCAGAATGATATAGCCCTCGGAATCCTCAACGAAGATGCCACCCCTATCACCGTTATACCCACCGCGAAATCCAGCCTCAGACACGACAGTGTGTACTTGTGTAGCCTTTTGAGCAAGTACAGGGTCTTTCTTGCCGATTGCATTTTCTGCAGGAAGTGTTTCTTCCTCTTGAACGTATAATGAGAAGAAGCCTTTTGGGTTCGGGATTTGCGGATTATTGCCCAGCACCCCAAATCTGAAACGATAGCCATTATCCAATTTCATACCATCAATAGTCGTTTTGTCGCGATAAACCTTCTTAATGACTTCTGCAATTTTATATGAAGAATACACTTGATTTGCCTTCTCGCCGTCCTGATAGACTACTGCGAACAAGCATTGCATAAACTGAACTGCCTGATCAAAATTCACTGTGCCTTGTATATTTTGAAGACTGCCTGTCTCGGCATCATAGAACACTGAGAAGGCGAATGAATCGATTATTTTCCCATCTGGAGACGTGGCATAATAATCGTAAATGATCCTGGTCTTGTCACTCGTGTTTGGCGTGAACGTTTCTTTCACCAGTATGTATTCCTGTGGAAGTCCCTGTTCTTCTACAGCCTTGTTGAAAGCAGATATTATAAAATCCAACGAGATTTGCTTACTTGCAGAGCCTCCCTCTTCGTCCTTCGGATGCACTACTTCCGATGATGATGGTAGTGAAGGCAATTCGGATTTCGACGTTGGTTCTTTTGGACGAGCCAGCATGGTTTTGTTCTCAAGCTTGTCCATAACATTTTTGATAAAAGTGATCGCCTCGGCCCGCGTTAGAGTGTCTTGCCCCTTGTAACCTTCGATTGTTGCAGAAGTCTTTCCTTTCGTTAGACCCTTGGCCAACATGTACTGCACGGCATCGCCGCCCATAAAGTTCACGCCTTGTGTACCGACAATAATGTTCGCAACACTTTGCCGCGTAATGCTGGCAGTACGATCGTTTGAAACAGGCAGGTTATGATCGGCTGCCACGCTATAGAACGAATCAGACCAGCGCTGCTTTGACTCGGTTGAAGTCTCTATGCCGTACGCACGAACCAACAGCGTAACGAACTCTTCCTCCGTGACAGCTTTGTTCGGTTTGAACGTGCCATCCTCATAGCCGGACGTGATTTTTTGCTGAACGCCCCATAGAATCGCAGGTTGCGCCCAGTGATCGAAAGGAACATCGGAAAAGGCGGGCGAGTTCATCTGAACCCCGTTCGCCTCAACCGTTGCCGCTCCCAAAAGGGAGAACGATAGTGCAACGCTCAAGATGATTTGTTTTGTTTTCTTCATAGAAAGCCTCCTCGCTAGTTCTCTCCCTCATTAAAACATGGGAAAATATGGTTCGACAATTATCCATCCATTTCGTTGGTGTTTGCGTGTGATGAGGAAGTTTGTCGAGAAGTATTATACCTCATAATAGTGCATTTTAGTATCATAAACTATTTCGATACGATTGAACCTATTACTTCGTCTCTGTTGCTTGTCTACACTCCAGATATGGGGTGTTGCATATGTCGGATGCGATATTGAAATTGGTAGGCGGGAAGGTCCGAGAACTACGTAAGGAGCGAGGCTTGTCACAGGAAGAACTCGGGGAGCGTGCGGGATTTCATTTTTCGTACGTTGGAGGTCTTGAACGCGGGGAGCGAAATGTTTCGCTGGAGAATCTTGCGAAGGTAGCCGAAACGCTTGGCGTTGACATAGGCGAGTTGTTCGGGTACGTACGGGACTATGACAAACCGTTGACGGAGAAGGAGAAAGCGTTGCAAGAAGCGTTTTTCCTGCTGCTGAACAGGGATGAGAAGGAAATCCAAATGGCGATCAACGTTTTGACGGAGGTTTTCAAAACATATGCGCCGAAGTAACCGTAAACAGTGAAAGCCGCCTAACCTGAGTGCAGGAAAGGCGGCTTTCTGTTGTTTGTGTGGGAGGCTGCGATGATCGGTAAACTCAACTAAGAGTACCGACAGCCTCCAGCGGGACAAACCCGTGAAAAGATAAAACCCAGGTGAACCATGCCCTTGAATTTTATAGGGCATCATACGAGATGCTTGGTCAGCCTGTCAAGATTCGGATGATCGACTTTTTTGGTGAAAACCATTCAGCCATAGCCCCCATCCGTCCACAA
>NZ_CAKMMF010000056.1 GCF_927798095.1 Paenibacillus plantiphilus | reverse complement strand
CACCACTAGGGTTGAGCGGACTCACACAAATGCCAAAATGAGGGACATTTGCTGTGAATTTATTATCCTCCTCATTCATCATCGGCTTGTCGTTTACAAACGACCCGTGGCTCTGCGGCAAGTTAATCCGCCTGACATGGGTTCCGCAGTTGCAAAACATTTTGGCCCCGCGAACAATGTAGTACTCGCTATTTTGCATCCCTTCCACCTCCAGCTCTCAGCATTCACTCCACCTGTACCCGTTCTAATCGAACCCCTGCAAAATCCCGCCGCAAAATGCTCTCCGCAACATCCAAGCGGACCACAATAAGCGGCTTGCCGCTCTCTTTGATCCGGACGATGCGTTTTCCTGACAGCAACTCTCCATTGAGCACCAGCTTGCGGATCACGCTTCCGTCCCCAACTCGTTCACTGTGCGAACTAAGCGCCTCCACTTCTTCGAAGATGGGGAGAAAATAATGATGCTGCCTCCGATATTTAAGATCAATAAGCGGGGTCTGCTTGAATATCGTATCCGGTGCATATAGCTCTACCAGTCTCTTCAATCGGTCTGAGATCAAATAGAGCTGACCATCCAGCACATCCGGGCAGGTGCTCTCCTGATTTGCTCTGACCTGCATGACAATCATTTCCGCCAGCTTGTGCGCGCTTGTCCAATGAATATCCCGTACATCGATTTGCCTTCTTATATCCACAAGAACGGGGACATCCGTTTCCCTCTCATCCTGCTTGAGCACAAAATACTCCTTCATCATTCACTAACCGCCCCTGTTGCCTCATTTGTAACCTCTTCCGCTCCAGTAAGCCGCACGCTTTGGTCTCGAAATTCGCCTGCCATCCAACTGATTCCAGGAGACTTCGCAATACGAGAATATTCCATGCTGCTCAGCAGCGCAGGCATCATTGACTTTATAAATTCAATCGCCAGCAAATGATATTTAACAGCTTCGATTTGCTTGATCCGATCCAGATCCTGCGAGGTGATCTTGCGCGCGTATGCTTTTTTAGTCTGCTCAAGCTCCTTCATCCGGCGAAACAACGGTTCAAAGATAAAATCCGCCCGCCATAAGGCTGTGCATTCCACCTTGTCCATCATCCAGTTCTCGTCATAGGCATCGATTCGATAATGGGGAATGTTCTCCATAATTCCTGTTCGCAGCAAAGAGATGTACACATAGTGGATCACGCCCTTCACCCCTTGCTCCTGCTGCTCGGCAACCTGACGCCATACGGTATCAACGGTTTGACTTAAGCCGTGCTCGATCTCTTCCTTGCGCTCATTCAGCGCATCTCCGATCGGAATGAGATCATCCAGCCATTGGTCAAAAACATGCTCCTCCAGAAATTTGTCCAGTACCGTATCTCTATCCATTTTGCTCTCCCCTAAACGTATTCAAAGTTCGCCATGAGCTTATTTGATGTTGACCTTAGAGCCGCCGATTGTCACTTGATCCGCGATCTGAAGACTAGCGCCCGCTTGCTGAAGATCAATGCCTTCGCTGCCTTGGATCAGCACCTTTGCCCCGCCTGTTATTTCAATATCATCCTCTGCGTTCAACATAATTTTTTTGTCGCTGTTGATTTCAATGCCCCCATCATCTGTCAGTCGCATCAGAAGCTTGCCGCTGCCGATGATTTCCACTGATCCTGGCTGGAACACAATCTGTTTGCCGTATTTGGTGCTAATGCTCTTCACTGCCGGGTCACTGCGCTTGACAGGATCAGAGGAAGCGGTGTCTACCGAGCTTGCTGCAAAAGCATGCTTCTCCTCTTTATCTGGAAAATACACCCTAACCTCATCCCCTGCCTCCGGCATGCAGTACCAGCCGCTTCCATCTGGAGATGAATACACCGTTGAATAGGCGAACCACATCGAACCGCTCGATTCCCCGTCAATATGCAATTTCACCTTGACTTGATCCTTTGCAACATCAAGAATTTTGCCAAAGAGAGAAGCGCCTACAAGCGCATAGGATGAGTCCCCTAGTCCGGGGCTCAGCGGGAACATGATGATCGTGCTGCCACGCACGCACTATGAGCCCCTCGAACTCCCTTCCTGCAGATGGTTCATTTCACCTTTTTGAGCTTATAGAACATCTCGCTACGAAAAAAAACTTCGTGCAGGGGAGGGTCTCCCCAGTTCACTGCATCTTCTTTCATACCATGCCACTCCCTCTACGCCGGAGGATTCTTTGCTACCGCTCCAGTTCCTAGCAGCTTCCTTGGCCTTCATCCAAGTTTGCGAGATTCGGCTTCCTCTTCCCCCTCTTGCAAGGCCTTTTTGACGATGCGGCAGGATTCACTTCATGTTACGGTCTGGTATGTTGCTCGCCCTGCCCCTGACAGATACTTTCCTCGATACGCTTTTACGCACGGATTTCGCCATACGCAAGTATCCTAGCTACGTGGGGGCTTGGCCCCTCCCACGACCGGACTTTCACCGGCTAGAAGATGCGTGCCTCTGGGCACTCCATACAAAAAAAAGCTCATTCCTACTCATAATTCAAGTTGGAAAGAGCTTTTGAAAGTTTATCAAGTGTTTGGTTTGTTGGTTGCATTGTACGATCTTGTTGTTCGAATTGTAAACCCAGTAAATTAATTCCCCTTTAACAACTCTAGTCTTGACCATCTAATTTGGCGACATATGCAATCTCTCTCATAAAAGATGTTACAGCATGACAATTTTCCAGATCATCCTCATCCAACATCGACCAATAATAAATAGTATTCTTATGAATACTAATATCTTGAAGAAGATGATATCTGATCAGGCTAGCCGAACTCTCCACAGCGTTTCTTTCTACTATAGCATCATTAAATGATGAAATAATAATAATCATTAAAGCGAATTTTTCGTCTAAATTTAATTCAATATTTTCATAGGCGTATAAGAATTCGGATATTCTTGAAGAATCCGACACTTCATATTCCCAGTCTTGCGAAAAATCATCAGGAGCCGGTAATTTGATTTTCTTTACAAGACCTTCAATAGCACTCTTAGTAACATACTCCGGGTATACATTCTCCATGGTTATTCTCCTTTTTATTATTTTCCTATTCCTGAAGGATGAGCACTGCTATATGGAAAAGCAGACCTAATTCCACCATCCTCTTTCACTATCACTCTAGCCATATCAGGTTTTATTTCAGTACCATCTGGCAAGTATCCTCTTGATTTAATAGAAGATGGTAACGGAACATCATGAACACCAGGGCCCTTTTTCGCCACCTCTGCAAGAAAATCTGCCGCACTCTTCTCATCAAGCCATTGGCTGATTTGATGTCCCTTTCCTCTGGCCCTATCTATAAGCTGATTTGGCTTTTTCTTAGCACCGTGCTCTGAAAAAGTATGACCATACGTGGGAGTACTTTTAGGATTTCCCCATTTAAAATTATTGGCAGATTCTCCCTTCCCCTCAGGCCCTCTACTACCACTAGAGGAACCATTATCCACTCTATTCACATGCGGATCAGAAAAAACATCCCTCGAACCATTCCGATAACCGCCATTAAACGCAAATTGCGGACCTTGGAGAGCACGGTTGAGATTCTGCCCTGTTTCTTCCAACCATGATTTTATTTTAGCATTAATCTCTTTGGATTGCGCTCTTATCGTATTAGGTAATGCCTGAATATCCTTGGCAAGCCTACTACCGAAATCCCGTATATGATAAAGAAACTTTCCCCCTAAGCTGCTCCCCCATCTGCTTAATCCTTGCACTGCGCTGCCAAAGCTATCAAATATAGAACCGAAGCCACGTTTCAGCCAATCCGGTGTAATCTTGCCGATCCCTGAGCCAAGGTAGTCGCCAATCGTTCTGCGGGCTATCTTGACATCCAGCACCCCACCGAAGAGAAAACCGACCCCTCCACTGAACAGCACTTCGCCCAAGCTAAACCCTTCCCGATTGTCCGTGAGCTGGCTCACGACATTTTCGAATACCCCTGTTACCCCGCCTACGACCATCTGTCCCATTACTCTGGCTCCGGCTGCGAATGGGCCGAATATCGCTCCGGACGCCGCCCCGATCATCGATTCTCGAAAGGCATCCGTCATGTAATCCCACGTACTGCTCACTTCGCCTCGCACGATATCTGAGATTGTCCTGCTTCCTACCGCTATCGTTCCCGCTGCCATAGCGCCCACTACCACTGCGCCAATAACGACGGCCCCTGCTCTCAATGTTGCCACCGTTACAGCCGCAACGACAGCTACTACTACTGCAATTCCGGCCAATACATTAGGCGGATATGGAGTAGGGAAGCGGCTAGCTTGCCACGCATCCTTACCTGTTTATGTAAACTGGTCGTCACCAGATTGTTCTTGCACTGTAGTCATCGCTGCAAGTAGCCAGATTGTTGCGGACAATTTGAAGATAAGTCCTGACAATATTAATGATCGGGCTATCCTAACTTTTTGTTACGTTTGCTTAGACAGCTTATCTATCGGGGCGGCGTATTCTAAAGTTGCATTTTGAGAATCCTATGAGATAACGAACATAACAAAAAGCAGGTCAATCATGGTAGTATCTGACCATAATCGACCTGTTCTGTGTAATGCTAAAGCGTTATTTATGTTATGCTTTTCAATCATTATTTTGCGTACAGAGAATTGAAGAAATCTTTGTAATGGTATTACATGAGTTAAGTGTATTATTGGTTGAATGATTGGTTCATTCGGCACTGGGTAGCCTCTTATTATTTTCAGACTACTTATCTTTCTTTTTTTCTTTCCTAGTTTTTTCTTTAGCTTCGAGTTCGGCCTTAGCAGCAAGCATCATTGCCATAAAGTTACCACTCATTTTTTCACTAACAATCTTGGACTCAATATCTGATTCTTCGCTTACTACCTCTTCAATTTCAAAACTTTTAATGAAATCGAAGAAAGATTCAGCGATTAAGAATATATTTTCCCAATAATCATCAACACTAACACCTACGTATACCTTTTCATTTAGCATAATCTTAGCCGTTATCTCGTTTTCATGATCCCAGAAGTAAATTTTACCTATATGATCTCCTTTTATTCCTATACTTATCAGGTTTCCTACACCGTCATCAGCAATCGGTACAATTGAATTTGGAACTCTATCGTAATATCGTTTAATATTTTCTTCGAGATTGTTAACACCCTCTTCAAAACCAAAAAAAGATCCGAAAGCGTTTAGCCCATCTTTACCTGTCCAATGGGATTGATTCAATGGACGGTAACGCACATCATTTTCAAAAGTCGAATTTCCATATTTAAGTACAAATATCTTGTAAATCTCTAAAAAATCAATTTCGTATTTTTCCTCAAGTCTTATAAGTTCCTCTTCAGAATAACTGTCAGCACCACTTGATATACCAAGTTCAATTAAATACTTTTCAATTTGATTAAACGAATCATTAGTCATCGTCATCGGTTGGTGGACCTCCTTTATTTCTATCTTTTGATGGGCCTTCTGATTTTTCTGGAATGACTTTTTCAGTTTCTATTTCAATTATTTCACTTGTCTTGTTTCTCATATCAGAAGCAGATCCCTTATGTGGTATATTTCCATGTAGTTTGGTCGGGATCATTTCTATTACCGTTTCACTAAGATGGTGGGGAGTCAATCCTGCTTGTTTTAATAAGGCTTTAGCTTGTGTCTTGTTTTTAGCTAAACCAAGTTCAGCCATCCGCTTATAAACTTGATCAAAATCTTGGTCTGTTCCATTTAACACTCCTGGTTTAAACTCTAATTCATAAGCTGACCAAGGTGAAAAGTCTGGTCGTCCATCTTTAAATACGATTGGTTTGCCATTTGTTATTTCAATAACATCAGGATCATCAGAATACCATTTACCGTTACCTGGTTCTCCCTCCCATTTGCCACCAGTCTTAGGTAGTCTTCCATCAGGTTTCTTTCTGGTTTGTGATGGTTTACCCTTCCCCTCAGGCCCTTTACTACCGCCTCCTGAAGACCCACTATCCATTCGATTCACATACGGATCAGAAAAAACATCTCTCGAACCATTCCGATAACCGCCATTAAACGCAAATTGCGGACCTTGGAGAGCACGATTGAGATTCTGCCCTGTTTCTTCCAACCATGATTTCATTTTATCATTAATCTCTTTGGATTGCGCCCTTATCGTATTAGGTAATGCCTGAATATCCTTGGCAAGCCTACTACCGAAATCCTGTATATGATTAAGAAACTTTCCTCCTAAGCTACTCCCCCATCTGCTTAATCCTTGCACTGCGCTGCCGAAGCCATCAAATATAGAACCGAAGCCACGTTTCAGCCAATCCGGTGTAATCTTGCCGATCCCTGAGCCAAGGTAGTCGCCAATTGTTCTGCGGGCTATCTTGACATCCAGCAACCCCCCTGTGAGAAAACCGATCCCTCCACTGAATAGGGCCTCACCCAAGCTAAACCCTTCCCGATTGTCCGTGAGCTGGCTCACGACACTCTCGAATACCCCTGTTACCCCGCCTACGACCATCTGTCCCATTACTCTGGCTCCGGCTGCGAATGGGCCGAATATCGCTCCGGACGCCGCCCCGATCATCGATTCTCGAAAGGCATCCGTCATGTAATCCCACGTACTGCTCACTTCGTCTCGCGCAATATCTGAGATTGCCCTGCTTCCTACTGCTATCGATCCCGCTGCCATTGCGCCCATGAAGACAGCTCCAATGACAACGGTCCCTGCTCCCAATGTCGCCACCGTTACAGCCGCGACGACAGCTACTACTACAACTACTGCAATTCCGGCCAATACATTACCTAGCAGGCTCCCCCAGCTAAACTTCTTCTTCGGCGGGGGCGGAGGCGGCGGAGGCGGCGTTCCCTCCTTAGGCTCATCGTCATAAGGCGGGTAGCTCGTCTGATCCGTTCCTTCCGCCATCACATGATCACCTAGAAAATGGTACTCGTTTTCAATCGCAAACCCGCTTAGCTTGCCCAGCTTATTCGCCATCAGCTGACTCGTTGCCTTAATAATGACCC
>NZ_CAKMMF010000055.1 GCF_927798095.1 Paenibacillus plantiphilus | reverse complement strand
TGAGTACTATAAAAGCATTTGTAAGCAACGTTAGTTGGTGTCTACTTTCTTGACAGAGGTCCAATTTCCGCCTTAGGGAGATAGCCAAAGAGCATTATGCGATACCTTGGCTTCTGTAAGAGGGTTTTTCAGCTTTACAGCTCGCCTCGCTCAGCTTTTCCCTGCTGTAACACGTTATTTCCGCCTTAGGGAGATAGCCAAAGAGCATTATGCGATACCTTTGCTTCTGTAAGAAGGTTTTTCAGCTTTACAGCTCGCCTCGCTCAGCTTTTCCCTGCTGTAACGCGGTATTTCCGCCTTAGGGAGATAGCCAGAGTGCATTCTGCGATGCCTTGGCTTCTGTAAGAAGGTTTTTCAGCTTTACAGCTCGCCTCGCTCAGCTTTTCCCTGCTGTAACCTGTTATTTCCGCATATACAGCGAATATCTGGAGTGATTTTTTCAACAACCTGTCTTGATATGAAAATAGAATGTACCCCTCCTAACTCTCATTTACTGCCTATTGAAGACGTGTTTACTGACTTTTAGGCATATTTACTGACTTTAGACGTGTTTACTGACTTTTAGGCATATTTACTGACTTTAGACGTGTTTGCTGACTTATTGGCATGTTTACTGTTTATCTTACTGTCTCAGGAAGTCAGGTTGGTGTCCACAAGGTTTGCTTTTCTGCATCAGAAAGGCGCGTTCCCATGTCCGCGCCCCATTGTTGTTTCGTGCGCGGCGAGCAGGTCCATGATGCCGCGAAACAGCGCCGTAGCCTTATTCGCTGTATTTGGCGGACGATTCTCCGCCAATACAGCGACTGTGTAGCGAGGCGCGTTGACCGGGCCGTAGCCCGCAAACCACTGGTGGCTGCGAGCGATTCCGGACCGAACCGTCTCGGCAGTGCCGGATTTGCCGGCCACTGCCCAAGTGCCTTGGCGAATCGACCGCGCTGTTCCATCGCTGACGACCGCCACCATCCCGCGCAGCAGCGCGCGAGCCGTCTCCGGCGCTATGCGCCCGTATTGCGACGGCGCCGCCTGCTGTGGCAGCGCAACCATCCGCTGGCCGTTGGCATAGCGGATCTCACTCACCAGGCGCGGCGCATTGACGCGCCCTTCATGCAGCAGCGTCACAATCAAATTCGCCGCCTGCAGGGGCGTCATCCTAACATCACGCTGCCCGATGCCTGTCTGCGCCAGCTGGCCTCCATCTCTGCGAACAGGGATGGAGGCAAATAATCCGCCTGCCTCCTCCTCCTCCAGCAGCCTCAATGGCCGGCCCAAAGGGGCAAACCTCTCCGGCTCTGCCCAGCCAACTAGCCGGCCAATGCCAAGCTTGTCCGCAGCCGCAGACAGCTCCCTTGCGCTTAATCGCTCTGCAATGGTCGCAAAGGCAATATTGCATGATTGTGCGAGCGCTTCATGCATGGTTATGCGGCCATGGCCGCCCTCCTTCCAGCAATGAAGGCCGTACCGTCCATATTCCCCATCGCACTCGAAATGCTCTTCTTCCTCCGTTAAACCCGCTTCAAGCGCGGCTGCCGCAGTTACCAGCTTGAAGATTGAGCCTGGCGCCACGGCTCGAATAGCATGATTTGCAGTGTCTGTGCCTTTGGCTCCAAGCGATGAGGGGGATAGCTGCGGCCGCGATACCATTGCAATGATATCGCCATTGGCAGCATCCAGCACAACGACCGCTCCCTCATCCAGACCACTTGCATCAACGTAGGCTTCAATCTCATTTTGCAGGGCCAGATCAATTGTTGTAACAATTTGCAGCGGGTAGTAGGGATTACTCGGTCCGAGCAAACGCATATCCAGACCGTTAAGCGGCTTATTAGCCCCATCTGTATAATAGGAAGCTATCGTCGGCCCAACTCCGCGCAGCAGCCTCTCCAATGATCGTTCAAGGCCGGCTCCGCCGATTCTGTCGGTAAGCTTCATCCTGCCAGCCGCCAATTCACTGGCATACCGGATACGCAACCATTCAGGATGCTGGCTCACATACCCAATGGCATGCATGGCCTGATATGAGCCTGGATAACGATTGCGGTAAGGCATCACACGGACGCCGCCAATTCGCAGCTTCCCAATCGTTCCAAGCTGCTCAGCTGTTAATCGATGCGGGACTGATTCTCCTTTGCCTTGCCAGAAGGACGGAGCTTGCAGCTCCCTCATCCACCGCTTCAGCTCATCTGTCGGAACGCTCAGTGCAGCAGCCAGCTTCGCAATAGCTGTCGCATCCCCGCGAGCCCGCTCCTGCAGAGGAAAGATCGCCAGCGCTCGATAGGACTCTCCTGTCATCGCTTGTCCATGACGGTCAACGAAATCCCCCCGCCCGCTATCGAGCTCCAACGACTTCTCGCGCTGCGCGACTGCTTCACGACGCATATTATTCGTCCCAAGATTGACTGCGGGCGCAGAAGGCGCCAACTGCAGCCAGCCAAGTCTCACTATAAAGAGCATTAGAATAGCACTCATGCCCATCAATACTGCAAACACACGTTTTTGCCGCTGCCATCTATAGTTGACAGCTGAAGGCTTCCTATCGGAGTCATTGTGCAAGTCCAATGCGATTCCTCCTTTATATATCATCCTCCTTATTATTCCCTAAGCGGCAAGCACAAATAAGCCTCCTACGGCAAGCAAATCCACCGTAAGAGGCTTTATTATAGACAGCGATTACGAATATCGGGCCTTTAATGACAGCCAGCAGCCGCATCACCAACGCGCCGATTCATCCCTTTGGCCAGCACTTTTCACCAGCCGCCTCGCCATTGCACCCGAAGAAGTTAAGCAAAAACTTCTGAAACGCAATCGCTACTAGCGGCAGCTTCTCATTCGGTCGATGAATGAGACCGATTGTACGCGTAACACGCGGCGATCGCACCGCAACCTTCACGGGCTGCAACGGCCCTGTAGCATAGAGCGCCATCTCGGGCAACAGGCTTACTCCCATGCCAGCAGCTACCAGCCCTCTGATCGTATCCGTCTCTTCGCTCTCGAACCCTATACTAGGGGTAAAGCCCGCTTCCTTGCAAGCATCCCACACGATCGGGCGCAGCGAGTAGCCGGGACTGAACAGTACGAACGTCTCGTCCTTCAATTGGTTCAGCTCGATAGCCTCTACACCGGCAAGTGGATGATTCGGCGGCAGTATCGCGAACAGCTCCTCCGTAAGCACCTTCTCACCGATAATATGATCATGCTCCTCCGGAAAAGGAGAGATGAAAGCAAGATCAACCTCCCCTCTGATCACATCCCGAATGAGCGAAGGGTACATCCCCTGCTTGAAACGAAACTTCACATTAGGATGCAGCTTGCGAAAAGCGGATACGACAGCAGGAATGAGCGAAATACCCAAGCTATGCGGGAAACCCAGCCGTATCTCCCCCTTCTCAGGGTCAAGAAACTCCTGTACCTCTGTCACTGCCCGCTCCAGATCCTGCAAAATCGTTTCTGCCCTCTTCATGAACAGCTGCCCAACAGGAGTAAGCTGGAGATTGCGTCCCTTCTGCAGAAAAAGCTTCGCGCCAAGCTCCTCCTCCAGCTGATGGATTTGCCGGCTTACCGCAGATTGCGCAACATGCAGCTCCTCTGCCGCCTGTGTTACATGCTCTTTCTTGGCCACCTTCACAAAATAATATAATTGCCTGAGCTCCATGTCGTCCCCCTTTTCTATATTAGCGAGATGAAGTTATCGTTTGCGTTTCATTAAGTACCAATCATATCCGTAGGCGAACAGGAATCCGGCAAACAATCCTCCTACATGTCCCCACAAGCCGATTCCCGGCACGAATATCGAGAACAGCAGACCAATAATGAGGATCATATAGACGGTCTTCCTTGACGCCTGATCAAGCGTCTTCTTCATTGTCGCCAAATACAGGTAAGCCCCGTATAATCCATAGATCGCGCCTGAAGCGCCTGCTCCTGCTGTGATCGGCTCTGCGAGAGCGCTGAAAAAGTTGCCTGCAATACCGCAAATGAGATAAAACACTGCATAACGGACATGACGCAGCATCCTTTCAAGCGGAGGCGCAAAAATCAGCACCGATATCATATTGAAGAACAGATGCTCAAAGTCCAAATGCAGGAATACCGCCGTAACGTACCGCCAAGGCTCTATCATTCCATAGGGATCATAAGTGCGGTCACTATGAAAAAAACCATTATCCAGCAGCACACGACCATTCAGCGCGTCGATTGCGAACACAATCAGGTTGATCGCGATAATCGCCGCAGTTACAGGATATTGCCTTAAATATTGACCAAAGCTCTCATATCTCAAAAAAATCATACCATCACTCCTTTGCCTTGATTGGACATTAGCAATTCATTACGATTATAATAAACATGGTATCCACCACATATTACTAAGGAGGCAGTTCCCTAATGGCACAAGAACGTACAGGCGTTGCTACTTTGAAGGGCAACCCGATTACACTCGTTGGTCCTGAGCTGAAGAAAGGCGATCAAGCTCCAGATTTCCAACTGAACAAATCGCTTGTAGAGAGCGTATCCCTGAAAGACTTCGCTGGTAAAATAAAGCTCGTTAGCGTCGTCCCTTCCATCGATACTGGCGTCTGTGATGCGCAAACCCGTCGCTTCAACGAAGAAGCTGGCAACCTCGGTGACAATGTTGCTGTCCTGACTGTCAGCGCTGATCTTCCATTCGCTCAAGCTCGCTGGTGCGGCGCCGCTGGCATCGACAAGGTTGTCATGCTCTCTGATTACAAAACGAACAGCTTCGGACAAGCATACGGCGTTCAAATTAAAGACCTGTACCTCGACATGCGTGCAATCTTCGTTATTGATGCTAATGATACGATCCAATACGTTGAAGTATTAAGCGAGATGACAGAGCATCCTAACTACGAGAATGCGATTAATGCGGTGAAAGCGCTCGTATAAGCTACATACAAGCAGAGCACATAGTGCCTGCATACAAAAAGCGAGAGAAGGCATGCCTTCCTCGCTTTTTGTATTGTTATGGACCGGTGATCTTGTGAGCAGCCAGCTTGTTATCAAGTGTGCGATAAATCATAAGAATGATGCGATAATTAGAACCAAGGTCACCGAAAGAACCGCGCGAGGCAGAGTAAATGTCGACTGCCGTTGTAACGGGATTAATGGCGATAACGGAAACCGTAATATCCATCGTCCTGCCTGTTACAGTCCGTTTCTCAAGCACAATTTCCCCGACATTCGGAACCTCATGAAGCACCCTAATGCCTTGCATTTTTTTCAATGTGGAGATGATTTCTACCCATGCCTTCTCTTTGGGCATTTTATAAAAATGGGATTTAAGCAACGGATCTTTTGCTTTATCGCCAGTCAGCTCATGACTGCGCAGCAACCCAATTAGGGTGCGCTTCAACAAAGTTGATCTCCCCCTCACAGACGTCTATGTACACTAAAAGTTATCATACCATACAGCACCATATAAAAAAAAGGGGTTGCCCCCTTTTCTTGTGATTGATTGTAACCCGCCAATGCCGTCCGACTTCATTGTTTCTGAACCCGCTCTCGCAGGTGGGTGACCGCAGGAACGTTTTTGAGATCCCTTTTCGAGGGCATGTCAGCCGCGCTCCAATATTGATCTCCCGTGAAACAGCCATTGGTTCAAAACAGCGTTAGCCGTAACGAGCATCGCAGGATATATCATTATTATAGTCCGATCTGGATTAAAAGTAAACGGAAGCCAAGCAGCTATTTACTGGAATCCTGTCCCTCTGGGCCTTTCGTCAAAACCACTTGCGTCTCATTCTCGCCAGACTCATCCTTCACCTTCTCCGCTTCCGCCTCAGCAGCAGCCTCCGCCGCTTTCTCGGCCTGCAGTTGGAGCTTCAAATAAATACTGTAGAAGTTCCAGAAGGCGATGACTGCGATAAGACTTCCTGAGAAGAATGGGATAATAAACATTAATTTCGGCGAGCTGAAGCTTATGAATATAATGACTCCGCACATCACGATCGTCGATAGTGTCCGAATCGGTCTGCCTATTGTAAGCAGCACTGCATTCCGCAGCAGATGTCTCGTCTTCATATGATAATGAACAACCATGGAGAAGAAATTAATCAATGATACCGATATGAGAATCAGCAAGCCGATAAACAGGTACGAGACAAACTTCAAGGACTGCAATTCAGTCCAATAAATTTTCATATCTGCGATCAAAATACCGAGTAAGAGCACAAACACGATACCGCCGATCATGCTCTGCTTATAATTTTCCTTATAACCTCGGAAGAAGGTGCGGAGCAGCGGTACATCTGTCTCGCCCATTACCCATTTGCGAGCGACAGCGAACATTGCTGCAGTAGCAGGGAATAGCGTGAACGGGGCGACAATACTTGAAAGAATCAATGCAATTCCATGACTTTCTGTTGCTGTCGTGAAAACAGGACCTAACAGAAGGATATAAGGTGCTGAGCATAATATCCATGTTATGTTAATGACGAACAATCGCATGATCCATTCGGATATTTTGTAAAGTCCACCCATCATTCCTTTCATTTCCATTGCCCTGTTCCTCCTCTGTAGTATTGAACCAAGTCATCCTTGCATTGTGTTCATTTCTCAAAAAAACCGGGGCACCCCAGCTGATGATCAGCTGTGGGACGACCCCGGTTCTCCATTATTTATCCGTCAGAGCGTGGACGACGCACTTCACTGCGTCCTTCGCTGCTGCGGCCTCTTCCTTGTCCGTCACGATCGCGGTCACGGTTATATCCACCGCTGCTTGAGCCGGAACTGCTTCCGCTGCGGTTATATCCGCCGCCACGGTTGCTGTCGCTGCGTCCGCGTGGGCCGCCGCCGCTGCGGTTGCCGCTGCCGAATGGTCCGCCAGAGAAACGACGACCGTTCGTACGAACATCCGGTCTGCGCTTCTTCGCACGAATCGGATCTTCAGGAGTCAGCTCAATGTTGACATCCTTCTTCTCCCCGGTAATGAGCTTGATCGCAGATGCCAACAAATTGACGGAATCGTATTGTTCCAGCAATTGAATCGCAATCGCTTTGTACTCATTAATCGTTTCGTTCTGTATGAGCTCAATAAGACGCTCAGCCGTAACACGCTGTTTGCCTTCGATTGCTTCCGCAATGCTAGGCAACGGCTTCTTGGAAATCTTCTGACGAGTAACCTTCTCGATGAAATGAAGATGATCAATCTCGCGAGGCGTCACAAAGGACCACGCTGTTCCTTCTTTACCTGCACGACCTGTACGGCCGATACGGTGAACGTAGCTCTCAGGATCCTGTGGAAGGTCAAAGTTGATAACATGCGTTACGCCCGATACATCAAGACCACGAGCCGCAACATCTGTTGCAACCAGTACGTCAATGCTGCCGTCCCGGAATTTGCGCATAACGTTATCGCGTTGGTTCTGCGAGAGATCGCCATGCAGTCCGTCAGCTGTATAGCCGCGCTTCTGCAACGCTTCACTCAGTTCATCGACACGACGCTTCGTACGACCGAAAATAATCGCAAGCTCTGGCGATTCCATATCCAGCAAGCGGCTAAGTGCATCGAACTTCTGACGCTCATGAACTTCGATGTAGGCTTGGTCGATCAATGGCGCAGTTACTTGCTTAGGAATTACTGACACATGCTCCGGATTCTTCAGGAACTGTTGTGCCAGCTTCTGAATATTAACAGGCATAGTAGCCGAGAACAGCATCGTATGACGAGCTTCTGGCACGAGCGACAGGATTGACGTAATGTCATCCATGAAGCCCATATCCAGCATTTCGTCCGCTTCATCCAACACTACCGTTTGCACGTCATCAAGACGAATCGTCTTACGGTTGATATGGTCGAGCAGCCGTCCAGGTGTACCGATGATGATTTGAGGCTTCTTCTTCAACGCGCGAATTTGACGACCGATCTCTTGCCCGCCATAAATCGGCAATGAACGAAGTCCTTTGAAACGTGTAAGCTTTCCGATCTCTTCCGCAACTTGAATCGCAAGCTCGCGGGTTGGCGTCATGATCAGAGCGACAATACGCTCCTCGGTAACCGGTATCTTATTGATGAGCGGTATTCCGAATGCTGCCGTCTTGCCTGTCCCCGTTTGTGCTTGACCGATCAAATCAGTGCCGGAGAGCGCAATTGGAATGGCCTTGTCTTGAATTGGAGTGGATTCTTCGAATCCCAGCTCCGTGATAGCTTGCAGCACTTTGGCTTCCAAGCCGAATTCAGCAAATGTTTTCAAACTTCTTCAAACTCCTTCTATCTGCATCCTACAGAAAAATATACAGTTCATTATAGCACAGTTACCTTTCCGAATACCAGTAAGGTTAAAGTAGCCATACTATTTCAATCAGCTTCTAGCTTTAGGTTAACCAATAATGGCGAGGTGAAACCCTATGAGACAGGCTCTCACAACTATAATTATGCTGTTCAGCGCCCTGCTGATCGCATTCGGCTTCAACCAGCTTATCATCCCTCATGGCATGATAAGTGGAGGCGTTTCAGGCGTAACGATGATTATCGGATATGCGACAGGCTTCCACATCAGCTGGCTTTATCTGCTGCTCAACATTCCGATTTTATTATGGGGCTGGAAGTCGCTCGGCATTCATTTCGTCGGTTGGAGCATTGTGTCCGTTGTGGCAACTACTGTCGCGATGTCGCTTATACCTATTGCTCCGATCGTCTCTGATCTTGCCCTTGGCGCAATATTCGGCGGTGTTATAGTCGGCGCGGGAACTGGCCTTGCGCTTCGCCAAGGCGCCTCTACAGGCGGCGTCGATATTCTTGCCTCCATGCTGACACGCAAACGGGATATCTCCGTAGGCATGTTAATCTTCGTCCTCAACGGCAGCATCATTGCCGTCCTTGGATATATGACTGGCGACTGGGATATTGCGCTGTACTCCCTTCTGTCTATTTTTACATCGAGCAAAATCATTGATCTGCTGCATATTCGCCACGTCAAAATAACCGCCTTCATCATAACCAGCCGTTCGGAGGCACTCCGTATCGCCCTGCTCCCCCTCCAGCGGGGAATAACCGTCATACGGACACGCGGCGGTTATTCCGATATTGAGAATGATATGCTAATGACCGTAACAACAAGGTATGAATTAGTGGAGTTGCGCAAAATCGTAAAAAAAACGGATCCCACAGCATTTGTCAATATTGTGGAAACAGTCGGAATTATGGGGGACTTTCGAAGACCCTCGCAATAACGGCAGGCTGGATAGCTGTCTCCCCGGCATACATGGATTTTTTGCTTGCCTCTAGGTTTTTTCGGTGGCTACTGCTATAATATAACTGTCCCGAGGTTAAAGATTTCATGCCATACAGTTTTTGCCCTCCATTACGATGAAAGGGTGATGCAACATGGATATGGAAACAGTAAAACTATCGCGGATCGTAGAAAGACTGGTTCCCGAGCTTGTGCCCTTTCTCACGCAGCGTGAGCTGAACCTTTCAATTGTGCTGCGAGATGGATTGGGTCTGCTGGAGCCGCAGGATGCGATGGAGATTGTGCAGCACAGTATTTGCGAGTATCAAAAAGAAGTGCTTATGCAATAGTCATATTACAAGGTGGGCGAGAACGGATTCCGTTCTCGCTCTTCTTTTTGCCCACCATTCTCATTTCGGTATGTTTTCCCAGCAGCCTAACTGTGTAAAATCCTACAAAATACCTCTGTGCCTCTTCAACGATCTGCTTTATAATCTAGAGTACAGAGCAAACAGGGAGAGAGCAGAATAATGGAATTTATACTATCATTTATGTTATTAATGTTTCAATCGATTACCGGCATTGATCCTGCCACGATTGGAAGCGGTGCCGGAGGTCAGTTGCCAGGCCAGCCGCCAGCCATCGTTCAAACGCCAGACGGAACTCCCGTCAAGCCAGGCGGAGAGCAAGCGCCAGGTGAGGGAACGGCTCCAATGAAGAAGGACCCTCAGCCGGACGCGCCTAAAGTGAAGGGCGTATATGTCACCGCGCACAGCGCAGGCGGTTCCCGAATGGAGACACTGCTCAAGCTAATGGATGACACTGAATTGAACAGTATGGTTATCGATATCAAGGATGATAACGGTTATATTACGTATCCGACTGAGAATGCCGATATGCTCAAGCTGGGCGAAGCAAAGAAGTACATTAAGGATATGAGCGCATTAATGGAGCGATTGAAGAAGCATGAGGTCTACCCCATCGCCCGCGTTGTTGTATTCAAGGACACCGTATTGGCTCGCAAGCATCCTGAGCTCTCCTTTACCCGCAAGGATGGATCCGTGTGGCAGAATGGGAGAAAGGAAAGCTTCGTCAATCCATACATGAAGGAAGTATGGGATTACAATATCGCTGTCGCCAAGGAGGCCGCCAAGCTTGGCTTCAAGGAAATACAATTCGACTATGTGAGATTCCCGGAAGGGTTCGAGAATAAGGCAGATTCACTTGTCTTCACCAAGACAGGCGAAAGCCGTGTAGACGCAGTAACCGGCTTCGTCAACTATGCGAAGGAGCAATTGGAGCCGCTTGGCGTCCGCGTATCGGTCGACATATTCGGATATGCTGCATCCGTGCCGGCAGCTGAAGGAATCGGCCAGGATTTTGTCAAAATATCCAAGCGTGTCGACGTAATAAGTCCAATGGTATATCCAAGCCATTACAGCACCGGCTGGTTCGACGTGAAGGACCCTGATAAGGACCCTTACGCTGTCATTAAGGGCTCCATGATTGACACCCATAAGAAGCTTGATCCTATTGGCTCCTATAAGCCGATCATCAGACCGTGGATTCAAGACTTCACGGCAAGCTGGCTAGGCAAAGGACACTATATCAAATACGGCAAAGCCGAATTGGATGCTCAAATTAAAGCGCTTCGCGATACGAAGGTTGAAGAATACTTGCTGTGGAATGCAGGCAATAAGTACACGCCCAACGTCAACTATTAGGTTCAAATGTTCCGCCGCTTGCTTCATGAACTTATCGATATAATAAATGACATATTAATCGTCAGCAGCCTAACAAAAAACCTGCAAGCAGTCGGTCATACCGATAGCTTGCAGGTTTTTTATATGTATGTTGCAACAGGCAGGCAAATCGCTCACACTCCATCCACAGCGGCTACCAACTGCTACTAACTGCTACTAACTGCTACTAACTGCTGCTAACTGCTACCAACTGCTGCTAAATGCTGCTAAATGCTGCTAAATGCTGCTAAATGCTGCTAAATGCTGCTAAATGCTGCTAAATGCTGCTAAATGCTGCTAAATTCTGATAAATACTGTAATATCGTGGTCAACCGACCGCCGTCATGCAGCGAAACACCGTGCGCTGGGAGCTGCAGCTGCGCGCGGTGCGAAACAGTCAAACCACCATCTTGACGCCTCGCCAGCTCGCAAATAATCAAACTGTAGAGAAGGCCAATCGAGGCACTCACTTGCCGTAAGACGGAAATGTCGTGTTACAGCACGGAAAAGTGCCGTGAGTTGCGCTGGAAGACTGAAAAACCCGCTTACAGCTGACAAGATGTCGCAGAATCCCCTTCAGCTATTGCCGTAAGACGGAAATGTCGTGTTACAGCACGGAAAAGTGAAGCGAATCGCGCTGAAAGACTGAAAAACCCGCTTACAGCTGACAGATGTCGCAAAATGCTTGTAGACTAGAAAGTAGACACGCTGTATCAGCGACCTGTTACAATAAAAACAAATGAAAAGGTCGAGGTGTGTCATGGGCGATATCCGTCAGCATTTTGATGAAGAGTTCAAGCG
>NZ_CAKMMF010000054.1 GCF_927798095.1 Paenibacillus plantiphilus | reverse complement strand
CGTATTCCACCAACCCATCGTTCGGCAAGCGCGTATCGACGCCAATTACAATCGATGGCGTGAACGGCGGTCAATGGACCGACGATATGCTGATCGCCATCGATATGGCTGGCGACGATCCACGTACACTGGGCAGCAACTGGTCGCTGCACGAAACGCCATTGGATCTGTCCCACCTGTGGGCAGCATGGGACAATGAATATCTGTACCTGGCTTGGCAGTATGTAGATGTAACGGACATCGTTGATCCAGCGAATGCTGGTTCTGCAGGCGGTACGCCAATCCGTTCCATGGATATGCCGCAAACGATCGCTATCGATACGATTGCTGGCGCAGGCGCAACGCTTGACATGTGGAAGAAGAACGGTCTCCAGCCGATCTGGGGCGGTGCGAATCTGCCTGATTACCAGTTCAACATCGCATCGAACATGTTCCATTCCGGTTACATCTCCAAAGCAGTCAACGGCGTATTCCCAGTTGACGATGCTGGAGTGAACTACAAAACAGGCACTGCTGCAGGCATTACGGTGAAGTTTGCCAAGGGTGCAGGCTACAACACACTCTGGGGAGTGAAGGATGTAGACGATGTAGCGGATGCCAGCAAGCTGGTGGACTTCAAGGCACTGGGCCATGATGTGAATCGTGACACGTTCTACGAGGCGAAGATTCCACTGAGCGCAATCGGCAATCCGAACATTGAAGGTTCAGGAATCGGCGTGAAGCTTCACCAAGGTGAATTCTCGCCGGTAGATACGATTCCGAATGATCCTGCAACAACGGATACACCAGGCGTAAGTGAGTCCAACTCACCTAAAGAGTGGGGCGATGTTGACTTGTTGACAACGGCTTTCGCTCGCATCGGCAAGTAAGCACCAAGCATCATAAGCCTTAATGAAAACAAAGAATCCTCCCGATCCACTGTTATAGTGGACAGGAGGATTCTTTATTTGGCTTTCAATCATTAAGAGAATCGTATAGGCATTAGAACGCGAAGAATGATCCGTGGAACGGACACTTGTAATGGAAAGTGGCCTCCTCTTGCGGTAATCCGTGGGGGGTAATGGAAGAGAGTACTACAGAGTTGATTTAGGAAAGTCTTCGAAGGCTGGAGGGCCGGGAGAAGTTAAAGGTGGACGTTTCAAAGAAGTAGATGCTTCAAAATAAACGTAACGGAATAAGTAGAAATGATGGACCTGCGGTTCTTGAGTATAGAAGATTATGCAATGACTAGAACCTTTGCAGGAAAATGAAGGTCTGAGGCAAGCTGTTCGCTATGGTCAACGGGTTTATAAAAAATAAAAAAAGGAGCAATCTAACCCATGAGAACACAAGGTTTTAGGGTTGTAAAAGGTATTGATATTTATAATCACTCCTTTGGTGGTGAATCGTGGGAAACACCGATTTGCCCTAACTGTGGAACTAAACTGCACTTAATTTTTAATTTTAATCTCAATGATATAAGGTTGGAAAAAATAAAAAATGGAAAAATAGATCGTATTCCACTGATTTCTTGTTTAAATTGTTCTTCATATTGGTCCAATCAAGTTTTCAAAATCGAAACTCAAACTGGGACTGTTACGATTCTTAAACAAAGTGATGAGGAAAACTGGATTAGCGAAGAAGAAGACAGGCTTCCTTATCCATTGCCGTTTTCCAAAGTGAAATTAGAAAATCTACAAGAGATTGACATGCCAACAATAGAGAGAGATACGGACAGAGCGTTCGAAGCCTTTGGTTCGGAATATGTTTGTAGAATCTTGGGTGAACCACTTTTTGCAACAGAACCCATTCAAAAAAAATGTAATCAGTGTAATGAATATTTGGAATATGTAGCGACAATATGTAGTGAGGATTATGACTCTGAGGGTCTGGTTCACGAAGGTTTTTCTTTTAATTTTGGAGCGTCTTTTCTTTATTTTTATTTTTGTAAGTTGTGTAATATTTTAGAGACTGAAATGCAGAGTATGTAGTATTTAATAGATTGAGGACCTTGATTGGCTTAATGCTCAGCAGATCGGCAAGCGCCAGCAGCAGTTGGCGGAAGTAAAGTACGCTGGGGGCAGTGGGGCCGTGGGTTAACGAGGTTGCAGATAATATATCTGACCTGAGTAACCTTAAATCGGTGTTCGAATTCGGCAAAGATGTCTACAATGGTAATTTATCTGTTGTCGGGGTTCGGTATCATTTTCCCGCCAATTAAGAAATCAAAGTTTCTTGTTGGACTTTTCAACCAGGGAGTAAAGCGGATGACGTAATTGAGGAGAGTACTACAGAGTTGATTTAATTTTCTCGTGATAAAGTAGGAGGAGAACATGGATTTATATAAACAAATAGAAAAAGTCAGTGATAAAGAACAATTCACAGCATTTATTGGCTTGCTAGTTAAGGATTTTAGATCAAATTCTGATGATTGGGAAAATAGAGACATTGAGAGTTTTCTTGAAGGAATCAAGTCGTGGGTAGAGGATATGGAAGGTTATTATGAAAATAACAACTTACCAGTGCCGCAAAATATAGATTGGAACTTTCTTGTGAGTTTATTTTATGCCGGGAAATTGTATGAATAACAAATGATTCCTGTTAACATTGATTGGCTCATAGCCTTTCAAGGCACTTTTTCTGGAAGGGGCCATCAAGAGTGTTTGAGAGAGAAACAGACTCGGAGTTATGAATATAATTGAAGATATATTACGCTAATGAAGGCAGGTGGAGCTTTGGACGTCAGACTTGAATTGGAGAGAGTATTTAATAATCGACTACTTAGAACCGAGAATGAAATTCGAGAGTATGAAATGGCATTGGAAAAGCTACTGGCTTTAAATGATGTTTCATTAATTGGTGAATTGTGCAAAGGGTTTGACGATGATACTGAGCATCATGAAGTAATGTTCGGTCTTGTCCATGGAATTGAGTATTTGTACCAAAACAAGGCTGAGGAAGGACTTCGTCTGATTGCAATCTCTGTGCCCAAGATGTTAAGTCATGCTAAAGAGTGGGTCGAGATATTACACTACAGAATCTTGAACCATCCACAAGAGCGAAAAAACTATGCTCATGTTCTATTGATGCTTGATGAAAGTGCGAGGAATGAGATAGTTAAATTACTAACCGATATAAAAGAGGCGAAAAGCGGGAAATTCGGCAGCTATGTCGATGAAGTGCTGAAATTAACGATAACGAGTATATGAAAAAACGATACAACACCCGTCAGGCTGATTTAGGAGAACCTTGATTGGCTTCGAGTCTATCAAGGTTTCTTTTATCCTGATAGAAGCCATGCTGTATAATGGGTGAGATGCATTAACAACTGGGGGAAGAGACAGCATGGCATTCAACATGGATACGATCGAAGCGGTATTCTTCGATCTGGACGATACTTTATATGATCAATTGGCACCGTTTCGTTATGCGGTGGAGAGTGTGCTGCCAGAGGTGGCCGAGAATGCGCGGGACTTTCCGCTCGATGAGCTATTTCGCAGAGTGCGCCACTATAGCGACCGGCTTTGGGATACGTATACGGATGGTGAGCTGGGCCTGGAGGAAATGAGGCGGCAGCGGCTCCAGTTTGCTTTTGAGGAATTCGGCTATCCACTGGAGGCCCCGACGGCTGACGCGCTGCAAGCCAGCTACCTGTGTGGACAAGGACAGATTCAATTGGCGCCCGGAGCAGCCGAATTGATTGCGGGTCTTAAGGACCGAGGGCTCGATGTCGGGATTCTGACCAATGGGCCAGTCAACCACCAAATGGGCAAGATTATTTCCTTGAAGCTGGAGCAAATAATTCCAGGGGACCGGATATTCATTTCGGATGCGGTTGGAATCGCCAAGCCAGACCCGCGCGTTTTTGCGCATATTAGCCGCAATACAGGGCATCGGCCAGAGAAGTGTCTCTATATCGGCGATGCGTGGCTCAATGATGTCACAGCTTCTGTTGAAGCTGGATGGCATGTCGCATGGATTAATCGCAGAGGTACAGTGCCGGATACCCAACATGAGCCTGATATGATCGTCGAGCAGCTGCACGAGCTGCTGCCTGTATTGCTGCCGGAGTGAAAGTGACCCATCGCTCTGAGCGAGTGGTATGGCGTCGCTACAGCCTGTGAACCGATTCCCTGATCGTTCGCTCTTTCTCTTCGTCCCATTCCACATGAATCTCGAATGTTCCATCCTCGAAGAAATAGGGGAAGCGGCGCTTGAACCAAGGCTGCATGGGAAGTGACATCGCCTCGGTAATGGAAACCCAGTGCAGCTCCCCTTCAGGTGGATTGTGCATGAGCTCGCCTTCGTAAGAGGTGGCAACGTAATTGAACACCATATAACGATAATTGCGGCTTGGAACAACGAATTCATCCAGCCCCTTGTACACAAGCCCGCTTACCCTCAGTCCCGTTTCCTCAAAAACCTCGCGAATTGCGCCCTCCGAGGGGCTCTCGGGCAATTCGATTTTCCCTCCGGGACCGATGTAGCCGGGATGTCCCTTCTTGTCCGGGCGATTGATAAGCAATACGCGCGAGCCATCATGAATGAGGCATACCGTATACATATCGCAAGACATACTCTCGTTGCTTTTCCCCATTTATTTCGCCATCCCTATATAAAATAATTTCCGCATAAAATGCTGCAGTGCAGCTAACCTTCAAGCGCTGCCTTTGCGGCATCGATCAGCGAATCGAACAGATCATCATTCTCTTCGAGCTGCTCTTCAACGGCATGAATATGCTCTTCGCTGCCGTGGCCGGTCAAGAAGTTGAGGCTGTACATCCAGTCATCGTCTCTCTTCTTTTTGCTGAGCAGGGTCAGCTCGTAAGGAACTTTATGACCTTCAACCTCAAAGTGGACAAATCCAGCATACCCTTTATCCTCTTCGGAATATTGGAGCTGTGCCTTCAGTATTGTAATGTTCATCTTTCATTCTCTCCTTGGATTCATAGTAGTAGCAGGTTCGAACCGAATCGGAATGGATTTGTAGAACAGGAGGACAAGAAACGAATCTGCTATTCACGTCCAGTACGCTCGGCAATGATGGATGATGGCAGCTTGCCGACGGTCCGCTTGAATGTTCGGTTGAAGAAGGACGGATCGCTGTATCCGAGATATTCGGAAATGTCCTGAACGGAAAGCTGCGAATGTCTCAGCATATATTGCGCGGTCCGCATCCTGATCATATGTACATACTGACTGATCGTCATTCCTGTAATACTGCGGAACATCGAGGCGGCATAGTTCGGGCTGACCCGCAGGCAAGCACCCAGATCCAGCTTCGTAATCTTCGTCCGGTAATGCTCCTCAATATACTGCTTCATGCGCTCGACATGCTGGATAGCGGAGGGGGCCTTCTCGCCCTCGTCGTATTCGCGGTTCACCGTCACAAGCAGCTCCATTAACAAAGCCGAGCACATCACGGTAAAATAACGGCTGCGATCACTCCACTGCTCAGCGATGAGCAGCAGCTTCTCGAACAGCAGCTCCGGCATTCTCGTCACCCAGCGGAGCGGATCGCGAAGCGATAGTATAGGAAGCAGCCCAGCGGCTTCGGCAGAGGCGGGACTGAACCGGATCAGCATGAAATCGCGGATCGCACCTGAGCCTTTGAGCTCTGCCGAAGGGCAGCCGGCGGGTATGAGCAGGAGCTCATTTTTGCTGCAAATGATCGTTTGCCCCTTCGCATCGAAAGAGCATTGTCCGAAACGAACCCATACCAAAGTATAGCATTCACTCCCCAGCATGCGTCGATCCCCGGCAATTTGTCCACGTTCTTGTCGAATTTCGAAGATATTTAACATAGCAACCTCTGTTTTGACTGTACTATAGTATAACTACTGTACTATAGATCATCGATCTTGAACAGCCGCTGCTATACAATGAAGACAGTGAAGAAGCGCGTATAGGAGCGATGACTGGATGAAAAAGACGAAAATTGTTTGTACAATGGGACCTGCCTGTTTAACATCCGCTATTTTGGACGAAATGATAACAGCAGGAATGAATATTGCAAGACTAAATCTCGCGCATGGCGAGCTTGAGGATCACCGTGGAAGAATTGTTGCTGTTCGTGAAGCGGCGAAGCGGAAGAATACAACAATCGGGATCATGCTGGACATTAAAGGGCCGGAAATCCGCACAGGAGTATTGGAAAAGCCTTCATACACGCTGCAAAGCGGGCAATTGCTGACGCTGACAACGGAGCAAATCGCCGGAACAGAAGCACGCATCTCAGTGTCGTATGATCTGGCGAAGGATGTTGCCGTTGGTTCGCGGATTATGATCGACGACGGTCTGATTGAGCTTGAGGTACTGCGCATTGAAGGAAGCGAAGTGGTATGCCTCATTAAGAACGGCGGTATTATCAAGTCGCGCAAAGGCGTTAATTTGCCGGGTATCCGTACCTCTTTGCCGGGAGTAACGGAGAAGGACAAGCTGCACATTCAATTCGGAATCGAGACGGGTGTAGAGATGATCGCGATGTCGTTCGTGCGCCGTGCAGAGGATGTTCTTGAAGTGAAGCGGATGCTGGCTGAGAAGGGCGCAGGCCATATTCAGGTTATTTCGAAGATCGAGAACCAGGAAGGGCTCGACGAGCTCATGGCAATTATTGAAGCATCCGATGGTATTATGGTCGCACGCGGCGATCTCGGTGTGGAAATTCCGCTTGAAGATGTGCCGGTAGCGCAGAAAGTAATGATTGCAGCCTGCAATAAGGCGGGCAAGTTCGTTATTACAGCGACGCAAATGCTGGAATCTATGCAAAGTCAGCCTCGTCCAACACGCGCAGAAGCAAGCGACGTGGCGAACGCGGTGTGGGATGGCACGGATGCGGTTATGCTCTCTGGCGAGACGGCAGCAGGCAATTATCCGATCGAGGCTGTGCGCATGATGGCAGCGCTGGCGGCCAAGGCGGAACAGTCGGCAGCAGCTTTTATGAAGAAAGATTTGATTGAAGCTTAGTGTATCGTTTAAAGTTAGTAGAGACAGATCGGGCGATGGGATTGTTTCGCACATCTGCGAGTTGCTAACGTTAGGCGGGAATGAATATGCACGTATTGACGGTTAATCATATTTCGAAGACTTATGGCGAGAAAATATTGTTTGATGATGTCACCTTTGGCGTTGAGATGGGCGACAAAATCGGAATTATCGGTGTGAACGGCACCGGCAAATCCACGTTCATGAATGTCGTTGCAGGAATAGAGCCCCCTGATTCGGGCTCTATTCTTGTTGTTGGCGGAGTTACTGTGCGCATGCTGTCGCAGAACCCAGCCTTTGACCCGGAGTCGACGGTGCTGGAGCATGTGCTGGGCGGCGAATCCGAACCGATGCGCGCCGTGCGGGCGTATACGGAAGCGCTCGCGGCGCTTGAGCTGCGGCCGGAGGATTCAGAGCTGCAGAATCGACTTGTTCATGCGAATGAACGGATGGATGAGTTTGATGCTTGGGGAATTGAAAGCGAAGCGAAGATCGCGCTGACGAAGCTCGGCATCGACCGGTTCGATGCCAAGCTGGGCACATTGTCTGGCGGGCAGCGCAAGCGGGTCGCCATGGCGGCAGCGCTTGTGCAGCCTGCCGATGTTCTATTGCTGGACGAGCCGACGAACCATATCGACAACGAGTCGGTCTCCTGGTTGGAGGGCATGCTTCAGAAGCGCAAGGGCGCGCTCATTATGATTACGCATGACCGGTATTTTCTCGACAGGGTAAGCAATCGGATACTTGAGCTGGATCGCGGCAGGGCTTTTTTCTATACAGCGAACTACAGCCAGTTTCTGGAGTTGAAGCTGGACCGCGAGGAGCGGGAGGCGGCCTCTGAATCCAAGCGGCAAAACTTGCTGCGCAATGAGCTGGCATGGATGCGGCGGGGCGCGAAGGCGCGGACGACCAAGCAGCAGGCGCGGATTCAACGCTTCGAGGCCTTGCAGGCTGCTGCGCCGGAGCGGACGGGCGGCAAGCTTGAAGTGTCTGTTGCCTCTTCACGGCTAGGCAAGAAAATCGTGGAGATTGAAGGTCTGACCAAAGCTTTCGCAGGACAGACGGTTATTCGTGATTTTAACTATATTGCAGTGCCTGAGGACCGGGTAGGAATCGTTGGTCGCAACGGTCTTGGCAAATCAACGCTGCTTAAAATGATAGCAGGTCAGATCGAGCCGGACAGTGGAGAGGTAGCGCTTGGGCCGACAGTTCGGCTTGGCGTGTTCTCGCAGGAGCGGGAGGAAATGGACGACAGCCTGCGGGTGATCGAATATATCCGCGAAGGTGCGGAGCGTGTGACGACAGCCGATGGAACAACGGTGACTGCCTCGCAAATGCTGGAGCGGTTCCTGTTTGCTTCATCGCAGCAATGGACGCCGATAGCCAAATTGTCGGGCGGCGAGAAACGGCGGCTGCAGCTGCTTCGCGTTCTGATGGAAGCGCCCAATGTGCTCCTGCTTGATGAGCCGACAAATGATCTGGACATCACAACATTGACGGTGTTGGAAGACTATTTGGATGATTTTCCCGGTGTCGTGTTCGTCGTATCCCATGACAGGTATTTTCTAGACCGCACTGTGGATCGCATATTTGCCTTTGAAGGAAATGGTGTCGTTACCCAGCATGTAGGGAACTTCAGCAATTATGAAGCGCATGCCGGACAACACGATAGCCAGTCTTCGGCCAATAGTGGCGCTGGAAGTGGAGTGCACAGTGCGGCAGTCGCAAAGGAAGCGAGTGGTACAGCGATTGCGAAGGAAGCGCTTAGTACAGCGGATTCGCAAGGCAAATCGGCAGTGGTGACAACCAACGAAAGCTTCGGTGGCAGGAGTGGAGCTGATAGTGACAGCCAACCGCAGCGTCCGCTCAAAATGTCTTACAAAGAGCAGAAAGAATTCGACACGATTGACGAAGAGATTGCGGAGGCTGAAGAATCGCTGCAAACACTGAGCCAGCGCATGGAAGCGGCCGTAAGTGATTCGATGCTGCTTCAACAGCTGCTCGTGGAGCAGCAGGAGCTTGAAGCGAAGCTTGAGCAAATGATGGAGAGATGGGCATATCTGAATGAGCTGGCGGAATGGATCGCAGCAAACAAGAAATCATAATCCGCTACTAGGTTGTTGGAGCATGAATCAGGCTGTAGAGAGAGTCCACGGGGACATTACTCCGCGGGGGTTGCCTCCGCGTGAGTTACCTCCGGGTGAGTTGCATGAGCCGTTGCTTTCATCTCGAATATGCAGCGCGCCAGGGGTTACTATTCCGTGCTGCAACACGGTATTTTCAAGGTATTTCCGCCTTACGGCGATAGCCGAAGATGATTCTGCGACGGCTTGTCATCTGTAAGAGGTTTTTTCAGTCTTACAGCGCGTCTCGCTTCATTTTTTCGTGCTGTAAAGCGGTATTTCCGCCTTATGGCGATAGCCGAGGATGATTCTGCGATGGTTTGTCATCTGTAAGAGGTTTTTTCAGCTTTACAGCGCGTCTCGCTCCATTTTTTCGTGCTGTAAAGCGGTATTTCCGTCTTACGGCGAATGCCAGGATTGACTTTACGACATGCTGGAAAATACGGTGAAATTTAAAATCAGAGAGTTGATTTGGAGTAACTACCTGCAAAAATGCAAAAATGCAAAAGAGCAAAAATGCAAAAGAGCCGTACCCCGTAACAATTGGGGGCACGGCTCTTTTTATATGCCGATTCAAACAACTTACCGGCCGTTAAAGGATTTCAGCATCCACGTATGCTTCTCCAGCGAGGAGTGGATGGCGAGCAGCATATCGGCTGTCGTATCATCGCCCTTCTTCTCGAACTCCTCCATCGCTTCCTTCAACTCGCCAATTACAATGGCAAAGTCATCAATCAAAGCATCCACCATTTGCTCCGCAGTCTCTTCGCCAGTAGCCTCCTTCACGCTGGAGAGCTTCAGGTAACCGCTCATCGTTGCCTCTGGCTTGCCTTCAATGGCGAGCAGACGTTCAGCGATCTCGTCGATATGCAGTGCAGCTTCCTCATAGAGCTCCTGGAATTTCACATGCAGGGTGAAAAACTGGTTGCCCTTCACATACCAGTGATAGTTATGAAGCTTGACATATAAAACGCTCCAGTTGGCAACCTGTTTGTTTAACAAATCCTGTTGTTTTTTCATCTCAAACCACTCCTTCAGTGTGTTGTTCGGATGGATGAACGCTCTCCTCTTCCAGATAGCGCTCGCAATCGAGAGCCGCCATACAGCCGCTGCCCGCAGCGGTAATCGCTTGGCGGTATTGGCGATCCTGGACGTCTCCACATGCGAACACGCCTGGAATGTTCGTCAGCGTTGTTCCGGGATTGACCAGAATATAACCCTGCTCATCCGTTGTGACCTGACCGCCAAGGAAGCCGGTATTCGGCGTATGCCCAATTGCGACAAACACGCCATCCGCTTCAAGAAGCTCCTCTTCTCCGGTCGTATTGTTAAGTACGTTAAGACCTTTGAGACCCTGCTCACCGGCTGCCACTTCCAGCGGCTTCACATTCAGACTCCATTTAATTTTGTCGTTGGCGCGAGCGCGGTCCTGCATAATTTTGGATGCGCGAAGCTCCTCGCGGCGGTGGACCAGCGTAACCTCTGATGCGAAGCGGGTAAGGAAAACGGCTTCCTCCATCGCCGAATCGCCGCCTCCGACAACAATTATCTTTTTGCCTCTGAAGAAGAAGCCGTCGCAAGTTGCGCAAGTACTTACCCCGCGTCCTACATTGTCACGCTCTCCCGGTATTCCCATATATTTTGCCGATGCACCTGTCGAAATAATCATGCTTTGCGCAATTATTTCGCTGTCATTCTCAAGTGTCAGCTTGAAAGGGCGTTTCGACAAATCAACCGACTTCACCCAGCCAGTCTGGAATCTGGCGCCGAACCGCTGCGCTTGCTCACGCATATTCGACATGAGCTCGGAGCCCAGAATGCCACCCGGAAATCCAGGGTAGTTCTCCACCTCGGTTGTCGTTGTCAGTTGACCGCCTGGCTGCGGGCCTTCCAGTACTAGCGGACTGTAGCCTGCGCGTGCAAGATAAATGGCTGCCGTCAATCCGGCTGGCCCGGTGCCTACAATAATCATGTTCTCCATAAAGGACTCTCCTCTCATTAACCACACAATGACGAATGATAATCACACAATAATAAGTTCTAAATTAAAATTATTATAAATAAGAATAAAAGTCAAGGCTAACCCATCATTTAACTGCGAAAATGTGGATCGATCACCGCATCGCATCGCATCGCGTCGCGTCGCATACTATTCCCTGCTGCTGAAACGTATCTCGGAAAAAGCGCACAACAAAACAAGCGCGTCCGGAGTAGCGGCTATTTTCCCGTATTGAACGGTAATAGCCGAACCAGAACGCGCTTCTTGCTTGCGGGCATATCAGCCCTTCAGCAGCTTGACAACATATTCTCTTGTCCGTGGTCCGTCGAATTCGCAGAAGTAGATTCCCTGCCAGCGACCGAGCGTCAGATTTCCTTCATGAATCGGAATCGTTTGCGATGAGCCGGTTGTTAGAGCTTTCAGATGGGATGCTGTATTGCCCTCGCTATGTCTATAATTGGGATGCTTCCAAGGGTAAACTTCATCCAGGCGCATCAGAATATCATGCTTTACGTCAGGGTCGGCGTTCTCTTGTATAGTAATGCCTCCTGTGGTGTGGGGACAGTATACGATAGCGACGCCATCCTTGATTTGCTCCTTGCTGACGATAGAAGCGATTTCGCGAGTAATATCGATCATTTCATCACGACGGGAAGTGCGAAGTGTACGAGTAATAAGCATGTGGTGTCACTCCTTCAAGAATGAGTTTTCATACCAGAGTATGGTACATCAAGTGTTGCATATAGGTGAAAATATTGTCAAATCCTCAGGTGAAATAATCAAGGGACAGCCGGAACCGGGGATGATCCCGCCGGCCGGTCAGAGCGAGGACGACCTGCATGATCTGGAAAAGGTTATTTTGCAGATCATGTCGAAGTACCAAGTGGTCAAAAAATGAAACGCGCCCCTCTGCAGCAGGAGGGACGTTGAAATATTTATGGGATAACGAGCGTGAATAAAAGCAAAACTTAGGAGTGAGAGGAGAATTGCAATGAGAGACAGGGACAAGGGCGTACGCAAAGCGATCATTCCCGCAGGAGGACTTGGGACGCGATTCTTGCCTGCGACGAAGGCGCAGCCCAAAGAGATGCTGCCGCTTATCGACAAGCCGGCCATTCAATATATTGTAGAGGAAGCAGTCGCATCGGGGATTGAGAGCATCATGATAGTAACCGGCAGGAACAAACGTGCGATTGAGGATCATTTTGACAAATCCTTCGAGCTGGAGGCTGAGCTTGAAGCACATCATAAATTGGAGATGCTTGAACTAGTCAGAAGTATATCGCATATGGCAGATATCTGTTACATGCGTCAGCGGGAGCCGTTAGGACTAGGGCATGCGGTGCTATGTGCACGCAGCTTCGTCGAGCATGAGCCTTTCGCGGTGCTGCTTGGGGACGATATTCTGCTTTCGGAGCCACCTTGCTTGAAGCAAATGATCGACCTGCATCGAGAGTGTCAATCCTCAGTTGTCGCAGTAATGGAAGTTCCTTGGAATCAGACACATAAATATGGGATTGTCGCTCTAGATGAGCGCAACGACAAGGGCTTGGTACGTGACCTCGTGGAGAAACCGGCCCCAGGAGAGGCTCCTTCCAATCTGGCGGTCGTTGGACGATACATACTTGAACCGGAGATTTTCAAGCTGCTGGAGCGGGCAGAGCCGGGCAAGGGTGGAGAAATTCAGCTGACGGATAGCTTGCAGCGGTTGAACCTGGAATCCTCGCTGACTGCATTCCATTTTCAAGGCAGGAGACATGATGTGGGCGATAAGCTGGGTTTCGTGCAGGCAACAATAGATATGGCGCTCGAAAGGGAGGACTTGGCGCAGGATGTAAAGGAATATTTGCTTGGGCGGTTAGGCCTTTTTCGGTAATTGCGGCTCTCGCGCTGCAAACCTTCCAACCGGGCCAGCAGGCCTGAAAAAAGGTTGTTTCCGATTATCCCTTCTTGCCGGAAAGCATCTCATACAGAATGATAAAGAACCTCCATCGCCATTTCAGTGGTGAGGAGGTTCCTTTGCATATAATGGGGAAAATGAGGTTGATTTTTAATTACCTAAAATAATAACCAGATGCTGTTTCAGTATTCATTCAACTACATCTGTTTCGTTAGTCATTCACGTAGATGCTGTTTCATTAAAGCTATTCAACTAGAGAAGCTGTCTCTTGGTTTATCCTGAGGATCCTCTGCAGGTTCGTCTTCACTTAGGCTGTATTCCAAATGAATTTGCTCATCATATGCTGCGGGAGCTTCTGTGTTCCCAGACTCGTCTTCCTCTCTGCCTGACACCGTGAGTTCAAGACCGACGGCATCGCCGCGTTGAAGAGGCAGATTGATCAAGTTGTTCGGAATACGCCGTCCGTTAATGCGCAGAATGTAGCCGACGCTGCCAGCAATAACGACACCGTTAACGGCGATGATTTGACCGCCAGGTCCAAATCGTACGATCCCGGTAGAAACAAGAGCTTGATGAATCGTTATGCCTGGGAAATGGCGAATTCTATAGCTTTGCGTGACCCACGGGAAGAAACGTCCTCCATTAATGATCACAGTCACAAATGGTGGCGGGAAAGGTGGTGGGAATGGTGGCGGGAAAGGTGGTGGGAATGGTGGTGGGA
>NZ_CAKMMF010000053.1 GCF_927798095.1 Paenibacillus plantiphilus | reverse complement strand
AATCAGATTCAGTCCGGCAATCTGAATGTCAATATAGAGGTGAAGGGGAATGACGAGCTTAGTATTCTCGCCCGCCGATTCAACACCATGATGCAGACAATCACCGATCTTATAATGCGGGTATATAAGCTGGAAATCGCCAATAAGACAAATCAGATGAAAGCCATGCAGGCGCAGATCAATCCGCATTTTCTCAATAATGCGCTGCAATCCATCGGAACGCTTGCCCTTCACCATCAGGCGCCCAGAGTATATTCGCTTATCTCCTCACTTGCCAAGATGATGCGATACGGCATGAACATGAATGAGGCCATCGTCCCGCTATCCGAGGAGGTCAACCATGTCAAAGCTTATATGGAGCTTCAGAAGCAGCGGTTCAGCAACAAGCTGAATGTGACCTTCGATATTGATGAGAACACGCTTGGTGTTCCTGTACCCAAAATCATCCTGCAGCCGCTTGTGGAGAATGTCTTCAAGCACAGCTTCGAGCCGTTGGGCGAGGTTGGCGAAGTGTTGATTATATCCAAATGGCTGAATGATCACGAATTGATCATCATCGTTCAAGATGATGGACTAGGGGTAGACCCCAACCGATTGAGCGAGCTTCAGCATAAGCTGGACAAGCCTTCCAGCCAATTAATGCCGGATGGTCAGGATAATATCGGACTTATCAATGTGCTGCTTCGTCTCAGATTGCACTTTAGCGAGAATGCGAGAATGATTGTATCGAATCAGCCGCCCCGAGGCTTCTCCGTCACGCTTCACATACCTTATGATGTAGGAGGCCAGGAACTTTCATGAACATACTCCTTGTAGATGATGAACAGCATGTCCGTGAAGCCATTAAGCTGTTGGTGGACTGGGACACCCTGGGAGTTGAGCGAATTATTGAGGCAGAGAATGGCGCCCTTGCCATTGAGCTTGCCAAGCAGTACCGACCGGCCATCATCATTACCGATATGATGATGCCGATTGTGGGCGGCGTTGATCTGCTTGCATGGATTCATGAGCACCTTCCGGCCGCTCGAACCATTGTAATCAGCGGACATGATGATTTTGATCTCGTGCGCAATACAATGAAATATGGCGGTCTCGACTATATTCTTAAACCTATTGATCCCGATGTTCTTGGAGAAGCGCTCAAGAAAGCCAAGCTCTCCTGGGAACAAGAGCAATCCGACCGCCTTTATCAGAACCTCCAGAAGATCGAGATGAATCAACTGAAGCCGGTCTACTGGGATAAGCTATTTTCCAACCTGATATCAGATGCCAACTATTATCATTCCGTCAAGGATGTTCTCGGCAATGAGTTTCAATTGTCCAAAGAAGGGACGCCTCAATGCCAGATTATTATCATCGGCTTGGAATTCATCGAACGCAAAGTAACGGAGAAATTCAACAATCACCGCGACCTGCTCTTCTTCGCGCTGACGAATATATGCAACGAGCTGCTTAGAAGCCGCAATTCAGGATATGCCTGCAGGTATTGGAACAGCGAATCCGAGATCGTCATTTTCTACTGGAATCAGTTTCAGGATTTGCATTTCTTGCTCGCAGAAATAAATAACAGCTTCTATCGGACTTTAAGAGGACGCTTCGATTTCGGTGCTGGATTGGTTCATTCGTTCCCCGAAGGATTGAAGCAAAGCTATGATGAGGCGAAGAGCGCTCTGAGGCAGCGCAATATGCTGCAAAATATGACCTGGCTTCATCTGTATGAACCATCAGGAGTCCGAACAGATGCCAACATCAACAAGCTGCATCTCTCGGATTACGAGGAACCATTCCGCATGGCACTGCTTAGCAGCAGCGAAGCCGAGATATGTGCGGCAGTTCTGGAGTGGCTGGAGGCGGTGAAGGGGCTGCCCGCGATCTCGCTGGAGCAGGTGGAGCTATGGCGTCACGAATTCACCGTGCTTCGCTCGCAATGGGCCAAGCTGCTGACTGGCGATGCCAACGGAATCTCGCCTGCAGAGCTGCCCAATCTAGTTCTTCCTGTTCCGCTTGATGATCAGGGCAGATTGTCGCTGCCCTTGTGGCAGACAGAATTGTGTGATGTGCTGACGAAATATTCGGAAGCGCTGACTTCCTCCCGGCAGAAGGATCGAAGTCCCATCATGGAAATCGTCAAATATATTGAGCAGCATTACAATCATGGCATTACGCTGCAAGATATCGCCAGCCGCTTCCATCTTAGCAGAGAATATATTTCTCGAAAGTTCAAGCAGGAGACCGGCGGGAATTTGTCCGACTTTTTGGAGAGGATTCGCATAGACAAGGCGAAGATGCTGCTGCAGAACCCTCATTTGAAAATCATTCAAATCGCGGAAATGGTCGGCTATCCCGATGAAAAATACTTCAGCAAGGTGTTCAAGAAATCGACTGGCTGCTCGCCGGGCCAATATCGCAAATCAGCGCAGTAAGCGGGTGCAGCCGCTCTTGCGGCTGCGCGCTATGAATGACATGGCTTACCGTTGATGTAATAGGCGGATTCCTGATACACCTTGAATGCAAGCTCCACTTCCGCTATTCCCAAGGACAGTACATGCCTTGTCAGCGCTGCTGCGAATCTGTCGCGAACCAAGCTTCCGCGTTCAAACCAGCCAACCTCAATAAATGGATAGGTCGGCACGAGCTCCCCGTCATAAACGGATTGTGCAGCCAAACAATCAATCGTAAAGTTATCGGCTCCACACTCGCAAATTTCAGCTAATTCTGTTACCAGTGATCGGCTGATCCGTGCCATCGCTTCTGAATCAATTCCCCGAACAAGCAGCTGCGGCATTATTCTCTCTCTCCTTTTATCCATTAGAATTCGGCAGCCCCGCAAGGGGCTCGAATAATTATATCACGAACAAGCGGCTTGGCAGGGACAGTCCCTGTCAAGCCGCTTGTCATTTGTATCCGGTAACTGCGAAGCGCCGAGCCTTCGAAAGAAGCTTAGTTTGGCACACCTCAAGGTAGAAACGTCCGAATACTACATTGTTGTTTATCCGTGTATAAGTTGCCCAGCCTCTTACTTGATCCTTAGTGGGGGAGGCGACTTGGTATAAATACATAAATATTGAATTCTCTTATTGCAGTACCGTCTGACACAGTCACTTTAACCATATCTGATTGATCATTATCATACTGCGGGTAAGCCGTAAGCGTTAGTGTTGAACCCGTTATGTCTGCGGATTGTATGGAATCATTCTCCGATACGGAAACCGTATACGGCCCAGTCAAACCGCTTAGATGAGTAGAGATATCGAGGCTTTTGACCCATGTATGATTGAATTTAACATATTCATCTTGAGCACCTAAGACTGCAATAGGTATATCCGGATAGATGTCAATAACATTAACTCCATCACTGGCCTCCAGAAAAAGATGCGAAGCTCCAACCTCTGATCCGTATATAGGAATAATGGATCCCGAAGGCTCCCCAACCTCTGCTCTCGTGACGTCGTCAATAAACGCATTAAATACTAGCTCGTCTCCATCTGGATCTTCGAATCTGACAGGATCAAGCATGTTTAGCAGATAGGTATCGCCCTTCCTGATGATGATCGGTTCGTGATCGCCGATATAGACAGGCGGGTTGTTCCAAACCATGTGAACGACATATACGGCTGTTTGACCGAATTCATTCCTCGCTTCCACAGTCATCGTCGTTGGCGTCGACTCAGCCAAATCTACATATAATGTATGCCCAGATTCAGACGAGAACCAGGAGAGCAGCGGTTTGCTAACAGAGTGAATGTTAGCATCATCTGTCTCCAGCACCCGATACTCTGTTGCTCCATAGAAGATCTTGTTGAGATCAATTTGGGCATGATAGTAAGGTGTTTCGCTGAAGCGCATAAATACATTGCCCACATCATGCGGAATCCAGTTGCCGACATAGACTATCATTTCATCTGAAATGATGCTGCCATGTCCGTCGTTGAGGTTGACGGCAAGCTTCGATGCCCCGTCTGCCAGTCCGTGCAAGCTTAATGTTGTGCCCGTTATGGACGCGCTAAGGCTTCCGGTCGCCGCATCTTTATTCCATACGGACAATGTCCAAGCATTGCTTCCTCCCAGCACGAAATAATTAGCGAGCGGCAGGTCAATTGCAGTTAACGGATCCGGATTCATGGATTGATTGCCCAGATCCTCCTCCTCCGTAATATTGACCGTTATATAATGTGTAAACCACTCATTGCTTTCCCCGCGCTCTTTCACCTCCAGCCCGACCGAATACGAGTCTGCCGTTGTATATTCTTCATCCGCTCTAATTATTAAATAACCATCCGACTCCATATGAATGTCCAAGCCGCTTCCCTCTGAATACCTGTAATCTACTTTTTTCTTATCCGGATTGCTGAATACGCGTGTCATGTCAATGGCAACACTCTGATTTTTACTCAGCGTTATAATGCCATCATTATTAATGCCAAGCTGATTGTTCGGGTCAACAACAATCGGATCCTCTACCGGCTGAATCGTCACGCTGATTGTAGCCTTCGCTGAATCTGCCTTGCCGTCATTCACGATGAACTCGAACGTATCGGAACCATTGGCATTCGGGTGCGGCACGTAGGTATACTCGCCCGTACTTGCATTGGTAATCGTCACGACTCCCTTGGTGCCTTGTTTGTCTATCCTGTAGGTCAGCGCATCACCATCGGCATCTGACCCGACAAGCGTTCCTGTTGCGCTCGTATCTTCTATTACAGATAATGCCCCTGACTCAGCAACAGGCGCATGATTGAATTTGGATACCGTGATGATGAAGGAATGGGAAGCCGTCAACCCGCCATCACCCGCCGTTACCGTCGCTCTTACCGGATTCGGGCTCTGATTGAGTCCTTCAATTTCAAGCTTTCCGTCTCCCGATAAGGTTACGTTAGCAGCTCCTCCACCGTTCTGCGGCTGCACCTGCAAGGAATAGGTTAACAAATCGCCATCCTCATCGCGGAAATAGTCATTCATATCCAATGAAATGCTCGATCCTGCGAACAATGACACTTCTTCTGTATTGTCAGATGATACTGGCGCGCGATTCGGCACGGTTACCGTACTGTCAACTGCAGCCTGCAGCAGGCGGCGATAATCTTCTGCTTGGGTGAACCGCTCCGGATGGGCCTTGAAATATTTTACAACATCATCAATTCCGGCCCCATCGCCATTGCTGTCCAACCCAACAGGCGCGGCAGCGGTCAGACGAAATCGCTCATGATAGACGGAGGCCTGTTCTCCCCGCCTCTTAGCGACTATGTTAACCATCGTCGTTCCTTGCTTCTTCAATCCGATCCGAAGGCTGCCCAGCCCGCTCCATTCTTTCACATCCGCAACACTATCATTCTGCACAATAATGGTGTATTCCAGCGTACTGCTCTCTTCAAAAATATCATTCCAAGCTATTGAGAAGCTTTCTCCTGCATGCAGACCGTTCGGGAATCGTTCGCTCAAATAATTCTGGATATGCTGCTTCACACCGACTGGATTGTTCATCGGAGCCGTTACAGACGCCGCAGCAATGGATGGAATCCCCGCCGTCAGTGTCGTTATCCCCGCAGCAGCCGTTATCAGCTTGGCGATCTTCTTCATAGAACGGTCGTACGGCTTCTTCTCTCGTGTCATCTCGCGAAACACTCTCCTTATCGTTATTTAATTCGATAGACCTATATGAGTAGTCGTATATATGACAACATGTAGTGGTATGGACTGGAATAAATACTCTATTCCTACTGTAACATACCAAGTTATATAGTGGAATGAATTCAGACGCGAAAATTGTCGATTATTAGCAATAAAAATCAGTAGAAGCTAGATTCCCGTTCATCGCTTGGCTGCGATTCGCAATCATGCGAAAAGGATCAGAACGGCAGCTCTAGGCGCTGACCGTTCTGATCCTTCTTTGTGGAATTATCACCCGCCATTCATGGCTTGCGGATTATATCTCCGTATCTTCAGCTTGCCCTGCCCCATTCCTGCCAGGCAAGCTTCGTATTAGTAGACAGTGTTCAGAAACCGGTTCGTCTCTGCAAAGGCCTCGTCAAGCTCGCGAGTTGTTCCTTCATAGGGATCAACTGCGCCAAACGTATGGTTGCCACCGGCAATCGAGATGAAATGTTGCTCTGACGCCGCCTCCTGCAGCCTCTTGTTCTGCGCCAGCAATCGTTCATTGTCCGCATCGCCCTGAACGAACAGCACCGGAATGGACAAGGCTTTGAATCGCTCCACAATGTTGAAGCGCTCCCCATTGCTATCAATATCCGCGAGAATTGCTTGCTCCTGAGGGCTGAGCTCCGCCCCAGGCTCGCTAGTCGGGCGAATCGGCGTGCTGCCGCCGTTCCATACAACTACTGCGCCAACCTCAGCATGCTCTGCTGCATAGATAATGCTGCTGCCGCCTGATCGGCTGTGTCCCAAAAGCGCTACCCGCTTGGAATCTGCTTCATTGGCAAGAGGCAGCTCACCCTTGCGAATCCCTGCTGCTACAGCTTCGATATCGCGCACCTCGCGGCTGACCGTGCTGACTGCAGCCACGACACGCTCATCCTGCCCTTCACTGCGGGCATTGATTCTTGAAAAATTATAGGTCACCGTATAGTAGCCCTGTTCTGCGAACCGTCTGGACACCTCTGGCCAGAAACCCCAATCCTTATGGCCTTTGAATCCATGGCTAAGAACAAGCACTGGCTTGGCGATGCCGTCCTCCACCGCCTTCACTTCACCATGGATGAAATGGCTGCCCCCCAGATCGATTGAAAACCGCTCAACTGCAATCACTTGATTACTCATCCCTATCTCTCCTCTTCAATTATGTTTTTATAGATAACAAAACAAAGGAGACATTCTCGCATGAGAATGTCTCCGTCTTAACGGTCGACGATGATGAAATTATTAATTCGTTATTTCCGATGTGATAACTTGGTTATGACGTTATTATATCACCTCGCTCCCGCCTGTCAACCGTTAATTTGCAGCTTGCAATGCAAGGAAGACGCCGCCCCGTCCACACTTACGCATGTCCAGTTGATCAACGTCTTCCGCTTCCTTGCTGTTTCACTGCCACTTCGGATATCCGGTGAACCGATAGTCTACGCCAAGCTTGCTCAGTTCGATATCGGAGAATTCAATCGCGTCATTCATGTTTGCGATTCCGATTCCTTCGAGAAATGTAGGGGCGTCCCTTCCTCCGATAAGCTTGGGAGCGATATAGAGGATGAGCTTGTCCACCAGCTTGCTTGCCGCGAACGAAGCATTCACTTCTCCACCGCCCTCTACAAGCAGGGATGAGATGCTCTGACCGCCTAATAGATCAAGCAGATCGGACAAATCTACAGTATCGATGCCCTTCGTGGCAAACACTCGAATTCCTAGCGATTCCAGCGCCTCTCTTCTCTCAACAGGAGGATTGGCGGAAGTGAATACCCAAGTATCCGCTTTGCCATCCCTGATTACCTTGGCATCAAGAGGAATACGAAGTGTGGAGTCCAGAATAATTCGAACAGGATTGCGTCCGTTGGCGATCCGCGTCGTCAGCTCCGGGTCATCCTTCAGCACCGTATTGACGCCAACCAATATCGCACCGCTTTCGTTTCGCAGCCGATGCACATCAGCTCTAGCCTCTTCGGAGGTAATCCACTTGCTGTGGGATGTCGATGTAGCGATCTTGCCATCCAATGTAATGGCGGATTTCATCGTCACGAAGGGACGCTTCCGAACGATAAAGGTGTTGAACACCTCGTTCATTCTCCTGGATGCCGCTTCGCAAATTCCAACTTCAACCTCGATCCCCGCATCCTGAAGAATAGCGATACCTCGACCAGATATAAGCGGATTGGGGTCCGTTGCGGCAACAATCACCTTGCTGATTCCCGCCTTCACAATCGCTTCCGCACAAGGCCCTGTTCTTCCGTGATGGGAGCATGGCTCCAGTGTCACATAGATCGTTCCGCCCCGCGCCGCCTCTCCCGCCATCCTTATCGCATGAATCTCCGCATGCGGCTCACCTGCCCTCAAATGCGCGCCAAGGCCAACGATTCGGTTATCGTTGACGATGACGGCACCTACCAACGGGTTTGGCTCGGTCTGGCCTTTGGCGGCAGCAGCCGTCTGCAAAGCCAGATTCATATACATTTCATGATGATCCTTCACTACAACAGCCTCCGATCAAATAACAGATGCCTCAATATACTCGTAATATACACGTTATGGAATGACTAGTCCAATTCGTTCTGAGAATAAACAGGCGGTCTTCCGCAGACAATAAAATGAAGCACGCTGATATAGGGAGGCCATATGATGAGCAAGGTTAATTTTGCCGCTATTTATTATAGCTCCACGGGCACGAACTACAAAATCGCGCAGGCAGCAGTCGAAGGCGCTCAGGAAGCAGGCGCTGAAGCCAAGCTGCTGCGCATTCAAGAAACAGCGCCCGAATCTGCTATTGCTGCCAATCCCGCTTGGCAGTCTCACTATGAGGCGTCGAAGAATGTCGCTGCGGCTTCTCTCGATGATCTGGAATGGGCTGATGCTATTCTAATCAGTACACCAACCCGTTTCGGCAATATGGCGGCGCAAGTGAAGGCATTCATTGATACGACCGGCGGACTCTGGTTTCAGGGCAAGCTGGCGAACAAGGTCGTCTCTGGCACGACAAGCGCTCAGAATGCGAACGGAGGTCAAGAAGCCACCCTGCTTTCCTTGTACACGACCTTTTATCACTGGGGCGCTATCATCGTTGCACCAGGCTATACCGATAGCGTTATTTTCCAAAGCGGGGGCAATCCATATGGGCTCAGCGTCACGACCAAGGATACCGGCGAGATCTCCTCTACCTCTCTGGATGCCGCGAAGCATCAGGCACGGCGAATGGTTACAGTGGCAGGCTGGATTAAGAACGGCTCTTCCTCCTGATCTTCCTGGCAAGCAACACATCACCCTATCCGCGCCCCGCACATAAATAACGGCCTAACAGGGAGCTGTCCAAAAAGGTGGACCCGAGTGGGTTAACCCCATAACATGCACAAAGGAACCTTCAACACCACTATAAAAGTGGAGCTGGAGGTTCTTTTTCATCCCATCAAAATTGTACCTGCTTCTAGCACCTGCCTATAGATAATGAAGACTAGGTTTTCGATACCATGAAACACAATAAAAATGGGTCCTTTAGTCGGAATTGACTTCACTGGAAAGCTAGCCCTATAATTGAGATACAACTTGTAGCAAACTACCTTGGATTACAAATTTGAGGGAAATGCTTTAAAACCGTCACGGTTTTAAACAACCCCGGAATTCCTGAAGGAGTACCGGGGTTGTTGGCATTGAAAGGAGGCGCTAGCGGTGAATTAAAAAATTCGCAGTGGAGGATAGAAAATGATTGCTGGGCAGGTTGGATGGATAGGCGCTTGAAGTAAACTAAAAAAATTAGGAGTGATGAGAGATGCCAGCTTTGAAAAGAATCGGTACGTTATTTCTTGCTTTTGCTCTGTTTCTAGGTTTAGGATTTAGCGCTTCTTTCAGTGATGTAGCTGATGCGTTTGACCCTAACGTCCAACTGACCTATGCACATACCAAAACAATACCCGGAACACCAAACCCTCTATCCCGTCTAAGCGGTGGCATCGAAGTTACGAATTTGTCGCCAACCAAACAAGTGAAGGTCGTTTACACGACTGGCGGCGGCATATGGCTGGAGCAATCCGCTTCTTATGTGACCTCAGTGGCTGGCGGATACGAGGCTTGGAATTTTGACATAGACGCTCCCCTCGCTTCAACATTCGAATTTGCGATTAAATATGAAGTCAACGGACAGACCTATTGGGATAATAACAATGGCAGCAATTATAAGGTCGGTGGAGCTACCCAACCGGACAAGATTCTTAGCAAAGCTGCTTTGAAGCTCTATGAATCGTCCTACTACTCCAACCGTTCCGGTCTCTATGTAGGCGGCAAAGTGTACTTGAAGAACATAGCGCCGACAAAAACCGTCAATATTGTCTATTCCTACGACAACTGGGCTACCGTTCTAACAGCCAGCGCAACTTATGACAGCGCAGTTCCCAATTCAAGCAATGCCTTTGAGATTTGGAACTTCAACTTCTCGGCTACCGGTCAGCCTATCAAATTCGCGATCTCTTACACCGTGAGCGGCGTTACTTATTGGGATAACAACAATGGCGCCAACTATTCCTTAGTGTTCTAAGAACAAGGATAGACCGTACGGACAGAGATGTCTGCAAGCCGAAGAACCTTCCACCCCATTGAACATGGGGTAGAAGGTTCTTCTCTGCTTGATGGGACTTGTCAGCCATCGTTCCCTTATTCGGGCAGATGCTCTTCACAGAATGCGGCTATAGCCGCCTCTTCTTCAGCCTCCATCTCGAAATCGAGATATTGCTCTGTCGTCCGCTCATAAAGATCATACTTGATGATTCCCTTCCGGTTCTCATCTACCAGATAAATGACCTTCGTATAAATGCCATTCTCCGAAAACATTTCATCGTCCTCTGAAATTTCCAGATCCAATACAAATTCAAACCGCTGTCCTGTTAATATTCCGAACGGATCTTTAACCAATTCCACACTATATTCCATAACCTTCAATACTGCCATCCTCCAATCCGGCGGGTCCTTTATCCGGCGCCTTATATCGTAGTGCATTCCATCTGGAATGTAAAGATCGATACTCTCACTCAGTTGTAATTCCGCCTGCGGCAAGAGACTTTCTGCTGCGGCATGCGGTTGCGCCGCCTACCCATACATAGATTTATGGTGTACCATAGATGCGTGCCCTCTTTTCCTTGCATGACTGCGATCATTGTAACGGGTCATGGCAAGGATTGACATGGAACGCTTTGCTGCTTAGAACAGAAGAGAAGGAGTCTGGCAATGAGCTATCAACTGACCGAGAGAGTCATCAAGCAGCTATGCGGCCAGACCTCTTATGACAAGGGAGCTGCCTATTATCGCGCTGGTAAAGTGACTCTAACCTATAAGAACGCCGAAGCTCTCTCCTATAAAGCCGCCGTCAGGGCAAATGGAAGCTTCCAAGTGTCCATCGATATCGAGCACAATGGGGATGTGGCTGCAGAATGCTCCTGCTCCACTTTTTTCACATTCGACAAGCATTGCAAGCATATCGCAGCTGTATTGCTTCATATCCGGAATATTCAAGACGGCCATTCGGCAGCTCATTCTGCCGCTGAGAAGACGAGTGCAGCCGATCTGATTGTGGCAGAAAACGATGGACTGGCGAGCAGTATGCTGGGGCTGTTCGACAGCGGCCCGCCGCTTCTGTCCCGTTCGGGTGTCCGCACTCGCTTTGATTCCAGGGAGATTCTTGAGGTCGCCTTTATTTGCAAAACGATGCCTTGCAGCGGTGGGAAGCACATGTTCGGCATTGCGATGAAGGTCGGACTTGAGCGGCTGTATATCGTGCAGCAAATAAGAGATTTTCTGGACCATGTGGACCAGAGAGAGCCCCATGTATTCACAAAGCATTTCACATACAATCCTGAGATTCACTGCTTTCGCAAGGAAGATGATGCCGTTATTCGGCAGTTAATTCAAATCGATCAGAATGAGCAGCTATACCGTGAAGCTATCACCAGCACATCTGCTCCCCACGGCCGCGTGAAAGACGATGATCGAACGCTGCTCGTCCCCTCTTTCTCATGGGAGCCCTTGCTTGGCTTGCTCTCTGCGGCGCCTTCCGTTCAGCTTCAGCACGGAGACCGTAATTATCAGGGACTCTCTGCGCTCAACGAGCGAATTCCTGTCCAATTCCAGCTCGACCAAGCGGGAGCCAATGGTTATCTGCTTGACGTCCAAGGGCTTGATGAGATCGTTGTCATGGAAGACTACGGAATTGTTGTGGCGGACGGAAAGCTGCTGCAGCTGCCTGTAGAGCAATGCAAGCGTCTCGCAGAGCTTAAGCTTATGCTTGAGAACGCGCGGGAACGCCGGGTTCCGATTGCATCGGAGCAGCTGGCTCCTTTCATAGAACGTGTCATTCCCGGCCTGAGTAAGATCGGAAATGTCCGTATCGCTCCCGCTATCTCTGATCGTATTGTGCAACCTCAGCTCAAAGCCAAGCTGTATCTGGACCGAGTGAAGGATCGGCTGCTTGCCGCACTGGAATTCCAATATGGCGATATTGTCATCAATCCATTAGAGGCTGCAGGCCAGCTTGGCGAAGAGCGCATACTTATGCGCGACGGGGATGGAGAACGACAAATTGTGGAGCTTATGGAGCAGGCCGCCTTCGCCAAGACCGAGGGTGGATATATTATGAATGACGAGGATTCAGAGTATGAATTTCTATACCATATCGCGCCTCAGTTGGAGAAGCTGGTCCATGTGTATGCCACCTCAGCCGTGAAGGCAAGGCTGCATCTGGGGCCTGTTTTTCCGAAGGTTAAGGTGGACGTAGATGAACGAACCCACTGGCTGGAATTCGAATTCGATATCGAAGGAATTCCCGAAGGAGACATCCGCAAGCTGCTGAAATCTTTGGAGCATAAGCGCAAATACTACCGCCTGCCAAGCGGTGCGCTGCTGCCGCTGGAGACTGAGGAATTCCAGGAGATGATCGCCTTCATGAATGAGGTGGGACTGCATAACTGGGATATGCGAGGAACACAATTCCGCTTGCCGATTGCCCCTTCCCTCCAACTATTGGATTCCTGGGAGAGAGGGGACAGCATCAAGCTGGGCAAGTCCTTCCGCCGATTGCTGGATCATATGCGCAATCCGGATCATCTCGATTTTCCGGTTCCGGACAGCTTGATTCCTGTGCTTCGGGATTATCAATGCTATGGCTACCAGTGGATGAAAACATTGGCCCACTACAGCTTCGGTGGTATTCTGGCCGATGATATGGGGCTTGGCAAGACGGTACAGAGCATTGCCTTCCTTGTCTCCGTATTGCCGGAGATCAGAGAGCAGCGGCTGCCGGCCATTATTGTCGCTCCTGCTTCTCTCGTATACAACTGGCGGAATGAGCTGAAGAGGTTCGCTCCAGAGCTTAGAGCTGTTATCGCAGATGGAAGCATTGCGGAGCGGGGGCTTACGCTCAGGAACACGGCTCAGGCGGACGTCATCATTACCTCCTACCCGCTCCTTCGCAAGGATATTGCGCGATATGCCGATCAAGTATTCCATACGCTCATTCTGGACGAAGCGCAGACCTTTAAGAATTACACCACTCAAACAGCCCAGACTGTGAAGAGCATTCAAGCCCGGCATCGCTTCGCGCTCACCGGAACACCTGTAGAGAACAGGTTGGAGGAGCTTTGGTCCATCTTCGATGCGGTATTCCCAGAGCTGTTCGCGAGCAGGAAGTCATTCCACGAATTAACGCGGGAAACGGTCGCGAAGCGGGTCCGTCCGTTCCTGCTGAGAAGGCTCAAGAGCGATGTGCTGAAGGAACTGCCGGAGAAGATCGAATCGGTGCAAGCCTCCCAGCTGCTCCCGGAGCAAAAGAAGCTGTATGCCGCTTACTTGGCCAAGCTGCGGCATGAGACAGTGAAGCATTTGGACAGAGACACCTTTCAGAAGAATCGAATCAAAATACTGGCCGGCTTAACCCGGCTTCGCCAGCTATGCTGCCACCCTGCACTGTTCGTCGAGGGTTATACCGGAAGCTCGTCCAAATTCGAGCAGCTGATTGAAATTGTGGAGGAATGCCGGAATGCAGGGAAGCGGATGCTCATATTCTCGCAATTTACGGAGATGCTCGGCCTGATCGGGCGAGAGCTGGGCTATCAGGGCGTGCCTTATTTCTACTTGGATGGCCATACCCCTGCATCCGAGCGTGTTGAGCTGTGCAATCGATTCAACGAAGGCGAGCGGGAGCTGTTCCTCATCTCGTTAAAGGCGGGCGGGACTGGACTGAACCTGACTGGAGCCGACACGGTAATCCTCTATGATCTGTGGTGGAACCCCGCTGTCGAGCAGCAGGCCGCCGACCGTGCGCATCGCATGGGGCAGAAGAATGTCGTGCAGGTCATTCGCCTCGTCACACAGGGCACTGTGGAGGATAAAATGTACGAGCTCCAACAGAAGAAGAAGAACCTCATCGACGAAGTTATCCAGCCTGGACAGGAGGCGCTCTCCTCGCTGACTGAGGAGGATATTCGGGAGATTCTGAAGATTGAGTGAAACCATACAATGGGCTATCCAGGTTTAATTTGAGTTCATCTTTGTTAATCGAGTAGGAGGGGGCGGCTAGCCCCCGACCTCTCACACCACCGTACGTACCGTTCGGTATACGGCGGTTCATGTCATATTCCGCAATGATTTGTATCTGTCCGTTAAACTCTTCAAG
>NZ_CAKMMF010000052.1 GCF_927798095.1 Paenibacillus plantiphilus | reverse complement strand
TACCAGCGCTATAAAACTTCGCAGTATCAACATTTTTGCTGCTGCTGAAGCCGACAGCATCTCTGATGTTATGTCCGTATTTGTCAGCCGCGAGGTTCATATAAGTCGCGTAATCGTTAAATCGATCCGCACCGCCTTGAAGAACCTCTCCGTAGATATACAGATTTTCTTTGTTAGTCAAAGATCCAAGTACGCGAGGCCAGAAATTCGATCCGGCATTATCTGGATCATCCGGAAGCTCGATATGCTTGGCGGCGTCAAATCTGAAGCCGTCCGCACCGAGGGAGATGGCATCATTCAAGAATGCGATGATGATATTCTGCAATTCCTGATTGGAAGTATTCAGATCAGGAAGTCCGATGCCCTGCTGCGTAACGTTCCATCTTCTATCCCAGCTTTCAACATGCTTTGCTGGCGAGTGCCAGAAATTAGGATTGTTTTTAAGTACAGGATCAACGTTGTGTGCAGGTTGTACCTCTAGGGCTCCACCGCCCGCATTGCCCGTATGATTTGCGATGACATCGACGATGATGCTGATGCCGTATTTCTCAGCTTCTTCACAGAGTCTCTTGAACTGTTCTCTGCTTCCTAGCTGCGTATTGCCGATTTGGAAATTAGTAGGCTGATAGAGCACCCACCACTTGCTGCCATCCGTTAAAGCTTCCTTACTCGCTTGAATAGGCGAAGTTTGGATGGATTTAAAGCCTGCTTCCGCAATAGCCGGAAGATTGTTCGTAATGTTGTCGAATGACCAGTTCCACGCGTGGAAAATGACCCCGTCCTTCGTTTTTGCCGGGAGTCCATAATCCTGGGCCCCACTTGTCTGCTGTGGCGCTGTGCTGCCTTGTGTCGCTGCCGCTGCCGTTAAGCCTAAGGCTTGAAGCATCATAGCTGCAAACAGAATGATACTCAATACGCGTGTCGTTCTTCTTTTCATTCCGATCTCTCCTTTTACATTAATAATGCAAGTCATTATTCCGGCTAATACGCCAGAAATTGTGAGTCAAGCAGACAATTTCCAAGCGAAATGTATCCGCTTACACAATTGTTTGTAATGACTTTTCTCCGGTGACTGAATACCACCCCCCTGAAACTACACTGCAATATTGTCCCACTCGCAATTTACCTTATTATGGGAGTAAAACGTTTGCACAAATAACAGTAGCATTTGTAAACATATTATGTCATCGCAATATTTCATTGTCAATTAGACTACTATCATTTAAAACATTAATCTTTTTTAATAAATCTTCCTTGAACTCCCTCTGCTTTAATGGGAATACAAATTCCATAGCCATGAGGCGATCTGAAACATTCAAGCAGAATACGGGTTTGAACCGAGCGGTGAGATAAGTACGGTATCACAAACAAAGAATCCTCCTGCCCACTGTAGCAGTGGTTCAGAAGGATTCTTTGTTTTCATTAAGGCTTATGATGCTTGGTGCTTATTTGCCGATGCGAGCGAAAGCCGTTGTCAACAAGTCAACATCGCCCCACTCTTTAGGTGAGTTGGACTCGCTTACGCCTGGTGTATCGGTTGTAGCAGGATCATTCGGAATCGTATCTACCGGCGAGAACTCGCCTTGGTGAAGCTTCACGCCGATTCCTGAACCTTCAATGTTCGGATTGCCGATTGCGCTCAGTGGAATCTTCGCCTCGTAGAACGTGTCACGATTCACATCGTGGCCCAGTGCCTTGAAGTCCACAAGCTTGCTGGCATCCGCTACATGGTCTACATCCTTCACTCCCCAGAGTGTGTTGTAGCCTGCACCTTTGGCAAACTTCACCGTAATGCCTGCAGCTGCGCCTGTTTTGTAGTTCACTCCAGCATCGTCAACCGGGAATACGCCGTTGACTGCTTTGGAGATGTAGCCGGAATGGAACATGTTCGATGCGATGTTGAACTGGTAATCTGGCAGATTCACACCGCCCCAGATCGGCTGAAGACCGTTCTTCTTCCACATGTCAAGCGTTGCGCCTGCGCCAGCAATCGTATCGATCGCGATCGTTTGCGGCATATCCATGGAACGGATTGGTGTACCGCCCGAGGAACCAGCATTCGCTGGATCGATGATGTCTGTCACATCTACATACTGCCAAGCCAGGTACAGATATTCATTGTCCCATGCTGCCCACAGGTGGGTCAGATCCAATGGCGTTTCGTGCAGCGACCAGTTGCTGCCCAGTGTACGCGGATCGTCGCCAGCCATATCGATGGCGATCAGCATGTCGTCGGTCCATTGACCTCCGTTCACGCCATCGATTGTAATTGGCGTCGATACGCGCTTGCCGAACGATGGGTTGGTGGAGTATGGCTTGTTGCCACCCGGGATAATGATCGTTCCTTTCAACGTTGCAACGGCAACAGCCGCGCTTGCTGCTGAGAAATTGTTAGCAGCATCGAAGGCTTTCACGCTGTAGTTGTACGTTGTTTCTTCCGTCAAGCCAGTGTCTGTGTAGCTCGTCGTTGCAGACGTGCCGACTTTCACACCATTGCGCAGGATGTCATAGCCTGTTACGCCCACATTGTCCGTGGAAGCTGTCCAGGACAGGCTTACCGTCGTTTCGGTTTTGCCTGTGGATGCAAGACCTGCAGGCACGCTTGGCGCTTGCGTGTCGACACCATTATTCGTGACCACCGTTACTTCGTTGCTGGCACCTGAAAGGTTGCCAGCAGCGTCGTTTGCTTTAACGGTGTACGTGTAGGAGGTTGCTGCTGTAAGTCCTGTATCTGTGAAGCTCGTTGTTGCGGACGTGCCGACTTTAACGCCACCACGGTAGATCTCGTAGCCAGCTACACCTACATTATCGGTGGAAGCGGTCCACGACAGGCTTACCGTTGTATCGGTCTTGCCTGTTGAAGCCAGCGCTGCAGGGTTGCTTGGTGCTTGTGTATCTTCTTCGCCTTGAATCGAGAATTTCATATCATCGACGAGCAGGACGCCTGCAGCGTTATCGCCAATGCTGCGAATGATTGCGTACACTCTGGCTCTTGTCGTTCCTGCCGGCGTTTCGCCGTTCAAGCTCAGCGTAATGTAACCGTCCGTTACTACTTTCTGATCGAACTTCGCATAACCAACAATCGCGTTGCTTGCATTGTAGAAGTCTACATACAGTTGAGCGCGTGCATTGGTCAGGCTGACGGCATTGAACTGGCCGCTTGCAGTATACGGCTTGTTGCCTTCAACCGGAACGTACTGAGAGAACTTGACCGTGCTTCCGTTTGTCATGCTGGAGCCCGTCAGCTTCTGTGCTTTGCTTCCAGAAGCAACTGGCGCAGCCACCAGTTCGAAGGTGGACGTGATGCCTGCTGTTACGGATTTAGCCCAGCTGTCCGCTACTCCTGTCGTTCCCGTGTTGGTTTCAAAACCCGGGTTAACGAGCAGGTTGCTGCTTGCAACATTCTGTGTCGTTACGCTGAATGCTGCGCTCGCATCGGACACATTGCCCGCTGCATCCTTAGCTTTTACTGTGAAGCTGTATGCTGTGTTTGGCGTCAAGCCAGCTGCCGTGTAGCTAGTTCCAGCTGCGCTTCCAACCAACTCCGTACCTTTGTAGATGTCGTAGCCCGTTACACCTACGTTATCCGACGAAGCGGTCCAGGACAGGGCAACGGAAGTCGTTGTCGCTGTGCCGGTTACGTTCGTTGGCGCGGATGGCTTGATCGTATCTACATCGCTTGGTACTGCAATGGTAACTTCATTGCTGTAGCCGGAGAAGTTATTCACTGCATCTTTAGCACGAACTTGGTATTTGTACGTCGTACCAGCCGCTACTGTGCTATCGATGTAGGTCGTTGCATTCACCGTAAAGGTCTCCGTGCTTGTGCCTGCCCTGCGTGTAACTTCATAACCCGTTACAGCAATGTTGTCTGTTGAAGCACTCCAAGACAGTGTAACTGTCTTGGGAGTGCCTGTGCTGAGGTTGCCAGCCAGATTAGCTGGGGTCGAAGGAGCGATTGTATCGACTCCTGTCGGTTTCTCCCCGAGCTTCACTTGACCTGCAGCCCCATTAGTTCCAGCAATGTACGTGTTGTCGCCAGCGTTAAAGAAGTAGTTCTTCTGACCGTTGCTATCCCATACGTTACTGCCGTTGTTGAAGCAAGCTTCCAGACGGGTAGCCGTGCCGATATCGACCGTTATTTTCTTGTAGCCAGGGTTGAGCGGATCGTTCTCCATCTTCACGCCTGGAACAGCCGTCCACGTGCCGCCCTCTGCGCGATAGTGAATGTTGACATTCGTCCATCCCTCTTTGTAGTAGATCGTTACTTTGTTGCCTGGCAGCGGAGCATCCGGTTTGCCCGGCGTTATCTTGCCAGCGTTAAACGTATTGTCGCCTTTATTGAAGAAGTAGTTCTTCTGACCGTTGTTGTCCCATTGTCCGCTGCCGTTGTTGAATACAGCTTCAACGCGAGTAGCTGAGCTTGCTCCAAGGTTGATCGTGTACTTGGCATAGCCTGGAATTTCGGACTCATCCATCTTCACGCCTGGTACAGCCGTCCACGTGCCGCCCTCTGGACGATAGTGGATATATGGCGTTGCATAGCCTTTTTTGTAGTAAACCGTTACCGTATTGCCATTGTTGCTGCCTGGTTCAGTCGTTACGCTGATCTCATTGCTTGGATCAGATGCGCCGCCCACTTGGCTGCGTGCAATGACTTTGTACGTGTACGCCGTTGCGCCTGTCAGACCTGTATCCGTGTAGGATGTTGTCGTAGCTGTGCCTACCTTGCTGCCATTGCGATAGACATCGTATCCTGCAATGCCGGAAGCATCTGTGGATGCGCTCCACGTCAAGGATACGGTCTTGTCTGTCTTCGCGGATGAAGCCAGATTCGTCGGTGTCGTCGGCTTCGTCGTAACAGCCGGGTTCGTCGTTACACTCACTGCATTGCTCGGATCGGACTCTGTGCCCGCTTGGTTTTTGGCAATTACTTTGTACGAATACGCCGTTGCTGCCGTCAGACCCATGTCGGTATACGTCGTTGCCGTTGTCGTTCCAACTTTCGCATTGTTGCGGTACACATCGTATCCCGCAATACCTGCGCTAGTGGATGCCGTCCACGTCAGCGTTACTGTTTTGTCTGTCTTAGCCGATGAAGCCAAATTCGTTGGCGCTGCCGGCTTCGTGCTTGGACGCGGATCTGTTTCATGCCAAGTCGTTCCGTCATACCAGCTCGTTGCTGTTCTTGTAAAGCCCGGCTGGCTTTGGCCAGGGAGCTGCTTGCCTGTGTTGTCTTTGAAGATAATAGTCGCTTTCTCAGCGGTGTCGAAGCTGTAAACGAACCAGCCGTCGCCAGCGTCTGTCATAGCAGGAGCTGTTGCCCATGTAGGCTCATTCGTTTGCTTAGGCGCTGTTTCATAGAAGTACACCGCTGGTGTTCCCCAGCCTGCTGGCTTCTTGAAGTAAATGTCAAGCTTGGCGTTCGGATCACCCTTCGTGAAGGTGAACGAGCCTGTGCCTTCGCCGTTCTCATTGACCGCATGCATTCTCAATGTTTTCGTCTCATCGATAGCCATGCCTGCGCCAATCGTGATCGTTGTTCCGTTTGTAAATGCAATGCCGTTCACCGGATCGCTGCCGTCCAGCGTGTATTTGCCGCTATCGGCATTTTTCACCGACAGGGTCACTGTCGTTGTTTCTGTCTTGAACTTGCCACCTGCCGGGGATGCCGTCAGAACCGGGAATTTCTTGTTCGCGCCAACATTCTCGATCAGAATAACGCCATTCGCGCCAGCCGTAAATTTCGCTTTGCCGCCGCTTACGACGACTTCATTCTTCGTGTACGCATCGCGCACTGTCGTACCGTCTGGGAAAATGCCGCCCACGTTCACATCGACAGAGCCCGAAGCGCCCACTGCTACAACAACCTTATCCAGAATATCGCCTTGCTCATACGTACGGGAGAACGTATAAGGAGCGTCCGCGATTTTGGCATGTTTACCAGCGCCAATCGCGATGTGATTATTTCTGAACTGTCCAATCTTCTGCCAGTGCTGCAGCAGATTCTGGTTCGTGCTGCCCCAGTTCATGTCTGAACGCGTACCTTGGTCAGGGTCGGAACCAGTAGCGCCGAACGGTCTTCCGGACTCATCGCCATAGTAGGTTTGTATGCCGCCAGGAAGCAGCAGCAGAGCCGTGCCTGCTTGCATCAAGTTGCCGCGGTTGTAAAGTCCTTTGTCATGCGACGAGAGATAGCTGAGCATATTGTAGTTCGGAAGCTCGTTGTTGAATTCGCTCGCATACCGCGAGAACAAGCCTTCCAGATCACTCATATTCGCGCCCTGGAACGAGAAGTTGATCAGGGAGTCGAAGCCATTATTGAAATAATTGCTGTCTCTGCCGAGGCCTTGGCCCCATACTTCGCCTGTCATCCAGAAGCCGTCATTCCAATCTGCTCCCGGTTTCGTTGGATTGTTTTGTCTCCATTTGGTCAGTGCGCTGCTTGAAGCTGTTTTGAGCTCTTTCCATTTGTCTGCGGATACGTGCTTCGCAGTATCGATACGGAAACCGTCGATTCCGAACTCTTCCACCCATGAGGACAGCCATTTGGTCATGTAGTCCTTAGGCGCAACGTTCAGGTCTTTGCGGTATTGCTTCGCAGCAGGAACGATCCAGTTATCGTAGCCGCTTGTTTCTTTGCCGAATTTTGTTTTCAGAATTGGCGGCAAAGTAGTGCCACTTGTAGATTCAGTCTTGATATCAGGCAAGAAGCCTACACATAGCGTTAGATCATTGTTGCCGCATAGATCGTAACCGGCAATGTTATTTGCACGAATCCAGCTGTTGCCCCACCAGGAAGCCCATGCGCTTGCATTGTTCGTGTTCATAATGTCGTTGTGCGAGTGCCAGTTCTGGCCGCTGCCCTTGTTCGGCGTCCAGTTGCCGGCAAGTCCGCCGCGGTCGCCATAGTTGTATTCCGCCATGTCAACGAGCGTCGGGTATGCCACGTGGTTCATAACAACGTCTAGAACAACGCGGATGCCTTTCGTATGTGCGAGATCAACGAACTCGCGCATTTCATCAATGGTTCCCATGCTCTTGTCCATGGCTGTGAAATCGAGCGCATAGTAGCCATGGTAGCCGTAGTGAGCGAAGTCTCCGTCTTTACCGCCTACCCAGCCGTGCATTTGCTCCCATGGAGCTGTGATCCAGATCGCATTCGTTCCAAGGTCGGTGAAATAGCCTTCCTGGAGCTTCTGCGTTAATCCTTTAATATCGCCGCCATGGAATGTTCCGACATTAGAACCCCAAGCATCGGTTTTCGGCCTGCCGTAAGCGCCGTCATTGCTCGTATTGCCGTTTACGAAACGGTCGGTCATCACGAAGTATACGTTTGCATTATCCCAGCTGAATGGGCTGCCTGCTGCCTGCTGCTGTCCGCCGTTGCCGATCTTGACGGTTGCAGGAGCGCTGGCTGCTGATTTCTGTCCGATTGTATCGACTGCTCTCACCGTGTAGGAATACGTATTGTCATTCGCTACCGTTGTGTCCGAGTAGGACGTGCTTGTGGAGCTGCCTTTCAGCGTGCCGTTACGATAAATCTCGTAGCTTGCAACACCTTTGTCATCTGTGGAAGGACTCCATGTCAGGTTGACAGTTGTCGTACCGACAGCGGTTCCTTGCACATTCGTCGGCACAGTAGGAAGCTGATCCTGCGTGCCGCCATTGCCGGTTGTAACCGCAACTGCAGCGCTGAACGCTGATTTCTGTCCAATTGTATCGACTGCTTTGATCGTGTACGAGTAAGTCTTGTTCGCAACGACCGTGTTGTCGGTGTAGGAATTCGTCGTCGTTTCACCGATCAGTACGCCGTCACGGTAAACCTCGTATTTCACTACTCCCTTGTCATCTGTGGAAGGCGTCCACGTCAGGTTAATAGAAGTCGTGCCTGCTGCTGTTCCTTGTACATTCGTTGGAGCTGTTGGAGCTTGGTCCGTTGGAGCTGGACCATCCGGATTCGTGGCGTGAACCACATTGTCTTTGATCCATTTCTCTCCCGTTACTTGATAGCCCGGTTGGCTTGCTCCCGGTATTTGATTGCTTCCGGAATTAAAGATCACTTGCGCCTTTGTCCAAGCCGGAATTTGATAGGAGTACCAGCCGTTCCCATCATCCTTCATTGCGGGTCCTGGCCATGTCGCACCGATTTTGGTCGGCGTTACAGACTCATCATAGTAATAGATGTTAGGCGTTCCCCAACCAGCAGGCTTATAGAAATGAACTTTAAGCGCTGCATTTGGGTCTTCTTTCGTAAATGTATACGTCTTGACAGCTTGTCCAGCCGCATTGCTCGATGTCACTTTCAGTACGAAAGTCGCGCCGAATGCTGCGCCAGCTCCGAAGCTTACAGTCGTACCTGAGCTGAACGTCGCAGGTGTTCCATTGTTCACCGTGTACGATGCAGTGTCAGAACCTGTGTATGTCAGCTTCACATCCAGCTTGTCTGTGTAGAATCCGCCCTCTTGCTTATCGATAGAAATGACAGGAACAGGTGCTGCAGCTTCATATAGAACAGCGATTTTGCCGCCACCGATGTTGCCTGTAATTCTGCCATTGGAAACAGTGAACGTTCCGCCGCCAGTAGCTTTATTCGTATAAGTGCCGTTCGGAAGCTTTGTTTCGGAATTGATCTGGGCATCGCCGCCAAGGTTGACGATCGTTACCCCTTTCGTTCCACGCTCAACGAGCATAATTTGGTTGCCTTGCGTGCGCAAGAACTCGCCTTGACCAACCATTGCATTGTGGAATTTGTTAACAGCTGCAATATCAGCATCTTTCCACAGGTTGTTGCCTGGTTGACCGAGAGGGCTGCCGAACTTGCCGCTTCCAGCAGGTCTGTTGAAGAACAATGAAGTCGTTTCGGCACGGGCTGCGATGATCGACCAGCCCATCTTGATCTGCCATTCATTCATGTTCGTTGATTCGTTCTTGTCATTGGCATACGTATCATGGGATTCTACCCACGTTACCAATTTGGATGGACTAACAGTACCAGCGCTATAAAACTTCGCAGTATCAACATTTTTGCTGCTGCTGAAGCCGACAGCATCTCTGATGTTATGTCCGTATTTGTCAGCCGCGAGGTTCATATAAGTCGCGTAATCGTTAAACCGATCTGCTCCGCCTTGAAGTACCTCTCCATAGATATATATATTTTCTTTGTTAGTCAAAGAGCCTAATACACGAGGCCAGAAATTCGATGCCGATCCATCCGGATCATCTGGAAGCTCGATATGTTTGGCGGCGTCAAATCTGAAGCCGTCCGCACCAAGGGAGATGGCATCATTCAAGAATGCGATGATGATATTCTGCAATTCCTGATTGGAAGTATTCAGATCAGGAAGTCCGATGCCTTGCTGCGTAACGTTCCATCTTCTATCCCAACTTTCAACATGCTTTGCTGGCGAGTGCCAGAAATTAGGATTGTTTTTAAGTACAGGATCAACGTTGTGTGCAGGTTGTACCTCCAGGGCTCCACCGCCCGCATTGCCTGTATGATTTGCGATGACATCGACGATGATGCTGATGCCGTATTTCTCAGCTTCTTCATTCATTTTCTTAAACTGTTCTCTGCTTCCCAGCTGCGTATTGCCGATTTTAAAGTTAGTAGGCTGATACAACACCCACCACTTGCTGCCATCCGTTAAAGCTTCCTTACTCGCTTGAATAGGGGAAGTTTGAACGGATTTAAACCCCGCTTCCGCAATAGCGGCCATATTATTGGTAATGTTGTCAAAGGACCAGTTCCATGCGTGGAAAATGACGCCGTCCTTCGTTTTAGCGGGAAGTCCATAATCCTGCGCCGCCATGGCTTGCACATTGCCCGTCTGCTGTGGCGTTGTGCTGCCTTGTGCCGCTGCTGCCGTAAAGCCCAAGGCTTGAAGCATCATCGCTGCAAACAGAATCATGCTCCATACTCTCATTGTTGTTCTCTTCATTCTGATCTCTCCTTTTCGCATTTATTAAGCAAGTCAATGGCCTGGCTGTGAAGCTAAAGAAATGTGGATCAAGCAACAATTTTCAAACGAAATGTATCCGCTTACAAAACTGTTTTTAAAGGCCTTCACCCCATCCTTTGACTACCACCTCCTGAAAAAAATAAGAAAATGTTTCATTTGCACGTTTTCCTTTTTTTAGGAGAAAAACATTTGGATAAATAATGAATTGCGTTTATGAACCTAGTATGTCATCGCAATAATCCATTGTCAATTAGGTACGGAGCCCTATAAACATTAATGTTTTTTAATATAATTAGATAAAATTAACTTTAGCAATCCCTACATATTCAATAGGAAAACATAACACACAAATAGACATAACAATAAGGTCAAACAACAGAGCAGCACGCCTCCATTATTTGACCCCTATGTTGTCCCTCATGCACGATTTGCGAGGCGGGATACAGCCTTATTTCTTCGCCAAATATTTGCGAATATCGAAGGCGACTGCCGCGACGATAATCAACCCTTTAATGATCAGCTGCCAGTAAGGATTGACGCCTATATAGGTCAGCCCGTAGTTGATGACGCCAAAAATCATAACTCCAGCCATAACACCCGGCACAGTTCCGATCCCGCCAGCAGTCGATACGCCCCCGACGACACAGGCCGCAATAGCATCAAGCTCATACATATTGCCGTAATTGTTCGTTGCCCCGCCAGTACGCGCTGCTTCCAGCACGCCCGCCAGACCATACAGCGCGCCTGCAATCGAGTAAATGTAGATCAGGTTGCGGCCGACACGAATGCCGGACACCTTCGCCGCCTGAATGTTGCCGCCGATTGCGTACATGTTCTTGCCCAGCTGGGTTTTGTTGAAGATGACCCAGACCAGCCCTGCTACTGCAATGGCGATCACTACAATATAAGGGATCGAATATTTGCCGTCCAATCCGAAGTACCCGCTGCCAAGCTCGGTAAAATCCTTCCTCAAGCCGCCGATGGGCTGCGATTGATTCGGTTCAGTGTCGAAGTAGATCGAATTCACGCCGTAGACGATAACCATCGTGCCCAGCGTGGCAATGAACGGCGGAACACTTAATTTCGCCACGATAACTCCATTTATGAGACCGACAATCAAGCCCGCCAGAATCGCCAGCGCGATGGGCACAATAAGCGGAAGCTCCGGCAGATTGGGAAAAAATCTCTGAGGGTATTCTGATAATTGCAGCATCGAAGCCGATATAACGGCGGTCAAGCCGACGACCCGTCCAGCAGACAAGTCAACGCCGCCTGTAATAAGAATGAAGGCTGCGCCAAGCGCGATAATCGCACGCGTAGATGACTGCAGCAGTATATCACGCAGCGTGGTCACAGCCAGAAAGCTCGGATCTGATACCGCAATGCCGATGATCAGCACGACAAGAACCACGTAGATGGCATTTTGGGTGAAGAAATTTTTAATAGAACTTGTATTCATAGCGTTCATATTCCTGCTCCTCCTCCGTTCAGCGCTCGCGCTGTGCGGCTAACCGCATGATGTCTTCCTCCGTCGCAGCCCTGCCGTCAACAACGCCAGACAACCGGCCCTCGCACATGACCATAATTCGGTCTGACATTCCGAGCAGCTCAGGCATCTCCGACGAAATCATAATAATGCTTTTGCCCTGCTTCGCCAGCTCCGCAATGATCGTATAAATTTCGTATTTGGCGCCTACATCAATCCCTCGCGTCGGCTCATCCAGCATCAGAATGTCCGGATCAGTCAGAAGCCACCTTGCCAGCAGCACCTTCTGCTGATTGCCGCCGGAGAGGTTGCCGATCAGCGTCTTCACAGAAGGCGTCTTCACTCGGAACCGCTCGACATTATGCTCAGCATCCATACGCGCGCGCCGTTCATTCAGCAGCCCAAACCCATTGCGATACTGGCTCAGACTGGCGATAGACGTATTCTCCAGCACGGATAAGACGGGGAAAATGCCAGTTACACGCCGTTCCTCTGTCAGCAGCGCTATCCCATGCTTCTTCGCCTCGACCGGCGACTTGATGCTGACCCTCTTGCCGTCAATCTCTATGCTTCCGGCTGCAATCGTTCTCATCCCGAACAGCGCTTCGATCAGCTCTGTACGCTGTGCGCCCACAAGTCCGCCAACTCCGAGAATCTCTCCCTTCCGAAGCTCGAAGGTAACGTCCTTGAACGAATGCTGCTGGGGTGAAGTCAGCTTCTCTACGCGGAGCCTCACATCCCCTGGCACATTGCTTCGTTCCGGAAACCGCTGCGTTAGATCACGTCCGACCATCCGTGTAATGATAAGATCAGTCGTCATCTCCTCGGCGGGCCAAGTGCCGATCAGCTTGCCATCGCGCATGATCGTCACATCATCGGATATGCGCAAAATCTCTTCCATTTTGTGCGAGATATAAATAATCGACACGCCCCGCGCGCGCAGCTTATTAATGATTTTGAACAGCTGCTCCACTTCATTGCCTGTCAGGGACGATGTAGGCTCATCCATAACGATGACGCGCGCACTGTACGATACCGCCTTGGCGATTTCAATGGACTGCACGTTCGAGACAGAGAGCGTCCCGACCTTGACATGCGGATCTATAGTCATATCCAGCTCAGCGAGCAGCGCTTTCGTGTCCGCAAGCATTTTCTTCTCATCCACAAACTTAATTGGCCCTATGCCTTTGAGCGGGTATCGCCCTAACCACACATTGTCCATCACATTGCGGAATGGAACGGGATGCAGCTCCTGATGGATCATCGAAACACCATGTGCCAGCGCATCCTTGGAGCTGGCTATCGCAACAGTCTCGCCATCAAGCCGTATATCTCCGCCATCTGGCTTATAGATGCCAAACAAGCATTTCATCAGCGTCGATTTCCCTGCGCCGTTCTCTCCCATCAGAGCGTGAACCGTGCCTGGACGCACCTTCAAGGTGACGTTGTCGAGCGCCTGCACACCTGGGAATGCCTTGGAAATGTGATTCATCTCAAGGATGAATGGATGGTCCGCCATCGCTTTTCGCCCCCTGTTTATACAGCAAAAAGCAAGGGGCAATGCAAGCTACTGCTCCCTTGCTTTTTGTTTGGAATATACGATCGTTATTTTGCTTCGCTCATATTGTCCTTCGTAATTTTCTTATACTGAATCCATACATACTTGCCATCAACGATGTCATAGCCCGTATTGTCCTTCGTTGGCGTCTCGCCTTTGGCAAGCACATTCGCGAGCTCAAGCGTTGCTTTACCTTGGTTCTTCGCATCATTCAGCACCGTGCCAAGCAGCGTGCCCTCTTCAAGCGCTTGAAGCGCAGGAGCGGTAGCATCTACGCCGACGACCGGCATAAATTTATTGTCCTTGAAGTAGCCTGCACTCTTCAAAGCTTCAACAGCTCCGAGCGCCATATCGTCGTTGTTGGCGAGCACCGCTTCGATCTTATCGCCATTGGAGGCGAGGAATGCGGCCATCTTCTCCTGTCCTTTAACACGGTCCCACATGGCCGTGTCTTCCGCTAGCTTCTCTACTTTGATGCCTGCATCCTCAATTGCTTTTATGGAAAACTTGGTGCGCAGCTCGGCATCCTGGTGGCCCGGCTCGCCTTTGAGCATGACATATTGAAGAATTCCATCGCCGTTCTTATCCATCGCCTTGTTCGCATTCCAGTGATCGACGAGCAATTGACCGGATATCGTGCCTGATTCCTCGGCTTTGGCGCCAACATAGTACACTTTATCCCATTTGTTCATATCGTCAGCAAGCGGTTCACGGTTCAAGAACACGACTGGAATATCCGCCGCCTTGGCCTTGTCGATGATGACTCCTGCTGCTGTACGGTCAACCGCATTAATAGCGAGCGCATTGACCTTCTTATTAATAAACAGATCCACCTTATCATTCTGTGTCGGCTGTGAATTCTGGCTGTCTACAATGTCAACATTGGCCTTGCCTGATGCCGCATCGGTAATCGCATTGCGCACCCCTGTCATGAACGTATCGTCAAATTTGTAAATCGCCACCCCAATGGTTGGCTTGTCGCTGTCCGATCCTCCGGTGTTCTCCCCGTTGTCCTTGCTGGAACATCCTGCAGCTACAGCTGTTAGCATGATACCTGTAAGAAGAATCGCAGTAAACTTTTTCAATTAAAACCCTCCTAAAAGTTTTTGCGAGCTTGCCTAGCCTGCTATTGGCAGGATAAGAGCAAAAACTCGCTTCGAAAGCATACGCTTCGTTTTTGCGAGCTTTGCCTAGCCTGCCACTGGCAGGATAAGAGCAAAAACTCACTTCGCAAGCATACGCTTCGTTTCTTGCTTGGCCTCACTCCTTGATTAGCTGGCACTCACTCTCGTGATGTCCGCTAAAGTAATTATGTCCCATTATACGTAGCATTCGAATTCAAAATTCTCATCACTTCTATTAAAATTCTCATCACTTCACAAAAGGAAACAGCAGCTTCTGATTATCCATCCAGAACATATTCTCGTTATCTATCACCTTCGTCGGAATTTCTACCCGCTCCGGAATCTCTTTGCCGTCCATCGCTTCAACCGCATATTTAACGCCGAGATACCCCATGCTGAACGGATTCTGCACAATCGTGCCATGCAGCTTGCCATCCTGCAGCAGCTCCAACTGTTCGAGTGCACTGTCGAACGCAACCATCTTGACCGCTTTGCTCATGCCCCGCCGGTCAACCTCGCGAGATGCTCCGATTGAAGCGCCTGCATTCAGCGCGACAATGCCATCTACCTCGCCCTTGTCCATCAGCACACTCGTCACTTCCTGGCAATATTCCGGACTCGACATGCAATAACGGTTGCCCAGCACTTCGATATCCGGCGCATTCTTGAACGCATCCAACAGTCCATGCACACGCTGCTCTGTGTTGCGGTCATCCTGTGTAATGCTAAGAATAACGACCTGCCCCTTGCCCTGCAGCAGCTCGATCATTTTCTCTCCGGCCTTCTGTCCGGCATCGTAATGGTTGCTCCCGATGTATGATCGGACATGGCTCGATGTCAGCTCAGTGTCAATTGCAATAACCGGAATTCGGACGTCGCCAACCGCCCTCGACACCGCCATATCATCCAGTGCTGCGACGATCAGCGCATGCGTCCCTTGCTTGATCGCGCTGCGAATCATCGCAAGCTGTCCTTCTACATCATCCTCGTCATCCGGAGCGATAATCTGCAGTTGAACACCAAACTCCTTAGCCGCAGCTTCCGCACCTTTGCGCACCGTATTCCAGTAGTCGCTGTCCTTCTGCCGCAGCATTAGTGTGATCGGCGTGCTCTTCCCTTCCTCCTCCAGCCCATCCGTGCGAAAGCTGTCCATCATGGAAGGAAATAGAACGAGCGCAAGCAGCACAAGGGCTGCAACTGCCGCCGCACCGGCAAAACCGTATCTGAGCTTGCCCGAGTACCTCATTCTCTCTCCCCCTTCCCCAATTCAGAGGGGTTCGTCGCCGCTCCGCTGCTTCGTCCATCGATGACAGGCAATCGCGGAATTTCAATCGTAACGGTCGTCCCTTCCTCCAGCTCACTCTCATACACCAGACCGTATTCCTCGCCAAAATAAATCCGTATCCGCTCGCGCACATTATGAACGCCAACGCCAGAGCCTGAATAGCTGGCACTATCGCCGCTGCCGCGGAACGTTCCCGCAGAGATCTCCGCAAGCTTCTCGGGCGACATGCCAAGCCCATTATCACGAATCGTGAACCGAATACGGCTGCCAACCATCATCGCCCGCACTTCAATAACTCCTACATCCACCATTTGCTCGATGCCGTGTATGATCGCATTTTCAATAATAGGCTGCAAAATAAGCTTGATCGTAGGACATGCCAGCACGTCCTCCTCCGCTTCAATTGTGAAATTGAACTTATTCTTGAAGCGAATCTGCTGAATCGTCAAATAATGCCTCGCATGCTCCAGCTCCTCGCCCACCGCGACAATCGGCTGCCCTTTGTTCAAGCTAATGCGGAACAGCTTCGACAAGGACGTTATGGTTCTTATAATGTCTTCGTTCTTGCTCATGCCAACCATCCGCACAACAGAATTGAGTGTGTTGTATAGGAAATGCGGATTAATTTGCGCCTGCAGCGCCTCTAGCTCATACTTTCGCTTCGCTTCCTGCTCCAGCACAATCTGATTCATCAGTCCTTTGATCTTGACCATCATCAGATTGTAGCGCTGCGACAGCCGCTCGACCTCAAGCGCTCCCCGCACCTCGACACCCGTGTTGAAATCTCCGCGTTCAACCGTCTTCATCGCCTTCTCCAGCTGCTTGATGGGACGGGAGATGCGTGCGGACATAATAGCCGAGATGACCACGACTAGCAGCAGCACAATAAGCAGCACCCGAAGCATGTAGTCATTGACTTCCTGCTTGGAGGTCATAACCTCATCCATGTAGGAGACGCCGACAACCTTCCAGCCGATATTGTTCACCGTCTTGATCGTAATCAATCGATCCTCGCCCGTTGAATCATCAATATAATTGCCGTATGCATATTTGAGCGCAGGCTCTACATTCTCGTATTTCAACCCAATATATATAAGCTGCTGCTGCGGATGATAGACAATATTGCCCGCTGAATCATCGATAATGTACACATAGCCTTTTTTCCCAAGACTGACGCGCTGGCACAGCTCATCAATCTTCTTGAAGTTGACATCCACCAGCAGCACAGCTTTTGTCTGTACGCCATTGTGCGTAATTGTAATTCCCTTGCTCATGGAAACGACCCATCTATAGGAGCCGCGATATATGTTCTGAATATGGGGGAGAGAAAAGCTGAGGTGATTAGGTGTTTCAACAGCAGATTTGAACCATGTCTGCTCCGTTAACTGAATCGTAGAGCGAATTTCCTGCATCGGACGGTTCGTAAGCAGCTCGCCTTGGTCAGTGAACAAAGAGAGCGAGATCATATCCTCCCTCGTCCGCATAATCGTGTCCAGCTCACTTAAGAATGTATCCTGATCGATGGCCTCGCTATTATTGATCGTTCCATCGATAACCTTGAACACCTCCGTCATGCCGCGCACATAATCCTCCAGATTGTAGCTGACCTGCTCGACAATCTGCTGTGTGCTCACAATGGCGCTCTGCTCCTCCGTTTTCGAGAATTTATCGTAGAGAAGCAGACCGAGTACACTGATGACAATAACAGAGAACAACGAGAAGGAGACCGTAATAATGAACTGAATGCTTTTTCTCATGGCGATCAATCCTCTTTGGAACGATTTCTGTACTCTTTGGGCGAGACGCCAATCCCTTTCTTGAAGCAGAAGCTAAAGTAGTTCGGATCTGCAAACCCGACTTGCTCAGCAATCTCAAAGGCTTTGAGCTCGGTCGTTCTCAGCAGGCGCTGCGCAGCCTCCATCCGAATATTCATCAGATAGCTGACAAAGGTCAGCTTCACTTCCTTCTTGAATACACTGCTGAAATAGCCTGCGCTTATGTGAAGATGGCTGCACAGCTTATTCACAGAAATTTCGCTATCCGAATAATTGGCCTTCGTATAATCAATCGCTTGCTGGACAAGCTGTTTATAGGAGTGCTGCCTGTTGCTGGCAATATGCTGCACGAGCTTGATGCACAGCGAAGCGAACCATACCCTCGCCGCCTGAAGGCTGTCCAGCTTCTGAAGATCAGCGAAGATCGCATTGCCGCCGCCAAAAATATCCTCCAGATCAGCATCAGCATCCTTCGCCGCTCTTAGAACCGCAGTAAGCAGCTCCAGCATGAATACTTGGTAATCCTTGTAGGAGGCATGGGCTTGCTCAATCTCATCGAACAGCGTATTCACCGCTTCACGCATCTCATCTTCTGTTCCGACCTTCATGCATCTGACGAGCGCCTGCTCCTTCAATTCGTCGAAGCGAAGCTTGGTCACGAAACGCCGTTCAACATCACCGATAAAAATAATCCGGTTGCCGCCCTGTCCCTGCACAATTCGGTAATCCAGCGCATGCAGCGCATCGTTGTAGCTATGCTTAAGCTCCGTCAGTCCGCCTACCGGCACGCCAACGCCGATCGTTACCGTCAGCTTGAGCCACCGTTCAATATGATGAACCGTCTCCTGCAGCACAGTCAACGTCTCCTGCAGAACGGCTTCCATATCATTCCGCTCGCTAATCGCAAGCAGAATGACATGGTTCTGGTAGATAAACGCTTTGCCCATGGCCTGCTTCACCCACAGCTCCTCGGCTATATTCAGCACCGCGAACAGCTTCAGATCAATATCGCCAGAGCTGCGAAGCGAGCCCTCAGACGGGCGCTGTTCCCCATCCACGGCAGCTGTGCTGGCTGCATTCCCGCTATCCGCTTGCTGCTGCAGACTAATCGCGGACACAATGTAACAACGTCCCGCAAGCTGCAGGCCGTAGCTGCCTGCTTTCTCTTCAATCTGCCAGATCGGCAGCTTCCGCGACAGCAGAGAGGCAAGGAAGGTCTCTCGCATGACGGGGAGGCTTGTCCGATAATGCTCCCGCAGCAGCTCCATATCCTCACGTCTCGCTACTTCACCATCGATACGCTCCTTGACCTTGCGCAGCACCTGCACAATTTGTCCCGCCTCGAACGGCTTCAGTACATATTCATCCACATCGAGCCCGACCGCTCGTTGGGCATATTCAAATTCCTCATAGCCAGAGATCAGCACAATTCTAGTGGCAGGATGAGCGCTGCGAATCCAGTCCGACAGCGCAAGTCCATCCATGAAAGGCATACTTATATCGGTCAGCACAACATCCGGCGCATGGCGATCAATCAGCTCCATTGCCTCTCTGCCATTCTCCGCCGTATCGACGATCTCGAAGCCATTATGACCCCAATCGATTTCGTGCAGAAGCCCATCCCTTACATCCGCTTCATCGTCAACAAGCAGCAGCTTATACATGTAAGCGCCTCCCCACGAACAGTATTAACAACAGACTCATTATACATCCATCGCTGGATTTGTGATGAAATAAAGTTTTTCACTTGAATCGCCCCTATAAAGCGGCGCAACCAAAAAAAGTGCCAGAAAGCCCGAATCCGGGGTTTCCGCCACTTTATGCTCCGCCTATGATCCTCATGCGCATCAGCCAAATTGAATAGCTCGAATACTGCTATCGACTCTTTGTCATCTCTGCGGAGTCCATTGCTTCATTCATTTGCGCCCGCTGTAAATTCGAGCATTCATCGAAAATTTGCTTGAAGATGACTCTGATCATTTCATCTGTAAGCAGTCCTCTGTTCATGCTGCACAAGCTGCTTAGAATACGCTCTTCCCGCTCGGGATCGAACACTTCCATCCCTTTCTCTTGCTTCGCCTTGCCGATTTCGAGGACGACCTCTGCACGTTTATTCAATATGGTTAACAGCTCACTGTTAATGGCATCAATCTGCACTCTGAGCTGGTCTATTCTGTCTGACATGACAATACTCCCCTTACAGTAATTTGATATCCCCCTCTACCAGGGCTCTATCATTGTAACATATAACGATACACTTCACCCTGCGAGTTCGTAAAGGCCATTAACCACTGATGGAAGACCTAGTTTCGAGTATGGCAACTGCGAGAAGCAGCCGATGTAGAGAATCCTCGTGGATCGTGTCAATAACCTTACTCCGGCATATATAGGAAAGCGTGCGTGTTACTCCATATCTCTCTGCCGCACCGTCTCGATGTTGCGTTTCGCGATATCCTTCAGATAACATTCCCACAGCAGCATCAGCAAACCTATACTACATAAAATAATGGCGATCATGTTAGCTGCCTCACCGCCTGTCTCACTCATAGATGTGGTGAATCTCCTAGCAGGGTCATCCGGGTTTATTGCCACATTCGATAAATTCAAAGAAGCTGACAAATGGACTCCCACATAAAGAATGATTCCACTCAGTAGTATAAAACCTCCAGCAATGATCCTGTTTATTGTAATCCGCTCCTTGTGTCCGACATCGTTAACGTCCCAATTCCAGCTTGTTTGTTACTGCCTCATGGATCCAATTCGCAAGCCCATCCCTGCTGATATAAATGTTGTTGTTCAGCCTGATGTATGGAAATTTCACCTCGCTAAATGATCCGCTTGCCAATTCAACGCTAATGATGTTCTTCACCTGTTCCTCATTTAAGCCCAAATAATCTGCTGCTTCCTGCAGACTCAGCAATGGATTTAATGGCGGGATCTCCGTCTCCTCTTGCCGATCACTAACAAGTATCAAGCAGCCAATGATAAAACATATGCCAAGAATACTACTAGCTATTATTGCTGATAACGAATTATTCTTCATCCGCCTTCCATCCCTTTCATTCTATTATGTTCCAATATTTACATAATAACGGGTTGGCCGCCGTCATGCAACGCATCGCCACACTGTGGAAGCTGCGAGCACAGACCCTCTCCCTCTGTCCTGCAACATTATTAATTTCAATTACGTTAACTATATTGGAAATATTCGTAATATCCTTGGACTTGGAAGGGGCAATGCTTATGAAGCGGCAGTGGGGGTTTTTGGTTGCTCTAGCTTTAGGCGCAACTACTTTCGTATTCTTCGGCTACACGGAGGGGATGAATGAGCAATTCAACCGCAAGCTTAGTGCGGCAGCACCGTCATTGGAGACATCTCTGCCATCTATGCACGTTTCCGGGCTTCCAGATGGAGGGAAATGGACCCTGTACTCCGACCTCGAACAGCTGCAAAATGCACATCCAGCCAGCATTTATGTCCCCAGTCAGCTTCCCAAGGGCTTCAAGCTGGACAGAAGAGAAGCTAGAAATAAAACGATATGTGCCGTATATACTAGCGGTAAGAAAGAACTCCTATTCCTTCAAACGCCACAAGCGGGCAGCATTCCCAATCCTGCAGAGATGCAGTGGCAGTCGAACGGCAATAAGCTGGTTTTCCTTTGGTCTGCCAATGGATACAGCTTCGAATTAATAGGTCATCATGTCACTGAGAAGGAGCTGAATGCATTCAAGCAATCGTTGATTATGCTCTCTCCACCTGATATAAATACTCGTCATATGCCATTCGAAGTGCTTCAGCTGTCGGGATATCTACAACATTTCGAGCCAGAAGGACGAATGTTCTCCATATTCACTAACGAGCAGTTCCTCGCTTTTGCGAAAAAGCACGAGCTTACAGGAATGAAGGGACAGCGGAACGGATCCGCCGGCTGGATTATGGGACTTTTCTCTGGGAAGAAGGGAAGCAACGGGTACACCATCGCAGTCTCAGAGGTTACATTGCAGGACAATGAGCTGCGGGTCGTATTCCATGAAACGGAACCCGCGCCCGATGCAAGCTCACTAGCTGTCATATCCTATCCCTATCAATTTATAAACGTAGAACTGCCCGAGGGCACGCGCGTTGATACTGTTCAGTTTGCAACCTCGCGCGGCGAAGCCATTGCAAAGCTGCCAACAGGAGGCGAATGAAGATGACATGGCCCCGATGGTCCAGAAGCATGAGGTATCTTATTGGGATTGTATTCTTGATTCTGCTCGTATATTGCTGGTTGTTCTATCAGGAACGAGCAGAGAACGATAGACAGCGCCAAATCTTTACTTCTACTTTCCATGAAAATGTTTTTGCCACTCTGCTGGAGGTAGACAGGACGCTCGAAAGCGGGGAGAATAACCTTTCCTCCAAATGCTGAACAGGATTATTTATGGCATTCAAGCAACCGGTCCTACAGCGAAAATATCGATCCCTCCATTTAACGAGGACAACCGTCTGGATGAAACAGAGATCCGTTATCTACAGCTATTGAAGGGTGAGTTGACCAGGATTAGCCAAGCTATGCGCAATGAAGAGACCAGGCAAGTGAGAGCTGACATTTCTATTGAGGAGCTTAATGAAATATTAAAGCCGATTATATATGATCCTGATGTGATCAGCTTTCATCGCAAAGTACAGGAGGGCGGCAGCCAACTGACGCCAGCTGTCCTGGAATAATCGAGTAGGAGGGGGCGGCTAGCCCCCGACCTCTCACACCACCGTACGTACCGTTCGGTATACGGCGGTTCATGTCATATTCCGCAATGATTTGTATCTGTCCGTTAAACTCTTCAAGCCGTTATTCGACCAATACTGGTTATTTAACGTGGTGTGAAGAATTGGACTACATGCGATTCTCCAATATTTCTTCCTTGTATTACCCCATTCACATGCCTTCGCCTTGGAGACACCAAGTGCTGCTAGCCTTCTCACTTTCGTACGAGGTAGCTTCCACTGTTTCCAGACACACATACGCAGCCTTCTTCGTATCCATTCATCCAGTTCCTTGAAGATGCCCAGCGAGTCCACCAGTGCATAGTAACCACACCATCCGGTTAGATACTGATTCAGTTTCTTGATCCGCATTTCCATTGGAATCGGGCTTTTTCTCGATGTGATCTCTTTTATTTTTGCTTTCACTCGTTGCAGAGATGGTTTCGAAATTTTCACCTTGGGATAGGCTTTGTCCCAACTAAGCGTGAATCCTAGAAACTTTCGTTTCCATGGTCGGTCAACCGCACTTTTCGTTT
>NZ_CAKMMF010000051.1 GCF_927798095.1 Paenibacillus plantiphilus | reverse complement strand
CCCATCTTTGGCCGACCGGTTCGCAATTCGGGTAGCCCCGTTTCACTACGGCCTGGTACTTCTCCTCAAGCCCTTCAGACTCTGCCTCGCGGCAGACGCCCTGCCCTCCAGCAAAAAAAAATTTACCGGCCCCCGAGACGTTACTCCCGAGTTTGGATATGAGTCCCCTAGTCCGGGGCTCAGCGGGACTTTAACCCACCTGATGATCGTGCTGCCACGCACGCACTATGGCATCTGCTGACTTCTCACAGCAAGCTTTACTCCGTCTTTCGGATTTTTTTTCCTACTCCACGTCTGTGAGACCTCCCCGGGTAAGAGCGATAGCTTTCCCCTCATCCATCTGCCACATCTACATGATGAGATTCGGGCAGTATTGGACTTTGCTTTGTATAGCAAGCTCGTCCGTCTCACCATGCCTTGTATGTGATTTCTGTTCGTCAGACCGAGGGTTTGCCTCCGGCTTCCTTCAGATTCGGCCTCGCGACCGACACCCTTGCCTTCAGCTAACAGTTCCTACTGCCAAGCCTGTAGTGGACTTTCACCACCTAGCTATCGCCCATGCCGGGCGCACTATAAAGAGCGGCATGATTCCTCCAGGGACGAATCATGCCGCTCTTATTCCTGTCAGACAATATTGGGAACCTGCCATACGACCGGCGTCAGATCAATCTGCTCTCCGAGCCACTGCTGTGCAATGGACTTGAACATGCCAGGCTCGCCACTGCAAAAGAAATGGTGTACAGGCAGCTCATTGTTGCTAGCCATCCGATTGCGGTCATACAGAATCGTGCTGATCTCTCTGGCCGTCTCATCGGCTGAGCTGATAAGTGTAATTCCCTTGCCCATAACCTCCGATATCGTGTCAGCCAGGAAAGGATAATGGGTACAGCCGAGAATAAGCGTGTCCAGTTGCCGCTGCTTGAGTGATTCCAGCGATTCACGAACGGTTTCATACGTTTCTTCTGAGCGGAAATTGCCCTTCTCCACCAACGGCACGAATCTTGGACATGCGAGACTTATAACTTCATTCGAGGATGAGAGCTGCTTCAATGCCTGTTCATATGCTCCGCTGCGGATTGTGCCTTCTGTCCCGATGACACCAATGATTCCAGTCTGCGTTCGTCCATTCGCGGCACGCGCTCCAGGATGAATAACGCCAACAACGGGTATAGATACACAGGAACGGATATCCTCAAGGGCGACAGCTGTTGCGGTGTTGCAGGCGATGACCAGCATTTTCGGGCGATATTGAATTAAATAATGAACGATTTCACTCGTGAATCGGTGCACTTCTTCTGCTGGACGAGGTCCATAGGGTGCGCGGGCCGTATCGCCAAAGTAAATAATTTTTTCACGTGGAAGCTGGCGCATCACTTCTTTGACAACGGTTAAGCCGCCTACGCCGGAATCCAGAATTGCGATCGGTTCTTGCACATACACACCGCTTTCTTGATCGAATTATGAGAACGTTAAACTTCAATACAATATGAAAACAGGAACAAAAATGTACCTCCATCTTATCGCAATTAAGAAACAGGTTCAATATGGACAACAAAGAGCAAAGTGCCGATTCCCTAAGGAATTCGGCGCTTTGCTCTTTGGAAAAGCGGATCTATTGCAGCGAGTTGGCAGCTTCGTCGTTCGTCGGTTCAGTAGGCTGCGCCTCTGGTTGAACCACTATTTTCCAAGCATTGCCTTGCGGCGGCAAGCTCTTGGTCAGCATCGGATTGTAGAATCCGATGACAGCCGAACCTTTAACCAGCTTCGATGCCTCCAGCTTCGAGCCATCGTTCAGTGCAATCGTTGTCTCCGGCAGCAATTGAAGCACGATCTCGGACGGAGAGCGATCATTCAAGCCTTCGCCCTTGATACGCACCGCTACATGACCATTCTCGCCAGTAATAACTTCCTCAATCGTTCCCGATGTACCCAGAATCTCGGTTTCCGCTGTTTTTGTTTTCACCTTCAGCTCGTACAATGGTGTTTGCGGCGGCAGGCTTAACGTTGAGAATATCGCATGAACGGCGTCAACCTCCATGCCAAGCAGCAAGGCATCCCAGGTCAGCTCCTTGCCCTCTTCATCCGTAATCTTCGTCGTTGTATCGACGTTCAGCACAAGTCCCTCCGTGCCGACGCCATTTATGCGGATCTGGCCCTTGCCGTCCTGTAGATGAATACCGGTCACAAAGCCTGGCGTCGTCAACGTTTCCTTCTCCTCTTCCTGCGCCAGCGATATGTTCACTCCATTGCCGGCACGCGATACTTCTGCTTGCAATACTTCAGAAGCAAAGGCTTCCGGCACATACAACTTGCCGCTGACGGATTGAGGCGCAATGCCCAGCTTGATCAGCATTTTGGCAAAGGAATACTGGTCCTCGCCTACTCGAACGCTTGTCCATTGCGCGCCTCTGGCAAGCTCTGCCGATTTGGTTTCCGCATTCCAAGTGATCGAATATCCTAAAGCTTGGGCTATCGTGCGAAGCGGCAGCATAACAGTCTTGCCATCCTTATGTAGATAACCCCCGTCTGATGACAGCGCGCCGTTAATGACGAGCGGATAGTTCAGTTTGACAGCTGAAGCGCCATCTGCGATAGTTGTTACAGCCTTAACCGGTGTTGAATTTCCATAAGCAAAGCTGGAAGCACCCGTCAGCATCATTGCTGCAGCAAGTGCGGTCATTCCCATTCGCGTCGTTTTTCTCATCTTGTCCATTACCTCCTGATGTCTGATTGCCTGCTGTTACATCATTCTAGACGCTTGGTTTCATGAAAAAGGTTGCAGCAGCAGCCTATAAAATTAATCCTTGCATAGACGCTCATGTTCGCGGATATCGTCACCGATACCATAGGCAGAGCAAAGAGCCCCCTTATTATTCATTCAACGATGGGGCTCTTTCTCCGTTTCATCCGCACACTTTACTGGTGTTTTAGCTAGCGTGAAGTTTGGAGCTCGACTTCTTTCTTTTGTTCAGTCAGGAGCTCGTTATTAACCGACTCTTCCAGTCCTTCAGCGACAGCCTCGCTACCCTCTTCATTCCTGCTGCGCCAGCTGCGGACACTGCCGATCATACTGTCAGCAGAATCCTTCACTTTCGTTGCAAGCGAAGTGGCTCCGTTTCCAACCTGCTTCGCGATCCGTGTCGTCGTTCCGCCGACCTGCCCTGCAATTCGCACCGTATGGCTGCTTACTTGCTGAGCCCCCTGCGAAATATCGCTTCTTATCTCGCGGCCCGATTTCGGCGCAAGCATCAACGCGGTAATTGAACCGATGATGCCGCCGGCAAGCACGCCGAATAAAAAGCCTTTTGTCTGCCTGTTGTTTGCCATTCCCTTCACTCCTCTCGCTGCAGCCGCTAGCCGCCAAGTTTAATGACGGCTCGGGCGTCAGCTATTAGTATCGTGCCCTTCGTCATGCCCCCGGCATGCAGAGGAATGGCTATCTCGTCGTTTGGATTGCCAGAATTGCCAAGCTGCAAGCCCTACCTCGGCCCAGTCCATCGCATCTGCGATATGGTGGCGGTATTTGCCTCCGGCGCGTTCGACATGACGTGCTGCCGTTTCGTTCAGCAGCGCGGTCATACGGCTCAATGTATCCGCGGCTTCTATCGCCGCATCAGCTGCACGTCTGGCAGCCTCGAATATGCGTGCTGTGTGATCAACCTGACGCTGTACCGAACGCACGGTCTCCGCAGCAGGCTGAACAAGCTCGCATATCCGGACAGCCGTTGACTGGACGCTTCTCTCCATCGACTGGGCCGCTTCAAGCAAGCGGGCCAGCTTGCGGTCAGCTGCCCGAAGCCATATAAGGATACCGGCAACAAGCAGCATGAACCCTGCAGCCAAGACAGCCTCCAACCAAACATTATTCATAGCCTGATTCCTCCTTCTGCCATCAAGGCTGGAAGTATGGTACACCTGCTTCATAGACGAATGCCCAATTCGTATTGTCATTATAAGCAGCATGGGCTTGACCTGACACAAGGCCCAAATAAAAAAACACGGGATCTCTCCCGTGTCCTGAATACCATGCATTATTTAGTTCCAGCAATCAAATAGCTGCACTTGCCGCCGCCCTTAGCCAGACATTCCGTTCGTTCCACAGACGTGCCAAGCAATTGCTCGAACAGCGTCAACTCACACTGGCAGGCTTGCTGGTACAGATTGGCAACCTGCGCAATCGGGCAATTGTATTCATGAAGGACAAGACCATCCTCACCGTCCTCCAGCTTCACCATATACCCGCCATCATTCTGAATGACAGCAAGCTCAGACACCTTCTCCTTCAGCGACTTCCCCTCCATACGGGAAGCATATCGCTCCAGCAGCTTCCGCTTGCGTCCTTCGAACATGCGATCAACAAGAATAGCTTGTTCAGGATCTTCAGCCAGCTCCTCCAGCAAGTCCAGAGCGAGCGAATGATAATTTCTAGGAAACAAATATTCCGCTTTATCTGTTAATCCATACTTGTGAGTGGGTCTGCCCATGGCTTGCCTGACGAGCGTCGGACGAATGAGTCCATCGCGCTCCAGCGTGCTTAAATGGCGACGTACCGCCATCTCCGTAATTTGGAGCTGCTTGGCCAGCTCTCCCGCATTCAACTGTCCCTTCGTCTTGAACAGCGTTAAGATCGTTTGGCGCGTTGAGCCTTCATGCCTTGCTGACAGCTCTTGCCTGGCATCCGAATTATCGATTTCTTCCAACCTCATCACCACCTTGCGCATTGGCATGGCTCTCGCTCAAGCTATGCATCCTATGTGTTAGCGTCATTGTATCGCATTTTGACATTTTCGTAAATCGACATTAACAAGCAGCGGCAGAGACTCCATCGTCCCTGCCGCCGTTGCCCGCTATGCTCCAAGCTCCTTGCTCATATAAGCTTCCACCGCTGATTTGAACGCTTCCAGAATCGCTGGCATCGTTAATGTGAACGGATGCAGCTCATTCCTTGGCCATTCGTAATAATCCTGCACCAGCGGCCTGCGCAGCCGTACAAGCGCAAGCAGCGGCTGCAGCAGCTCCCCCGAAAAAACACCCTCGCCGCCAATAATTTCAATAATGTCCTCGTAGCTGCTGGCATCGCGCATAATAAAGCCGTCAATTATGCAGCTGCCGACATCCGTAACCATCTCAATGGCCATATGAAGGGCACGCTCCTGGGCTAGTCCCTGCAGCAGGCTGCCGTCCCAATGCGCCGCTATATGGCGAAGCGCTTCCGTAAGGTCAGAAATGACATTCAATCTCGCCGTTATTTGATCGCGATTAACATAATACATTTCCTTTGCCCCTGCCTTGTTTACATTTTCTTCTTGCGTCCTTTACGCTTCAACCACATGACCATCACTACACTGCTTATAAGAATAACGAGCAGATACGTAAACATTTCATATACATCACGCATGTTACAACCGCCTTTTTAGCTTTCGTAATCGACACTAAAAGAAGATTCGCGAACTTGTGTCATATGCTCAATCACTTTTTTATGAACCGGATGCACCTGATACTCGCCGAGCGCATCCATGGAATCGAATTTCGTTACGAGTGCAATGTCATAAGAACGCTCCGAATGAAGAATATCCGTTCCTACCTCAAGATGTCTAAGCACATCGATTTGGCCTTCCATATCCTTCAATACTTGCGCAGTTGCCGCAATGCTCTCTGGTGAACGGTCTTTCAGCTTAAACAGAACAATATGTGTAATCATTCAATCCTTCTCTCCCTTGTCCTCATAAAATAATGACGTTCAGATTCCGGCTCGCATGATGAACGTCCTTTTGTCACATAATAACCTAAGCTGCCGCCACTCGGCAATCTTCTTATGAAGGGAATCGTTATCCATGCGCTACCCAGTCACAATTGTTGCAACACTGATCGGTATTGCTCTGTGCATCTATAATTACTCGGGCTACGATCCGCATAACTTCGTGTTCTTCATGTTCAGCATTCCAGGCTGGTTCGTTGATTTCTTCATTGATACGCATGAAGTCAACGTATTCCTGATGTATGTGCTGACAATTGCCAGCTACGCGATAATCGGCCTGATCTGCGACTGGATGATTGCACGAGACAGACACCGCGAGCATTCCAGCACATAGCTTGAATCAAAAAGGAGCCTTCGCATAGGCTCCTTCTTTATTTATTCAACAATTATTACAGATTTCATCTCGGCGTGACCTGTTCCGCAAGCGACCGAACAATGGATTTCATAAGTTCCAGCCTCAGTGAAATCTACTTCTTGCTCCAACTTATCGCCCTGAAGATCCACATTCAATTCTGGAATAGCAATTCCGTGCATGCCGCTCTTATTGACGAGCTTCAGCTTCACTTTATCGCCCTTTTTCACTTTGTATTCTGCCTTATCGAATGTGAAATCAGCGTTGGCTTCTACTTTCAGCAGTGTCACTCCCGGTGGCAGTGATGCCGCTTCATCAATCGGTTTCTCTGGAAGCTGAGTTGTCAACAAGTATATACCCAGAACCGATGCTGCAGTGAAAACAAGAAACATAAGCCATTTATGCATTGCTACTTCGCTCCCTTTTTTGCCTTTATAATGTCTACTTCTTATATTACCTAAGATCGTCACGTATTCTCAACCTTAAACTGCGCCAAGACATAATTTTTTTTCGTTTTATGACAAAACATTGAACGTTATTCATCATTTCTTATTATTGTCGCTGACATTGCTCAGCCCGGGCAATTGCGCGCAATCTTCATTCATTCTTGCTCTTATTCTTCAGAATCTCAATCAGCTGGCGCAGCTTGTCTGGCAGCGGGACGCCAATGCGGCCCAGATTCTCTGTGATTGAAATGAGCTCGTTGGCAATATAGAAATAGATAGCGGCGCCCATAGCCGCCGTTTCTAAACCAAGTAGAACATCAATGCGATGCGCGAGCAGAACAACGAGCAGCATGATCCCTTTTTTAGCTAAACCCCATGCGCCAACAACACTGTTCAATCCGCGTTTCTCTCTTATAGCGGCTGTTACACCGGTGATGTAGTCAATTGCAATTACAACAAGGAGAAACGTAAGCGATTCGGGCCACATGCCAAAAGAAAAGGTCAACACCGAGCCAAACAGCGCAGATGCCAAGCACACCACAAACTGCATGATGCTATCCCCTCCCCATGCATTTATTTCATAGTACACAATATGCAGAAGAGGGTCGGGTTATCCATGCGTTCAAACCGCGTCATTATTCCAATTGAAAGCTGCCGGCATGCTTCAGAATAAAATCCACTTTCACCTTCAAATCTCCGATTTGCGGCTGCCACCCCGCTTTTTTGTTTATTTTTTTCCATTCTTTGTAATGATAACGAAACAGCTGCTCATCCAAATTCAACAGGTCATCCCCATGCTTCACGCCTTCAGTGAATACTTGCATCATTTCCTCGGCAATTATCGTTTTCGTGGCATGAATAATATCTTTATCATTCATACCGCCTTCTGTTTCAGCCAATTCCCCTTTGATCCTCATATGGAGTGTAAAAGCAGGCTTACCCTGCTTTATTGCAACCTTCACCTTGTGCCTGGACTCCGTGACGGCAACCGTCGCAACCAATCCTTGCGCACTCTGAACAGGCAGCAGATACCGACTGAATCTCGGATTGAACCATCTTATTCCAGTAATTTGATTTCTTCCGTAGTATTGCTTCTTCTTTCCCTTGAAAGCGAATACCCCGTCAATCATTTCCACTTTAATAGAGGACTTGTTCCGGCTCCATGTGTTGTCAGTCACTTGGACAGACGGCAGCAATGCCGTAACTGTCGGCTCGTTATAGCCAGCAACAAATTTCTGCATATTGAGCGGCTCCACGAACGTATTGCTCTTCATATGCTGCTGCGGGTTATACAACATGCTGTGCAGCTGCGAACGCTCCAGAATACGATCCGAGCTGAATATATCCTTGATCTCGTCTTTAGTGCCAAAAACCCAAGAGGTATAACGGGATACCCTGACTCGATTGATCGCATCCAATATTTCTGTCATATTGGACATTGCTCTCTCGCGCACAACGACAACCTTCAACTGCTCCAGACTTAATTCTGATTGCGCGCTTCTTAGTACCTTGTCATAGGCGTCATACACCGTCTTGCCTCTCCCTTGTCCGTTCCAAACAGGAGTACTATTCTTGTTGCCCCCGCCCTCTGTCTTGGCAATCGTCGACAAGTCAATAAGCTGCGCGTAGAAGACGTATTCCTTATCCTCCCGATCAATTCCGATTGCTGTAACATACCCTACACTTTCCAGGTTGCTGGAATCCCAGCAGCCCGCAAGCACAGGCGCGGTCACGATAAGAATGAACAACGTCTTCAACATAACCGAAACTTGTTTCAACCCTTTCATAGCTGCTATTCTCCTTGCTTTGTTCGAAATTTCCAAGGAAGCTGAAGCAATGCAGTAAGTAATTTTCGCGGATTGAACGGCGCTGCAGGCGCAAGATAGGAGACGCCGAACGATTCCAGCCTGCATAGATACAGCAAGACGGAGAAGATGGAAATGAAGAACCCGAATAAACCGAACAGAGATGATATAAGCATGACATAGATGCGAATAACAGTAACCGTTCCATTCAATGATTGATTGACAAGGGTGAAGGTCGCCACAGCGGTAACAGCTGACACAACGAGCATCGTAGGCGATGTCAGGCCTGCACGAATGGCCGCATCGCCCACAATCAGACCACCTACGACTGTAACTGTCTGGCCAACTGCCCGCGGGAGCCGCACCCCCGCTTCACGGAACAGCTCGAACATCAGCATCATGATGAAGAGCTCCAGTTGGGAGCCAAGCGGCAGCCCCATGCGGGACACTGTAACCGTCGCGAGAAGCGGGAGCGGAATCTGGTCACTGTTAAAAGCAAGCAGCGATATCCAGAAGCCCGGCAAAGCAATCGCCAGCATCAGCCCGAACAAACGCAGCAACCGCTCGAACGAAACAAAGTAGAACGGTAAATGCGCGTCCTCCGGTGATTTAATCAGCATTGCCAGATTAGCCGGCGCGATGAGAGCTGACGGCGAGCCGTCGACCAGCAGCGCGAATCGGCCGTTCAGCAGTGATTGGACAACAAAGTCCGGTCTGCCGACATAGTTGACTAATGGAAACAAAGAGAAGGAGTGATCAGATATGATCTCTTCAAGCTCAGCTGCATTTTGCAGCGCATCCAATTGAACCCCATCCAGCCGTTTTCTCGCTTCATTCACAACCTCAGGAGCCGCTTGATCCTTCAAATAAATCAGCTGCACCTGTGTCTGCGACAAGCTGCCGATGACGAAGCTCTCCATCTGCAGCTTCGTCGTGCGGAGACGTCTGCGTATGAGCGCGATATTCACATCAAGCTGCTCTACAAAGCCATCCCTTGGCCCTTTGAGCGATACCTCCATCGTGGACTCCTCAGGCGCCCTTCCGGGATTGTCTGCGGTATCGCAAACATAGATGCACCCCTCTTCCTTAAGCCAGATGACCAGCATCCCGGAAAACACATAATTAAATATAAGGTGACCATTCTCTCCGGGATCAAATTCGGAGACGAGCGGATTGTTCAATATATCTGCGACTCTGCCGTCAGACGAAGTGAACAGCAGCATCTGCATCGAGGTTCGGTCGATCAGGCCCGAACAATAAATAAGCAGCATCGACTTCGATTGGCCCGTCCCATCACCATTGCTGTGCATCTCTGTCAATACTACATCTCCGCAGCCTCTCAGCTCTTGATCCAGCCATTCACGTGTGACTTGGAACCTGTTCTCGCTGTCGCTCATTGTCCCCACCTCCCCCGTCCGAATTTTTTTTGAATGACAGCAGCCAGATGACCAGCATGACAAAGACAGCAATAATAATGCTGGCGAAGAACATGTAGTGGGACAGCCTTTGGTACTCCACCATATGATTATTAAGCAGGATAGTGCCAGCAACATAGCTCACGCCAATAAGCAGCAGAATGATGAGCTTCTTGCTCGATTTGCGCGTTGGAAGCAGCTCCTGCACGATGATCAGAGAGAGTGAAATGCGTACAAATGCTCCTGAAATCCATTGAAAAATAGCGAAAAAATCGACATGCTCAATATATCTCCCGATCGTTACAAGCCGCCATTGTGCAAAAGCCGGGTAATTAAGCTTCGCCGCTTCAACCGGACCAAACTCAGTGATAGCGCCGATCGTCGGCCCTAATGTCAGCATGGCAAGAAGGACGATCAGCAGCATAAGCTGCCATTTGGTTATTTTGACCGCGAAATAATGCTGGATAAACACAATGAAAGAAAGCTCGATTAAGCCGCCGGCTGCATACAAGGAACCGCTGAACAGCGAATAATAGCCATTCTCCACAAACGGCAGCAGCAAGGCGTAGTTCTTGTCCGGCATATTGGCGCTCATGACAAAATCTCCAAGCAGCACGACTGGAGGAAGCAGCAAGCAGGACATCAGGACGACCGTTCGAAATCCCGACCATACTGCAAAACTAACAAGGAGCATAAGCAGCAAGGCCATGACAAAAATCGGCGTCCTGGGCAAATAGGTTTTGGAGGTCCATGCGATTGTATCCACATAGGTTTGAAAGCCATGAACATAGAGCAGAAGAATTACCGGGAGCAGCAGAACCCATACCGCTGCAGGCGGCAGCTTGTGCTTCAGCCAGTCCCGAAGCTGGGCTTGCCTTGTCCGAATCATTATCCCATGAATGATAAATGCGACCCACGGCAGAGCAAATAGAACGGCTGGAAAGACGCAAAGCCACGCATCTCGTCCGGCAGCCTTTAATAGAGCCGGCAATACAAACACATGATTAGCAAGTCCAATGGAGAGAAGCAGCATCATGCTTATCGACCAGATGCCTAATTTATTACTGTTCATCGTTCAAGCCCCCGCATTATAAACCTTTACCAAATGTTGCCCTAACATGCGGATGACCATACGTTTGTCCTAACTGAATCGAATAACAAAAAGCAGCCCGCAGTTCAGAGATGCTTTGAACTGCGGACTGCTTTATGATTTTATTAAGTTGACGAAGGATCCTCTGCTGTTGTATTAATCTGTCATTCCGATATCATCCAGCATGATTCTACCCCGCTCACCGGACAAATGAAAAGTAATCCGTGTAATATGCGAAGGATTGAATTGTGGATTCGATTGTTGAAAACGATCAAGCGGCAGTGTGAAGGTCTGAAATACAGGCTCCGTTGCCTCTTTATATTTGCCATCCCTTATTTTTTCCTCCAACCAGGGATGAAGCGTAAAGTCCGTATGCGGGAGAGGCTTAATTGGCATAAAATCTTCAAGCGGCAGCTTCACAGCAGCTCCATTGCCGCTCTCAAGCTCTATTTCAATGAAAGGAATTGGAATGTCCTCTTGCCCTTGTTCTCCCGCTTGTATATCCTCCAGCTCATGTCCCAAGCTGGTCAAGGCGAAGGCCAGGCTCGTTTCTTCGCCAGTCCGAAGACTCGCGCTGCGAAGCGCTGGAATATTGAGCGTGTATGTCCCTTGATTGCTCCATTCCAGTTGAACACCTCTTGTGCCTTTACTATTCCCGTCCCTGTCCTCTACTTTTTTCTCCGCCCATTGCATTCCACTCGCTTCAACCGTCACGCCATTGATCCCTGTAATCTGGTTCATATCCTCGTCAAACCGCGCAATTCCTCTGAAGCTGCTCTCCTCGAATCGATTGTAGTACGTTGCTTGAGGCAGCCATTTCAGTCCAGCACGATAATCGCGAAATAATGCGGTATATTCCTTTCTGCCATGCAGAGTCGCCTCAAGGAAGGCAGACACATAAACCTTGGCCACTTGACGCTGCGCCTCCGCTTCCATCATTCCAGCCCGATTAAGCAGCAGGCCGCCAGGCAGGCTGTCATCCATCGAACCCCAGTCGGTATTGAACTGGCTGTGATTCGCTTCACCGATATAAAGCGTTGCCTTGAAGCGATTCGAATTAGAGGAAAAAGAGGTTCGCATATATTGACGTTCGCCATAGAAGTTATTCACATCACCATCCATGGCGCCCTGCAATGACAAATAATTGGTATCTTTAAGGGAAGGGGATTGTTTGTTCACCACTTTATCTGTCGGCGCAATCGCGATAACGGATTGTATGCGCATATCCGTCAAGCCTTGAATCGAGCGGTCAGCAGCAAACCAGCGTTTATAATCAGCAGCCATCGCAACCGCTTGTCCGCCTCTCGAATGTCCGATAAGAGCCACCTGCTCCATATCGACCCCCTTGTAGAAGGGCGTGCCCGGCTGCGAATTGAATACAGCAATTTGCTGCAAGTGCTTCAGCAGCATCCATGCACGAACCTTCATATCATTATCCGGGATGTTCTGCCAAACGGAATAATTCAGGAAATTCTCATCAACCGAAACCGCGATAAAGCCTCGACTTGCCAGCATTTCACCCAAATAAGCATAGCCTTCATCCGAGAATTGCTCCATAAGGTGATTGCCATGCACAATCAGCACAAGCGGATAAGGACCCTTGCCCTCCGGCATCCATACTCGCCCATTGACCGGCAGCTCGTCCTGATCGAACCCCCAGTAGAAGCTGCGCAGCCTTGACCAATCCTCCACATAGATGGATGCATCAACAGGCTGGCTGATGAGATCAGCCATCTCCCCAAACTCTGAGCGATGTCTGTCCTTGCCGCTCCCATATGCAAATTCTGAATATCGATAGGCGCCCGATTCAGCAGGATTCTCTGCTTCCAAAGGCAAGACTGCTTCCGCAAGCGAATCATCCTGATGTAGGACAGAAATAGAAGTACCTATCGATAGCATGGGCCAGCTTGTGTAGATCAGAATCGGAATCATAACAGCTGCCACAGCTGTCAGCTTGATCTTCTTTGATATGCTGCGGCTCATCCATAGGCTAATCATCATTCCGCTTATTATGCCATATAAAGTTAGCGCGCAGGACACGACAATAGCGGGGAGCCATCCAGCATCGGCATAATAGAACACAGCAAATATAACCAAACTGACATAAATTACTCCGCCTGCATATTTTCTAGGCAAGGGCAAATAGACTAGTGACAGCAGGAATGCAATAATTGGCGGAAAAATAATCATCCCGATGGTTCCAATCAAGATTGCTATTAAGCCGTCTGCCGCTGTACCCATTCCAGTCGGCATTCCCATGCTCGATACAACAAGAATGAGGCAGCTGGCGAGCCATAGTCCCACCATTGAAGTCCGCAGGAACGGATTGTCATTGCTCATCGTTGCTCTCTTGCGTGACACCAGCCATTGTCCAATCTCTCGAAATAATCGTCTCTTTGGCTTAATGATTAATGCAGCACCTGTTTCCGTCTCCATATTCAGCTCCCCCGAGGATTGTAAGCATGTGAAATGATTTGAAAGTATCTACTCCATATGGGTATATCGATATCAATTATAAACTCTAATGAGAGATTGACAATACGAAGTTGCTGGATGACGCAACTTATCGTTGCCTTTTATCATCCGAGGTCTGGACTTCCTCTATTATACTTTCAGCTTCCCTCTAATTCCAGTCAATGGAAAGGTAGATCATAGCAGATCATCATGCATTCCATTTAGCAGCGGCTTGGGTGATAATGCCGTGTAATAATAAAAAGTGGATTAGCAGGGTTCAATATCCCTGCCAAGCCACTTTTCGTGAAATAAAAACTCTATTATATAGAAGTTGCAGGAGAGACTCGTTCAACTTATATACTTAACATACTATTTTGTTCGTTAACTCTAAAAAATGATGCATATAACAAAGCAGGCTCTCATACACGTGTATTGAATACGTGTATGAGAGCCCGCCATCGTTTCATTCTATAGTTTGAATGAATCCGTCTTCTCACGCAGCCTTTGAGAGGCTTCCTTCAATGAGCCAGCCATGCCCATGAGATTGTCGGAAATTTTGAATTGCTCATCCGTCAACCCTTCCATCTCGCCCATGCGGCCATTTACTTCTGTGGAGGATTCAGCAAGCCATTCTACTGATGTAACAATTGTCGTCATTCCCGTTGCAATCTCGCCAATTGCCGAAGTTATTTCATTCATCTGTTCAGCCAATAATCCACTTTGAGTTTTCAATTGGTTGAAAGTGACATTAGAGGTCTCAGAAATTGATTTCGTTTTCTTAATGAGCAGAGAGAACGAATCCAGCGTGCTTTCACACTGCTTCAGATCGTTATGGATTTGTTTCAAATCTGATGCAATGGCTCGCGAGAGACCTTCAGTCTTCCCAGACAATTTACGAATTTCCCCAGCTACAACTGCAAACCCGCTGCCGTGCTCGCCCGCTCTTGCTGCTTCAATGGAAGCGTTAAGGGACAATAGTCCCGTCTGACTTGTTATCTCGTTAATATTGTCCAGAAATCTGGCAACATTGCTATAACGCTCAGTCATCACACGAAGAACCGTCGATAATCCATTGAATTGCTCGGATGTCTGATCAACGAGCGCGACGATTTCGTTCATCTTCTCCATGCCTTCATTGGAGGAATGGTGCATCCTCTTCATGTCGTTATTTATGAAATCGCTCGATGCAGAGATTTGTTCCGAACTGGCTGATACTTCCTCCGTAACGGCTGAGATCGACGTATTGGAATCATTCTGGGATGAGATCAGCTTCTTGCTGTGGGCAACTTCTTTTCTTACCGTTTCGGATGCTTCTTTATTAATCGTCAGCATGGATGACATACGCTGCGAGACATCGAGCACCTGTTCGCTGACTTCTACGGTTGAGGCCAACGTTTCACGCAGCTTCTCCCCCATATCGCTGAGCATTCCATCGATCATGCCAAACTCATCCCTCGACGTCAATTTGACATCGTAAGTAAAGTCATTATTTTTGTACGCTTCAATATGTTTAGTGATTCCAATAAGATTTCTTCTTATTGACCGAATTAATCCAGACATCATAAGAGCTGGGAAAATAGCCATTACAATAATATTAATGATAACAATATAGTTGGACCAGGTAACAGCAGCGTTAAGCGCCTCTCCTCTGGCTTCAACGGCATTACCGAATCTCACTTCAGAGTCTCTATTCGTAGCATTCAGCACATTCCAGTAATTGACGACTACATCCCGACGCAATACTCTCTTCGTCTCCTCCGGGAGTATAAGATCGTAAGCATCAACTTGCGCTTTGATTTCGTCATAGCCCGTTTTGAGTCTGACGACCAGCGCGCTGTAGGAATCGCGGAAATCCTTGGTTGGGTATTCTTCATCAAGCAGCTTAAGCGCTTTCTCTAATTCCGTGATTTGATCCACTGCTGTTGCCATATTGTCATCAACCGTTTGCTTCTTCGTCGAAGTGTAGCCTTCAATCAGGTCAACAAACATAATCGTGGTCGCTTCCAATTTCCTGGCTATATCATTATACTGCTTCTGCACATCCTGCAGTTTATCCGATTTTTCCATTTCTGTATTTACAATTTCATTCTGATAGAGAATTATTCCGCCGGCTCCAATATTCACGATTGTTAGAATCAATAGCAAAATGATCATTCGATGAGTTAACTTTAAACGCTTCAGGAGATCTACAAAATTTGACAATAGGTTTTTGTTCCTTTTATTAGATTCCGCTTTTTTGTTTTTCATTGAGCCACACCCCTCTACACCTTTTTTCTCTTTTCAAAGCTCATATTCCCAATTGCTAATTACATTATATACTATTTCCTTCAACTTCAAATCCCCTTTTCGACAGTTTATCTGTAAATATTAAAAATTTCTAAACGCTTTCACTCATTTTTTCACTTCGCTTCTAATCTAAAAGCCATTATCCAAGTATTAGAATAACTGGATTTCATAAATCTTGACATTTTCAACTGCGAATCAATGGTCCTATTTTTCCATAGATATATAATCCTGCATCAATCCCACAAATATATGGTTCTTTGTTCCTACAGCAAGAAACACTGAACTTTGTAAATGAAACCGGTTTCCTTTATTCTGTTGGCATGTTATTATTTATGTCGATAGGGGTTCGAGCATACTGCTATTAAGAACTCGTCCCTGGAAATTACACATACTTCATTTAGGAGGGGGATTATTATGCTACAAGGAAAACCAAAGCTTTCGCGGGTACTTTCACTGCTCGTTGCATTCGCTCTAATCTTCGGCACTCTTTTTTCGCCGATATCAGTGAAAACGTTTGCACAAGGGAAGACCACTTTGATTGTACACTATAAGGAGGATCCCAATACAGACAAAAAGTGGAACATTTGGGCATTCCCTGAGGGCGGTGAAGGGCAAGCTTATCCTTTTACAGGAGAAGATGACTTTGGCAGAGTTGCCGAAATTGAATTGTCCGGCGATATGAAGCGAGTCGGATTTATCGTTCGTACCGATGATTGGGACAAAGACGGGGAAGATCGTCTAATTGATGTCGTAGACGGCAAGGCTGAAGCTTGGGTAGTTGCCGGAAACAGCGCCACCTTTGCAACGGCAGCTGAAGCAGGCGGCGGCAAGAGCGCTGCAGCCACGTCTGCGCCTTCAACTGAGCAAGAGGCAGAAACGAGTTCTTCTTCTTCGCTTACACCTGTGCCAGGCAAAACCAAAGCAGTCATTCACTATAAGAAGGATCCTAACAGTAAAGAAAGCTGGAACCTGTGGGCTTGGCCGGAAGGCGGAGACGGCGCAGTATTTCAATTCAATAGCGAGGATGCCTGGGGCCAGGTCGGCGAGGTGCTGCTTGAAGGCGACATAAAGAAGGTCGGATTTATCGTTCGTACCGATGAATGGAAGAAGGATGGCGACCAGGACCGTTTTGTCGATATTAAAGGCGGTGTCGGCGAGGTCTGGATCAAGGGCGGCGACCCTGCCATTTACACGAGCCCGCCTGACGGCGAATATCGCACAATTGCTTCACATGAGAATCTAACTGCGACGATTCACTATTCACGTTATGACAAACAATACGACGGCTGGAACCTGTTCATGTGGCCGGGCGATAAAGAAGGTCAGCAGATCTCCTTCTCCGGCGAAGACGATTACGGCAAGGTTGCGAAGGTCGAATTCAAAGGAGCCAACGCTTCGCAAATCGGTTTTATCGTGCGCAAGAGCATCGCAGGCAATGATAAAGCCGATCAGGAATTTAGCGAACGCTTCATTACAACCTTTGACGAGAAGGGCAATGCTGAAATTTGGATCGCGCAGGGACAGGAGAAGGTGTTCAACGAGCGCCCGCCTGCAGGTGATATCAACCCGCGCATTCTGTCCGCAACAATCGACGATTTGAACCTGATTACAATTGAAACAAATTATGTCTTCGATTCGAAAGCCGGTACCAATGCCGATATTACAATTGAAGGCATGACCGTTAAGAGTGTTGAGGCTGTTGATCAGGGACATGGCAGCGTCTCTAGCATTGCCAAGATTACAACGGAAGAAAGCTTCGAATTGACTAAAAGCTACAAGCTGAGCAAGCCGCTCTTCGGCGATGCTACGATCTCAATCGGCGATGTCGTCCGTACCGATGGATTCGATGAATTGTTCTATTATGATGGCAATGATCTTGGCAATACCTATACGAAGGAAGAAACGAAGTTCCGTGTGTGGGCTCCTACCGCTGGTGAAGCAAAGCTTGTTACTTATGACAAGTGGGATAGTGCGGAGGGCAAAGAAATCGCAATGGAGAAAAGCGATAGAGGCACTTGGATCGCTTCATTGAAAGGTGATCAGAACGGCGTTATCTACACATACAAAGTAAAAATCGGAGACAAATGGAATGAAGCCGTCGATCCATATGCTCGCGCAGTTACGGTCAATGGTGATCGCGGAGCAATCGTTGATTTGGCCGAAACGAATCCGAAGGATTTCAAATCCACGAAAAAAGCGGAATTCGCAAAGGCTGAAGATGCCATTATTTATGAGCTTCACGTACGCGATGCTACAATCCATCCCGAGAGCGGCGTCGATGCTGACAAACGGGGCAAATTCCTCGGTCTTACTCAAAAGGGAACCAAAGGACCAAACGGAACGAGCACTGGCCTCGATTATTTGAAGGAACTGGGCATTACTCATGTTCAATTGCTGCCTTCTTATGATTACAGCAGTGTTGATGAGACGAAGCTTGACACCCCGCAATTCAACTGGGGGTATGATCCGAAGAACTTCAATGCGCCAGAAGGCTCCTATTCCACAGATCCTTATGAGCCAACTGCACGTATTAAAGAAATGAAGCAAATGATTCAAGCTATGCATGAGAGTGGATTGCGCGTAACGATGGACGTTGTTTACAACCATATGTACGCTGTGAACCCTTCCAACTTTGAGAATCTTGTTCCAGGCTATTACTTCCGTTACAACGAGCAAGGCAAGCTGTCGAACGGAACAGGTGTCGGCAACGATACAGCTTCTGAACACAGAATGATGCGCAAATTTATTCTGGACTCTACGCAGTACTGGGTGAATGAATATAACATCGACGGCTTCCGGTTCGATCTGATGGGTATTCACGATGTGGAAACAATGAATCAAGTGCGCGATGCGCTGCTTAAGATCGATCCAACACTGCTTCTTATTGGAGAAGGCTGGGATCTCCCAACAGCGCTTGATCCTGAGCTCAAGGCTAAGCAGAGCAATGCAGGCAAATTCATGGGAGTTGGCCAATTTAACGATGGCATGCGCGATGGCTTGAAGGGCAGTATCTTCATGTTTGAAGAGCAGGGCTTCGTCAACGGCAACGTTGAAGCGACTCACTCTGTTAAGCAAGGTATCGTAGGCGGAATTGATTATAGCGCAGACATCACTTCATGGGCTAAGGACCCTCAGCAATCCGTCACCTACGCAGAAGCGCACGATAACAACACGATCTGGGATAAGCTGCTGCTGTCAAATCCCAATGCAAGTGACGCGGATCGCAGTAAAATGCACCGCATGATCTCCTCCATCATTATGACATCGCAAGGAATTGCCTTCCTGCATGCAGGGCAAGAGTTCATGCGTACCAAAGGCGGAGATGACAACAGCTACAAATCCAGCGATGCCGTTAACCAGCTTGACTGGAAGCGACGCCTGGATCTCAACGCAGATGTCGAATATATGAAGGGACTCATCCAGTTGCGCAAGAATCACGCGGCATTCCGCATGGCAACAGCAGATGAGATCCGTTCCAACCTGAAGTTCCTCCCTTCACCTGACAGCACGATTGTATACGAACTGAATGGAGACGCTGTAGAGGATTCCTCCGAACAGATTATCGTAGCACATAATGCGAATACGTCAGAGGTCGTCGTAGATTTGCCAGCAGAAGGCAAATGGAATCTGGTTGTGAACGGTGAAAAAGCGGGTATTGAATCGATCCAAACAATCGAGGGCAACAAGCTTACATTGCCTGCATTGAGCACATATGTGCTTGTGACAGAACCATCAGGCAATAACACGACATTATGGATCGGCATAGCTGCCGCTGCTGTCCTTGTCATTGCTAGCGGCTCATGGCTTATGTATCGCCGCTTCCGCAAAGCAGCCTAAGAATGAACTAGCACCAGCAACTGGGCGCACATTAAAAATACCGCTAGGGAGTGAACTCCCTAGCGGTATTTCCATTCTCATATGGGGATTGGGAAAGCGCGGCTTTCCCCGCTGTTTGAAGCTTCCCCTCATAAGGAGCCTTCTGATTCCACAAAGGCTTCGTTTCCTCTCTCGCACTGGAGCTGTATCGCTTGACAAGCTCCTCCATTGACATAACTAATATGCGCGGAGACAGCTTCCGACTGTCCCCCTTCAAACGCGTCTTGCCCGAAGGGTGCAGAACAAACATTAGAAGCTTCAAATAAAAACGTGTTAATGAATCGAAAAGTCCGGGATTAAGCTCAATAACGTTAAACCCAAATTGTGCAGCGCCCTTGTTGATCATCGTAATGCCGTACAATCCACGAACATTGTTGTAGTCTGCCTTGTCGGCCAATTGATCTGCCAGCTTGGGCAAGGCTTTCTCCACTTCTCGAATGAGAAGAATGGCAACATGCATTAGCGAGCGCGATTCCATCATCAGTCGAAACAGCATCTTGTTATCGAGATGAAGCTCGATGACCTCATCACGATTCTCGATTGTCCTGCCATCGGAGAGCTGCAGCGTCTTCCCCCGATATTTTCGCTTGCGATAATGAAAGATGGAGTCTGTGCCGCCCCGCTGAATTCTAAACATCAGATGAAACAGCTTCTCCCACCCTAACCAGCATGCGACAAGAACTCGCTTGAACCAGCCGATGGAACGGTTAGAGGCACGATGACGATCTGTTACCGCAATCATCTCCGAGATATTCACAAATTGAAAGCCCCGACGATTGCCTTCGATCAAGAATGGCTCAAGAGCTGCAAGCATATTGGCAGGTGCATCATAATCAGCGCCGAATGTCGAGCCGCAGTCATGAAGCAGCAGCACTTCTCCAGGACGAAGCTTCTTGAGCATTCGCTTGAGCAGCCGCTCTGCTCCGACGCGTTTCCGCCAATCCCCGAACAAGGTCGACCACAGAATAATTTGCAAATAGCCCATATTGGAGAAGTCAAAGAGGTTCACGATCCCCCAAGGCGGCCGATAATAAACTGGACGAATTCCTGTTGCATTCTTAATGATTTCCGAGGTGCGGTGGATCTGGCGCTTCACCGAGCGCGGTCGCATAAACCAGTTTGTTTTGTGAACATAATTGTGAATGCCGATAATATGTCCTTCATCCTTCATTCTCCGCAGCAGCTCAGGGTGCTTCTCCGCATGTGTGCCAACGACGAAGAATGTAGCTTTTGCATCATATCGTTTCAACAGATCAAGCAGCATCGGCGTATACTTCGGATCTGGACCGTCATCGAATGTCAGCGAAATTTCATTCCTGGCACGACCACGTTTGAAAACCCGAAATCCAAATGTTCGGCTCACCAGACCTGGGAGAAAAGCATAAAAAGTAAGAATATAAAATCCCCAAAGCAGCAAATTCTCCATTCTTTGTTTCCCCACCACCCTAGTTTCGATCCCCTGTCCATTTTGGAGGCAGAGCGCTTTAAAGCCTTTCATCATTGTAACATACCGCTGGCGATAAGGGCTATGATTGTTCATATGTTGCGCTTGATTCGTCGTATGACACTATGCAACAAAAGAAATGTTAGGAAAGATTTCTAACTTATAGTACAATCGTGATGGATAGTAAGATACATACGAGCAAAGGAGTTAGAACATGCTTTCCTTTTACCGTAAATATTGGCGGACCGCTTTCGACATTGCCTTGATCGTCTTGACCGTCTATTTGATTATGTTTGCTTTTAGCTATTTATACCAGATTGCAACGCCGATTTTCCTCTCCTTCTTTATTTTTATGTTCATTGAGCCTCCTGCAAGATGGCTAACGAAGCTTGGCATTAAGAAATCCATTTCAGCAGGCATATCTGTGCTTGTGTTCACCTTGATCATTGTTGGCGCCTTTGTCGGTGCCGGATATATCATGACAGCACAAATTACCGGACTTGCCGAGAATCTGCCTCAATACCAGAAGCTGTTCACAGAGCAGTTCCAGCAAAACTCCGCCTATCTCCAGGAAAAGATTAAGGGTGTGCCTGATAACGTCCTGGAAAATGCTTATGCAGCCGTCAGCTACATAACTGACTGGTTTCAAAAAATAGCCGCTTCATTCCTGAAATCGCTTGGCGGTTATCTCATGTCCTTCTCCACTTTTATTTTCAACTTCTCCATCGGTATTATACTGGCATATTTTCTTAGCCTGGAGATCAATGAGTGGAAGACGACAGCACAAGAAAAAACACCTAAAACATTTAAGAAGGCGTTTTTCTTCCTTAAAGATAATGTATTCTCTGGTATCGCCGTATACTTGAAAGCACAAATGAAGCTCATCTCGATTACATTCGTTGTCATTTTCATCGCCTTGCTGCTGCTCGGTGTTGACAATGCCTTCTCGATTTCTTTGTTGTCAGCTGTGTTTGATGTACTCCCGCTGCTTGGGGTAGGAACAGTTTTTATTCCATGGATCATCTATTTGTTCATCGTCGGACAGACGACTCTCGCGATTTGGCTTTCGGCATTGTTCCTCTTTGTCGTTCTTACACGGCAAATTCTTGAGCCCAAAATTACGGGAGATACGCTTGGTGTTTCCGCTTTTACAATGCTGGCATTTATGATTATTTCCTTGTCCCTGTTCGGTATCGCAGGCGTTATTCTATCGCCAATTCTGATGATTCTGATCAAAGCGCTGTATGATCAGCGTTACTTCCACCGTTGGATTCGTCCTCCGAAGGGAGAATATGAGGTGACAGGGGAGTAAAGGCGTTGCAGGAAGAGCTGGAAGGCAGAATGCGCAACATGAAGGGCGATGCGCGAAGGCTTGATGGCTATGCCGAAACAAGAGGGCCGATGCGCGATGGCTTGAAGGCATTACGTGTAACAAGAGGGCCGATGCGCGATGGCTCGATGGCTATGCCGAAACAAGAGGGCCGATGCGCGAAAGCTTTGGGTCTCCGATCGCTGTTGCTCGTGGATTTCTTTGATTTTTCAAACCGCCAAGCGGTTGAAATCCACGAGCAAAGGCGAACGCTGCGCTTCTCCGACGCCAAATCCTTCCTCACTCCCCCCTCCTAACCCTAACCCTAACCCCTCCTTCCTCAAATGAAAAGATGTAATAATGCGCATGTTCAACGTTGATCTCCTCCGATTCAATTTCTCAATTCTTAACGAACTCTAACACCCTATTCGTCTATTTATACATGACACTATTTTTCACCTGATATATCACGCAGTTCCGAGCGCGGTGTTTCGCTGCATAACTACAGTCAGTCGACCATAGGGTCATCTGGCCCCGTTTGCATTGCCGATTATCTTATCAGACTGACTTTGATTAAAAACCCCGTTGTCCGTTACGATCTGGTGAATGTCTAAAGAGCCAGCAACTGTACCCCGTCCCGCTCCCAGCACGCGGTGAGGCGCGGCGATATGGGTGTCAACCCCAAAAGTCCCTCTCACAGATCGCTTGATGACACTGCATGACGGCACTGCAGTATTTTATACGAAAATAGAAAACAACTCCGAAAGCAACTCCTAGCTCCCATTGTCATTCTGGAGAATGCCATCGACATCATCGGAGTTTTGCCGGCAGTTTAGAAAGTTCCACGGGGGACATTTTTCAGCAGGCGGGGTTAGGCGATACTTTGGCTTCTGTAAGAGGGTTTTTCAGCTTTACAGCTCGCCTCGCTCAGCTTTTCCCTGCTGTAACGCGGTATTTGCGCCTTAGGGAGATAGCCAAAGAGCATTATGCGATGCCTTGGCTTCTGTAAGAAGGTTTTTCAGCTTTACAGTTCGCCTCGCTCAGCTTTTCCCTGCTGTAACACGTTATTTGCAATTAGAATAAAAAGTGGACACCTCGTAACGTTGGACAGATAATAATCCTAATAAAAGGTGAGGTGTTCACAATGGGGAAAACGAGGCAGCATTATAACGA
>NZ_CAKMMF010000050.1 GCF_927798095.1 Paenibacillus plantiphilus | reverse complement strand
TCTCGAACACGACCGTTAAGCCCTCCAGCGCCGATGGTACTTGGACCGCAGGGTCCTGGGAGAGTAGGACGTCGCCAAGCACGAAGAACCGACCGTGGTACACGGTCGGTTTTTTGTTATGGTTAAAGCCTTGAATAAACCAACGATACCCATAACTGGTGTCATCTCCTTCACAAAAGGCTAAGCTCTGTAGCTCATACTACTAACATTAACTTACCTGCTGATGGAGGTGCCGGTTTATGTTGTCAAGGTACGGGCGAATGGCTGTTTGCATACTTATTCTTTCTTGTTTAACGATACAGTTGGTTGGCTGTAATTCTGCGCACGAGTCAACAGATCAGATTCGACTGCCAGATCTCAAGCCGCAGAAGCATGCCCGCACATCTGCAAAGCATCCTGAGCTGTCTTTGTCGATGCGCAAACAGACTTCGGGTTCTTTTAAGATGACAAGGAATAAAGGGATGACAAAACAAGGACAATCTGGACAATCAGATCAGACCCGCCGCAAGACTGATGGTCCGCGATCACCTGTAAGGGGGATCTATGTATCTGGCTGGATAGCAGGGAGCTCGTTCAGGTTAAAGGAGCTTATTAAGCTTGTTGGTGATACAGACCTCAATGCAATGGTTATTGATGTGAAGAATGATTACGGAATGATGACTTACCGCTCAGAGCTGCAAGAGGTGCGTGAGATTGGCGCTGGCAACCAACCAGCAATAGCCGATATTAGAGGGTTAATTAAACAGTTGAAATCGAAAAATATATATGTTATTGGTCGTATCGTTGCTTTCAAAGATCCGTTGTATGCACGGAAGAAGCCATCTCAAGCTCTTCAGAAACGAAGTGGAGGCGTATGGAAGGACCATCAAGGAAATCGATGGCTGAATCCTTTTCAGCCTGATGTTCGTTCTTATAATATTGCGATTGCTGCTGAAGCTGCCAAGCTGGGTTTCGATGAGATTCAGTTCGATTATGTCCGTTTTCCGGATAACGGCGCTCGTGTGGATCGCGAGGTGGCAATTGACGGTCGCGGGAAGCGAGGGAAAGGAGAGATTATTGGGCAGTTTCTGAGAGAGGCACGCAAGCAGATTCATCAAGAGGGAGCCAGATTATCAGCTGATGTCTATGGTTTGGTCACTTCTTATAAGGAGGATTTGGGTATTGGCCAGACTTGGCGCTCTATTGCTACTGCTGTTGATGTGATATCTCCAATGACGTACCCTTCTCATTATTCGAGCGGCATGTATGGTGTTAAGAAGCCGGATTTGCAGCCCTATTCCATTATTCGTCATGCAATGATGGAGGCTCAGCAGAGTAATGCTATCCTTCGGGAGAATAATTTGGATACTGCGAAGATACGTCCATGGCTGCAGAGTTTCACTGCAGGATGGGTACATCCTCATCAGCGATACGGAGCCCGGCAAATTCGCCAACAGATCCAAGCTGCCAAGGAGCAGGGGGTGAATGAATTCCTGCTGTGGAGCTCAAATTGCAGGTATGATTATCGTTTTGAAAAATGAAAAAAAGCTCATCTGTTGAAATCTTGACAGCCCCCTACCCCTCTGCTAATATTGCTAATAATATACGCGAGAGTACTTAAGCGCTTATGTCTATAGGCCTTGGGATATGCTCTATAGAGAAACATTTGAGGGAGGAACATACTTGTGTGGGAAAACAAGTTCGCCAAAGAAGGACTAACCTTTGACGACGTACTGCTCGTACCCCGTAAATCCGAAATTCTGCCGAGGGAAGTCGATGTGTCGATTAACCTGAGTGCGAATGTGAAATTGAACATTCCGCTGATCAGCGCTGGGATGGACACGGTTACGGAAGCTGCTTTGGCGATTGCGATGGCGCGGGAGGGCGGCATTGGAATCATTCATAAGAATATGTCGGTAGCTCAGCAAGCGGAGGAAGTCGACCGGGTCAAACGGTCAGAGAGCGGCGTCATTACGAATCCGTTCTCGCTGACACCGAACCATCATGTATACGATGCGGAAGAGCTTATGGGCAAATACCGGATATCCGGCGTGCCTGTTGTTGATGAGCATGGCAAGCTGGTTGGTATTTTGACGAACCGTGATTTGCGCTTTATTCATGATTATTCAATTAAGATCAGTGAAGTCATGACCCATGAGAATCTGGTTACTGCACCTGTAGGAACAACGCTTCAGCAAGCAGAAGGACTGCTGCAGAAGCACAAGATCGAGAAGCTGCCATTGGTCGATGAGACCAATACGCTTAAAGGACTTATTACGATTAAGGATATAGAGAAAGCTATTCAATTCCCGCATGCTGCAAAGGACAAGCATGGCCGTCTCTTGTGCGGCGCTGCTGTTGGTATTGCGAAGGATACATTGGAGCGCGCTCAAGCGCTTGTAGAGGCAGGTGTGGATGCGCTTGTAGTCGATACTGCTCATGGACATCAACGCAATGTCCTTGATATGGTTCGTAAGCTCCGCGATAAGTACCCTGATCTTGCGATTATTGCAGGCAATGTGGCGACAGGAGAAGGAACCCGCGATCTTATTGAGGCTGGGGCATCCGTAATTAAGGTTGGCATGGGTCCTGGTTCTATATGTACGACACGCATTATCGCCGGTATCGGCGTTCCGCAAATTACCGCAATATACGACTGTGCCAGCGTAGCGCGAGAATATAATATTCCAATTATCGCAGACGGAGGCATTAAGTATTCGGGCGATGTGACGAAAGCAATAGCCTCGGGTGCGAGTGCAATTATGATCGGAAGCCTGTTCGCAGGGACAGAAGAGAGTCCGGGTGAATCAGAGATTTATCAAGGCCGCCGTTATAAAGTATACCGTGGTATGGGCTCCATTGGTGCGATGAAGGAAGGAAGCAAGGATCGTTATTTCCAGGAGAACGAGAGTAAGCTTGTTCCAGAAGGTATCGAAGGCCGTGTCGCTTTTAAAGGGCCATTGGCAGATACGGTGCATCAGTTGATTGGAGGTCTTCGTTCCGGTATGGGTTACTGTGGCACGAAGAGTATTGATGAATTGAAGAATGATACACAATTTGTAAGAATTACGAATGCAGGATTGCGCGAGAGCCATCCGCATGATGTGCAAATTACGAAGGAAGCGCCGAACTACTCGCTGTAAGTAGCCAAGGAGGCCGTCTTTTCCTATCACGTTCAATCGAGACTTTTTTCGTTTGTCGGACAGACTCTAGGCAAAGGGTTCGAACCCAGGCAGGGAGATGGTGCCAGTCACCATTTTCCTGCCTGTCTTTTTTCGCGGATGCGAACGAAAGACGTCGACATATGATACAATTAATTTACTATAATCCATGCAAAGAAGGAGAGAATGCGTTGAAACGGAACCTAAGACCGGCAAGATTGTTGTCGGTGATTTCCGCTATGTTGGTAGTTTGGTTGCTCACAATGGCAGTGGGTTCGACGGTCGCTCTGGCAGAAGGCAAGTCAAGTGTAACGTATCCGGAGAATTCATTGGGGTTAACGCTTCAATCAGCGATGTTGATTGATGCGGATACTGGACAAGTGCTGTATCAGGTGAATCAGGATCAACCGCGTCCGCCTGCCAGCATGACGAAGATGATGACGGAGTTTATCGTTCTTGAGGAGATTGCAGCCGGACGCTTGAAATGGGACGGTATTGTAACAACGTCAGAAGCAGCGGCTTCGACGCCTAAGGACGGGTCTCAGATTTATTTGGCAGAGGGCGATAAGCATACGGTTAAAGACTTATATATTGCTATGGCTGTCGGCTCTGCGAATGACGCTACAATTGCTTTGGCCGATCACATTGGCGGCAATGAACAAGGCTTTGTGGACAAGATGAACGAGACGGCGAAGACGCTTGGGTTGAACTCAGCGCATTTTACAGGAGCTACAGGGCTTGATGAGACAACGCTCATATCGGCTGCCGATATGGCGAAGTTTGCGGCTATTATTCTTAAGAAGCATCCCGAATTTCTGGATTATTCCAAGCTTCCTTCCTATAAGTTTCGTGAACGGGATGATAATCCTATGATCAACTATAACTGGATGCTGGAGACGAATAAGGATACCAAGGCCTTGAAGCAATACGCATATCCGGGCGTGGATGGCATGAAAACAGGTTATATTGGCGCGGCCGGCTATTGTTTCACAGGAACAGCTGAGAGGGATGGCATTCGGCTTATAGCGGTTGTAATGGGGGCCAAGTCGAAGGGATCACGATTCCTGGAGGCAGCGAAAATGTTCGACTATGGTTTCAACAACTTCGAGCGGAAAACGGTTGTAGCTCCTAAGACGACGTTAGATAATGCAAAAACGGCAACAATAAAGAAAGGCGTATCGACTGAGGTACCGGTTGTTACAGCTACCGATATAACCTTCCTCGTAAAGAAAGGCGTAGAGCCCAAGATCGAGCAAACGAAGCTGAGCTTGATGACGGAAGACGAGTTGGTCGCACCGATTAAGAATGGTCAGAAGGTCGGGGCGGTTACGTATTCCTACACAGATGCCGATACCGGCAAGGCGATCGAGAAGACGGTTGATCTGATCAGCACGGAAGAGGTTGAGAAGGGCAGCTGGTGGCGCCTGTTGTTCCGAGCAATCGGCGACTTCTTCGTTGGATTGTTTAATGGGATTGTTGGGTTGTTCTAAGTAATTCGCAGTATCCCGATGTGTAATTCATGGTTGTCGATTGCCTCGGGATGCTGTAAAATTAATGGTTAGAGTTAACACGGAATATTCGTGTGTGCAGAAAACGGATGATGCTTACGAAGTTAGTTTTCTGCTCATACGCAGAGGCTGTACAAGGAAGCACTCAGAAAACAAGATGATGCTTACGAAGTAAGTTTTCTGCTTATACGCAGAGGCTCTACAAGGAAGCACGCAGAAAACTTTTGGGAGGCACTATTAAATGGAAACAGGAACTTCGCGTGTAAAACGCGGTATGGCTGAAATGCAAAAAGGCGGCGTCATCATGGACGTTATGAGCGCCGAACAAGCGAAGGTTGCAGAAGCAGCTGGCGCAACGGCAGTTATGGCACTTGAGCGTGTGCCTTCCGATATTCGTGCTGCTGGCGGCGTAGCTCGTATGTGCAATCCGAAAGTTGTAGAGGAAGTTATGAAGGTTGTATCCATTCCGGTAATGGCTAAAGCCCGTATCGGTCACTATGTGGAAGCAAAGGTTCTGGAATCTCTTGGCGTCGATTATATCGATGAGAGTGAAGTTTTAACGCCAGCTGATGAAGTGTACCATATCAGCAAGCAAGAATTTACGATTCCGTTCGTATGCGGCGCGAAGGATCTTGGTGAAGCGCTTAGACGTATTCAAGAAGGCGCGTCCATGCTCCGTACGAAAGGCGAGCCAGGTACAGGCAACATCGTTGAGGCGGTTCGTCACCTGCGTCTGATCAACGGCCAAATGCGCAAGGTTCAGAATCTGTCCAAGGACGAGCTGTACCACGAGGCGAAGGTTCTGGGCGTTCCTTATGAGCTGCTGCTTGGCATTCATGAAACGGGCAAGCTGCCTGTCGTTAACTTTGCTGCCGGCGGCGTTGCTACTCCTGCAGATGCTGCGCTCATGATGCATCTTGGTGCAGATGGCGTATTCGTTGGCTCCGGTATTTTCAAATCGGACAGCCCTGAGAAGTTCGCACGCGCTATTGTTGAAGCAACAACACATTATGAGGATTACAAGCTGATCGCAGAAGTGTCCAAGGATCTTGGCGCACCGATGAAAGGCATTGAAATTTCGAAGCTGGAAGCTTCCCAACGTATGCAGGATCGCGGTCTGTAAGAAACGCGCTCTTCGTACCGAAGGACAAGCGTGATGACTTCGCAGTTGGATAGAAAGAAGGCATAATTTCATGAGGATAGGCGTTTTGGCGCTGCAAGGCGCTGTTGCGGAGCATATGCGCAGTATTGAAGCCGCTGGGGGCGAAGCTGTTGCTGTCAAAAGCACGGAGCAATTGGATGAGCTGGGCGGTCTTATTATTCCGGGCGGCGAGAGCACAACGATTGGCAAGCTAATGCGCAAGTATGGCTTCATGGACGCTGTTCGCAGCTTCTCTGCTCAGGGCAAGCCCATATTCGGCACATGCGCCGGATTGATTGTTTTGGCTGAGCGTATCGAGGGCCAGGAAGAGGCGCATCTAGGGCTGATGGATATGACTGTTGCGCGGAATGCGTTCGGTCGTCAGCGTGAGAGCTTCGAGACTGATTTGCCTGTTAAAGGCATTGATGAACCGATCCGCGCTGTGTTCATCCGCGCGCCGCTTATTAAAGAAGTGTCGTCTAAGGTAGAGGTTCTCTCTACGTATAACGATGAAATCGTGACCGCGCGGCAGGGTAATCTGCTGGCATGCTCGTATCACCCAGAGCTGACCGATGATTACCAGCTTCATGCTTATTTTCTGAATATGGCAGTGGAAGCGGCTGTGGCCAAGCGATAATGGCAGAGGACTGCGTTTACGCAGTCTTTTTTGCCGTATGTGCAGGTGTAGTATGAGGCTGTCAAACAAGCTTTCTTAGAGAGGGGTTCACCTTTCCGTGCTGGATGTTAAATTGTTGAGGAATGAATTGGAGAAAGTCGAGCAGGCGCTTCAGAACCGCGGCAAGTCGTTGGAGCTGATTGCTGAGTTCCCTGTGCTTGATGGAAAATGGCGCGATTTGCTGCAGGAGAGCGAGCAGTTGAAGAGCCGCCGCAATACGGTTTCGCAGGAAGTGGCACAGCTGAAGAAAAGCGGAGGCGACGCTGAAGCGCTTATCGTGGAAATGCGCGAGGTTGGCGACCGGATCAAGGCGCTCGACGATGAGGTGCGTGTTGTAGAAGCTGAGATCAGGGATCTGACGCTCGCTATTCCGAATATTCCAGATGCCAGTGTTCCGCTCGGCAAATCCGAAGATGATAATGTGGAGGTTCGCCGCGTTGGCGAGGCTCGTTCCTTCGAATTCGAGCCGAAGGCGCACTGGGATATCGCGCAGAATCTCGGCATTCTGGATTTTGAAGCTGCGGGAAAAGTAACAGGATCGCGGTTTGTGTTCTATCGCGGGCTGGGAGCAAGGTTAGAGCGTGCTCTCGTCAGCTTCATGATGGATCTGCACAGCGATAAGCATGGGTATGAGGAGATTCTGCCGCCATATATTGTGAACCGTGACAGCCTTATTGGAACGGGTCAGCTTCCCAAGTTTGAGGAGGATCTGTTCAGCCTTGAGGGCTCGGATTATTATTTGATCCCTACTGCGGAAGTGCCGGTTACGAATATTCATCGGGAAGAGATCCTGTCGGCTGAGGATTTGACGAAGAACTTCGTCGCCTTCAGTGCGTGCTTTCGTTCTGAGGCTGGAGCAGCAGGCCGTGATACGCGCGGACTGATTCGCCAGCATCAATTCAATAAGGTAGAGCTGGTGAAGCTGTGCAAGCCTGAGGATTCCTATGCGGAGCTTGAGGCCATGACAGGAAACGCAGAGAAGGTGCTGCAGCTGCTCGGATTGCCTTATCGCGTACTCGCATTGTGTACGGGAGATATGGGCTTCAGTGCGGCGAAGACGTACGATCTTGAAGTGTGGCTGCCAAGCGGCGGTTCTTACCGCGAAATCTCGTCATGCTCCAATGTGGAGGATTTCCAAGCCAGACGTGCGAACATTCGCTTCCGTCGCGAGCCGAAGAGCAAGCCGGAATTTGTTCATACTCTGAATGGCTCCGCTCTGGCCGTTGGACGCACAGTTGCCGCTATTCTTGAGAACTACCAGCAGGCTGACGGAACGGTTATCGTACCCGAAGTACTGCGTCCGTATATGGGCGGCGTTGAGGTTATCGGGGCTCGATAAGACGATCCGACCCGGGCTTAAATCAAATAAATGTACCATAGGGCAAAATTGGAGTTGCTTTCCCATTTTGGCCTGTGGTACAATTCTTCTTGTGACCTTAGTCAAGGTCGTTGACATTCATGGAGAGGTACCGAAGCGGTCATAACGGGGCGGTCTTGAAAACCGTTAGAGTGCAAGCTCACGTGGGTTCGAGTCCCACCCTCTCCGCCAGTTTTTAATAGCTAAGAATGACTACATAGATGTACCTGAGGAATGAGAGCGATGTCGCTCTCATTTTTTTGTTTTACTGCCCTATCCAGGAGAGTGTGGGAATCCAGAGAATGGACCCAAGCAGTTCGTGTACGCAGGTTGTCGTGTGGATACGTCGAGTGCGTGCGTCGATGCTGGAGACTGCTGTAAGCGGAAAAAACCTGCTTAAAGCTGTTGAAAGGAACGCGGTCGGACGTTTAAGCGGGAAAAATCGCCTTACAGCCCGAGCGATTGTGTGAAAAGGGCTTTGGTGGAGACTATAAGCAGATAAAAACCGCTTACAGCTATCAAAAAGTGCGTGATCCTTTTTTTAAGCAGGAAAAATCGCCTTACAGCCGCCTGAAGTAGTGTATGAGATGTGATATGTTTCATCCCAAGTAGAGGTTCAAGCAGTTTGTTTGCAAAGAGTGTCACGATAGAAATTAATGATTTTTTATTTTTCTGCAACAAAACAGGAGTTGAGGCGCGTCTTAGTTAGCAATATGGAAAATGGAGGCATGGTATGAAATTACAAGTACAGTTGTTTGTTCTCTCCGTTCTTATCCTTCTCACTGGATGTCTTGCAGATACAGCAACGAGCATACAGGTGGATGACAAGACATTAGCAAAGCAATACGTGAAAGAGAAGTATGGTTACACGATTATCGCGGACAAGGAGCCTGTGCGCACGTTCATAATGGATAAGAAGCTGTTGAATGAAACGCAATATCAACAACTATGGAGCGTTCAAGAGAAGGAGCCCGATGCGTTTATTGGCAAAGAGATAGCTACCTATACGTTTACGGTAGATAATCATCCGCTGGAAAAGCAATATGGTTTGGATATCAATGTATGTGTGATGGTAGTTGAAGGCGAAGCGATTGGCGGATATTCTTTTCCCGATACTGATGAGCTTCTATTTGGGGGTGTTAATCCAATTGATGGAAGGGAGTTCGAGGAGGTAAAAGGGCTAACCTTTCTGGAATGGCGTGAACAGTGGAAGAAAAAATACGGAAAGTAACGGAGCGGTGGTATAAAAAAACACGAGCAGCCGCATATTATCGGCATGGAGGTGGTTAGCAATGAGCAAACGCGATGAGCTGGATATCAATCAGCAGCAGCTGGCAGACGCATGGCGTTCAACGCTGCCGAATTGGATTCTGGCTGGTGACAGGGCAGCTGTGCTGCCGGACGAGTCTGACGCCAAGTCACTGCGCGTTACGATCGATACAGCTGGACATCAGATGTACAGCTTTGATTTTAAAGTAACCTATGTCGATAGTCGTGAGGTTCGAGTGACCCTAATTGATGTGGAAAAGGATAACAGGACGGTCGACGAGCGAACGGAAATTATTCAACAGCTTGTTCAGGATTACACGAGGCATATCCATGAGTGCGCGCAAGCTTTGAAGGAGTTAACGCACGCTTAGCTTAGCCTCATCAATTGATGAAAGGCAGGGTTGCAAGGATGTCCAAGGTAAAAGGAACAGCAGATAAAAATTTAAGCAATGTCGTTGAGGATCTCGACAAAAATCCGGTCAATAGCCATCAAGCCCAGCAGATCCAGCAGGATACGAATGACCGCCGTCATCAGGACCTGCTCAATCACGATGATCCGACGGATTTGCAGCATCCCCGCAGTTAGTGCTTCCGCAATTTTCGATACTGTAGCGAAAGGGGTAAACCTATGGGAGGCAAGTCGAAAAGCGTTCCTGTGCCGAATCCTGATCAAGACAGGAAGAAGGCGCGGAACGATCGTGGCGGGCTTCAGGAGCCATTGTCAGGCTCCAAGAAGACGAAGCAGCATAACCACACCAGTCATAATAACCCGCAAGGGTCCTAAGGCGATTATTGCAGTTCACATCGATGGCTTCTGAGCTTCTCAGAAGTCATTTTTGCATTGGAAAGAACGAAGAGGTGTCCCTGAATAGTCACCTGCCCAGAAAATTACGACAATTATTAGCATTTCTGCAACAAAATAAATTAAAATACGATTTATAAGGTATATGGAAAATGGAGGTATGTAGCTAGAGATGAAAAAATTACCCTTTGTTCTCTCGGCCATTATTCTTTTATCGGGATGTCTGGCAAGTACATCAACACGGCTCGTGACAACACAGCAAGCGCCACAGATAACGAAGACGACCACGGTACAGCTGGATGATCAGGCATTAACAGTGCAATTTATAGAGAAGAAGGGCTATACAATTACCGCGAATAAAGGGCTTTTGCAAACGTTCGTATTGGAGCAGAAGCTGCTTCTTGAGACACAATATCAGCAAATATGGGGTGTTCAAGAGAAGGAGCCGGATGCGTTTATCGACAAAGAAATTGCCATCTATGCGTTTACGGTAGATAATCATCCGTTGGAAGATATTTATGATTTCGATACGAATGTATATGTAATGGTAGCCGAAGGCGAAGTGATAGGCGGGTATTCTTCTCCCGATGCTGATGAGATGCTGTACGGGGGCGCATATGGAATCGATGGCAAGACGAGGGAGGAATTAAAGGGTCTGACTTACGCCGAGTGGCATGAACAGTGGACCAACAAATACGGAAAGTAACGAAGCAGGGGATGGATAAGCCCCGTAAGGAAAAATGCCCGCTAATCATAATTTGATTAGCGGGCATTTATTAGTGATGGATGATTACATTCCGCCAGCCATTACCTGCTCAAGGTCATCTAGTGGAATAGCATCTGTAGGCAGCTCGTGCTCGAATTTGATGTCTTTGTTGATGTTCTCAAGCAGCATCCATAGGCGCATGCCGAGTGTCATTTGCTCCTCGTCCGTCGTAATATCAACATTGAAGTTGAAATTCTGATAGTCGAGGAATCCGTTTTGAATACCGCCAGTGATGGAGAATTCATTGATTTTGAGCGTTTTTCTCATTTCAGCAATCGCTTCTTTTGTTTCACTTTCTTTGGTGCTATCGAGTTCTTTCTTCATTTCATCCAGTTGTTCCTTCGTCAACCCAGCAGACTTCATATAGGATTCATTCTTCGAGATTACATCGATCAGCTGTGGCAGAACTTTTTCAACGAACGTTTGGACTGCGGCATCGAAGTTGTCATTCGTAATTGCAAAACGAACGAATTGGTCAGCCTTGTAGCCGTCTGGAAGGTCCTTGACATCCTTCGCTTCAAGCTGGCTGAAGTATGTCTTCTCGTCCATATTCTTCATCACTACGTTCAGGAGATCTTGGCCTAGCTTCTGTGTAGATGCAGTATCGAGCAATAGGTTGCTGGATCGTCCTTGCTCTTCCATCAGTTTCGCCATATCGATTTCAATAAACTTGCCGACTACTGTCTCTGGCAATGGGAACATCGGAATTTGCGGGATTTTGATCCACATTTTATCTTCGCTAAGAATGATTAGAAAAGATAAGCTGAATTTCATGTCTTGGCTATTCAGTGCAATATCAACGGTAACCTCGGAACGCATTGGGTCTGTCTCTGTATTACCATGGTAATTAATGCTTGCCCCTTTGAATAATTCGGCTACTGAAGCCGCGATTTGGGCATTCTGGTCATTCCCAATTGCAGATGGCAAATCAAAGTCATTGAATGAGAATGATCCTTTGAATGAGGATGATTTAATATCTCCTGATTTAACCAATGCTGATGTGATTGCTTCTTTAGGCTCCTTGACAGAGCCACAGCCTGCCACGATGGCAAATACGAGTACCATCGAAGTGAGCAATATCACTTTTAATGCTTTCATGAAAGTCCCCTCCTATTTATGATCAACCTATATTCTAACCCGAATAAGAGATTTCGAAAAGACGTATAATTGAAAAATGTGCTGAAAAAACCTAAAGTTCTTCTAAATTTTGTTAAAATTAGGTTGATTCAATGTTTCCCAATACAGAGAGGGTATGGAACGACAAAGCAGTACAATAAGAAAAGGATATGACGGCAGGAAGCCTATCATACCCGCTTCTTAATTATTTGGCGCTCGTCTTATCCAGCTTTTGCTTTTCATACGCTTTGTTTAGCTGCTCGTTGCCTACTTCCTGGATTTTCTGGATTGCTTCATCAAGGGTGTATTCGTCGGTCAGGACACGCGACATGATTGTGTTCACGATACCGTATATTTTAAAGCCAGGGGGCAAATTTGTGTTGCGGCGACTGTTGTGGCGCTTTTCTGTGAACGTATAGAAGGCATCCAATTTATTACCCTTCTTATCATTAATGTATGCGGGACGAACCGAGAGTGAACCGTCATAGGTTTTGGAAAGTGCTTTGGCCATCTCTTCACTGTTAACGAATTTAATAAACTCCCACGCCAGACTTTTGTTCGATGAATCTGCATGAATACTGAACAGATCCAATAACTGCATATAGTCTGTTCGATTCGGATACGCGGGATCGACGGGAACGGTAACAATGGGAATGTCGTGGGTAAAGTAATAATGGGGAGCTGATGAAATGAAGCAAGTACGTCATATACTTACTGTATTGTCGGTGTTCACAGCTGCTATAACTGTCTATTTCCTTATCGCGACTCCAAGGTTGTTTGATTCGGAGTGGCTGCCTGGTTTCATAAGCAGCTTAATGGGGTCCATCATTAGCTTCGCGGGTCCATTTAAATCGAGGAAAGAATCAATTCTGTACGCCATTATATCGTTGGCAAATTTCTTATTACTGCTTTGGTACATGATCTTAATGACTCCATTAGCCGTTCTATTTTTTGGACCATGAGCAATGCCTCAACGTATAACAGACCCCCCTTCCTGTTGTGTCGAAAGGGGGGGTTGTCTGTTAAATATGCTTTATGCAAACGGATTACAGATATATGGCCAGCTGTACCAAGAGATAAATAGTATTGCCCACACATTGCCAGCAGCGGCATATGGATATAGGCAGTCATGCAGCTTATAGTCGCAGCTGCAAGCGAAGTATCCCCTCGAACCATAGCAGTTGTCATGGGACTTGCAGCAGGAATCTACAGCGCTTATAGGGGAGCCAGGACCACTGCAACCAGGACCGCACCAATTGCCGTATAAACATGGCGCTTGAATAGATACATCAGCACGGGAGCCTGTGGGCAGTGAGTTGTTTGCACTAATCTCACGAACGCGATCTTTGAATTCCTCGGTATATTCAGTAGTAGAAGTAACTTCGATTCTGCCATTCACAATTCTATAACCGGTTAGGACCTCTTTATCACCGCTCGAACTGATAACGCTCGCCTTAACTTCAACCATTGTATCTGCTTTCGTGTAGATAATCTTTACGCGCTCTTGTTTAAAACCAAGGATCAGCAGCACAAACTTCGTACTCTCTGGTTGATATGCGATGCTGTCTAACACCTTTGGTTGTTCTCTATCCGGAATGACATTATGCTTGACCATCTGAGCAATAAAAGAAATTACGTCTGCGTTTTTATTCGCCTCTTCGATTAAATGATGAAGCTCGCTTCCTTTGATTTTCTTGGATACTTGGTCCATTTTCATTCACCCCTTAAAGGAATTGAAGGAGTAATTGATTGATAATAACAAGAATCAATTTTCCTTCTCTGTAGCTGAAGGGACAACCGTTCCCTTGGGCCACATTCTTAAAAGTGAAATGAATGTTCCTAATCACAACCATCGATCATTATTTTGGGGAAAATATTATGTGCACGCTTCCGGGTGAAAAGTACAATTACATACACTCACTCCAAAAATTCCTTTACACTGATCTCCAATTGCTCGTAGATGCTTTGCATATTGCTCAGCGACATCTTGGTATAATGCGATATCTTCCTTATCACAGGTGTCGATCTGTTTAACAATTTTCAGCAACTCCATCTTTAGTGTGAAGTGCCGTTGACGCAATCTGTCTAAATCGTTCATAAGCATCCCTCCTCGTCATCTCTATAGATAAAGTGATAATGTTATCCGAATTCACAACCTATAAGGTTGTGTTTTTTATTTCTATCCTCACTTTAAGGGATATACACGGAGGTGATGGAACGATGAGAGGGCTTAAAGTTGATGTAAAGGAGATCCCAAACGGCATTTCTTTCATTCATGCACCTGGATTATGGAGAGATGGTATAACAGGCAAAGGGGTAGTTGTAGCCATATTGGATAGTGGCTGTGATAGCAGTCATCCAGATTTGGCGGGCCGTATTATTGGCGGGTATAACTTTACGGACGATTAAGATGGAGACCCAGCCAGATATGAGGATAACCTTCAGCATGGCACGCACGTTGCCGGCATAATTGCAGCTGCTCCCAATAATCAGGGAGTTGTGGGCGTAGCGCCAGAGGCAAGCTTGCTTATTTTGAAGGTGATCTCGAAGGATGGAACCGGTACGTATCATCATTTAACAAAAGCTATTCACCATGCGATGCAGTGGAGGGGCCCTGAGAATGAAAGCGTACGAATCATAACAATATCTCTAGGCGGTTTACAACCAGATCCCGGACTCCACGATGCGATACAGCTAGCTGTAGAGAATAATATTATGATTATTTCGTCCTCCGGGAACAACGGAGATGGTGATCGCTCAACCCATGAAATCCTGTATCCAGCTTACTATCCCGAGGTTGTTGAAGTTGGAGCGGTATCAGAGAATGCGGGGATTGCTCCGTTCAGCAATACGAATGATCAAGTGGATATTTATGCTCCCGGGGTCTTCATTCTGTCAACGGTCCCGGGCAATCAATATGCAGTAATGACAGGCACATCAATGGCCGCCCCCCATGTAGCAGGAGCAGCGGCGCTGCTTATCAACAAGCTTGAGCAATCATTAGATCGGCAGATTACCGAAAGGGAGTTGTACGAGGCGTTAATGAGATGTACGATTATTACGGAACAAGATATTAGATTGTTGTCTTTGAAACGAATTGTAGGAGAAGATGAATAGATGGATTACTTGAAATTAAGCAAAGAGGTATCGTACGCATTAAGACACGCGCCTTGGGAGTATGAATTAGAATTAGACCGCGAAGGTTGGATTGAGATTGAGCAGCTATTATCAGCATTACGCTTGAATAGGCATTGGGAGTCCGTGAATGAGAATGATCTAGCTATCATGATCGAGCTATCGGATAAAAAGCGGCATGAGATTCTGGATGGGAGAATTAGAGCGTTATACGGCCATTCTGTGCCAGAGAAAATAACGAAAAGGAACGAAGCTCCCCCTCCAGTCCTCTATCATGGGACAGCCAGACATTTAGTCGAGCAGATTCTCAATCAAGGCTTGCATCCGATGGGCAGACAGTATGTCCATCACTCTGCTGACAGAGAAACGGCCATATTGGTAGGGAGACGGAAAGATTCAAGCCCGGTCTTACTGAGAGTGGACGCCAAGAAGGCTTGGGATAACGGAATCAAGTTCTATCGGGGCAACAATACGATCTGGTTGGCGGATCATATTCCATTGGAGTATATTTCTGTGGAACAGACAGCAATAAGCTGATCCGACACGGGGGCGGTATCAGCTTATTGGGGCAGCAGCCGAGCATTCATGCGTAGTTACTTAGCTGCTTCCTCTTCCTTCTCCAGCTTCTGCTGCTCATATAATTTGTTTAACAGCTCGTTGCCTTGGTCATGGATCGTCTTGATTGCTTCATCGAGTGTATATTCATCAGCTATTACACTGGATAAGGCCCTTTGTATAAAGACGTCTAAAACAAAACCAGGGGGTAGTGTATCGTAGCGCTTGTATTCTCTGCTTTCTGTAAGCTCGTAGAAGGCATCCAGTTTCTCGCCGTTCTTATTGGTCACGTAAGCGGGGCGAGTGGACAAGCTCCCGTTAAGTGTCTTGGACAGTGCTTGCGCTACCTGCTCTCCGGCAGCGAATTTGATGAACTCCCATGCCAGGCTTTTGTTGGGTGACTGCGCGTTAATGCTGAATAAATCATTGATCTGAAAAGAGTGCGTCACATTCGGGTTAGCAGGATCTACCGGAACGGTTACTACCCCCCAGTTGAGCGGCTTCTCTCTCTTATTGTCTTGGGCAGTGATCTGGCTATAGTAAAAGGAGCCCTCGAAGCGCATTGCTATGCGGTCCTTCATGAATAGATCACTCGGTCCTTGTTCGTTGGAAGTATTGACCGCCCCCGATTTGTAAGCCTTCACCACCTTCTCCATAATCCCCTTCCATTGTTCCGTATCCATCGTCACCTTCTTCGCATCTTTGCTAAGATAGGACAAGCCTTCTGTAGCTCCTATGGAAAAGACCATATTAGCCATAGAATTGCTTACTGTATTGCTGTTAGCAAATCCGTACACTCTTTCCGTCTCGCTTCCGCTCGTCGGGAACCGCTGAGCCAGCTCCAGCAGCTCGCCCCATGTCATTCTGTCACGCGGAGGATCAATATTATATTGGTTGAACAAATCGATATTGTAATAGATAGCAGAGCTGGAGAATCGAGCTGCTAACCCATAGAGGCTGCCGCCTCCTGCATTCTTGAGCTTCTCGGTGACAATGGGAAGAATATTATCCATGTCAAAGTTATCGCGTTTGATTACCGAATCCAGCCGGTATAAGGCATCTTCCTGGACCAATGCTTCCATTTGTCTTTCTTCAAGCATAATGACATCGGGTTGTTTCTCTTGAATTAAATTATTGTAGGCCGCTTCCCGTTTATCCCGAGGGACGGAGAATAGGAATTGTGTGCTTATAACCTCAAGATGAACATTAGGGAACTTCGACGTGAAGAAGTTGCCGTATTGTTCGAAGAAATGTTTCTCATCGTAATGCATGACTTTTAATGTGGCTACGATTTGGGGGTCTACCTTGGTGAGCTCTTCATTGCTGTCGTTCGAGCAGCTGCTCAGTATTGCAGTCAGAGCGAGTATGATTGCAGTTATGAATGCGCTTACTTTTCGGGTCATTTGGATTCCACCTTTTCTATTGGTTTTTCTTAGAGAACCGGAGTTGCACTGCGAGTATTCTAGCACACTTTCCCTTTTCTTTACATTAGTCTTTTGTGAGCTGTTGGACGATGCTGCAATGAATTAGATTTATATATGAAAATAGAAAATGATAATGTTGATGGTATTTATATAATTGTATACAAAAATTATATAATTTTGTATATTAATATCATCAAGTTAATGAATAATCAGCTCTTAAAAGGAGTTATTCACGATGCCCTACATACCTTTCATCCTGTTGTCGGCTCCTGAATATATTGCAGTACTATTTTTGACGTTTGCCCTATTCCGAATTAAACCTCAAGGGTTTTACCCGCATATTGTATTTGTTTCGTTCATATTGGGTAACGTGTCATACGCAACTAGAGCGGATGAGGCGATGGCAGTTTGGTCATCTTCTCTTCAAATGCTAGTCGCAGTTGTGTGTATGTGGTTATTGTTTCGGATTCCTCTGTTCTATGCAATGATTATTACAACAGTTACCAATGTAACTTACGGATTTTTCCAACTTTTATTTTTCACAGGGTATTTAAATTATGCGATTATTAGTTTTGAAGAGGTTAGTAGTGGCAGTCTAGTAGGATATATCGTGCCGTTGAGCAGTATTCTGTTTACTTTCCTTGTTATTTTAATTATTCGAAGATTTAACCTTTCAATTGATTGGATACCTAATAATCCAAGAGCAAGAGTTCCAATGAATCGGGGAAATATAGGCTTTCTAGTTATAACAGTAGTCATATTAATGGGATATTCCACTATATTTCTATGGTGGTCAAATGGGCCTGTATATATTTTTCAAGGAATAACGATTGTATTAATTATATTGCTTCTATGCTTGATCTATATGTCTAGAAGGAAGGATCAAGCTGATGATTGAGAAGCTTGCTGGTAAATTGGCAAAGAACCTTCATCATTATGCAGAAGAGCCGTTGATAAGTATCCCTGTTCTAAAATATGGGCTGACTATTGTCATTAATACTATATTCGTGGTAAGTCTCTCGCTAACCCTTGGGGGACTGACGGGGAAGTTACTAGAAACAGCGATTGGAATAGGTTGTTTTCTAATACTACGTGCATGTTCAGGCGGACATCATTTGAACACTTCGACAGCGTGTATTCTATTATCAACACTTATTTCCGTAACTATTCCACATATATCTCTTAATGAAATTAGTATTACTATGATTTCACTGATCAGTATTGCTTTGTTTATGATCTACTCTCCCTCCAACTTGCAACGACAGTCAAGAATTCCATCACGATATTATCCTCTTTTAAAGGTTATTTCAACCGCATTGGCAGTTGGCGGCCTTCTATTAGGAATGGAAGTAATAACATTATCCATATTGATTCAAGCATTATCCCTGATCCGCTTTAAATTAGGAGGGGGGTGATTATTGATGGTACGAGCAGTAGCCAGATTTACAGCAGTATGTATTGCCCTTATCGCTGTATTAACAGTTTCAACTGCTTCGCATCTTTTATGGCATAATCCAGTGCCAGATGAATTATTAAAGAAAAAAAGCTAAACCGGGTTTGGGGTGTGAGAAGTGAAAATACCTGCCTTCAAGAAAAACTCGAAGAATGATGAAGTCACCTGGGTAGATGTAGAAACGGATTTATTGATTTTGACAATCCGATCGGGCGACCTGGTCATTGAAACAGAAGATGGCACGTTCGAGCTGCCCAATTCATTAGACGAGTGGGCGGCCGTTCTTGAACCTTATGGGTTCGAGAGATCGGATCGGAATTGTATTGTCAAGCTCGACCGAATTGTTCACCATGATGAAGAGGTTAAGCTCATATATTTTGATGAGAAAGCCGATAGCAAACGATTATCCGCAACGGTATCGAACAAGCGATGGGGGAGAATTAAAGAATTTTTAAAGCTAAGAAGACAGAGAGATTAATGGGAGCACGGTATCCATTAAACGATCTGTCTTTTTGCATGTTCAGGAGCAAGAAACAGTTACGTGTTGTCCTATCCTGTAACTTTATACAATATATAGATGAATTTCCGGTCAAACTGTCGAATTTTGATGTATAATGTTAAAAAGTGGATGTCCATGAGGTATTTATGTGAATTCTACCTTCTATGGAACAAAGTCTAATAGAGCAAAGGAGAGGACATTATGGCAACACAGACGGTCACTTACGAGGTCTTGAAGATTGTTCCTTTTGAGATGAGATTGCATGATGTGAAGCTTGTTAAGAAGTGCAATGACCATGCGAGACTGACTTTCACCGGCATTATTCCTGAGGAGAAGGAAGACTATTATGTGCGGATGGCAGATGAGCAGACACCGATAGAGCTTCTATATACCGATGGCAATGGGAAGAATCATACATTGTTCCACGGCATGATTCTGCGCCTCCATGTCAGGGTGGAGAGTCAGGTGTACTGGCTGGAAGCGGAAGCAATATCCCATACATATGCGATGGATGTTAAGCCGGAGAATCGTTCTTTCCAGAATCGTTCGCTTAAGGTGGCAGATGTGATGCGGACAATCAGTGAGCTGTATCCGAAGGCCCAGACGATCAATGCATTCGCCAAAGACAAGCCGCTGGGCGCGTTCACGCTGCAATATCAGGAGACGGACTGGCAATTTCTGAAACGGCTGGCTTCCCATCATCACACGGTTCTTGTCCCAATTACCACGCATGATAGTATACGCATGTATCTGGGGGTTCCAGAGGGTCGCGATGCCGGACAGTTGGAGAGCACGCACTATCGGGTGTATAAGGATTTGCTGGCCTACAAGAATGAAGGGGGAGCGGATGGGGCTTCCGGTCTCAGTGAACAGGACTATATCTGCTATGAGGTCGTTCTGAATCAGGTGCTCGAATTGGGGGATGAAGTTACATTCAAGGGTCATAAGCTCCATGTCTTCGAAGTGCAAACGGAGATGACACGCGGTATTCTAACGCACAAATATACGCTCTGCCTGAAGAGCGCCAGCTATAAACGGAAGCGGAGCAATAAGAAGCTGATCGGAGCCTCGATACAGGGCAAAGTGATGGCGGTCGTCAGGGACGAGGTAAAGGTAAAGCTGGACTATGATCAGAATTGGAGTCTGGAGAAGTCTTCCCCATTCCCATACTCAACCATGTACGCGTCTGATGATCAGACGGGATGGTATTGTATGCCGGAGAAAGGGGACGACATCCGTCTCTATTTTCCCAGCGCTCATGAATCAGAAGGCATTGCCCTCAGCTCCGTCAGGAAGATGCTCCCTCAGGAAGCGATGCAGGGTGGAAGTCAGCAAGGCACGAGTCAGTCGGGCGGCTCGAAGAGCAAGAAGGCAGCAGGGACGACAACGGTTGTTCAGCAGGAATATCTCCAGCCTATTGTCAATTACGACAAGGACTTGAAGGAGGATTTGATGGCGAATCCGAACACGAAGTTCTTGCTCACACCTACGGGTCAAAAGATTTCTTTCGAGGAAGACCGAATTACGATTACCGGTGCGTCAGGCGGTGCAACGATTACGTTGACGAATGATGGCACAATCATTCTGAATAGCAACAATAAGATCCAGCTTCAGGCCAATAAGCAGATTGAGATGGTGGCGGAGACGATTCTGATGGTCAGCAATCAGATCGAGATGTCGACGCTGACCGGTGACGGGGCCATTACTCTGGATCAGAGCCAGATTACGTTAAAGGGCGTTGAAATTCTAATGAAGAAGTAACGATCAGGGAGCAAGGAGAGCTGCAGATGAGCGGAATCGAAGCGTGGGAGTATTTTGTCGAACAGGATGCGATGCCGTATCGAACGGAACAAATTAAAGCGCTGCACCATTATTTTTGTACGAGGAAAGACGAGATAGCGGAGGAATTTGTTCTGTTGTTCGATCAATTCTGTCAGGATGTGCAGCGGCTGCAGGCTGACGGGGCGATGAAGAAATGCGGGAGCATCCATATTTCGCTGCTGCGTACAAGTCTGATGGAGGGCAAGCCGGTCTACATGCTGGAGGCATGTGATGCGGATAATCTATGGAAGCCTGCGGTAACTCCGTTCCGCTATGACGCGGGATGGATCTATACGTATCTGGAGGCGTGGGATCAGGCGTGCGAGGTGAAGCGAAGGGGCTATATGGATCAGATCAAGCGGCCTGCATTGGAGTCGTGGATGAAGGCGCAGCTCTATCCGTTCCACGCATATATGGTGCATGCGGTGCGCTATGCGATGGACACAGCCAAGCAGCTCGAATCGTTTCAGAATATAGCGACGGAAGGGCAGCTGGATATTCGTGTTGGTGAGTACAAGGATGAGCAGACGAGTGAATCGGTTTACCTGAGGAGCGGGTATCCCCGAACGTCGGTTAGCTGCAAGGGGTGGCTGGAGAGCCGATTGGAGCAGGAATATATCTACGAGCATATTAGATATGTCAATCTGTCTGAGGGCAACTATGAAGGCATAAATCTGAGCTATACCTGGTTCGAGGTTGTGAAGCTGACAGGGAGCAATCTTCGGGGCGGGCTGCTGCTTGGGACCGGCTTCGAGCGCTGTGAATGTGATGGCGCGGATTTTAGCGGGAGCAGGCTATTCGATGCGGATTTCCGTGGTTGCAAGCTGGAGCAAGCCCGATTCGACGGCGTTATCGGGAGCCGCGATGTCCTGAATGAGAAGCATGGCATGTACTTCGGTATTCACGGTGTCCGTTATCAAGGGGCGAATCTGACGAATGCCAGCTTCCGTTATGCAAGGATAGCAGGCGACTTCACGCATGCGGTTCTGGATGGGGTGGATTTTACCGGGGCGGATCTGACCGGAAGTCGAATGCTGAAGCGCGATGTATTTCTTGTTCCGTTGACGCCAGCGCAGCGGGAGAGTGTGGAATGGGTGGAGGAATAGAGCGGCAACGGGACTGTGCGAGCAAGGAGAGCATGGGGAGCATGGGGAACAGTGCCAGATGGTGAAGAATGGAGTTTTCGGTGAAGGGAGAAGTAAGCAGCGTGGAATATTTCATTATTGAGCATGATGATCGGCTGGATGCGGCGGGGGGAGCTATTGTCTTCCCAGAGCGGATGCTGAAGGGGTTCGAGCATGCGGAGCAGCAGGAGATTGTACATATCAAGCCAGGTCGAGAGCTGGTGTACAGCAGTATCATCGAACGTCCTGTGCTGCTCGTTTCTAATGAAATGCAGGCAATCATCAGCCAATATGAGCCGGAAATGGCTTGTAAAACAGTTGTCGTTATGGATATGACCAAGAACATGCAAGTCCACTTCTCGATGATGGAGCTGAAGGAAATTCCATGCACGGCCCCGGCGGAAGTGGTTGTTGAGAAGGGGAGAATAGAGCAGCTGGCGATTGATAAACGGCTGATTGGGGATTCGAGTATGTTCAAAATTACGTATTATCAGAGTGCTCTGCTGGTCGTGCGTCTGGATCTGGCGGAGAATCTGCTACGAGCAGGCCTGTATGGGCTACGTGTACGGAGAATCTTGTTGAAGGAAGGGGAAGAATGAGATGACGGTTCCAACAGTTCATGGTTTTCTGAAGAAATCGACGATAGCAGAATTGGAGAGCGGGGAGTCCTGGCGAAGTGAAGAGACCTATGTAACCCGTGGCGCATATATGCATTGCACAATGGGTACCCATGAGGAAGTGCTTAATCAGATCGGGGAAAAAGGGGTGCTTATTAATGAAAGCCCGATGATGACCGTGAAGGATTGTGCGGTGTCTACATCGGAAACGATTAACGGCAGTATGGCGCAATTCGATGAGCTTGGAAATAAGATTGATGGCAACTTTTATTCTTTTGGCTATTGCCGGAGTTTGATCCATCCTTTGAAAGCGGCCGAACTGAGCGGGGCAATCACGCCAAATCCAAATGGGGGATTAGACGGATTAGAGGGGCTAGGCTTAACGGGGCCGTATTTGAATGGTTACAACTATGATTGTGAACCGGAAACAGGCACTATTCTAATGGATATTACGATCTATCCCTGTGTCCCCAAGCTACTGCCTTCCTCTCTGGCTATACCGGGTGGAATTGTGATTCCGGGAGCAACGGAATGGCAGAATGGCAGCCCGACTGTCTTGGTGAACGATGTGCCTGTCCTGACCACGAAATCCTGTCTCTATTGCACATGGGGCGGCAAGATTAAGTTTCTAACGAATGGGATGGACCCAGCCCCACCCGAATTTCTCGAAAGAGGACCCTACTGATCAGGGAGGTGACGGGGATGGCGACATGGTATCAAGGAGACGGGTTTCAACTGAAGTGGCCCTATCCATTAAAGGCGGTTCGCAGTCTGCGAATTGACCGTAAGTTCAATGAGCATGCCACATGCTCGTTTACCGCTATGATGGCGGAAGAGGATGCGGAGGCTTGCATACGCAACGGCAGCTTTGAGGATAGTCTAATGATCCGCAAGCCGGGCGAGGTTCGGGACGAGCACTGGTTCGCCGGAGGCATCACGAGCATTGATATTCAGATGGAGGATGGCATCCCCCATGTGCAGATCGAGGCGATCTCACGGACGTATGCGATGGATATGAAACCCGTGAGCCGTTCGTATCAGAATAAGGGGCTCACGTATACGGAAGTCATTGGACAACTCTCGGAGAAATACCCGAAGGGCGATGCGCAGAATGTCGCCACGAATCCAGGGGACAGCATTGGCGAGCTGATTGTCCAGTATCAGGAGACAGATTGGCAGTTTATGAAGCGGCTCGCTTCCCGAATCGGAACGGTCATTCTGCCGGATGTGGTGATGGATGCAGCGCGTGTTTATTTTGGCGTCCCAGATTTGTCGTGGGGGACCGTAATTAAGTCGAAGCGCTACGCGATGATTCGCAATTGCGATACGTATATGGAGATTAAAGCGCATGCGGAGGGAGGTTCCGCCGATGCGATGCGTGTCACGGACTTTACCAGTTATCGGGTCGTGACGGAGCAGTATTGTCAGGTCGGAGATGACGTACAGTTCAAAGGCAGCATGTGGGTCGTATCAGAATCCGTGATTACGTACCAGAATGGGATGCTCCAGTATGAATATCTGTTGGTTCAGCGGCAATCGCTGCGGCGCAAGGCGCGTCTGAACAAAGCGATTCAAGGGGTTTCACTGGAAGGCCGGGTCGTTAAGCGGGCCAACAATATGGTGAAGGTGCATCTGGACATTGATGATGGCCATGATGAGCAAGGGAATTGGTGGTTCCCGTACTCGCCGGAGGGGAACAATATTTTCCACTGCCTGCCGGACGAAGGGGCGCGGATTAAGGTCTATTTTCCAAGCGGGAAAGAGAAGAAGGCAATCGCGGTGAATGCGGTTCGCGGCGGTAGTGAAGAGATGAAGGCGAAAAAGGTGTTCCAGAAGCCGACGACGAAGGTGTTCGAGATGCCCAGTAATGCGAAGATGGAGCTGGGCGAGGATGGGGTGCTGTTCAAGCAAGGGACGGTCAGCTTCCATATGGACCAGAACAACATTCGAGTAAAGGCATCGGAAGACCTGCTCGTCGTGGCATCCAACAACCTGAATTTGAGCGGCTCAGGGGCAGTGATTGATTCGATCAAGATGGAAGCGACGAGCATTGCCATGCAAACGAAGCTGGATCAATATATTTATATCGAGG
>NZ_CAKMMF010000049.1 GCF_927798095.1 Paenibacillus plantiphilus | reverse complement strand
CTTGAATGTATTTCACCGTCTGCAATTTAAACTCGTCGTTATAATGCTGCCTCGTTTTCCCCATTGTGAACACCTCACCTTTTATTAGGATTATTATCTGTCCAACGTTACGAGGTGTCCAATTTTTATTCTAACTGCATTTTCCGCCTTATGGATGCAGCCAAAGAGCATTCTGCGAAGACTTGTCATCTGCAAGAAAATTTTTCAGCGTTACAGCGCACTTCGATCCTCTTTTCCGTGCTGTAACACGGTACTCCCGCTCTATACAGCGAATTTCTGGACTGTCCTTCTTTACAGCTTGGCTTTATACGAAGACAGGAATAAACCCCCAACCCTATTTTCATTCTAGAGGTGATGTCACCCGACATCATGAGAGTTTTTGCAGCAACTTCGACTGTGTTCAGCCCCTTAGGATGTATGGGATATACTTTTGCAGGTGCGATAGATAGCAAGTATAGGTGGAGCTTGCAGCTCATGTTTCATCGGACTTTCTCATCAGCCTGAAATTTCCGAGCTGTAGTTGTAGTGCGGGAACCCAGGCAGCCGAAGCCCGCAGCCTTGCTCTAAAATAAGCGAAAAGGCCGTCCCAGCAAGTAGCAATCTACTCATGGAACAGCCTCTATTCAGTTGTTACAAAGCGCTGCTGCGCTCTCGCTCTACACACTCTGCTTTCCCCAGCTCTACCAATGTGCGCGCGCGTTCCATCTCCTCCGAGGTCGGCGCTGCCACCCCCTCAAGCGGGTACTCTCTGCCTAGCTGCTGCCACTTATAGACGCCCATGCGGTGATAGGGCAGCAGCTCGATTTTCTCCACATTGTTAAGCGTCCCAATGTACTGGCCTAATGCTGTCAGGTCGCTGTAGCCGTCTGTGACACCTGGTACGACCACATGTCGGACCCAAATTGGCTTGTTTTTGCCCGATAACCAATTGGCGAAGCGCAGAATCCGATCATTAGGCTGGCTCGTAAGCGCTTGGTGCTTCTCCCGATTGATCTGCTTCAAATCCAGCAGCACGAGATCGGTATGCGCGATCATCTCTTCCGCATGCAGGGGATCACAGAAGCCTGATGAATCCAGCGTCGTATGCAAGCCCCAGCGCTCCTTGCAGGCTTTGAACAGCTTTGCCACGAAGGGCGCTTGCAGCGACGGCTCTCCGCCAGTTACAGTAATTCCCCCGCCAGACCTGCGGTAGTAAGCGAGATATGGCTCGATTTCCTTTAATACATCTTCGACTTCCACAAGCCTGCCCCCGCCTGTATCCCATGAATCAGGATTATGGCAGTAAGCGCATTGCAGCGCGCAGCCCTGCATGAACAGGACGAATCGGATGCCCGGGCCATCAACTGTGCCGAATGTTTCTATCGAGTGGATACGACCTTTCATACCGGCCACGCTCCTTGCTTATATTATACCGAACCGTGGAAGGTTCGATTGATGACATCCAGCTGCTGCTCTCGGGTTAGTTTAATGAAATTGACCGCATACCCGGAGACGCGAATCGTAAGCTGCGGATAGTTCTCTGGATGCTCCATCGCATCCAGCAGCTGCTCGCGTTCAAATACATTCACATTCAGATGGTGACCGCCTGTTAACGCGTATCCGTCCAGCATCGCGACCAGATTGACAACCTGTGATTCGCGTTCCTTGCCCAGCGCTTTCGGTACAATGGAGAACGTATTCGAGATGCCGTCAAGACAGTGCTCATACGGGATTTTGGCAACAGAGCCCAGTGAGGCTAGCGCTCCCTTGCGGTCACGGCCATGCATCGGATTTGCGCCCGGAGCGAACGGCTCGCCTGCTTTGCGGCCGTCTGGCGTGCTGCCGGTTTTCTTGCCGTACACAACATTGGAAGTAATCGTCAGCACCGACATGGTCGGCACTGAATCCCGATAGGTTTGATGCTTGCGAAGCTTGTTCATGAACGCTTCGGAAAGCTCCACCGCAATGCTGTCCACTCGATCATCATTGTTGCCATACTGCGGATATTCACCCTCAATCTCGAAATCGACGACCAGACCCGTCTCGTTGCGAATCGGACGAACCGCAGCGTATTTAATAGCGCTCAAACTGTCCGCAACAACCGATAGCCCGGCAATCCCGCAAGCCATCGTACGAACAATCTCTCTGTCATGAAGCGCCATCTCAATTCGTTCGTAGCAGTATTTATCATGCATGTAATGAATAACATTGAGTGTGTTCATATATAGACCTGCCAGCCATTCCAGCATATGATCGAATTTCTTCATCACATCTTCATAACTCAGCCTATCACCGGCAACAGGCTGTGTCGCAGGTCCGATCTGCACGCCGAGCTTCTCATCCACACCACCGTTGATTGCGTACAGCAATGCCTTAGCAAGATTGGCGCGGGCTCCGAAGAACTGCATCTGCTTGCCAATTCGCATAGCGGAGACACAGCATGCGATGCCGTAGTCATCCCCATAATAAGGACGCATCAGATCATCATTCTCGTATTGGATGGAGCTCGTCATAATAGACACCTTAGCACTGTATCGTTTGAAAGCTTCTGGCAGCTTCTCTGACCAAAGCACCGTAAGGTTCGGCTCTGGTGCAGGACCGAGATTATAGAGCGTGTGCAGGAAACGGAAGGAGCCTTTCGTCACTCGCGTTTCGCCTGATATGGACATCCCGCCGATTGATTCTGTAACCCAGGTCGGATCACCGCTGAACAAATCATTGTAATCAGGTGTCCGCAGAAACTTAACGATGCGCAGCTTCATGACGAATTGGTCAATAAGCTCTTGGGCAGCAGCCTCAGTGATTGTCCCTTCCGCAAGATCCCTGGCGATATAGATATCAAGGAAGCTGGACACCCTTCCAAGACTCATGGCTGCGCCATTCTGCTCCTTAACTGCCGCCAGATAGGCAAAATACAGCCATTGCACCGCTTCCTTCGCATTCCCAGCTGGACTGGAAATATCAAAGCCGTACGATGCAGCCATCTTCTTCAGCTCCTGAAGCGCCCGAATCTGCTCGCTTAGCTCCTCTCTTAGACGAATAACGCTCTCCGTCATCGTGTCTACCTCCAGCTGAAGCAGATCGCTCTTCTTGCCTGCAATGAGCCGATCCACGCCATATAGCGATACACGACGATAGTCGCCGATAATTCTGCCGCGGCCATAGGCATCAGGGAGGCCGGTTATAATACCGGCTCTCCGAGCATTGCGCATATCAGTGGTGTAAGCGTCGAACACCCCTTGATTATGCGTCTTGCGAATTTCTGTGAATAGTCTGACTATCTCGTCGGGAAGCTTGAATCCATAGGCTTCACAAGCATCAACCGCCATCTTGATCCCGCCGAATGGCTGGATAGAACGCTTCAGCGGTCCATCCGTCTGCAAGCCAACGATCTGCTCTCTGTCCTTGTCAATATACCCCGGCGAATGCGCTGTTATCGTGGAAACTGTGTTGACGTCCACCTCCAGCACCCCGCCGTTCTGCCGCTCCTGACGCATGAGCTCCAGCAGCTGATTCCACAGCGCCTTCGTTGCCTCTGTCGGCGGCTGCAAAAATTTCTCGTCGCCATAATACGGTGTCACATTCGTATCGATAAAATCCTTGACATCGATCTGCCGCTGCCATTTGCCGCTGTGAAAGCTTCTCCAGCTATCATCCGACTGTCTGCCCTTCAACTCTTTCTCTGTCACTGCCATTTCTGGCACCTCCTGATCTTCATTGACGGCCTGCAGCCGCCACTTCCGAACGATGAACTGCGCTTGTCCTCTATAAACTGGACCTGTCATTGCACACCTTGCGATTTACATCTGACTGTCGCTAGAATCGACTATAGAACGCACTCCGGAATCATCCGCCTGTCACTAGAATCGGCCATAGAGCACACTGCGGCATACATCCACCTGTCCGCCTGTCGCTAGAATCGGCCATAGAGCACACTGCCGCATACATCCACCTGTCGGCCTGTCGCTAGAATCGGCCATAGAACGCATTGCGGTATACATCTGCCAGCTCGGTTACGAGCGGCATGCGCGGATTTGCAGTGGTGCATTGATCCTCGAATGCGCGATCCGCCAAATAATCGACTCTGGTTTCGAATTGCGCCGCTTCAAAGCCAAGATCCTGGAATCTCTCCGGAATGCCGAGCGATTCGTTAAGCTTGCGAATTGCCTGAATCAAGCTGTTGACGCCTTCCTCTGTCGTGCGGGCTGGAAGTCCGACAATTCTGGCGATTTCCGCATACCGCTGATCAGCAATGAAATGGTCGTATTTCGGGAACGATGCGAATTTCGTCGGCTTCTGCGAATTATATCGGATGACATGCGGCATCAGAATCGCATTCGTGCGTCCGTGTGCCGTATGATATTCACCGCCCCATTTATGGGCCAAGCTGTGATTGATGCCAAGGAAGGCATTTGCGAACGCCATGCCTGCAATTGTCGATGCGTTGTGCATTTTCTCCCTCGCATACGGGTCAGCCTTATGATACGAATCCTCCAGATGCTTGAATACGAGGCGAATCGCCTGTAACGCCAAGCCGTCCGTATAATCGCTTGCCATAACCGATACATAGGCTTCAATCGCATGGGTCAGTACGTCCATGCCTGTATCCGCAACCGCAGTCTTAGGCAGCGAGTATACGAATTCAGGGTCGATAATCGCCACATCCGGCGTCAGCTCGTAATCGGCCAGCGGATATTTCGTATTGCCTTCCTTCTTATCCGTAATAACGGCGAACGATGTTACCTCCGAGCCGGTTCCCGACGTCGTTGGAATGGCGACGAACTTCGCTTTGCGGCCCAGGCGCGGATATTTGTACACCCGTTTGCGGATATCCAGAAACTTCTGCTTCAACGAATGGAAGCTAGTGTCCGGGTATTCATAGAACAGCCACATCGCCTTCGCTGCATCCATCGGCGAGCCGCCGCCAAGAGCGATAATGCAATCGGGCTGGAAGCTCTCCATCACCTGGGTTCCCCGCTGCACAGTCTCTACCGACGGATCCGGCTCGATATCGGCGAACACTTCCAGATGCACCGGTGTATTGCGCTTGCGCAAGTAATATTCCAGCTTCTCGACATAACCAAGCTTCACCATCATTGCATCGGTTACGATCAGTACACGCGTTATGTCAGGCATCTTCTGCAAATATTGAGTGGAGCCCTTCTCGAAATACACTTTGTTCGGAATTTTGAACCATTGCATATTCACAGTCCGATGCGCGACACGCTTAATGTTGAGCAGGTTAACCGCCGTAACGTTGGAGGTCGTCGAGTTATGTCCGTATGAGCCGCAGCCTAACGTCAGCGAAGGCAGGTTCGTGTTGTACAGATCGCCGATTGCGCCATGTGTCGAAGGCGAGTTGACGATGACGCGGCCGGTTTTCAGCTTGGCGGCAAACGCGGCAATGACTGCATCGTTCTTCGAATGAATGACGGATGAATGGCCCAGTCCGCCGAAAGCTACTACCTCAGCTGCACGGTCGATGCCCTGCTCGGCATTTTTCACTTTATAGCAAGCCAGTACAGGACTAAGCTTCTCCGCCGATAGCGGATGGGCTTCCCCGACGCCCTGCAGCTCCGCGACCAGAACCTTCGTGTCGGCTGCAACTGTAATGCCGGCCATCTCTGCGATTTTGACAGCGGATTGACCTACAATGACAGCATTGACGGCACATTTCTCCGAGTTGATCACGAGCTTCGATACAGCCTCCGTCTCCGCTTTGCTCAGGAAGTGGCAGCCGTTATCCTTCATCAGCTTCTTCACGCTGTCATAGATCGCTTCCTCAATAATTACCGCCTGCTCGGAGGCGCAGATCATGCCGTTGTCGAATGTTTTGGACAGAATCAAATCGGTAACCGCTTGATTGATGTCCGCGCTCTGCTCGATGAAGCACGGCACATTGCCGGGCCCTACCCCAAGCGCCGGCTTGCCTGTGCTGTACGCCGCCTTAACCATCGCGGAGCCGCCTGTAGCCAGTACGAGCGCAACGTCAGGATGATTCATCAACAGCTGCGTCGCCTCCAGCGATGGCCGCTCAACCCATTGGATACAATGCTGTGGAGCGCCATTCTTAACAGCTGCGTCCAGCAAGGTGCGCGCAGCCTCCGAGCTGCTGTTCTGGGCCGAAGGATGGAAGGCGAATATGATCGGATTGCGTGTCTTCGTCGCAATGAGCGCCTTGAACATCGTCGTGGAGGTCGGATTCGTTACTGGCGTCACACCGGCGATCACACCGACCGGCTCCGCTACCTTCTGGAAGCTCTCGTAGGTGTTGTCTTCAATAACACCGACGGTTTTGTCATATTTGATGCTGTGATAAATGTATTCTGTAGCAAAAATATTTTTCGTAATTTTATCCTCGTACACGCCTCGGCCTGTTTCTTCAAATGCCATTTTCGCAAGAATCATGTGACGATCAAGACCGGCAAGCGCCATCGCCTGCACAATATTGTCCACTTGCTCCTGATTAAGCTTTAGAAATTCCTCCTGCGCCTTCATCGCCTTGGCCACCAAGGCATTAACTTCGTCCTGAACAGAATGCTGATCATTGGCTTTGATCTCTTTAACAGCCATAGTATCTCTCCTCCTGGTATGGAATGTTTATCCTGTTGCTTGTATTCATCGTACCCCATTCAACATGGTGCAGCTATGACAAAAATCACTGTCATTTCATAAGCTGCAGGCCTGCCCGCTTCAATAGGTCCTGATACTGCTCCCATGTACGGATATTCTGAACAAACAGCGTATCGATCCCCTTGCCTTCGAACATATAATCATAGGCCTCGACCCATGCCAGCTCCTTTAACAAGCCAATCATTTGACGCTCCCCGCGCTCTATTAGGGCAAGAGCTTCCTCAGCGCAGTCCTTGTCATATATGCCATGCAGGGGTGAAGGAATCCCGCAGATTACCGGGACCGCTGCATCGAACCTGCCCTGCTGAAGCCCGAGAAGCAGCAGGGCGGCTCGCGCTGACAGGAAGGGCATGCCGCAGCCGACAACCCAGACAGCCCTGTTCCTTGCCAGGCTTAATCCGGCGTGCATGCCGCCAAGCGGCCCCTTCCCGGGATAATAATCCGTAATGATACGCACATCTCGATCTACAATACGCAACAACGGCCTCGGATCCTCCGCCGCAACGATAACCTCTGAGCATATGCTGCGCATCTCCCGAACTTGCCGCTGCAGCAAGCATTCACCGCCAAACTCCAGCAGCGGCTTGCATGCCTCCTTCATTCTTCGCTGCGGACCTCCTGCGAGTATGAGCCCTGTCAGCATGCTCCTCGCCCCTTTCCCTTAGTCAGCTTTCTTTTGTCCATCTCGCAGTTCCTGCTCTGGTCCCCTTACCTTGCAATCTCCGCAAATCCAATTATCTCCAACGTCTCCATGCCCGTTTGTTTTCCCGCATTCATTGCACGTAATCATAGGATCACTCCATTCCATCTCATTGTTTCCCTGCAAATAAAACGATTGCCGAGAATGATATCATATATTGAACCATTAGCGCTTCAGGCTATGCCGTGATAAAAATCACATGATCACCTATGAGAATAAATAATCGATATCTGTAAGGATTTCTTCTGCCAGCGGATAGATCAGCTCTTCCTCCATATGCAAATGCCCCTTCAGAATCAGGCAGCCCTGCGTCAACTGATCCGATGCATATTTCAATTCATGGATAGTGATCACATCGTATTGTTTCAGACCGAGGGACAGCATCCGAAGCACAGAACCGCATTGTTCATAGAAGGCGTCGAGAAACTGAATAGCCAGCTCATAGTCCTTCTCCAGCACCCACATGGACGGCAGCATCGTCGGTTCAATCTTTTTGCTGAAATATCTGGAGAGGACGGGGAACAGCTCCTGCTCCTCCCACTTGGAATGCCGCTCCAAATTTTGTTTCAATTGAGCAACCTTCTCGCGCAAACCTTCAAACTGCTGAATGACACGCACGCTGCCGCCCGTCGCCGTAGTTCCTTGATTCAGCTGACATAATGCAGCAACCTCCTCCTTGAGACGATCATGATCCTCCTTCAACTTCATCGCCAGCATCATAAAGACGCTTGGTCTTGCGGAATTTAAGGGCTCCAACTGCATTCCCGCATCACGTTTATACATCACGCCACCTCCACCAGAATCATCCTAGCTTATATCTAGAAGCTTACATGAAATAATGAGCCAGCGAAGTGAGAAACATCACAATTTCGGCAGTGATAACGATCACAGCTTTCCAAATGCTTGCAGCATTAGAATGAATAAAGCAGGCAAGCCAAATAACAGCAGGAGATGAATGCCAATGCACAACCTCAATCTCGATGATCGAAAAGGGGCGCTTCACACCTATATGATGAATGTAAAATTCATTCTGATCGCCCTCGTCGTGACCGCGAATATGCTGGAGCCTGTCGTAAGCCGCAACGCTTCAGCCTATGCCCTGTACGAGGCCATCTATCTGTTTCACATTCCCGTATTTGTGCTCGTTATGGGCTACCTGGCCCGCGAATCCCGGCTCGTTCAGGGGGATCAGGTCAAGCATCTGATGATTATCGCTTACCAGTATGTGCTGTTCCAAAGTCTATACACGCTCGCAGATGCTTCTTTCTTTCATGCGGAAGGCATCTTGCATTCGTTCTTCATGCCCTACTCTCTCCTATGGTTTCTGTGCAGCCATTTCTGCTGGAAGCTGCTGCTCCCGTTGTTTCTGAAGCTGCGGTATCCGCTGACAGCCTCCATCCTGCTGGGCGTAGCCGTCGGCTATATCCCATGGGACGGCAGCTGGATCAGCCTGTCCCGCACCTTCGTGTTCTTCCCCTTCTTCCTCATCGGATATCGGATGAGAAGATCGGGCAGCTGGCAGGCAGCAGCCAGACATTGCCGGCCAATTGCCATTGTGTGTGCCGCAGCGGTGACAACGGCTTTATTACTGGGCCTTCGCCTTGACCCGGGATGGCTGTACGGCAGCCTAACCTTCACAGAGCTTGGCCAGCACAGCTGGTATGCCGGCATCTATCGGCTCGGCATATACGCGCTAGAGGCTGGTGCTGCTGTCTGCTTCCTTGCCTGCGTTCCATGGCGCAGCTCAATGCTGACCGATTGGGGGAAACGGACATTGTTCGTATTTCTGCTGCATGGCTTTATCGTCAAAGCGGTCATTGCAGCTGGCTGGCTTCAGTCATTGGACGGTTCTATATGGACAATACCGCTACTCATCGGAGCCGCCTTTGCCTTGACTCTGACCTTATCCCATCCCCGTGTGGAGCTTGTTGCCAAAGGGTGGATGGAGCCCGCCGCAGCATGGCCGTTGAAAGGGATGCCGGGCCGATCACAGCGTACGACCAAATGACCTTCTGTAACGCCCGCCAACTAAGATACAGTGGATTTCGGACTTCTTAACGGCTGTGGGAAGAGTGAGCCTGCATTAGATACCATCGCTGCCGAGAATCAGCCCAATCAATCAACACAAGAGGAAGCACAATCTGATTTTATAGCGATGGGCAAAACACGCATTGCTTGGGATGGCAGCAATAACGAAGAAGAGTTTGAAGCAAGTTATCGCATTCAAGACCATCTTCAGTTAAAGTTTCATACCGAAGATGAGGAAATGCTGCTGGATTTGACCAAGGTTGCTTTTCCGGACAAGATGGAAGTAATTGCCCTCCAAGAAGGAGTATCTGCTATAGCGATTAAATTGAATGATCACGAGCCGGAAGCTACGATAGAGCTTCCAATCAACGAGAGATGGGCTTATCTAATCATTGGCAAACAAAGCGGAAAACTTGCTGTATTATTAAACACGATCGAGGATAAGACTCATCAAGAGAACAACTATCAAATTACGTTTGATAGAAAGGGATATTTCCAGATTATAGATAACCTTACTCAGTTCAAGATTGATTTTAATGTTGAAATCGATGATGAATACGAGCATTTCTACCGCCATCTTTCTGAGGATGCGAATTCAAGTCAATTCCAACCCACCAAATGGTTTACACAGATCAATCCTGTTCTAACGAACAGTAATTTCGAAATCGAGTATATAAAAATGGTTCCCGGCGTTCGAAGCCGAAAGCCACTTGGATTTTTCAGCTATCATTACAGCTGGATCGACAATCAGTTTGCATTGACGAAGGAAACCTTCTTTACCGCTCCCGGAGTTTTTATCGAGAATCCGAAGGTATTAAAGGAGCAGCAGTTTACTCCGAAAAAGTAAGTTCCAGCGAAAAAAGAACCTTAGCCCACTGTAACAGTGGAGCTAAGGTTCTTTTTCACCCCCACTATAAAGCGGGAAACTGCCTATACTGTAATCGGAATCGTCAGCCTTACCTCCGTGCCCTGCCCCGGCTGAGAATGAAGCTCGAAACGACCGCCAACTGCTCTCGCCCGCTCCTCCATGCTGAAGCGCCCGACGCCCTTGAAGCTGGCCTTCGGATCGAAGCCGATTCCTTTATCGATAATCCGAACATTCAGCAAGGAGTCATTCTGCTGAATCAGCACTTCCGCCTCTGACACATCGGCGTATTTGGCCGTATTGGTCAACGCCTCCTGAATGACCCGATAAATCGCCGTTTCCTTCATGACGTCGAGCCGCTTGCGCAAATTGCAATCAAACTGTACCGCAATGCCGTAATGGGAAGAGTAATTGTCGATATAAGTCCGTATTGCAGGCACGACGCCCAGATCGTCCAGCACGGATGGGCGCAGCTCCCATGCCAAGCCGCGTACATCCTCGATAATGTCCGCTACATTTTGCCGGATCTGTGCAAGTTCGGACTCATCCTTCTCCTCGCTCGCAATTAACCGGTCAATTCCGATCAGCAGTGAGAAGAGGCTTTGACCGATGCCATCATGGAGCTCGCGTGAGAACTTTCGCCGCTCATTCTCCTGAATCTGCATTACCTGCGTCATCATTTCCTGCAGCTCCTCTTCCACCCGCTTGAGCTTCGTCACCTCACTGCGAATGGCAAGGAACTGATAGGGCACACCGTCATCCCCAATAAAAGGGACGATCGTCGTATTCACCCAATAATAGGAGCCATCCTTCGCCCGGTTGCGTATCTCTCCGAACCATACTTCCCCAGAAGTAATTGTCTCCCACAACGAACGCATAAAGTCTTTGTCATGCAAGCCGGAGTTAATAATCCGGTGGTCATTTCCGATCAGTTCGCTGCGCTCGAACTGCGAGATTTCGCAAAATTTATCGTTCACATATTGAATTTTGCCTTTTCCATCCGTAACAGCTACTATCGATGACTCATCTAGCGCAAACTTCACATTGGCAAGCTGCTTGAGCGACTGCTTCAATTCGCTGCGAAAACGTTCATCCGCGATATTCTCATCCAGCCTCGTCAGCAGTGTATTCACATATTGGCCGATTACTTCGGATTCACTTCTCCGCCGTTCCTTATTCAAACTGCAGCAGCCCCTTCTTCACCGCATATTTGATCAATTCAGGTCTCGATTTCAGCCCCAGCTTCTCCATCACATTGCTCTTGTGCGTCTCTACTGTCTTCACACTAATAATGAGCTGCTCAGCAATTTCCTTATTGGCGTATCCCTTTGCCGTCAGCGACAGCACTTCCTTCTCCCGCTCAGAAAGCGCCTCATACAGATCGCCGCTCTCTCCTCTTCGCATGCGCTCCATATACTCATTCATGAGCCGCTTGGTTGCGGTTGGATAGAGATAGGCATTGCCTTCAGAGACAGATCGAATGGCAGCCAGAAGCTCCTCATGCGGAGCGCTCTTGAGCACATAACCCGATGCGCCGGCGTGAATAGCGCGGAACAAATATTCATCATCGTCATGCATCGTCAGAATAAGAACAGCGGTATCGGGAAATTCGCTATTCAGCTCCGAGGCAGCTGTAAGTCCGTCCTTGCCATGGGGCATGCTCAGATCCATCAGTACGACATCCGGCCGCAGCTCGCGCACAAGCCGAATCCCTTCATCACCGTCTGCCCCTTCACCTACTACTTCAATATCTTCCTTGCCACTAAGAAGCAGCCGCAAACCCGACCGCACCATAGCGTGGTCATCTACAATGATGATCTTGATCATGCGTAACCTCCAGCTGCAAACGCAATAATGATTTCTCTTTTATTATAGCAAACTTTTCCCTCTATCGCTTATATTCAGCTCATTTCATCTGCAGTCATACCGCTCCAAACAGCCTTTATCGCGGTCAAGCTTTCCTCCGCTGCCAGGCGTTCACAGTCACCATAGACATCGCCAGCTCTTCTGCCCAGAAGCAGCAGTCCGCCGATGATCGGTCCATCCAGCTTCAGAAGAGGGTAAGCCGCGGCGGTGACCAGCCGTTCTGCCAGCATTGCCGGGCAGCTTTCTACCGCATTCAAATTTACCGTCGGAGAGCCACCTCCTCCATGACCGATGTCACAGGAAACTGAGCCCGCTGCCGCGCCGTGGCGGTATTCTCTTCCCAGACGCAGAGCCATTCCGGCCGGTCCGACGCCGGGTGTGATCTTCATTGTCAGAATTTTTCCATTCCGGCTTCCTGAGATGAATGACCATTTCATATATCGGCTCATTCGATCATGCAGCGCCAATGCTGCCAAATCACTGTTCGTCAGCAATCGCAGCCTATCAAGCACAAGCATTAGACGGTCATGATCCCGTTCTTCGCGAAGCAGCATCGCACCATCACCCGCCCTTTCCGTTCCTGTCATTCCATTAAGTCGTTTGTAGTCTCTATTCTATAGACTTATGAACCTTTTGTAAGTAAGGGAACTCCCTGATTGTCATTAGGGGTACGAGCGCAAAGGCACGGGTCGCCTCGCAGTATCGATAGGGCTGCTGTGCGGGAGGTGTGATTTTCCTCACTGCACAATCGGGGAAGTTCCCCGTGAAAGATCAGGTGCTACCCCGATTACAAAACCGGCTCGACTCCATTATGATAGGTATAGAGCGATACAAGAGAAGGTGGCGAATGGTGATGACCAAACAAGCGTATAACTTGCAGGAAGCACACATGAATGCAGCGGCAGAGCTTAACGATATCGGAATTTCGAGCTTATTCTCAGCTGAGAATATGGAAAGACTGAAGGGCATCATGTATGCCAAATCAGCCAAGGCTGGATCTCACTTATTCTGGGAGGGCGATACAGCGGATAAGCTGTATTATGTCAAGCAAGGCGCTGTTCGCATTACCAAATCGGCTGATAATGGCCGTACACTGACCTTGTATCTTCATACACATGGGGATCTGTTCGGTCAGGTCGACCCTTTCCGCGATTCCGTGCACAGCTTTAACGCAGAGGTGACCGAGGATAGCGAGATTGGCATCATACAGCAGAAGGATCTTGAGGTGCTCTTGTGGCAGCATGGAGATCTCGCGGTAGAGTTTATGAAGTGGATGGGCTTGATGCACCGCATGACGCAGAGCAAGTTCCGCGACCTTATGATGTACGGCAAGCCGGGAGCATTATGCTCGCTGCTCATTCGTCTCAGCAATACGTACGGCACTTTGCAGGGCGAGCAGATTCATATTCATATGCGGCTTACGAATGCCGAGATGGCTGACATGGTCGGGACAACGCGCGAGAGTGTGAACCGAATGCTCAGCGATATGCGGAAGGATAACATTATCGAGATGCATGACGGATCGATCATTATTAAAGATCTGGGTTATTTGCGCAATGTATGCCACTGCGAGAATTGTCCGAAGGAAATTTGCCGCATGTAATGCAGCATGCAACAATAAAGCCGCGCTGGATATGGGGTTAGATCCCTTCCTTGCGCGGCTTGCGTCATTCTAATACCCATATAGATTCGAACGGTCCACCAGCTCCCCCACCATCACTTCCTCCATTCGAAAATGCTCCTGCAGCACCAGCAGCGCCTGATTCAAATACGATGCCATCTCATGTGCTTCATACTTCCGTACAGGCGCACGCTCCACCGCGTCGACGAACGCTTGAATGAATTGCTCTGCGAGCAGATGCTCCTGCTCAATGAGCGTGAATTGATCCAGCGCTTCGCCATTGTACACGGTGATCATCGGAAACAGCGTTTCTTCCTCCCATTTTGCATGCAAATCCAGTTCCGTTTGAAAGGTAAACGCTTTGGCTCTAAGCTTTTGCAATGTTGCCGTGTCGATCACAGGCAGCTCGCCTATTCTCTTCGCCATACGGTGCAGTGCATGCAGCTCCTCCAGCAGAGCCTCATGCTCCTCCTTGAGATTTTCGACCGCCTCTCTCCAATCAAGCCGAGGTTGAATGACATTCGCAGCGAAAGAAACCTGTAATTCCTTCATAACGCATCCCTCCGTTAGTTCAGCTGTTCTGCTCTCTACAAGGTGTCTGCCCTTGTATGGCTTGCTTTTAACTATAAGGGAGTTGCCTGGCGCAGACTATGATGAAAGTCACAGGAACGGGCTGAATGATTCAGAAATTTGTCTCCTTTAACAACTTGGGTTCTAGCATCATAACACCCTTGGCTGTAAAAAATCCTTCTTGCCGCAATACAAATTCATCGCCATTCCAATTATAGGTGTAGCGAAAATAACCTAGAGAATGTACCCGACTATAACCAGGGATCAATTTCACAAGATTAATCTTCGCGCCTCCCTCATCATCGTTTATGAAATCAGCTTCCGCAAACCATAATAATGATGTAGCGAACTGTTTTTTCATGACTTCCGTGTTTTCCACGATTCTATTGAAGATAGGCTCCTCACCTTCATCAACAACTGCGTCGGTTACTACACTGAAAGCCGTCATCTTATCTGTAAGCGTGAACTTTCTTTCCCCTTCATATTTAATTTCATAATTGTTTGGCTGATTTGCTGCATGATCTGTTGTGTTAAAAACCGGCATGAGTTTATTGTCCTTAAATGCCCATATAAAAACCATCAATTTGTGCTCCATAGGATTGAGGCCAGCATCACTAGTACCCGCTCCGCTAATTTTCACTTCCAGACCCGGGGTTGATTCGTCTAGCTGAACAATTTCACATGATATCGGCGATCCGTTGCCTCGAATGCTAACCTCCTGCTTCAACCCGTCATACTCAACAAAAATTTTCATCGTGTTGTCCGTTACAACGGATACTTTGAGAGTCTCAGAGTTCCCATCTTTATTCCAATCCGTGTTCTCATTTAGCAGCATTAGTTCACCATTTGTTTCAGGGAGCGTCTTGACTTCAGCATTTTCTGCTGGTTGTGAGGCATTGAGATTGTGCGCAGCAGTAGTCGAAGAGTGATCCTGTACTTTCTCAGATGCGCAGGCACTGGATACCAGACCTAAGCCTATTACCAAGATAATGATTCCTAACTTGTTCATGAACAATCCCCCACAAAATGTAATTTCATTATTTAAACGCTCAAAAACTCAAGTTTGTTTCTTAGAAGCTTAGAAAAAGCAGCTTCCCGCTGAATCAAAAATTGGTCCGCCCACGCAATGTTAGGAATAGATAGCCTCAACCTATGTAAATACTGTTAACATACCTTGGAAAAAAGAAGGCGAGACACCTATGATCTCACGTTCATTAACCGACAATCGAAGCAAGCTTGAATCGATATTTTCCGATTGCCGCGATCTTGTCATGCTGCCCTGGCGATATGGGACTGATATGAAGTATGAAGCACTCAGTGTCTATTTTGAATCGCTTGCAGAGCCTCGGGATCAGAGCTTTATGCGTAACACTTTGCAAAGCATGGCGGCTCAGCCCCTCTGCTCGGCAGATACCTGCATGGAGCAGACACGCCTATTTTCCTTCTTCGAGCAGCATGGAGCATCGATCAATGACGGCGTAGTAATCGATGATTTCCAGCATGCCGAAGCTCAGCTGCTGCTGGGCAATGTGTTGATTTTTCTTGACGGCTGGAACAAGGCGATTATGTATCAAGCCAACAATGTCAAAGCAAGGCCAGTTGATGAGCCGTCCAGCGAATCGGTCGTCAAAGGTCCGCGTGAGGGCACCGTGGAGAATATGCGGACGAATGTAGGACTGCTGCGTTCGAGACTGCAAACATCGCAATTCAAACTTAAAAATGTGGTCACTGGAGGTAAAACCCACACGAATGTCCTCTACGGGTATGTAGAAGACGCAGTTCCACCTCATACATTGGCAGCATTCATGAAACGCATAACGAAAGCGGAAGAAATGGAAATATTGGAAACCTCCTATATTGAAGAATTGATTGAGGATGCGGTTTATTCCCCGTTTCCCCAGCATCGCTATACGGAACGACCGGATTCGGCGGTTGCGGCGCTTCTGGAAGGCAAGATTATTGTCTTGGTCGAAGGCACGGGATCCATTCTCGTTTGCCCGGGGTTATTCACAGAATTTTTCCAAAACAGCGAGGACTACTATGAACGAACGATCATCTCAACCTTCATCCGGCTGCTGCGTATAATCGCCTTTTTTATCGCGCTGCTGCTTCCAAGTGTCTACATTTCGTTATCAACCTTTCATCCCGAGCTAATTCCGACCGTACTGCTGCTGGCGGTTCTGGATACCCGAGAGGGCATCCCCTTTCCTTCTCTGGTTGAAGCGGTTATTATGATGCTTTCTTTCGAACTGCTTCGAGAGGCTGGCATACGTTTGCCCCGACCGGTCGGATCGGCCGTCAGCATTGTAGGCGCGCTTATTATCGGGGAAGCTGCAATCAATGCCGGGATCGCTTCACCCATTATGGTCGTCATTATCGCTGTTACAGGGATCGCTTCCTTTTCAATTCCACAATATGCAATTGCGATTGCGCTTCGTCTGTTGCAGCTCCCACTAATGCTTCTAACTGCGACTATGGGCATTTTCGGCATGATGATCGGGCTATTGTGGATAACGCTGCATCTGGCTTCATTAAAATCATTGGGCCAGCCCTATTTGTCTCCACTCGCACCGCTGCGGCTGGGACAATTGGCAGACACGCTTATCCGCAGCCCTCTGACATTGTTGAACCGTTCTCCCAGAAGAGCGCACAACCGCAACAATCCGAAGCAGTCCTCATAAACCTGGTAATGAAGGAAGTGGATGGACAATGAACAGTCGAATGATAGCAGCAGCCCTTCTCCCTATCCTACTCCTGACAGGTGGTTGCTGGGATCAAGTGGAGTTAACAGAACGGGGATTCGTCATGGGTGTCGCAATCGATCTTGCCGCGAACGGAGGGATCGAATTGACCGCTCAAATCTATAAACCGCAGCAAAAAGCGGGAGTAGGAAGCAGCAATCAGGGACAACCCTACGCCAATATCACAACCGTCAATAGCAACATTTTTGAATCGGTTCGCGACATCCCGACCCATCTTGGCCGCCGGGCTCAGTGGAGCCATCAGCGCGTCATTCTGATTGGCGAAGATTTTGCGAAGAAACACAATATTTCGGAAGCTCTCGACTTCTTTAATCGGGATCACGAGCCCCGTCAAACGAGCAAAATATTTATTACAAAGGGAAAAGCGAACCAATTCTTTAAGAAGAAGCCCTTAATAGAGAACACGATCAGCCAGCAATTGAAGCGGATTCAAGAATCGACGGCGAAGTATTCAGCCAAATCGATGAATGTTAATTTGTTCATGCTTAATTTGCAGTTGGAAAGCCAGACAGGGTTTGCGGCTGTCCCCTACATCAGTCCGGATAATTCCCAGGACCAATCGATAGCTCTCAAAGGGCTGGCATTATTGAAAAATGGCAAAATGATCGGAGCCCTCTCACCGATACAAACGGAACACCTGAACATACTACTAAATAAATATAAAAATTCGATCATTGAAATTCCTTGCGAACAACAAGTCGGTGGAAACCATCCGCTGGATGAATCCCTCGAAGTCGTATCGCTTCAGACAAAAATTAAACCAAAGGCATCCATGGAATCGATTCGTGTGCATATTGCGGTTCAAATAAAAAGCTCCGCCGGGGAATTGCTCTGTTCGGATTTAAGCACAACCAAGGGTGAAAAAAAATTCATCGAAAAAGTGCAGCTATTAGTGGAGCAAGAGCTCCGGGCTCTCACCGACCAGCTCCAGGCGAGAAAAATCGATATGCTTGGAATCGGCAATCAAATTTACCAGATGAATCCAAGGCTATGGCGGAGCCTCAAGCCGAATTGGGATGACCATTTCCAGCGTGCCCATTTTACCTATGACATCAGAATTTCATTAATAGATACCGGCATGCTTATCGGCAAATCTTCCGTCTCCAAATAAATGTAGTTTACGGTTCTATCGAGGAGTGTGCATCCATGCTGGAGAAAGTAATCGTTATGATCGTGGCATTCGGACTTGTGATCGTCTATGATCTGCCCAACTATCGGCGAAATAAGAGACGCGAGCGTATTGTTTATTGGACGATGATGATGATTGCTGCTTATTTGGGCCTCGATTTCATGCTGAATATCAAATTGCCTCATGCTGACGAGCTGCTGGACATCACTTTCACTTGGCCGGCCCGAATGATATTCGAGGCGCTGCAAATTTAATCGATGCAATAAATGAGGTGCTGTGATGAACCAACAAGATTTGATTACTTCCGGGCAGATGGCGTTTCTGTTCTTTTCCTTCATGACCGGCTCATCCATTGTTAACGTCCCGGGTCCGGTTATCGGGTTTGCTCATAATGGCGCTTGGATCTCTCTGATCATATCGAACCTGATCGGGCTGCTGTTATTGACCTGTCTCCTGATGCTGCATAAGAAGCATGCTGGCTTAACCTTGGTCGAGTGCAGCCGCAAGGCGGTGGGAAGCTTCGTTACCGTTCTGCTGACCGTTCCGTTTATCTTCTATCTATTTCTCATGGTCACCTGGATTGTGATCGGGGTAGGCGGATTTATGAACAGCTCGATGATGCGGGAGACGCCTAGTTATATCTTCCATTTTTTCATTCTCGTTACCGCTGCTTGGACCGTTCGTGCGGGTATGGAAGTTATGGCACGCATGTTCGTCTTATATACGATTATCGTCCTGTTCTTTGTCTTTATCGTATTGGCACTTTTGTTCACTAATTACAATCCAGACTTTCTGTTGCCTATTCTGCCAGACGGGATTAAGCCGGTTATGCTTGGCAGCTATTTCACCTTTGGGTTTCCATTTGCGGAAATCGTCGTTTTTTCCATGCTCCTCCCTTATGTAAACAAGGAATCGTCCTCCAAGCTCCCTAAATATATGGTAACGGCTCTTATCTTCAACGGTTTCGTACTTATTATGACTACCCTGTGTACACTTATGACTTATGGCCCGCTAGCAACTAAGCTGCGGTACCCTTTATTCGCGATTTCAAGACTTATCGATTTTGCCGATTTTATGCAAAGGATAGAGTCCGTCGTCGGAATTTCATTGATCGCCGGCTCCTATATGAAAGCCACCATCGCATTGTTTGCCCTTAATTTGATGATGTCCCGGCTGTTCAAGACGCAGGATGAGCGAGTATTTATTTACCCGATTACATTGATTTGCTTCTGCCTATCCATCGTTATGTTTGACAGTCAAGCGGAATTCGATGAGAAGGTGAGTCTCGTATGGCCGCTGCTGAATCTGACGCTGGCCGTCATACCATTTCTGATCATTGCATCTGTAAGCTTTATAAAAAAAGAGGGGTGAACTCGTCACCCCTCTTCATCAAACTTCCAGGCAAAGGGAATGATTCTGGAGAAGCGTCAGCGCTCGCCTTTGTTCCCGGAATTCCACCATAACAACTACAATTCAAGAATTCCGGGAACAACAGCGATCGGAAGAACATTCCCTTACATAAGAACATTCCCTTACATACTGAACCGCTGTCTGTAGCCGCATTTGCGGCACAGCTCCTCGACGACTTCCCTTCTGGAGAAGCCATCGTACAGCCGGGTCGCCCGCTCATCCTCGATAATTTCAGAGAACGGCTTGTCATGGACATTGCCGAGATTAATAACACCTTCGCCGTCCAGGCAGCAAGGAACGACCGTTCCGTCTACGAGAATAGCGGCCTGATTGCGGAGCGCATGGCAGAAGCCCTTGCCTTCGTCCTCCTTCTCCTTCAAATCCGGCCATTCAAATTCATGATCCTGATTCAAATAGATCCGTTCCGCGATCTTCAAGCCGCCGCCCCGAACAAATTTCTCCTCAATCCGGTAATCCAGCTTGAATTCCTGCTCAATCGCCTCCAGAATCTCACGGTTCCGATTTCGCTCCTGATTGGTTGCATTGTCCTTTGTAAGGTTCCATAGCCGCAAAGAAATAAGCATATTGCTGGTCTCTGCCGCCTCTCTGGCAAAACTCAGCACACTGCTAATATATCCTTCCTTATCCGTAGACCCTTCATGCCCGTCAAAGCTGTGAAGGGAGAAATTCATTTGCCGCAGAGCCGGCTTATTCAGCAGCTTGTGCCGATTCTTCGCAAGCAGCGTCCCATTCGTCGTGATATTGACCTTGAACCCTTTTTCATGCGTAATATCGAGCAACTGGTCGATTTTGGGATGAAGCAGCGGCTCGCCCTTCACATGATAATAAATATACTCTGTATGCGGCTGTACTTGGTCCAATATTTTCGTAAAATCTTCAATTCCGATAAACTTCGCCTGCCGTTTCGTTTGCGGACAGAAGCTGCAAGCCAGATTGCATACACTTGTAATCTCAATGTAAAACTTTTTAAACTTTTTCATTTATACGATGCTCCGATTCTATCAGTAGATCAATCTATTATAACAAGGTGATGAAGGATACGAAAGCTAAGTTTTGCTGGGCAGCGAAGCGTGTCATACGCGAGAGAATTACGCTCTCCGAGACCACAAACCACGACTTTTTCACCAACTTCGTAGGCGTACACTCCCCTTTTAATTTACATTTTTTTAATTAATGTATATATAATTATGCTTCTTATATACTATTTACAACCTTGTAAGACATATGTAATATTGGTAGCAGGAAACGATTTGGATACAAAAGTTTCCTTACTTGCTTTTTCTCAATTAATTATAGAAAGGAGTGACTACGACTTCGCTGAAACTATTTTACGATGAGAAAGGATGCTGTCAGTAGCGAATGTTTGAATCAGCCGGGCCGACAAAAGGCTTCCGGCGCAGATCCATGAAGTAATCCATTAACTGAAAAGAGGAGAGGATTATTGCATGAAGTCAATTAAAAAATTGCTCACCAGTTTTGTTATGCTAACATTGATTATGGGAATCTCTTTTGCCGGGTCCGCATTCGCCTCCGGAGAAGTGAAGCTCATTCAATCCAATCTGTACCTCTACAAATACGGCTATGTCGGGTTCAGCGGAGAGGTCGAAGTTCAGAATATCGCCCCCACCAAGACAGTGACTGTCCATTATACAACGGACAACACCAACTGGTATTCAACAAGTGCAAGCTATGTCGGCCCGACTAGCGGCTCCTATGAGAAATGGAACTTCGCTGTTTCGACAAGCTCCATAAACAACACCAACCCGGAACTGCTCGGTCTGACATTCATTAAATTTTATATTGAGTACAACGTATCGGGATCGACATATTATGACAATAACGGCGGCTCCGACTACTACAATGAACCGTTCAGCTTCGGGCCAGGCTCCACCATTCTGGGCGCGCCCAATGTGGTGAACAACTTCGGACAGGTGACGAGCAGCACTAATTTCAACGGCAGCGTAACGGTCAAAAATATCGCTTTTGCGAAGACGGTAAAAATCCTTTACACCACTAATAACTGGGCCACGACGCAAACCGGCTTTGCATCCTATTCCGGTGCGGCCAACAATTTCGGTTCGGCCGAGTTCTGGAACTACTCGTTCACCGTGCCTGGCGGCAGCACAGTCAAGTACAAAATTGAGTACACCGTAGGCGGCAGCACCTATGTCGATGACAACTACGGCGCGACGTATACAGCGACATAGTAACAATATTATAAAAGGCGGCTGAACAGGGCATTCCCAGTTCAGCCGCCTTTTCAATGAATCGGAAGTGCTGTCGTGAACGGATCCGTTCTTAGTGGGACGGCAGTTCTCCCTTGTCCTGCTTCTCTGCTTCCTCTTCAATAGATGCCTTCTTGTTGATCTCCCTTTTCTTCATGATCAACCATAGCTGGCTCGCGATAAAGATCGTCGAATAAATACCGAACACCAGTCCGAGCGTCATTGCCAGCGAGAACAGCTTGATCGATTCACTTCCCAGCACGAGCAGAATGAGCGATGCTACAAGCACTGTAATACCCGTATTGATCGAACGGGACAGCGTTTGCGAGATACTGACATTCACCAGATGCTCCAGCTGCTCGAACGTTTTAATTTTGGCAAACCGCAGATTTTCCCGAATACGATCGAAAATAACGATCGTATCGTTAATCGAGTAGCCGATAATCGTAAGTATGGCTGCAACGAATGGCAGATTGACCTCCAGCCTGAAGATGGAGAACACACTGACAACCATGAAGGCATCATGGAACAGCGCAATAATGGCTGCCAGAGCGAACCGCCATTCAAAACGAAGCATGACGAGCACAATGATACCTATGCTTGCAATAATGATTGAAACAATCGCCTTAATACCGAGCTCCTGTGCGATACCAGGGTCGACAGTATTTTCCTCAGGGGATACTTTGTCCCCATATTGCGCCTTAAAAAGCTCAAGCACACGATTCACATCACCATCTGCATAGTTCAATACTTTGTCAAAACGAGCCGTAATGCGCGAATTATTATCTCCGCCTATCGTCAGCGTCGCGGGCGCGAGACCTGCCTCAGCAAAAATTTGCTCCGCACGCTCCTTCGTAATCGACTGGCCGACGGAAATATCCAAATTCGTCCCTGCCTTGAAATCTACGCCGTAATTCAGATTAAATGCCAGCATCGTCACGATACCGATAATCGTAACACCGATGGACAAGGAGAAAAATAACTTGCGGTGCTTCACAAAGTTGAAAATCCGATAAAATTGTTTCGTTTCTTTGCTATTGTCTGAGAGCGACGCGATATCTGCCGCTTTAACACCCATTAACTCAGACTTTTTGACCATGCCGCTTTTTATTAAGAGCTGCAAGAGGAATCTGGAGAAGCCAACATTCGTCAGCATACTAAGCAAATTGCTTAGAATAAGCGTTAGCGCAAAGCCTTGGATCGCACCTGTTCCGATAAAATATAACACGGCAGCGGCTACGATTGTCGTTACATTGGCGTCCATAATCGTACGGAACGAGTTCTTGGAGCCTGCCTTCAACGCGGACAGAAGACTTTTCCCGCTGCGCATCTCTTCCCTGATTCTTTCAGCCGTAATTATGTTGGCATCTACCGCCATCCCGATTCCGAGTACAAAGGCAGCAATACCTGGCAATGTTAGCGTTGCATTCATCCAATAGAAGATGAGAAGCAGCGCCCAAGAGTACACAATTAATGTAATGCATGCGATTACCCCGGGAATCCGATATAGAATGAGCATGAACAATAGAATAAAGATGGAGGCCAGAGTGCCCGCCAGCAAGGTTTGATCCAGAGACTGCTGTCCCAGAGTCGCCCCGACAGATTGCGTATATTTCTCTTCAAGCTTCAATGGAAGTGCGCCGAGATTGATGACATCCGCAAGCTCCTGTGCTTCTTCTTTCGTGTAGGAGCCCGAGATCGTTGCCGACCCATCGGTCAAAACAGCCTGCACAATTGGAGCTGACAGTACTTCCTCATCCAAATAAATCGCTAGAGGCTGCTTGTACAGCTTTTTCGACACGGCCTCCAGCTTGCTTTTTTCCTTAACCTCAATCATGATCATCGGTTCATTAAGCTGATCGTAGGAAACTACGGCAGCACCCTCGACGAAATCGCTTCCGTGCATCTCGACAGTGCCATCCGGGCCACGGAATGTCAATTCCGCAGGCTTTCTCATAATTTCCTTTACCTTCTCATGATTGGACACACCCGCAATTCTGGCGCGTATCCGATTATCGCCTTCGGGCGTTACCTCCGGCTCTGCAACACCGTATGCGTCAGCTCTCTTCTCCAAGCTTTTAGCCGTCTCCCGCAAGGCTTCCTTCGTAATTTCTCCACCTTCAATAACGGGCTTGGCTTCATACAGTATTTCAAATCCGCCCTTCAAATCAAGGCCTAATTTAATGCCATCCAGTATAGAAGGCGTTGTAATGCCGATGATCGTAAAAGCGATAATAATTGCGGCAAAGAATGCTGTGACTCTTTTGATAATCATGGATTTTCCCCTTTTTCTTCAAGTATCTTCACACAATTCTGTTCTGAAGAAGACGAAAAAAGGGAGCCACGAAATTCGACGTAAACTTAATAGGATCAAGCAAGAGATGCTTTAATGTAATCGCAATGCAGGAATAAAGCATAATAACGGCAAGAATCAGTAAATAAATGGAGTAGAAGGCATGTACCTTATCAAACAAAATAGAGCCGATATAGGTATAGTATGCGCTGTCCCGCTGTTTAACCGCATTGCTGATTACCGTCTCATACTTCTCCGTGAGACTAGTTGAGCTGTCAGCCAGCACCATGTCGCCTGCATCCAGTAGTTGTGCGGCCAATGGGAAGGAGAGAATAAGACCAATCATATAAACACCGAATTGCAAGCTTCTCGCATAGTGCTTAGAAGTCAAAATTATAATTCTCCCTCCCTTCATTACATACGTCTTATACTGTATCATCATATACGATCTTTGAAATAGGAGCAAATGATTACAATTACAATCAAAAAAAGCGCCCTCATCAGGCACTTCTTCATCCTATATACACCTTCAAAACTGGATGCGAAGATATTGCATGAACATACTTTAGCTGGTTTTGCTCTCTGGAAGGAACCCTTCCGAAAGCCATATAGGATAAGCCCTCGACCGATTAGTATTCGTCAGCTGCATGCATTGCTGCACTTCCACCCCGAACCTATCAACCTGG
>NZ_CAKMMF010000048.1 GCF_927798095.1 Paenibacillus plantiphilus | reverse complement strand
ACAAACCATTTTGAATGAATATAAAGAAACCCCACATTAGATAACATGGGGTTTGTAAACGAATTAATCGACAGTCTCTTTTTCCGCCTTACAGGGAATGTCTACATGACTTTCTCAACAGACTGGAGCCTCCTTTTGGGAGGCTTTTCTGCCTATCCAAGGCATGCAATCACACATATACGGTATTTTTCGAACAGGATATGGGCGGATTGATCGGATTGATCGGATTGATCGGATTGATCGGATTGATCGAATTGATCGAATTGATTCGGAAAATTCTGATCGTGATGGATGAAACAGGTGAAAGGGGAAGAGACATGTTGTTGAATCATCCTTATGGAGCGGCTATCGCTGCCGCTATGAATCAATTAGCGGAGAAATCGGATTTTAGCGGTTCTGTGCTGGCCGCGAAGGATGGCGCGGTGCTGTTTAAACAAAGCTATGGCTATGCAAGCCGGGAGCATGGCGTATTGAATGCGCCCTCGACCAAATACCGCATTTGGTCGATTACGAAGCTATTTACAGCTGCTGTTGTTATCATGCTTCATGAGAAGGGGCATCTGGACCTTGATCAATCAATAGCGGAAATCTCCCAGGAGCTGTCGGTATTCGACCATGCGATAACAGTACGTCACCTGTTGAATCATACCTCGGGCATCTACAGCTATACCGACAGCGAGGAGTTTGCGAGAAGGGGAAGCAAGCTCCCGCTGGGAAGAGAGGAGATGCTCCGGCATATCCATCAGCAGCCTTGCGTGTTCTTGCCTGGAGCGGCTTGCGCTTATAATAATTCTGCGTACTATTTGCTGGGAATCATAATTGAATGCTTGACTGGCGAGCATTATGAGACATATGTAAAGCGGACGATACTTGAACCGTCAGGCATGTATCATACAGGATTGGATAACAATAGCTCTATAATCTCCTCGATGGCAGCCGGTTACAGTTGGGATCGCGATGTGGGGATCAGGAAAAGCGAGTACGTCGATATTGAAACGGCCTTCTCGGCAGGAGGCCTCTACTCAACTGTAGAGGATTTGTATCTGTGGGATCGAGAACTGCATGCGGGGAGGCTGATCTCCAAGCGAATGCAGGAGCAGATGCTCACTCCTTATCTGGACGGCTATGGTCTAGGCTGGAAAATCGAGGGCAAGCACGGCAGACGCAGAGTGGGTCATAGCGGTGCATACAGAGGTTTTCGCGCCGAGTTCGACCGTTATCCCGACGATAATGCGACTGTCATCATTCTATCGAACCTGGATGCTCCCGTAGAAGAGATCAGGGATGCCATTGCAGCTATTCTGCTTCAATAACGACAGCACATAAAAAGCTGTTCTTTCCGCAGCACCGCGCGTAGCTTCCAGCGCATCGTCTCATGCAAATGGCGCACCGCGTGCAGCTCCCGGCGCGCCGTCTCATTCAAAGGCGCACCGCGTGCTGGGAACCTGGAACTGCATGCGCATGAGCTTGGGTCCATCCGAGAGGAACAGATATCCTTTGACATAGGGCGCGAGAGTATGTCATAACTATATAGGTCGAAAAATAACATTCATCGTAGAGAAGCAACTGGAGGTTAGACAATTGGAAGCGACATCAGGAATCGGCACACAGAATGAAAGGAATAATTTCAAAGTATTCCCAATTATGATTTCACTATTAATTAGCGGTTTTATCGGGATGTTCAGTGAAACCGCGCTTAACATTGCGCTGAGTGAATTAATGACGGTGCTGGAAATTACGCCAGCAACGGCGCAATGGCTGACGACGGGATATTTGCTCACGCTGGGCATACTGGTTCCGGTATCGGGGCTGCTGCTGCAATGGTTTACGACGAGGCAGCTATTCGTTGCTTCGCTTATTTTCTCGATTGTAGGAACCTTGGTTGCTGCATTGGCCCCTACCTTCGAAGTGCTGCTGACGGCGCGTGTGCTGCAAGCCGCAGGGACAGGGCTGCTGCTGCCGCTCATGTTCAACACAATTCTTATTATATTCCCGGCAGAGAAGCGTGGAGCGGCGATGGGAATAATCGGCCTTGTTATTATGTTCGCTCCTGCTGTTGGACCGACCTTCGCTGGACTGATGATTGAGCATCTGTCCTGGCACTGGATCTTCTGGGTATCGCTGCCGTTCCTTGTATTGGCGCTCCTATGCGGCATCCTGTACATGCAGAATGTGTCTACGATAACAAAACCACGGATTGATCTTCTATCCATTCTGTTATCGACAGTCGGCTTCGGTGGAATCGTGTTCGGCTTCAGCAAGGCGGGCGAAGGGACTGAAGGATGGGGCAGTACACTCGTCATCGTTTCCTTGGCGGTAGGCGTTGCTTCGCTCATCTTGTTCTCTTGGCGGCAATTGACGATGAAGCAGCCGATGATGAATCTGCGTGTGTTCAAATATCCGATGTTCGTCGTTGGACTGCTTATGGTCTTCATCTGCATGATGATTATTCTGTCCTCGATGCTCGTTCTGCCGTTGTATCTTCAGAAGGGCTTGGCGCTCTCCGCCTTCTCCGCAGGTCTGGTCATGCTTCCCGGCGGCATTCTCAACGGAATCATGTCACCGCTTATGGGCGCGCTGTTCGATAAATATGGACCGAGATGGCTTGTTATTCCGGGCTTGGCGCTCGTTGGTGTCGTGCTCTGGTTCTTAACCGGCGTTACGACGGCATCGACGCTCTCGCTTATTATTGTCCTTCATTCTTGTCTTATGATCGGCATCTCCATGATTATGATGCCGGCGCAGACGAATGGCTTGAACCAGCTGCCGCAGAGTCTATATCCTGACGGCACAGCGATTATGAACACGCTGCAGCAGGTTGCAGGTGCAATCGGTACAGCAGTTGCCGTCAGCATACTGACCAGAGGAACCGATGCTTACCTGAAAGCATCGGCTGATCCTGCCAATCCGGGCGAGCTGGCGAAGGCGATGACAGCGGGCTCGCAGGATGCCTTCATGTTCGGTGTGATCGTCACCGCTGCAGGACTTCTTGTTGCTTTCTTCCTGAAACGCGTGCGCGTGGACAAGGATGCAGCCCGAGGCCCGATGCATTAACTGCACGCTTCTGGCAGCGGACAATCGATTCATCTAATCACAAAAAGCAAGAGCCTCAAGCTAAAGCCATGCGAAAAGTGGACTGAAGCTTGAGGCTCTTGCTTTATACGTCTTTTTGCTTACCGAGGGGCAAGCCCCATTAAGAACAGCTGCACAATCTCGGTCGCTGCCTCGCTTGGTGTCAACATGCCCTCTTGCAGTTCCGGCTGATTGCGCATCAGCATGAGCATCGAGAACGCATGAGCGAGAAACATCGCATTGCCAGACCTGATAAGCCCTTCATTCATCGCCGTCTGGAATACACCGGCAAGCAGGATATGAAGCTGCTGCTCTTGCTGTCTAATCTGCGTAATTTGATCATGGCTCAGAACAGCTGAAGCCTTGCGCATCAAGGTTTCAAACTCGACATGCGAGTGGCGCAGCAAGCCTTCTGCCAGCTTCTGCAGCTTCTGAGAAAGGTCAGGCTCACTTAGAATCAGCTCTTCACTTCTTGCCAATGCGGTTCGCAGCATGCGCAGAATCGATTCCGTGAAGAGTGTTCCTTTATCCTTGAAGTGATGATAGACGGTCGCCTTGGTTACACCGCATAGAGTCGCCACCTCCTGCAGAGATACCTTATCATAGCCCAGCTCCATAAATTTCCTTGCTGCCGTCATAAGAATTTGATTGCGTGTCGCATCCGATCGTTTGCCTCGCGGACGTCCAGTACGAGATTTGATTGGCTGATTGTCTTCCATTTATGTCCACACTCACTTATAGTCATAAAGTTTTAACGATTATCCATTGAAATATCTACCCAAAGGTAGATATAATCATTAAGGGATCAATTAATTGTACACCTGAACCCGTGATTTTGAAAATGGAGGATGAATAGTAGATGGCACAAGACGGCTGGTTAAGAAAATATGGAGAGCTCGTAGCGGGCAAGCGAACCAGATGGATCACGATCTTTATTTGGGTCTTCACCGCCGCGATCCTAAGCATGACGCTGCCGCAGGTAGGTCAGAAGGAAATCAACAATGCTCCGAATCTGGAATCGACTGAACCTTCTGTCGTTGCCAGTCAAGTTATCGAAGAGCAGTTCCCAAGCTCATCAGGGCTGCCAGCCCTTCTCGTATGGCATAACGAGAGCGGCATTACGCCAGATGATCTGGCACATGTCAAAGAGCTTTCCTTACAGCTTAGCGACAACCCGCTGGAAGGTCAAACCGAGCCTGTCCCTTATCATCAATTACCTGATGCTGCACTGATGGACCAAGTATCCAAGGATGGAACGACCTTCATTCAGCCTATTTTCTTCTTAGAGTCCACGGATACGGAAACACTGGACTCCAATCTGGAGAAGATTAAAGAAACCGTTGCTGCCGCTGTTGGTCATAATCCATTCGAAGAAGCGACGGACAGCACGAAGCTTAGTGCGCGGGTTACAGGTCCAGCGGGGATCGCAGTGGATGCGACAGCTTTGTTCAGCGGTGCAGACGTATCACTTCTTATCGCGACTGTAATTATTGTTCTTGTTATTCTGCTGCTCATCTATCGTTCACCTATTCTGGCATTCATTCCACTTGTAGGTGTCGGCTTTGCCTATGGGATTACCAGTCCTCTGTTGGGCTGGATGGCTGGCGAGGGCTGGATTACGGTGGATTCGCAAGGGATTTCAATTATGACCGTTCTATTATTCGGTGCCGGTACGGATTATTGCTTGTTCCTGATCTCCCACTTCAGGCAGGAGCTTGCGCGTCACGAGAATAAAATGACAGCTTTGATGAACGCCGTTAAGGATGCGACTGGCGCGGTGGCTATGAGCGGCTTCACCGTCGTGCTCGCCTTGCTTGCTCTTCTGCTTGCGAAGTACGGAGCGTATCACCGCTTTGCAGTGCCGTTCAGCCTCTCGATTTTTATTATGGGTATTGCTAGTCTTACACTCGTTCCTGCCATTCTGTCCGTCATTGGGCGCGCCTCCTTCTACCCGTTCATTCCGCGTACGCTTGAGATGAAGCAGCAACGGGCTGCCGCCAAAGGCAAGCCGCTGCCAAATCAAACTGCCAAAGGCGGATTCGGTCTAGCGATTGGCAATCTCGTCATACGCAAGCCCATTGCCGTTACCGTTATTTCGGTGATTGTGCTTGGAGTATTAGCGGGTTTTGTTCCTCAGGTCAAATATAATTACGATATCCTCTCTTCCTTTCCAAAGACGATGGAATCTCGTGAAGGTTACGATATTATTGCCAAATCCTTCTCCTCAGGGTCTCTAGCGCCAGTCACTGTCGTGGTGGATACGGAAGGCAAGGAAACCGGCATCGCCAACTACCTGAAATCCTTGGAGCAGGTCGCGCTACTCTCTGAGCCAACCGCTGGCGTTAAGAATACGGACCTGCAATCCTATTCCATCACGCTCAGCATGAATCCTTATTCATTGGAAGCGATGAGCTTTATTCCGGAATTAGAATCCAAGGTTGCTGCATACTTGAGCGAAACAAGCGGGATCAGCTCCCCAAAGGTGTGGATCGGCGGTCAGACAGCTGAGCAGCATGATACGAAGGTCGTCGGTGATCGTGACCGGAATGTTATTATTCCTGTCGTTATCGTACTGATTTCCCTCGTTCTGCTCATCTATCTGCGCTCGATTGTCGCTATGCTGTATTTAATCGGGACGGTCCTGCTCTCCTATGGCGCAGCACTAGGCCTTGGCTGGATTATTCTGCATTACTTCATGGGTGTCGAAGGCATTCAAGGGTCTATACCGTTATATGCTTTCGTATTCCTTGTCGCACTCGGTGAGGACTATAACATCTTCATGGTCTCAAGCATTTGGCAAAAACGCAAAAGGATGCCTCTTCTGCAGGCTATAAAGGAGGGCGTCAGTGAGACTGGCGGTGTCATCACTTCGGCGGGCCTGATACTGGCAGCAACGTTTGCAGTGCTTGCTACATTGCCAATTCAGGTGCTTGTCCAGTTTGGGTTGATTACAGCGCTTGGCGTCCTGCTGGACACCTTCGTTGTCCGTCCATTCCTCGTGCCAGCCATTACGGTTCTGCTCGGTCGCAAAGCGTTCTGGCCAGGCCGTGTTTATGAACCAGCTGAACCATCTATACAACGGAGCAACTAAGAGACTTCGAGCATCCTAGAGACTTCGAGCACTCGAAAAAGCGAGCCTATCCATAACGAATGGACGGCTCGCTTTTTTACTGCCCGTTGCTAATTTATTACCCCCAGAATGAAAATGGGAGCTGGGGGCTACCTTCTAATTTCCCATAAAGCAGTCTTTATCAACGCAAGTATCAATTTATTTCAAATAATTCAGTATGAATTGAGCGGTCTCGGCTCTTGTTGCCGGAGCATTAGGGGCAAACTGTCCCCCGGAACGGCCTTGTACCAGACCTAACACCGCTGCTCCCTTCACGCTCTCCTGTGCCCACGGAGCTATAGTCGCTTCATCGCTGAAGGAAATGCCGGCACTTGAAGGCAACGTTTCATTTTCCATTTTATAGGCGCGCATCAGAATCATAACGATCTCCTGACGACTGATCATGGCACTCGGTTCAAAATGGTCTGCTGTCCGGCCGTTGACCAGTCCTGCTTTAACCATCTTGGCCAGATCATCATGATACCAGGCGTCGGAAGCCACATCGGTAAAGGCCAGCTCGCCTTTGTCCTGCAAATTCAAGGCATTTGCTGCGAGCTTGACGAATTCCGCTCTTGTTATCATTCGGTTAGGCTGATATTCGCTTGGGGAAATGCCCTGAATCAGATGTTTCGCCGCCAATATCTGAATCGTATTCAATGCCCAGTGGTTAGTCTGAACATCGGCGAAATTCACCTTGTATTCAAGCAGCGCGTAGGTTCCATCTTGCTGAACATCCGCTTCCATGAAATCTCCGTTGCGGGTTCCGCCCAGATAAGTTAATGAGCCGTTGTCTTCCACTTTATAAATACCGAGCAATCCGGCATTCAAGGAATTATCGACCGGCAGCTTCACTTTTACTGGCTTCGCCGCTCCGGCAAGCGGATAAGATTTGCCTTCGTCAGTTACGATGCTGATAGCAAGCGCAACAGCGTTGCCGTTAAGCGCGACATTGGCTCCTGCTTTCACTGCCGCTTCGCTTAATGTTTTCGGATTTACTGCGACATGAATTTTGCTGCCGTCAAGCTGCTCTTTATCCAGAGAAGCTATCAATTGCTTCAGCGTTTCCGGCGCAATATCGATAGTCAAGTTGTCCGTTTGAATTTGCAATGTGTTATTTCCGAGCAGCTCGTCCACATTAATCGGCAGCTCGATGTCCTTCACCGCAGAATCGACTGGAATGATAACGCTGCCGTTCTCGGACGGCTTCGTCAATTCGCCCGCAGAAACAACTGCTTTGCTCGGATCAGCCGGTTTCGGGTTTGACGGGATGATAACCGGTCCCGTATTTGTCGGTGGAACATATACGACAAGAATATCGTTCTTTGCTTTCGCCAGATTGGCGTAAGCTTGGCTGAGCAGTTCATGCGCGGCGTCCTGCGCCAGCTTTCTGGCTTCGGTGTAAGCGGCGCTGGCTTTCAAGGCCGCAATCGAATTCGCTGTATAGTTGGCGTTATCAACCAGCGCATGGATTTCCGCCAGAAGCGCTTGCAGCTGATTCCATTCCGCCGTATTTCCTTTTTCGACTGCAAATACAATTTCCTCGCTTGTCGCCGCAGCCGAATACGTTTGACCGTTCGCAGCAACCGTGTTAGTCACGACTATTTTGTAGCGTCCCGCGTCGTTCAGGGCCACGTTTGGCAATTCGAGGGCAGCGCCGGTCGCATCTGCGATTGGATTGCCGTCTTTATACCATTGATAGCTCAATGTTCCCGATGCTGATGCTTCGACTGTGAAGCTTACTGCATCGCCAGGGGCCGCAGGGTTCTTGGTGGCATCGACACGCCCGATTGCCGGCTGGTCAACAACGACTCCCGCAGGAACAACCGTCAAGGTCAACTCGTTGCTTGTAAGCGTGGCCGGTTCAACTCCTTCCTTCCCGGTCAGCACGACACGGAACATGGAGCCGTTATTCTCAGCCTGAGCTGTGAAGCTGTAGACAGCCGAAGTTACATCCGTGCGGTTCCACGCATCCCCCGCAGGAGCCTTCACTTCCCAAACCATGGCATCCACGCCGCCGTCTGCGGCAACCTGAAGATCGACTTGATCGCCTTCGGTAACCGTTTTGGCAGACTCCAGATTCGTAATAAACGCCATTGTTTTCGATGGATCAATGACCCAGCGCGCTTGCAGCGTCATATTGTCTGTTACTGTATCGGTGGCAAAATTCCATTTCTGATCGTTCCAGTACCAGCCGTCAAGCAGATGGTTTGTTTTCTCCACGCCGACGGGCTCGCTGATGGTGGAACCATATGCTGCGTCTGTAATATCCGCAGGAGGATTTGAGCCGCCGTCTGTATTAAAGGTGATCGTGTGCAATCCGTTGTAGCCGTCATATTTGACGCTGCTTGGATACGGGTAAGGCACATTTGCCCATAGTTCCAGTTCTGTCAGCACAGCCATAGAGGTTGCGCTTTTCGTAACATCAAGCTTGAAGTATCTTCCTTTCACTGGCGAAGCGAATGTTTCGCTGAAAGGCTGCGCAGCATTGCCAACATAAGGGCTGCCGATCGTCGTATAGGTTGTGCCATCCACGGAAGAGCTGATTGTGAAATCTACAGCCCTGTAAGTGCTGGAATAGGCAGACATATTGAAGACCTTCATATCAACCTCTTTGCCGAAATCCATAATAACGTGCCCCGGCAAGGTGCTGGCCATTGAATACGTAGATGTTTGTCCGTCAACAAGATTGGACAGTTGGGTAAAGCTCGCGCCGCTTAATGTGCTCGCGCGGGCTGCATTCTCGTATCTGGCAACCGTAACTGCCTTGTCGGGATCGACCTGTTTCTTGATCTGATCCGCGAAAATCCGTGTCGGCTGTCCCGCCGTCATGTCAAGCCCGGTCCCGGACAAATTCAGCGCGATCAGCTCAGGGAATGCCGTCTGGTCACCGTACACCAGATTTTTCAAGGTAGAATTCGAAGCATCCAGCAATTGCAGCTTGCTGTTCCCGGCAATATTCAATTGCTGCAGATCAGTAATACCGTTGAAGGCTTCACTTGTAATTTGCAGCAAATCCTTGTTATTCGACAGATCGATGCTTGTAACCTTGGAAGGGAAGCTCGATGCGTTCAGCGTCTCAATCTTGTTGTTGGATACGTTCACATCCGTCATATTGGCGATGAGCTTTAATCCCGTCAAATCCTTAATATTGCGATTGGACAGGTCCAACGATCCCGTTATTTTATCTAGATCGCTGCTCTTCGTGTACCCTTGTTCGATTAAGGCGTTCAGCAGAGCCGCGTCAGGGAACATCTCGGAATTGATATTAGGGTCCCGTACAATTAATGAAGCAGATTTGTTGCCTGCATAGTCTTCCATAACGAGCGTAATGATGCTTGAAGCGGACGCAGGCGTTACAAACAAGGAGCTCTTAACAGTACGTCCGCGAACAATATACGGCTTCTTGCCGGAAGAATAGGTGGTATCGAACTGCATCGCCATTCCATTCTCATAAACGTGCAGATAACGCCAGTCTCTTGTGTTCGGCATCGGCAAGCTGAGCGTATTGCCGTTCCAGGACCAAGCTTCCGCATACGTTTCAATTGTCTTGTCGATAAAATTGCCGCTAGCTGCAACCGGGTGCCGATTGCCCACTGCAACGCTGACAATATAGTCATCCCCATTGATCGGCATGTCCGTAAACACGGTGGAAGTCGAACCGGCGGAGACGGTCTTGGTCTCGGATACTGGCTGAGCCGTTGTAATCCAGTTCAGCGATTTCACGCTTACTGTAATCGCGTCGGATGCGCCCGCAGGATTCGTCCAGGATACGGCAAACTCTCCGTTTTCTCTGGAATCAACCTCGATGCCGGATACAGCGGCGTCCAGATCGAAAGGCTGTGTTGCAGCCGCACCCTCGCGGCCATCCGCTCCTACCGGAACTACTTTCACAACTCCCGAACGGGCAGGCAGTTTTTTGATGTAGAACGTTTGATCATATTTGCCGCCAACGAATACATCATTAACGTAGACATTGTAATTTTTGACCTGAGAATAATCGGTATTCATATTCCAACGGATCACCATTTCGTTCGTATCGGTGAACGCGTTAGTCAAGACAAGACCTGTCGGAGCGGCTGGAGCAGCGACTGTGCCGTCATAAATCCGAATTTGCCCGACATTCATTTGATAGTCCGCAATCGCGCTTCCGTTCGGAGCAAAAACAAGGCCGAAAGCGGCGATCGTTTTACCGGCGTGCGCGCTGAGATCCAGCTCTGTTGTCGTCCAGCCCGTTGTTTTACTGCCGTCAGCGACAGGAACTTGAACAACCGTGCCCGGCTGATCTTTGAAGATAATGCCGATTGACATCGAAGAGGCATCAGCAGCCGATGGTTTATTGTAGGCAATCGACAGCTTCGAAGCCGCCTTGACATCCAGTTCAGTTTTATACAAACGCAGGAAGTTCTCGGCATCGAGATTGCCGTTTACAACAAGTGAGCTTCCTCCGTCGTATCCTCCGATTTGCTCATAGGTGAAGGAGGGGTCTTTCTTATATTTGGAACCGTAATCGTAATCGACTGTCAGCCTGCTGCCGGCAGTATCCTGCCACCACTGCCAGGTTGCCGGTACATCCTGCAAGCTCATGTTGGACCATTCGTCATTGTTTGAAATTGTACCGGCTTTGTAGTAGGACAAGCCATGTCCGGTGTTGAAGCTCGTATAGAAATTGCTGTCGCCAATGACGGAACGCTCAGCAATTACGGACGATATGCCCGGCCATACTGTGGAAGCGGCCGTCTCGCGGGGATTTGCGTTCGGACTCGACCACCATTGCTGCTCTCTCTTCTTCGTATCCCACTGATAGTCATTATTTGCCCGGTCATTCGACGGCCAAGGCAAATTATCATTGTAACCGGCATGAACGAAGTCGGCTCCAAGCGTAGCGATGCTGACGAGCGGCACACCGCCCGCATCCAGCTTGTTTTTGAGCGCATTAACGTTTGTTGAGGTGAATCTGTCGCGTCCTGCTTCCAGACCGGCGAAGCCGACATCATAGATGGAATAGTTGGTGCCGGAATTGGTATTCAACTGATCCAAATAAGTTTTTGCGCTATTAATCTGGGACGAACCCACGCCGTAATCGAAGAAATAGGAGTCAGAGACGGGCTCTCCTTTATTTTTGTCAAAGAGGAACGAGATATTATTATCTCTGAAAGTTCTTGCGAATGTATTGGAACCGGTGGATGTATCCAGGGAGTCATACCATTGCACGTACAAACCGCCTTTTTTCAACGTCTTCATAAATTCTATATAGTCCGGAATATCGCTCGTTTGAACGTTGGGGCTTACTTCTTCCTGATTGATGAAATATCCGTCATAGCCGAAGTAGTTGGCCATTTCGATCATTTTCTTCGCGACTGGAAACTCGCCGTTCTCATCTTTAACAATCATTTGTTTATACGTCTGCTGTCCGCGGTCATTGTTGGAGAAGAATACGCCGGCTAAGGACAACACGCCGTTCTTGTGAGCGGCATCTGTATACGTCGGGTTCGGGATATTCAGCATGCCAAACTCGAACCATTTCTGCTTCCAGTCCGACTGCGCCACATCATCGTAGTATTCAGGCGGTGTATAGGCCGAAGCCGTTCCATGCCAAGGAGACCAATAGTCCACATACTGCCAGAAGCCGAAGTGGTATTGAGCAAACTTGTTTGTATAGGCTGCATTTTCGATAAAAGCATTGCCGTAATCACCGCTAACGTTGGTCATCTTAACGCTCGGGTTCAGGTTCGGCTTAGCCTGTGTGGCCGCAAACGGAGCGACCCTCTGTTGCAAAGGAACGAAGGAACGCAGCTGTTCCGCATCGCGGTCCGTTTCCGGACTCCAGTCCAGAATTTGGCCGCTCGTGTACCCGTGCACGCTCGGCTGGTTTACGCCGTGTGCGGCGTCTCCTTTGAAGGGCCAAGTATCGCCTGCCTCTACACGAAGAGGAAGGCCAGTGGCAACCAACGCAACAATTAATAATACTGCAGTGATTCTAGAGATCACTTTTTTATTTATGCGCATGTTCATGTGTCAGTCTCCTTGTTGTAAAATTGAACAGCTGTTCTGCAGAACATCTCTTGTCGGGCTGCTCTGCTGCAGCCCCTCCAATATTGCGGTCTTTCATACAACGGTTTCGTTACCCTGGCATCTTATAACCATTCTTAGTCCCTTAAGGCTTCTCCTCCCTCTGGCATGATTTACTTGTAATCTCAATCTATCGTATGAAACCCCTTACAAATAGAGTTGAAATTAAAGATAAGCTGGACAAACTAAAGAAAGTGTATGAGATTATCAAATTCGGATAATCGATTTGTCTGGTCAAAACGAGCAAATATGCGATAAGCATTTACTCTCGACTTCGCTTGCAACATCTATTTGTCCGCCTGCCCGACAAATTATTTAGGAATTAAAGGAATTTTTCCACATAATATAGAATTATGATTTGATAGCAAGTTAACATTTATTGGAGGGGTAATTAATGAGCAATACTGCGAATGCATCTTTTATTTCTTGGGGGGGATTTGTGGAGGTTGCGTATGACATGTATGACAGCAACTCTCGGAATCCGATTACGCCGGCTAATTTCCCAGCAGGATGGAATCGGATTGCCAATGTGACGATGGATCCAGGTGTAGCCATATTCAAGGAGCTGGAGTTTGCGGGGTTTATTGCAGAGTCAATCGAGAATCCACAACATCAGGTCGTCGTCTTTCGCGGTACGGAAAGTGTATTGGATTGGTTGTCGGACTTCGAGTTTATATTGGAAACCTTCACAGAGGTTCCGAACGCTGGAAGAACGGAGCAGGGCTTCACGAATCTCTACCGGACGATGCAGGTTGAATATGCGGATGCGAGCAAGCCTTCCGTATCGCTGATGGCATATGTGGATAGTCTGAGTGCGGGAACAGAGCTTACGGTAACGGGGCATAGCTTGGGAAGCGCATTTGCCACCCTGCATGCTTTTATCGCCAGCAGCAAGGGGTTTGCAGTAGAGCTGATTACCTTTGCTTCGCCTAGAGTCGGGGATCGCGCTTTTGTTGAAGCCTTCGAGAAAACGACAATTCGGAATACGCGGATTTACAACATACCGGACATCGTGCCTAAAGTTCCGATTGAGCTTGCCGGTTATCATCATGTCGAGCCGAGCATAGCGATCAATTCGACGTTGTTTCCCATCAAGCACTCCATCTCCTGCTATCATTCCCTGAACACGTATCTGTTCGTGCTGGGTGATGAGGGAGCAGATATATCGGGCTGCAAGACAAGCTAATCGTCAGTGGCAGCGATCATTGAAATGAGCCAACCGGCATCATGCACGGGTTGGCTCATTTTTTATTGCCGTGTAAGTGTGAAAAACCCGTTTTACGGAGTGGCCGAAGGTGATTGAACGACCGTGTAAGCATGTGAAAATATCTTACAGCCAGCAGCGTGGCAGATGAAGTCTATGTTGAAGCAGTGCTGCTTGCCATCTTACATATAAATCAGTAAGGATCTGCTCCGTGCCCGAGCTGCTCTGCTTTCTTAATGGCAGGGTGGGTCTCCGCCAGTCCGCTTGCCTTTATTTTTTGCTTTGCTGCGGAGATTCCTTCCGAGACGCGTTTCCCATATTCGGAATCGGCCTCTGTGAGATACCGGATCACTCTGTTCTGGATTCCTTCTGTGCAGGAAACCAACGCATTCGCTAGATTGGTGACAAGCTCATCGCGCTCCCAATCCTCGAAGGCGCGATAGGTATCGCCCGCCTGCTTGAAGTCATGGGGCTTGTCGATCTTATGGCGAACGAGCCGGGCATCATAATGCGGCTCATGCTCCTTCCCGCTCGGTGGAGCTTCCTGCAAGCCGCCGAGGGAGGAAGGCTCGTAATTGACATGTGGATTCTGCTCTGGCGAACGGTCTACGTGGTACAGCATTTGTCCGCCGCTCTGATTCGTAGCGACCCGTGTCTTGGGTGCATTGATGGGCAGCTGCAAATAATTCGAGCCCACGCGATGCCGCTGCGTATCGGAATACGAGAAGGTTCTGCCCTGCAGCAGCTTATCGTCGGAGAAGTCCAGCCCATCGACCAGCACGCCTGTTCCGAATGAAGCCTGCTCTACCTCGGCAAAATAATCGTCAGGGTTGCGGTTTAGCGTCATTTTGCCTACTGGGAGAAAAGGAAACTGATCTGCCGGCCACAGCTTGGTAGGATCAAGCGGATCGAAATCCAGCTCAGGATGCTCGCCATCGTTCATAATCTGGACGCATAGCTCCCACTCTGGATAGTCGCCCCGCTCGATGGCCAGATACAAATCCAATGTCGCATGGTTGAATTCCGTGGATTGAATCTCGTTGGCATCCCGCTGCAGCAGATTTTTGATGCCTTGCTTGATCGGCTCCCAGTGATATTTGATCAGAACGCCATCGCCTTCCTTGTTCACCCACTTGTATGTATTGACGCCGGAGCCTTGCATTTGCCGATAGTTGGCGGGAATTCCCCATGGGGAGAACAGGAAGGTGATCATATGCGTTGATTCCGGGCTCATCGAGATGAAATCGAAGAATCGCTCCATGCTCTGGGCGTTGGTGAGCGGATCAGGCTTGAAAGCATGCACCATGTCCGGGAACTTCAACGGGTCCCGAATGAAAAAGATCTTCAGATTGTTGCCTACCAAATCCCAATTGCCATCCTCGGTATAAAATTTCACAGCGAAGCCGCGCGGGTCCCGCAGCGTCTCCGGTGAATGCCCGCCATGAATAACGGTGGAGAAACGGACAAACACAGGGGTTTGCTTGCCCTTCTCCTGAAATAGCTTGGCGCGTGTAAAAGTGGATATCGGCTTGCCTCCGACATCGCCATAGGCCTCGAACACACCGTGTGCTCCGGCTCCTCTGGCATGGACGACCCGCTCAGGGATGCGTTCACGATCGAAGTGAGTGATTTTCTCAATAAAATGGTAGTTTTCCAGCGTCGTCGGTCCCCGATTGCCCACTGTGCGGACGTTCTGATTGTCTGAGATGGGATGCCCCTGACGGTCGGTCAGGATGTTGCCCGCTGCATGATCGAGACTGGCAGGAGTAGAGGTTTTGTCGCTCAAGTGTTGAACCGCCTTTCATAAATTTGTCAGTTTAGTATGTCCAGCACCTCTCCATTCAACTCGCAGCAATCAAATAATACAGAGGGTTGACAATTACCTTAGAATAAAGTATCTTTAATTTAAGATAAATGATGTCGCGATAATAATTGCAAGTTGAACGATGGATGATTGAGGGTAAGAGATAGCACGAGAATCGCATCAATGGTGCGAGAACAGCGTGGGAACCAGCAAGGAACCAGCGCGAGTGCGCATCGCCAGAGCAGCACGAAACAACGTGCGAAACAAAGTACGAAGCGAAGAACGAAGCGAAGAACGAAGCGAAGTACGAAACAAAGTACGAAACAAAGTACGAAACAAAGTACGAAACAAAGCGGACATAGCGAAAAAAGTACCGATTTTTTCGAGATATATCTTAATTTTAAGATAAAACAATTCATTCAAAATGGATATACCAAATAGGAGGGGTTTAATTATGAACGATTTCACATCATTAGTGAAGGCGCGCAGGTCGGCCAACAAATTTATACCCGGGGTGGAAATAACGGAGCGATATCTGGATGAGATATTCAATCTGGTGAAATTCGCACCTTCTGCTTTTAACCTGCAGCATGCGCAGTACATCGTTGTCCAAGATCCAGAGATCAAGGAGCGCGTATATGAGGCAGCGGGAAAACAGTACAAGGTCCAGACGTCATCGGCTGTGATTATCGTCCTTGGCAACAAGGAAGCTTATAAGGATGCGGCCCGAATTAATGAGGGACTTCTTCACTTGGGTGTGATGAATCAGCAGGAATACGATGGGACCGTCGGATATGTTCACAGCTTCTATGAAGAAAGGGGCGAGACGTTCATGACGGAGGAAGCGATTCGCAATGCAAGCCTGTCCGCCATGCAGTTCATGCTGATCGCCAAGGATAAGGGATGGGACACATGCCCGATGATCGGTTTCGATCCGGAAGCGCTGCGAAAGGCGCTGAATATTCCGAGGACGCATGTGCCTGCCATGATGATAACGATCGGCAAGGAGGATACTTCGAGCGTGAGGACGCGCGGATATCGCAAGCCGGTAGGCGAGTTTGTCAGCTACAACACATTTTGAGGCGAGGCGCATGAATGGCAACAAAAAATCAAAGGAGATGAGAGATCATGCTGCAACCAACCGCAGGGATTCATCATATTACAGCTTTCGTAGGCGATGCTCAGGAAACCGTCGATTTCTATGCAGGAGTGCTGGGACTCAGACTGGTGAAAAAGACGATTAATTTCGACGCGCCGGAGGTATATCATTTATATTTCGGCAATGAGATTGGAGATCCGGGTACGATAATAACGTTTTTCCCATGGGCGGGCTCTCGCAAGGGTCGTATCGGTGGAGGTCAAGTCGGCATTACAAGCTATGTTGTTCCTTCAGGGGCATTAAGCTTTTGGCAGGATCGTCTGGATAAGTTCGGTATTCCCGTTACGAAAGTGGAACGCTTCTCGGAGACATATTTGCAATTCAGTGACAAGGCCGGACTGCAGCTTGAGATTGTTGCGCGGGAGGAAGGTTCGGGCAGCGCATGGTCGTTCGGCGGAATTCCTGCGGATAAGGCGATCAAAGGGTTCGGAGGGGCTGTTCTGTACAGTGGGGCTCCCCGCAAAACAGCAGAGCTGCTCGTCAATGTGATGGGTCTGGAGAAGGTTGGTGAAGAGGGCGCGTTCGCGCGTTACAGAGCAACAGGCGATTTGGGCAATATGATCGACCTCAACATTGAGCCTGTGGAAATGGGGGTCGGCGGCTCAGGAACGGTGCATCATATTGCATGGCGCGCCAAAGATGACGCAGAGCATGCCCTGTGGAGAAGCCATGTTGAGAGCAAAGGACATCATCCTACGCCGATTGTAGACCGCCAGTATTTCAATGCGATTTATTTCCGCGAAAGTGGTGGCATACTATTCGAAATTGCAACAGATCCGCCAGGCTTTGCGCGTGATGAGGAGGCGGACAAGCTGGGAGAGAAGCTCATGCTGCCAGAATGGTATGAGCCGGCTCGTTCGAGGATTGAAGCGAATTTGCCGCATTTCGAGGTTCGGGAATTGGAGGAGATGAAGCTATGAAACATATTTTTCAACAAGGGAAGGATGAGAATGCGCCTGTGCTGCTGCTGCTTCATGGTACGGGCGGTACAGAGCGCGATCTTCTGCCGCTTGCGGGACGGATTGCGCCGGATTCCTCTTTGCTGAGTGTGAGAGGGAATGTGTTGGAGAACGGAATGCCGCGATTTTTTCGCCGATTGGCTGAGGGGGTATTCGATGAGGAGGATCTCGTTTTGCGCACGGCGGAATTGAATGCCTATCTTGAGGAGGCGGCTGTACAGTATGCATTCCGGCGGGACAATATAGTGGCAATCGGTTACTCCAATGGCGCCAATATTGCCGGAAGTCTGCTCTTCCATTATCCCGATGTGCTAAGAGGGGCGATTCTGCATCATCCTATGGTGCCGATCAGGGGAGTGGAGCTTCCAGATCTGTCGGACATTCCGATCTTCATCGGGGCGGGCAATAATGATCCGATCAGCTCGCCGCACGAGACTATCGAGCTGGAATCGACGCTGCGGAGTGCGGGGGCAGAGGTTTCTATTCATTGGGAAAGCGCGGGACACCAGCTCACACAGTCAGAAGTGGATGCCGCTGCAGCTTGGTATCGGAACCATATCGCGGGGCACTGATAAGGTGCGGCTGTGTGACATCGGAATTCAAACGGCCCGCAAGAACATTCGAAATGCTGCATAGCTGTCATTGTGCTAATCATTAAACCGTCTGTGAGCGATAGACAGCCGTCATCTAGCGTTGCATCGCGCACTGGGAGCTGCGGGATGCAACGCTTTTTGTGTGGCACGTTGTATCCATAATGTTCATATCTAATCAGGCGCGTGATACGTCGAAACGATATCTAAACTAACTTTTCTCGGTCGCTTGCTATAGGTACTAATCTCTTCACGCTACTGCAAAAATACAGCAACTTTACAGGATTTTCGGGATTTAGGCCGTTGTTGCTGCAAATATACAGTTGAATCGGCGGAAATTAAGGATAAGGTGGTTGATAACAAAAATTTGATGTATTTTCTCAGTTGTTGGAGTAGAAGTGGGGCTTGGGAGTGAAAAGAAGTGTATTGTTGCAGTTGTGAAGGTGCGGTAGGGTTAGTGCATGCGACGAAAATCGTAAATTTCAACGTAGGTGGCGGGCCGTCTGCACGCCAATACACAAAGCGTGAACGCGCCCGGCGCATCGGCGCATCTGAATTGCAAGGCGCAATTTCGCCCGGCGCATCGGCGAACCTGAATTGCAAGACGCAATGCGCCCAGGGGGCATCGGTGCGCTTGAATTACAAAGCGCAATGCGCCCAGGGCATCGGCGCACTTGAATTGCAAGACGCGCGAACGTCCCTAGCGCGTCCGCACGCAATTGGCGTGCCTACCACGGCCCCCCGACCTCGGGGCCCGCGAACGTGAAAAAGAGTTGAGCCGCAGCTGCTGCGGTTCAACTCTTTTTCACATGGTAAACCGCGACAAGACTAATCCGCCATAGGCGAAGGCGCATACAATAACGATGGCGGGATGGATTTTCTTGATCGCCATCGCCCAGAATGCAACAGCGGCAATGCCGAGCGATTGCCATATGCCTATCGTTTCATGAGAGGTGACACCCATCGTCCATGTGAGCAGCAGCATCATGATGGCGATAACGGGCTGCACGAGCAGCGTCATGCCTTTGACTACTGGTGATTGGCGGTGGCGCTGCATGATCTTCAGCAGCACGATAAGTGCAATGGCGGAAGGCACGATAGTTGCGGCTAATGCGGCGACAACCCCGACGACCCCTGCCACATCGTAGCCGACATAAGCGGCGATCTTCGTTGCGATTGGTCCGGGCAATGCGTTGCCCAGAGCCAAAATATTGGAGAAATCATGGTCGCTTGTCCACTGGTGGTGGACAACGATCTCTTGATACATAAGCGGAATGGAGGAGGGGCCTCCGCCGTATCCGAGTACATTTGCGATGAAAAAACCGATAATAAGCTCTAACCAGTCCATGCTGCATCTTCCTTCTTATGTTGTGTGCCTCTACTTGAACAAGGATGAGTTCTTGAATCGTGTCATTGTCTTCATATGAATGGCGCCGTAGGCCAGGAATATAACGACGACAATCGCTGGATGTACGTGGAAGGTTTGCAGGAGCAGGAAGGAGACGGCGAAGAATACAATGCCAAGTCCCTTGCCGAGCCCCTTCACCGCCCGCTCGCCAAATTCATAGGCCATCATGCCGAGCATGACCGCCACGACAGGAACAACAGCGGCGATGATCCCCTGCATCACACTAGAGCTGCTCAATAGTGTGACGACGGATAACAAGCTGATCATGGCAATTGCCGAAGGCAGGATGTGCGCGATTACAGCAACGCACGCCCCCAAGGTTCCCTTCAGTCTGTAGCCTAAGTATGCGGCAATCTTCGTCGCAATAGGTCCTGGCAGCGCGTTGGCGATGGCTAGTGTATCGCCGAACTCTTCATCCTCCAGCCACCTGTAGCGGGTGACAGCCTCATAACGGATTAGCGGTATTACAGATGGCCCGCCGCCATAGCCAAGAATGCCGGTTTTGACCATCGCCCACACGATTTGTCCATAGATGCTGCCTTCTTTCGAATGTGCCATCGCGTTACAACCTCATTCCCATACGGCTTTTATACCTGGTAATCAGAACCTGGCAGTCCACGCTCATTATTCCCGGAAGAGGATATAATTTCTCCTTCATAAAATTTTCCATCTCCTGATTGTTCATGAATAGCCCGTGCATGTGAAGCTTGCTCGGTCCTGTCATATGATAGAGACTCGTCACAACAGGCTCCTCCGACAGTTGATCCGCAACCGCCTGAAGACATTTGGGCTCCACCTCCACGTTGAAAAAAGCAGACACATGAATGCCGATTTTCTCAGGATTAATAACGGCGGTGAATCGTTCGATAACGCCCGCCTCCATCAACGCATTGATGCGTGACTGTACGGCTACACGGGATAACCCGATCTCTTTGGCAAGATCCGTGTAAGATATTCTGCCATTTCTATTGAGTTCAGCAATGATTTTGCGGTCAATCTCATCAATTTGTACGGGTGGCAGCTCATTTATAGGCATAAGTATCAGCTCCTAAGGGTAATGATGATATTTTCAATGCGAATGAAAGAAGTTAAACTGACTTACTCTTTGATCTAATATATATCTAAAAATATGCAAATTCAATGAAAAAATATAATTTTGATTGCGAAATTTCAAATTTTGTTGCGTTGGCAACTATATTCATGGTATTTTTGTGTTCAAAAAATGTTAGATATTCTATCATCTTGTGAGGGGATTAGATGGAAAAGCCGATTATGGGTACACAAACGATGGTGGTCAGTCCGCATTATCTAGCTTCGGCGGCAGGGGCGCGCATGCTGGAGAGAGGCGGCAATGCTTATGATGCCGCAATTGCTGTCAGTGCTTGTCTGGCGGTTGTCTATCCGCATATGACGGGCTTGGGCGGTGATTCCTTCTGGTTGTCCTGCCATAGCAAGGAAGGCAAGGTGAGGGCGTATAACGGAAGCGGGCGTTCCGGCTATGGCGCGTGTATGGATGCTTTTGAAGGCGAGAGCTTCATTCCGGTGCGTGGTGTGAGAAGCGCAATTACGGTCCCGGGTATGGTGGATGCTTGGGCGGCTGTTCATGGGGAATATGGGAGATTGAGCTTTGCGGAGGTGCTCCAGCCTGCTATTCAATATGCGGTTGACGGATTCCCGATGTCCAGGGACCAGTATGAGAATACGGTGCTGAATGAAGCAGTTTTATTGCAGAGCAGTACGGCCGGCAGCATTTATTTGCCTGGCGGCAAGGCAGTGGTGATCGGGCAACGGTTCGTTCAAGCTGGACTGGCTGAGTCGCTTAAAGCGGTTGCGGCAGGAGGCAGGGACGCTTTCTATAAAGGGGCAATTGCGGAGGAAATCGTGCGCTTCGTTCGCTCTGAGGGTGGATTGCTGACCCGGGATGATTTCGCAGATCATCGCGGGAATTGGGTGGAGCCGATTGTTGGCTCGTATCGCGGTCATTCTATTTACCAGCTGCCCCCGAATTCGCAGGGTTTTGTTGGCATCATGGCGCTGCAGGTGTTGGATAAATTCGATTTCAATACGATTGAGCATGGCTCGTATGACTATTATCATCTGATGATTGAGGCGTTGAAGCTGAGCTTCCGCGACCGCAACAAGTATTTGACCGATCCCGAGTTCTCGGCGGTTCCGCTTGATAGGCTGCTTAGTGAGGCTTATGCCGCAGAGCTGGCGGGCAGTATCCGTATGGACAAGGCATGTGATATCTCGACAGAAGCTGTCGGAAGTGACACGGCCTATGCGGCTGTCGTCGATGGGGAGGGGAATGCCGTTTCTTTCATCCAAAGCTTGTACTTTGAGTTTGGCTCCGGCGTGGTGGCGGGGAATACGGGAATTCTGCTGCAAAATCGCGGCTCGTTCTTCTCGTTGGACCCTCATCATGTGAACAGCTTGCAGCCGCATAAGCGCACCTTCCACACGTTGATGCCTGCAATGGCATGCCTGGATGGAAAACCGCGATACCTGTATGGCACTCAGGGCGGGGAAGGTCAGCCCCAGACGCAAACGGCGCTGCTGACCCGCATGGTTGATTATGGGATGAACCCGCAGCAAGCGATTAATGAGCCGCGATGGGTGTGGGGAAGAACCTGGGGCAAGCCGACGCAGGAATTGAAGCTGGAAGGTCGTATTGGGCCTCAAGTAGTCGATCTGCTGGCCCGTTCAGGGCATCTTGTTCGTGTCATGGGCGACTTTGACGGGATTATGGGTCATGCGCATGCGATATCGATTGCTCCAGAGGGCTTCTTGACTGGCGGGACGGATCCGCGCTGTGATGGTGCGGCAATAGGGTGGTGATCTGTATAAAACGAACGAAAGATAGGGGCAAAGGCGCTGCGCAGGCAGAAGGATCTTCCGATCGCTGTTGTTCCCGGATTTCCTGATCGTAATGGGCAAGGTTGAAAGCCGGGAACAAAGGCGAACGCTACGCTTCTACAGATTCCTTCTTCCTGCTCCGCTCCCTTGGCCGCTTCTTTCATTCGGTTTATTTAGATTTAAAAGGAAAAGGGAATGTAGATCTCGAAGTGAAGATTTTGTGTCATATAATCTGACTTTAATGAGCTTCCTATAAGGCAGTATCTGACATGGATATTGCTATAATATACTTATATCTCCATATTATATCGATTTAGGGAATCTAAGACTGTATTTTCGATAAACTTACGTAATATAATCTAACATATAGTGTTGACGTTATGAAAACACATCGTTATAATAAAGAAAAAAACCTGACGTTTCGAATGAGGTGATGAGATGTTACAGGCAAAAAGTAAAGAAATAGAAGAAAGAGATTACAAAGAGAAAGTTATAGAGGGAAATGAGGAAAACCCTGCCAGCGCGAAAACGATTGTGAAGCTGAAGGGCATCCGCAAGCAGTACAACACCGGCGTATTAGCTATCGACCATGTTTCGCTTGATATTCAGGAAGGCGAATTTGTATCTATCGTTGGCCCATCTGGCTGCGGCAAATCCACATTGCTTCGAATTATTGCAGGCTTGGGCGACTATTCCGCAGGCAGTCTGGAGATTGCAAGCGGGGATGCGAACGGCAAAGGAAGCAAGGACAGCGGGTTATCCTACGTGTTCCAGGATGCAACGTTGATGCCGTGGAGAACAGTGATCGACAATGTAATCCTGCCGCTGGCTCTAAGGAAGGTGCCAAAGGCAGAGCGTGAAGCGGCTGCCATGGAGAAGCTCAAGATGGTTGGGTTGGAGAAATATGCAGATTCTTATCCGCGGCAGCTGTCCGGCGGGATGAAGATGCGGGTATCGATCGCGAGGGCGCTCGCATCGGGGCCTAAGCTGCTGCTGATGGACGAGCCCTTCGGCGCATTGGACGAGATGACGCGATTCCGCTTGAACAGCGAGCTTCTTCAGATTTGGCAGGACACGGGCATTACGGTCGTTTTCGTCACGCATAATGTTCAGGAAGCTGTGTTTCTATCTACCAAGGTAGTGGCGATGAGAGCGCACCCGGGAAGAATTAGAGAGATTGTACCTATTGAGCACGCCTATCCAAGAGGGGATGAATTCCGTTCATCCATGGCATTCACTGAGTTGTCCGCTACGATTTCAAGTCTACTGTGAGGTGCTTCTATGATTACAGCTGTTGAGGAAAGACAAGCCGGCACGGAAGCTTATGAGGCTGTCAAGCAAGTAAAGATGAAGATGAAGCGGAGAAAGCTGAAGGGATATACACCGCCTGTATTGCTCTTCCTGTTCATCCTTGTGCTATGGCAAAGCAGCAATAAGTTATTCGGCATCGAGCCCTACTTGCTGCCCGCCCCAACGAAAATCGTTCAAGCGATTATTGATAATTTCTCCAGCTTGATGCAAGCAAGCTACATGACCTTCATCGCATCGATGGGCGGTTTTGCGCTCAGTATCGTCGTTGGTGTTCTGGTCGCCATATTCATGGCGCAGTCAAAGGTCGTGGAGAGAAGCATCTACCCCTACGCGGTTGTGCTTCAAACCGTGCCCGTCGTATCGATTGCTCCAATTATCATCGTATGGATGGGGCCAGGGCTGAATTCTATTCTGCTCATCTCGTTCATCGTCTCTGTATTCCCGATCATTACGAATACGTTGACCGGACTATTATCCACAGAGCACAATCTGGTCAATCTGATGTCGCTCTACCGAGCCTCCTGGTGGCAAAAGCTGTGGAGACTGCGCATACCGTTCGCCACTCCGTACATTTTGACGGGGATGAAAATATCAAGTGGCGCAGCCGTAATCGGTACTATCGTCGGCGAATATCAAGCAGGGATCGGAGGGAGCGACGGCGGACTTGGCTATGTGATTACAGTTGCCGCAACTCAGCTTAGAATGGACTATCTATTCGCGGCCGCCATCGTATCCTGTGTGATGGGATTCATGGTATTCATTCTGGTCAATATGATCTCGAACCTGGTTCTGCGCAACTGGCACGAATCAAGCATTGAGATGGAGAACTAGCAGAACCAGCAGAACTAGCAGGACTGAGAGAACCAGCAGAACCAGCAGAACCAGCAGAACCAGCAGAACTAGTAGAACCAGTAGAACTAGTAGAACAAGCACAGCAAGCAGTAGGAGTTAAGGAACAACAAACTATGCGGCAGAGGGGTTATACATCATGAGAAAATCAAAATCTACGTTTGGGCTCGTCATATGTTTGCTAATGGTTACAGTGCTCGTCTTGTCAGCATGCGGCAATAATGATAGCAAAGGAAGCGACAAGGCGGCTAACAATGGCGCGGCGTCGGATAATACGGCAGGAGCTGACAAGCCCAAGGAGCTTGCAGAGATCAAGCAGGTGCTGCAATGGTATGCAGGTCCTGAGTTCGGGGGCCAATATGAAGCTGATATTAAAGGCTATTACGAGGAAGCGGGCTTGAAGGTTGAGACGCAGCAAGGCGGAGCAAGCGTATCGTATATTCAATTGGTTGCCTCTGGAAAAGCGGAGTTCGGCATTGCGCAAGGCTATGAAATTCTGCAAGCACGCGAGAACGGCATTCCTCTCGTTGGTGTGGCTGCTATTTTTCAGAAGAGTCCGCAATCGCTCCTGTTCCACTCGGATATGGAATTCAACGACTATTCGGATCTGAATGGCAAGACAGTTATCATTCAGCCGGGCGTCGCTTATTGGGAATATATAAAGAAGAAATATAACATCAAAGCCAAGGAAGTGGCCTACAACGGCACTTTGAATGCATTCCTTGCAGACAAGAACGCGGTGCAGCAAGGCTATGCAACGAACGAGCCCTTCTATGCGAAGAAGGAAGGCTTCGACGTTAATTATAAGCTGAATTCGGATTCCGGCTTCAACCCGTATCCTGACGTTATTTTCACAACGGAGAAATATATCGAAGAGAACCCGGAAATCGTCAAAGCGTTCGTACAAGCATCCATGAAGGGCTGGGAGAGCTATAACGCCGATCCAACTGCCGCGCATAACAAAATGAAGGAAGAGAACCGCGATCTGGATATGGACGGGGCCAAATACGGCTGGGAAATTCAAACGCCGCTGACCGTTGACGGCGATGCCGCGACGAACGGTATTGGCTATATGACCGAAGCGCGCTGGACGGAGCTGTACGAGGCGATGAAATTCGTAGATTTGCTGAAGAAGGATCAGGACGTGACGAAGGCGTTCACGACAGAATTCCTTCCGGCCCAATAAGAAGCGAGGTGGAGGCATGAACAAGCTTGGAACGGGCAGGAGACATTGGATGGTGGATGAGCATCGGGCTGATCTTACGAGTCCTGCTCTCCCCGTCCGGCCTGTTACTTTCGCTGCAGAGCCGCAGGATGTAACGGTGGATCTGAACAAGTCGGCAATTATCGTTATTGATATGCAAAATGATTTTTGCACCGAGGGCGGCTGGCTGCATCATATTGGCGTTGATGTATCCGGGGCGAGTCAGCCTGTGGAACCGCTCAATCGGCTGCTGCCCGCGCTTCGGCGCGAAGGCGTTCCTGTTCTGTGGGTGAACTGGGGCAATCGCGCGGATCAGCTGAATATAAGCCCATCCCTGCAGCATGTGTACAACTCATCAGGTACAGGGAACGGGCTCGGTGATCCGCTTCCGGGCAATGGCTCGCCTGTCCTGCAAAAGGAGGGATGGGGAGCTGCTCTTGTGGAGTCGCTGCATGCGGAGCCGTCGGATATTCGGGTGGACAAGTACCGGATGAGCGGATTTTGGGATACGCCGTTGGATTCTATTTTGCGCAACATGGGCATCCAAACGTTATTCTTCGCGGGAGTCAACATTGATCAATGCGTAATGGCTACGCTGGAGGACGCGGTCTGTCTCGGTTATGACGCGATTCTGCTGGAGGACTGCTCGGCAACCACCTCTCCATCGTTCTGTCTGGAGGCTACTTTATATAACACGAAGCAATGCTATGGATTTGTTGCACGATCATCATCCGTCATGCAAGGGATAGAGCGAACAAGCTGAAAAAGGCAGCTTGCCTATAGGCTTACGGCTTACAACAATGCGATTTCCATATACTGTATGCGATGATGTGTCGCGGTTCCAATACAGCACAGGCACATTGTCGCTGTAAGTAGGCAATTGGACCTCTGTCAAGAAAGTAGACACCAACTAACGTTGCTTACAAATGCTTTTATAGTACTCAGCTTCAAATCGGTCAGGAGATAGGTAACCCAATGAACCGTGGATTCGCTTCCGGTTA
>NZ_CAKMMF010000047.1 GCF_927798095.1 Paenibacillus plantiphilus | reverse complement strand
GGTTTGGGTTTGGGTTTGGGTTTGGGTATAAGAAAAGAACAAAGGTGCGAAACAGAAGGAACCTGTAGGAGCCTCAGCGTTCGCCATTGTTCCCGGATTTCAACCTTGCCTCTATTATCAGGAACTCCGGGAACAACAGCGATCGGAGGATCCTTCTGCCTGCGCAGCGGATTACACGCTGGGAGCTGCACAAGGTGCCCCTGCCAAATGCGCCATTTGCTCATCATCATAAGCGATATGAATGTCCCAATAGGAGCTAACCTATTACTGGGACAGCCTCCTTTTCATCTCCTAAAAAGACCCAATAAACACATTATTTCTTTTCTGTCAAGAAAAATTCGTACGGATGAATCCATAACGACGATGTCTTAATTTCATGTTAATATGTACTAAATGATTCCATATTCCCCGTCACTTGGGCCATTCAATACGAAATCTAATTAACGGAGTTGCACACGCATGAAACTATCCAATCCATTCGCGAGCGTGCGAAATTTCATCCGATCCAGTGAACCTGGACGTAAATTCACTCCCTATGCGCCAGTATATGAGCAACCTTTCGAACGCCACACAAATGAGACTCAGGAAACACAACAGCTGTTTCTGCCTATGCAGGACAAATCATTACTATTGCGTCCGCTTAGCGACACTCATCTGATTGAAGTATACCATGAAGCCAAAGCTATGCGTCTGTCAGAAGAATTCATTGCGCTAATTGAACAGGCAATCGATCAACGCGGACTGACCCCAAGCAATGAGCAGCATTATAATTCCATGATCAATTAAGACGTAACAAAGAACGGGGCTTTCTCCAGAGAAGGCCCCGTTCTTTGTTCTACTCATTGCATTTCGTAAACGACGGTCACATTACTAGACAGCGAGATCTCCCCGCTTTGAATCGAAGTTGGAGCTGCTGTATCTGCCGCCTCATTCTTCGCCAAACTGTAGTTTCCATAGTAAGGAATAGGGCCGCTGCTGGCATTGCTCTCCGAGATATTAACTACCCCTTTGACTTGACGCCCCGCAGCTTTTGCCAGCGCTTCCGCTTTCGCTTTCGCATTCTCCATCGCCTTGCCTAACGCCTGAAGCTCGTATTGCTCTCCCTTCTCTGTATCAAACTGAATTCCATCCACACGATTCGCCCCTGCTGCTGACAGATCATCAAGCAGTTGTCCCGTTCCTTCCAGATCACGTGTAGTGATTCGAATACTGTGCGCAGAGATATAGCCTACAATCTTGCTTGTGCCATCCTTATTGTTGTATTGATAGTCAGGATGCACCGAGAAACCAGTAGACTGCACATCCTTAGCTGCCAGCTTATGTGTCTCAAACAGCACTTTCTTCAAAGCCGCGAATTTAGTCGCGTTCTTGGACTGTGCTTCCTTCGCTGTCGCAGCGCGAGTCTCGATAGCAAGCTGAATATAGGCAACATCAGGAGCAGCCTGCAGCTTTCCTTCACCGGATACTGTAATCAGCCCCTTCTGCACATTCGCAGCTGCTTCAAGTGCATACACCTCATCCTTGCCACCGCTTGCTCCCAGCAAAGATCCCACACCCACAGCGACTGCTAGCGCTGGCACAATCAACAGCATCGTGTATTTGCGAAATCCTTTGCCTCGCTGACCATTGCCATCTGCAAAAGAATTTTTCACCTGATTATCCATTGTCCAATCATCTCCTCACCTGTAGTATCCTCTAAGACGATACGAGCTCCATCATTGTTGCAGAAACTGGAGGCCAATAAAAAAACTCCCCGAAGGGAGCTTCTTTTCACTGTATTATTGGTTTTCCAACTCTTCCTTGCTGACCAAATTGACTAAAGCGGTTACAGCCTGGTCGGCATCCGAACCTTCCGCGCTGATCGTTACCTCTGTACCGGAGCTGATTGCCAGGCTCATAATCCCCATAATCGATTTTGCGTTCACTTTTTTATCGTCTTTCTCGACGAACACTTCGGAAGAAAACTTATTCGCTTCCTGGACGAAAAGTGCGGCCGGTCTTGCATGGAGACCTGTCTTAAGTCGAACGACAACCGGATGCCTTGTCATGGAAACCTTACCCCCTATACGGAATAAACTCTTATATTGATAACGTAAACATATTTTTCACACCATTATACCACTTTTATGACAACATCACTAGCCTTCTGCCTAACCGTTCCTGATTTTTTCCGCCATCTCGTCGATTTTGCGCAGTCTGTGGTTCACACCTGATTTGCTGACTGTCCCCTTGAGCATCTCTCCGACTTCCTTCAGATTCAAGTCCGGATGCTGCAAGCGGATCTCCGCAACCTCACGCAGCTTATCTGGAAGACTTTCCAATCCAACGGACTTCTGAAGCAGCTTAATATTATCGATCTGCCGAACAGCAGCACCAATCGTTTTGTTTAAATTCGCTGTTTCGCAATTTACAATACGGTTAACAGAGTTCCGCATATCCCGCATGATACGTACATCCTCGAATTTGAACAATGCCTGATGGGCCCCAATAATGCTCAGAAGCTCGATAATTTTCTCGCCTTCCTTCATATAGAAGATGAAGCCCTTCTTCCGCTCAATACAGCGGGCATTCAGATCGAACTTGTTGGCCAGCTCCACGAGCGCCTTGCAATGCTCCTCGTACATGGTGGAGATCTCCAGATGGTAAGAAGAACCTTCAGGATTGTTCACAGAACCGCTGGCAAGAAATGCACCCCTTAGATACGACCGCTTGCAGCATGGCTTGCGAATCATCTCCTTGTCGATGCCCTGGTTGAACATGAAACCTTCAGATACAATGCCCAGCTCGTTTAGAATTTCCTGTACCTTGATCGGAATCCGCACGATGTAGACATTATTTTTCTTAAGTCTCATTTTCTTGCGTACAAGAAGCTCCGTATGAACCGCAAACAGCTTCTTGATAAGCGAATAGATCCTTCTGGCAATAGCGGCATTTTCGGTGGAGATATCGAGAATGACTTTGCGGCTGGATAATTGAACAGACCCATTCATCCGAATGAGAGCGGACAGCTCCGCAATCTCACAGCACGGCTCAGCCTCGATAAGCGTTAATTCTTTCTTCGTTTGAGCCGCAAAAGACACCTCATATCACCCCTTTCTCTCCATCCAGCTTTCCACCAATTGATAAATATGATGGCTAAGTCTAGCCGCATCGTGCCGCAAATAAGTTCGGAACAAGACAAGCCTGTCGGCAATCACCTTGTATCCACGACGTGTTACTTCCTCTAAATCAAGATGGACCGCCTTTGCGCCGAGCTCCGCATATTTCAGTTGAACCTGCGGCGGAATTTCTCCATCGTTAACGATAATATAATCGAATAGATGATGACCAATATGTGCATGTACAGCATCCAAATGATCGCTGACCGAATAATTATCCGTCTCGCCCGGCTGAGTCATAACATTGCATACGAACATTTTGACCGCATCTGACGCCACAATGCTCTCCGCAAGCTTGGGAACGAGCAGATTTGGAATAATACTCGTGTATAAGCTGCCTGGTCCGATTAGAATGGCATCCGCACTGCGGATTGCTTCCACCGCTTCTTCAAGCGGCTCGACATCTGATGGCTCGATAAATACACGCTTGATCGCCCTGCCTGCCTTGGGAATGTTGGATTCGCCAGAGACGATTGTTCCATCTATCATCTCAGCATGCAGAATAATCGCCTGCCCGGCAGCCGGAAGCACTCGGCCACGCACGGCAAGAACTCGGCTAAGCTCGCGAACACCGCTGACAAAGTCTCCTGAAATATCGGTCATAGCGGCGAGCATTAAATTGCCAAGACTATGGCCTGCAAGACCAGTCCCGTTGCTAAAGCGGTACTGCAGCATATCGGAGAGAAGTGGCTCTACATCGGCCAGAGCAATGAGCACATTGCGAATGTCCCCAGGCGGCGGAATATGCAGCTCATTTCGTAAAATGCCCGAGCTGCCGCCATCATCCGCTACGGTCACAATCGCCGTTATGTCCAGCGGCTTTTCCTTCAAGCCGCGCAGCATAACCGATAGCCCCGTTCCGCCGCCCATCACAACGATACGAGGAAGCTGAGGCTTCTTATTGGATTTTGCCATGTCCACCTCAGTGCCGGTCGCGATCAGAATCGCGATGGCTAACACGTACAGCTTCCGTATCGCTGCTCCCGAGCATCCGGCTTAAATATTCAGCAATGGCGACGGAACGATGCTTGCCGCCTGTACATCCGATTCCGATAACCACCTGGCTCTTGCCTTCCTTGCGGTAGAGCGGAATGAGGAACTGCAGCATATCGAGCAGCTTGGTAAGAAAGGCTTGCGTCTCCGGCCACTTCATTACATAATCATAGACTTCCGGGTCCTGTCCTGTGTTCGGACGGAGATGATCCACATAGTGCGGATTCGGCAGAAACCGGACATCATAGATCAAATCTGCATCTATCGGAATTCCGTATTTGAAGCCGAATGAAGTAATATTAATCGATATCGTATTGAGGTCCGCATTCGTAAACCGCGATATAATACGCTCTTTAAGCTGGACAGGCTTGAGGCTGCTCGTATCGATAACCTGTGTTGCCCAGCCCTTCAAATCCTCCAGCATGCGCCGCTCCATCTTAATGCCCTCCAGCGGCAGCCCTTCGGGGGCAAGCGGATGGCGTCTGCGGCTTTCTTTATACCGCTGAACGAGAACGCTGTCTGTCGCATCAAGAAATAGAATCTCATATCCAATCGTAAAATGATCCTTCACATAGCTGAGAGACTCCGACAACGCCGTGAAAAACTCGCGTCCCCGCAGATCAATCACAAGAGCCACCTTGCCTATTTTGCCATTCGACTGCTCGATGAGCTCGGCAAACTTAGGAATAAGGACCGGCGGCAAATTATCGACGCAGAAGAATCCGAGATCCTCCAGACTCTGCACCGCAATCGTCTTGCCCGCACCAGACATTCCTGTGATAATGACCAGCTTCGCTTTCGCTGTTCCCGCATCCATTGTCTATTCCTCCCCACGAACGTCCGCTGAATTAAGAACGAATAATAAGACCCGCCGCCCCTACGACTCCAGCATTGTTGCCTAGAACAGCAGGTACGATCTCAACACCCTCTTGCGCGCTTTCCGGTGTGAACTTGTGGAACACTTCCCGAATTTGCTCGAACAGGAATTCCCCGGCTTTGGACACGCCGCCCCCAATAATGAAGCGCTGCGGATTAAGGACAACCGCCATCAGAGCCATTGATTTGCCCAGATAAAATGCTGCGCGATTAACGATACGAATCGCCACCTCATCGCCGGCTTTTGCCGCATCGATCACATCCTTCGCCATAATGTTCTCTACAAAGGACAACGAGGTGCGGTCGCCGCGTTCTACAGCATCCTTGGCCATCTTAATGATGCCTGTTGCCGACGATACCGATTCCAGACAGCCCATCTTGCCGCAGCCGCATTGGATCGCTTCCAGATCCGGAACGATAGACATATGGCCCAGCTCGCCAGCCATTCCGTTGAAGCCCTCGACGATTCTCCCGCCTATAATAACGCCGCCCCCTACACCAGTACCAAGCGTGTAGCAGACGCAGTGTTCGACACCCTTGCCAGCGCCAGCCCATGCCTCGCCGAGCGCCGCCACATTGGCATCGTTATTGACAAGCACCTTCTTCTCCAGCTTCTCTTCCAGATAAGCCTTCAAGCTCACATTCTGCAAGGGCAAGTTTGGCGAGAATTTGACGATTCCGTTCGGAATATCGAGGAACCCTGCGATGCCGATGCCGACTCCCTCCACCTGCTCCCAGCTGAATGGGGATTGTTCGACAATATCGCGCGCATATTGAGCGATGTTGCTGCAGATCGTGTCGCTTCCCTTTTCTACTTCTGTCGGACCTTCAAACGTATGGAGCAGCTCTCCATCAATGCTGCAAATACCAACTTTAATGGCGGTTCCGCCGATATCAACACCAACAACAATCTTCTCAGACATTCACTAATCCACCTCTACAATATAGGTATGTCATACTTCTGCTCCCACTATAATTGAACATTCCATAGTGGTCAAGGGTATCAAAACCGCCTTCGGCAAGGGTTTGCCTGCCAGCCTCTTACATGAAGCGACGCCGCCCTTCTCCTCAGGCAGCGTCGTCAATCTGACCTCATCCCACTCTCGCATGGTCAGATATTGCATTTATGCAGCTTAAACCGATTGACTCCAGTCATGAACAGCGTTCTCTTCAAGGAATCTCTCGCAATCAAGCGCGGCCATACAGCCGCTGCCCGCAGCCGTAATCGCTTGACGGTACTTATGATCCTGAACATCGCCGCAAGCGAAGATGCCTTGAATATTCGTCTCCGACGTTCCCGGCTTCACAAGCAGGTATCCCGTCTCATCCGTATCCAGCTGACCGTCAAGGAATTTTGTATTCGGTGTATGGCCGATTGCTACGAAGATGCCATTCGTCTCGATGACTTCCTCTGCACCCGTCTCATTGTTGCGGACCTTCAGCCCAGTCACGCCCTGATCCCCTGCTACTACCTCAAGCGGCGTCTGGTTAAGCGCCCAACTGATCTTGCTGTTCTCGCGAGCGCGGTCCTGCATAATCTTCGAAGCGCGCATTTCCTCACGGCGATGGACCAGTACAACCTCTGATGCGAACCGCGTCAGGAAGTTCGCTTCTTCCATTGCAGAGTCGCCGCCTCCGACAACAATGATTTTCTTGCCTCTGAAGAAGAATCCGTCACAAGTCGCGCAAGTGCTGACACCGCGGCCGATATTCTCCTTCTCATTGGCAATTCCAAGATACTTGGCCGAGGCTCCCGTGGATATGATGAGTGTCTCCGCCTGCAGCTCGCCTTGTCCTTCAACCTGTAGCGTGAATGGACGCTTGGAAGTATCAACAGAGTTGACCCAACCGGTACGGAATTCAGCGCCGAATCGCTCCGCTTGCTTGCGCATGTTCGCCATCAGATCAGGGCCCATGATCCCATCAGGAAAGCCTGGGAAATTCTCAACATCTGTCGTCGTCGTCAACTGGCCGCCTGGCTCTGGACCTTCAATAACGAGTGGGCTCATGTTTGCGCGAGCCAGATAAATGGCGGCTGTCAGCCCAGCCGGACCCGTACCGATAATGATGGATTTATACATGTTAATTGCCTCCTTCAAAAACGTCTGTTCAAATTTTATCGTTCATTATTAGAATCAGCCAAAGCAGGGAAAATTAATTTCATCTTTTCCTTAATCCCACATATTTCATCTATACGCTTCGAGCATTTGCTTACCGTCGCAATGGAAATGCCATATCGCTGGGATACCTCATGATAGGAGATCGCCCGCCTGTGCATTTTCGCCGTCAAATATTCCAGTGCTGCCGCCCAGCCCTCTACCTTCCCGAGTTTAGGCACTTCCGGATAGACGCGCGACAGGAACTCGATCCAAAGCGTCAGCAGATCATGCTGCTGCACCAGGTCATAATGCTTGTTCATGCGAAGAAGCGCGGCTTCCAGCACTTCCTGCCATTTATCTTCCCATACCGGCAATCGGGACGGCATCCGGCTATGCTCAATAACCGTTTCCTTACCTTCCAGGATCGCCTCCAGCGATTCATGCACGCCAATCGAACGGAGCACGAATATGGCGATCCGCTTCAAATAATCATCTTCCAGCGGCTCCATAATGAAATGGCGCAGCGCATCTTTCACTTCATTGTCCGCAATCATGCCTAAGGCTTGAATAACCTGCAGTTTCGTATAACGATCCCCATGGCGCAGTGCCCAGAAGAACGAAGAACGAACGAGCGGATCACGCTTCAGATGGTCGGGAATCGTATCACTGGATTTCTCCCAGAGCTTGAACTGCTCCTCGAAGGGAAGGTGGTAATGATAGCTGGTCGGCGCCGTTTGGCCTCCGCTCCTGAAGAGAGCCAGCTGTTCCATATAATAGTCTGGCACATTGGATGCCGGATCAAGCTTGCTGGCTTGCTGCCACATCCGCTGCGCTTCCTCCAGCCGTCCGATATTGCATGCAGCAACCGCAGTATAGTGATAAAGGCACGCATCAGAACGGAGCGAGCCATCCTTCAGCAGCCGCACGAAATGTCGGTGCGCTTCCCGATGCTCGCCTAATATACCCATCGTCGTGGCCAGCTTAAACACATGCTCCTGATGAAACGGAATCGTCTTGCACAGCAGCGCTACTAGCGGCTCCAGCGCCTCCGTATTGCCTTCATGCTGATAAAAGATCGCCAGATTGCACAATGCATGCAAATTTCCGGGCTCCCTGTCCAGAACCTCTTGGATCGTCGTCATCGCCTTCTCGAACATGCCCATATAATAATAGGCTAACGCCAAGTTATTGCGAGCTGCCAGAAATTCACCGTTCTTCTCGACAATCCCTTCCAGCAGCTTGACCGCTTCAACGAACTTGCCTTCCTCCAGCATCGCCCTTGCGCGATCATGCTCGTAGTAGCCTTCACGGGCTTTAATGAAAGCAAGCCGAGTCGGGCGCTCAAGCTCGAAATGAAGCAAATCCATCATCTCTTCCGCTTCGTCCAGAAACTGCCCGTCCGAGTCCTCCTGCAAATATCGGATTAACGAGTCCTCTGCATCCTCATACCGTTCCATATTGGCATAATTGTTCGCCATATAAAAGTGGCATTCCGTCATCGTTGGGTCCAAATCTTCAACGATCTTCAAGAGAATCCGGTTGGATTCCTCATAATCGCCCATCTCCGAAAGGATGCCCGCCATATTGCAATGGTTGACCGGATTATCCGGCTCATATTCAACGGCGCGCCCGAAATATTTCAGTGCCTTGTCATAATGATAACGATCCAGCGAACGAACAGCTCGCTCGAAGAAGAACGTTGCGTCCCATTGAATCGGTATTACTTTCGTTTTATGACTGGCAGCCGCCCGTTTCTTTTCTTTCATCCGCAAGGCACCTCCCCGGTACATCAAAGTTGCTACGATTATACCACAGCACGACGATTCCATACACGAAAGAATATGTGGGAAAATCGCGGACGACCTGCGCAACAAATACGCCGCCTTGACAGGATAAGCGTTCGTTATTCGCATGAGGACCCGCGATTCAAGGGAATGCCGAGCCGCTATTCGCGGTCGTTAATTAGGTTGTAAGCGGTATAGCATGATCGTTCCAATCGAACAGCATCTGCAATGAGGCTGCCCCAAAAGTAGTTGACTACTAATTGGGACAGCCCCACAGGTTCGCCTTTAGCTGTGCCTTGCCAGATCGCTCGTCGTACCGATGCTACCTACACACCGGCATTTTTGAATAGCGTACTGATAGAGCCGCCTTGCACGATGATCCGGGTTGCTTCAGCCAGCATTGGCGCAACCGAAAGGACCGTAAATCGTTCCGATCGATTCTCAGGAAGCAATATCGTGTCCGTAACGACGACTTCTTTAATATTAGGATGATCCAACCGCTGCAGGGCGGGTCCGGAGAAGAGTGGATGCGTAGCGCATACATAGACATCCTCCGCGCCGCGTTCCTTGAGGCCTTCCACGACATTGACAATCGTCGTTCCCGTATCAATCATATCCTCGATAATGATCGGCGTTTGACCTGTTACGTCACCGATAACATGAGTAATGACCGATTCATTGTGAGCAGGACGCTTCTTAATCATGATGGCAAAAGGCGAGTCCAAATAGTTCGCCAGTTTCTCAGCCGTCGATGCACGACCGGCATCTGGAGATACAACGACCGGATTCTTGATGTTCTTGCCCTTCAGGTAATCACTGATGATGTCTAGCGCTGTCAGGTGATCGACCGGAATATTGAAGAATCCTTGGATCGCCGGCGCATGAAGATCAACCGTAATGACACGGTTGGCGCCCACCGTCGTGAGGACATCCGCAAGCATTTTTGCTGATATCGGCTCACGTGGCGCCGCCTTTCTCTCCTGACGCGCATAGCCGTAGTAGGGCATTATGATGTTAACCGTACGTGCCGAAGCGCGCTTGGCCGCATCAATCATGACGAGCAATTCCACAAAATGATCATTGATCGGGTGCGAGAATGACTGGAGAATGAAGACGTCGCAGTTGCGAATGGTCTCCTCATAGTGAACATAAATCTCGCCGCTCTTGAAGCGGGACACTTTGATTTTGCCGAGCGGCATTCCGAGTTCGGAACTGATGCTTTCGGCAAGCTTTTGGTTCGAAGAACCAGAGAAAAGACGGAACTTGTCGCTAAACATGATACCCTCCTGAGCGATTAAACCACTAGATTTGCGTTCGTATGCACAGCTTGTTTCGACATCTTTCATTATACATGGATTCACGAATAATTCAAAAATCAATCATTCGCCGTTTTCGCCCTTCAAAGGTCGCCAGTTGCCTGAATCCGACCTCTTTCAACAGCGCGCGCGCTTCATCTAAATATTGTCCAAGTCTTTCCGGGTGATGCGCATCTGAGCCGATCGTCAGCGGAATACCCAGATCGAGCACGCGCTCCAGCATTCTGCGGCTTGGGAACATTTCCGCCGCCGGAGTTCGAAGACCGGAAGCATTCAGCTCAATCGCGATTCCCGCCCTCTTCACAGCCTCCAGCGCAGCATCCTCCATATCCGTCACATCGCCATCTGGCTTGTAGCCGAAACGCTTGATCACATCGATATGTCCGATATAATCATAGAACCCGGTAGCCGCCGCTTTGCCGACTGCGTCATAGTAGCGTTCATACACCGCCATTCGGTCCTGGCCGTCCCAGCCCGCAGTCTGACGGAAATCCGTCACGTCCCACGTCCCGAGAAAATGAACAGAGCCGATAACGTAGTCCCATGGATATGCCGAGACGATTGCATGGATCGCATCCTCGCAGCCCTCGATATAATCCCCTTCGAGACCGACGCGGACATTAATCTGGCCCTTGTACTTTTCTTTCAGCCCGAAGCATTCCTCTACATAACGAGGGAGCTCCTCCATCGGCATAGCCATCTCAGGATAATAATCGGCAGGATCGACGTGAAGCAGCGGCATATGATCCGACAAGCCAATCTCGTGAAGGCCGATTTCGATACCCCGCTTCACATACTCCTCCAGCTCGCCGACAGCGTGGCCGCATCTTGCATGATGCGTATGATAATCGATCAACAAAGCCCCGGCACCTCCTTGCTTCCAGAATCCACTTCTATGACAGTTTTTGAATGAACAACCGCCGCATGCTGCTGAATTCCTGCACAAACTCCTAAAGCCCACAACGCCCACCTGCAAAAATACATCACCTGCATCAAAAACAGCTGATGGCAGACGGAGTACCTGCAAAAATACATCACCTGCATCAAAAACAACTGCTCGCAGACAGAGTACCTGCAAAAATACATCAAACATCGCCCAGAACCTAGCATTTACCGTACTTCTCTGCTTTTTTGCTGCACTTTTGCAGGTAAATCGCTTGAAGGGGTCATTTTCGGCCAAGTTAACTGTATTTTTGCAGTCAGTAACATAGCAATAAGAGATGGTGTCAAACGGCTGATGCAGCATAACCGTTGTGATTAATCCATTGGACTTCCCTCAAATGGCCTGACTTCTGCGGCAGCGCAGGTGGTTCAAGCAACGTTGGAGCGGCAAGCCTAATTAGGAGGACTGCTTCGATTTATTGTGACGACGTCCCAGCTCCGCCATCAGATCATCAAGCGGTACACCCTGCTCACGCAGCAGCACCAGCAGATGGAAGATGAGATCGCTGGCTTCGTAGCGCAGCTCGTCCTTGTCATTATTCTTCGCGGCAATAATAACCTCTGCCGCCTCTTCGCCGACCTTCTTGAGAATTTTGTCGACGCCTTTCTCGAACAGGTAGGTCGTATAAGCGCCTTCCGGACGCTCTGCATACCGCTGGGCAATAACGGCCTCCAGCTGGTTGAGCATGGCGAAACGATCTCCTGTCGGAACCGCCGCCAACGCTTCATCCGCAGCTTCAGTTCCAGCAATGCCCTCCACCTTGTTGAAGAAGCAGCTGTAGCTTCCCGTATGACAGGCAGCGCCATTCTGCTCCACGCGTACAAGCAGCGTATCACCATCACAATCATAATGCATCGATACAATGCGCTGAATGTGGCCGCTTGTAGCGCCCTTATGCCAGAGCTCACTCCGGGAACGGCTCCAGAACCAGGTTTCACCTGATTCGATTGATTTCCCGAGCGATTCACGGTTCATATAAGCCATCATGAGCACTTCTTTGCTGACAGCATCCTGAATAATTGTCGGAACAAGGCCAGCCTCGTCCCATTTGATCTCACTGACTGCCTTATCGTATGCGCTGCTCATCGTACCTCTACTCCCCTCTGTCTTAGATCATCCTTAACATCGCGAATCGTCATTTCTTTATAGTGAAAAATAGTCGCAGCAAGGCCTGCATCCGCGCGGCCGTCCTGGAACACCTTGTAGAAATCCTCCACCCGTCCAGCGCCGCCAGAGGCGATAACAGGAATACTCAGCGACTCGGATACGGCGCGAGTCAGCTTCAGATCGAAGCCATCCTTTGTTCCGTCTGCATCCATGCTCGTCAGCAGAATCTCTCCAGCGCCAAGCTGCTCGACTTCCTTTGCCCAAGCCAATGCCCGAGTGCCTGTAGCCTTCCGTCCACCGTGCGTATACACTTCCCATTCGCCCCACTCGGGGTTGAACTTCGCATCAATAGCAACGACGATGCATTGGGAGCCGAATTTGCGCGAGCCGTCCTTGACGAGCGATGGATTGATGACTGCAGCGGTATTGATGCCGATCTTATCCGCTCCGGCACGAAGCAGCCGCTTCATGTCATCCACATGGGAGATGCCGCCGCCAACCGTGAACGGAATCGTAATCTCGCCCGCTGTCCGCTTGACGACCTCCACCATAGTCGCTCTTCCTTCGATAGAAGCCGATATATCGAGGAATACCAGCTCATCCGCGCCTTCCTTGTCATAAGTAGCCGCAAGCTCAACAGGATCGCCTGCATCGCGCAAATTGACGAAATTCACGCCCTTCACCACTCGCCCATCCTTCACATCAAGGCATGGGATTATTCGCTTGGCCAGCATGGGATGCCGCCTCCTTCTGTAAACGATTCGATAGCAAGATAGCATTCATGATTTGAGCGCCTGTCCAAGCCTCTCTTCATAGCTTAGTCAGACGCATCGATTAAAGCACCACTTTGCTAGCAACTGCAAGTCCCAGGAAATTGCGGAGCAGGCTCATCCCCAGCTCGCCGCTCTTCTCAGGATGGAACTGCATGCCATACACATTATTACGGCCGACAATGGCCGTTACTTGTCCGTTATAATCCGTCGTAGCGAGCAGATCAGCTGCCTGCTCCGGCTTCGCGTGAAAGGAGTGGACAAAATAGACATGACCTTCCTCAAGCCCTGCGAAGAGCGGATTCTCCTGACGGAACGATAGTCTGTTCCAGCCCATGTGCGGAACCTTGAAATCACCCTGGAAACGAATAACCGCACCAGGCAGCAGATTAAGCCCCTTATGCGGCCCGTACTCCTGGCTCTCACTGAACAATAGCTGCATGCCCAGACAAATGCCCAGCAGCGGCTTGCCAGAGGAAGCGTAGAACTTGGTCACTTCATCCAGACCCGTATTTTGCAGATTCTGCATCGCATCGCCGAAGGCGCCGACACCCGGAAGAATAGCGCCATCCGCCTCCATGATTTCCTTCGCGTCTGCTGTTACGATTGCCTCATAGCCAAGACGCTCCACAGCCTTGCTTACGCTATGCAAATTACCCATGCCGTAGTCGATAATCGCGATCATCTACAGCACTCCTTTCGTCGAAGGTACTCCTTGCACGCGAGGATCAATGCTTGAGGCCTCATCGAGAGCCCGCCCAAGCGCTTTGAACACCGCTTCAATCATATGATGCGTATTGGCGCCATAATGAACGATAACGTGAAGCGTCATACGCGCTTCAAGGGCCAGCTTCCATAGGAATTCATGAACAAGCTCGACCTGGAAGCTTCCAACCTGGGCCGATGGATACTGGGCGCGATATTCAAAATGAGGACGGTTGCTCAAATCAATGACCACCTGAGCCAGCGCCTCATCCATTGGAACGAATACAGACGCGTAACGTTTAATGCCGCGCTTGTCGCCCAGCGCCTCCTGAATGGTCTGACCGAGACAGATACCGATATCCTCCACCGTGTGGTGGTCGTCAATATCAACATCGCCGCGCGCTTCCACGTTCAGATCGAACTGTCCGTGCTTCGTGAACAGATCCAGCATATGGTTCAGAAACGGCACATCCGTTTCGAGCTTCGACACGCCGCTGCCATCGATTGCAAATGCCAGCTTAATGTCCGTTTCATTCGTCTTGCGCGCCACATCGGCTGCACGGGTAACTTGATCCGCCATGAAAGTACCTTCTTCCTTAATATATAATTCCCAATAATGGGACTCATTCACCTACATCAACCGCGTTCCTGCTCCAAACGGATTTCAATCGCGCGGGCATGCGCCTCCAGCCCTTCATGACGGGCCAAAGTCATAATCTTGTCGCCGCTGGCTAATAGAGCATCCTTGCTGTAATAGATCAAACTCGACTTCTTCACGAAATCGTCCACATTCACCGGCGAGGAGAATCTTGCCGTTCCGTTCGTCGGCAAAATATGATTGGGACCTGCCCAATAATCCCCTACCGGCTCCGAGCTGTAGGGGCCGACGAAAATAGCTCCCGCATTCTCAATCCGGCCAAGCAGCGACATCGGCTCATCTGTCATAATTTCCAGATGCTCAGGCGCCATTCGGTTAATGACCGCAAGCGCCTCATCCAGCGTCTCCGCCATCAGCACAGCGCCATTGCGTTCAATTGACTTGCGGGCAATCTCTTCCCGAGGCAGCAGAGACAGCTGCCGCTCAACCTCAGCTGATACCGCATCCGCCAGCGTAACCGAGGTTGTCACAAGAATAGCCGAGGACATTTCATCGTGCTCCGCCTGCGACAGCAGGTCTGCAGCTACATAAGCCGGATTTGCTGTGTCATCGGCAAGCACAACAATCTCGCTGGGCCCCGCGATGCTGTCAATGTCCACAGCGCCGAAGACGGCGCGTTTCGCCAGTGCGACATAAATATTGCCGGGTCCGCAAATTTTATCGACCGGCGGTATCGTCGCTGTTCCGTATGCAAGCGCCGCAACAGCCTGCGCGCCGCCTACACGATACATTTCCTTCACGCCCGCTTCAGCAGCCGCTACCAGAATGAACGGATCGATGCCTTCCTTGCCGCCCGTTGACGGCGGAGTCACCATGACAATCTCCGGCACGCCAGCAACCTGTGCCGGAATGACATTCATAAGCACCGATGAAGGATACGCAGCTTTTCCTCCGGGTACATACACGCCGACGCGCCTCAGCGGTCGCAGCAGCTGCCCCAGCATCGTGCCGTCAGGCTGCACATCCACCCATGACTGCCGCAGCTGCTTCTCGTGGAATACCCTTATATTAACGGCCGCTTCCCGAATAGCCGTCAGGAACGTGTCGTCCACCTTCGCATAGGCCGCCTGAATCTCGGCTTCCGTCACGCGCAATGACGCAGCATCCAGCTTAGTCCGGTCCAACTGCTCCGTATACCGCAGCAGCGCATCATCACCCTCGGTTCGGACCGCTTCCACGATCTGCCGTACCGTCTCATTCTGCTGAGGTGTGCCATACTCCACCTCGCGCTTCAACCCAAACTGCTCCGCTCGCAGCCTACGCATGCCCCATCGCTCCTCTCGCCGCTGGGACGGCGGACCCTATGGTCGCCTGCCGCACGCAGCCGCTCAATATATCAAGCCGCTTCAACAAACCGCGGCTTCCTTCTATTTCCCCGCTCCAGCTGCAATAGTCTGCTGGAGCTTGTCGCACAAGCTTTGAATCGCTTCGTTCTTCATCCGGTAGCTGACGCGGTTGGCGATCAGGCGGCTCGTAATACCGAATATCGACTCCATCTCCACCAGCCCGTTCTCGCGCAGCGTCTGTCCCGTCTCAACCATATCGACGATCCGGTCGGCCAGGCCGATCAGCGGCGCAAGCTCGATGGAGCCGTTCAGCTTGATCACTTCTACCTGTTGCCCCAGCTCGCGAAAATATTGCGACGCCACATTCGGGTACTTGGTAGCTACTCGCGGATTAATAATCGGCTTCCAATCCGGCAAGCCGATGACCGACATCCGGCATTTGGCAATACCGAGGTCCAGCAGCTCATAGACATCCTTATTCTCTTCCATCAGAACATCCTTGCCTACAATGCCGATATCAGCGACACCGTATTCCACATAAGTAGGCACGTCCACCGGCTTCGCCATAATGAATGACATGCCGGCTTCAGGCAGCTCAATAATCAGCTTCCGCGTATCGTCAAAGTCGCTTGGAATCGGCAGTCCCGCTTCACGGAACAGCTTGGATGCCTGCTTGTAGATACGTCCCTTGGGCATTGCTACCTTAAGCAGCTCCCCCTTGCCAGAAGTCTCTATGCCTCCTGCGAGGCTGTCGCGCTCCATTCTGCTCATTGCCCTGCACCTCCTCCATCATGCTCGCCGAAGAACGGCAGGAAGGTCCCGAAGGATACGCCTTTATACAGAACCTTGCCGTCCGTATCCAACGCCAAGGCAGCTGCAGCCAAAGCATCCAGCCGCGCCGCAGCGTCCATCTTCTCCGTTACAACGATGGCATCGCTGGAATCGCGCAGCCTCAACGCTTCGTCAAAAGCAGCCTCACGTCCGGCAGCATTATAACCGATCAGAATACGCTGCTCCGTCAATGAAGAATCATCGCCAATCAGCTCCAGAATACGCGTCGTCTTCAGAGAGAACCCCGTCGCCGGAGCTGGACGGCCGAACTGCTTCAGCAGATTATCATAACGGCCCCCGTTAGCAACCGGGAAGCCAAGATCAGCCGCATAGCCTTCAAACGTCATGCCAGTATAGTAGCCAAAATCGCCAATCATCGTTAAATCGATCATCACATGCTCACATACGCCATACGCGCGAAGCACATCCCACATCTCGCATAGATGGCGGATCGACGCTTGCGCCGTTGCATTCGCGCTAAGCTGCAGCGCCTGATCGCAGATTTCCTGCCCACCGCGAAGACGCAGAATACCTTCCAGCTCGCGTTGAATCGGCTCTGCCAGCGACAGTGCGCGAAGACGCTCGCGATAGCCGACATAGTCACGGCCAAGCAGACAAGCTTTAAGCTCTTCTTCCGCCTCCCCGTATCCCTCCAGCGTTTCCTCGAATAGACCATTGAGAAATCCTACATGGCCAATCGCAATTTTGAACCGCTCGACACCGGCGGCTTGGAGCGAGGCAATGGCCAGCGCTACGACCTCAGCATCCGCCTCCGGCGAAGCGTCGCCGACAAGCTCCACGCCGGTCTGGAAGAACTCCGCCTCGCGACCGGCCTCCTCTTCAATGCTGCGGAATACGTTGGAGTGATACGACAGCCGTAGAGGAAACTGCGCCTCTTTAAGCAGCGAAGATACCACCCTTGCGATCGGAGCCGTCATATCAGAGCGCAGCACGAGAGTCGTGCCCCGATTATTAAGCAGCTTGAACAGCTTACGATCCGATGTCGCGCTTGCGACACCTACCGTATCGTAATATTCCATCGTTGGCGTCATAATCTGCTCGTAGCCCCATGAACGCATGCAGGCGAGCACTTCATTCTCAATCTGTCTCAGCTTGCCAACCGCATGCGGCAAGTAGTCTTTTGCACCAATCGGCTTCTCGAATACTTTAGGTTTGGACATCCAGTTTTTCACCCACAGATACTTTAGTATATTAACGTACTACCAAGTTACCATACTGCCAAAATAAAGAGTTTAGACGTAATAGTACCACGCCGCACCGGATTCGTCAAGCCAAACTGACCCGCAACCCTGACCCGTACAGCGTGGTACTTCCCGCTTATTCAACATCATCATTTTCTCGATAGCTCACGAACGGGATTCCCGCCGACAAACGCGCCGGCAGGCACATCCTTATGTACAACCGAACCAGCGGCAACGACAGCCCCATCACCAATCGTCACACCTGGCAGAATCGTCGTATTGGCGCCGATCATCACATTCGAGCCAATCGTCACATGACCGAGACGATATTCCTTGATCAAATACTCATGCGTCAGAATCGTCGTGTTGTAGCCAATAATGGAATTGTCGCCAACCGAGATTCGTTCAGGGAAGAACACATCCACCATCACCATCAGGGCAAAAGCGCTATGACGCCCTACCTTCATCCCCAGTATGCGACGATAGATCCAGTTCTTCAACGGCAGTGACGGGCAATATCGCGTCATTTGGATGAAAATAAAATTGCGCACCGCCTTAAACCTGCTCACGGTCCGGTACATCTGCCAGAGCGCGTTCGGCCCTTCTACCGGGTATCGCTCAACGTTTCTCAAGCGACTCCCGCTCCAATCCAACGAACGCATACAGATCGCGCATATCGTGTATAATATGCCGCGCACCGCTCTCACGAAGCGTCTTCTCACCCTTCAGCGACCAAGCAACGCCAACCGAAGCTACACCGGCAGCTTCCGCAGCCTCGATATCAACCACGCTGTCGCCTACCATTAGCGTTGCAGCCGGATCTGCGCCAAGCGCTTCCACAGCCATCCGCACAGGCTCAGGATGAGGCTTCGGATTCATGACATCATCAAGGGTTACAATACCGCGAGGCATAATATAGTCATACAACCCCGCATAACGCAGCCCGCGTTCCGTTGACAGCCGCATCTTCGTCGTTACGATCCCGATCTGAATGCCATGACCATGCAGTCTTGCCAGCACCTCCTGCACACCTGGGAACGGCTTCACATAATCATCATGCAGACGCAGATTGATCTCCCGATAAGCGGCAACGAGATGAGACACCTCTTCTTGCCCTGTGAACAGCTGTATTTGCGCCGCTAACGGCTGTCCCATGCTCGGAATAATATGCTCCCGTCCGAACGGCGCAGGAACAACATGCTGAAGCGATTGAATGAAAGATTCAATAATGAGTTCGTTCGTATCGAGTATCGTGCCGTCGAGATCAAAGAGAATCGTTCTTATGTCAGTTGTCATACGGCTTCTCCTTTAACGTTCATTCCTTCTTAGAGCCCTTGTCCTTGTCGGCATTCCGATTGACGCCTGCCTCCGCTTCGTCGCCTGCATCCTGTACAACAATTCCCGCAGGGAGCCCTGTTTTAAACGAAATAATAGGGTCCGCATAACGCTCCTTCGCTGCTCCCGTCTTGCGGCGAATGACAATAAACGCCACTGCGCCAATAATAAGCAACAGCGATACGACTTGCGAAATACGCACATTGCCATACTCAGGGTCCAGATAGCCCGCCTGGAAAACCGCTGTCATTGGCGACCACAGGCCGTCAACCAGCGAAGCAAACCATGATGGACCTTGGAATGCAAGACTATCCGTGCGCAGACCTTCAATAAAGAAGCGACCGATGGAGTACCAGATGAAATAGCTCATCAACAGCTCTCCGACACGCAGGAATGGACGGCGGCGAAGGAAGAGCAGCAGGCCAAGACCCACTAGATTCCACAATGATTCATACAGGAACGTAGGATGATGGAATATACCCTCAATACTCATTTGATTGACGATCCAATTGGGCAGATGCAGTGTATCCCGCAGGAAGCTCTCCTCCACAGGACCGCCATAAGCCTCTTGATTCACGAAATTGCCCCAGCGTCCGATCAGTTGGCCGACAAGCAGTCCCGGCGCACAAATATCCGCGATGCGCAGGAAGCTGTAGCCTTTGCGGCGAGCGTAGAAATAGCCGCAGATGAATGCCCCGATCAACGCGCCGTAGATCGCAATACCGCCATTCCATATCTTGAATATGTCCAGCCAATTATCATTGTACTCATCCCACTTGAAGGCGACAAAATATAGCCGGGCGCCAATGATAGCAGACGGCACGCCAAGCAGCACCAGATCCATGAAGAAATCCTGCGACAAGCCGAACCGCTTGCCTTCTCTTACCACAAGCAGCAGACCCACTAGTGCGGCAGCTCCAAGAATAATGCCATACCAATGAACCGTAAGCGGCCCAAGTGTAAAAGCAATCGAATCCAGACTCAATGCAAACATAGCTCAATAAGCTCCTTTATCAATCAAAATCATCCGTATCATCCGCAATGGTTTCCGTCAGCTTGTTCGTGAACTGCAGCGCAGCATTGTAGCCCATCCGCTTCAAGCGGAAGTTCATTGCCGCCACCTCAATAATAACCGCCAGGTTTCGTCCGGGGCGTACCGGCACAGTAACGAGGGGCACATCCGTATCAATGATACGCGTCAGCTCCTCATCCAGACCTAGACGATCATACTGTTTGTCAGGCTGCCAGTTCTCCAGCTTGATCACCACACTAATCCTCTTCATCGTCCGAACCGCTCCGGCGCCGAACAACGTCATCACATTAATGATTCCCAAGCCGCGAATTTCCAGCAGATGCCGAATCAGCTCCGGGGCGCTGCCATGCAGCTGTCCATCCGAGGTTTGACGAATTTCAACCGCGTCGTCAGCAACCAGTCGATGGCTCCGCTTCACAAGCTCCAGCGCAGTCTCGCTCTTGCCGATGCCGCTGCCGCCCGTAATAAGCATGCCAACGCCGTAGACGTCTACAAGAACCCCATGGATCGTCGCCGAAGGCGCGAGCTTCCTCTCCAGGAAGTTCGTAATCCGGCTGAGCAGAATCGTCGTTGCCCCCGTACTGCGAAGAACCGGTATCTTCTTTAAATTTGACTGCTCGATCAGCTCCTGCGGCGCTTCCAGTCCGCGTGTAATGATGAAGCATGGCGTCTCATCATCACATAGACGCTCGATGCGGTCCATCCGCTCCTCATTCGTTAACGTCTCCATGAAGGCAAGCTCCGTTTTCCCAAGGATCTGCACCCGTTCCTTCGGGTAATAATGGAAGTAGCCTGCCATCTCCAGACCAGGCCGGGACAAATCATCCACCGTTATATTCCGTTTCAGTCCATCTTCTCCACTAACAATCTCAAGCTGTAACTGCCCAACAAGCTCGGAAACTTTAACCTTCTTAGCCATTCCACGGCCTCCTCAATCGTTGCCAGCAACTTTAATCATGATGATTCTCATAATTTCCAATGTAATCATCGTATAGGAAAAAAGCGGCGAAATCAACGTTTCCGTTCATTTCGCCGCTCATCCATTTCTATTCCACAGGCAAGTCAATTCGAAATGGGTGCCGTATATATCCAGGATAATCGTCCAGTATAAAACTCAACGGCTGAGGCAGCTCACCCGAAGGAACCGGAATCTGTACCGTCTGCTGGCGGCTACCTAAGCTCAGCGTTATGCCCGGATCATATTTTGCCGCTTCATACAGCCCATGTGACGCGCCTTCACCATCGGTGAAGACATCATTTGTCAACCAATATCCTCGCTGAATATCAACATCATCCAGATCAGATAGCGTGAAGAACAGCTGCTTATAGTTCCCCTTATCAACGACCTTCTGCAGCGCTATCCGTGAATCCGGCGCCTGCACAATCTGCTCGCTGTCCAGATCAATAACAAGACGTTCCCCTCGCTTGGTCATATATATGCCTTCACTTATAATCGCAAGCTTCTTGGGACGGTGAAAATAACTGCTTTGGAACAAATATTCTGTGCTCTGATCACCTTTAGAGCCAAAGACAGTATCCATCCGCCAGCGCATCCCGTTCTCATCTTCAATTGCCATATCAATGAACCCGCTGATCTTCTTCGTATTGCCCGCCCCATATTTCATCTCCAGTCTAATCTGAAGCGGACTAAGCTTGGCTCGCACGAATGTGATCTGCTGTCCGTCAACTTCAATCGTCTTCCCGATCGACACCTCCCGGGACAAGCCTTTGAACCGTGAATGGTCTATAGGCAGTTCAACCTCGAAGCTCGCCTCGCCTGCGGTTGCTTTCAGCTTGACCTTATTCGGCAATAGATCTGGTTGTATCAGCCGAATATCAATCACATCCTCCTTGCGACTCTTCACACTTTCATCCTCGCTATATTCCGGCGGGGTGTTGTAACTTATAATGCCCCTTAGTTCCTTCCCCTTCTCGTCTGTGAACTGAATCGTGCGCAGCGGCACTTCTTTATTCTCAATAACATTCTCCGCTGAATAAAGAACAACGAGCCGCTGCTCATCCACAATAATGCCTTCCACCGTCAGCCGAATATCATTGTTCTCCTGCGTAATGCCTAGCGGTTGAACATAATCCTCCGACAAAGCCGAGCTTAGCCCCGGATCATGCTCGATCAGCTTCACAAAAGCGCTCAATCCAGGAATATCCCTCAATGCATTGGCAAATACGGGCGAGATTCGAATAGAGAACACAAGAACAAACAGCAAACAAACAGCGGCTGCAGCCACCCACATAGGAATATGCCATCGACGTCGGGGATGACCCTTTGCCCGTCCCAGCTCCAAGCCCTTCATAATGGCTGCATCCAGCATCTCATCGTCCACCTGCTTTACAGCGTCCTCTGCCCTGCTGCGGTCTGCTTGCAGACAACGCACCACATCATTATTCGAGTTCGTTCCGTTCATTGACGACCGGCACCTCCTCTGTCCTTCTCATGAATGAATGCAGCTGCTTCAATGCTTTGTGAAGCCAAGTCCGAATCGTGCCATCCGGTTTGTTCAACAGCTCGGCTATCGCCGTGATCGTCATGTCCTCATAATATTTCAGTATAATGACGTTTCTGTAATGATCCGATAATTGATCAACCGCGTGGGACATATCCAGACTTATTGCCGCTGCCCCCGCAAGATCATGCCATTGTTGCTCCTGCCCCTTGCCGCCGTACCTGTTGACATCGTCCACAACAGTCCGTTTTTTGCGATTTCTAAGCTCATCCGTACACACATTTATCAAAATGCGAATCAACCACGTTGCAAAAAACTTCGGCTGCTTCAAGTCTCTTCGCTTCAACCATGCGCGACACACCGTTTCCTGGATCGCTTCCAGCGCATCCGACTCGCTGCGCAAATAACTGACAGCGATCCGCAGCATTCGCTTCTTCTCCATCGTTACGAGCGTAACAAACGCCCCTTCATCCCCTTTGGCAGCCAAGGCAGCCAGCCTGGCAGCATCCGTCAAGATTTCCATGAGACAGCCTCTCTCCCGCTTATTTCAGGTCCAACTTCCATTAGACGTCAATAGAGGCCAAACGGTTTTCTCCTTTATAAAGCACACATAACAAAAAACCGCCCGATACAATCGGACGGCTACCTGAAGGAACGATTCATACTACCCGCGAATGCCCTTTAGAGAAAGATGATTTATTTTTTCTCAAGACTCAATTCTTTCGTTTCGAATACATTCAATTCGGTTTCTTTATCGAAGATATGAACTTTGTTCATATCAATCGCAAGCTTAAGTTTCGCGCCTTCTTTAACATTGGAACGACCGTCTACACGAGCGATTACTGTATCATTGCCGACACCGTTCATGTACAACAGAATTTCGTGACCAAGGTTCTCAGCAACTTCAACATTAGCGCTAACGATCGAATTCGGGGATGCTTCCAGGAATACTGGCTCTTCATGCAGATCTTCCGGACGCATACCAAGAATAACTTCTTTGCCGATCAAGCCTCTGTCGCGAAGCAGCTGTGATCTTCCTTCTGGAACTACAACATCAACACCATTCGTTTTGAAACGAACAACGCCGCCTTGATCAGACAGTGTACCGTTGACAAAGTTCATGGAAGGCGATCCGATAAAGCCTGCTACGAAAATATTAACGGGATGGTTGTAAAGCTCATCCGGGGAAGCAGCTTGCTGAATGAAGCCATCCTTCATAACTACGATCCGGTCACCCATCGTCATTGCTTCGATTTGGTCATGTGTTACGTAGATAGCGGTAACTTCAAGACGTTTGGTCAATTTCGTGATTTCTGCACGCATCTGACCACGAAGCTTGGCATCCAAGTTGGAGAGCGGCTCATCCATTAAGAATACTTGCGGCTCACGAACGATTGCGCGGCCCAGGGCAACACGCTGACGTTGACCACCGGAGAGTGCCTTCGGCTTACGCTCAAGCAAATGCTCGATATCAAGAATTTTAGCGGCTTCACGAACACGTTTCTCAATATCCGCTTTTTTGAATTTGCGAAGTTTAAGACCAAATGCCATATTCTGATACACATTCATATGCGGATACAGGGCATAGGATTGGAAAACCATCGCGATATCACGATCTTTAGGAGCAACATCGTTTACAAGGCGCTCGCCAATGAACAGCTTGCCTTCGGTAATATCTTCAAGACCTGCGATCATACGCAACGTTGTGGATTTACCACAACCCGACGGACCAACGAGTACCAGGAATTCTTTATCCTTAATATCGAGATTAACGTCGGTAACCGATGCTTTATCGGTTCCTGCATATTTTTTGTAGATGTGCTCTAGACGTACGCCAGCCATGTGTATTTCCCCCTAAACGGATAGTTGTTCTTCTTAACATTTATCTTATATCACTCCATGCCATATGACTATGCACATACTTTACAAAAAAACTACTTTCTTTTCGTCACTTTGTACAAAAGCAGCACGATCTTAATTAGCACCGCATCGCTAAACTGCCGCACATCCAGCTCTGTTTCCTGCTTGAGCTTGTCCAGCCGATACAGCAGCGTATTACGATGGATATACAGCTTCTTAGCCGTTTCGCTGACATTGCAATCCAGGGAGAAGAAAGTTTCCAGCGTCGACAAAATTTCCGGCTCCAGAAAAAAGTCCGTCCGTTTGAGCGCTTGTTCGACAAACTTTGCCCGTTGATTCTCAGGAATTGTGCTCAGCAGGCGCTCCAAATGAAGCAGCCATGGAAGATGAATATTAGTTCCCACATGAAAGGTTCTGCCTAGATGAATCGTTTCCCTTAGCAAAGCCGTGGTGGCAATTATAGAGCTTGCCGGAGAAATAGGCTGCGAGACCGCCAAATGACATTCCCCAATCCATTCACTGGTCAGCATTTCCTGCAGGCCAAGCGTTATCGACGCCAGACTCTCTTCAACCGACTCCTCCTGATCCCCTTCTCGCTCCTCTGATTGAGCGTCACGGATCAAGGATACTGGGCCAAGCACGAGCCATTCCTGCTGCTTCAACGGAACAAGCATGACATCATCGGCTAGAAAAGAGCGCAGCAGCTTCTCCAGCTCCATGTAGCTAGAGCCGGCAGCATCCGCCTGTTCACAGACAAGCAGGAATGGAATCATGCTTGAGAACAGCCTTCCTCTTGCCATCAGATGCTCCGGTACAGAGAGCTGTGTATCGGGAAGCTCCAGTTGCTCTGTTATCCATGCTCCCAATTCCCTTGCATAACGCTCCGACTCTGTAACATTGGAGGCAGCAGCAGATTGGGTTGACTTCAATAACGAAATCATCCATCCAAGCAGCCTCTTCTCTGTCTCAGACAATTGATGCTTGCCAATCTCAAGAACGGTTATCGCATCCCCGTCTGCATACAGCGCAAACCAGAGTTGTCCTTCCTGCCCCACCATATGTTCTCCAACTTTAATCGCAGACGTTGATCGAGAAGATTTGGTTGCTCTATTCGTCTTCGTTCCATTCGATCTCCAATCGCTAACAGGTAATTGAAATTGTCTGAGCGAGCAATCCAGTATACCTTGAAGCTGCTCCATCCATTTGGCATCACTCATCCATTCGCTGCCCCTATCCGCGAGCATCGGTGCTCTTTTTAGAGCCATTGTAACATACATCACAACTGTTTTCAGCTACGTGCAAGCAGCAGTGAAGCATGACCATTATCTCCGCCCGTTACAATTCAACAAACCTTTGAAAACAACAAAAAAACGCTGCGGATGCAACCGCAGCGTTACGTGTATGAAGTAATGGTGAGCCATGTAGGATTCGAACCTACGACACCCTGATTAAAAGTCAGGTGCTCTACCAACTGAGCTAATGGCTCTTGCTTAAAGAAAACTGGTGGAGGGCGATGGATTCGAACCACCGAACTCGTAAGAGAACAGATTTACAGTCTGCTGCGTTTGGCCACTTCGCTAGCCCTCCGAAAAACTGCATCATCCATCTGGATTATACAGATGGTGGCTCGGGACGGAATCGAACCGCCGACACGAGGATTTTCAGTCCTCTGCTCTACCGACTGAGCTACCGAGCCAAAAAAAATGGCGGAGCTGACGGGATTCGAACCCGCGGTCTCCTGCGTGACAGGCAGGCATGTTGGGCCACTACACCACAGCTCCGTACTTATTAAGATGGTGGAGGCTGACGGGATCGAACCGCCGACCCTCTGCTTGTAAGGCAGATGCTCTCCCAGCTGAGCTAAGCCTCCGTATGTATGGTAGCGGCGGAGGGGATCGAACCCCCGACCTCACGGGTATGAACCGTACGCTCTAGCCAGCTGAGCTACACCGCCACACAAGTTGCCCTTCAATTGCTTGTCCCTTATGTCGCCAGGGCAAGGCGATAAGGTCAGGTTGTACGACGTCGCCAAACGTCGCGTGCAACACGTCAGTTACAACTAAACTTGTTAGTTCTATCTGTACAGGTTACACCCTGAAAACTGGATACGAAAGGTTTGCGTAAGAAACAATTAGCTGGTTTTGCTCTCTGGAAGGAACCCTTCAGAAAGCCATATAGGATAAGCCCTCGACCGATTAGTATTCGTCA
>NZ_CAKMMF010000046.1 GCF_927798095.1 Paenibacillus plantiphilus | reverse complement strand
CTTCAAGTCCGCTCGACTTGCATGTATTAGGCACGCCGCCAGCGTTCGTCCTGAGCCAGGATCAAACTCTCCATAAAAGAAGTTTTCGCTTTCGACGCTAGTCGAGAGAGAAAAGCTTCAAAGGATGGCTTGTTAGCTCATCGCTGACTTACATTTTAAAACCTGTTTGACAGGTCGCTCATTGTTCAGTTTTCAAAGAACAAATTCTTGTTTATCTCGTCGTCACCTCTCAGCGGCGACTTGATTAATATACCACGTTTGCCTATATGATTGCAAGCATTATTTTTAATTTCTTTTAAAATAAAAACTGTGCTATACAATCCAGCCGAAAAGCGGCAAGAAATAATATAACACAGCTCATTATTATAAGTCAATTATTAATTTCATTATTCTATTCGTTCCATAATTTCTTCTATATATAGATTGCGTTCGTTCGTCAGATTAATAATGGTACCATCTACAGATACCCATGGTCTTGTCGGGTGATTGCGGTCGGAGAAGACAATTTCTCCAATTCTATCATCACTCAACCTTACTAAGGTTCCATTGTGGAACCGTGTTACTTTCTCAATGAAGGTCCCCACATATGCCGGCTCAAGCTTGCCAAAAGAATCCTTCTGCAGCTGCTCAAGCACCAGATAAGGGGATACAGCCTGTCTGTAAGCCCGTTTCATCGTCATCGCATTGAAGATGTCTGAGATGGCCACAAACTTGGAATAGGGATGGATCTTATCCGCCTTGAGCCCCAGCGGGTATCCGCTGCCGTCTACGCGTTCATGATGCTGAAGAGCAGAGAGCTTAACGCCCTCTGTTATACCTGTTACCTTCAGGAGCATCTGGTAGCCAAGATAAGTATGCTTCTTCATCTCTTCTACTTCTTCATTGGTCAGCTTCGTCGGTTTGCTCAATATATTCTTGTCAATCTTCGCATTGCCGATATCGTGAAGCAAGCCGGCAAGAGCTGCCTGCATCCAGTCTTTTCTCGGAAGTCCATTCCATTGTGCCAGCATATAGCAGCTCATGGCCGACATGGCGCTTTTATGATACAGATAGTCCTCATTGTTAACTGGTGCGGGTGAGAACGCCAAAATATTATATTCATCAATATGCTCCAGCAAAGCTTCAAGCTGTTTGCGAATATCAAGAATCGGAATGTTCGTTATGCTGATCGATTGATAGAACACATTTTTCAACAATTGAACCGTTCTCTCGTACTGCTCAAGAAATGGCGATTTCTCAGCTGCCTTTCCCTGCTCCGGAGTAATCGTTTCCTCTTCTACCCGATTGTCCATCAAAGATTCAATGACAACGGTAGGTACAAGAAAAGCTTGAAGAATTTCAAGTTCACGCGGAGTGATTACTTTCCCTTTGTAGAACAACACACTTCCAAGCGGAGTAAGCACATCTTGAATGATTTTGTCCCCGAGCTTCACTTGTGTCACCGGCACCGTTGCCACTGTTCTTCCCCCGCTCCATACATGTTAATTTACGTTGCTGCTACTCATCAGAAGACGTTTCATTGCTCTCATTGTTACCACCTGAAAGCTCTGAACCCTCTTCATCCTGCTCGCTGTACTCCGGCAGCTCTTCACTGCGAGCTACGCGAGTAACCGTTGCAACAGAATCGTCGTCTCGTATATTAATCAGCTTCACGCCTTGTGTATTGCGTCCCATGGTGGAGATGCCATCCATGCTTGTACGAATCATTGTCCCCGACGACGTCATTATCATCAGATCCTCGTCATCCTGAACAACCTTCAACGCTACGATCGGTCCATTCTTCTCTGTTACGTTGAGCGTCTTGATACCTTTACCGCCGCGGTTCTGAATCCGATATTCACTAATCGGCGTACGCTTGCCGTAGCCTTTGGACGTTACGATGAGCACCTCATGCTCCGGCACTACAACATCCATTGCAATGACATAATCGCCATCGTCGGTATTAATGCCTCTTACACCTGTCGCTGATCGACCCATCGGCCTGACATCCTGCTCTGGGAACCTGATGGACATGCCCTGGCTCGTTCCCATAATGATTTCCTGCTTGCCATCGGTAAGCTTAACGCCGACCAGATCGTCTTCCTCACGAAGATTGATGGCAATCAACCCGATTTTGCGAATATTCGAGTAATCATCAAGCGGTGTTTTCTTAACGACACCTTCACGTGTAGCAAAGAACAAGTACCGATCAGGCTCGAATGATTCAACTGGGATAACCGCATTCACGGTCTCGCCTTGCTCGATTTGAATCAAATTAATGATTGGCGTCCCGCGAGCTGTCCGGCTAAGATCTGGAATCTCATAAGCCTTGAGGCGATATACTTTGCCTTTATCAGTGAAGAAGAGCAGGAAATGATGCGTGTTGGATACAAATAGATGCTCGACAAAATCATTGTCCTTCGTATCCATGCCCATTACGCCTCTGCCGCCGCGCTTCTGACTGCGATAAGTGGTAACAGGCAGACGCTTCACATAGCCCGTATGGGTAATCGAGATAATGACGTCTTCACGAGGAATTAGATCCTCATCCATAATCTCATCATCACTAGCCATTAGCTCTGTGCGGCGCTCATCGCCGAACTTCTCTTTCACTTCATTAAGCTCTTCGCTAATGATTTGCAATACAAGCTCCTCATCAGCCAAGATTGCTTTGTACTCGGCTATTTTCTTCTGCAGCTCTTCATATTCGGCTTCAATCTTGTCACGTTCGAGACCGGTTAAGCGCTGCAGACGCATATCGAGAATCGCTTGCGCCTGATCATGGCTGAGCTGGAAACGGGACATAAGCCCCTCGCGAGCGATATCAGCAGTCTGTGATCCACGAATAAGCGCAATAACCTCGTCGAGATGATCCAACGCAATTCGCAGACCTTCGAGAATATGCGCGCGCGCTTCCGCTTTCTTAAGGTCAAATTCTGTACGACGACGAATAACTTCGATCTGATGCTGCAAATAGTAATACAGCACATCGCGCAGATTAAGCACGCGCGGCTCACGATTAACGAGTGCAAGCATGTTAATGCCGAAATTCATCTGCATCTGGGTTTGCTTGTACAGGTTATTGAGCACGACGCTCGGAGTTACATCACGGCGCAATTCGATAACGACACGCATACCGTTGCGATCAGATTCATCTCTCAAATCTGTAATGCCGTCAATTTTCTTCTCGCGGACGAGCTCTGCAATCTTCTCAACGAGCCGCGCCTTAACAACCTGATAAGGGAGCTCGTGTACAATGATACGGGCTTTACCGTTATTCTCTTCGATTATTGCGCGAGCGCGCATCGTAACCGAGCCGCGACCAGTCGTATAGGCTTGACGAATGCCTTCCCGCCCCATCAAGAAGCCAGCTGTAGGGAAGTCAGGTCCTTTAATATACTCCATCAATTCCAGCGGAGTTATATCAGGGTTTCTGATTAGAGCTTGCACCCCGTCGATAACTTCACTCAAATTGTGTGGAGGTATATTGGTCGCCATCCCTACAGCAATACCGGTCAATCCATTGACCAGCAGGTTAGGAAAACGAGCCGGCAGCACAACAGGCTCGCTTTCTTCGCCATCGTAGTTAGGTACGAAATCAATCGTTTCTTTATTAATATCACGAAGCATTTCCATAGCGATCTTGGACAATCGCGCTTCTGTATAACGCATGGCCGCAGCCATATCGCCATCAATAGAACCGAAGTTGCCATGTCCATCGATCAGCATATAGCGAAGCGAGAAGTCCTGCGCCATCCGCACCATCGTTTCATATACGGCAGAATCACCATGCGGATGATACTTACCGATCACTTCGCCGACGATTCTGGCAGATTTCTTATATGGTTTATCAGGCGACATGCCCAGTTCCGACATCGCATACAAAATGCGACGGTGAACCGGCTTTAACCCGTCCCTCACATCGGGAAGAGCGCGGCTTACGATAATGCTCATCGCATAATCCATAAACGAATCCCGCATCTCAACACCAATATCGCGATCTTGTACTTGAGAACTTTGTTCTTCCGCCATTGTTGACCTCCTAAAGTTTTTGCAGTAAGCAAAACGCTTCGTAAGCATACGCATTGTTTTGTGCAATCAGAAGTGCAGTGGTAGCTCATGCGCAGCACAGCGCAATCAACCATCACAGTATGAACGCAATTCTATAAACTTAAACGTTCCCTGTCCATAATCTTACATAACCTCTTCAATCGCATTTCTGTTCAATCATAGGTATGCGCCCTCTCCTCTTAGCCTCTATCGCCATAAGCTATATCATCAAGTACAGCATACGCCTCAGCAAATGATGGAGAACAACTCAAAAATAGACATAATCCCTATTATACCATCGTTTATCATGCCTGTCTCCTTACATGCCTGCTTTACTTTGATGAATTTATCGATTTCGAAAGGTGGAGCCTCATTGCCCATCCAACGTGTGCGGAGCAAGTGGGCGAAAACGAATAGCCTGCTTAAATCAACAGAGCTGACAGAGTATATCCCTGAAACAAAGAGATGGAGCAAGAACACACTGCAGGCCATGCTGGATGCGTATAAAATGGTTTATGTTAAGCCTGATTCCGGCACATTCGGCAGTGGCGTCATTCGTGTCGAGAAGCGAGCTAATGAATATTATTCCTTCCAGATGGGAACTAGAAAAAGGGAGTTTCACTCCTTCGATGCAATGGCTCACCAGCTCCAGCAAACGATCAGGCCTCAATCTTATTTGATCCAGCGCGGTATCCAACTGTTGAGACATGCCAATCGCCGATTTGATATTCGGGTTATGGTTCAGAAGAATAATCACAACCATTGGGAATCCACCGGCATCATCGGCCGTCTCAGCCATCCAGCCAAAATTGTCACCAACTATCACAGCGGCGGCACGCCAATGTCGATGGAGCAATTAATGTCCGGCAAGCTGTCCGCCTCGCAACTGTCCGCCTATCACTTCCGTTTAAAAAAATTAGGGGTATCTGTAGCGAAGCAGCTGCAGAGCCAGTACCCCAGGCTGAAGGAAATCGGCATCGATGTAGCGGTAGATAGTTCGTTCAAACCGTGGATACTGGAGGTTAACACGCTCCCCGATCCTTTTATATTCCGCAAGCTTAGAGATAAATCCGTATTTCGCAAAATTCACCGCTACTGCGTGTTGTACGGCAGGTTCAAACGTAAGCGCCACTAACCATCATCACTCTCATGGCGGAACCGCTTATAGAACAAGCCGCCCGAGCTTCGGACGGCTTGTTCTTATGCAATAGGGCAAGACAACAAATTGTATTGGCCTCTATACGTCTAGATTTTTGACAAACTTCGCGAACTTCTGAATGAAATCACGGCGCGGTTCAACATTCTCACCCATAAGGGTATCGAATATATTGTCGGCTTCCATCGCATCTTGGATCGATACTTGCAGCATCGTGCGGCTCTCAGGGTCCATTGTCGTTTCCCATAGCTGCGATGCGTTCATCTCGCCAAGACCTTTGTACCGCTGTACATTCACTTTGACGCCTTCACCGAACTCTGCAATGATGCTGTCGCGCTCCTTCTCACTCTGAGCATAGCGAACAACTTTGTTGCGTTCAATCTTGAAGAGCGGCGGCTGAGCGATATAAATATAACCGGCTTCAATGATCTTCCTCATGTAACGGTAGAAGAAGGTTAGCAGAAGGGTGCGAATATGCGCACCATCGACGTCAGCATCCGTCATAATAATGACTTTGTGATAACGAGCCTTCGCAACATCGAAGTCGTCGCCGATTCCCGTTCCAAGCGCTGTTATAATCGCACGTATCTCGGTATTGGATAAAATTCTGTCGAGACGCGCTCTCTCCACGTTGAGAATCTTGCCCCGCAGCGGCAGAATAGCCTGGAAGTGACGGTCACGTCCTTGCTTTGCAGATCCGCCTGCGGAGTCACCTTCAACGATATAGATTTCAGAGATCGATGCATCCTTGGAGGAGCAATCGGCGAGCTTGCCGGGAAGCGAGCTTACTTCAAGAGCGCTCTTGCGACGAGTCAGCTCACGCGCCTTCCGTGCAGCTTCACGAGCACGCGCAGCCTGCAGTCCCTTCTCCACAATCTTCTTGGAGACCGATGGATTCTCTTCCAGGAACTCCTGAAACTTCTCTGCAAAGAACGATTCCACGATACCGCGGACTTCGCTGTTGCCAAGCTTCGTCTTGGTCTGGCCTTCGAATTGCGGCTCGGGGATCTTAACCGATATGATAGCGGTCAAGCCTTCGCGCACATCATCGCCAGAGAAGTTCGTATCATTATCTTTAAGCGAGTTCGACTTGCGGGCATAATCGTTAATTATACGCGTTAACGCACTCTTGAAGCCGGATTCATGGGTTCCGCCTTCATGGGTATTAATATTATTCGCGAAGGAATAGATGTTCTCACTGTAGCTGTCATTGTACTGAAGCGACACTTCTACCTGGATATTATCCTTTGACCCTTCCACGTAAATCGGCTGCTCGTGCAGCACCTCTCGATTACGGTTCAGATATTGAACGTACTCAATAATACCGCCCTCGTATCTGTAGGAATGCGTCATTTCCGTCCGCTCATCCAGCAGGACAATCTCGATGCCTTTATTCAGAAATGCAAGCTCGCGAATACGCGATTGCAGAATTTCATACTCATATACAGTCGTCTCGGTGAAAATCTCGGCATCCGGCTTGAATCGAACAATCGTACCGGTCTCAGATGTTTCGCCTATGATCTTCAAATCATATTGCGGCGCGCCGCGACGGTATTCCTGCTGGTGAATATAGCCTTCACGCTTAACGGTAACAATGACCTGCTCGGACAATGCATTAACAACAGATACACCAACACCATGCAGACCGCCTGATACTTTATAGCCTTCGCCGCCGAACTTGCCGCCAGCGTGAAGAACGGTCATAACGACCTCTAGTGCGGGACGGTTCAGCTTCGCTTGCATACCGACAGGAATTCCTCGCCCGTTATCGGTTACAGTAATGCTGTTGTCCTCATGAATTGTGACCTCGATTCGATCACAATACCCAGCGAGCGCCTCATCAATACTATTATCAACGACTTCCCATACGAGATGGTGAAGCCCTTTGCTGCTTGTAGAGCCTATATACATTCCGGGGCGTTTGCGTACCGCTTCCAAACCTTCCAGAACCTGTATCTGATTCTCATCATACGTATGCTGATTCAAAGACATGCTCGATTTCACTACTCCTCTCAGGTTGCTATTGGCAAGAACGCTCTGTTTATGAACAAGCGCTGTTTCGTAAGCCAGGACCTATCGCTTCAGCTATGACATTCAAGTTGTTGCAAAATGATGCGATCGTTTCTTCAGCGTCGAGGACGATATCGGAGAATAATAGATTTTGTGCTGTGTCACAACAATCGATTTGGCCTCTTCTTCTCCAATCATCTCTACGTCCTTCCGCTTCTTGGCCTGCAAGACGAATTGCTTGGACAGCTTGGAGGACTGCTCAATGGATATATCGAATATCGCCACAAGTTCCGCAGCTCGGATAATTTTCTCTCCGCCTAAATGAATATACATTGGCATCACCCTTCGCTATTAAGCCTTTATCGCGCTACTTGACCGTCTCGTACGTGATAGATGCGTGAATCGTGCAGTTTACTTATGTTGACGCTCTCTAGTCCTGTTGTCGTAATGAACGTCTGCACTTTGCTTTGAAAGGTTTCGATCAGCTGTGTCTGCCTATGCTGATCCAGCTCTGACAAAACATCATCCAGCAGCAGCAGCGGATATTCACCGATTTCTTCATGAATCAATTCAATCTCAGCCAGCTTGAGCGACAATGCGGTTGTCCGCTGCTGACCTTGAGAACCGTATATGGACGCCTCTTTACCGTTAATATAAAAAGCAATATCATCTCGGTGGGGACCAACAAGCGTAATCCCCCGGCGAAGTTCCTGATCTTTAACCTGTGATAACTTTATCATAAATTGCTCAAATAAAACAGATTCTTCTTCTTCAGCCTCTGTTTCGAAGGATGGCCGATAGACAATCTTCAGTTCTTCCATCCCTGCGGTGATGCCGGAATGAATTCCATTGGCCCATTTCTGCAGTTTATAAATAAAGGTTTGCCTTTTTTTCATAATTTTAACACCATACTCAGCAAGTTGCATGTTCCAGATATCCATCATCGCTTGCTGAACATTGCTTGACGTAACAGATTTCAAATAATTATTGCGCTGCATTAATACTTTGGCATATTGACCGAGGGAATACAAATAACCGGGCTGCACCTGGCCGATCTCCATGTCGAGAAACCGCCTGCGTATACCCGGTGTTCCTTTTACAATTTCCAGATCCTCAGGCGCAAACATAACCACATTAAGCGTACCTACAAAATCGCTTAGCTTCCGCTGCTCCAGCCCGTTGATCTTCGCTCTCTTCCCCTGTGCCGACAAGGAAAGGTCAAGCGTTACCGTACCATATTTCTTAACGACCTCTCCCCGAATACGAGCATCCTGGGATTGCCAGCCAATGAGCTCCTTGTCCTTGCTTGTACGGTGAGATTTGGTGAGCGCAAGCACATAGATGGCCTCCAGCAGGTTCGTCTTGCCCTGCGCGTTGGGACCGACAAACAAATTCACTCCGCTGTCCGTTCTCACTTCCAGCCCCTCATAGTTGCGGTAATGCTGCAATTGTATAGCATTTAGATACACGCTGCTGCCTCCCCGTTCTTGCGCACTCTGTGGGTTAGCTGCCGCGTTACCCCTTTATAACCGTAAATTCTCCATGTCCCTGGATCTTGATCAGGTCACCGGGATACAGCTTGCGGCCCCGCCTATTGTCACTTTCACCGTTAATGGAAATGCTGGCATCCTGGAGAAAAAACTTGGCAGCTCCGCCTGTATCAATAACACCGGCAAGCTTCAGAAATTGACCAAGGGCGATATATTCTGTTTTTATTTCAACTTGGTTCATGATCGATTTCCTCTCTACCCTGTCGTCCGATAAGGCAATATGATGTGCAGGCTATGCGCATGATCGGTTGGTTTAATTATAATCGGGCTCATTGCTCCGTTGAAGCCGATATACATATACTCGCTGTCAATGACCTTCAATGTATCCAGCATGTATTTGGAGTTGAAGGCAATACGCAGCTGTTCTCCGTTTTGCTCCTTCACTTCCATCTGCTCGGTAACTCGTCCAAGTTCGGTTGAGCTGGAGGAGATTTCGATCGTGCCATCCTCTAGCGTGATCAGCTTTACAATATTTGTCTTCTCTTCTCTGGACATGAGATATGCGCGGTCGATTGCATCCGTCAACGTTTTTGTATGCAGAACCAGTTCTGTTTTGAACTGCTGCGGAATAATCTTGGAAGTATCGGGATAGGTTCCATCCAAAATACGGGAATAGAACAGCACATTGTCGATTTTGAACAACACCTGATTGTCGGCAACGATGATATCAATCAACTTGCTTTCATCGGGTACAAGCTTGGACAATTCATTCAACGTCTTGCTCGAAATAACGACATTGCTGAAACGATATTCTGGTGGCGATCCTACAGCTGCGGTGCGGCTTGCCAGTCGATGGCGGTCAGTTGCAACAAATTTCAACAATCCATCCTCCAGACTCCACAGAGCGCCTGTCAGAATAGGGGTTTGCTCGCTTGTCGAAGCAGCGAATATCGTTTGTCTGATCATTGAACGAAGCAAGTCACAGGGAACGCTTAATATTTCAGTTTCTTCAATCGTCGGGAGGACAGGGAATTCCTCGGGGTCAAGTCCAACCATCTGAATATCAGTCGAGCCTGAACGGATCGAGGTTTGATGATTTTCCTTCACTTCAATTTCAATTTCTGCAGAAGGAAGCTTCTTTACGATCTCTACAAAAAATTTGGATGGAAGCACGACGCTGCCGGGCTTCTCGATTTTGGCGATTACGAATTCGCCGTTCTCAACCGGGATGAAGCTTTGTATCGAAATATCGGTGTCGCTCGCTGTCAATGTAACACCTTGATGAGTGACATCGAATTTGATTCCTCCAAGAATCGGTATTGCGGGACGGGAGGATGATGCTTTCGAAACCTGTTGAATGGCGTCGTTGAGTTCATCTTTTCTTATTGTAAGTTTCATTACTTCACTCCTATAACGAAATTGCGAAAGGTTCCCTTTGTGAATCGGGCTGACGCGCGTTTATTGATGATGTTATTTATTAAAAAAATAGTAGTAGTCGTAGTAGGGACACTGAATATGTGGATAAGTGGATAAACTGCCGATAAAGCAAGCCTATCCACATGTGTATAGCGTGTGCATAGGCTTGAGTCGTTGTTCATAGTTATTCAGGTGTGATTCTTGATCTTCTCGGTTAGTGTCTGAATGATCTTGTACAGCTCTGTATCAACCTTAATCTGCTGGGTTATTTTCTCATGGGCATGAATGACGGTCGTATGGTCGCGTCCTCCGAATGCTTCGCCAATCTTGGGAAGCGAATGATCCGTCAGCTCACGCGATAGATACATGGCGATCTGTCGCGGGAATGCGACGGCCTTCGTCCGTTTGCGTGCTTTGAACTCTTCCATTCTTAGACCGTACAATTCCCCAACCTTCTGTTGGATATCCTGCATGGTAATCATTTTAGGCCGGCTCGACGGAATGATATCCTTGAGCGCTTCAGCAGCCAGATGAGAGGAAATATCCTCATTAATGAGTGATGAATAGGCGACTACGCGAATTAGCGCGCCCTCCAGCTCTCGAATATTCGTATCAATCTGACTGGCGATATAGACCATCGCTTCATTAGGAATATCGAGGTTCTCAGCCTTGGCCTTCTTGCGCAGAATCGCAATTCGCGTCTCCAGATCAGGCGGTTGAATATCGGTTATCAGACCCCATTCGAACCTGGAACGCAGCCGTTCCTCAAGTGTCGGAATTTCCTTCGGCTGCCGATCGCTTGAGATGACAATCTGCTTGCGTTCCTCATGGAGCGCATTGAAGGTGTGGAAAAACTCTTCCTGGGTCTGCTCTTTGCCTGCCAGAAATTGAATATCATCTATAAGCAGCACGTCGATATTCCGGTATTTGTTGCGAAAGCTTTCGCCACGATTGTCTCGAATCGCATTGATAAACTCGTTCGTAAACTTCTCTGACGACAAATAAAGGACACGAGTGCTTGGATTATGTTCAAAGATATAATGTCCGATTGCGTGCATTAAATGTGTTTTGCCCAGTCCAACTCCGCCATACAGAAATAATGGATTGTACGCTTTGGCGGGCGCTTCTGCCACTGCGAGCGATGCTGCATGCGCGAATCGGTTGTTGGCGCCGATGACAAACGTATCAAACGTATATTTCGGATTGAGCATATGTGAGAATGTCTCTTCCGGCGCTGTTTGGACTGCAGGGATAAGAGGGGGAGGCAGTACGACCGGTTCCGGCGGCTTATTCTCCTCGATAACAAATTTAATGTCATATTGTTGTCCCAGATATTCTTGCAGCGTTGAACGCACAAGCTTTGTATAACGACTTTCGAGCCATTCGGCTGCAAAAGTAGTGGGTGCTGTTACGATAACCATCGAATCACCGCTGAACGAAGCTTTTGTTGCTTTAAACCAAGTGTCGAAACTCGGCTTGCTCAGCTTTGTTTGAATGATTGACAGCACCTGTTGCCACATTTCGTGCGTATGGCTATCCACAGATTGTCACTCCTTATCCAATTCGCCTGAATGGCGAAACCATGCGTAAAGATGTCGAATATTTGGGGTTATTCTTTCTTTCATCCACAGTGTACAGGATTTTAACGAAATTATTATCAATAGGGGAATGAGGTTGTTCACATTGTTATCCACAGGTTGTTGATAAATCTGAGGAAAATATGGAGTCATCCACATCGAAAACAAATCTATCATAGCAAAATAACCCCCGAGTTTCAACGATTCCAGCGATTTTATCCACAAATTCAATAGGTTGTGTATAAATGTTATCGACAACACAAGATATTGTTTATATCATGTGCCCATTTCGACAGAAAGCGGGAAAATCCCGAAATATTCATCCACATGTTACTAACTTTTGCGAAAAGTCACGGGATCCTTCATTTATCCACATGTGCATTTGGCTGCTCATGCCGTCCGGTTGACATTTGGCTGTGCTCATGGTTTAATTGAAAAAGGCGTTTTTTCGTTTAGTGAGCATAAGTATGTAGAAATCTTGATGCTTGAGCGCTTGGTGAAGAGAGATCATACGTCCGTTGCAAACGGCGAGGAATAGTTTATCGCTGGACGAGATTATATAGTAGGAACAGGAGGTGCAGTGAAGTGAGACCGACATTTAGACCGAATGTAAGCAAACGGAAGAAAGTTCATGGATTCCGCAAACGCATGGCTTCGAAGAATGGACGTAAAGTGCTGAGCGCACGTCGTCAAAGAGGAAGAAAAGTATTGAGCGCGTAAGTTAAAGACCACATCGTGTGGTCTTTTTTTCATTTCATATATAGGAGAGCTGGAACGCACGATGATGATGAGCTGCCGAAATAGCAGCTGATGATTCCTCTTCTGCAATAGTTGGCAATACTGAGATGCAAAGGTTCGGTGATCTGTAGACGTGCATAGAAAGTTACGATTAAAAAACCGCAATGATTTCAGCCGCATCTATCGCCATGGCAAATCTTTTGCGAATGGTCAGTTTGTTGTATACTGGTCGCGTCAAGTGAATGCGGAGCCTTTTCGCCTGGGTGTCTCAGCCAGCAAGAAGATCGGCAACGCTGTCGTTCGCAACCGAATGCGGCGCATGGTGAAGGAGATCGTTCGATTGCGCAAGGAACAGATCGCAGAGAAGATTGATCTGATCATCATTGTGCGCAAGCCGGCTATCCAAATGAGGATGAAGGAACTGGATAAAAGCATGGTTCATGTGCTGAAAAGGGCAGGACTTTTGAAAGCGCCTAAATGATGATTGCAGCGGCGTTATCGAGGGTCTGGGGGCTTGTTTATTTGTTTCATAAAATGTGGTATAGTCATGAATGTATGAATAACAACGATGTATCGGTATAATCGTTACGTTGGATGGTGCCCAGAGAGGAGTTTTAAATGTTGTCGCGGATTTCTAAACGCACTTGGTTAACAGTGCTCGGGGTAGTTCTTGTTACGTTGTTTCTGTCAGGATGTGCCCCTTCAGACCACACGATAAAGACGGAAGATTTGCTTGAGGGTAACTTCTGGGAGAAGAACGTTGTTTATTGGTTCGCTTTGATGCTGGACACGTTCGCCAGTTGGTTCGGCGGTGAATACGGATTTGCGATTATACTGCTGACGATTATTGTAAGAACGATTATTTTGCCTCTAACCTTAAAGCAATATAGGAGTTCCAAAGCGATGCAGGCGCTTCAGCCTGAGCTGGCGGAGATTAAGAAGAAGCATAAGGACAACCCGCAGAAGCAGCAGGAAGAAACGATGAAGCTGTTCCAGCAGCATCAGGTTAATCCGCTTGCAGGATGTTTGCCGCTTATTGTACAGATGCCGATCTTCATCGCGCTGTATAACGCCATCTATTGGAATGAGAATATCCGAACGCATGAATTCCTTGGCATTCAATTAGGCGTGCCGGTTAATGAGCAGGAATGGTATGCTTACATTTTGCCGGTAGTCGCAGCTATAACAACGTTTATTCAATCGAAAATGATGTCCAGTCAGCAGAAGATGATGCCAGCGATGCAAGGGATCATGATGATCTTCCCAGTATTGATCTTCGTTATGGCGCTGTCCTTCCCGGCCGCTCTGCCGTTGTACTGGGTTTTCAGTAATATCTATACGATTATTCAGAACTATTTCCTATACGGACGCACCTCATCCAAAGATAAGGAGAGTGTTCCTGCGAAATGAAGAAAATCGTAGCATCCGGCAAAACGATAGAAGATGCTGTTCGCAATGGATTAACGGAATTGCAAGTGACTGAAGATCGCGTCCAGGTGACTGTTCTTGATCAGCCCTCCAAAGGTCTGTTCGGACTCATCGGCGTGAAGGAAGCGAAGGTACAGATAGAGCTCCTGCCAGAGCCGGAACCCGTAGACGCTGTTAAGGAAACAGAGCGTTTCATTACGGAAGTGGCATCGAAGATGGGGCTTGATATCATCATTACTCGTAAAGAGTCGAGGGATGGTTTGACGCTTGCACTATCAGGAAGCGGCGATCTGGGTATGCTTATCGGTCGGCGCGGGCAAACGCTTGATGCCTTGCAGTACTTGGTTAATATTGTTGCCAACCGTTATGCGGACAGTCATATTCGAATCGTGCTGGATGCGGAAGATTTTCGCGAGCGTCGTCGTAAGACGCTTGAGGATTTGTCTGATCGGTTAGCGGGTCATGTCATTCGTACTCGAAAAGAAATTGTTCTTGAGCCGATGTCACCGCACGAGAGGAAAATCATTCATTCGCAGCTGCAGGATCACGCGAAGGTTAAAACATTCAGTAAAGGCGATGAGCCCAATCGGCGCATCGTCATCGCACCCCGTTAACGTTCGCATAGATGAAACTCAAGCAATGGCTGTTTACTGGTCATTGCTCATTTTTTTGAATTTCCCTTATTTTCGAAGGGAAATGTGTTGGAGCACCGAAGGATAGAGACAGTTGAAACTTCTGGGATGAAGAAGTTGTATGGAGGCTTTCTAGTTATGATGAATGTTGATACCATTGCCGCCATCTCGACAGCTGTCGGGGAGGGCGGCATTGCCATTATCCGGGTTAGTGGCCCCGAGGCTGTGTCAGAAGCGAAAAAATATTTTCGCTCGAAGTCGGATATTGCGACAGCAGATTCCCATACGGTGCATTATGGTCATATTGTTGATCCTGCTAATGGCGAAGCTGTGGAAGAGATCTTATTGACGATTATGAGAGGACCGCGTTCCTTCACAGCGGAGGATGTAGTTGAGCTGAGCACACATGGCGGCATTGTTGCTGTCAAGCGTGTATTGGAGCTGCTGTTGAAGGAAGGGACGATACGTATTGCGGAGCCTGGAGAGTTTACGAAACGGGCTTTCCTGAACGGAAGAATTGACCTGACCCAGGCGGAAGCGGTTATCGATCTTATTCGCTCCAAATCAGATCGGGCCTTCTCTGTTGCGATGAAGCAGGCTGAGGGTGCGTTGTCGAGGAAGGTTAAGACGCTTCGTCATGAGCTGATTGAGCTGCTTGCTCATATTGAAGTAAATATCGATTATCCGGAGCATGATGTGACCGAGATGACGAGCAGCTTCATTCGAACCCGATGTCAGGAGGCATGCTCTGTCATTGATGGGCTGCTAAAAACAGCGGGTGAAGGTAAAATATTGCGTGAAGGCATCGTAACAGCGATTGTTGGCCGTCCTAATGTAGGCAAGTCCTCGCTGCTTAATGCGCTTGTGCAAGAGAATAAGGCAATTGTTACGGATATTCCGGGAACAACGCGGGATGTTATAGAAGAATATATATCATTAGGCGGAATACCGCTTCGTCTGCTCGACACGGCGGGTATACGCGAGACGTCTGATGTCGTCGAGCGCATTGGTGTCGAGCGATCCAGAACAGCGCTTGAGGAAGCGGATCTGATTCTGCTAGTGCTTAATGCCAACGAGCAGATGCATGAGGATGATCGATTGCTTATCGAGCAGCTTAAGGATCGTCCGGTCATCATCCTGTTGAACAAGACGGATTTGCCGGTAGTGATCGATGAGCAGGAGCTGCTTGCTATCGCTTCTGCAGATTCAATCGTTCGTCTGTCTGTGCTGCAGGAGAGCGGGCTTGATCAATTGGAGAAGGTCATTAGCGGGATGTTCTTCGGTGGAGAGCTGGAGAGTGGTGATTTGACCTATGTCAGCAATGTCAGACATATTACGCTGCTTGGTCATGCAAGACAGTCACTGGTGGATGCAGTGGAAGCAACAGAAGCTGGAATTCCGATTGATATTGTGCAAATTGATGTCCGTCAGGCATGGGAGCAATTAGGTGAAATGATAGGAGATTCGGTATCTGAATCTCTTCTTGACCAAATTTTCTCTCAGTTCTGTTTAGGTAAATAATGAAGTTGAGGCAAGTGAGGAGGTTAGCTGATGAAATATGAGGCAGGGCAATTTGATGTCATAGTCATTGGTGCGGGTCATGCGGGTGTAGAAGCTGCGCTGGCTGCTGCGAGAATGGGTTGTGAGACACTGCTCTTGACGATCAACCTCGATATGGTGGCGTTCATGCCATGCAATCCTTCTATTGGCGGACCCGCCAAAGGACATGTTGTGAGGGAGATTGATGCATTAGGCGGGGAAATGGGCCGCAACATCGATAAAACCTTTATCCAAATGAGGATGCTGAATACGGGTAAAGGTCCGGCCGTTCATGCATTGCGTGCGCAGGCAGACAAGTTTATGTATCAGCATTTCATGAAGAAAACGATTGAAGAAACCGAGCGTCTGACTCTTCGTCAAGGGATGGTTGAAGAGCTGATCGTCCAGGATGGTATATGCGTTGGTGTAGAGACGAAGACAGGCGCCATCTATCGCGGTCGCACGGTGGTACTGACAACGGGCACATATTTGCGCGGCAGAGTGATTATGGGGGAACTGATGTATGAGAGCGGCCCGAATAATCAACAGCCATCGATCAAGCTCTCTGCCAGCTTGAAGGAGCTGGGTCTTCAGCTTGTGAGATTCAAGACGGGAACACCGCCGCGTGTGCATGGGGACACGATAGATTTCAGCAAAACTGAAATTCAACCCGGCGATGAGAATCCGAAGTTTTTCTCTTATGAGACGGAATATTCCGATAATGAGCAGTTGCCATGCTGGTTGACGTACACTTCAGAGGAAACACATCGTATTATTAATGATAACCTTCATCGTGCGCCAATGTTCTCAGGTGCTATTGAAGGTACGGGACCGCGCTACTGTCCTTCCATTGAGGATAAGATCGTTCGGTTTGCCGATAAGCCGAAGCATCAGATTTTCCTTGAGCCTGAAGGCAAGCATACGTCCGAATATTATGTGCAAGGATTATCGACGAGTATGCCTGAGGATGTCCAACTCTCCATTCTCCGTTCTATTCCAGGTTTGGAAAAGGTTGAGATGATGCGCACCGGCTATGCGATCGAATATGATGCCGTTGTGCCAACACAGCTATGGCCTTCGCTTGAAACAAAGGTGATTCCGAACTTGTTCACAGCGGGGCAGATTAATGGAACCTCCGGTTATGAGGAAGCAGCTGGCCAAGGGGTAATAGCGGGCATTAATGCAGCACGTAAAGCGCAGGGGAGAGAGGCGGTTATTATTGATCGCTCTCAAGGTTACATTGGGGTCATGATTGATGATCTTGTTACGAAGGGTACAAGTGAGCCGTATCGATTGCTGACCTCACGCGCAGAGTACCGTTTGCTGCTTCGCCATGACAATGCAGATCTGCGTCTGACACCGCTTGGTTTCGAGATTGGTCTGATCTCTGAGGAGCGTTATGCCAAGTTCAACCGTAAGAAGGAGCTTGTTGAGGGCGAGATTGAGCGATTGAAGACGGTTAAAGTGAAGCCAGATGAAGCAGCATTGGGGCTGCTGGCTGAGCTTGGATCCGCGCCTATTCAGAATACGGTCGATGCGTTATCGTTGCTGCGCCGTCCGGAAGTTACTTATGCAAGTCTTGAACGGATTATCATTCCTTCACCTGATGTGTTGTCTGAGGATATGAAGGAGCAGGTTGAAATTCAAATCAAATATGCCGGGTATATTGAGAAGCAGCTTCTTCAGGTGGAACGCCTCGCCAAAATGGAGAAGAAACGTATGCCTGACGATATCGATTATAATGCTGTACACGGAATCGCAACGGAGGCGAAGCAGAAGCTGTCCAGCATCCGTCCACTTTCTATTGGGCAGGCATCTCGTATTGCGGGTGTCACGCCTGCAGATATATCCATTCTTCTTGTATACCTGGAGCACTATAACAGGGTAGTGGCAGCGCGGGGGTAGCTATGAATCAACAAGACATCGAGTTTATCGCTCTGCTTAAAGAGAAGGGGGTTCTATTATCTCCCACGCAGATGAAGCAGCTGGAAATGTATTATGAGCTGCTGGTTGAATGGAATGAGAAAATGAATCTCACCGGTATTACAGAAAGAGATGCGGTATATGAAAAACATTTCTTCGACTCTATATCGTTATCTTTCTTTGTTGGCATGGATAAAGTGAATACATTAGCGGATATTGGTTCTGGAGCAGGGTTTCCTAGCTTGCCTCTCAAAATTGTATTTCCCCATCTAAAGCTGACAATAGTGGATTCCCTTAATAAGCGTATTCAGTTTCTTCAAACGGTCGTTAGTGAGCTTGGTTTAACAGATGTTTCTTGCATTCATGGGCGAGCAGAGGATGTTGCTCGACTTGTAGAGCATCGTGACAAGTATGATCTTGTAACTGCTCGTGCCGTCGCCCGATTAAGTGCGCTGAACGAGCTTTGTCTTCCTTTCGCTCGCAAGGGAGGTATATTCGCTTCTATGAAGGGGGCGGAGCCTGGCGATGAAATTAAGGAAGCTAAGAAGAGCATGATTGAGCTTAAAGCTAAACTACAAGAAACCTTTCATTTGAAGCTGCCTTTCGAGCAATCGGATCGACATATCATTATTATTAAGAAGGTCGAGCATACACCATACAAATATCCGCGCAAAGCTGGCATTCCGATGAAACAACCGATCGTATAGTATGGTGGACGCGCAGCTCTCAGCTCGCGCGTCGGGGCAATACGTGTTGGGTGTAATTGTTCCACGTGAAACATTGCGGATAATAAATCGTGATTATTGCGAGTGTCAAGCAGGAAAATTGTTTAAGACCGACGAATTAATACTATGACAATACTCGGCACTTTGAATTCGGGTGGGTAGTTGAGACGATGAAGGAACAATTCTCGCGGTTGTTCGGTTTAACCGAACAGAAGAGCAATCAAGATGAAGTGAAGCAGATTCCGGTTGGAGAGATTGATACAAGTCCTTATCAACCGCGAACTGTATTTGATGATGATCGGATTGAGGAGCTTAGTCAAACGATTAAGACACATGGTGTTATTCAACCGATCGTTGTGCGAGTCCGTAATAATCGCTATGAGATTATAGCGGGGGAACGCAGATTTCGTGCTGTAACAAAGCTCGGACTTGATGCAATACCGGCTATTATTCGTGAATTCAATGATTCTCAAGCGGCTTCAATTGCATTAATTGAGAACCTGCAGCGAGAAGGTCTGACGGCAATTGAGGAAGCGGTTGCTTATCAGAAGCTCATTGATCTCCATCAATTGACGCAGGAAAGCTTGGCGCAGCGTCTTGGCAAGAGTCAATCTACGATTGCCAATAAGATTCGATTGCTCAATCTAAGTGATCCAGTTAAAGCCTCATTAATGGAGCGGAAAATTACAGAACGACATGCTAGAGCGCTGCTTTCTTTGGATTCGGATGAGCTGCAGCAGAAAGTTCTGGAAGATATTATTTCCAAGGAATTGAATGTGAAACAAACGGAAGCTAGAGTCGCATTCTTCAAGGAAGCGACGAAAGCGAAGAAGTCGAAACGAATATCCTTTACGAAGGATGTGCGACTAGCCTTGAATACGATCCGTCAGTCGATTGATATGGTAACAGGGTCAGGCTTGCAGATTAAGACGAATGAAAAGGATTGTGAAGATCATTACGAGATTGTTATTCACATTCCGAAACGATAGGTTGAATATAGTGCCAATTATAGGTTAACCAAATAGTTAACATGAGGCCGTCCTATGGGGACGGCATCGCCATTTTTACGAAAATTGATGGTGTATACTGGAAGTTGAATCGAAGATTGTAGTAAACAGCATAGAGGTGAACCGGTTTGTCTAAAACCATAGCAATAACGAACCAGAAGGGTGGAGTCGGCAAGACGACAACTTCTGTTAATCTGGGAGCCTGTCTTGCGTCACTTGGCAAGAAAGTGCTGTTGGTAGATATTGATCCGCAGGGTAACACGACGAGCGGAATCGGAGTTAATAAAGCAGATGTCGCGCATTGCATCTATGATGTGCTTATTAATGATGTCCATCCTAATGATGCAACGGTGCCAACTAATATAGACGGGTTAAACATTATACCTGCAACGATCCAGCTTGCAGGCGCTGAAATTGAGCTGGTTCCTACGATATCTCGGGAACAGAGATTGAAGAAATCGTTGGCTATGGTGAAGAAGCAATATGATTATATTCTAATCGATTGCCCGCCTTCGCTTGGCATTCTTACAATTAATTCTTTGACAGCAGCTGATTCAGTCATTATTCCTATACAGTGTGAGTATTACGCGCTAGAGGGATTGAGTCAATTGTTAAACACCGTTCGCCTCGTTCAGAAGCATCTGAACACGTCACTCCAAATTGAAGGTGTGCTTCTTACGATGTTTGATGCCAGAACGAATCTGGGGATTCAAGTCATCGAGGAAGTTAAGAAATATTTTCAGCAAAAGGTGTACCAAACTATTATTCCTCGGAATGTGAGGTTGAGCGAGGCTCCATCTCACGGTCAATCGATTATTACTTATGATCCTAGATCAAAAGGGGCCGAGGTTTATCTTGAACTCGCGAAGGAAGTGATCATGTATGAGCAAGCGGCTAGGTAGAGGTCTTGATGCGCTTATTCCATCGCTTTCAGTGAATGATGATGACAAAGTACTTGAAATCACACTTTCTCAGCTAAGACCGAATCCGTATCAGCCTCGCAAAACTTTCGATGATGACGCCATTCGAGAGCTTGCGGAGAGCATCAAGCATCATGGGGTCATTCAGCCGATAATTGTTCGCAGTGTATTAAAGGGCTATGAAATTATAGCGGGTGAACGGCGTTACCGTGCTTCACAGCTTTGCGGTAATGCGACAATTCCGGCGGTAGTACGCAATTTCACAGACCAACAGGTTATGGAGATTGCCCTTATCGAGAATCTTCAACGTGAAGATTTGAATGCCATTGAGTTGGCGCTTGCATATCAAGCGTTGGTGGATAAGTTTGATTTGACGCAGGAAGAGCTGTCCATGAAGGTGGGTAAGTCGCGATCCCACATTGCGAACTTTCTAAGATTGCTGACACTTCCGAATGAGATCAAAGATAATGTTTCACGTGGAACATTATCAATGGGACATGCTAGAGCGCTAGTCGGGGTGAAGGATGAAGCGCGTAAGAAAGAGCTGGCCCAGCAGTCGATAGCAGGTGAGTGGAGTGTGCGCGAGCTGGAAGAGGCTATTCAGAGGCTGGATCAGAAAGCGACTGTGAAAACGAAGGCAGCTGCCAAGAAACGCGATCCTTATATAGAACAGCTTGAGGAATCATTGAGAGAGCAATTCAAAACAACTGTAAAGATCAAGCAGCAGAAGGAAAAAGGTAAAATCGAGCTTCTTTACTACAATAAGCAGGATCTGGAACGGTTGCTTGAATTAATGCAGCAGCTCTCATAAATAAGCAGTATGAAATGAGATAGCATACTTAAGCATGCATCGATTGAAAAGGATGCCGCTTGAGTATGCTATTGTTGATTGGAAAGCATATATGCTTATAATAAGAATAGTCAGTAGTGGTGATGGGAAGAAGGGGCGTGTTTCTATGCAAGGCGCTGAAAAAATCAATTACTTGGATCATGCTGCTACCTCATGGCCTAAACCGGCACAGGTGATGGAGGCAGTAGTACAAGCGATGGAGCAGGATGCTGCGAACCCTGGCAGAGGCAGTCATGCAATGGCTGTTCGAGCGAGCAGAATATTGTTTGATACGCGCAAAGCGCTGGCGAAGCTGTTCGTGATCAAGAACCCTAACGATATCGCATTCGCTATAAATACGACAATGGCTTTGAATCTGGCGATAAAAGGTTTTGTGCAGCAGGGAGATCATGTGATTGCAACGGCTGTGGAACATAATTCTGTCAGAAGGCCGCTGGAATATTTGAAGAAGACGCTGCAGATTGAAGTCACCTATGTGGAAGCGAATGAGCAGGGTGAGGTAGAGGCGGCACAGGTGGAGGCAGCTATTCAGGCGAATACAAGTCTGGTTGTTGTCAACCATAGCTCAAATCTGTTTGGCTCCATATTGCCGGTCGCAGAAATTGGAGGAATCACTCGCAGTAGAGGGATTGCATTGCTTGTGGATGCCGCGCAAACAGCTGGTATGCTGGATATAGATGTCGAGGCAATGGGGATTGATATGCTCGCTTTTCCAGGCCATAAAGGGCTGCTAGGGCCTCAAGGGACAGGGGGGTTGTATGTTCACCCCCGAATAGAGCTTGCGCCGCTTCTGCACGGTGGTACAGGGAGTCAATCGGAGTCGCCTGAACAGCCGAAGGTTCGGCCGGATTGTTATGAAGCAGGCACTCAGAATACACCAGGTTTAGCAGGGCTGAAAGCGGGTGTCCGCTATGTGCTGAATGAGACGGTTCAAAACATCCATACTAGAGAATGGATGCTGACGCAACGAATGATGGAGGGACTGCTGGCTATAGAGGGATTACGTGTCCTTGGTCCCCAATTGGGCAAAGCAAGGACGGGCATTGTCTCTTTTGTAATCGAAGGTGCGGACCCGTCAGAAATTGCGTTCATTCTGGACCAGCATTATAACATTGCTGTGCGATCCGGCTTTCATTGTACGCCGCTAGCACATGGAGCAGCGGGAACGCTGGAGACGGGGGCAATTCGTGCCAGTGTTGGAGCGTTCACGACAGAGCAGGAAGTCGATGCAATCGTTCAAGCAGTAATTGAAATCAAACAACATTATAATTGAGGCTTAATTGTGGTGGGGAGAGACGATATTGGAAAATTTCATACAACACCCGATTGATTGGGTAACGATAGGGTTAGCTGTTATAGTCCTTCTTCTTATTATTCGAACGATGCTGCTGAGCAGCAGATTGAAGAAGCTAAGCCGAAATTATGAGCAGTTTATGAGTGGTACGGGTGTGGATGACCTGGATCGCGTTATCATTGAAATGAAGGAGAGACTTGGCCAGCAGGAGCAGGGTCATCGTATATTGAAGGAGACGGTTGAAGCTATGGGATTGCTGCTGAAGCAGAAGAGAGGAAATATTGGGATACATCGGTACAATGCTTTTGCTGAGCGTGGCAATGATCTTAGCTTCTCCATCGCTGTAATCAATGATTATGAGGATGGAATGGTTCTAAGCGGACTGCATAGCCGTGAACAGACCTTCGTATATGCGAAGCCAGTTAAAGCAGGGCAATCAGAGTATCCGCTTACACCAGAGGAGAAGCAGGCTATTGCTCTTGCGTCGCAGCAGGAGCAGCCAGATGGACGCTCTTCACGATAGCGGAGAATAAGCTCTGGGCGATGATTTCGGACATGCGAACGACGAGTTGCAGACGGGTATTCTGCAGGACGAAATATTCCATGAATCCGCCCACATTAACGATGCCAGTCATATGGATATCGCCAACAGGGGGGAGCTCTTTATTGACACCTGCACCTGGCCGTACAGGACCTGCGCCTACTTGAATACAGCCGACACTAGAAACTTGTCCTAAGCAGGCATCGATACCAATGACGAACGGTTTATGAATATGCTGGTTGATTGCAATTAAGGTGTCATCCAGATTCAAGGCATGTACGGGCTCGTCGAGCGTGCCATATAATTCAAAGTAAGGACTGCGGAATTTGCTAAGCGACGTGCCAACCAATGGGCCAAGGGCATCTCCTGTAGAGCGATCTGTGCCTACACAAACGATGACAAGCCGTTGATCATCTGACAAGCTGCTCAAGAGATAGGTGAGACGATTGATAAGAATACCTGTAACATTCGGTTCGGTGTAAGGGACCTTCAAAGGTTTATCTTTCATTCCTGCTAATCTCATAGAATCTCCTCCCGCAATCTTGTGTTACTAGTATATGGATGAGTCAACCAATTTATACTTGCGACACTCGCAGAAGATATTTCAGTGAGAAAGGAGGCGGGCATATGCTCATTGCCTTTGACTCTACACAGCAAGCGCTTAGAGCGGAAATGCTGCTAGAATATGTGGATATTGAGATAGATATATGTCCTACTCCGAAGGAAATAACGGCAGGCTGCGCTTTATCGATTCATTTTCCTGCGGATGATCTGGAAACGGTAAAACAGGTTATCGTGGATGAAAATGTTGAGGTGCGAGGAATATTCGAGCTGATCGATAAAGACTATGTGCAGATTGATATGTGAGGTTAGAACAAGCTTATCTGTACGAAGTGATGGTTTGCTCAATCCGGCCAGAAGCAGGATTGACAAAGACGCGGAGTGAAAACTTTTAGGTGAGGTAGAGGAGAGGGCGATATGGAGCGTAAGCAGTTTGAGCTTGGTGATATTGTACAGATGAAGAAGCAGCATCCATGCGGCACGAATGAGATGGAGATTATACGCATGGGCATGGACATCCGGATGAAATGCGTGGGCTGCAAGCACAGCGTACTCGTGCCTAGAGCGAAGTTCGAGAAGAACATGAGGAAGGTGCTTCGTTCAGCACTTGAATCTGAACAGCAGGGAGGGCCCGATCTGCAGTAAAGAGAAGTGATATTCCAGCAACTTTTGTTGAAGCGGCCTCGTTATTAGTTACATGCGAAGGAGGCCTGCCCTAATGAGACGATTTGTGAATATAAGTTTATTCATGGTCCTGATTGTTGCGCTTGTCGGGTGTCAAAGCGGCACTGAAACGACGATGCCAGAAGCCAAGATGTTCTCGGTTCATATTGATGCGCCTGAAGGTATTCAAGCGGATAAGCCCTTTATTGTTAAGGGCAATTTAGTTAATAATTCCGACACTTCCTGGAATGTGGAGCATGGTGCGGATATGTTTACGTATGAGGTTACGGATGGGAATGGTGAACCTGTTCTGCAGCCTGTAAAGCATAGGGTGGTTAATGGTATTGGAATAGGGACGGCTTTGAAGCCTGACATGAGCTATAGCTACAATGGCGAGGGGCATGTCCAACCTAGAATGGATGAACTTATAGTGCAAGCAGGGAGCTATTCAATCGTTTCAAAGGCAAAATTCACTATTAATTATGAGGATAAACGATACGAATTTGAGGTTGAATCAGCGCCTTTAAAATTTAAAGTGACATAAAGTTCGTATATCCGCAAAAGTGCTGTTGCATTCTGTGAACAGGCTGTGATACAATAATTTTTGTGTCACCGACATATGGAGAGGTACCCAAGAGGCCCAAGGGGGCTGACTCGAAATCAGCTAGGCGTGTCACAGCGTGCGTGGGTTCGAATCCCACCCTCTCCGCCATACATACAAACCAAGCGGCTCTGCGAGGAGCCGCTTTTTTGTTGCGTTATTTTATAACGGGAAAAAAGGGCTCTTGCGAGCCCTCTTTCGACGGTGATTGATCGATTTGTAATCAGTCGGCACTACAACCTTCTAGAGAATCTCGGTACACCGGTTTTGTATCCGGTGAGCGTGTGTTACAGACACTGGTCTTTGGCACATCTCCTCGCTTCCTATTTACGCTGAGTGGACAAAACTACCTTGCGGTTCTTGCTCCAAATGGTTCAATGGAACCACACCTCTCTTTGCACCGTCACAAATTATAATGCTCAATAAATCACGATCATATACATGCCTTTTGTTTTTTTCTCAGAATGGGTTCAATGCACTTCAATGCATTCGCTTCCACTTGCGGTTCTTATTAGATGCAGCAGGGAAAGGCTCTCCCTTATCGAGGTGCACTTTCTTGGGATTATTAACTCCCATATGGAATGATGCCTCGCCGATCTCGATATAGGTGCCTTCATTCGGTGCGCGGTCTCCGGATCTGAATTCTGTCCATTCGCCCATCGATCTAGGACCTCCTCTTTTATGGTATGGGATGAACGCTATGCGCTCAGCAATGCGCCTTTAGTGTGCGAAGATTGCTGCGTATTCATGAACGGAAGAATGCGGAATTGAACGTGTTCACGAATCATTACTTGTCAAGTGCCCATCATTTTTGATATAGTGGTTTGGTATGCGAGAAATTACTACTGGTAAATGACTCGCTCCTTGCTCCCATAAGGGGGCCGTTAGTCCAAGAGGAGGTGAAACAAATGCGCAAATATGAAGTGATGTACATCATTCGTCCGGATGTGGAACAAGAATCGGTACAAGCAATCACCGATAAGTTCCAAGGTATCATCTCCAACGGCGGAGAAGTCACAAAGCATGATGTGATGGGTAAGCGCCGCCTTGCGTATGAGATCGAAAAGTTTCGTGACGGTATTTATGTCCTCGTTCAGTTCAATGCAACGCCAGAAGTTGTATCTGAACTTGACCGCGTCATGAAAATTACGGATGAAGTTGTCCGTTCGATGATCGTTAAAGACGTATCTTAGTCTAACACGCAAGGGATGTTGATTGGAGGCTAAACGATGTTGAACCGCGTTATTCTCATTGGCAGATTAACAAAGGACCCGGAAATGCGCTATACCCCGGCAGGTGTTGCGGTAACGCAATTTACGCTAGCTGTGGATCGTTCGTTCAGCAGTGGCCAAGGCGAGAGGGAAGCAGATTTCATCCCGATCGTGACATGGCGTCAGCTTGCTGAGACCTGTGCCAACTATTTGCGTAAAGGCCGCTTAACGGCGGTTGAAGGCCGTATTCAGGTGCGGAACTATGAGAACAACGAAGGCAAGCGCGTCTATGTGACGGAAATTATTGCTGATAACGTTCGTTTCTTAGAGTCTAACCGCGAAGGCGGAGCTTCACGTGAAGACAGCGGCGGAGGCGGCAGCTACGGCGGAGGCCAAGGCAATGGCGGCGGCGGTAACAGTGGCGGCGGCTCGCAGGGCGGTGGAAGCCGGTCCGGTGGCTCATCCAGGAACGACAATCGTGATCCGTTCTCAGATGACGGGCGCCCGATCGACATATCGGAAGATGATCTACCATTCTAATCGAAAGGACGGATGACAATGAGCTTCAAGCAAAGAGAAGGCGGCGATGAGCGTCCAGAACGCAAATTCGGCGGTCGTAAAGGCCGTAACAAGCGCCGTAAAGTATGTTTCTTCACAGCTAACAAAATTAAACACATTGACTATAAAGATACGGACTTGCTTCGTAAATTCATCAGTGAGCGTGGAAAAATTTTGCCTCGCCGTGTAACAGGAACAAGTGCAAAATACCAACGCCTGTTGACGATCTCAATCAAGCGTTCGCGTCAAGTAGCACTTCTGCCTTACACAACGGAATAGGTTGGGTACAAGAAGACAGTCCTTATGGGGCTGTCTTTTTGTATTGTAGAGAGCAACATGACTTATGCAGTTGACTCCAAATACTAGAAACTTCACTAAATCGCACGCTATTATCACAAAATCATCTTGACAAATGAGAATGGCCCAAATAATCACGAAGAATACCTCTTTTTAACG
>NZ_CAKMMF010000045.1 GCF_927798095.1 Paenibacillus plantiphilus | reverse complement strand
AACCGGAAGCGAATCCACGGTTCATTGGGTTACCTATCTCCTGACCGATTTGAAGCTGAGTACTATAAAAGCATTTGTAAGCAACGTTAGTTGGTGTCTACTTTCTTGACAGAGGTCCAAATATCCCCTTACAGCGGTTTTCCCAATCGACTTTTTCGCTGTAAGGAGTTTTTAGGTGCTTACAGCGTGAATACGCCTCATCAGTAGATAGCCCAGCAGCAGCTATTGAGCCTCTAGCTTGCTAGCAAACTCCTGCCGCTCCGAATGTCATCGCAGCTTTTGACCATCCATGACTCCTTTAGTGACGCGACCCTAGTCTATAAGCTAGCTAGTATTCTAACTCCCAGGCTGCTCCGAGCAGCTCTGGTTAGTCGAAGAAATGGACAGAGTAGCGAAGAGTTGCCGGCTTGCCATTATTGCTTACTAGTCCGGCTATGGTTACATCGAATATGTCGCCATCTTGGTAGCTTTCAATGCCATCTGGGCGAAAAATAATGGCATTCGGGATTCCGTAGCCATCTGTATCCACGTTGAAATAACGGGCACTCTCGGGATTGTCTGATTTTTTGTCCAGCTTCCAGACCTTGTGGTGGGATCGCCGCTCCAGCGTAACCGTAATCGTATTGCGGTCTGGCTCCTTATATAGCGCCGGATTTAATGACACGGACCATGGGACATTGCCGGCAAAAACATCTGTAGGGAAATAGCCTTTATTGGGCCAAAGCACCTCTGTATAGGATACCTTGTCCTTGCGACTGTGATCGAACACCTGCATGCTGGAGTAATAATGAGCATCGCTGGCTGTCTGGGCGAAGCCGAAGCCGGTTCGGAATAGTGAAGGGTTCAGAATCCATCTCCGATGGCCGAGAACGCTAACGTTGCCGCTGTCTTCGTCATCCATATAGCCTCTTACGGTTTGGGATAAGAAGTCAGGCGTGGCGGAACCCCCGTAGAGAGCATAGATGTTGCTGGTCGATGTTGATTCATAGCCGGTTTGGAAAAATTCATCGTTCATATCAGCAGGCTGTGCTGGTGTGTGCGACAGAAGGTCTGTGCTTGCAAGCAGCACGGCTCCGTGCTGTGCCTGATGAGTTAATTCCTCATCGAGGATCAGATCATCCGGCAATCCGGCGAGGTAGCGCATATAGTTGGCGGTCTTGAGACCGTTGTCGAGAAATGTGGCGTTCAATTCACCAGTATCATAATCGTTCTCAACATGGGGCTTTGTTCGAAAAGGTGTTGCCTTCATATTCGCAGCATAATGGCTGGCCATCGCGGCAATCATCCGTTTGGTCCGTCCGTTAATGGCCAGGTCCGAGGTAATTCCGATACGTTGTTCTCTGGCATCCCAGCTTACATACATATCGAAGGCCTCGCTAATGAATCGAAGGGGAACCAGTATACTGCCGTTCTTAATCAAGGGAGGAGCACTGAGTGAATACGTCTTCCCGTTAACGGCGGCAACCTTAGATCCAACAGCCAGCTCGATGGCAAGTCCGTTCTTAGTGCCGAAGACGGCTCTCGTCTTCGGTTCCCAGCTTACCTTTGCTCCTAGAGATTCGAATATTGCGCGAAAAGGAACGAATGTACGCCCTTCCACAATGAGAGGGGGTTGCTCATATTTCTGCTTAGCACCATTCAAATAGACTGTAATTTCATTGCTTGCTCCATAACTGATCGGCGTATATGCCACTGAACTGACAATTGCTGCAGCAAGCCACCCCACAGCAAGCCATCGCATCGTGGAACGCAAGGTTAGTTTCTTCATTATCGATACCTTCCTTTCGCGCTAAGTTCATTTTCTAGTATCTATATTATAGTCTAATCATTCCAGCGGCATGGATAGCCAGTTAAATCGGTCTAAGCAGCAGAATGTTTCGTTTCCCTTGTATCGGGGTATGTAAGTATTTAGGTATAAGGGATGTAAGCGTCTAGGTATTTGGTGTGAAAATATCTAGGTATCTAGGTATTCAGAATCTAGGTATTTCGGCATCTTTTCATTATCCCAAACGGTATTCTAGTATATCGGTATATCTCTATGGAATATGAAGGCTGCGTCGATTGCAGAACTGCCTTGCATCTCCCTTCTGAATTTGCGGGTTCTAAAACCTGTCCCACCCCCATAGGCTAGTCTTGAGGGAGGGGATTGAAGCGATGAACGATCAAGGGAAAGGCCAGAAACGTCAGGAAGTAAAAATGCTCAACCGCAAATTACTTGAAATTACAGGCGTAATGAATGTGGAAAGCTTCGATAATGAAGAATTTCTGCTTGAGACGGAGCTTGGCTTCTTAACGATCCGCGGTCACAATTTGCATATGAAGCATTTGAGCCTGGAGCAAGGTCTTGTTGCCATTGAGGGGCTCGTCCATTCACTCGCCTATTTGGACGGGAACGCGACATCGAAATCGAAGGGCTTTCTGGGGAAGCTGTTTAAGTGAGTCTCACTGTGCAATGGTGGACGATGACGACGATGCTGCTGTCAGGCATTGGCATGGGCATTGTGTTCGATGGCTACCGTGTCGTGTCGGACGAGCTGCAGATTAACCGCTGGTGGATTCCGGTGCTCGATCTGCTCTACTGGATAGCGGCTACGCTCGTTGTATTCCACGTACTGTCCGCTAGCAACGAAGGCGAAGTGCGGACATATGTTTTTCTGGGTCTCCTGCTTGGCATCGCGTGTCATTACTGGCTGTTCAGCAAACTGGTCGAAAAGCTTGTACATGCTTTGATCAGAGGGTTGAGGCTGCTTATACAATTCGGTATCCGCACTTTTGTAGTTCTTGTAATTCGTCCACTGATGCTGCTCTATCGCATAGGCAAGCTGATTATTGCGTTTTTGATCGTGCTAACTATGTTCCTATTCAGAATTGTGATACAATTGGTTCGTCCGCTCTGGATTCTGGTCCGCTTCTTGACAAGACCGCTGCTGCGACCAGTGGGCAGATGGTTAGATCATTTTTTCCGTCCGCTGCTTATCAGACTGAGGATCAAGGAGAGTGCACAGATAGCTTCCGGCTATGTCACACAGCTATGGCGACGGTGGAAGAATCGGAAGAAGGACAGTTAGATAGACTATCAATATTCATCTATAACGTCAGGAGGTCCACGCGTTGATAACGTCAATCCAATCGAAGAAATCAGCTGCACCAGCAGGTACCAAACGTCGGCTCAAGATTTGGTTTTGCGTTATCGCGTTGTTTATGGGCTGGGCGATATATACATTTTTCACGCAGATGGCGAGTCAGGGTCAGGCCGAGATCAAGCTTGCCGAGGTACAGGGCAAGATCGATGCGGCCACGAAGCAAATGAAAGACCTCCAGCTGCAAGTCGAGCGTCTGAACGATAAGGAATATATCGGGCAGTTGGCTACGAAAGAACAGGGTCTGGTTAAGAGAGGCGAGAAGCAGATCGTTGCGGAGTAGGTTCGCAATCGGGTATCCGTCTGTTGACCTTGCTTCTCTCGTTCGGTTATAATCACGTTAGTAAGCTGCTTCTCATATTCTATATCTTTTTGAAGCTATATCAGCTTCACATAACAGTTAGGGAGGAACATTTTCACCTATGGCAATTGAAGTGGGCGCCAAGTTAGAGGGCAAAGTGACAGGCATTACGCATTTCGGAGCATTCGTCGATTTGTCGGGAGGTGTCACAGGGCTCGTTCACATCTCAGAAATTGCCGATAATTACGTCAAGGATGTTAAAGACCATTTGAAGCTGGACGATGTTGTCACAGTGAAGGTCATTAATGTGGATAAAGACGGGAAAATCGGACTTTCGATTAAACAGGCAATCGACCGGCCAGAGGGTTCTGTTCCACCTCAACGCGAACGCGGATCAGGAGGACCAGGCGGCGGTGGAGGAGGCTTCAATCGCGGACCAAGCGGCGGTGGTGGCGGCGGTGGATTCAACCGTGGACCAGGCGGCGGCGGTGGTGGTGGTTGTGGCCGACCTTTCAAACAATCATCCGGCAAACCATCTTACGGCAAGCCAACCTTCGAGGACAAAATGTCTCGCTTCCTGAAAGACAGTGAGGAGCGTATCTCTTCTTTGAAGAAGAATACAGAATCCAAACGCGGCGGACGCGGAGCTAAGCGCGATTAATCTCATAGATGACTTGCAGGCAGGGCCATAGTGGCTCTGCCTTTTTTGGTTTGCTAGAGGGCCGGGGCATTGCTGCCCGAGAAGCTATGCGCGTGCAACCGTTAATATTCCGCCCGCTGATAAAAACTTTTCCCGTGATCTCCACCAATCCCGACAGGTTTGGACGGCGGTTCGCCATAAGCAGGATGTGCGGAGAGAACGGTTTTTGTTGAACGTTAGGCGGATGATTCTCATGCGAGAGGAGCGAAAGCCGCGCCGTCTATACGTTTGCAGCTGCGGCGAAATGTGGAGGCATGAAGAGACGTTTTGTCGGAAAAAACTTTTGGAATGACAACGCTTTCTGACAAACTTCATATGAAGGGGCTCCTATAATAAGAGACACACTAATATGGGAAAAGGCGGTGTCTCAACATATGATGGAGAAACAAAATGTAGTTATGTTCCCGGGTGTTCAACGGACAAGCCTCGTGCAGACAGCAGTTCGCAAAGGGTTGAATTGGGCTGGAGCGCGTCGTGCTGCTCAATTGATTGCCTCCAGGAAGTGGACCTTCGTGCTCATGGCGGTCGGTTTTCTACTTGGCCGTGCGGTTATTCTGGAGTCGCTTGCACCGTTTGCCGTCTCTTATTTCGCAGTCATCTACTTCCTGCGGCATGATGCCCATCGTTCGGTTGCGATCGCTATAATTGCTGGAAGCTGTCTGGCGATAACGGGAGAGCCGCTATGGATTGCACTGGAGCTTGCCATTGTGTATTTATTGTTCAAGGGACTGGAAGCGTATGAACGCTCAGAGCTTTCCTATGCGCCCATGCTGGTATTTATCTCTATGCTGCTCGTCAGACTATTCGGGGTGGTCATATCCGATACAATGGGCTGGTACGAGCTGATGATGGTTGCTGTTGAGGCTTCACTTGGCTTCGTCCTGACGCTCGTATTCGTGCAGGCAATACCTGTTCTGACGATGACCAGGAAAACCTCCTCGCTTAAGAACGAGGAAATTATTTGCTTGATGATTCTGCTTGCTTCTGTCATGACAGGAGCTGTAGGCTGGGCAGTCTACGGCCTGTCAGTTGAACATATGATGTCGCGGTATATGCTGCTGTTGTTCGCATTCGTAGGGGGAGCGCCGCTTGGCGCATCTGTCGGTGTCGTAGCAGGACTTATTCTTAGCATGGCGGATTTCAATGCGGTGGTTCAGATGAGCTTGCTTGCCTTTGCCGGATTGCTTGCAGGACTTCTGCGAGAGGGCGGGAAGGTCGCTGTTGCGTTCGGGATGCTGCTGGGTTCTGCGATTCTTTCTATTTATATGGGCACGCAGGGTGATATTATGGCCTCTACGTGGGAATCGGTCGTCGCGGCAACGTTGTTTCTGGTCACGCCTCGCGCTATCGTTCGTACGATTGCCAAGTATGTGCCAGGTACGATGGAGCATGTGAAATCACAGCATGAATATGCAAAGCGTGTGCGGGATGTGACGGCGCAGCGTGTTGCGCAATTCTCTGAAGTATTCCGGCAGCTCTCCAGAAGCTTCGGTCCAATTAATACGGTTAATGAAAGCGCCAAACGAGAGGAGACTGTCGGCCATTTCATGAATGCGGCAGCCGAGAAGATCTGCAGCAGCTGCCACCGGAAGGAATTGTGCTGGGAGGGCAAATTCTATGACACCTATAAAATGATGACGAACATGATGACAGCCGTTGAGGAAGGAAGGCGAGTAGGACCAAAGGAAGGGCCAAAGGAATGGCGGATGCATTGCGTGAAGTCGCAGCAGGTGTTTGATGTGATGGGGCAGCAGTATGAGCTGTACAAGCATGACCAGCACTGGAGGAAGCAGCTGAACGACTCGCGCCAGCTTGTGGCGGAGCAGTTATCAGGTGTATCGCAGGTCATGGAGGATCTGGCTCGGGAGATTCAACGGGAGGGACAGCAGCTGCATTTGCAGGAAGAGCAGATTCGGGAGGCGCTGGAAGGACTCGGTTTATCGATACAGGGTATTGATGTCGTGAATTTGGAGGAGGGCAATGTTGAGATTGAAGTGTTCCATACGTTCGGAAGGGGGTATGATGAATGCCGCAAAATCATTGCACCGCTGCTGTCTGATATTCTAGGCGAGCCAATCGCAGTTATGTCGGAGCGGTATCCAGAGAAGAGCGGCGAGCCTGCGCTCGTTATATTCGGCTCTGCCAAAGCGTATGAGGTCGAGACAGGAGTGGCAGGTGTCGCGAAGGGCGGGGATCTGCTGTCGGGCGACAGCTTCAGCACCGTTGAGCTTGGCAACGGCAAATTCGCTGTTGCGATAAGCGATGGCATGGGCAATGGGGAGAGAGCCAAGCTGGAGAGCAGTACGGCGCTCACTATTTTGCAGCAGCTGCTGCAATCGGGCATGGATGAGAAGCTGGCGATCAAATCGGTCAATTCGGTGCTGCTGCTTCGTTCGTCCGATGAGGTGTTCGCCACTGTCGATGTGGCGCTGATTGATATGTATACGGCGAAGACAACATTCATGAAGATCGGCTCCACGCCAAGCTTTATCAAGCGAGGGACAGAGGTGATCTCCATATCGGCGAACAATTTGCCGGTAGGCATTCTGCAGGAAATTGATGTTGACCTGATCCGCGTGCAGCTTCAGCCAGGCGATACTTTAATTATGATGACCGATGGAATCTATGACGCGCCTGGTCATGCAGCTAATAAGGAAATGTGGATGAAGCGGGTCATTCAGGAGATTAGCGCAGACAATCCGCAAGAGATAGCCGACGCGCTGCTGGAGACAGTCGTGCGGTATCATAAAGGCGATATTATTGATGACATGACCGTAGTTGTCGCCAGAGTGGACAAGCATCAGCCGGAATGGGCGACCTTCCGCTGGCCCGGCATTTCCAAGCTTGAGCGTCCAAGGACGGTGAGCTAATCCGCGGCGTGACTGGGAAATGCTGAATCGAATAGAGGAGCGAGAGAATGGCCCCTAGCGGGTCATTTTCCATTATAGGTAATGAATTCCGAAAGTGATGATCGTATCGATATTTAGAAAGTTATTGAAAAGAGTTGTCCGTTCATGTTACTTTTGAGTGATTGAATATAACAATCAGAATCTGGGGGTAACAAATTTTATGAAGAAGTTTGCAAAGTGGTCGATTGTAATGATGATTATGCTAGTAATTGCAACAGCTTGCTCCAGTAATGAGTCCAGTAAAGAAAAAGAAGTTGATTTGGGCAAGGTAGAGAGCGGCACTTATACCAATGAATATTTTGGAATATCGCTGAAACTGCCAGAGGCCTGGATAGTACAGGATGCGGAAACAATTAATGAATTGAATGAAGCGGGTAAAGAAGTCATTGCAGGCGACGATGAAGAGAAGAAGAAGGACCTGGATATAGCTGAACAGAAGACGCTTAACCTTCTAACGATATCCAAGGAGCCATTGGGCTCCGATGAAGCGAATCCTAACTTGTTCATCCTTGCTGAGAAAGTAAGCCTGCTTCAAGGGATCAAAACAAGCGGGGATTATTTGGCAGCGCTCCAAAAAATGCTGACAGACTCCCAACTGCCATACACATTCGGAGAATCCTCCACGGTTAAAATCGGCGGCAAAGAATTCGAAGTGATCGAAGCTACACTCGACGCGGGTGAAATTGTTGTTTCTCAGAAATATTACTCTGCTCTTGTCGATGGCTATGCGTTAAGCTTAGCTGCTACGTACTTCGATGAAGCATCGAAGGCTGAAATGGACAAAATTATCGCAGATATTAAAATCAAATAATAGCATTCGATTATTCGTACTGCTTCAGTAAGGGTAAGAAACCCTGCATCCACCTAAATAGGGAGATGCAGGGTTTCTTGTCGCTTTGGGGGTTTGGTATACGGTTATATCCTCTCAAATTTGGGCACGATGGTAGAGATACTAGCGGTAGATTCTACAATTTGGAGGTATGAATCGTGAATCAAATCTTGTTGATTACAGACGGATGCTCCAATGTGGGCATCAGTCCTGTCGTTGCTGCGGCGCAGGCGCATGCGGAGGGAATTACAGTCAATGTCGTCGGTGTCGTGGATCAAGGCGATCTTGGAGAATTTGGAGCGGCTGAAATTGAAGAGATTGCGCGTGCGGGAGGGGGGCTTAGCCGGCTGGCGCATACGAAGCAGCTGTCTCAGACGGTGCAGATGCTGACGCGCAAAACCGTAGCGCAGACGATTCAGCATGCGGTTCAGCGAGAGCTGAAGCAGGTGTTCGGCTCATCCTCTATTGAATCACTGCCGCCGGACAAGCGGGGCGAGGTGGTTCGAGTTATTGATGAGCTGGGCGAGTCGAGCAGACTGCGTGTAGCGCTTCTGATCGATGCAAGCGCAAGCATGAAGCCTAAGCTGCAGGCGGTGGAGGAAGCGATTCGCGATCTGACGCTCAGCCTGCAGGCCAGACAGGGCAGCAGCGAGATTGCTGTATTTCACTTCCCCGGCACAGCCTATGGCGAGGATTGCTTGCTCGACCTTGATTGGACGAGCAATGTGAATGGAATGACGTCACTCTTCACTCGTTTGCAGATGCGGGGGACTACACCGACGGGTCCCGCGCTAATGGGGGTCATTGATTTTTACCGAAAAGCCGATTATGGTAGTAGGAAGAATGACGAAACGGACGGGATGATGAGTGACTACGTCGTTTGAATGGAGCCTGCCCCGCGGCACGGTGGTGAGAGGCAAGTGGAAGCAGGGTAGTTATAGAATAGAGCGTCTGCTCGGTGAAGGGGCCAATGGCAAAGTGTTCCTCGTTGAGCGGAATCGGAACTGGTATGCGCTGAAGATCGGTGCGGATGCTGTTGATTTGCAATCGGAGGTGAATGTGCTTCAGTCGATTGCAAAGCAGCAGCGCGGATCGCGGGCGGAGGCCTTCCTTGTTGATGTCGATGATTTGCGTGCCATGGACGGGAAGGACTACCCGTTCTATGTTATGCGCTATATTCGGGGAGCTACACTCTCCGAATATTTGGCGCGTCATGGAATGGACTGGTTTCCGGTTGTCGGCTACAGCTTGCTGGGCAAGCTTGGCGAGCTTCATGAAGCGGGCTGGATATTCGGCGATGTGAAGGTAGAGAATGTGATGGTGGCCGATTATGGCCGGGTGGATCTTGTCGATTATGGCGGTGTCACTGCTGCGGGCAAGGGCGTCAGGCAGTTCACGGAGATTTATGACCGTGGATATTGGAACGCCGGATCTCGTATAGCGGAGCCGAGCTATGACCTGTTCTCCTTCGCGGTGCTCTGCATTCAATTGCACGACAGCCGCCGCTTATCGAATTTAATCGGCGCGATGCTGCCGCAAACACGAACGCCAGACGAGCTGCTGCGGCTTGCAGGAGCGATCCCAGCGCTCAAGCCGCTGGGCGGCTGGCTGCGCAAGGCGTTATATGGTGAATTCAGCACGACGCGTGAAGCAGCGGCAGCTTGGCAGCAGTGGATGCATCGTCCCGGCATCAAGCGATCCTCGGCTCCTACGCCGGGCTGGGTGAAGGGGCTGTTCCTGGGCTCGGCTGCGCTGCTGGGAACGACGATCTATTGGCTGCTGCAGATGGGACCATAGCAGGCGAGCAGATGGAGAGGGATGCAGGTATGGAGGAAATGTTGAAGGAAGTCGCGCGAATCGCTGCCATGGAGCGTCTGTGGACGACAGGGGATACAATCGTTGTTGCTGTGTCGGGAGGTCCTGATTCGGTCGCTCTGCTGCATATTCTGCATGAGCTTGCCCCACGCGATGATCTGACCCTGATCGCGGCGCATGTTGACCACGGATTCCGTGGCGAGGAATCTGCGCTTGAAGCTGAAATGGTAAGAGAAATGGCCGCAGGGCTCGGCATTCTCTGTGAATCGACCTATATTGATCTGCCTGCTTATATAGAAGAAACGAGGATGAATTCGCAATCGGCGGCAAGAGAGAAGCGGTATGCCTATCTTCATGAAATTGCAAGGAAGCATGATGCAGCGCGAATTGCAGTCGCTCATCATGGAGATGATCAGGCGGAAACAGTGCTTATGCGAATTGTACGGGGAACAAGCCCGGGAGGGCTGTCCGGCATTCCTATTCGACGTATTGAAAAAAACGTGGAACTTATTCGCCCCCTCTTGCGTATGTACAAGGCAGACATCCTGAACTTCTGTGAACAGCGAGGACTCCGCTACAGTCTGGATAGCAGCAATGAGCAGCGGTATTATTTTCGCAACACCGTACGGCTCGATCTGCTGCCAGCCTTAGCCCAATATAATCCAGGGATCACAAGCGCACTCGTTCGGTTGTCTGAACTTGCGACACAAGAAGACGAGTGGATGGAGGGGGAGACACGAGCGGTATTTGACCGCCACGTCCGACTTTACAGCGATGAATGTCAGTTGAAGCGTGTCACGCTGCAGAGCCTGCATGTCGCTTTACAAAGGAGATTGATTAAATTAATATTAGAATGTGTTGCCCCGAAAATGGAAGCGGCTTCCTTCGACATCATTGAAACCATCAGAATCGCTGCCCAAGAGGGCGCAGCCTCGACGTGGAGCATTGATGCTGGCGGCGGCATTCGGTTTGTACGGGAGTACGACGTGCTGCGTTTCATCCGCGTGAATTCGGCGACCGGATCATCCCATCCTGCTGCTAGCGGGTATGCGTATGCCGTCACAGAACGTACACAACGGATTGAAGTGCCGGAAGCGGGGGTCTGGTTCAGTTTTAACCACCTGCAGCATTCGGATGCTGGCAGGCCGACGAACAGACTTGAAGCAATCTTTGATGCTGAGCAGCTGCAGTACCCGTTAACCTTACGGAATCGCCGTCCTGGCGATCGTATGAAGGTATTTGGTTTAAACGGCAGCAAAAAAGTACAAGATATGTTCGTTGACGACCGAATTGCTCCATCACGGCGTGAGACGATTCCGCTGCTGGTTGATGCAGCTGGAACGGTGCTTTGGATTCCTGAAGCAAGACGGTCTTCTGAAGCGCAAGTCATGGATTCGACTACGCGTGTTCTGCATATTCGAATGGAAAATACGGCATCGGACGATTTTGCCTCGAATAAGATGCACTGATTCATTCATAGTATAGGTAAAAACATAGGAGGTCCCGGCATTGCTGAATGACATTCAAGAAGTGCTGTATGACGAAAATCAGATTCAGCAGAAGGTTAGTGAGCTTGGAGAAACGATAAGCCGGGAGTTTGAAGGACGCAACCCGCTCGTAATTTGCGTCTTGAAAGGCGCATTCATCTTCATGGCCGACCTGGTCAAGAAGATAACGATTCCGCTGGAGATTGATTTCATGGCTGTATCCAGCTACGGACAATCCACGAAGACATCTGGGGTCGTGAAGATCATTAAGGATCTCGACGTACCGGTGCAAGGCCGGGACATTATCATCGTCGAGGATATTATCGACAGCGGGCTTACGCTCAGCTATCTGATTGATGTGCTGGAGAGGCGCAATGCCAAGTCCGTTACCCTGGTCACCTTATTCGATAAGCCGACTGGACGGAAGGTTGAGCTTGAAGCCGATCATAAAGGCTTTATACTGCCAGATGCGTTTGTCGTTGGCTACGGGCTGGATTACGCGGAGAAATATCGCAACCTCCCGCTTATCGGCATTCTGAAGCCTGAAGTATATGAGAAGTAACCGCTATCCGCAGCAGCGGATGGGTAGCCGAATGATGCGATTATCCATAGCATGCCGAGCCTCATGCGGGATGTTTGTGAAGGAAAGTCATGCTATGGTAAAATATTTAAGCGTCTTGAGAGGAGGTAGGGGATGAATCGAATCGTCCGTAATACAGGATTTTATCTGATTATTTTTTTGGTGACCGTTGGGATCTTCCAATTTATCAGCAGCCAAAACGATACCACCGTCGAAATTCGATACGATCAATTGAGTAAAGCGCTCAATGAGAATAACGTAAAGAAAATTTCATTGCAATTTGACGGCTACTCCTATTTGGTAACTGGTGAATACAATAAGAAGCCTAATGGTTCGGAGTCTCTTCAATTCTATACTCATGCGAATATAGAAGAATCCGTGGTTATGGATATTATTAATACCGCGAAGAAGAACAACGTCGAGATCACGAACGAGCCAATGGAAGAGCCGAGCATCTGGCTCACATTCTTAACATCGATCATCCCTTTTGTGATCATCTTCATTCTGTTCTTCTTCTTGATTAATCAAGCGCAGGGCGGCGGCGGCAAGGTGATGAACTTTGGCAAGAGCCGTGCACGCTTGTACAATGAAGAGAAGAAGCGCGTTACCTTTGAGGACGTAGCAGGTGCTGATGAAGAGAAGCAGGAGCTTGTCGAGGTTGTAGAGTTCCTGAAGGATCCACGCAAATTCGCTGCAGTTGGAGCGCGTATTCCGAAGGGCGTACTGCTTAACGGACCTCCAGGTACAGGTAAAACATTGCTTGCCCGCGCAGTTGCAGGTGAAGCGGGCGTGCCGTTCTTCAGCATCTCCGGTTCGGACTTCGTCGAAATGTTCGTCGGTGTCGGTGCTTCGCGTGTTCGTGATTTGTTCGAGAATGCGAAGAAGAATGCGCCTTGTATTATCTTTATTGATGAGATTGACGCTGTTGGTCGTCAGCGCGGCGCCGGTCTCGGCGGCGGACATGACGAGCGTGAGCAGACGCTCAATCAATTGCTCGTAGAGATGGATGGTTTCGGAGCGAATGAAGGAATCATTATCGTGGCGGCGACGAACCGTCCTGATATTCTTGATCCGGCGCTTCTGCGTCCTGGTCGTTTCGACCGTCAGATTACGGTAGACCGTCCTGATGTTAAAGGCCGCGAAGCTGTGCTGAAAGTACATTCCCGCAACAAGCCGCTCTCCAAGGATGTCAAGCTTGACACCATTGCGAAGCGTACGACGGGATTCACAGGCGCTGATCTGGAGAATCTGTTGAATGAAGCTGCGCTTCTTGCTGCACGTCGCAATAAGAAAGACATTGCGATGAAAGAGGTTGATGAAGCCATCGACCGTGTCATTGTAGGTACGGAGAAACGCAGCCGTGTCGTCAGCGATCGCGAGAAGCGTATCGTCGCCTATCACGAAGCAGGCCATACGATTGTTGGTTTCTTCCTGGAGCATGCCGATCAGGTGCATAAAGTAACGATCATCCCGCGCGGACGCGCAGGCGGATATGTCATCATGCTCCCTAAAGAGGGCGATCGTATGCTGAATACGAAGCAAGAGCTTCTTGATAAAGTAACCGGTTTGCTCGGCGGCCGTGTAGCAGAAGAAATCTTCATTGGCGAGATCGGCACGGGCGCATACAGCGACTTTAAGCAAGCTACAGCGATCGTACGAGCTATGATTATGGAATACGGCATGAGCGATAAGCTCGGACCGCTGCAATTCGGCAGCTCGCAAGGTCAAGTATTCCTTGGACGCGATATCGGACATGAGCAGAACTATTCCGATGCCATCGCCTACGAGATTGACCAGGAGATGCAGAATATTATTGGTGCTTGTTATGCACGCGCCAAGGAGCTTCTTACGGAGAAAACGAAGGAAGTTCATCTGATTGCCCAGACGCTTCTTACCGAAGAGACGCTTGAGATTGAACAAATCAAGCGCTTGATCGAGACAGGAACGCTCGAAGGCGGAGATGATGATGCCTCGGAGGAACCAATCGAGGAGCCTAAAGGCGAGCCGATTGTGGATACAATTGGCGGCGTGAAGGTTCGTATCTTGTCCAAGGACGATACAGAGCCTCCGGTAGATCCGGACGGCGGCAGTGATGGCGGTACGAACAACAACAACAATAGCTAGTCCATGTACGGAAGGCTGTCCCCAAGCAGGCAACTGCTGGGGCAGCCTTTTGTTAATTCAGCAGAACAGTAAGCTATTGCGCCTGGGTCGTGCATTTCTTGACAATTCCGTGTCGAAAACGTCTCATATGCCCTGTTTTATCGGTTGACAGTACTTCCTGCCTTGTGTAAATTAAATGTTAATCGAGCGATTATAGGCATCGATGTTTCTGAAGAGAAATGGATACGCTAATGATGAATATCGGAATCCATATATAGACCTCATTATCACAACTCAACGGCTTTTGCCGACCGAGTTTGTGCATCAGTTCACAAAGTCTGTCAAAAGAGGAGAAATTGCGATGGAAGCATTGGCACTCGAGCGTAAAGCGGAACAAAACCGTGAGCTGCGAGAACGTTTGATGCAGCTGAAGAAAGAGCGTAATGCCATTATTCTTGCTCATTATTATCAGCGCGATGAAATACAGGAGGTAGCCGATTTCCGCGGAGATTCCTTCCTGCTTGCACAGAAGGCAGCACAAACGGATGCCGATGTGATCGTTTTCTGCGGTGTTCATTTTATGGGAGAAAGCGCGAAAATTCTGGCTCCGAACAAAACGGTCATCATACCGGATGAGCGTGCTGGTTGTCCGATGGCGGATATGGTTAATGTAGATGGTCTGCGCAAGCTGAAGGCACAGCATCCTAATGCCACTGTTGTTACGTATATTAATTCATCCGCAGAGATTAAGGCGGAGACGGATATTTGCTGTACCTCTGCGAACGCAGTGCGTGTCGTTAATTCTGTGGAGTCCGAAGAGGTAATTTGGGTTCCGGATAAGAATCTCGGGCATTATGTGCAGCAGAATACGGATAAAAAAATGATTATCTGGGAAGGTTACTGCAACACGCATGACATGCTGACCGTCAAAGATGTAGAAGAGATGAAGGCGCAATATCCGAATGCAGAATTCGTCGTGCATCCTGAGTGCCGTCCCGAGGTTGTTGAATTGGGTGATTTCGTCGGTAGTACGACCGCAATTCTTAAATATTGCAAGGAATCGTCCAACAAGGAATTTATCGTTGGTACAGAGGATGGGACAGGCTACCAGCTCCGGCTTGACAGCCCGGACAAAACCTTTCATTTTGCCACCAAATATTTGGTTTGTCCAAACATGAAAGTGAACAATTTGAAGAAGCTTGTGAAATGCTTGGAGACGATGCAGCAGCAGATTTATGTGCCGGAACAGGTTGCCGCACAAGCTCGTTTATCCTTGGAGCGCATGTTGCAAGTCAAGTAGCATGCGCTACTATTCTCTTTCCGTAGAAAGGAAAGTCGACCACGATGATTCCACGATACTTAGTTGATGTAGTCCTAGAGGATCTGCCTGTCATTGATAAGGATGTTATTGTCATTGGGGCCGGCATTGCCGGCCTTTTTACCGCTATTAAAGCAAGTGAAACGAATGAAGTGCTTATGATTACGAAGAAGTCGCTTCTCGACAGCAACACCCGTTACGCGCAGGGAGGCATTGCCGCAGTCATATCGGAGGATGATTCTCCCGCCTATCATAGACAGGACACGCTTATTGCCGGTGCGGGGTTGTGCGCGGATGAAGCGGTTGAGATGCTTGTGCACGAAGGTCCTTTGGGCGTTCGCGATTTGGTGCGCATGGGCACGCAGTTTGATCAGGAGAATGGCGAATTTGCGCTGACGAAGGAAGGCGCGCATAGCCAGCGGCGCATACTTCATGCCAACGGGGATGCGACCGGCTTTGAGATTGTACGCGCTCTGTCGGAGAAAGCTGTCGAGAATTCGCGGATTGAAGTATGGGACGACCACTTCGTCATTGATCTGGTTACAGAAAACGGGCATTGTCTGGGCGTACTGGTGCAGAAGCCGGACGGTCAGCGTTTGTTCGTGCGTGGCAAAGCGACTATATTATGCTCCGGTGGAGCGGGCCAGCTGTATCGTTATACAACGAACCCCGAGGTAGCTACTGGCGATGGCATTGCCATGGCGTATCGTGCGGGCGCATACATACAGGACGTGGAATTTATTCAATTCCATCCGACCTCGCTTTGTTATCCGGGAGCGCCGCGCTTCCTTATCTCAGAAGCGGTGCGCGGTGAAGGCGCTGTTCTGCGCAATATTAAAGGCGAGCGGTTCATGGAGAGGTATCATGAGCAGTTGGAGCTTGCCCCACGGGACATTGTGGCTCGTGCTATTGTTAGCGAGATGGAGGCGACGAAGTCAACCTTTGTCTATATTGATGTTACGCATGAATCGGCGGAGATGGTGAAGCATCGCTTCCCTAATATTTATGAATTCTGCTTGAATTACGGTCTTGATATGACGACGGACTGGATTCCAGTAGCTCCTGCTGCGCATTATATGATGGGCGGAGTTAAGGCTGATCTGAACGGGGAGACCAATATTGCAAGGTTGTTCGCTTGCGGGGAATGTTCTTCCTCCGGGGTTCATGGAGCGAACCGGCTGGCGAGCAATTCATTATCAGAGGCGATTGTGTTCGGTCGTCGTATTGTCGATCGGATCAATCAGCTAGAGCCGCTTCCTAAGGATACGCCGGTACATATGGATTCATTGGAGCGTCACGAAACGTCCATGCAAGCCGTTGTAGAGAAACGATTGAAGCTGCAGAAAATAATGGTGCGCTACGCAGGTCTTCGGCGCGATGCCAAGGGTTTGGGTAAAGGACTGGAAGAGCTTAAGCGGCAGCTGCCGATCTTCCACTCTGAGCTGACAAAGCGTGAGGAGTTTGAATTTGCCAATTTGCTGACCTGCGCTATGCTGACGACAGAGGCGGCGTTGACTCGGGAAGAGAGCCGTGGTGCGCATTATCGGGAGGATTTCCCTGAGCGCGATGATCTGGTTTGGCGGAAGCATACGGTCCTTCATAGAGATTATGGCGTAATAGAGGAGCGGATTAACGATGTTTGATGCGGAATTGTACGCGGTCAGCGCGGGAAGCCCGGATACGCTAAAGGAACAGATACGTGCTTGGCTGGCAGAAGATATCGGCACTGGCGATGTAACCAGCTGGGCGACCATTCCGGCAGGGACGCTTGCCAAAGCTGTCATTCATGTGAAGGAGAGCGGTATTGTCGCAGGAATACCTGTCGCCAAGCTCGTCTTCCAGGTTGTCGACCCTTCATTAACGTTCCATTCGCTTGTAAAGGACGGTCAATCTGTCGAGAAGGGAACCGTTCTTATCGAGGTGGAGGGCAGTGCGCACAGTCTGCTGACAGGCGAGAGGCTGGCGCTGAATTTGCTGCAGCGATTATCAGGCATTGCGACGAAGACGCATGCTTATGTAGACGCGCTGGGCGGATTGCCGGTTCGGTTGGCGGATACTCGGAAGACGACGCCGGGACATCGGCTGCTTGAGAAATATGCTGTACGTGTCGGCGGCGGATACAACCACCGCTTCGGATTATATGATGCTGTCATGATTAAGGATAATCATATTAAAGGCTCGGGTGGTATTACGGGAGCTGTACAAGCGGCGCGCCGAAGGATACCGCATTCGATGAAGATTGAAGTGGAGACGGAATCGCTCCAGCAGGTTGAAGAAGCGATAGCTTGCGGTGCAGATATCATTATGCTCGATAATATGCCCAATGACCTGATGCGTGAAGCGGTCGGGAGCATTAGAGCGAAGGCGCCCCATGTTATCATTGAAGCATCTGGAGGCGTGCGTCTGGAGACGATAAGATCCATCGCAGAATGCGGCGTGGATGTGATCTCGGTCGGCGGATTAACCTATTCATTCGATTCTCTGGACATCAGCCTTGATCTGAACGAGAAGAAGGGCGGGCCGGCGACGTGATTCTAGTTATCGATGTAGGCAATACGAATATTGTTATTGGCATATACAAAGGCAAGACGCTTGTTCATCATTGGCGGCTTAGCACGAACCGATCCGCTACGGTGGATGAGTATGGCATTATGATTCATAATTTAGTTCATTATGCAGATGTGAAGCTGGAGCAAATCAATGGCGTCATCATTTCTTCTGTTGTGCCGCCGTTAATGCGCACATTGGAGCAGCTGTGCCAGCAATATCTGGGCAAGTCGCCGCTTGTTGTAGGGCCGGGGGTAAAGACGGGGCTGAACATCCGTTATGAGAATCCGCGTGAAGTCGGCGCAGACCGGATCGTTAATTCTGTCGCAGGCATCGAGAAGTATGGAACGCCGCTTATCGTAGTGGATTTCGGGACAGCAACGACTTTCGATTATATCGATGAAGGCGGCAATTATCTCGGGGGCGCGATAGTGCCGGGCATTGGCATCTCAACGGAAGCATTATATCAGCGAGCCGCCAAGCTGCCTCGAATCGAGCTGGTGAGACCTAAAAGTGTTATCGGCCGCAATCCTGTAACTTCGATGCAGGCGGGAATTATTTTTGGCTATGCAGGGCAGGTTGATGGAATTGTTGGACGCATTCGCCGCGAATTCAATGTGTCGCCGCGCGTTATCGCAACGGGCGGGCTTGCAGAGCTTATCGCTGCAGAATCGGATACCATTGAGGAAGTGGACCCTCTGCTGACGCTGGAAGGACTGCGGATTATCTATGAACGAAATCAGGAACATTAATAGAGCAAGCAGATCATGCCTAAAGGAGGGAACTTATTGAGATGGAGACAATGAATGAAACGAAGGATTATTTAGTACGGGGCATGGCGTGGGATGGCAAGCTCCGCGTGTTTGCTGTACAGACGACAGCGCTTGTGGAGGAGCTCCGCCAACGACACGGCACGCTGCCGACAGCAACGGCTGCTCTGGGTCGTACAGCAACGGCTGGAGCAATGATGGGAGCTATGCTGAAGGGCAATGAGAAGCTGACCATTCAAGTGAAGGGCGACGGACCTATCGGTTCGATCGTCATTGACGCTAATGCCGATGGAGAGGTTCGCGGCTATGCTGACCATCCCCAAGTGCAGCTTGCCAGCAATGCTCAGGGCAAGCTGGATGTAGCGGGGGCTGTTGGAAGAACAGGGCATATTCATATTATTAAGGATCTTGGGCTCAAGGATCCCTATCGCGGCAGCATACCAATCGTATCTGGAGAGCTTGCGGAAGACTTCACTTACTACTTTGCGACTTCAGAGCAGACGCCATCTATCGTCGGACTCAGTGTCCTTGTGGATGAGTACGGGAAGGTGCTGAATGCAGGCGGGTTCATTGTGCAACTGTTGCCTGGCATTGACGATGATGAAATTGCAAAGCTGGAGCAAGCTCTTACAACATTGCCTCCGATCTCGGCATTATTAGATCAAGGAGAAACGCCTGAAGGACTGCTGCGCTGGCTTGTTGGCGACGATCAGCAGATTCTTGGAACACTCGATATCACCTTTAAGTGCAAGTGCTCGCATGAGCGGGTTGAGAAAACGCTCATTAGTATGGGCGAGCAAGAATTGGTGCAGTTAATTGAAGAAGACGGACAAGCTGAAGTCGTATGCCATTTCTGCAATGAGAAGTATGCATTTGACCGCCCGCAGCTGGAGAATCTGTTGAACCAAGCCAAGCTGAAGCCGATTCAATAAATCGGAGGCCAGGGATGATGAAGAGGGACCGGGTATTGAGAGGTGTTGTGCTTCTACAAGCGGTATGTATGATTGTATTGGCAGTTGTGGTCGTCACTCAGGTGATGGCAGCTCCTGAGCCGATAGCGCCCTCAGGCGAGGATAAGGATGAAGGCCAGGATCAGGCCAATGTAGCTGACGGGATTGCGGCTACGGTAGGCAAGGAGCAGATTACATCTGCGGACCTGGTGAGCCAGCTTCGCCGCCAGTACGGGGATGCCGTACTGCGAACCTTGATGGTGCATGCCGCGATTCGGCTGGAGGCAGAGACTTATAAGCTGAGCATATCGCCCCGGGAGCTTAATGAAGAGCTTGAAAGCGCTATGGCTGGCTATGAGGACAGGGAGCACTTCTATGCTGCGATGATGCAGCAGTTGGCTCTCACGCCAGAGGCTATTGAGGAAGATATGAAATATCGGCTGCTGCTTGAGAAAATCGCCATTCGGTCTATTGATGTGACAGATTCGGAGATTAGCGCTTATATTGCGGATAATGCAGAGCAATTTCAACCGCGAACCCAATATCGGCTGTCATGGATTGTATCAGAGAACAAACGCGCTGCGCGAGATCTGCTGCGGATGCTTGAAGCGGGCGAGGATTTCGCGCAATTGGCCAAGATCTATTCCATCGACGAAGCTACGGCTGATAGCGGTGGGGACCTTGGTCTGATCGATGCGGACGATCCTTTTCTCGATGAGGCAATTCTGCAGGCTGCAGGCGAGCTGGAGCCAGGCGGATGGAGTACGCCGATTGCGATTGAGGAAGGTCAAGCCATTCTCCTTCTGAGTGAGAAGCGGATTACGGAACAGCTGGATGAACGGCGGCTCCAGGATACCGCCAGAAAACAGCTGGCTCTATCCAAGGCGCATCCCCTTCAACAGGTGGAGGATGAGCTGCTGGTTAAGTATAAGGCCACAATTATGCAGTAGAAAATTGCCGGAATGACATTCCGGAGGCTGCTCTTTCTTGGTCTATAAAGTGCCTATTGACACTTGCGGTTTGCATTGATAAGATGTAGGTAAAACCAACTGATTTAGTCGGAATAAGGAGGAGCTTCATCCATGGCAAAAATTGTACAAAGTGTAACGGAACTTATTGGCGATACGCCGCTGGTTCGTTTGAATCGTTTGGTGCCGGAAGGCAGTGCCGAGATTTACGTTAAATTGGAATTCCAGAATCCAGGTGCCAGCGTTAAGGACCGGATTGCTATAAGTATGGTTGAAGTTGCTGAGCAAGAAGGGCTTATCAAGCCGGGCGACACGATCATTGAGCCAACGAGCGGCAACACAGGCATCGGTCTTGCAATGGTTGCAGCAGCCAAGGGCTACAAGGCTATTCTTGTTATGCCGGAAACAATGAGCATTGAGCGTCGCAACCTGCTTCGCGCTTACGGTGCTGAGCTGGTGCTTACGCCTGGCTCCGAAGGTATGAACGGCGCAGTTCGCCGTGCAGAAGAGCTGCAGAAGGAGAACCCTTCCTACTTTATGCCGCAGCAATTCAAGAATCAAGCAAACGTTAAAGTTCACCGTGAAACAACGGGTCCTGAGATCGTTGAAGCGATTAATTCGCTTGACGGCAAGCTGGATGCGTTCATCGCAGGTATTGGAACAGGCGGAACAATCTCGGGCGCTGGAGAAGTGTTGAAAGCTAACTTCCCTAACGTGAAAGTATACGCGGTAGAACCGTCAGCATCTCCATTGCTCTCCGGCGGCAACCCAGGTCCGCACAAAATTCAAGGTATTGGCGCTAACTTCATTCCGGAGATTCTAAACCGTGATATCTATGATGGCGTTATTACGATCGAGAATGATGATGCATTCGAATATGCGCGTCGCGCAGCGAAGGAAGAAGGCCTCTTGGTCGGTATTTCTTCCGGCGCAGCTATCTATGCAGCGCTGCAAGTAGCGAAGGAGCTTGGCGCAGGCAAACGCGTTGTTGCGGTCATTCCAAGCAACGGCGAACGCTACCTCTCTACGCCACTGTTCAACTTCGAGAACTAATGATTGGCTGAACGGCCGCTCATATATGAATGGACTCCCAATGTTATGGGGGTCCATTTGTTCTTGGTTCAGGGCGGTTTTGTATCCTAGTGCCCTTTTCTTTTTCGTGTTAGTTCGGTATACTAGCTTGCAAAAGCGGACGTGTATAACTTGCAGAAGGCGACAATAATAAAAGGGGGAGCAATGATGATCGTAGTAATTGATAACTATGATTCCTTCACGTATAATCTGGTTCAATATTTGGGTGAGCTTGGCGAGGAGATCATTGTTAAGCGCAATGATGAGATTGATCTTGACGGCATTGCTTCGCTTGCTCCTGATCATATTCTTATTTCTCCCGGTCCATGCAGCCCCAATGAAGCGGGCATTAGTCTGGCGCTGATTGAGCGGTTCAAGGGCGAAATTCCGATATTCGGCGTATGCCTGGGCCATCAATCGATTGGACAGGCATTCGGGGGCGATGTTGTGCGTGCAGAGAAGCTGATGCATGGCAAGACATCTGAAATACTGCATGACGGCAAGACCATTTTCGAAGGTGTTCCTTCACCGTTCACGGCAACGCGATACCATTCCTTGATCGTGAAGCGGGAGACGCTTCCGGATTGCCTGGAGATCAGCGCTGAAACGGCTGAAGGCGAGATTATGGGACTGCGTCATAAGGAATATCCGATTGAAGGCGTTCAGTTCCATCCGGAATCCATCATTACAGAGAACGGGCTTACCCTATTGCGTAATTTTCTCCGTTTGAGAGCGGGCGCAGCAAGATGAGGAAGAACTTGAGCGCTGACGTTTAACAGGAGAGCCGTGATCTCGTTACAGGATCACGGCTTTTTGTATGAAGCTTCTGGAATGCAGCGAAAATAGCAGGCGAGGGCGAGGTGTTTACGATACAAGCGCATGAGAATAGCAGCAGCAATGGAGCTCCTTGGAGGCGTTCGTACGAGCTTCGCGGAGATGTTCGACTGGAGCTGGGACGCCGCACGCTCATTATGGGCATCCTGAATGCTACACCCGATTCGTTCTCTGACGGAGGGCGTTATATAGAGACTGAAGCGGCGGTTCGGCATGCCCGTTCAATGGTACAGGATGGCGCGGATATCATTGACATTGGAGGCGAATCGACTCGTCCGGGCGGAGAGAAGGTCGGGATTGAGGAGGAGCTTCGCCGCGTCCTGCCAGTTATCCGGGCTATACGTCAAGAGCTGCCGGAGACAGTGATTTCTATAGATACTTACAAAGCAGAGACGGCAAGACAAGCGCTTGAAGCGGGTGCGCACATTATTAACGATGTGTGGGCGCTGAAGGCTGACGCGAACATGGCCGCTGTTGCTGCCGAGTACGGCTGCCCGGTTATTTTGAGTCATAATAGACATGATCGTGATTACTCGGACTTCGTATCGAATGTGATTGGAGATTTGCAGGACAGTATCGGGATCGCTCATGCTGCTGGCATTGCAGACGAGAATATCTGGCTTGATCCCGGCATCGGATTCGCCAAGGATTATGAGCACAACCTGATGATGATGGGCCAGTTGAACAGACTCGTGAGTATCGGCTATCCTGTGCTGCTGGCTGCTTCACGGAAGCGGTTCATCCAACATGCGCTGCAGCTTCCAGCGGATCAAACGGCATTTGGAACAGCGGCCACTGTAACTCTAGGTATAGCGCAGGGCTGCCAGATTGTACGGGTGCATGATGTGAAAGAAATGAAGCAAACAGCATTGATGGCGGATGCGGTCATGCACAACAGCCTTATAAAGTGAGTTTTCGCGAGAGAACAGTCAGGAGGATGGAATGGATCGAATAGCATTGAATGGTATGCGATTCTTTGGCTATCATGGCGTGTTTCCAGAGGAGAAGAAGCTGGGCCAGCAATATGCCGTTGATGTTGAGCTTCATTTGGATCTGACGCAGGCGGCAGAAACGGATGATTTGAACCATACGGTTAACTACGCAGAGCTGCATGCACAGGTCAAAACAATTGTGGAGGGCCCGCCTTTCAATTTAGTCGAGGCTTTAGCGGGCAACATTGCATCACGGCTGCTCGACGCTTATACTAGTGTAAATGCAGTGACGGTTCGTGTAACGAAACCTCACCCGCCGTTTGAGATTTATTTTGACGGCATGACAGTGGAACTTTACAGAAAGCGGGATGAGCATGAACAACAACGACCCGCAGGACGTTAATGGACTGAATGCGGATCCATTCAGCACCAGTCAACGTGCCCGTGAAGCTTATATCGCGCTGGGCTCCAATGTCGGAGAGCGGGAGCAGCTGCTGAAGGATGCTCTTCGATGTCTGGAGGAGCATCCGAATATTGAAGTGATGCGTGTATCAGGGATCTACGAAACGGAGCCTGTCGGCTACACGGACCAGCCCGCTTTTCTGAATATGGCAGCTGCTCTTGTGACGACACTGGAGCCGATTCAACTGCTGCGGGCGATGCTCAGTATCGAGAACCAGCTCGGGAGAACCAGAGATATTCGCTGGGGTCCACGTACAATTGATCTCGACCTGCTGTTGATGGAAGATATTGTGATGAGTGAGAATGAGCTGATATTGCCTCATCCGCGTATGATGGAGCGATCATTTGTACTTGTTCCGCTGCGCGATGTGCTGTTGTCTGAGCATCCGCTCCAGAAGCAGGTAGAGCAGGCTGCAAGCCGTGGGCTAGAGGATGGAGGGGAAGGCATCTCGTTATGGAATACGATCAATTGGCGCAGCGTGTCCGCGCATTCAGAAAGCTGAAAGGCTACACGCAGCAAGAGCTTGCAGAACGACTAGGTGTATCCGTAGCCGTTCTGGGATCACTTGAACGCGGGACACGCAGGCCCGACCCCAAGCTGCTGGAACGTATATCGAGCACGCTAGGCATTAGCTATGAGGAGCTGACTGCCGAGAGCAGTCGTTGATACTGTCGATTACGACTACGGCTGTTCCGGCAGATTTTCTTCCAAATCAGAAGGGAGTGGAGAGCGGCATGCTCAAAATCGGAAACATCGAAATGAAAAATAAAGTCGTGCTTGCGCCGATGGCAGGTGTGTGCAATCCGGCTTTTCGACTGATTGCCAAGGAATTTGGCTGCGGACTCGTCTGCGCGGAGATGGTAAGCGACAAGGCGATTCTGCACGGCAATAAGCGGACGCTGGAAATGCTGTTCGTCGATGAGCGGGAGAAGCCGCTTAGCCTGCAAATATTCGGGGGCGACCGGGAATCGCTCGTCGAAGCGGCTAAGGTAGTGGATACGGGGACGAACGCAGATATTATTGACATAAATATGGGTTGTCCAGTGCCTAAGGTAACGAAGTGCGATGCTGGAGCGCGATGGCTGCTTGATCCGAACAAGATCTATGAAATGGTGTCCGCGGTTGTTGATGCAGTCAAGAAACCGGTCACTGTCAAAATGCGGATTGGGTGGGACGATGAGCATGTGTTTGCCGTTGAGAATGCTCTGGCGGTAGAGCGGGCAGGAGGCAAGGCAGTCAGCGTTCATGGACGCACTCGGGAGCAATTGTATACGGGCAAGGCGAATTGGGATATTATAAGGGATGTCAAACAGGCGGTATCGATTCCCGTTATTGGCAACGGCGATGTGTTCTCTCCTGAGGATGCGAAGCGTATGCTTGAGCATACCGGCAGCGATGGCGTTATGATTGGGCGCGGAGCGCTCGGCAATCCATGGATGCTGTACCGGACGGTCCATTATTTAACCGAAGGCGAGCTGCTGCCTGATCCGTCTCCACGCGAGAAGATGAGGATAGCGATTCTTCATATGGATCGGCTGGTGAATCTCAAGGGCGAGGCGGTCGCTGTGCGTGAGATGCGCAAGCATCTGGCATGGTATCTGAAGGGCCTTCCTGGCGGCGCGCGCGTTAAGGATGTCATTATGGAGGAGACGGGCAGAGATAAGATGGCCCAAATCCTGGAGCATTACATCGATTCACTTGGCGATGACAGCGAGCGTCCGAGTGCGGCGGTATTATATACAGAGGATGAACCTGTCCATCAGTAGGAGACAAAGTACAGGCAGACCTTGAAATACCCTGCTTAACGGAATTCCTGCTGACGGCTACATAGACATAGGGTGAAGCGTTCTCAAGGAACACTTCACCCTCGTTGACATATGGGGTAAATTTGAAATATAATTCTTCAATATAATCTGTAAAAACCCGTCTGTCTGACTGAATGAATAGCTAACGGACCCCTGTGCGGTGTCATCAAGGATATGAAAGGCAATATATTAAGTAACAGTGAATTCATACGAGGTATGAAAATAGTCACACGACAGGAGAATCAGTAAGATGGCCGATAAAGAGATCATTTTGACTCAGGACGGACTGAAGAAACTGGAAGAAGAGCTTGAATTTTTGAAGTCGGTCAAGCGTCGTGAGGTAGCTGAAAGAATTAAAGTTGCCATTGGTTATGGAGATATTAGCGAGAACTCGGAATATGAGGATGCGAAGAACGAGCAGGCTTTCATTGAGGGACGTATTATTACTCTTGAGAAAATGCTCCGCAATGCCCGTATCATCAACAATGATGATATTGACATTGATACAGTAAGCATTGGTTCCATCGTAACGGTTGAAGATATGGAGTTCGGTGATACGATGGAATATGCGATCGTAGGCACGGCTGAATCTGATCCGCTCGGGAACAAAATTTCGAATGAAAGTCCGGTTGGCAGAGCAATTCTCGGCAAACAAAAAGGAACTGTCGTTGATGTTAATGTACCTGCCGGCATTATTCAATATAAAATCGTAGATATCAAAAAATAACCTTTAGGTACACTTTTTTGGAAAAGCTTCCATTGGAAGCTTTTTTCCCTATTTAGCGTAGACGTTGGATGGCTGTTTAGTAATAAAGAGGAGATGACTGTAGTGGAGAATGGGACACAAGAGCAGGAGCTAAGTGAATTATTGAAAATCCGCAGAGATAAATTGGACGAGCTGAGAGGGCTTGGAATCGACCCTTTCGGCGGCAAGTTCGAAAGATCTCATCATGCGAAGGAAATACTTGACGCCTATGAAGGGACGAGCAAGGAAGAGTTGGAGGGTCAAAGCGTCGAGGTTAGTTTGGCTGGACGTATTATGCAGAAGCGGGGAATGGGTAAAGCAGGATTCTCACACATTCAGGATCTTAGCGGCAAAATCCAGATCTATGCGCGCAAGGACAGTGTGGAAGAAACGCAATATCAAGCGTTCGAGCTTCTCGATATTGGCGATATTATCGGTGTTCGCGGTACGGTCTTCAAGACGAATACGGGTGAAACCTCTATTAAAGCAAAGGAAATCATCGTTCTATCCAAATCGCTGCTTCCATTGCCGGAGAAATTCCATGGACTCAAGGATGTTGAACTGCGCTATCGGCAACGGTATGTAGATTTGATCGTTAGTCCTGAAGTGCAGCAAACCTTCATTACGCGCTCTCGCATCATTCAATCGATGCGTCGTTATTTGGACAACAAGGGTTATCTAGAGGTGGAGACGCCAACGCTGCATGCTATTGCTGGCGGTGCATCGGCGCGCCCCTTCATTACGCACCATAATGCGCTTGATATGCAACTCTACATGCGGATTGCGATTGAGCTTCACCTGAAGCGTCTGATTGTCGGCGGTATGGAGAAGGTATACGAAATTGGGCGCGTTTATCGGAATGAAGGCATCTCGACACGCCATAATCCGGAATTTACGATGATTGAGCTGTATGAAGCGTATGCCGATTACAAAGATATCATGGCGCTGACGGAGTCCCTTGTTGCGCATATCGCGCAAGAGGTGCTTGGCACGACCAAGATCAATTATCAGGGACAAGAGGTGGATCTGACGCCGTCCTGGCGCCGTATTTCCATGGTTGACCTTGTCAAAGAGACGACAGGTGTAGATTTCTCCGTGCAGATGTCTGATGAGGAAGCGCATCAGCATGCGAAGGCTCACAATGTCAAAGTAGAGCCGCATATGACATTCGGTCATATTCTCAATGCTTTCTTCGAGGAATTCGCTGAGCATACGCTTATTCAACCGACGTTTGTAACCGGCCATCCAGTTGCTATTTCGCCATTGGCGAAGAAGAGCGAGAGCGACCCGCGGTTTACCGATCGGTTCGAGCTGTTCATTGTGGCGCGTGAGCATGCGAACGCATTTACAGAGCTGAACGATCCGATCGATCAGCGTCAGCGCTTCGAGGCGCAGCTTGTCGAGCGCGAGCAGGGGAATGATGAGGCGCATGAGATGGATGAGGACTTCATTCGCGCGCTAGAGTATGGCATGCCGCCGACAGGCGGGCTTGGTATCGGTATCGACAGGCTGGTTATGCTGCTGACTGATGCGCCATCGATCCGCGATGTGCTGCTGTTCCCGCTTATGCGTGAGCGTGCAGGGGAATAATGGGAGTATAAATTAGAGCCGTCATGGATTCTTGTGTAGAATCTATGGCGGTTCTTCTATTGCTGCATGCTGGATACGGTGAATAGGAGTGTAGTTTTCATTTTGTATGGGCGATATGACAGCAGTGAAATGTTATAGCTTTGACAGGCGGAAAAGGCACATCTGGTGGCAAGAGGCCAGTATGTGCCATGCTGTGTCCATATATAGGAGTGAATTATGCTGCCTATGGAAATGTAAAAAAATACAATACAATAATTATTTAAAAAGTGCTTGCATTTGGTTTGCTGTCTATGGTATCTTAGTTAAGTCGCCGCTGAGACAACGACGTTAAACGGAGTTGGACGAGGGTAAGAAAAGCTAGGCGCGACAAGGGTTTCACAAGAATTTGTTCTTTGAAAACTGAACAATGAGCGACCTGTCAAACAGGTTTTAAAATGTAAGTCAGCGATGAGCTAACAAGCCATCCTTTGAAGCTTTTCTCTAACAGCTAACGCTGCAAAAGAAAACTTCGTTGAAGCTTTTCTCTCTCGACTAGCGTCGAAAGCGAAAACTTCTTTTATGGAGAGTTTGATCCTGGCTCAGGACGAACGCTGGCGGCGTGCCTAATACATGCAAGTCGAGCG
>NZ_CAKMMF010000044.1 GCF_927798095.1 Paenibacillus plantiphilus | reverse complement strand
AAACAGAAGCATTTTCGAGGAAACATGATGTTTTATTCAAAAAACAAACCATTTTGAATGAATATAAAGAAACCCCACATTAGATAACATGGGGTTTGTAAACGAATTAATCGACAGTCTCTTTTTCAGCGTTACAGCACACCTTGCTCCGCTTTTCCGCGCTGTAACGCGGTTTTTCCGCCTTATGGAGATGGCCGAAGAGCATTCTGCGATGCCTTGTCATCTGTAAAATGGCTCCCTCTGGCCACTTTTACTGTATTTTTGCAATAGCGAAAGGTGCAAGCAACGGTTGAAGCAGCTTACAGCGGGAGAATATCCCTCTAACTTTCTCATCAGCCTGAGCTTAACCTTTTCGACGGCTTAGCGTGCAACCGACCATTCCTCTAACGACAGCACAGGCTCCGCTTTCATATTCAACGTGCTAAACTCGCCGTGCTTGAACTTCAGATGGGCGGCAGCGCCAATCATCGCCGCATTGTCTGTACAGAGAGACAGCGGCGGCACGAGAAGCGGAATACCTTCTGCTTCGCAGCGGGCAGCGAGCGCAGCGCGAAGTCCTCGGTTGGCGGCAACACCGCCGCACAGCAGCAATTGCTGCGCTCCCTCAGCGTGTACGGCACGAAGCGCCTTGGTCACGAGCACATCGATGACCGATGCTTGGAACCCTCTGGCGAGCGCCGATTCATCAAGCTGCTGACCGCGCATATTCGCTTGATTAATGACAGACAGCACAGCAGATTTTAATCCGCTAAAGCTGAAATCATAGGAATCCGGCTCCAGCCATGCACGCGGCAGCATAATCTCTTCCTCCGCTTCAACTGCCAGTCGGTCGATATGCGGCCCGCCGGGATATGGAAGGTGAAGCGCCCGTGCAACTTTGTCATAGGCTTCCCCCACCGCATCGTCGCGCGTGCATCCGATAATGCGGAAGCTGCCCTCGCTTTCCAGAGCGACAAGCTCTGTATGCCCGCCGGAGACAACCAATGCTACGCTGGGATATTTAATCTCGTGAACCAATTGGTTCGCATAGATGTGACCGGCGATATGATGCGTGGCGATAAGCGGCAGATCAAGCGCCATTGCCAGGCTTTTGGCTGCTACGACACCGACCAGCAGCGCCCCCACCAGACCCGGCCCTTGTGTAACGGCAATCGCCGACAGATCGCCAAGCGATACGCCAGCCTCGACGATCGCCTGCTCTATGAGGATAGTAATGCTCTCAACATGCTTGCGCGAGGCAATCTCCGGCACAACGCCTCCGAACTGTACATGTGTCTCAATCTGACTGGCGATGAGGTTCGTCAGAATTTCACGGCCGCCTCGTACAATGGAGACAGATGTCTCATCACAGCTCGTCTCAATGGCTAAAATCAATTCATTCCTCGTCGTCATTGCTGCTCCCCGCCTCAGGTATGGATAGCTCCGCCCACATAATGAGCGCGTCCTCCTGATTGTCCGAATAATAGCCCGGCCGGACTCCGGCTTCTTCAAAGCCCAGCTTGCGATACAGCCCCTTCGCGACCTCGTTGCTCGCTCGCACCTCCAGAGTCATGCGTACTGCCCCGAAGTAAATAGCCAGCTTCTGCATCTCGGTAAGGAGAGCTTCTCCTATCCCTTGGCCGCGATAGTCTCCGCGAATAGCGATGTTCGTAATATGCGCTTCATCTATAATAACCCACATGCCGCCATAACCAATGATTCGCCCCTCATGGACGATGACCATATAACGGGCAAAATGATTGTTGGTCAGCTCATTTCGGAATGCCTCCTCCGTCCAGGGGCAAGAGAACGCTTCCTGCTCAATCTCCAAAATTTCAGGCACATCCACAAGTGTCATCGCACGATAAACGAGGCGATCCTTTTCCAGCTCTATCATGAGTTCACCTCGCCTGCCTGCTTCGCAAGCAGCTTCGCTTCCGCTTCCGTTACTTGCGTGTAATTAGGCACAAAGGCGTGCACATCATCGCGTTCTCCATTGGCAAGCCGCATCGAACCAAGCGCAGCGAGAGAAACCCCTTCCAACGCATACGGATACAGCCGAACATCGCATGAGGGCTCTAATCGTTCACAAATCTCACGCAGCCGTTCCCCTTCCGCTTCGTGAAGCGACAAATCGCCTACGATCCATATACGGACAGGTGCATCCCCATCCCCTTCCCCTTCCCCGTCACCCGAGGAAGCGCTCAGCTCAGCTAGCTGATCCACCCATTCCCGCATCAGACGGATACCGTCCACAGACAGCCGGCTCCACTCTCCATCCTCACTGCAGCGGAATGCAGACGTATAGACCTGTCCACGCCGCGCATCCATGATCGGAACGAACCAGTCGGTTCCGCCGGTGGAAGGCTGCAATGCGGCTTCTTGCTTGCTCGCCTGACATGCGCCATAAGCCAGCGCCTCAAGGCTGGAAATACCAACGAGCGGTTTATTCCATATCCAGGCAAGCGTTTTGCCAATCGTAACGGCGATCCGCATGCCGGTATAAGAGCCGGGACCACGCCCTACTGCTATGCCATCCAGCTCATCCGATGCAACTCCGCATTCCAGCATGAGCGTCTTCAGCTGCGCGACGGTCAATACGGAATGATTGCGTTCGGCAAGCGACTGAATGGCGCCAAGCGTCACGCCATCCCGCACGAGCGCAGCCGCAAGCGCAGCTGTTGATGTATCCAAGGCCAGCACTAGCGGACCGCTCTTCTGATCGGTTTCTACCTTGGCTTCCATCATTCGCGCTCCACTCCCTTCGCACGCAACTGAAGCTGCTGACACCACTGCACGTAAGGAGCACCGATTCCGGTAATGACGATGCGGCGGGCTTCCTCGCCCTGATTCTCGATATATAGTTGCAGCCGTTCCGGCGGAAGCAGCACCTCAATAAGGCTGGCCCATTCTACAATCGACACACCCGACTCGTAGAAATAATCGTCTAATCCCAGCTCGTCCGCTTCCATCAGCGACAGCCGATAGACATCCATATGATAGAGCGGCAGCTCCGTACCCTCATATTCTTTTATAATCGTAAATGTTGGACTATTCACAATCCCCTGCACACCGATCGCAGCGGCAAAAGCTTGCGAAAACCTCGTCTTGCCTGCGCCAAGATCGCCATCAAGCGCAAGGACGGCTCCCGGCATTGCCCATGAGGCAAGCAGCTCCGCCAGTTCAATCGTATCCTGCTCGCTTGACGCCATCCAGACAGCATGTTCTGTTTGTATCATTTCCATTCCACCTATATTGTTATAAGAGCCCGAGAGACCCGCTTTGAGCACGAGACGACTCGCTTGAGCCCGAAAGACCCGCCATTTTCATTCAAAATGGTTGTAGCCCCGCTTCGCGAGGGAGACTCGGCGTTCCTTAGCCGCCGCTTGCGACCATCCGCTATGCGGCCCTTCTTGTATCAATTCGACGCCGGCGTTGCCTTCCTCGACCGTGCCGATCATATACATCGGCAGTCCTTCAGCAGCAAGCGCTGCCTTGGCCTCAGCTGCATCCTTGGCTGCAATTGTGCCGAGCAGCACGTAGTCTTCGCCGCCATAGAGCATCCACTCCAGCGGCGCAATGCCGCTCCGGCGCGCGTAAGCAGCCATACTGCCGCTCAGCGGAAGCTGTGATTCGCGCAGCGCGAGCTTGACGCCGGAGCTCTCGGCGATTTCCCAAGCTTCGCTTGCAAGGCCGTCGCTGACGTCATTCAGCGACGTGACCGTGCCGCGCGCGGCAAGCATGCGCGCGGCGCGCACGGACGGCGCCGGGCGGCGGTGCGCCTGCACCAGCGCCGCCGTGCCGGCGGCCTCCGCCGCGGCCAGCGGCACGCACTGCTCGCCGCCGCCCGCTGCGGCGAGCAAAAAATGCAGACCGGCCGCGGCCATGCCGATCGGCCCGGTCACAAACACGGCGTCGCCGGGCATTGCGCCCGACCGGCGAACCGCCTTGCCCGCCGTGACGGTGCCAACCACCGTCACGGCCACAACAAGCTGCGCGGGCGACGAAGTCGTGTCGCCGCCAACAACCGCGACGCCGTAGCGCTCGGCGCACGCGTACAGCCCGTCATAGAGCCGGCGAATACGCGCCGGCTCCCAAGCCCGCGGCACGCTCACAGACACGAGCGCGTGCCGGGGCACACCGCCCATCGCCGCGATATCGCTCACGTTCGCGGCCAGCGCCTTCCAGCCGACATCGGCCTCCGCCATCGTCGCTGCATTGAAGTGGACAGTCTCCACCATCGTGTCGACTGCCAGCACCCACTGCAGGGCGCCGCTCTCACCTCGCGGCGCCTCCACCACGGCGGCATCATCACCGATGCCGAGCACAACCCCCTGCTCCTTAAGCCACTGCCCGCTCTGGCGGCTATCCGTCCAATGGCGTATGCTCGCGAACTCGTCCAGCTCTACCGCCTCCCATCACAATTTGACAGCGTACCATTCCGCCGCCAAGCTCACATCCAGCTTGCAGCGCCCGATTGAGCGGTCATCCATCCATTCTGCACCGCACAGCTCCCGGCGCGGCAGCTGTCTTTCCCCACCGCGCAGCGCGCATCTCCAAGCGCGCGGTGGGGCGGTGCGGGAGTTACCACACGCACCACTTCACTGCTCTTTTCGCTATATCATCATTAACGCAGCGCTTCACTGCTTCTTTTTCGCTATATCGTCATTAACGCAGCCCTGAACCGGCCTCAGCTCCGCCAATTATGCAACGATTATCGTTAAATATGAATGACCTTATTATATCGGTCAGTATCCGCACTCGCAACAAAAGCGGGCAAGACCGCTCCGAAAGAGCAATCCTACCCGCTTGTTCATGTCTATCCAACGGAAAGCCTTGTCGCTGCAGCGGTGATCAATCAGCTAATGAATATCCCGCTTCTTGAAGCGTCCGCCCTTCACATCGTGTATGTTGCCGACCGCCAGGAATGCTGAGGGATCAAGCTCGTGCACAATCGACTTGAGCTTCGCTTCCTCCAGACGGGTTATGACGCAGAAGATCACCCGCTTCGTTCCGCCAGTAAAGCCGCCTTCGCCATGCAAATAAGTAACGCCGCGACCAAGCCGGCTCATAATGGCATCTCCGACTTCCTTCGCGTCATCGCTAATAATCCAGACCGATTTCGACTCGTCGAAGCCTTCAATGGTGATATCGATCATCTTGAATGCAATGTAGTAGGCAATAAGCGAATACATCGCGCTATCCCAGGAGAAGACAAAGCCTGCGCTTCCCAGAATGAAGAGATTGATGAACATGACAATCTCGCCTACGGAGAAAGGAAGCTTCTTCGTGAACAGGATGGCCACAATCTCAGTTCCGTCAAGCGAGCCGCCGAAGCGAATCACAAGGCCGACGCCTATCCCCAGCAGTACGCCCCCGATGACCGGAGCCAGAAAAATACTGTACGTAAGCGGATCAACAGAATGCAGCAGCTGCGTTCCGATTGACATCACCGTTACGCCGTACAGCGTCGATAACGCGAACGTCTTGCCGATCTGCTTGTAGCCCAGCACCAGAAAGGGCAGGTTCAGCAGGAACAGGAACATACCGAGAGGCAAACCTGTAAGCTTGGAGACAATAATGGATACACCGACGATACCGCCGTCAATAATATCGTTAGGCACGAGGAAAATTTCCAACGCAACAGCTACAAGTGATGCCCCGAGCGTTAAGAAGATAATACGTTTAATGATTTCAAGCTTGGATAGTTTATAATGTTGTTTAGCCATTCTTCCCCTCCACCCGTTCAAATTCCATCATATACTTCCATTATAAATGTATTCTAAGCAAATTCCAAATTAAAAACGATATTATCGCAATTTATCTACCCTCTATGTTTGTTTTCCATCCATTATCATCAAAATATTTCACCATAGCAGTACGTTAAAGAGCTGCTCTATTATTTCCCTGTCCATTTGAACAACTGGCTAACCCGCTGCGAGAACTCCTCCAGACTAAAGTTGGCCTGATCGGCGCGATTGTACCATTTGCGGATCGTCCCAAGCGCCCATGACGGGATTTTGACCCCTTCCAGATGACTGTAAAAATTGTTGTAGGCCCATACCAGATGATCCCACCGATGATCATTGCCTTCCTTTATGTATTCAGATACGTCGATCACTTTGGCCCTGCCATCCTGCAGCAGCACATTTTTCAGATGGATGTCCCTTGGGTTCAGGCCCCGCTCCACGACAAGCTTCTTCGCTTCCTCGACGTCAGCAATGACCTGCCTGGGAACAGATACACCATGTACAAGACAATCATGCAGCGTGATCCCGCCCTCGAAGCTGATAACGATAAAATTAGCTCCATGTCCAAAATATTGCGGATGATAAGGCGAACCAACCAGCCTTTCATAGACGCTTTTCTCCGCTTCCAGCTTCTCTATCGCATGAGGCGAATAGACCTTGAACGCATACTTAGGCACAGGTTCGTAGGAAAACACCGCAGCATCTGTACCGATTCCAATACAATGAAGGCCCTCTGTCAGACCTTTGATGGCAACAGGATCGTTGTTAGCATTCCCTTTCACCTCAATACAACTCAACGCTTCCCCGGCATGCTCCCAATTCTCGCTCATCATCATTCCCCCATCGCAACTGAACCTACTCTATAAATATTACTTTAAATTCCAAAAAAATGCCCACCCGATTTCCCCCGAGTGGACATTCCTATATGCAGTCAGCAGCAGCCGAACATCATGACAATACTCGCGGCCTTCGGCGGTTTATTAAATCTTAGGCAGCACATATTCAACGAGGAAATACAGCGCTCCGAAAAAGATAATGATATAGGCCGCATATTTAATAAAAGTAGCCGCTACATGGCTGGGATCGGACTTTTTCTCCACATGGCGTTCTTCGATATCGACATTGCGTTGAACCATAATAATCCTCTCCTCTACAATATTCGTTTTCACTATAATAAGTAGATCGAAAGAAAGAACAACAGAGCGGAGCAGGGAATGTTTCTGGAGAAGCGTCAGCGCTCGTAAGAACATTCCCCGGCGCAGCGACCCTTTGTCCCTTTCAATCATTCAACTTATATAGATCATCATGCTCTTTTTTACCCCCCAGCCTCTTGGCTCAAACAAATACACGCCGGCTAACAGCAATAACCCCGCCGAGCTCTGCGCTCACAGCGGGGTTACTGACCGGCTTATTCAGGCATCATAGCCTTTGCCCTCTTGAAGACGGTCGATGGATACGGTCATCGTATTCAGCGGATTGGATTCGACCTGTACCGTAGCCATCCCATTGCCTTCATCCACATTCTCGATCCATACCGGCTTGCCTTCGAGATGAACCGCAATCGTATCCTTCGATTCATAAATTTGTTGGGCTCGTTCGGTTTTCATGGCGGGCTGCAGCTCCTTTACGTCTCTTGCGCTTCTGTCTCCGTCTGTATCGCACCTGTCTCAGGGATCATCGTCTCGGTCGTCGTCGCTTCGATCATTCCGTTATGCAGCGTAACCTGCCCTCCGCCCAAGCCTTCATTAACCATACGGTCAATGTCCATAAAATAATCATCACGGCCTTCATGCCGCCTATCATCGTTATTGCTTCCAGTCGGCGTACTGCTGACTCCACTCATGGTCTATCCTCCCCTCTATTGCTCAGATGGTATCGTGTTCACCCAAAAATATGCCCGATTCGATTGTCTTTCATGCATTCAGGGAATACTGGCATCATAGCCTGATACATAGAACGTTTTGAAGGAGGTTAACAACATGCATACAGTTTGGAAAGGCGCAATTAGCTTTGGACTGGTTCATGTGCCTGTTAAAATGTTTTCCGCTACGGAGGATAAAGACATATCGATGCGCCTCATCCATCGCGAATGCGGAAGTCCTGTTGCTTATGTCCGCAAATGCCAGACCTGTGAGACCGATATCGGATGGGATGACATTATAAAGGGCTACGAATATGAGAAGGGCCATTTCGTCCTCTTCGAGAAAGAAGAGCTGGAGCAGTTGAGCGATGACGCAACCAAAACCATTACCATACTCGATTTTGTCGATCTGGAGGAAATTGATCCTATCTATTTTCAGAAAACCTACTACCTCTCCCCAGACCAAGCGGGCGGGAACGCCTATAATCTGCTACTGGAAGCTATGCGCCAGTCGGGGCGCATCGGTATAGCGAAGGTGTCCATCCGCTCCAAAAGCTCGCTTGCAGCCATTCGTGTTATCGGGGATTGCATCGCTATGGAGACGATCTTCTATCCCGATGAAATCCGGTCCGTCGGACAGGTTCCCGGCTTGCCGGAGGGACATATTGTCAATGAGAAGGAGCTCACGATGGCCCGCATGCTGATCGAACAGCTCTCCACGCCGTTCGAGCCAGCCAAATATACAGACGACTACCGCGTGCGGTTAATGGACCTCATTCAGCATAAAATCGCTGGAGAAGAAGTGCGGGTCGCGCCAGAGCAGCAGCGCACGAATGTGCTGGACTTGATGGCAGCCCTGCAAGCCAGTCTCGAAGCCGTCCGGTTGCCCCCAGGCACACCAGGCAGCTTCGATACCGGCGGGGGAAGCAGCACCGCAAACAATCCAGCAGCAGGGGCCGAAGCAGCTGGCAGCATTGCTGACGGCGCGGCTGGAAGCGCGGCCGGTGGCGTGGCTCGCGGCACGGCTGGTGACGTGGCTCGCGGCACGGCTGGAAGCGCGACCGGTGGCGGCGCGGCTGGCAGCACAGCTGGTGGCACGGCTGGCGGCGCAGCTGGCAGCACAGGTAGTGTCGGCAGTGTCGGCAGCGCCGCCGCATCAGCCGATGGAAAGACTCAGGAACCTAAAGCTAGAGTTCCGCGACCGCGCAAGGCGAAGGGCAGCTCCTCGCAGGAGACAGTATCCTAGCATGAGCCAGCAGCAGAAGAACCCCCATGTCTCCCCGAATAACTTGTCTAGCAGAGAGGGTGAGGCTGACAACAGCCTCGCCCTCTCCGCTTTAACTATTCAGCTGCCCGAGCATCCTATGGCTCCCATCACAATTAACGAGCTGCCTAGAGGTGACGACTGGGGCTATCAGCTCAAATGGGACGGCGTGCGAATACTTGCTCGAATAGAGGGCAGTGCATCTGGTCGACCGTCGTCATGCAGCACCGTGCCGCGCGCCGGGAGCAGCGCCGATATACAGCTTTATTCACGCAATATGCTGGTGAAGAACGCCATCTATCCGGAGGTAGTCAGCCTTCTGTCATCCCTATCCAGTGATCATGACAGCTGTCTTCTCGACGGAGAGGTCGTATGGTGGGACGGTGAGCGTCCTAAATTTCAACAGGTGCTGAAGCGCGAGCGTTCCAGAGGCGGGCATAATACGTCCTCCCCTCAACTGCGGCCTGATGTGGCTGACAGCCATCATACAGCGTCGAACCGCGCACTGGAAGCTGCGCGCGGTTCGGCATCCGTAGATAGCTCCCAATCAGAACCGCAGTCCCTCTCTTCCACATCCGCAGGAGCAGGCGGAATTGTCTACGTGCTGTTCGACCTCTTGGCCGATGAGGCGGGCGATCTTAGACATCTGCCTTATTGGGAGCGTTATCAACGCTTAAAGCAGCGATACAGCAATAATGATCCAAGACTTATCATTACAGATCTGTTCCTGGATGGAGAGGCATTATGGAAATGGGTGGAGAGCAACGGATGGGAGGGTGTCGTCAGCAAGCGGCTGTCTAGTCCGTACCGCGAGGGAAAAAAGCACCGCGACTGGTTCAAGAAGAAAACCGCTCTTGCCATCGATGTCGACATCGTTGGACTCAAATTGCGCAACGGTGGAATAGCCAGTCTTATAATGGCCTATAACGGCCAATATTTCGGAAGCGTTTCGTTGGGATTGAACGAAGAGCTGCGCCGGACGATAGCCGCCGCCTTTCGCAGCTTGCAGCCGGAGTCGGTTGGGGGCCGCTGTCCCTTTCCTGCTATTCCAGACGATCTCAAGCGCGAGACCATACAATGGCTGCCTATGTCCTTCAAATGCCGCGTAACCGGTTTAGAGATTACAGCCGCAGGCCAGCTGCGCCACCCCAAGCTAGTTACATTCCTGCCCAAGGAGTCGCCTTCATGAGCCGAAGCGTGAAAGGCACTATCGTTGTGGAGGGCCAAGAGCTGACAATCAGCAATCCGAACAAGCTGTTATGGCCCCAGATGGGCATAACGAAGGCGGACTATTTACAGCGTCTTGCCGCTCTCGCCCCCTTGCTGCTGAAGTATTGCAATGATCGATATTTGACCACAATTCGCTATCCCGACGGCGTGGAAGGCAAGTCATTTTATCAGAAAAACTGTCCTTTGCCGGCTCCCGCCTTCGTCCACACTTCGGATCATGACGGCATTTCTTATGTGGAGCCTGACTCTCTCCCTGTCCTGCTCTGGCTCGGGAATTTGGCGTGTCTGGAGTTTCATGCTTCGTTCGACCGCATCAGCAATCCGGCCTATCCGACAGAATGGGTGATCGATCTGGATCCCACCCTACCGGAGGAGCCTCGCATAATGGAAGCGGCGGCAATGGTAGGCGACCTGCTCCAATCACTCGGCATTGCAAGCATTCCCAAGACATCTGGAGCAACCGGAGTACAGATTATCGTCCCGCTGCTTCCTGAGCTTACATTCGATGAGCTTCGTCAAATCGGTGAATTCGTCGGCTCCTACATGGCTGATAAATTTCCGTCACAGTTTACTATCGAACGTCTGACCAAGCATCGCGGGGATCGAATCTATGTCGATTATTTGCAGCATTATCAGGGTAAAACGATCATCGCTCCCTACTCGCCAAGAGCCCGCAGAGGCGCCACCGTCTCCACCCCGCTTCATTGGAGCGAGGTGCGGGCGAATGCCGCGATTACAGATTTTCATCTGCTTAACATCGAAACCCGCTTGCAGAAGGAAGGTGATCTGCTGCAACTGGCAGAGCCCCAATCACTTCGTGCGATTCTGGCCTTTATTCAATCCAGCAAGCGCTAATCGCTGCCGCAGGTATAGATGAAGAGGCCGCGAGAGCCGGCATGTAGACGTGAGAGCCTACAAGCGGCTGCTAGTGGTCGGCCGTAATCATGCAACGCGGCACCTTCCATCCGCTCGCATGCCTGTAAGAAGATTTTCCACGCTTTCGCGGCTGATCATGCTTTTTCAGCGTGCTATAAGCGTGTTTTTCACGCTTTCAGTCTCAAAAGGTAATTGCTTCTAATTTCTTCTAAATTGGTTTTGATTGGTTTTGATTGGTTCTATGGATGGGTGGGGATTGTTGAGAGAGGGCTTGTGAGTCGGCATTAATTCATTCAAATTTGTTAAAGGCTTTTGAAAAAGGTACAATTTCAAAATCGGCAGTTGACATTACTTGCGAACATAGCGGAGGGTCGGAGGGATTCTGAAGAAACGATAGAGTTCGCCTTTAAAGCCTGATTTCAACCTATAATCAACTTACAATTAAGAAATCGGGCTTTAACAGCGATCGGAAGAACCCTCCGAACCCGTAGCGCCTCAATACGGCAACCGTTTATTTTGCTTTTGCGCCTATAAAAAAGCACACAAAAGCCGTCAGTCCCACTTTGCGCATGGTTCTGACGGCATCAGCCAATTGCTTACCTATAGCTTACCTATAGAATGCGTACTGCGCCGCAGTGTCGATACACCGCTTCAACAATTCCGTTCCTCGTTAAATCCGGACCTCCGTTGCCGATCCCTGTGCTGTCACCCATATCGACCCCAACTACATAGTCCCCGCCGGCAATGGCGTCCTTGCACTGGCTCGCTTGATTGCCCTTCAGCCCTAAAGCAATGAGCGCTTCCTCCATATTGCTGTTTTCATTGATCCCGACTCTTCCAGCGAGCAGGTTCATACCTCCGTAAGGAGCGCCGCTGCCCATCATGCCAGCAGCGCCTGCTGCATATAATCCGCCGGGCGATTGTGTCATGGAGCCGGCAAGGAGTAATCCATCGGCCGCCGCATCGTTGACGGCTACTCCCTCTCTCGTCTCCACCAATTCTCGCAGCTCATCCGCATGAACATCCGTCTCTGCTTCGATCCGCCGCGAATGCTCGCCATCCTTGACCAGCACTTTAAGCTCATTCCGTGTGAAGCCTTCCTGCTCCAATGTGTCAATGGCATGAATGACCTGCTGCTCCGTCTCGAAAACACCAAGCTTGATCGCCATAGTAATAGCCTCCTAGTGTCGAATTTTTCTTTAAGCTTGTTATACCCTATTTCTGCAGCATTCAATCTGTAGCATTCAATCTGTAGCATTCAATCTGTAGCATTCAATCTGTAGCATTCAATCTGTAGCATTCAATCTGTAAATTTCAATCTGTAAAATTCAATCGACAATAAATAATCTGTTTCAAGCCGTGGCGGCACGGGTATACAATATTATTAGCGACCTGCTTACATAAGTAGTTCAAGCAATGACATCTTAACTTTGGTAACAGGAGAGGACTTTATGAATCAATCCGATAAACTATTTCTGCGAACCGAGAATAAAGAAGGCAAATGCACTGTTTTTGTCGGAGGAGAGCTGGATTTGGAATCGGCAGCGCAAATGCGGGCCGTCATGTCTCCGCTCATTGAGCTTTCCGATCGCGAGCTTACTCTCAATCTGCGGGAGCTCCGTTATGTGGACAGCACTGGAATCGGCATCCTCGTCTCTGTATTAAAGGCTCGACATGCCAAGAACGCGCCATTCGTTGTAGAAGCCGTGCCTCCGAATATTCGCAAACTATTCGACATGACGGGCATTACCCCATTTCTGCTCAAGCAAGCCGGGCAAGCATGATCGTCACGAAGAAAGGAACGAAAACGCCATGAAAGCGAACGAAGAAATCGTAACCCTTAAAGTACCAGCAGCCGCAGAATACATTGATCTGGTCAGATTAACGCTGTACGGACTCGCTGTAAAAATCGGATTCTCCTACGAGGAGATCGAAGATATGAAGGTCGCCGTATCGGAGGCCTGCAATAACGCTGTACTCTATGCCTATGGAGACCTGCCATCAGGCTCTACAGTATCCGCCCCGGATGTTGCGCCTCATATTGAGGTTCGCTTTATTAAGCAGACAGACGCGCTGTCCATCGTTGTGAAGGATGACGGCCGCAGCTTCGATGCAGCCGCTGCTGCACAGCGAGCAGAATCGCTGCACGGCAAGACAGTTGATGAACTGCAAGCTGGAGGCCTTGGACTCTATCTCATGCAAGCGTTGATGGATCAGGTGCAGGTTAACAGCGATGCAGGCACAGAGGTTGTCCTGACCAAACGACTGCTCAAGAGTGGTGAGCTGGCATGAGTCTGCACCCGGCCAAGCAGCAGCCGATATCCAGTACGGAGCTCATTCTGTCCTATCAGAATAACCCGAACAATGATACGGCCACTTTGCTTATTGAGCATTATGAGCCGATGGTTCGAATGGCGGCCGGAAAAATTTCTCGCAATCGTCCTGATTTATACGAAGATCTCATGCAGGTGGGACAGATTGCGTTACTTCGCCTGTTCCGTCAATTCGATGTAACACTCGGCGTCCAATTCGAACCCTATGCAATGAAAAGCATAATCGGTCATATGAAGAACTACCTAAGAGACAAATCATGGTATGTCCAAGTCCCTCGCCGCATCAAGGAAAAGGGAATCGCCGTCCAGCAAGCGGTAGACGAGCTCACCGTCAGGCTGGAGCGATCCCCCCGCGTTGAGGAAATTGCGGAATATATGGAGCTGTCCGTGGAGGAAACGACTGAGATTCTTGGCGGCCGAGAGCTGTATCACTATGTCTCGCTTGATACGCCAATCTCGGAGGAAGAGAATACGACAACGCTTGGCGATCTGATCGGATCTCCAGCCGACGACTTTGACACGCTCGACAAGAAGCTCGATCTGCAAGCAGCTATCTCGCAGCTGAAGCCTCAGGAGCAGCAGGTGCTTCTGCTCGTTTATGAAGAGGGGCTGCCTCAACGCACGATTGCCGAGCAGCTGGGTGTCTCGCAGATGAGCATTTCCCGAATTCAACGTCGCGCCATTGACAAGCTGAAGCATCTGCTCAGCGGCAATGCGGATGAACGGTCAGATTTCGACAGCAGCGTATAAGGTACAGACGTACGCATTTGAAAAACAGCGCAGGCATGCCCTACCGGACCCCTAATCCGGGAAGCGGCATGCTTTTTTGATAGTCCGCTGGCAGGTATTCTCCAATGGAGCAGTTGTGCAACTGCCCCGTTCGCGATATGATGGTAGCAATAAACGATAGCAGGATCGGTTTAGCAGGAGGATCTCAAATTATGATGCATCGAATGCTGCGATTTCCATCCAATTGGGAGTGGCATGTACTGCTTGAGCAGCGTCCGGCGACGACCGGATTAAGCCGCCGCCATAGAACAAGCGAGATGGATGCCAGCGCTGCTGCCGTCCATTTCGATGCACAGGGAGATCGCTTGGCGTCCATCCGCGCGATTAAAGGAGCCCACCCTGAGCTTGCAGGCTGGCTCGATGAATCGGAGAATTGCGAGCATAATCATATCGTCGTATCCGAGCTGCCGGGCGGCGAGCCCGTTCTTCATGGGACACTGCTGTATCAAGCCTCAGAGGAGCAGCAGGATGTAGTCCCGCTCCACTTCTGGATGACCACCGACACATTATTTACGATTCATACCGATCTGCGGCTGTCGATCAGGCTGCAGCTCGATCCGTGGGAAGAGAAGCTGAATCGCTGCAAGACGGCGCCGGAAGCGTTCTTCGTCATTCTCAGCGCGATTCTTGAGACTTTCCATACTGGGCTCGATACATTCGAGAGACGGCTTGGAGAGCTGGAGCAGACCATGCGGCTAAGCAATGGCCGAGGCTTGATGAACCGTATTTTCGAACGACGATACGATCTCTTGCATTGGAATCATCTTTTCATTGCCATATATGAGGTGCATGGAGCAGCCAAGGAAGCGTTCATGGAGCCGCTGACAGAGCAAGAGGAGTTCAAGCGCATGGCATTCAAGCTGCAGCGCATTCAGGCGCTTCTTGATCAATACGCCATGGAAATTGATACCCTGCTCACAATGGATGACGCCATCTCGAATTTCCGCGGCAACGATATTATGAAGACGCTCACTATATTTACAGTTCTGCTATCACCAGCAACCGTTATTGGCGCAATGTGGGGGATGAATTTCGAGCTTATTCCATGGGCTAAGCAGCCTTGGGGATTCACAGCGATGTGCCTTCTGACCGTCATTATAACGCTGGGCATTTACTGGTGGCTAAGGCGTAAGGGCTGGACAGGCGATCTGCTCAATTCCAACGGCTCCAATAAGGAAGCAAGGAAGCGTTCCCGCCGAAGCAGCGCTCCAGCCGCTCAACCGCAACATCCAGGAACAGAGGACCATCCTTTAAGACGCAGCCGCACATCCTCATCGAAAACGGAAGATGAAACGGACGGCAACAAGGGGAATTCGCACATTGGATAAGGAAGAGAAGCTCTTCCGTATCCCGTGCGAATTCCCCTTTGTCGTCTTCTACTTGATATCAACCATCACGAGACAGCGGTCATCTGACCGACTGGATTCATTGCTCTCGACGAACAATGCTTCCTCCAGCTTCTCCCGTGATACACCGCTTCGGAACGCTTGGAGCGCTGACTTCAGCTGCTCCATCTGGTTCTCCTCGACATTGCCGACCAGGTCCAGGATGCCATCGGTCACAAGTACGATCCGATCACCGCTATGAACGGACAGCATATGCTTCTCCACCTCGATCTCGTCGAATATGCCGATAGCTACACCGCCTTGAGCGAATGTCTCGACGTCTCCGCCATCTCCACGAAGGAGAAATCCTGACGGATGACCCGCATTGACATACTCCACCGTCCCTTTATCGAGATCAACCAGCAAATATAACGCGGTAAAATAATACTGGATAAGCTGGTCCGCGAATTGCAGCTGTCCCGTGCGCCGGTTCAGCTCGCTGATTACACGTACAGGCTCGATCAGCTTCGTCATTGCATCCTTGAGGACAGATGCGATGAACATGCATACAAGCGATGAAGAAATGCCATGGCCCATCGCATCAATAACAGCAATGCCATATCGCCGGTCATCGATCCGATGCCACGCGTACAGATCGCCCGAAAGCTCATCTGATGGCTTGTAGATCGCATCAATCGCAATCCCTTCCTCCTGAAGGGGCTGCGGCAGCACCGCGCTCTGCACTTCACGGGCAAGCTGCAGCTCCTCCCTCACTCTCCGGTCGCGCTCCTTATGCCAATCCTTCTGTTCCTTGAGCCGCAGCGCCACTCTTATCCGTGCCAGCAGCTCAATTCGATTAATCGGTTTCGTCACATAATCAATTGCGCCGGCATCAAGCGCTTCCGCAAGCTTCTTGGAATCTCCGATTGCTGTAACCATGATGATCGGGATATCACGCAGGCGCTCCGAATTCTGAATCGCTTGACAGGCAGAAATTCCATCCACACCCGGCATCATCATATCGAGCAAAATCAAATCAATATCATGACAGCCATTATTGAGCGGCATCTCCTGCTCGCTGCCCTCGGAAGTCAGCCCAAGCAAGCCAAATAGCTCGATGCCGGAAGGCGCTGTCACAATATCGGTATAGCCCGCACGCTTTAAAATTTCCTGCACAACCGTAATATTCATCGGATTATCATCTACAACTGCAATACGCATCTTCCATCTCCTAGCCGAGCTTCTCTTATTCTTCTCACATTCTACTTCTAAATCCACTGCAGATACAACTTAAACCGACTAACGCCGTCCAGGGCGACGGCGCAGAGGTCACTTCTATTGTTCACAACATGCCATTAACGTTATCGTCTCGCAATCAATCTGGCGACATGCACGCCAGTCTCCATCCAATCCAGCCAGGCCGGCGCTTGGCGGGCAGCAGCTGTCTCCGCCATAACGATGGGATCTCCCCCTGCTGCACGACGCTCAACATGAACGTCAGTGCCGTATGCTTCCGCCAACGAAGCCGCATGCAGACTCCCCGGTTCCCCTTCATAGCTGGCTTCCACCGAAGAAGGATCATAAGAAGCCCGCTGCTTCGCTTCCTCAGCGCGTGCTGCTTCCTTCGCTTCAGCAGCTTCCTGCCGTCTGCGAAGCTTGGAGGTCCAGATCGACGAGAAGCCATGAGCAACACTTGCTACCTCATGCAGCGCTTCCCCCGCCTCCTTGACAGTCGCCATCAGCGGCTCCACCGCAGCAAGCTGGCTGTCAGCGCGATCAGCAATTCTGCGGGCGCTGCCTACAAGCTCAGCTACATCGCCCTTCCATGTGTGAATGGTCTGCTGCAGTTCAACAATCGTCTTGCTTGCTGCGTCTATCGATGTCTGAGCCTTGCGCAGCGTTTGCACCAATACAACTACGAGAACTGCTACCGACAAGCCAATTATGAGCATCGCCACATCCATCATTGTCATCCCTCCGCTAATTACAATTTACATAGCGCCTGACAGCCCGACCAGCGGGGCAATCATGCGTCTTGCTCTGTAATTCGTATACCCGCTGGAGCCTGCTTTGAATCCCTGTTTCAACGGCTCAGGCTCACGGTTAAAATCCGAACAAGCAGGACGGAACAACGCTCATCCTCCTACATCCGCTAACGGCAAGGAGAATGAGCATCCCGTCAAAACGTATAACGAAAGGAATGTGATGTCTATGTTACGCTGGGCTGCTATTTTCTTCATTATTGCCATTATTGCGGCAGTGTTCGGCTTCGGCAATATTGTCGAAAGCGCTGCGACAATTGCCAAGATCCTGTTTTTTGTCTTCTTGATTCTATTTATTATCTCCCTTATTACAGGACGAAGAAACACGCTATAGCTGGAGCCGCAATCATAATCATGCATCGCCAGACTTGAGGCTGTCCCAAAGGTCATTAGGGAAATTCATCCTCCACCTGTACATCATATGGAGTTGCTAAAGAACCTTCATCTCCGCTTTTATAGCGGTGTTGAAGGTTTTTTTGCGCATGTCATCGATTGACCCGCTCAGGATTACCCTTTTGGAACAGTCCCGAATGGAAACCCATCCCTTTCTCCCGAAAGCGGGATACCCGCCTAAAGCACAGCTGCCCATAGCCGCATAGAATGCTGCAGGGAGCGTGAGGATGTATGAGCAAGAGCAGCAAGATGGATATACAAACCGCATTATTTCTGCTAGCAGTATGCGAACAAACCTCGAACCAGTTCAATAATTCACGACATTGGTTTCTTGTTCCGCCCACCTACAGCATTGTCGGTTCCTTCGAAGCGGCTGCCTATCTGGATATGAAGGAATTGTTCGGCTTCGTGCTTGAATCCGATAAAGCGGCAATTCTGGCCTTCCGGGGATCGGGCTCCGCTGTCGACTGGGTCAATGATTTCATTGCTTATCAGGTGAAATTCAGGCCAGTGAACGCAGGCGGGCACACCCACTGCGGCTTCACCGACGTCTACATGTCGGCCAGAGACCGCATATTCGAGCTGCTCGACAAGCTCCCTCCAGGCAAGCCGCTCTTCATCACCGGCCATAGTCTCGGCGGCGCATTGGCTACACTGGCTGCACTTGATATCGCCGCCAATCGAGGCCCTGAAGGCATTGTCGTGTATACCTTCGCTTCTCCCCGGGTTGGCGACCCGCAGTTCGCACGCGCTTATAATCGTCTCGTCACTAACAGCTTCCGCCTGCGCAACGAGCACGATATTGTCCCCCATCTTCCGCCACTTGTTTACCAATCCCCGACAAAGAAAAACAGTTATCTATATATGCACGTTAAAGGAGAAATCAAGCGCAGTTTTCGAATGGGGTCTGTTGCGGGTAATCATATTCTGAGCAGCTATTTTACCGATTTGGCCCAGGAAGCGCCGACGCTTGCAGCAGCAATTTGCAACTACCTGCCCGGCTGGTGTCCTTTGCCCGAAAAGTAAGATATAATAATACTTACAGTTACATTACAAATTTAACCCATTTTATCCCTCTGGATTGTAAAAAATGAAGCATTTATACTAGTTTGATACCGAAAAAATAAGTCTAATATACTACATCAGGCTGCGAGGAGGGACATATGAAGATTATCCTTCTTTCCGGTGGTTCAGGCAAACGGCTATGGCCACTATCGTCACAATCACGCTCCAAACAATTTCTTCAAGTTTTACCGGATCATTCGGGCCGGCAGTTGTCGATGGTGCAAGCAACGATGGAGCACTTGAAGCGGCTTGGTCTTGAAGAGGATGTGGTCGTCGCCGCCACCAGCAAACAAATCGGACAGCTGCACAGGCAGCTTGGAGCCCATATAAACACCGTCATTGAACCCGAGAGAAAAGATACTTATCCTGCTATTCTCCTGTGCGCAGCTTATTTGCATGCTGTTCTGGAGACAGACCCCAACGAAACGATTATTGTTCTGCCTGTCGATCATCTGACCGACTCTTCCTTCTACTCGATGCTGTTTCAGTTGGACAGGCTTATTCAGCTCAATCAGACGTCCATCGGCTTGATTGGGGTCAGGCCAACGGAACCGTCCGGCAAGTTCGGTTATATCGTGCCCGCTTCTGCAGCCGGACAAGCTATCTATTCAGAGGCGTCCGTTCTTCCCATTGATCGTTTTGTCGAAAAGCCGGATGAAGCTGCCGCCAAGTCGCTTATTGCCAAGGGAGCGTTATGGAACTGCGGCGTATTCGCGCTCCGTTTGTCCTATATGCTGGAGCTCATTCATGAGCTGGAGCTTGAGGCGGACTATGAATGGCTGCGCAGCCATTATCACCTGCTGCCGTCCATCAGCTTTGATTATGCGGTTATCGAGAATGAACGGCAGCTGGCATCGCTCGTTTATGAAGGCCGCTGGTCTGATCTCGGCACTTGGGACGCGCTGTCGCAAGCAATGGATGAAGATGTATACGGCCTGGGGCTGATTGCTCCGGATTGCAGCGACACGCACATTATGAACGAGCTCCAGCTGCCTGTCCTCGTCTCAGGCATTGATCATGCTGTCATCGTGGCCGGGCATGAAGGAATTCTCGTTACCGCGAAGAAAACCGCGAACGGGCTAAGACCGTTGATCGATCAGCTGCCGTCCGCAGCTGCCCAGCCTGCAGCGGCTGCCGGTTCAGGCTGGACGAGAACGATTGATCGCGTGGACAAGAATGGATCGCCCGCTGCGATAACAAGGCGCGTGCATCTCCTGTCAGGACAGGAGCTTTGCTGCAAGGACTCCGCTGCGGTGACGATCTGGATTATTCTGAGCGGTGAAGGCATATACAGAGCAGGCGATGAGGATGTCGCCATCAGGGAAGGCAACACCATTCATCCTTCCTTCAACTGCTCCTACGAGGCTGCTGTCGCCACCGAAATGCTGGAAGTCGTTCTACCCGCTGCACAAGCATCCGAATAAAGCGCCAACCAGGTTGAAGGAGGGACTGTCAATGATGAATTACAAACGTACGCTCGGAGGCTATCATCCCGATGATGTTCAGCGGTATCTGGAGCTGGTTCGACTGGAGCTGACAATAATACAGGATCAGCTCGCATGCGAGCAAGCCAAATTCGAGGAGCGGTTTGCAGCCAGGCAGAAGGAGGCTGAACTGCTGCGAGGGGATCTCTTCGAGGCGCTTGCATTGGAAAGACGGATCATTGATGCAGAAGCTATACCAGGATCAGAAGCAGGACCAGGTAACGGCTCCGGAGAAGGCTCTGATCCATCATGAAACGGCTGCGGTCAGCGCTGATCGGCATCAATCGGCGTTCAGCGAATCGCCGTATTGCTGCGGAGCAAGCACTGCTTGAGCAGGCCGTTCATAGCTTGGAACAGCAGCGTGCTGCGCATAAGCTCGCGATCCAGCGGCTTGAGGCGGAGACGGAGCAGCTGCGCAAGCGGCGGGATGAGACGTTCGTCCGCATCCGCCATCTGGAAGAAGCCCCTCCGTCCGATGCAGAAGCCAAAGTCGGCCCTTCACCTGTCGAGGAGGACGCTGAGCCATCTTCCAGCCCGTCAACGCCGCTTCGAATGGGAGATGCATTGGTGGATGCGGGTACAATCACTGATGCTCAGCTTGAAGCGGCTATGAGCTCGCAGAAGCAGTTCGGCGGCAGACTTGGCGATATTCTCATTGATATGGGCTTCCTGTCCGTACAGCAGCTGGATGAGGTTGTAACCTCGCAGCCTAAGAAAGGCCGACTGGGCGACCAGCTTGTCGAGGCAGCGCTCATTACGGAGGAGCAGCTGCAGCAAGCTCTTCTGTTCCAGCAGAAGAGCGGCGGACTGCTCGGCGACATTCTGCTGTCCTTGCAGCTCATTGAAGCCGAAGACCTCTACAGAGCTATCGCGTCGCAGAACAATATCGGCCGCATTGGCAGCGAGCTCAGTATCAACACCCCTGTCCGATTGCCGGAAGAGCTCGCCCGCGAGCTGGGCATCGTTGTTATCCATCAGTATATTAATCGTTTCCTGGTAGCGGTCAGCGATCCATTAACAGAAGAACAGATGGAGAAGGTTCAAGAGCTGCTCGGCATGCCGCTGGAGCAGGTCCTCGCAACAAGAGCTGAGATGGAGCGTTTCTGGCGCGATATTTATGGCTCGGAAATGCTGCACGAGAGCATATCGAAGCTTGCTGACGAGCAGCCGCACAATTCAGCGCTGCAAACCTTTACCCGCTTGCAGATCGGCGGATTCGTGCTGGTCGTCATCGCGATCGCGATCGGCTTATCATTTCAATTCTGGGCTACGCTGCTCACGGTGAATCTGATCATCCAGCTTTTCTATTTTGTCATGTCCAGCTTTAAGTTCACCGTCATTCTCTTCGGTTCAAGGCGGAACTCGCAGTTCCGATACACGCCAGAGGAAATTGCCGCAATAGACGAGCGCGAGCTCCCCGTCTACACGATTCTAGTGCCTATGTACAAGGAAGCACAGGTTGTTCCTCATCTGCTGCATAATTTGGAGCGTCTGGATTATCCCAAGGCGAAGCTGGATGTGCGGCTGCTTATCGAAGAGGATGACGATGAGATGCGCACGATTTTGACGGAGATGAATCTTCCTCCCTACTATACGGTGCTGGTTGTGCCGGACGGGCTGCCCAAGACGAAGCCGAAGGCTTGCAATTACGGTCTCATACGCGCTCGCGGGGAATATGTCGTCATTTATGATGCGGAGGATCAGCCTGACCCCGATCAGCTTAAGAAGGTATTCCTGACCTTCAGACAATGTCCAGAGGAATTTGCCTGCATTCAGGCCAAGCTCAACTATTTCAACAGTGATCAGAATCTGCTCACACGCTGGTTCACACAAGAATACAGCATGTGGTTCGAGCTGCTTCTGCCCGGCATTATGCAGCTTAATGTGCCCATCCCTCTGGGAGGCACGTCCAACCATTTCAAGATGTCTGTGCTTCAAGAGCTGGGCGCATGGGATCCCTACAATGTCACAGAGGATGCCGATCTGGGTATTCGGCTATACAAGCACGGCTACAAGACGGCTATCGTGGATTCTCGAACCTGGGAGGAAGCGAACAGCCGCACCGGCAACTGGATTCGCCAGCGTTCCCGCTGGTTCAAGGGATATTTGCAAACCTGGCTTGTTCATATGAGGAATCCGGTCAAGCTCGTCAGGGAGATTGGCTTCAAGGGCTTCATCGGCTTTCAGGTCATGATATTGGCTACACCGCTGCTGCCGCTGCTTAATCCGATCTTCTGGCTCATGCTCGTGCTTTGGTTCGGCTTTCAGGTCGGCATGATTCAGCAGTTCTTCCCTGGATTTATTTACTATTTGGCCAGCTTCGAGTTTTATGTCGGCAACTTTCTGTTCATCTTCAGCAATGTTGCAGGCGTCTATTGGGTTATTCATGAGCTGGAAAATAGAGGCGACCGCTTCTTCTCTTACAAGCTGGTGCGTTATGCAATCCTGTCGCCGATCTATTGGGTGCTTATGAGCATTGCAGCAATGAAGGCCGCCTGGCAGCTGATCACAAAGCCATTCTATTGGGAGAAGACCGAGCATGGCTTGACAGAGCAGCCTGCACTGTCGCAATCGCTGGCTGAGCATAACCTGCAAGCCATCCATCAACAGGCTGCCGACACGGCAGATGTATCCGAAGAGCCTGCGACAACACCGCCGCAGGGCTGATTATAGGACGAGGTGGTCGAGCGACCGCCGTCATGCAGCACCAAACCGCACGCCATTCACATTCAGCAGCATGAGCGCTTAGGTCAAAAGGGGGAATGGTCATGGAAACAGCCCATCTGGAGCTATCCATCGTTGTGCCTGTCTATAACGAAGCCGGACATATCGCAGCTTCTCTCCGTGTCATAGCGGATACAGTCGCTGCCATTACGCCCTCCTTCGAGCTTATCGTTGTCGATGACGGCTCGAAGGACGGGACATGGCAGCAGCTCGTCAGTCTTTCGCATGAACGGAAGCAGCTGACGATTATGCGGCTCAGCCGGAATTTCGGCAAGGAACTGGCATTATGCGCCGGACTTGAGCATGCTCAAGGGCAGGCTGTCATTCTGATGGACGGCGATCTGCAGCATCCTCCCGCGCTGATTCCACAGATGGTGCGCATGTGGCGCGAGCAGAAGCTGGAGGTCATTGAATGTGTGAAGGAGAGCCGGGGCAAGGAATCCGTGGTCAAGCGCATCGGAGCCTCCCTGTTCTACCGCGTACTGAATGGTCTGTCGGGGTTCAATCTGCGTGATGCTTCTGACTATAAGCTGATGGATGCCAAGGTGGTGGCCGCCTGGCGAAGTCTGCCCGAGCGCATCCCCTTTTTCCGCGGCATGTCGGCCTGGCTCGGGTACAAACGGGCCACAATCTCGTTCCATGTCCCGCCAAGAGAAGAAGGCGCCAGCCGGTTCAGCATCAACAGACTGACCGGGCTTGCCATGCATGCTATCGTCGCATTCTCGACGATACCGCTGCGGATCGTCAGCATGATCGGAATCCTCTTCCTGATGGGCTCGGTCGCACTCGGCATCAACACCCTTGTCCAGAAGCTGCAGGGCGCCGCCGTTACCGGCTTTACGACAGTCATTCTGCTGCTGCTCATCATCGGCAGCTTCCTCATGATCTCGCTTGGCATCATAGGCGAATATATCGCCGCCATCTATCAAGAGGTCAAGGGTCGCCCCCGCTATCTCATTGCGGAGAAGCATACAGGAGCCAGCTCCTCTACGACAGACAGTGAGAGGGTTCAAGGCCATGAATACATTGCTTCAGCATTCCATCGTTAAATACGCCCTCGTCGGGCTTCTGGGGACAGCGATTCATTGGGGTCTGCTTATTGCGCTTGTGGAATGGACGGGCGTTCATCCCGTGGCCGGTTCGGCGCTCGGTTTCCTGGCTGTTCTGATCATCTCCTATATTTTGAACAGCAAATGGACATTTCGCAGAACCGGAGAAGGCATGGATATGAAGCAGTTCATCCGCTACACGATCGTTTCCAGCTCCGGACTGCTAATAAACACAATTGTTATGTATGCGTCAGTGGAGCTGCTGTCGCTGCCCTATTGGCTGGGACAAGCTTTCGTCACAGTCGTTGTGCCTCTCCATAATTACGCCATTAACCGGCTCTGGACGTTTCGGGTATCAGCAGCTTCCGAACAGCTGCACAAACACTGAGCTGACACACAATGAACAGTAGAGAAAGGAGGCTGCCGCCTGTGCTTAAACGTCATCGTCTCGCCATCCTCTTATTCACCGCAATCTTCATCGCAGAATTTGGACTTGGCTATTATCTCAGCTCGATTGTGGGATATATACATTCCGATGCTATTAGCCGGGTGGCGAATGCCTTCTATGTGCTGTACAGCCGCGATCCGCATCTGGGCGCTATCGGCTTCGTATGGAATCCGCTGCCAAGCTTCGTCGAGCTGGTTATACTGACGCTCTACCCTCTCTTCCCTGCTCTGGCTTCCCAAGGGCTCGCAGCTGTGCTGCAATCCGCTCTCTTCGCCGGATTGTCAGTCGTCATGTTGTACAGCGCAGGAAGACGGTTCGGGCTGTCAGCGGCAATCAGCATCCCTTTCGCCCTGCTCTACAGCCTGAATCCATTTATATTTCTGTTTGGGGCGAACGGACTTAGCGATTCCCTCTATGTCTATTTTCTTATGATGACGGTTGTCCAGTTCTCGCTATGGCTGAAGGATCGGGGAACGAACTCGCTTATTATGGCCAGCTTTGCACTGGCGTTTGCTTTCTGGACACGATATGAAGCGGTTCCCTTTGGTGTATCGCTCGCGCTCGGGGTCGTTATCGCCCTGCTGTTCATGCGGCATTCCGCACAAGACAGATTGCGTCCACTGCGGGAGAAGCTGTACAAGGTCGAAGCAACCTGGATTCTGCTGCTGCTGCCTGCTGTATTCTCGGGCATGCTGTGGATTTTTTTCAATTACCTCATAATGGGCAATCCGCTTTATTTCTTGAATTCAGAGTATTCCAATGTGGCGCAGTCAGAGGCTCTCAAGAATGATGCCGCATTCCAGCAAATCTTCCAAAGTCCACTGCTCGCCCTATGGTTTGTCATTCGAAAAACGCTGTGGTTCTCGATCCCGCTGCTGGCCATGCTGCTTCTACGACTCTTCAGCCGCAGGTTGCTGCAATGGGATACAGCCATTCTACTCCTGCTGTTCGCTGCCGTCCCTGCCTTGCAATATGCCCTTCTGCTGCGCGAATCCTCCTTCGGATGGTTCCGCTACTTTATGTATGTGTTCCCGGTGACAGTCGCATGGATTCCCTATGAGCTCTCCAGGTTCCGCAAGGGAGCACGACAGAGAATCGCTTTCAGCATCATAGCTGCAGCTATGATCGGAACAGCCGTCCTGCTCACTTACGCGATGACGGAGCCTTCCATCGCCCCTGATGAGAACAATTTCCTGAAGGATCAGAGTCAGAATGAGCATTATATCGCACAATCCCGCGAACGGAGAATCGCTGCGCATATGGATGAGCATTACTCCAATGCCACTATTCTTACGGACTCCTATTCAGCCTACAACATTCTGATCAGCAGCAAGTATCCCAAGAAATATCTCATCACGAGCGACTACTTGTTCAAGCAAGCGCTGAATGACCCGCCCGGCAACGAGATTGACTTCATTCTCATCCCCAAGCCGCTTCCGGATATCCCCAAGAGCGCAGTCAATGCTCTCTATCCGGACATGTTCGAGGGAGGCGTTTATTGGGCGACGCTGGAGCATGACTTCGAAGGTCAATGGAGGCTGTACAAGGTGAAGAAATGGCGTCCTGTGCCAGAATGATACAGGGGTTCGGCATTGGACAGCGATCACAATATGAGATTAAGACGATGACTTGGAGACAGCGATTCGTTTCTTCTCATCCTTCGTCAATCCCTTGAAGACCAGATCATAGGAGTGGTTAATCATGTCATGCAGCTCCTCTTCAGGGATTGAGCCATCGAGCTGAATCGTATTCCAGTGCTGCTTGTTCATATGATAGCCTGGCGTTACGGCTTTATATTGCTCCCGCAGATTCTCGGCAATGACAGGATCGCATTTCAGTGAAATGCTGCCAACTGTGATCAGCGCGAACATTCTCTCGCCTACCTTGACTACGAGCGGCTCCGGTCCGAATGGAAAAGTCTTGACTGCACCTCTCTTGGCTAAACAAAATTCCGTTAACGATTGCACCTCTTTTTCTCCTCTCACTATCTCCTCCTCAGCCCCATATTGCAGCTGCAGTCGAGATTGCTGTACCCAATATAACACAGCACGCTTCTCGATTCTCCATCTCCGTTCCAAAATGAACAGCAGCCCAAATAAAATTGCGCCCGAAACAAGGACGAACCAGGGGTTAAGACTCTGCGCCAAAAACATAATTCCACTCCTCTTTACTATCATAATGAAAAGCTGGACCAGAATAAGTTCATGAATCATGAACTTATTCTTTTATTCTACCGTCTATTTCCAACAATTTCAACCCATAATAACACGTATCATGAAGTCGAGCTCTCAGACAATTACGGTACCCGTCTAACCGTGTACAATTAATAGAGAAGCACTCACCCAATTCATTAAAAAGAGTTGATGGACCATGATCGGTAAGCAATTGCGCGAGCTGCGCAAGAACCACTCCATGACACAAATGCAGCTTGCTTCCTTGTTGAATACAGCTAAGTCGACAATCTCCCAATATGAGAACAATATTAATGAGCCTGATCTCGAAACGCTGATTCGTATTGCCGATTTCTTCGAAGTGACTCTCGATGAGCTGGTCGGACGAGAACGTCCTTATCCAACGAAGAAGGACCGCAGCTCCGGCTTGCTGCTCATGGAAACAGTGACCGAAGAAGAAGCCCATTATTTATTGGATAGCTTGACCATATACCGCAAATGGATCGCCGCCGACAAGAATCAGAATTAGTTGGCGCATCAATAGCTCCATCGTACAAATTCCAGCCTGCTTTGGGGAGGACTAAAAACATTCCCCTTCCGTTGTCCTGTCATTTGTGCTATAGACTCCTACTCCTTAGTCTCCGGGTAAAGCAGATATCAATTCCCTCCCTTCACTCTCAAAAAAAGAACTGAGGCTTGCTGCCTCAGTTCTTCGTTGTTGTTCCTTGCTACACACCCATTTTTTTGCGCTGGTTATTCACTTTTTTCGTATTCTGGCTACGCATTACTTGCTGGTTTCCGCCAGGACCATGCTTCTGCTTGGTGCCGTTAGCCTGCTCCTGCTTCTTCTGTGCTAGCTTCTGCTTCACAGCCTCCGCAAGTGAAACCTTCTTGGGCTCCTGCTGAACGTCTTCATTGTTCTGCTGCGTTTCTTTCTCTGACACGAGATCACCTCATTTATGTGAACTACTTGTATTGTATCCCTTTTCCGAGTTATTTTCCAGCCAAGAATGATGAAAGACTGCTATTCTCTTAGCGCGTCCTTCAGCTTGGTGGACATGGCATGCTGATCACGGCTGCGAAGAAGACTGCGCAATCTTGCAATCTCTCCCTTCAGTCCGTCGTTCTCCGCCTGTAGTGCGGCTATTACTGACTTGGCTTCTGACAGCTCGCTTGAGAGCAAGGATTCCTTCTCTTCCATTCATCTCGGCCTCCCGCTTCATCTTATTCTCCGTTTTCTTCTATCGCTGTAGCAGGAAGCCGGATAATAGCTTCCGTTCCAATCCCCTTCTCACTCTTGAACACAATAGAGCCCTGCAAGGCTTCAATAATCCGGTAAGTGACCATAAGGCCGAGCCCCGTACCCTTGGGTTTGCTCGTGAAATATGGCTGACCGATGCGGGCGAGCACATCCGCCTCCATTCCTTCCCCGTCATCCGCAATATGAATGATGACATCTCCCTTATGTCCATAGGCCCATAGACGAATATTGCCGCCTCTCATCAATGCTTCAATGCTGTTCTTAATCAGGTTGATGAATGCCTGCTTGAGCTTCGACGAATTACCATACACATGCAAATGATCCGGAATATCTATATTTATGACACCGCCATGCAAATTCGCAAGCGGCACGATCACGTTCTCGACATGCTTCAATTCCTCGCTGAGATTGAGCACTTTCGTATCTTCCAGCTGCGGCTTGGCATAGGTCAAAAAGTTCGTAATGATTGTTGATGCGCGGTCCAGCTCCTTGATGGCCATATCCAGATAGTTCGCCCTTTTCAGATCATCTGTATTCTTCTCCTCAAGCAGCTGCAGGAATCCTCTTGTCACTTGCAGCGGATTGCGAACCTCATGTGCTACCGAGGCTGCCAGTTGACTGATGATCTCCCGCTTCTCTGATAGCTGCAGCTCCTGATTATAGAGCTCCAGCTCCTTCGAATACTGCACGACAAGCGCATTATGACACGCATATCTTCTGCCCAGAAGAAGAATCAAGGTCAGGAGGAAAGCGATCAGTCCCCATTTCCACAAATAGAGCTTGTAGGCTTCTGAAGTTGTATAATACCATATTAATTCTCCTGCCGCTATTGAAGCGAATATGCCAAACCCGCAGGATAGCAGGATGTAGTCCCTCTTCCTCTGCATGATATACATTCCTGTCGACAGCATAATGATGATAAGCTGCGCCGTCATTACAAAGCCAGTTGCGGAAACAGAGAAGAATCTGTAAATATCGAAAAATTCATTGCCCAGCACCACATTCAGAATCGAGCAAATCAAGCTTATGCCGGAGTAGACCAGCAGCACAATGCGAAACATTCGCACAATGCCGAATATCCCCTTGCCGAACACATTTTCAAAAAAATACATGAACGCAGGAAGAAGAATGATCATGAATATATCTAACATGAATTGAAACAGCTCTCCGTAATCTCCGTAGAACGTGTACAGGAAAGGTGAATAGAAGGTCATAATGCCGCCAATGGACAGTATAACCAAGCAAAGCGGTATCCAGCTCTTGAGCTGGCACTTCTCCAGAAAGAGCGAGGCCACAATCATCACAACAGCAGAGAAGATTAATGCGCTTCCCAGTATAATATCGAATAAATCCTTTTTGACATGCGCATTGGCAAGCTCATGATAATCCCCAATTAAGGCCCCGGAGCTTATTCCAAGGCTTTCAGTTGTTGACTCCAGCTGAATCAATAATGTACGACCGGAATCCGACTCCTTGAGCGGCAGCAGAATTCGGTTCAAATCAACCCCATGCACACGCTCCGATTGGAACATTCTGTTCCCGTCCATGTACACTTCAATCTTCTGGGCATACAGCTCCTCCAAATATAATGCCCTTTGCTCACCAATAGAAGGCAGCTCAAGCTTGATCCACATAGTCGTAATGCCTTGCGGCCTCATCGTAGAAGAAACGTTCATCCCGGCATGAATCCAGCCACCCTGCGCATCAACCTCGTCAGGAGAAATCAAGGATGCCGCTGCCTCCTCGGCAGCATACTTCATTTGCCAATTCTCAATAAGCCCTGAAAATACGCTCTCAGAGCTTGCATGGACAGATACAATGGGGATAAGTGCAGCTACTGCGATGATCATGCTAATGACCCATTTGGACAACGCTTTCATTGGACACCTCGGACAGTCGGTAGGAACATTGGACCATTATACCATCCGAAAATCTATTATTTGTTACAGTTTAGAAACAAGCTCTATATATTCAAGATACAGTTGCCTCCTAGAATGTTTAATAGATCATAAGACATCATTCCAGGAGGCTACAATAATGAAGCGTCTATTCCTTTCCATTGCAGTTATTACGACCATGACTGCTTCTCTTGCGCTTTCGGCAGGTGCACACCCTGTAAGCAAGATAAGCAGCAGCTCATCGCTATCCAGCTTTCTTGAGAACAATGCGCCGAGCCGCACAATTAAGCACAATGCTGCAGGCAAAGCAATCGTCACGAATACAGGAAGCACAGTAGTGCTCGTCAATAAAAAGCGAATGCTCTCCGCAAGCTATAAACCAGGTGATCTTGTTGTGCCTGACGTGCCGTTCTCCTTCTCTGGAAACAGCGAGAAGAAACAGATGCGCAGAATAGCCGCCACCGCGCTGGAAAATCTGTTTGCAGGAGCCAAGAAGGCAGGTATATCGATGAAGGCGGTATCCGGGTTCCGCTCCTACTCCACGCAAGAGGCCATTTTCAACCGGAATGCCAAGCTCAAGGGAGCTGCCATTGCTAATAAGACCAGCGCACGCCCTGGTCAAAGCGAGCATCAGACAGGCATGGCCATGGATGTCAGCAGCGCCAGTGTCAAGTATGGACTGGAGCAAAGCTTCGGCGCGACGAAGGAAGGCAAGTGGCTGCGGGCGCATGCTGCGGAATACGGCTTTATTATTCGCTACCCGCAAGGAAAAGAGAAGATCACCGGTTATTCCTATGAGCCCTGGCATATCCGTTACGTAGGTGTCTATATTGCAGGACAAATTATGAAACAGAATGTAACGCTTGAGGAATACTTGGCCAAGCAAGAGTAACTGTTGATCAAGTAAAACGCTGTACTAAAAGGACCGTCAGGGAAAATCCTGACGGTTCTTTTAGAGGTGCTCTCATCCAAACTCGCTCGTGCTGTAAGCCGATTTTGTCTGCTTTCACGACCGATCGCGTACTTTTCGGCGGTTGTAAGCAGGTTTTTTCCGCTTATTGACTCCACATTTGCTACTTTTACAAACTCGCTCGTGCTGTAAGCCGATTTTGTCCGCTTACACGACCGATCGCGTACTTTTCGGCGCTTGTAAGCAGGTTTTTTCCGCTTATTGACTCCACTTTTGCTATTTTTACATGCTCGCTCGCGCTGTAAGCCGATTTTTTCTGCTTACACGACCGATCGCGTACTTTTCGGCGCTTGTAAGCAGGTTTTTTCCGCTTATTGACTCCGCATTTGCTACTTTTACATGCTCGCTCGTGCTGTAAGCCGATTTTGTCCGCTTTCACGACCGATCGCAGCTCGAAAAGCCGCTTATGAACATTACCCTGCACAGCAGCCCTGTTCTTTTCAACATCAAAAAACCGTACGCCCGGCGGATCGCCATAGCGTACGGTTTCTTGTTATCTTGGCCTACTCTTACTTGCTCATGATATCAACGACTACTTTGTCTAAAGACTCAAGAAGTTGATCTCTGTTGATTTGCTTGCTTTGGTATTCTTGCATTGCAGCTCCCCAGCCTTGTGTAGTTCCGTCTGGGAAACGGTCCCAATGCCATCCAAGAGCGTCGCCTGCTTTTTCACTAACGCCTACACCTGCTGCGCCGATATCTGCTGCAGTTGCTTCGATGTCAGTCATAGCTGGCATGAACTTGAAGTCTTTGGTGATGAAGCTCTTACCGGAATCGGAGGATACCATCCAGTTCAAGAATGCTTTAGCTTCGTCCGGGTTAGCGGATTTGCTGTTAACGATCCAGTTGTTAGGAACGCCGATGTATACGTGACCAGGTTGGTCGTTGATAGGCATTACAAGCACGCCAAGGTTCATGTTAGGCGTTACTTTGTCGATATCGCCTTGCGTCCAGTTACCTTGTTGCATCATAGCAGCTTTACCGCTAGCGAAGTTTGCGACTTGTGTTGCATAGTCAGTCGTCAACAGGTTGGATTGTGCGTTGTCGAATACAAGGTCAACCAGGTCAAGCCATTGTTTGAAGATTTCGTTGTCTTTGATTTTTACTTTGCCAGCTTTAAGATCTTCTGCAAATTGAGCAGGATCTGGCTGGTTAGCGAATGCTACGTTCAGGAAGTGAATACCAAGCGACCACCACTCGTTAGTGGACATGAAAGGCGTGATGCCAGCAGCTTTCAGCTTCTCAACAGCGTCTTTCAGCTCAGGAAGAGTCTTAGGCTCAGTCGTGATGCCCGCTTGAGCGAACAGGTCTTTATTGTAGATGAAGCCATAACCTTCTGTGTTCATCGGCATACCGAACATTTTGCCGTCTACAGTTGTTGGAGCTTTAGCTGCATCAACTGTTCTGCTTACCCATGCTTCGCCGGAAAGATCTACTGCGCGGTCCATGTAAGGAACCAAACCAGTGAATCCGCCGTTGTTGTAGATTTCTGGCTCGCCGCCGCCTGCGAATTCAGCTTTCAGCAATGCCGAGTAGTCCTCGCCGCCGCCGTGAGTCTCGATTTCTACAGTAACGCCAGTTTCTTCTTTGTACTTCTCAGCCATTTTGCCAAGAGCTTCAGCAATTTCGACCTTGAATTGGAACATCTTAATTGTTACGTCTTTCTTAGGCTCGTCCTTAGGCGTGTTCGTTGAACCTTCCGTCGTGCCTGTCTTAGGATCATTTGTTTTGTTGTTGTTATTGCCGCCACAAGCCGCTGTAATCAAAAGCAATACTGCGACTAACGTAAGTAATGTAAACCTTTTCATTTGAAGACCTCCCTATGTTTGTTTGCTTTCTTTCCTCATTATAGAGCGTGTTCTATTGTCTCAAAATAGACGATGTTGACCTAAAAGGTGGAACTTGTTGATAATTGCTGTCCTTTTATGCAACAATCTTCTATCCTTTAACCGAGCCTGCAGTAATCCCTTCAACAATATGCTTCTGAAGGAACAGGAAGAATGCCAGAATAGGTACGATGCTGACTGCAAGCGCTGCAAGCGCCAAATCCCATTGCTTCGTATATTGCCCGAACAATCTTGTTATAGCAAGCGGAAGTGTCGTTAGATCCTTGTTGCTTCCTATAACGAGCACCGGAAGCAGGTAGTCGTTCCAGATCCATAATGTATTCAGGATGATAACTGTAATGATGATCGGCTTCAGCAATGGGAAGACGATCTTCCAGAATACGCCGAGCGGCGAACATCCGTCGACTACGGCAGCCTCTTCAATCTCAAGCGGCACGGTCTTGATGAACCCGTGGAACAGAAATGTCGAGAGCGCCAGACCGAAACCGATGTAGCAGGCCACGATGCCGTAGAAGTGTCCTCTCAGCTCCAACATACTCGTAATTCGCACAAGCTGGAGCATGATCGATTGAAACGGGATAATCATGGATGCGACAAGCAGACTGAGCATAATTTTGTTGAACACGGTCGGTCTGCGAACGAATCTGTAAGCCGTCATGGAGCTGACTACGACGATACAGACCACACTTACGATTGAGATAGAAACAGAGTTGAATAATGCGGTTGGGAACTTGATGACGTCCCATGCCTTGGAGTAATTCGCCCAGATGACGTCTTTAGGCAGCGATGCGGCATCCACCAGAATTTCGCCGAGTGTCTTCAGTGAATTAATGGCTACGAAATAGAAAGGAACCAAGAACATCAGACCCAGTATGATCGCTATAACCTCAAACGTCAGTGTACTGCCGCCGTATTTCTCCTGTTTCTCCATTATGCCTCAACCTCCTTGCGCTTCGTTAACCAGACTTGAGTAACGGTTATCAAAGAAACAGCAAAGAAGAAGAGCATTGCTTTAGCAGTTCCTAATCCGTACTTGTTGTTGATCAAAGCCTCGGTGTAAATATTGTAAGCCAGCGATTGTGTCGATGTGCCCGGACCACCTTTGGTGAGCGTCAGGTTCAAGTCGAACATCTTGAATGCATTGGAAATGGTCAAGAACAAGCAAATTGTAATAGCCGGCATCACCATCGGGATCATTATGCTCTTCAGCAGTTGGCCGTAGCCAGCTCCATCAATCTTCGCAGCCTCGATCAGATCCTTAGGCAGCCCAGCGAATGCTGCGATATAGATGACCATCATATATCCGGCAGTCTGCCATACGAAGACGATAATCAATCCCCAGAAAGCCGTATCCGGCGTGCCCAGCCAAGGCAGTTCGAAGAATCCCCAGCCTGTCTTTTCACCTATAGTGTAAAAACCCTTGGTGAATATAAACTGCCAAATGAAGCCGAGAAATATTCCCCCAATTACGTTCGGCATGAAAAATACGGTCCGCAATACCTTTCTGGACTTAAGCGGCCGTGCCAGCACCAAGGCCAGCAGGAAAGCCAGCACATTCGTAGCGATTACTGTAATCACTGTAAATTTCAATGTAAACCATAACGAATCCCAAAATTTCTCATCATTCGTAAATATTCTGTTCAGGTTGTCCATTCCCGTCCACTTGGCCCGGTCCAAATCTAACCCGTCCCAGTTGGTAAAGGAATAGTAGAACCCCAGCAGAAATGGAACAATTACGATGACCGAAAAAAACAGAAGTCCCGGGCCTACGAAAAGGGTCTGCTGCATCCATTCACTAAACTTCTTGTTCCCCATCTTTTTCTCTCCTTTCAAACAACGCTCATTCTAATGCTGTACAAACAGTATAAAATCACGAAAAGCGTGATACCACCGATATTGATGATGGTTATGGTGGAATTTATTGATCTTTGACTGTAAAATGGGAAGTGAAATCGTTTGTAGAGGGGATGCCACAGGCTATATGTTCAGGACAAGCTTACGAAACAAGCTCATCGGTCTTCTGCTTGCTGCAACGATTATTCCCATTATGACCTCCATAACAATTTCTTATTTTTACACGAAAAGCACGGTGCTGGAGGAATCCATTCAAGAGAATCTGGATTTGATTGCGCTCGGAAAAGACAACATTGAGAACTATCTGACCGTCATCGAGGAAACTTCCAAAAGCGTATACCGCTTCATGAATGAGCCCGAATCTCTATTCGGCATTATCGAACGCGGTGAGAATAAGAACATCGACAAACAGCAATTCTCCCGCACATACAGCACCAGAATTTACGGTCATCTGCTTAACATGTATCAATCCATGCGCGATATTAGCCAGATCCACCTGCACACACTTTCCAGCAATTATTCCTATCTGATTGCGCGGGGACGTTTCCGCGGCACGGACAGCATACCGTACGTTCCGCCTTATCCGCCCGGTGCGGATAGGCTGCGCCCTTTTCTGGAGGCTACGCATGATAGCCATACATTTGGCCTGATATGGAATATTTATCGGCCAAGCATGAATGTTTTCACGCTCCATCTGCCCATTATTGCGGCGCCTTCGACGAAAATCCTCGGCTATCTGTCACTCGATGTGAAGACAACCGAGCTCTTCAAGATCAGCAATCAGCTGTACCGTCCTGATGAAGAGAACCTGTACATTATTGACAAGCAGGGCATCGTTGTCTTTGCCAAGAATGCTGAGCTGCTGGGGAAAAGGCTTGAAGAGAACTGGGTGTCCAACGTTCTTGATTCCAAAACCAGCAATGGATATTTGGAGTGGAATACGAAGGACAAGAACAACTTTACCGGTATTATATTCTACGACCAAATCAAGTCAAATTATTCGGAGTGGACGATCGTCAAGATGCAGCCTTACTCCTTCCTGCACCGGAGCGCGAATCAGATCACTCAGATTAACGCGATCATCGCTGCCTTGTTTCTTATTGTAGTTGTGGCTGCGACGCTGTATATTTCCTATCATTTTACAAATCCGATTAAAAAATTGATCAGCTCCATGAATCAGATTCAGTCCGGCAATCTGAATGTCAATATAGAGGTGAAGGGGAATGACGAGCTTAGTATTCTCGCCCGCCGATTCAACACCATGATGCAGACAATCACCGATCTTATAATGCGGGAATATAAGCTGGAAATCGCCAATAAGACAAATCAGATGAAAGCCATGCAGGCGCAGATCAATCCGCATTTTCTCAATAATGCGCTGCAATCCATCGGAACGCTTGCCCTTCACCATCAGGCG
>NZ_CAKMMF010000043.1 GCF_927798095.1 Paenibacillus plantiphilus | reverse complement strand
AATAGCAGCGCCGAACAATGATAAATCACATAGAAAGAAGCAGTCTATCGCCCCTATACCCACTATCCCCTTCGCTCAGGGGAGGTCGAATCGCAGCGCCGAACAATGATAAATCACATAGAAAGAAGTAGTCTATCGCCCCTATGCCCATTATCCCCTTCGCTCAGGGGAGGTCGAATCGCAGCGCTGAACAATAATAAATCACATAGAAAGAAGCAGTCTAACGCCCCTATGCCCACTATCCCCTTCACTCAGGGGAGATAATCTGCGCTCGCAGACTGAGTGAAAGGGATAGTGGCGTAAAGGTGGGAAAACGCCACCACGGCACTTTACTTCGACAAAGGAAACATGAAAGGCGCGGTCGTGCCTTGACTGCCTTAAACTTCAAACTATATAATGATCACATTGATTTGAGGGAGGCCCTTGTTAAATGGATAAGCCAAATGAAATGATCGTTGTCCTCGATTTCGGTGGACAATACAACCAGTTAATCGCTAGACGTATAAGAGATCTGGGCGTGTACAGCGAACTGCTGCCGTACAACACGTCGGTTGAGCGGATCCGTGAACTTCAGCCTAAAGGCATTGTGTTCTCGGGAGGTCCGGCAAGCGTGTACGAAGAGAAGTCGCCGCTCGTTGACCCGGCTATTTATGAGCTTGGCCTGCCGATCTTCGGCATCTGCTACGGTATGCAGCTTATGTCCCACCAGCTCCAAGGGAAAGTTGAACGCGCTGGCAAACGCGAATACGGTAAAGCCGAGGTTGATTTTGTGTCCGGCAGCCATCTCGTGGATGGATTGGAAAGCCGTCAAACCGTATGGATGAGCCACAGTGATCTCGTCGTGGAACCGCCAGCAGGCTTCCGCGTCGATGCCAGCACTGAGCATGCGCCAATTGCCGCGATGAGCAATGCTGAGCGCAAACTCTTCGCCGTGCAATTCCATCCAGAAGTGCGGCACTCTGTATACGGCAATGAGATGATCCGTAATTTTCTCTATAATATTTGCGGCTGTGAAGGCAACTGGAGTATGGGAACGTTCATCGAGGATACGATACGCGATATTCGCAACGAAGTCGGCAGCAGCAAAGTTCTCTGTGCACTGTCAGGCGGCGTTGATTCTTCCGTTGTTGCGATTCTTCTCCACAAAGCTATCGGCGATCAGCTGACCTGTATGTTCATCGATCACGGCCTCCTGCGCAAGGGCGAAGCGGAAAGTGTTATGGAAACGTTCGTCGGCAAGTTCGACATGAAGGTCGTTAAGATTGATGCCAGCGAACGCTTCCTCGGCAAGTTGAAGGGTGTCGATGATCCGGAACAAAAACGTAAAATTATCGGTAATGAGTTTATCTATGTGTTCCAAGAGGAATCAGAGAAGTTTGATGATTTCGAATTCCTGGCACAAGGCACGCTCTATACGGATATCGTCGAAAGCGGAACGGCAACGGCCCAAACGATCAAATCGCATCATAATGTCGGCGGTCTTCCCGAGGATATTAAGTTCAAGCTCGTTGAACCGCTTAAAGCGCTGTTCAAGGACGAAGTTCGCAAGGTCGGCGAGGAATGCGGCCTGCCAGCTGAGATTGTATGGCGTCAACCATTCCCTGGACCAGGACTGGCTATTCGCGTTCTGGGCGAAGTAACGGATGAGAAGCTGACCATCGTTCGTGATTCGGATGCTATCCTGCGCGAGGAAATCGCTAAAGCAGGACTCGACCGGGAAATCTGGCAGTACTTCACCGCCCTGCCTAATATGAAGAGCGTCGGCGTTATGGGTGACGCCCGCACATATTCCTACACAGTCGGCATCCGCGCCGTTACGTCCATCGACGGCATGACCGCCGATTGGGCCCGTATTCCATGGGACGTACTGGAGAAAATCTCCGTCCGTATCGTCAACGAAGTCGACAACGTTAACCGTATCGTCTATGACGTTACATCCAAACCACCAGCTACGATTGAGTGGGAATAACCAACCGCTATCAAACCTATTAATTGCGTCCTCCTACATTGGAGGGCGTTTTTTCATGGGGAATTATGTCGAATTTAAGCCAATCTTTAGCGGAAATTTATCTTTTTATGTAGCCATGGTCACAGAAAATAATGATTTCTCTATGATAAAATCACATTAAAGTCAGACTTAAGAACTATTTCATGGAGTGATGAATATGAGTCGTGTTCCAGTTAAGGATTTGATTGAAGGCGATCGTCTCGCTGATAATGTGTATCGCAATGATGGGCGGCTTGCTCTTGCCAAGGGCATGATTTTGACCAGCAGGCTGATTGAAGGCTTGTATAAGCTTAGTGTAGATGATGTGGAGATCGATAATCGCCGCAGCAATGAAGTAGCATCACATGAAACACCGGTTGAGGAACTGCCCACGATTCAAACGCTTCGCTATAAAGCGCTCGATGTACTGAAGACGGTGTTCGGCGAGGTATCGCTGAGAGGCTCGTTCAACAGCGCCCCGATCAATCGGCTAGCCAATGAAATTTCCCGTCGTTTCGGCAGTGATCTGGAATCGTCTGTTCAGATGAAGGAGCTTCGCGAGCACGATTCGTATCTGCTCTCGCACAGCATCAACGTCTGCTTGCTCGCTGTGCTCACTGCACACAAGCTGAACTACTCGGAGGAGCATCTGCGCACGGTCGCGATCGGCGCACTGCTGCATGATATCGGGTATGTGTCACCCGATGCTGCGAATCCCGCGCTTGACCATCCGCGAGCCGGATTTGATCTGTTGCGCCGCAGCAGCGACATCCCGCTTCTATCTGCACATATCGCGCTGCAGCATCATGAGCAGGTGAACGGGGCTGGTTTTCCACTCGGCATTCGCGGCGATGCTTTTCGCCAATCTGCTCAAATTGTTGCTATTTCTAATGATTTTGACCATTTTGTTAATGAAATTGGCAAAAATCGTCTTCCTCATGAAGGGATTGAGTATGTGATGTCGAAAGTAGATTCATCATACGATATTGAGGTTGTAAGAGCGTTCATTAAATGTATCACACCCTATCCGGTCGGAACGGTTGTCAAACTCTCGAACGGCATGACTGGCCGAGTGTGCGCCGTGGATGAGAGCCACCCGACACGTCCGGTCGTTGTGACGCGTGATCGCTCGGTTCGTCTGGACTTAATGAAGATGAACTCGATTCTGATCAAAGAGGTCGTGCTGAACAATGCGATCTAGCTGTTCCCAAGACCAGCAGGCTGTGCAGAACAGCGGGTTGTTGGCTAACAGGCCTCTAAGGTAGCGAGTGGACAAGTTAAGTGTGAATGATGATTTAGGAGCTGATAGTATTGACCAGAATGAATGCTATGGTTGATACGGCGAAACTGCAAGCGACGATTCCTTTCTTCAATGAACTGGATGCCGTTGTGGTTGATCGTATTCTGCCATATATTGTGGAGAAGACGTACAGGAAGGGCGCTATTATTTTTCTGCAGGGTGATGCAGGCGATGAAATTTTTTTCATTCGTTCCGGCGCGATTAATATTTATACGTTCGAAGGCATGAAGAAGGTTGTGTTTGCTTATTTGCGCGAAGGTGATTATTTTGGCGAGATGGCGCTTATTAAACCCGGTCTTGTGCGCTCCGCAACTGCGGAAGCAATGGCTACGACGAAGGTGCTGACACTGCGCAGGACGGATTTCGAGAATTTAATAGAAGCGAATCCGAGACTCGCTGTCCATCTATTGGACTACACGATGGAGCGTTTGCGGCAGGCCAACCAACAAGTGTATGACATGACCTTTCTCAATGTTCGTACACGAATTGTGAAGCGTTTGGCCACTGTCTCGAAAGCCTCCAGCAATAAGCTGAATGGAGAAGCACCCGTACAGTGGAAGGTCACCCATCAGCAATTAGGCGAAATGGTAGGAGCGGTGCGCGAGACGGTATCCAAGGTGCTGCTTGAGCTCCAGGAGGAAGGATTAATTGAAACCCGCAACAAAATGATTATAATCCCCGATCCGAGTCAACTTCAGAGAAAGCTGCTTGATGAGTCATAACGGCATTCATCCTCCAGTAAATACAATTATCCCTAAAATTATGGTATTGCGATCTCGAAAAAAGGATTAAACAGGAACTGCAGCCAATTAAGGAACGAAGATTGTTAATTTCATATTGACGTATGATCCCACCCTCTTTAAAATGATGATTGATTATCGTACAAACTGCATCTTTTTCGTATAATCTCAAGAATCGGCTTGAGAGTCTCTACGAGGTCACCGTAAATGATCTGTCTACGAAAAGCAGGAAGAGTGAGTGAATACGTCTACGGTCCGGTCGTATGCATACTTTTCTTGTTTGACGCGGAACCTAGGAGAGAATGCTTGTTATGGCATTTATTTCTTAGGTTTTTTGGTTTGTTCTGAACACATTTCTTTGGGGAGGCATTTCAAGAATGGAGCGTTTCTTTCGTCTGAAGGAACACGGAACAAATGTAAGAACAGAAATTATGGCAGGTCTCACGACTTTCATGACGATGGCCTACATACTTGCCATCAATCCCGGTATTCTGGATGATACTGGACTAACGGCATACTCGGTGTTTCTTGCTACTGCGCTTGCAGCCGGTATTTTCACCATTGCAATGGGAGTGTTCGTCAATTTCCCAGTAGCATTAGCTCCCGGAATGGGGCTCAACGCTTATTTTGCCGCAACGGTAATGGCTTCGAACGGAACGATTACTCCGTCAATGGCGCTGACGGCTGTATTTATTTCCGGTATTATCTTCATTATTTTGACGGTGACGCAAATTCGGCAAATGCTCATTACTGCCGTGCCTGACAGCTTGAAGCATGCGATTACGGTCGGGATCGGGCTGTTCATTACGATCATCGGCTTGAAAAACAGCGGCGTGCTGACTGTTGCAGTGGAGAATAAGGCTACCGACATCGTGAAGGGTGAATACACGGATGTTCTTGGTTTCGAAACGGTGTTTCATCTGGGAGATTTGGCAAGCCCAAGCGTCTATCTGACACTGGTAGGCATACTGCTCATAGCTATACTTATGGTCCTCCGTGTACCGGGCGCTATTCTGTTCGGTATTATCGGCACGACGATTGTTGCGATCCTTACTGGCGATGTGAACCTTAGCGCAGGACTGACGAACCAAGAGTGGCTGCCTGATTTCACGAAGCTAAACTTCTGGGATTTTGACTTTGCAGGTGTATTCGAGGTTGGTCTGATTTCTGTTATCGCCACCTTCACATTCGTTGAGCTGTTCGATACGTTCGGCACGCTCGTCGGAACGGCGAATCGCGCCGGTTATATGAAGGACCCTGAGAAAGGGAAGAAACGGATCGGCAAAGCGATGTTCGTTGACGCGATTGGTGTCAGCGGCGGCGCAATGCTGGGAACAAGCACGGTCACCGCATTCGTCGAAAGCTCGGCGGGGATTGCTCAAGGAGGACGTACAGGTCTTACTGCTGTATCAGCAGGCTGCGGCTTTCTGGTGGCGTTGTTCCTGTGGCCATTAATTGCGCTCATCCCAGGCTCTGCGACAGCTGCGGCGCTCATTATCGTCGGCGTGCTGATGATGCAGTCTGTTAAGGAAATTGATTTCTCTGATATGGTCTATGCGATTCCGTCCTTCCTGACGGTAGCGATGATGCCATTCACTTACAATATTGCAAACGGTATTTCGTTTGGTATCGTGTCCTATGTTGTGCTGGCATTCGTTGCGAATGCAACAGGCAAGGGCGAGAAGGGCAAGTACAACATTCACTGGCTGATGTGGGTGCTTGCCATCCTGATCGTTGCACGCTACGGATTCCTTGGCGCAGGCTAATCTGGCCTGAATATAGAACAATGAAAGAAGACAGCGCTGGACCGGCGCTGTCTTCTTTTTTTGCAATTGCACCGTATTGCAACTGGAGGCTATGACCCTGAATCCATAGATGATATCGATCCTGTGGATGAGCCAATGGGCTATACAAGATTGCACCACTTTATAAGGACGGGGTAGCCCTTCCATGGATCGAGGGTCTGCTTTCGGATGCATGATTCGTACTTCACACGCATCGGTGTTGCATTGCATTTGTACTTCACACGCCCTGGTGTTGCAATGCATTGCATTGTTATTCAGTCTTTACGGTGCAAACATAGCAGCGGAGGGTTGGAGGGATTCTGAAGAAACGATAGTGTTCGCCTTTAAAGCCTGATTTCAACCTATAAAGACCTTACAGTTAAGAAATCGGGCTTTAACAGCGATCGGAAGAACCCTCCGAACCCGTAGCCTTCCTCGATACATCAACCGCTAATTTTGGTTATGAGTCGAAAATATATAATCCAAGAAGATAATCGTAAAAAAATATCGTTTTTTGTAACCAAAGTTACAGAAAACAATGATTTCTCTATGATAGAATCAATGACAAGTTAGACTTTGGATCACTAAAAAAGAGCAGGCTTCTTTTTTGTTATCCAGAGGTTTATTTACAAATACTAACATTAAATAATTTTTTGGAAACTTATTTTTGCTTTGATACTAAAACATGTCTTAAAACCTATTGTCGATAAAGCGTAAATGTTGTAAATTCATGTTTGAAAAGATGGGAATATTATAAATCAGGGAGGTTTAATAATGGAGTTAGGAAAAAGCAAAAAAATTACAAAGTATATTGTTTCATCTACTATGGTAGTGAATGCAATGGCAGCACCTGTCGCGGTATTCGCGGCCAATGACAAGGTTGATCCTGCTTTGGTGCCAGCGGCTGTTCAGGAGCTCCTCGATAAGGGGATCCTGCAAGGGGATCACAATGGAAACGTTAACCTGGAAGGGAAATTAACTCGTATTCAGGTAGCTGCAATTCTTGCCCGGGCGCTTAACCTGGATGTTTCCAAATCGGGTACGGTGTCCTTTACTGATGTCAGCAGTGACAGCTGGGGATTGAAATATATCGCTTCCTTGCAGAATCTCGGAATCATGGTTGGCGATAATGGTAAATTCCGTCCTAACGCTTATCTGACGAAAGAAGAGCTGGCCACCATACTGGTTCGCGTTACTCAAACCAATATTGTAGGCAAAGGAAATAATATGGGTATATCCGATGCGGGACAAGTGAGCGATTGGGCTAAAGGTTATGTGCAAGCGGCACTTGAAGCAGGTCTGATTCCGTCTCAGGACGGCAAATTCGATCCGAAGGGCCAAATCACTCGGCAACAGGTTGCTCAAGTGGCAAGCAATTTCACCAAGAACGTGAAATTCGAGGAGTACAAAAGCTCCATCAATACGTTGCTGGACGAGGGCAAAAAGATTTCGAACAGTGATCCAACGGTCTAATTCAAGGATCTATTCCGAAGGTCGTTATCTCTTTTGGCAGTCAAAAGAGGTAACGGCCTTTAATCACATCCTACTTGAAGGATTGCTCCCTTATGAAAATGGTCTCTTATATTCTCGTTAACAATAATGAAGCCACTTTGGCTGACGCCATACGGAGTGTGAAGGGCCATGCGGACGAAGTCATTGTGGTTGATACAGGCTCGACGGATAACAGCGTTCGCATTGCGCTGGATTTGGGGGCTCGGGTTTATTATTTTGCATGGAACGGAAATTTTTCAGAGGCAAGAAATTACGCGCTTCACTTGGTTCAGGAAGCGGATTGGGTTCTAGTGATCGATTCTGATGAAGTGTTTGAATGGCGGGCTTCAATAAGCTTGAAGGAATGGGCAATGGAGCTGGACCCTGAACGAACGGTCGCCGCTTTCAACTGCTCTCATCTCGAATCGTCTAACTCGCGGCTTCTCTCGGTTACACATGTGGAGCGCTTGTTCTCGCCTGCTTTTTTCTATTACGCGGGGACGGTTCATGAAAGATTGCTTCCGCATAACAAGATGGAAAAGAAAGAGATTCGCTTATGTCCGTGTGCGGGATATCGGCATTATGGCTACTCGTCGGAATACCATGAAGTGAAAAGCAGCAGAAATATCGGCTTGCTGCAGCAAGCGGTGGGGTCAGACCCTTCGGACGGGTTTAACTACCGCTATTTGGCCAGTGAAACCTACAATGCCGGATATTATGCGGATACTATCAAATATGCCGATACGGCGCTGCATCTGCTCGCTGCTGTGGATACGTACAGCAGAGCGCAAGCGCATTATTATAAAACGATGGCGCTGCTTCAATTGAGGAACAATGCGGAAGCAGAGCTGGCAGCTGTCGCCGGCATGAAGGAATTGGGCGATTACCCGGACCTTTATGCGATTGCAGCTGAAATTTGTTTTGATGCACAGCGCTGGGAGGAAGCCTGCACAAGGTTCAATGAATGGCAGCAACGGCTGCAGAATCCAGCTAAGCTCTATCCCAATCATTGCATTTCTTTGGCAGAAACGTTTCACAGGCATCAGTGGATCGCTGCCAATAAGACAGGGAACTTCAAGAACACACTTAGGGGAGAGGCTCAGAACATGAAGGTGGCTTTATTGATCGTTCATCCGCATCTGGACAATGATTGGGAAGAGTTGTTGAGTCATATTCAGAGCAAGTTTCAAGGGCTTTCTTATGAAGTTGGTCTATGGTCAAAAGAACAGTTTGGCGTGAAAGCGAAATCCATCGCGGAAAAGGCCGGAGTCAGATATATAAAAGGCAAGAGCTTGGCGGAGGCGGAAGCTGCTCTACTGAACGCCTGCAATGCTGACTTGTTATGGGTCTGGAAGGCGAATGAACGGATCAGCTCCGCATTGAACGAGGAGCTGCTGCTTGCGGCTTTTGCCCATAATGGGACGGTCGCGATTCGTTCCTATTCGGAGAGATTGGGTCATCAATGGACCGAGAGCCGGATACGGATGAAGCCGATGCCGAATAAAGTGGTGTATTCTGCTTCACAGGCAGAGGCGGCTGCCGATGTAGAGTTTCAGCAGGAGCCTCTTGCAGACCGCTTTATTGTTGTGGAGAAGCCGTTGTTTATTCCAGTGGACAAGCAGCGGGAGTGGGTGGCATTGCTCTCCGAGGAGACTTCAGTTCAGAGGCTGCTGGCGTATTTCGGATGTCATAGATATTCCGATGTTCTGGCTATGGATGTTTCGTCAAAGGATGCTGCTGCGCAGCTCCCTTATCAATTCTATCAGGTGCTGTCGTATATGAATCTGGGCATGATAGAGCAAGCATCGGAGCTGATCTATACGGTACTGGATGCGGAGCTTGAAGAACAAGAGCAGCTTGATTTCATCTATCTGCTCGGCAAACTGGCCGTCAATGCGCAAATCGAAGAGATGAAGAGGGAGACGATTGAACTGCTGCAAGGCACAGTGCAATCGAACCCGCTGCTGGAGACCAGGCTTGTGCTGACGGAAGAACCGGACTGGCTTGCTCTGATCGCAGAGCTGCAATGGCAGCTGGGAGAGCGAAAGCAGGCCATTCTGTCCTGGCGGCATGCGCTGGAGAGCGCGGCATATTGCAATGAAGGCTGCGCTTACCGGCTTGCAGAGGCTGTCTACGAGGAGTATAAGACGGAAGGTTTTGAAGCGATAGCCCGCGCGATACTGGAAATCTTTAATGTTGATTCGCCGACTGCGCAATCGCTGCTGTACCCGGTCTATACGTATCTGAACATGCCGGAATGGGCGCTTCTATTCCAGCGCTTCCTTGCAGCCGATACTAACAACACGCAGAACAATGACGCGGCTCCGCTTGTAAGCGTCATTTTGCCCATACATAATGATACGCGCTATTTGGTTGAAAGTATTAGAAGCATATTATCCCAAACCTGTCTGGAGCTTGAGCTGATTATCGTGGATGATGGATCGGACGGGGAAGTGAGGGCGATTGCTGACCGATTCAAGTTCGACAGCCGGTTAAGTTTTTATAGACTGGAATCCAATGGCGGTCTGCCTCGTGCGCTGAACTATGGCATATCCAAAGCAAAGGGCGCTTATATGGCATGGACCTCGGCGGATAATTATGCGCATCCACGCTGGCTGGAACGGATGGTGCAGACGATATCTGCTAATCCAAGGGCAAGCGCGGTCATGTCAGATTACTATCATGTCGACGAGAACGGACTCGTTCTGGAGACGAAGCGCATGCCGGCGTATAAGCTGAACGGGCTTCAGAACGGCGGGCCATCTTTATTGTGGCGGACCTCCTCGCTGAAGAAAACCGGCGGCTTCGATGAATCGTTGTTCGGTATTGAAGACCGCGATTTTACAATTCGGCTCGCGCTTGCGGGCAACGTACATTTGTTGCCGGAACCTCTGTATTATTATCGGATTCATGAGGATAGCCTATCCTCCCGGATCGATGCGGGATCGTTGGGCGGCTGGCCGGAATTGCATGAGAAATTGAAGCGCAAATGGCTCTGTTTAAGTTTTGTATAACGGTGTAGGAGTTGGACGATGAATCAGCTTACTGAGCAGCAGCATCATGAGCTGCAATTGGATGCTTTGAGAGAAGTATGCAGAAAACGGCAGCTTGAGTTGAATGAATTGAAGCTGGCGAGCGCGGATGCAGAGAAAAGCATCCATATACGCCGTAAAGCAGTCGAGGGGAAGCTCCAGACGGTTCAAGCGCTGCAGCAGCATTTGAATCGGATGTCACAGCTTCTTATCGATAACGCGGCGCGTGTTTCTTATGAAAGAGACTATGAACAGAGACAACAATATTATAAATATACGGACCCGTCTGAAGTGGATGCGAAGGCGTTCAGGCCGTTATCGGCAGCTTGGAGGAGCTATAGAGGAGTCATTGTATCTCCGGACGGGCTGCGGTTTCAGAACGGGCGTATCCAATCGGCCCTCCGGGCGCTTGCCGGCGCGGGGTTTCTTTGTATTGCATTTAATCAGGAGGTCGGAGCTGCCGTCGAGCCTTCGGCGGAAGAGGGTTATTATGAGTTCAGAGACGAAATTATGCTGCTCAATTGGCTCACGGAACAAGGGATAAAGCCGATTGTTCTATGCACATGGGTGCTTCAATCCAGCTGGTTTGATCTGCTGGATTCGGCAACAATCTGGTACGATATTTGCGAGCATGAAGATGTGCTGTGGGGAATGGACGCCTCGGCCAGATTGAAGCATTATGACCTGTTGAAGCAGTCGACGGTCGTAACGTATTCGGACAAGAAGTGGAAGCGGTATGCCGGACCCAGAAAGGATGCGGTGTATCTCGACTCGGACGGAATCGGGGAAGCCGTTATCAGGTTAAGCGGAAGTTTGGAGGTATAAGGAGCATGTTGAATAAACGTTCGTCCGCTGGCGTCGGCGGAGCAATCGAGAGAGAAGCGGCGGCTCTGAGGCTGGTCGCACAGCAGATCAGCGCAATGGCAGTGGAGCAGGAGGACCAACTCGCAAGGTACGGGAATGAACGGTCCGATCTGGAGAGGGCCGAAGCCGAGCATGAGGCTATGATCGGGAAGCTCCAGAAGGATATTGCCGATCAACAGGCGGAACTGGCTGAGAATGATCTTCTCTATGCCCCTGAATATCAGGCGCGGGCCGAGCATTATAAAGCGGTTGTGAGTGCCCCGTTGACAGAGGAGGCAGGGCAAATTGTGCAGCTGCTGCAAAGCCTGGAATATCGCGGTATTGTAGTCTATCCCCATGCCGTTCGCTGGGAGCCGGTTCAACGTCCGCAGCATCTGCTGATGGAGTTTGCAAGGAAAGGATATCTCTGCTTTTTCTGCGATACGGCAGACACTTTTTCGATTCGGGAAGTAGAGGATCGCTTGTTTGTCATCTCTCAACAGGAGCATTTGCTGCAAGCGCTGCAGACCTCTCACGTACTCGTCATAAATTCTTATTTGCTGCAAAATTCATGGATTGACGCCTTGCCGCACAAAACCGTCTGGTATGATGTGCTGGACCGGGTCGATTTCTTCAGTATGTATGACAGAAATATGCTGGTTAAGCATTATGAGGTGCTGCATTCGGCTGACATTGTCACTTACTCGGCTCATCAATTGAAGGAGTGTGTCGGTGATCGGGAGGATGCCGTATATTTGCCCAATGCCTCGCGGCAGGAGGACTTCGAGTTTAGCGGGGACACCCCATTGGAAGTGCCGAACGACCTGAAATCGATTGTCCGGAAAAAGAAGCGAATCATTGGTTATTATGGCGCGATAGAGGAATGGTTTGACTCGAAGCTTGTGAAATCATTGGCGCGCGATCCTGGGGTCGAGATCGTTCTGATCGGTCATTGCGGAATCGCCAATGCATCCTTTCCAGCCAATGTCCATTTTCTCGGTCCCAAGCCGTATTTGCAGTTGAAGGAATATGCGGCCTGCTTCGATGCGCTCATCATTCCTTTTATCGTGAACAAGCTGACGAATGCGGTTTCGCCTGTAAAGTTTTTTGAATACTGCACGATCGGCAAGCCGATTATTACGACGCCAATCGCCGAGGTGGTTCCGTTCGCGGGTCCGGGAATTAAATTCGTGAAAGCCGGAGAAAACGTGAAATTGGATTCATCTTTGTGGAAGGTTACGCCAGAAGCACAAGCGCATTTGAAGTCCATATCAGACAAGAATCAATGGAGCAAGCGGGCTGAGCTGGTGCTAAGCGAGCTTGAGGCACGGCCTTCTTGTCTGAGTATATTCGCCAATCGCACCTATGACAGACATGTGGGCGTGTTTGCCGCAACCTTTCTCGACTATGAGGGAGGCAATTATTATTCCGGCGGTGCGGAGCGGTATCTTGTCGATCTGCATGAGGCTTGCGGCGAGCTTGGATTAAAGCTGGATATTTATCAATACGGTCATTTTCCTTGGTACCGGAAGTATAACGACATTGATGTCTATTCGCTGGGACATGAATCTTTAAATATGAATGAATTCAGCTTCGAGAATCTTAAGTTATTCAACCGGCGCTATCTATACGCAGCAGAAGGGAAATTGCTTCTCAATTTTTACTCGGCTTTTTTTCAGGCACATCCCGACGTGGCGCATCCCAGTATCGGTATCAGTCATGGCGTGGCATGGGACCATCCTGGGTGTGATTTTCAAAATGGTGATCAGTTCTGGAACTTTAATGAACGGTTCATCCAAAGCGCGAAGAAAGTTCAGAAGATGGTTTCAGTGGATACCAATACGGCAAACTGGTTTCAAACTGTATCTCACCGGACAGGCCAGCAAATGCTGACAATCCCCAATTACGTTGATCCGACGGAGTTCTATCCCGTCCCTCGCAAGGATGATGGGAAAGTCAGAATCGTCTATCCGCGGCGCCTCTATGAAGCGAGAGGATTGTATATTACGCTCGCTGCTGCGGAACAAATATTGCGGACATTTCCCGAGACGGAATTTCATTTTGTCGGGAAAGGGTTCGAGGCTGATCTCAAGGGGATCGACAAAGCTATGGAGCGCTGGCCGGGTCGAATATTCTGCTATCATCGGGAACCCGATGACATGCATCTCGTCTATAAAGAGGCGGATATTGTACTTATTCCTACGCTCTATAGCGAAGGCACGAGCCTCTCCTGTCTGGAGGCTTGCGCAACGGGCAATGCCATCATCTCTACAAGAATCGGCGGCTTGACCGATATAATTATTGACCGGTTTAACGGCTTGCTGATCAATCCGGACAGCAAATCGCTGGAGCAGGCCATTGTGGAATATCTAGAAAACCCCGAGCTGAGGGAACGGGTTGGCAAGCATGCGCTGGAGGTATCCAAAGCGTTCAATAAAGTGAATTGGAAGGAACGCTGGAAGGCGGTTATTACGGAGTTGATCGGTGACATAGCCAATGAGAAGGATGCGGGGCTTCCTTCCACTGAAGCTGTGGAATTCCGTCTTGGACCGGGAGCTCATGCAAGGCATTGGATGCCGGAAGCCGTACGATATTTGCAGCAGGGGAAAGCTGTGTTTATTCGCGGGAACCATGAACGGGAGGCTGAGTCGAGCTTCGGCAGGCTGCAATGGATAACAGAAGAGACGGAGCTGTATTTCGACCCTATTATAAAGAGGTTTGACTGAGAGGAAGAAGGTAGGCGTATATGTCCTCAGTTGTAATTTGTTTTGTTTTCTTTATATGGCATGGGACATGGAATGTTGTTCTTAATAAAGGGCAGGGAAGCAGACTGATAACGGTCGAGCAACTGGTGATGTCGATGATCACCGCGATTGCCCTTCATCTTGCAGCAGAATGGAGCGCGATTACGGCATCTGCTGTCATTATGCTGGCCAGTGCGGTTTATTATATCAATTTGGTGCATGTCCGTTTTTTCGGCCACCTTATAGCAGGCTCTCAAATCAAGCAGTTTCTCACTTCGAGAGAGACAGCAGCGGTGAGTGGCGCCATGCTGCTTCAGGCGGCAGGCCGGTTAGTTAAAAAGAAGGATTTGTTGTTCGTTGCCCTTATTGCGGTTGTTCTGGCGAGTGCATTCGCGGCGGGCGGAGCTCCTGCGGACCCGTTGTGGCTGTGGGGGATGTTGAATGGCCTGCTGCTGCTATTAATTGCGCTTACGATGAAGCAATATCGGGGGCTGCGGGATGGATCGGTTGAACCTAACCGGTTCGGCATGTTTATCTCCTATTATTTCTTGTCGTTAGCGGAACGGAGGAGACTGCAAGAGAGGGATCAACTGCTTCAGGGCTTTGCAGCCGAGCAGATGGCGGCAGAGGATGAATCCGATGATGTAGCACCGATACAGGACGAGTGGTTCGGCAAGTTCAAGGGGATGAATGTCATTCTTGTTCAACTGGAGTCGTTCCAGCAGTTTCTGCTTCATCGCGAGGTGGAAGGGCAGGAAATTACCCCGTTTCTGAATCGATTGGCACGGGAGCATATGTCCTTTACGGATATCTACAGCCAGTGGGCCAAAGGGCATACCGCCGATGCCGAATTGGCTGTGCTGCAATCGTTATATCCACTGAAGAATGAAATCGTCAATTACAAGCATTTTGACAAAAAGTACTATGGGCTGCCCCGAATTGTAAGGAGATTCGGCTATGAGGCGAGCGCATATCACGGGTATAAAGGCGACTTCTATAACCGTCGGACGATGATGAAGGCTCACGGTTTCGAGAAATTCTATTCAGAAGATGATTACATTTCTGTGGACAAGGCCTCTACTTGGATGTCAGATTTCTCGTTTTTTCAACAGTCGGTCCAGAAGATTAAAACCATGAAGAAACCCTTCTTCTCTTTTTTGATCAGCCTGACGTCGCATTATCCATTCAAGCTGGAGGAGAAGCATTGGGGACTGAATATTAGCAAGGCTGTGCCTGATTTTATGTCTTTCTATTATCAGAGCGTCAATTATACGGATCGAGCGCTTCAACATTTTTATGAGGGTCTGGAAGAGGAGGGCCTGCTCGCCAATACGGTCATTGCGCTCTATGGCGATCATGAGGGCATTCCTGCCGAGAACCTTCCGGATTTGTATACAGAATTAGGTATGTCGCAAACCGATTTTCATAAATCGGCTAACCACTTGCGGGTGGCGAAGGTGCCGTTTATCATTGCGAGCGGTGATGCTAAACGGAAGCTGTCTTTCAGCTCAGATAAAATTGGCAGTACGATGGATGTCGGCCAGACGCTGTTGCACTTATTAGGCTTGCCCCGAATTTCTTACGGTATGGGGGAGAATTTGTTCAACGCACCGGAGGAACGAATTATTCCATTAACGTCATACCCACTTGGTTCTTTTGCAACGCGTGATGTACTCTGCTACGCCCACGAAGGAGGATATGTGAATAGTGTTATCTTTAATCGGACCACTGAAAAGATCATTCTCCCAATATCCGGATCAAATAAGGGCGGTTTTGATTACAGCCGGCAGCAAGTGCTGAAATCAGAATATCTGATCATCAATGACTTGCTTGTATCTGGTGAACAATTTAATGAGCCGGAGTGGTCGGAGGCTGAAACAGCAACCTTCACGCCTGGTGTTGAGCGTATACTTGGCAGCGTTGATGAAGAGGCGATTGTCATTCCAATATCCTTGGGACTGGATCAAGCTTATTTGATCGGTCAGAATAATGATCTGGATAGTCTGAAACGTTTGGAAGAGTATCATCGCAAGGCAAGGAGGAAAAATATCCGTTTCTATTCCACTACCGATTGGGATGTCAACGAGCAGCCGGTCTATTTTGAAGATCCGCTTTATTCGGAGATTTTTAAAAATAAAGGTTACAGAATAGAGTTGGTTGAGACTGTAAAGCTGTCTAATCATTTGGCCCAATTGCCTGATCATGCCCTTATCATTGTGTCTGCCAAGGACGATGCTTCAAATCAATTCCGGCCTGAATTTGCAAGGGAGATGGCAGCGTACGGCTTTCATCAATTGAACCAAACCAAATATCGCCATAGCTATATCAACCTGATCTACAAGAACAAGGGCTTTATATCGCTGCATGAAGAGGTTTCGGAGCTTGCGCTTGCGCGATTGTGGGAGAGCAGCCTACTCGTCGGCGGCATTGCGCTGCCCTTTGAGCTGGGCGTCATCAGTGAAGGCGCTCTGGCTGGTGACAGATCTCAAATTGTCGTTGACGGCATTTCACATGGACACAATAGTAGAGGTCTCAATTTTGTTGTAGTAAATATGGAGACATGTCAGGTTGTAGATGTATTCCGGGCGGATACGTTCATGACAACCTCAGTTGATAGCGGCATTTACAAAGCTGTCATTGAGCGGCAGCCGAAGGAGGGAGTCTCATGAGCGTGGTGTGGCTTCAAGTCTCAGCGGTCGCCTTGCTTGCAGGCTGGATTGCGATTCTGGTTGGGGTTGGCAGAGCGGAGAGCAGGCTGCCGCTGCTTTCTATGCCGTCAGATGAAGCAGTCGAAGAGGTTGAATTAGAAAAGGGCGGCAACGTACCCGCCACAACGTATACTTTTGCACGGTGGGAAGAGATGTTGGCCGGGGGAAGGGAAGCATGCGCCGTCATTGTGGAAAACGGGCGTTGGAGCAGCGAACCGGCAGCCTATAACGAATTCAAAACGCTGTGTGGCGATCGTAATCTTTCAATTGTAAATACGGAGGAGACAGACTGGATTGCCGGGCGTCCCATCGTTCATTTCGATGATCCTGCGGCAATGCCGCTGTTATGGGGGGAAGGGTATTATATCCAATTAGTTCATGGCAAATCTCTAATCGATTTGTTGCGAGAAGCGCCGCCCTTCTCGATCATTATCCTGTCCGTGAAGGATGACGGCACGCAAGCATTTAACCATAAATGGCAGGAGCAGCTATGGGAGTGCGGCATTCGGGCAGTGACAAGAGAGTATTTGCGTCAAAGCTATCTGAATATCATCTGGAAGAAGGACGAGCATTCCTATACCAGTCTCTACGAGGAAATCGCCGGTGTTGCCTTGTGTGCCCAATACCGCGTGGGAGATCGTGTTAATGATTTCAAAATTCCTGTTCATCTGGAGATATCAAGCGCTGGCCTTAACTGCGGAAACAACTCAAGCATTAGAATAAACGGGCAGGAATACTCTCCGAATCTGAGGGGAATGAATATCGTCATTTACGATCTGATTCATTCGGAGGTGGCAGCCGTTCACAGGGTAGACACGTTTGTATGCATATACGAAGACACGGCCATTTATCGCGCCCTTCCGGAGGAGGAGAACCATGCATCATAAGATGGCAGACCTTGGGCTAATGGAGAAAGAAAGCGTGTATATTCCATATAGCAGTTCAAAGTATCGGGATCGTCCGGGCGACAATGAAAGCAAGGTGTATGCCGCTTATTGCTCATCCTTTTATCGGCAGCACGGGGTTTGGATTCAGTCGATGGGCAATATTGCTCTGAGCAACAACAGCAAGCCTGTCTATTATCACGAGAGCAGCTATATTCCAGCATTCAAAAGCTATGGCTATCGTGCAGAGGCAGTTGATGGCAAGCACATTATTGACTATCTCGGAGCCATTCGCGATGGCTCTTACACGATCATCTCGGTTAAGGATGACGGCAGTCAACAGCTTGCGGGAGATGTCACAGAGCAGCTGCAGGCGCTGGGAATTGCTCTGATTAACAAGACACATCTAAGACACAGCTATCTTTGGATTGCCCGCAAAGACACAGCTGTCGATTATGAGGTGATTCATGAGGAATGCTCGACCGAAGAATTGCACTGGGAAGGGGTTCTCGGCGAGGTTGATGCAGCTGTATCGAGCGGAGGTGCGTTGTCCAGCAATTCCAGCAGCATTGTGCTGAACGGTCAGGAGTGGAGCTTGAATCAGCGAGGGTTTAATATTGTCACCTATAATCCCGTCACGGGTGTTGAGACGACTGTCTTCGATACGTTCGAAACACTCTATGAGCAAGGCAGCTTGTTCCGTTCCGTTCCTCCCTCTTACAGGTCTGATTCTGCTGACTTTGCAGTGGTCAGCCATGCTGGGGGCCAGCTTGATGGCGTTAATTATACCAACTGCAGGGAGGCATTCGAGCAGAGCTATTTGGGCCGGGGACATCGTGTATTTGAGGCGGATTTGGAGTTGACATCGGATGACAGGCTGGTTGTAAGGCAAGGTTGGGAGGCTTATCTGTACCGTCATTTAGGTCAAACACCCCCGGAAGGAGCCGAGGAGGGCAAACCCCTCAATCTGGAGCAATTTCGCAAGCTGAAAATACGGGATCAGTATACGCCAATGACGATTGATGACCTGTTCCAGTTTATGGCGGACCATCCGGATGCCTTATTGATCACGGATTCTAAATATACGCAGCCCGAAATTGTGGAGAAGCAATTCAGGTTACTGGTGGAAGCTGCGGCTCCCTTCGGATACAATCTTCTATTGCGCGTGATGCCGCAGCTGTATAACGAAGCTATGTACGATTTGGTAGACCGTATATTTCCGTTTCCGAGGTATATCTATACCCTATACCAGTCCAACGCAAGTGACGAAGAGGTTCTGGCATTCGTAAAAGAAAAGGGGATCAGCATCGTAGCTGCTACTCCGGAACGCGGCCACTCTGCTCTCGCGAAGAAATTGAAGAGGATCGGTTCCTCTCTGTTCATTCATACGATCAACGACCCTGCTGTCGTTCGTGAACGTCTTCGCACGAATGTAGAGGGATTCTATACGGATACGCTGTCTTCCTGTGAGATTGAGAAAGAGCTGTACGGTTACCAGATGGAATGGCACACAAGAAGGCAAGTCTTGCTTGATTATTTGCAATTGCATTTCAATATTGCTGAGCGAACGACGCGCGATCTTGTGAAAGGGCTGGATTTGCAGGAGCTGATTGAGACAGGAGGACAATTGTTTGAAGCTCGGACGGAGGAAGCGGTTTATTCCATTCTTGAGAATCGGCTGTCCAGTCAAAATAGCAATTGAGAATAGGAACAAGACAGCGCGCTGTACTTCTGACAGTCGCTGTCTTGTTTCTTTGTTATATACAGGTTCTTGCCTCTCGTATTATTCCTCATCCTCGTCTAGTAGGACAATATCGAGAACGGTCGTCCCCCCGTTAACAATTATCGGCATTCGAAGTGCGGTTTGCTTGCCGGGAAAAGAGAATTGCGCATGAAGGACACCTGCTGATAAATTGGTCAGCATATATTGTCCCTGCGCATTGCTAATGATCTCTCGAATAAGAAGCCGCTCAGGGGTCAGAATTTCGGCAAGCGCCTTGAACAGCGGTTGGCCTGATGCATCGCGGATCGTTCCGCGCAATGTGCCGAAATCTACGTTCAGTCGCAGACTTCCCTCGGCAGCCGAGCGGTTGGCGACAATGCTGACGCTGCGCGCGTTGGAGCCGTACAAGGGAGCTGAAGCTGTCACTGTATAGCTCGCCGTACCAAGGCTATCCAGTGTGAACCTGCCTTCTCCGTCAGTGACGACGGTTTGCAGAGGCGTATTGTTGATGCTCTCCAGGGCGCTTACGATGGCTCCGGGAATCGGCTGGCTAGAGGAGTTGTCAATAATGATTCCAGTAATGCTGGATGGATGGTCGTCTAATTGGACATTAACTTGTGGATGCTGGCCTGGGCTAACAGAAACAAACGCTACATTCAATTGTTTATTGTCATTGGATACGACAACAGACTGGTTTGTGCCCGGAGCGCTTGGAATTGTATATGCTCCTTTGTTATCGGAAACGCCAATGCCGCCAATAACGCCATTGTCGTCCACAACGACGACTTGAGAGTCAGGTAGAGGAGCGCCGCTGCTCTTGTCTGTAACGATGCCGCTGATCGAGGTGAACGAGGGCTGGAGTGTGATCGCTGCAGCAGACTGCTGTGCGGGGGCGACACCAACGGAGGTCTGTTCAGCGACAAAGCCTTGCAAGGATGCGGTGAGGATGTAGTTGGACGCTGCGACTTCACCGAGATCGAATGCGCCCCCATCGTCGCTTAGAATGGTCTCCAGAATAGGGCCGAAGTTGTTGTACTGTCGCAGTACAATGCTGACTCCGCCAAGCGGCGCTCCTGTTGCTCCGTTCTTGACTGTCCCTCTCAGTCGTCCGGGGAGGGGGTCTAGTGCAAAGCTGTAGCGGGTTGTCTTGTCGGAGATGATTGTGAATCCGCCAAGCTCATTCGCATATCCATCATTGCTAGCGATTGCTGTGTAATTGCCGGGAGCCAGATTGCCATAGACATAATCGCCGCTGTTTCCACTAAGGATGGACGCAGTCAGGATGCCTGTGACGCTATCATAAATTCGTATAGCTGCGCCGGACAGGTTGCCGCCAGTGCTGAAATCACTGACGAAGCCGAGCAATTGTCCGGGGTTCGGGGTTAAGGTGAAGCTGACATTCGTTGACTGGCCGGGCTTTGTTACCGCTGCTTGTGTATCGGTCCCGAATGATGAAGCGGAGGCTGATAATGTCAAGTTGCCAGGGGGAAGGCCCGGCAATAAAAATTCGCCATTCTCATCGGAGAAGGTTGTTTCCAACGGATTGCCATACATATCGCCAATATTAATTAACGCCCCGGAAACAGGACTGCCTGTTTGTGTGTTTCTGACTGATCCCGTGATGCTGGCAGGCTGAAGCTTCAGGATGGCGCCTACTTGTGTTGCAAGACCATTGGCGATTGTTACTCCCGTTGCCAGTGTGATGAAACCCGGAGATACGATAGTGAGCATATATTCACCCGGCTTGATGTTGGTCATGCGAAAGGCGCCGTCAGAGCCTGCGAATTGCGTCTCCAAAAGCAAGCCATCAATGGTATACAGCTTGATTTCTGTATTGTTGCTGGTGATGGCGGCTCCCCTGGCATCTGCAATCGTTCCGTTCAATTGACCGAATGAAGGAAGCAGCGCTACACTGGCGCTCACAGTCTCATTGCTTATTGCGACTGCGCCAACTGAATTTGAAGCGAAGCCATCCCCTCTGGCGATAATGGTATAGATGCCGGGCTGCAGACCTGTGAACAGGAAGTTGCCGAATGGACTGGCTGATACGGAACCGATAGATAAGCCGGAAGCGTTCAAGGTGCGTATTTCTACATCCGCGCTGCCGATCGGCTGGCCGGTAACGCTGTTGGTGATTTGACCGCTTATTGCTCCGGGGTCAGGGATAAGGACGAAATTCAGATTGGCTGCCTGCTCCCCAGGCGCTAAGCTGACGCCGCGAACCGCATTGCTGAAGTTCGGCGCTGAGACAATAACAGAGAGTGTTCCTGCTGGCAAATTTGAGACCGCATACGTTCCGTCAGCAGAGGTCTGCCCGATGCCGCGTATCGTTTCATTGCCGTTAATGACTTTAATGACAGCAGGCGGGATGGGGTTGCCGTCAGGATCTGTCACTCTTCCAGCGATACTTCCGGGATTGGCTTTCAAATGCAAGGCCACATTAATAATCAGACCCGGACTCAGATCGGCGCCGGCGATATCTGAGGAATAGCCTTGCGCGACGGCAGTCAGGAAATAGGAGCCCTCCCTGACGCTAATGAATTGGAAGGAACCGTTCGACTGAGAGACCGTTGTAGCGATCTGAACATTATTGTTGTTGAACAGTTGTATGACTGCCCCGGCTATTGCCGGTTCCAATTGTCCGTTAATGGTGCCGGGATCGGGCTGAAGCTCGCAATCGACAGGTGTTATGGCATTGGCGCTCACAATGGCTCCAAACGTATTGCTCTGATAATTGTTCGCTTGGACGACAACGGTATAGTTGCCCGGCGGAAGGCCGTTTACGCGGAAATTGCCGTTGGAGTCTGTAGCGGTTGAACCAACGAGAAAGGTATGCTGGTCGAGTATGTTGACCGCAGCACCAACGACTCCTCCCCCTGTAATGCTGTCCGTTGCACGGCCCTGAATGCTGCCAGGATCGGAGATCAGCACAAGAGACAAGGAGGAGCTGCGCCCGGCATTGACCATGGTTGTTGCGGCGGCAGTCTGAAAGTTAGCGGCTGAGGCGAGAATCGTATACGTTCCGGGGGCCAGATTATCGGCTTCGAAGCGGCCGCTGGGATCAGTGAACAGGGAGAATATTGTAACCCCGTTCGCATTCGTCACACGAATCTCGATAGCAGCTCCGAATATTTGGGTCCCTCCTTGCCCGGCGACGGTTCCCTGAATGGTGCCGGGACTAGGCTGAAGCTGGAAATCATGATGCGCAACGTCGCCCGAGTTAACCGAAACCGCTGCAAACTGGTTCTGGAAGCCATCTGCGGATACGGTCGCAATGTAGTTGCCGGGCTGCAGATTGTTCACAGTAAAGAGGCCTTCGGTTGTTGAGATTACGCGTGTCAAAATGATTGGTCCGCCATCAACATTGTTCTGGACAGCAACCAATGCGCCAGCGATCGCTGTCCCCGTATGATCGGCAACGATTCCTGTAATTGTTCCAGGGTTCCGTGTCAGCCGGACATTGACCGCTGTTGTTTGAGCAGATTCGATAATGACGCCAAGCGATTCTCCGCCGAAGCCCTCCGCGCGCGCAGACAGAATATAAGTGCCTGGAGAGAGGTTCGGAATGCTGTAGGAGCCATCCTCATTCGTATTGACGCGTCCGACAATGATGTTATTGGAGAAAACGCGAACGACAGTATCCGGCAGCGGGATGCCTCTCGTATCTGTAACGATGCCGGACACGGCCCCAGCAAGACGGGCTAATGCGATGGAGATGTTCTCGGTTGCTCCGGCAGTTACGAATCCGCCTACTGTACGCGAGGCGTAGCCTTCAACAGCGAATACAATCGAGTAGCTGCCTGGACGGAGTGAGTTGACGGTGTAGACGCCTGCTGCATTTGTACTGGCGGTTCCAACCGTCACGCCTTCGGAATTGAGAACCCGAATGCTGGCCCCTGGAAGCGGGATGCCGGTGTCGATGTCCGCAGCGGTTCCTGTAATATTGCCGGAATTCGGAGATAGAGCGGCATTGACCACTGTAGTTCTGCCAGCTGTAACCTGGAATCCGATTACCTGTATGATGTAGCCGGGGTCGGAAATTCGCAGCCGATTGTTGGCGGAAGGAGCCAGCGTGCCGATCTCATAATTTCCTTGCGCGTTCGTTGTTGCAGTAGCCAGCACATTGTTGCGGTTATCAAGCGCTTCTATCAGCGCGTTTGCCAGCGGTGCGCCAGTGGTGCTGGTGATATTGCCGGCCACGGCTCCCGGATTGCCTTTGAGCGCGAAATTCAATATGCGGCTTTCCGCCGCGACAAGTGTAACGGGAACATCGCTATGCTGGAAATCCGCAGCCGATGCGCTGACCCGGTAATAGCCTGGAAGCAAGTTGGCTAGCGTATATTGGCCAGCAGCGTTCGTTGCAGTCTGGGCAATGGGAATGCCGGTCCAATTCGTTGCATTAATCGCTGCTCCTGCGATCGGCGCGCCGCTATCCCCGCTTGTGATTGTCCCCTGTATGGAGGCAGGCTGCGGCTGCAGAAATGTGTTGATTGCAGAGGCGGCTCCGGCTGTAACTGTGATTGCTGCATTCTGATTTTGATAACCGGGGAAGGAGAGCTGCACCTGATAGGACCCTGGGGCCAGATTCGTGAAGGAGAACACGCCTCCTTCGGTTGTTGTCGCTGAGCCGAGCGGTGTATTGGCAGGCAGGCTGAACAGCCCGGCGGTGACGCCGATCAATGGCAGTCCTGTTGCCTGATCCAGCACGGTTCCGTTAATGCTGCCAATAGATGTCACATTGACAGAAGCGGTATTCAGAATAGGGGGAAGCTGGCCTCCTGTGAAGAGATCGACGCCCGTTACTGTTTTTGTATCCAGAGTGCGAGTGCCTGCGGTATTGAAAATTCCTTTTGCCGTATAGTCCAGAGTTGCAGTCGCCCCTGCACCTAGATTTCCGATATTCCATGTGAGTGTTTTGGTTGTCGTTGAGAATGCCGAGCTGCCCGTAGATCGTTGCGTTACATTGTAGGCGATAAGCTGATCGAAGAAGTAGGGGGCAGTGACGAAGATGGTTGATGCGCTGCTGAGGCCTGTATTAGTGACGGTAATTGTGCCGGTTAAGGTGACGGGCTGTCCTGTCGTTATACTCGTGGTGCTGTTGGAGACTGTCTGGGCAACGGCAAGCTTAGCCCGAACATCGCCCCCTGTGATGGTGAGGGGACTAGAGAAGGCTTCGCTTAAAAGAATGCCTCCTGTATGATCTTTATTGAATTTATTGCTGTTGGTCGATGTGAAGAAGATGAAGCGCAGCGGTGTCTGATCCGTAATCATCAGCTGTGCAAACAGTGTTGCCTTATCGATGAAGAAATCAAGGAAATAGTCGGTGTCTCCGCCGAAGCTGGAGCCATCCTCTGTTGGCTTAGCCCTTGCAAGGTCAAAGTTGACGATGGGGCGGCTGACTGTAGTTCCTGTTATATCATCGCTGTCATCATCGTTGCTGCTATTGCCGCTGAAGCTGTTCGTTCCGGGATTCGGGTTTCTAATGAGATTGAGCCCTGTTCGTTTGCCGTTGACCGTCAGCGCCCATTCATAGGTTGAAGAATTGCCGTCCGTATCAATGAGGACTCCCCAGATGAAGTTTTTGAAGGCGGTCTTAAAGCGAGGATCAGCATTTAGCCGCATGCGAAAATAAATATTCGTACCGTCATAAGCATAATAGACAGCCGGGAACTGACTGCTTCCGACGATATCTGTCTCATCTGGCGAGACATCCTTAACAGGATCAGTAATCGGCGAGCCGTTCAATAAAACAGGCACGAACTGATTGTTGCTTGGGAAAGGCATGAAGTTCCTCCTCATATATAAGTCGAGAGATTGGAAGGGAGTTCTAGGCCGCTGCGCGGGGGAATGTTCTTACGATCGCTGTTGTTCCCGGAATTCTTGAATTTAGGTTGTTAATGGTGGAATTCCGGGAACAAAGGCGAGCGCTGACGCTTCTCCAGAAACATTCCCCTGCTTCGCTCTGTTGTTCCTTCTTCGTTCAACTTATATCTTTTATAGGGTAAATATCGATATGAATGCTGGAATGGAGGGGGTTGGAGCATTATTGCGTGCTTGGGATTCAAGTGAGGTCTGAGTCGCTATAGTAGACTATGCAGCGGCTTTGAGGGTGGAGAACAGCCGTCTGTATGGGAAAGTGGCGCTTTTTCAGCTCAGTTGGCAACAACTGTTGGCAAAAGCGAACTTTTATATGACATCGCAACAAAACGTTCGTATTTAAGTTGACATTGAAGGGCTCAATTGAGTAAACTGAGAGAGGTAAAGGCGCTAATTGCCTAATGGAAATTTTCTCGTATAAATTCGGGAATACGGCCCGAAAGTATCTACCCGAAAACCGTTAATTTTCGGACTACGAGCTTGAATAGGGAAATCAGGTTGTCCCGCGGGCGGGGCAGCCTTCGCCTGTCTTTAGGCGGTTTTGTTCCCCTATCGTTCGTGTCCCGCAGCAGTCTTCCGGATCGAAGGGTGCGGCCGGGTTTTTTCTGTTTTTAATGAATTTTAAATTCTGCAAATAGAAAGTGGGTTTGATGCATGTCGGTTAAAGTGGGCGTCATCATGGGCAGCAAGTCAGATTGGGAGACGATGAAGTTAGCCTGCGACGTTCTGGACGAATTGCAAATTCCGTATGAGAAAAAGGTTGTTTCGGCGCATCGAACGCCGGACCTGATGTTCGAATACGCGGAATCTGCTGTATCCCGTGGCCTGAAAGTCATTATCGCGGGAGCAGGGGGAGCCGCTCATCTGCCCGGCATGGTCGCTGCGAAGACGATTCTGCCGGTTATTGGCGTTCCTGTGAAGTCCTCAAGTCTGAGTGGACTGGATTCGCTGCTGTCCATCGTGCAAATGCCTGGAGGCATTCCGGTGGCAACGGTAGCAATTGGCAATGCGGGCGGTACGAATGCGGGGCTTCTGGCGGCGCAGATGATTGGAGCTTATGATGAGGATGTGCAAGCACGCGTGCAAGCACGGCGCGACCGCGTACAGCAGGAAGTACTGGAAAGCAGTGAGACGCTATGAGCCATGCGGACAAGCATGGAACGGGAGCAGCTGGGGCAGTCAAAGTCATTCTGCCCGGCTCGACCGTAGGCATACTTGGAGGCGGACAGCTAGGCAGAATGATCGCCAATGCAGGCAGTGCGATGGGCTACAGATTCATCACGCTTGATCCGACCCCGGACTCGCCTTGCGGACAAGTGGCGGAGCAGATTATTGCCGAATACGACGATCGAGATGCGGCTCGCCAGCTTGCGGATCAGGCGGATGTCATCACCTATGAGTTCGAGAATGTGGATGCAGGCGTAGCTGCTATGCTAATGGAGCAGTCGTATGTGCCGCAGGGCAGCGAGCTGCTGTATACAACGCAGCATCGGCTGCGCGAGAAACGCGCCATCGAGGCGTCTGGCGTTCGTGTTGCGCCTTACAGCGAGGTTGCCAGCAAGGACGAGCTGCGTGCAGCGGTTGCAGCATTTGGCCTGCCTTGTGTGCTCAAGACAGCAACTGGCGGATATGACGGCAAGGGCCAATGGGTCATTCGCAGCGAATCGGAGATCGACGAAGCGTTTGATTCGTTAGCTGAAGCGAGAACTGAGCTTGTATTGGAGCAGTTTATACGATTCGAAAAGGAACTATCCGTTATTGCCGCGAGAAATCCTCAAGGAGAAATTCGGACCTTCCCGGCAGCGGAAAATATACATGTGGACAATATTTTGCATTTATCCATCGTACCCGCGAGGGTCGAGGATGCGGTGCAGCGGGAGGCGGAGCGGCTTGCCGCACGCATTGCGGAAGGACTTGGCGTTGTCGGGTTGATCGCAGTAGAGCTGTTCCTGACATCGGATGGCGAGCTGTTCGTCAACGAGCTGGCGCCGCGTCCGCATAATAGCGGCCACTATACGATGGAGGCTTGCCGCACCTCGCAGTTTGAGCAGCATGTAAGGGCGGTATGCGGCTTGCCGCTGGGCGATGCTTCACTGCTGACGCCTGTCGTAATGGTGAATGTGCTTGGCGAGCATGTGGAGCCGCTGCTGGAACGAATGGCAGCTGTTGACGAGACGGCCGAGAGGCTGGGCGCAGCGCCTAAAGTGCATTTATATGGAAAGCATGAAGCAAAACATAAACGGAAGATGGGTCATGTGAACGTGCTGGCGGCTGATGTGGACGCTGCGCTGACCTGGATAGCCGAAACGAACATTTGGAGGGCATAAGACGCATGTTAGAACGTTACAGCAGACCGGAAATGAGAGCGATTTGGACCGAAGAGAATAAATTCAAGGCTTGGCTGGAAGTTGAGCTTTGCTCATGCGAGGCATGGGTGGAGCTGGGCGTTATTCCCCGCGAGGATGTCGAGGCGCTTCGCAGCAATGCGAGCTTCAATATCGACCGGATTTATGAGATCGAGCAGGATACGCGCCATGATGTGATCGCCTTTACCCGCGCGGTTTCCGAGACGGTTGGACCTGAGCGCAAATGGGTGCATTACGGACTGACTTCAACGGACGTTGTCGACACAGCGCTGGGCTATCTGCTTCGTCAAGCGAATGAAATTCTGGAGCGGGACATCGTGAATTTCATCGAAATTCTTCGTGGTCAAGCGGTAACCTACAAGGATACAGCTATGATGGGCCGTACTCACGGCGTTCATGCGGAGCCGACGACATTCGGTCTGAAGCTGGCTCTGTGGCATGAGGAAATGAAACGGAATCTGGAGCGCTTCAAGCATGCGGCAAACGGTGTTCAATTCGGCAAAATTTCCGGCGCTGTCGGCACATATGCGAACATCGATCCATTTGTAGAGGAATTCACATGCCGCAAGCTGGGCATTACACCTGCTCCAATCTCGACGCAAACGCTGCAGCGTGACCGTCATGCGGAATATATGGCAACATTGGCGCTCGTTGCTTCGTCACTAGATAAGTTCGCAACCGAGATTCGCGCCTTGCAGAAGAGTGAGTTCCGCGAGGTGGAGGAGCCTTTCGCCAAAGGTCAGAAGGGTTCGTCGGCGATGCCGCATAAACGCAACCCGATCGGCTGCGAGAACATCTCTGGCCTGTCGCGCGTCATTCGCGGACATATGATTACAGCTTACGAGAACGTGCCGCTGTGGCATGAGCGCGATATTAGCCACTCGTCGGTAGAGCGGATTATTCTTCCGGACGCGACGATGCTGTTGAATTACATGCTGAACCGTCTGGGCAATATCATCAAGAACTTGACGGTATTCCCTGAGAATATGAAACGCAACATTCAATGCACGTATGGCGTACCGTTCTCCGGCCGCGTCTTGACGAAGCTGATCGACAAGGGCTTCGCTCGCGAGCTGGCCTACGACACGGTTCAACCGCGCGCGATGCAAGCTTGGGAAGAGAAACGCCAATTCCGCGAGATCGTCGAGGCAACGCCGGAAATTACGAGCGTGCTGTCTGCAGAAGAAATTGATGATTGCTTCAATCCTTCCTGGCATCTCAAGCATGTCGATACGATTTTCAAACGTCTTGAATTGATCTAGTTGCTGGGAACGAGGACGGATGATCGAGCCGCTTGGATGCAGGGCTTGATGACAGTTGAGTGATGGATAATCGAATCAGGGCAGCTGCCCTGATCTTGTGATTGTTGGATGGAGGGAGCATTATTATGACCGCAATAGCGTTGTCCACTGCCGTTGATTATGTAAAGGCCCCGCTGATTTACAAAGGCAAGGTGCGGGAGCTTTATGATCTGGGCGAGCATTATCTGATCGTCGTTACCGACCGAATCAGTGCATTCGACTATGTGCTTGATCCGGCTGTTCCCGAGAAGGGGAATGTGCTGAACCGCTTGTCTGCGTTCTGGTTTGAGCAGACCGAAGGCATTCAGACCAATCACGTCGTCCATACCGATGTGACGAAGCTGGGCGATCTTATTACGGAGCCGGAGCTGCTGAAGAACCGGATTATGGTCACCAAAAAAGCCGAGCGAATCGACATCGAATGTGTTGTTCGCGGCTATATCACCGGCGGCGGTTGGAGACAATATGAGCAGACATCTGCTATTAACGGCATTGAGCTTCGCGCCGGATTGCGGAAGAACGAACGATTTGATGCTCCGCTATTCACGCCTGCGGCGAAGAATGATGTTGGACACGATGAAGACATTCCATTCCAGCGCATGGGCGAAATGATCGGCGCTGAGCTGGCTGAAGAGCTGCGCGACCGCAGCATCAAGCTCTATGAGTTTGCACGCGCTTATTGCGAGGAGCGGGATATCATACTGGCGGATTGCAAGTTCGAATTTGGCCTTATCGATGGAAAGGTTATTCTCATCGATGAGATTTTTACACCAGATTCGTCACGTTTCTGGGCCAAGGAAAACTATGCCTTCGACATCGAAATCGACAGCATGGACAAAGAGCCGGTCCGCACCTATCTCGCTGGCTCCGACTGGGACAAGAACAGCAAGCCGGACCCGCTGCCATCCGAGGTTGTGGACGAAACAACCCGCCGTTATTTAAACATTTTCGAGCGCTTGACAGGCTCGTCACTATAAAAGCAAACGCATAGCTTGCTGCTCGCTTGAACAGTGCTGCGCGGCTGTAATCGCAAATGCTCGCTAGATCAGCGCGCGCGGCTGTAATCGCAAATGCTCGCTAGATCAGCGCGCGCGGCTGTAATCGCAAATGCCGGCTAGATCAGGCGCAGTTGAAACTGGCAACTGGCTTGCTAAATCCGTGTTTCGCGGGAGTACCTGCTGACTGCTCTTTCTACCAGCAGCATACAACTGCAAAAATACATTACTTGCAATAAAAACAGCCTCATTTAATCGAAGTAACTGCAAAAGTGCTGCAAATATCGCAGATATCCAGAGTATATAGCGCTTTTGGGGTTTGATTACTGTATTTTTGCAGTAGAAGGGCTTGATATTAGTCTTTTTCATCAAATTTGCTGTATTTTTGCAGTAACGAGGGATGGAAGAGGTGTTTGAAACGGCAGCAGGATCCATAATTTTGGTGGACCGCCATCAATTTATCGCTACTCCCAGCGCGCGGTGTTTCGCTGCATGACGGCGGTCGGTCGACTAGCTAGGAACTGCACGCAGTGTGAAGAAGAGCAGTGGTAAATGGACAGTAATAGAAATGGTTGTAGTAAGAGCGAATATGCGAAGAGTAAGTACGAGTAAGTTCGAGCACGTACGAGCAAGTTTTCGAGCAAGCAAGAGCAATGTACGAGCAAGCATGAGCAGCATACCCGCGGGGCAAGCAAATATGCCCCGCACACTTATACGCTTTGATGCATGATTGGAAGTAAATACTACTAACATTTTCAGGAGGCGACACCCCCAATGAAAGCAACGGTTTACGTGACGATCAAACAAAACGTGCTTGACCCGCAAGGAAGTGCAGTTCAAGGCGCGCTGCACTCCATGGGCTTCGAGGAAGTAGGCAAGGTGCGCGTGGGCAAATATTTGGAGCTTGAGCTTGATACGACGGATCGTGCCGAGGCGGAAAACAACCTGAAGGCGATGTGCGAGAAGCTGCTTGCCAACACGGTTATTGAAGATTACCGTTTCGAGTTGGAGGGATAAGCGATGAAGTTCGCTGTAATCGTATTTCCAGGCTCCAACTGCGATATCGACTGCTACAAAGCGGTCGAAGAAACCATCGGTCAACCGGTTGATTATGTCTGGCACACTGCAACTGATCTTTCCGCTTATGACGCTATTCTGGTGCCAGGCGGCTTCTCCTACGGGGATTACCTGCGCTGCGGCGCAATCGCTCGTTTTGCTCCTGTTATGAGCGAAGTGGTCAAAGCGGCAGAGCAAGGCAAGTACATCCTTGGTATTTGCAACGGGTTTCAAATTCTTACGGAAGCGGGCCTTCTCCCGGGCGCACTGCGCCGCAACGAAGGACTGAAATTCCGCTGCCACAGCACACTGCTTGAAGTTGTCAACAACGGCACAGCGTTCACCAATCAATATGCGCCGGGCGAAATCATTGATATTCCGATCGCGCATGGCGAAGGCAATTACTACTGTGATGAAGCGACTTTGGCAGAGCTTAAAGCGAACAATGGGATCGTATTCCGTTACAAAGCGGGCGCGAACCCGAACGGATCGATTGAAGATATTGCAGGTATTAGCAACAAAGCGGGCAATGTGGTTGGCATGATGCCGCATCCTGAGCGCGCAATTAGCCAAATTCTTGGCTCGGAAGACGGCAAACGGATGTTTACCTCGATTTTGAATGCATGGAGGGAAAAGAATGGCGCAGCAGTTAACGGCTAAGGAGCCGACAGCAGAACAAATCGCGGATCAGAAAATTTATCAGCAATTCGGTGTAAGCGACTATGAATTCGAGCTTATTTGCGGATTTCTTGGTCGCCTGCCTAATTACACGGAGATCGGTGTTTTCAGCGTTATGTGGTCGGAGCATTGCTCGTACAAAAATTCCAAGCCAATTCTGAAGAAATTCCCGATTACTGGCCCTCGTGTTCTGATGGGACCGGGCGAAGGCGCGGGCATCGTCGATATCGGCGACAATCAAGCCGTCGTATTCAAAATCGAATCGCATAACCATCCGTCGGCGGTTGAGCCTTTTCAAGGCGCGGCGACAGGCGTGGGCGGCATTATTCGCGATATTTTCTCCATGGGTGCTCGTCCGGTAGCGCTGCTCAACAGCCTTCGTTTCGGCCGTCTGGAAAATGAACGCGTCAAATATTTGTTCGAGCATGTTGTTAGTGGAATCGCTGGCTATGGTAACTGTATCGGTATTCCAACCGTTGCGGGCGAGGTTATGTTCGATGAGAGCTATGAGGGCAATCCGCTCGTAAATGCGATGTGCGTCGGCTTGATCGATCATGATAAAATTCAGCGCGGTGTCGCTAAAGGGGTAGGCAATCCGGTATTCTACGTTGGTCCGGCAACAGGCCGCGATGGTATCCACGGTGCGACGTTCGCATCAGTTGAGCTGTCCGAAGAATCAGAGGAGAAGCGTACCGCAGTGCAAGTCGGCGATCCGTTCATGGAGAAGCTCGTTATGGAAGCAACGCTGGAGCTGATTGATTCCGGCATCGTGCTTGGCATTCAAGATATGGGAGCGGCAGGCCTGACTTGCTCCAGCGCGGAGATGGCTTCCAAAGCGGGCAACGGCCTTGAGCTGTACCTCGATGAAGTTCCTCAGCGTGAAACGGACATGACGCCGTATGAAATGATGCTGTCGGAGTCGCAGGAGCGGATGCTCTTCGTTGTCGAGCCGCAGCATGAAGCGCAGGCGAAAGAAATTTTCGACCGTTGGGGCATTATCTGCGCCAAGGTTGGTAAAGTTACGGACGACGGACGTCTCCGTCTGTTCCACCAAGGCGAGCAAGTGGCCGATATGCCGGTCAAAGCGCTTGTTGACGAGTGCCCGGTTTATGAAAAGCCATCCAAGGAGCCTGCATACTATGCGGAGAATGGCGCGATCGACACGACTGCTTATGCGGAAGTGAGCGATCTGACGGACGCATTGAAAAAAGTTCTTGCTTCGCCGACAGTTGCAAGCAAGGAATGGGTATATAGCCAATATGACTATATGGTTCGCACGAGCACTGCTGTTCAGCCGGGTTCGGATGCGGCGGTCGTAACGATTCATGGCACGCGCAAGGCGCTGGCGATGACGACGGACTGCAACGGCCGTTACGTATACCTCGACCCTGAGGTGGGCGGACGCATTGCGGTAGCGGAAGCTGCACGCAACATTGTATGCTCCGGCGCTGAGCCGCTGGCGATTACGGATAACCTGAACTTCGGCAATCCGGAGAAGCCTGAGGTATTCTGGCAGCTGGAGAAATCGGCAGACGGCATGTCTGAGGCTTGCCGCGTGCTGGACACGCCGGTTATCGGCGGCAATGTCAGCCTGTACAATGAGAACTCCAAGGGCGCGATCTACCCGACGCCTGTAATCGGCATGGTCGGTCTCGTGCATGATGTGGATCACATTACGACGCAAGGCTTCAAGGCTGAGGGAGATATCATCCTTCTGCTGGGTGAAACAAAGCATGAATTCGGCGGCAGCGAGCTTCAATATGTACTGCAAGGCAAGTCCGAAGGACGTCCGCCAGTGATCGACTTGGCAACGGAGAAGAAGCTGCTGAACACGGTGCTGTCTGCTATTCAGCAAGGTCTGGTTGCTTCGGCGCATGACCTGTCCGAAGGCGGTCTGGCAGTGGCATTGGCAGAGTCATGCATCAGCGGCAAGCTTGGTGCTGAGGTGAATGTAGCGACATCGCTTCGCGCGGATGCAGCGCTGTTCAGTGAATCGCAATCGCGTATTCTATTGTCGGCTAAACCAGAGCAAGCGGACAAGCTGATCGCTCACCTGAACGAGCAAGGCGTACCGAATGCGCAAATCGGTACTGTACGCGGAAACGGACTGACCATCAACATCAATGGCAAGCCGGGCGTTAGCGCACCGGTAGAACAACTGGAGAAGGTCTGGAAGGATGCGATTCCATGTCTGATGAAGTGAAGCAGCTGAACCATAAGCTGTGGACTGGCGCTCATTATAATGAGGGCATTGGCCGGGACGACATTTTTGATAAATTGCGTGAAGAATGCGGTGTATTCGGGGTGTTCGGCATCCCGAATGCCTCGTCGATGGGTTATTATGGCCTGCATGCGCTGCAGCATCGGGGCGAGGAGAGCTCAGGGATGTGCTCTGTGGACTCCAAGGATGGCAGCTTCAACTACCATCGCGGTATGGGACTTGTGAAGGAAGTATTCGACCAGGAGCGTCTGGACGGTCTTCCGGGGGATCGTATTATCGGTCATGTCCGCTACTCGACGGCAGGAGAGAGCAAGCTGGCGAACGCGCAGCCGCTTGTGTTCAAGTATCGCGACGGCGACCTCGCGGTTGCTACGAACGGCAACATTGTGAATGCGCCATCGATTCGCCGCGAGCTGGAGATGCAGGGCTCGATCTTCCAGACGACGAGCGATACAGAGGTTATCGCGCATCTGATTGCGCGTTCCAAAAAGGATTTCGTCAGTGCGGCCAAGGAAGCTCTGCAGCGTATTATCGGCGGTTTCGCTTTCCTGATCATGACCAACGACAAGCTGCTTGTCGCGTCTGATCCGCATGGTCTTCGCCCGCTCGTAATGGGCAAGCTGGGCGGTGGCTATGTGTTTGCTTCGGAGACTTGCGCGCTGGAAACATGCGGCGCTGTCTATGAGCGCGATGTCCAGCCGGGCGAGCTGCTTGTCCTTGATCGCGACGGCATGTTTGAGGATCGTTATTCTCCTATCGAGCGCCGGGCAACCTGTGCGATGGAATATATTTATTTTGCAAGGCCGGATAGTGATATTAATGGCATTAATTTGCACTCCTCGCGTAAAAGAATGGGCCAAAAGCTGGCGCTGGAAGCTTTCATTGACGCGGATATCGTTACAGGCGTGCCGGATTCGAGCATCTCGGCTGCTATTGGTTATGCGGAGCAAACGGGCATCCCATATGAGCTTGGTCTGATTAAGAATAAGTATACGGGCCGGACGTTCATCCAGCCCTCGCAGGAGCTTCGTGAGAAGGGTGTCAAAATGAAGCTGTCGGCAGTTCGCAAGGTAGTTGAGGGCAAACGTGTCGTCATGATCGATGATTCCATCGTTCGCGGCACAACGAGTCTGCGTATCGTGAACATGCTTCGCGAGGCTGGAGCAACGGAGGTGCATGTGCGGATTACTTCGCCGCCATTCGCAAACCCTTGCTACTACGGTATTGATACGCCGGACCGCAAGGAGCTTATCGCTTCTTCGAAGACGGTAGAGGAAATCCGGCAGGCGATTAATGCGGATTCGCTTTATTTTCTAAGTCACGAGGGTCTGATCGATGCGGTCGGCGGCAATGACGGCGCGTTCAATCGCGGCATGTGTCTGGCCTGCTTTGACAATGACTACCCGACGCCGATTGATCCGAATTCGGAGAAAAGCTGCAGCTGTTAATCGCATGAACCTTTGCGGGCATTAATCATTAGGCATGTTTCCGAAGCGCGTGTACGGCTTGAGCAGAAGCATGCTCGAAAAAGTTTCGCAGATAACTTTTAGGGAGTGAATACGGTGGCAGAGGCTTACAAAGAAGCTGGCGTTGACATTGCGGCTGGCAATGAAGCAGTCGAACGGATGAAGAAGCATGTGAAGAGAACGTTCCGTCCGGAGGTTATGGCTGAGCTGGGCGGATTCGGCGGATTGTTCGGATTGAACAAGGACAAGTACGAGGAGCCGGTGCTTGTATCCGGTACGGACGGTGTCGGCACGAAGCTGATGGTCGCATTCGCAATGGACAAGCACGATACGATCGGCATTGATGCGGTTGCAATGTGCGTCAACGATATTATCGTGCAAGGCGCAGAGCCGCTGTTCTTCCTCGACTATCTGGCTTGCGGCAAAGTCGAGCCTGCCAAGATCGAAGCGATTGTCAAAGGCATCTCTGACGGCTGCGTGCAGTCCGGCTGCGCGCTGATCGGCGGCGAAACTGCCGAAATGCCTGGCATGTACCAGGGCGACGAATACGATATCGCAGGCTTCACGGTCGGTATTGTGGACAAGAAGAAAATGATCGACGGCTCCACAATTGCTCCCGGCGATGTTGTGCTTGGCCTTGCTTCGAGCGGCATTCACAGCAATGGCTTCTCGCTTGTGCGCAAGCTTCTTCTTGAGAAGAGCGGATACAGCTTGAACGATACGCTTCCTGAGCTGGGCGGCAAGGGGCTGGGCGAGGTTATTCTTGAGCCGACCCGCATCTATGTGAAACCAGTGCTTGAGCTGATCAATCGTGTCACGGTAAAAGGAATGGCGCACATTACAGGCGGCGGCTTCATAGAGAACATTCCGCGCGTGCTGCCAGAGGGCGTGAACGTAAATGTGGAATACGGCACATGGCCGATCCAACCGATCTTCAAGCTGATGCAGGAGAAGGGCAGCATCACGAACCGTGACATGTTCACTACGTTCAACATGGGCGTTGGCATGATCGTAGTCGTGGCTGCTGATCAAGCGGACGAAGCGCTTCGTATCGCGGCTGAGCTTGGCGAGGAAGCATACCGCATCGGTACGGTAACGGAAGGAAGCCGGATCGTCACCTTTACAGGAGCGGAAGTGTAATGGCGGGATTACGGATCGCTGTATTCGCCTCCGGCCAAGGAACGAACTTCCAGGCGCTGGCGGATGCAGCAAAACAAGAACGGCTCGATGGCGCAAGCCTCGAGCTTCTTGTATGTGACAAGCCGGAAGCGCCAGTCGTGGAGCGCGCCGGCAGGGCGGGAGTGGACACGTTTCTGTTCCGGCCGAAGGAATATGCTTCGCGCGAGGCTTACGAGAGCGAGATTGTTGCGGAGCTTGAGCGGCGGGATATTGGGCTGATCGTGCTGGCTGGATATATGCGCATTATTACGCCGGTGCTTGTTGAGCCCTATTATGGGCGGATGATTAATGTGCATCCGTCGCTGCTGCCTGCTTTCCCCGGTGTGAACGGAATGAAGCAGGCGCTGGACTATGGGGTGAAGGTGACGGGGGTCACCGTTCATTATGTGGACGGCGGCTTGGACAGCGGGCCGATCATCGCTCAGCGGGCGATCGAAGTGCTGGACGGCGACACGGAAGCGACGCTTGCTCCTCGTGTGCATGCGGCAGAGCAAGAGCTGCTCCCCTGGGTCGTTCAGCGTATCGCTGCGGGCGCAGTCTCGTTGGACGGGCGCACTGTGACGGTTCGTTAAGGCAATCTCGCTAACAGCGGAGCCTATGTGTGCTGCCGAACGTCATGGGAGTATATGTGGCAGATAGCGCGCGAGTAATTGTTCCACTTGCATATGTGGCAGATAGTTCGCGAGTAATTGTTCCACTTGTGCATATGTGGCAGATAACGTCGAGCGATCGTAACACTAAATTATAATCATTAACAGATTAGCAGGAAAAACCTCAGACCCGTTTCAAGAGTCTAACCGTGCTTACTCATATGAAAAACCAGCTTGCAGATGGCAAAGAGCCGTAAATCTAGAACAGACGTGTCGCTGTAAGCGTGAAATTCGTTGTTACAGCATGGAAAAGTGGCGAGCGAGCAGCTGTAAGACGGAAAAATCCTCTTACAGCTGGTGAAGAGCGCCAGAAACCACATCGTTTGTCGCTGTAAGCGTGAAAATCGTTGTTACAGCACGGAAAAGTGGCGAGCGAGCAGCTGTAAGACGGAAAAATCCTCTTACAGCTGGTGAAGAGCGCCAGAAACCACATCGATTGTACCTCTGTCAAGAAAGTAGACACAGAAACTAAGCGCCCTGGTGTTGCTCGTAGTACCTTTTCTCGCATTGATGCGGGGTAAGATAACCGATCGTCGAATGGATGCGGATCCGGTTG
>NZ_CAKMMF010000042.1 GCF_927798095.1 Paenibacillus plantiphilus | reverse complement strand
ACCTTTCGTATCCAGTTTTCAGGGTGTAATTCGCCCGTATCGTTCCCTGATAGCTCAGTTGGTAGAGCACTCGACTGTTAATCGAGTTGTCACAGGTTCGAGTCCTGTTCGGGGAGCCATCTGGAGAGGTGTCCGAGTGGTCGAAGGAGCACGATTGGAAATCGTGTAGGCGCTAACCGCGTCTCGAGGGTTCGAATCCCTCTCTCTCCGCCATTTCATCTCTACTGATTATTCTCTGATATTGTTAGAATGCATACAGGGATATCTATTTAGCGAGGCCCGTTGGTCAAGGGGTTAAGACACCTCCCTTTCACGGAGGTAACAGGGGTTCGAATCCCCTACGGGTCACCAAAAAAACTTCAAAAAAGCTTGAAAAAAGACTTGCAATCACCACGAAATGTGTGGTATGATATAAAAGTCGCCTGACACGGAGGCTTAGCTCAGCTGGGAGAGCATCTGCCTTACAAGCAGAGGGTCGGCGGTTCGATCCCGTCAGCCTCCACCATAATTTAATCGGCAACATTTACAATGACGCGGGGTGGAGCAGCCCGGTAGCTCGTCGGGCTCATAACCCGAAGGCCGCAGGTTCAAATCCTGCCCCCGCAACCAACTTTACCTTCGGAGCAATCCGAAAGCCATGATCTGGAGCTGTGGTGTAGTGGCCCAACATGCCTGCCTGTCACGCAGGAGACCGCGGGTTCGAATCCCGTCAGCTCCGCCATTTACACAAATGGCTCGGTAGCTCAGTCGGTAGAGCAGAGGACTGAAAATCCTCGTGTCGGCGGTTCGATTCCGTCCCGAGCCACCATTAAAACTGAATAACAGTAATAACCATGCCGTTGTAGCTCAATTGGTAGAGCAACTGACTTGTAATCAGTAGGTTGGGGGTTCAAGTCCTCTCGACGGCACCATTCATGGAGGATTAGCGAAGTGGCCAAACGCAGCAGACTGTAAATCTGTTCTCTGACGAGTTCGGTGGTTCGAATCCATCATCCTCCACCAGTTTTAATTTTTTTTATTTTTAGGGGCATAGTTTAAAGGTAGAACAGCGGTCTCCAAAACCGTTAGTGTGGGTTCAATTCCTGCTGCCCCTGCCAAGAGGTTTGTGCGGCGGTCGTGGCGAAGTGGTTAACGCATCGGTTTGTGGATCCGACATTCGGGGGTTCAATTCCCCTCGTCCGCCCCATTATACTTAACAAACAAATAGATTGGGGATTAGCCAAGCGGTAAGGCAACGGACTTTGACTCCGTCATCCCTAGGTTCGAATCCTAGATCCCCAGCCATTATATGCGGAAGTGGCTCAGCGGTAGAGCATCGCCTTGCCAAGGCGAGGGTCGCGGGTTCGATTCCCGTCTTCCGCTCCACTTTTTTTATTTGGCGCCATAGCCAAGTGGTAAGGCAGAGCTCTGCAAAAGCTTTACCCCCAGTTCGAATCTGGGTGGCGCCTCCACAACTCAAACAATTGTGTGCCCTTAGCTCAGCTGGATAGAGCGTTTGACTACGAATCAAAAGGTCAGGAGTTCGAATCTCTTAGGGCACGCCATCATATTAGCCGGTGTGGCGGAATGGCAGACGCGCGCGACTCAAAATCGTGAGGGAAACCGTGGAGGTTCGAGTCCTCTCACCGGCACCACTATTACGATAATCATTACTTTAATTAAAACGTCGATTGTACTTATGTGCAGTCGGCGTTTTTGTGTTTAATTGTATACAATTCCGTGGCGACAAGAGATACGATGGTGCAGACAATAGTTTGTGTACTAAGATAGGGAGTCTACTCAGGTTAGGGGAGTGGGTTGCAAAAAGTGGGAAAAAGCACCTCGTTAGAACAATCACGAAGCGCCTGCAGCAAGCATTGCTATGTGCATCTATCGATAGAAGGAAAATGCTCCGGCATCCGTTTAATTTGATCGTGAACCGTGTCAACGGACAATAAACGATTCACTGGAACATTTACAACTACTTCTAACATGGATTCAACCTCCAAAGATTAATATAGTTAGTTTAGAGCTCCACGATTTTGGTCGCGATATTTTTGCAAAATTCACTGTCATGCTCTACAAAAAGTATTGTAGGAGCATGTTCCAACAACAATTCTTCAATCTGTAAACGTGAGATGACATCGATAAAGTTCAACGGTTCGTCCCATATATAGAGATGAGCACTCTCGCATAAGCTCTTGGCGATCAGTACTTTCTTCTTCTGGCCGCCGCTGAATGATGACATATCTTTTTCAAATTGTATGCGCGAAAAATCGAGTTTCCTTAAAATCGCTTTGAACAAGCTCTCATCAATGCGGTTATTAATCGCGTAGTCTGATAAGTTGCCTTGCAGCTGTGAGGTATCTTGTGAGACATATGAGATTTTTAGCTGACTACCTTTGCGAAATGTGCCGGTGAAATGGATGTCTTCATCAAGAATTAGCTTAAGAATACTTGATTTACCTGAGCCGTTTGGACCCGCGAGCGTAACACGCTCTCCTTGTTCAATGGTAAATGTTACGCTGCTGCAAACGGTCTGTTCATTGTAGTGGATCGAAACATTCGCTAACTCCACCAGCTGCTTCTTATTGTAAGCAAGCTGAGAAATTTTCAGACTTTCTGAGCTTTCGATATTTTTTAGGAGCTTGGTACTTTCCTCTATTGCGGATTGCTGTCTCTGCTCGATCGATTTGGAACGTTTCATCATTTTGGCGGCCTTGTGTCCGATATATCCTTTATCGACTTTCGAGCCGGAATTGCGAGTTCCGTTCTTTGTTTTCTCTACTTCGTGCGACCAATTGCCTGTTCTCTTTGAGGAATCAGATAGACGTTTAATGTCTTTTCTCAGTTTTTCGTTCTCGGCTAGCTCAAAATGATCCTGCCTATTTTTATTGTCCCACCAATCCGAGAAATTACCTTTCTGAATCTCTATGTCAGTTTTGTTGATCGAAAGAATATGGTCCACACAATTATCCAGAAATGCGCGGTCATGTGACACCAAAATGTACCCATTCTTGGTTTTTAAATAATCGCTAACCAATTTCCGTGCGTGAATGTCCAGATGGTTGGTTGGTTCGTCGATCAGCAGGAAGCTGTTTTCTTTCAAAAATAAGGCTGCCAGCAATACCTTCGTTTGTTCGCCATTGGAGATGGATTCAAACGGGCGATACAATACATCCTCTGATACCTTCAGCAATGATAATTCACGTAGGATCTGCCAATGCTCATAATCAGGACATATTTCCTCGATAACGTCTAAGGTATTAGATTCTTTGTGTTCAACATGGAAAGGAAAGTACTCAAAACTTACACTTGCTGAAATGTTCCCACTGTAATCATATTTGCCAAGCAGCAGGTTCAGAAATGTGGTTTTGCCTCGTCCGTTTCTTCCCGTAAAACCTAGTCTCCAATTCGTGTTGAGTTGAAAGCTGACATTGTCGAAAATGTTGTCGTAGCTGCCGTCATAAGCAAAGGTCAAGTTCGTGACATTAATTAATGACATAGGTAATAGTCCTCCTTAACAAAAAAATGAGCTACAAGAAAGTTACCCTTCTTGTAGCTCAAAAAAATGACTCTTCTAACCCAATTGATGGAATAGAAAAGTGTATATTTTGAGTGATAAGAATAAGTAACTCCCTTGCTTAAAAAGAATGATAAAAGCTATAGCTTTATATTCTTTCTACATAAGCAAGAAATATTACATTATTCCTATCACTCCCGTCATTAAAGTTGTTGTTATTTTAACATGGCTATTTCTAGATTTCAACCATCAACAATTTGTATGTCGCTGTCTGCTGGAGCTACACGCTTCCGCCGAATAGAAAACGATAGTCCCAGTGCTTGCCCGCTATAGTATCCGTTCGTACGCCGCCACTCGCCTTGGAGAAGGTGTGCAGCATGCGTCCATTGCCAAGGTAAATGGCGACGTGCGTAACGGGTTGGCGGGACTTGCTGTATTTTGTATAATCAGATTGACTAAGACCGTGATAATCCATGAAGAACATTAAATCTCCGCGCTTTAAATTCCGCCATGATGTCTTGACTGCTGAATGCTTCTTTACATATAGTGCTTGACTGGCTGAAGTTAACGGCAAGGAGAGTCCTTCTCCTTTTTGGAAAACATAATGCACGAAGTCGGAGCAATCGAATGTACGGGTAGTGCTCCGGTTTGATCCGAATTCATAAGGAGTGCCCAGATAGCTGCTGCCAATTTGGATCACTCTGTCTATGCCGCTTGATGCGGCTGCGGCCGTTTGTAAAGGGACGGCTTGAGGCATAAAAGTTAAAAGAAGGGCTGCTGCTACGACTGTTTTTCCTATGACTGATATGTTTGTGCGCAAGCGTTGAATACGCATACACCTCCTGTACAGGAATACTGTACCACACCAGGCCAACGGCTGTTTACCTGTAAATGTTGCCACGTTCAGTCTGCGGGTGGGTCGTTTCCCCGACCGAGGTCTAGGAATAAAAACCGCCGCGAGTCCGTTTTGAATAATCGAGGAATGACCTACAATGATAACAGAAGCAAGCGATGAACAACTTCAAGCGCAGCGCTGCAAGAAGAATGGAAATCAAAAATGGGAAAGGCGGTGACGTACACAATGAATAGTAAATCGGCGTTAGGTGCTTTACTCGTAGTCTTGGGTGGAATTGTGGTACTTAACTTTATCGGAGTTAACTTGGGTTGGATTATCGGTTTATTGATGCCATTCATCCTGATCGGTCTCGGAGTTCTTGGTCTGAAGAATGATAAAAAGATTATCGGCGGCATTCTGATTGTAGTCGGAGCGATTATGCTGCTTGGCAAATTGGCTGGTATCTTTACTCTATTGTTGGCAATCGGTTTGATCGTCTGGGGCGTGTCGGTGTTCAAAGGCGCAAGACGGGCTTAACAACATACACATACGAGCTTAGATAAAGATTTGGAGAAGGAGGTATCCCAATGAGCATCATCAAGCGGGTTCGTGACATTACAGTCGCGACACTCAACGAACGATTGGAGAAGGCGGAAGATCCCGTCAAACTCATTGATCAGTTCCTTTGGTCTACACGGGAGGAAATCATTCAAGCAGAACGGCTGTACCAACAATATGCGGGGCATGGCAATCACCTGAAAGTGCAGTGGCTTCAAGCCGAGCAGCTGAAGGATAAGCGGGAGCAGCAAGCGCTGACAGCTCTTAAAGCCGGTGAAGAGCATGTAGCAAGAATTGCACTGCATGACAAGGCTTCCAGCGAGGAGCGTGCTCGTAATTATCGTGAGCTGTATGAACAGTCACAGAGCAGCGTTAGAGATCTGGAGGAGCAGCTTCGCGAGCTGCGCAGCGAATATCAAGCGGTATATGATAAACGTGAATATTATGCGGCTCGGATGGAGTCGCTTCGCCTTCAGCAAAGAATGAATGCGCGTTATGCTGGCAATGGTATGAACGGCTCGCTGGGACAGCAGCCGGATGGCATGTTCCGCAGACTTGAGGACCGCATTAGCGATATGGAGCTGGAAGCTAGAAGCCTGCGCGACTTGCGCAGACAAGGACAAGAATTTCTCGTTGAAGCTGGCACAGCCATTCAATCGGTTATCGAGAACGAATTGGAGCAGCTGAAACGTAAATTACAGCAGGAAGGATGGAAATCGTCATGAAGAAACTGTATCGGTCGCGTCGGGATAAGAAGCTCTCCGGATTATGTGGCGGTATTGCCGAAATGCTGAACGTAGATGCGACTTTACTTCGGATTCTTCTGATCGTCCTGACGGTTTTCTCAAGTGGTGTCCTGATACTGGTATACATTCTTACTTCAATGGTCGTTCCTAAGGAACCCACCTTTGACAACGGATATGGTCCTTATGGTTACGGCCCTGGTCCTGGGAGCTACAACGGAGGCTGGAATAATGGATACCAAGCGCCACCCAACCCTAAACAAGGCTTTGGAGGTCCGTATTCAACTCCGCCAAGTCCTAATCCTCAGCCATCGCAATACAATTGGCAGCAGCAGGGTCAATCCAATTCGAATTTGGATGCCATGATGGAGGATCTGGAGAAAAAAGCATTACGCAGAGAAATTGAAGAGCTCCGCGCAAAATTAGCCAAACATGAGAAGGGAGATGTTTAGAAATGAGTATTTTTAAACGTTTGAAAGATATGACGAAGGCATCCTTGCATGAGATGTTGGATAAAATGGAAGATCCGGTAGTTATGCTGAATCAGTATTTGCGTGATATGGAGGCTGAAATCCATCAGGCAGAACTGACGGTAGCCAAGCAAATGGCAAGCGAGCGTCGTATGAAGCAGCGTCTGGAAGAGGCGGTACGCAGCGGTGCGGATCGTGAAGCTAAAGCCGAGACTGCAATTCGTGCAGGACATGAGGATCTTGCCCGCAAGCTGCTGGAGGAGAAAATTTTCTTCGATCAAAAAACGGCAGAGTATACGGATATGCACGCAGGAGCAGCTGGTCAGGTGGAAGAGCTGATGGCACAGCTTCATGGCATGAAGGATGAGTTCTACCAGCTTCGCAATAAGCGCAATGAGCTCGCAGCTCGTGCTCAAATGGCGAAAGCGAAAAAACAAATGGCTCAAGTTACAAGTGTTCACTCCATTGAGAGCGGCAATGCATCACGCGGCTTCAATCGCATGGAAGAAAAAATTATGCAGCTGGAAGCTGAAGCTGAAGTTATGCGCGTGCCGTACTCTTCTTACAACTACAATAGCACGACATCGATCAGTTCTGCAGATCCTTCGAAGCAATTGAAGGTTGAGGAGCAACTGCAAGCTTTGAAGAACAAGCTGAATCCTCCTGCAAGCAATTCGCTTGCTAAATCAGCCGAGTAATTCGATCGATTATATAACAAAGTGTTGATTAGGATAAGCCAAAGGCGGTCAGCGGTTTTATTAAGCTGCCGCCTCAGGCTTTTTCCATTGAAGGCTTCGTTTTTTTGGGATACATAGAGAGGGGTGTGCACCGATGGCTGAGGGATCACCTTTGGATGATCAGCCTGTGAATCGGCCGGATTCGCCTCAAGCAGCCTCCTTACGAGCCCCGTTGCCAGGCTATCAAGGCGGACAATCAGCGCCGCCTAACAATAACGGAGGGGCGAAGCGGCGAAACGCGGCAGAGACAGTTCTGTGGCTTCTTGTTATTCTCGGATTGCTCGTGCTTGTATTGCAAGGGACGGGTTATGTGAAGTTATTCGCTCTTCAGAGCAAAGCGGCGGCTATCGGATTAACTGTTATTGCTGTTTCACTGTCGGCTGCGGCTGCATATAGTTACTTTCAGGGTGTGAAGCTCAAAGCGGCAATCAAACGATTAACGGAGCAGCAGCGGCGGAATAAGCAGAAGGTGACGCTGCCTTCCTCAGAAGGCGGGCTGGAATCATCTCGTGATGGGGATGAGAACGATGTATGGACGGAGAAGGTGCGTTTCTCCGCTGTCATTGAGGAGCGTCAAAGACTTGCAAGGGAGCTTCATGATGCGGTTAGCCAGCAGTTGTTCGCAATTTCGATGACGGCAACAGCCGTTAGTCGGACGCTGGAGAAGGATTGGGAACGGGCGAAGCGCCAGGTGCAGCTGATCGAGGAAATGGCCTCGGTTGCTCAATCGGAAATGCGCGCTCTGCTGCTGCATCTGCGGCCTGTTCATCTGGATGGAAAAAATTTGGGCCAGGCGCTGCAAAGTCTGGTAGAGGAACTGCAGCAAAAGGTGCCAATGAATATCATGCTGGATGTGGATGCTACGATTAAGCTGGGGCCGGAAGCAGAGGATCATCTCTTCCGAATTGCCCAAGAAGCGCTTTCTAATACGCTGCGGCACTCCAAGGCAGAGCATATGGATATTCATCTGAAGCGAGCAGGCGATCATGCGCGTCTAACGTTCCAGGACAATGGTGTCGGATTTGATTTGGAAGCAAAGAAGCAAACGTCATACGGATTGCTCACGATGGAGGAACGGATCACTGTTCTGGGCGGTTCCTTACAGCTTGTTACTTCACCAGGGCAAGGCGTAGTTATTGATATATGGGTTCCGCTCGGAAGTCACTAAGGGAGGGATATCGGACAGGATGGAGGCGATACAACATATGGAATCAATCGATCAGCCAATTAAAGTGCTGCTTGTCGATGATCATGAGATGGTCCGGATCGGATTGGCGGCTGTGTTGAACACTGAGGATGGTATTGAAGTCGTAGGTGAAGCAAGCAATGGGATGGAAGGCATCCGATTGGCGCAGGCCTACCATCCTGATGTCGTGCTCATGGATCTGGTAATGGACGGGATGGACGGCGTTGAGACGACTGCGAAGCTGCTTGAGCTGTATCCGGATTGCAAAGTTATTGTACTGACAAGCTATCTCGACGACAGCAAAATGTATCCTGTTATTGAAGCTGGAGCCTTCAGCTATCTGCTGAAAACGTCACGCGCGAACGAGATTGCCGATGCGATTCGAGCTGCTTCTCGCGGTCAATCTGTTTTGGAGTCGCAGGTAGCTGCGAAAATGATGAATCGCTTCAGACAGCCGAAGGCTGAGCGAGTTGTGCCGCCTCATGAGCAGTTGACGGAGCGGGAAATGGATGTTTTGCTTCGGGTGTCGAAGGGGATGTCCAATCAAGAGATCGCGGATGATCTGTTTATCGGGATTAAGACGGTGAAATTTCATGTCACGAATATTTTTGCCAAGCTTGGCGTTGATGATCGGACGCAAGCTGCTATATATGCGCATAAGCATGGGCTCGCTGAATAACAGGCTGCGCCATATGGAGAATATTAGATTTAGCCGTCTTAGCGGGAATGCTGAGACGGCTTTTTGATGGGAATGGATGATTGTGCCCCAAATGAGTTGCGAGTCTGAACAGGGCGAATGAGGACGTGGACGAAGACCCGAAACCGGGGATTGTCAGGCAGATGAATCGGTTTTCAGATAAGGAAGCAGGAATGAATAGATCTGGTCAGGCTGGTTGATATCCAGTATTGTAAGCTTGTTAAGTGCTCGATTGTCCGCTATGGCTTGTCTGATTTCACTGGACCATACGATTGCGGCAATGGGGTTGGCAAGCTCATGGAGCAAGGGGATGTCCGCAAGGGATCGCAGCAGCACGAGCTTGGGATAGGGCTCTGGCTTGAAGCCTTCAACGAGGACGATATCGACATTGTGCATGTATGCCAGCAATTCGGTTAGAGAAGCAGAGCTGCTGAGAAGCACCGCGCTGTTCGTCGATGAGCTGATTGCTGTTATGTCAGCACCCGCCTCCCCATGCTTCCATGTATCTGTCCCCGGCGTATCGATTGTAAAGCTATGGGCATCATGCTTGGCTGTGCCGACGGTGCAGCCATCCCCTTTGAAGCGCCTGATCAGCTCGGTGACGAGTGTTGTTTTGCCGCTGTTCTTATAGCCGACGATTTGGAGGATGAATGGTCCGGAGCGCCTGGTCCCTGTCAACAGAATCAAACTCCTTTCGCTGCATGCTTATTCGTTGATTGTAGCATAATGCGCAGGGTTGAAACACTCTACATAAGGGGACGACGGCTGGCCCGGCAATGAAATTTGCTATAGGCTGCGGAAGCGGAGTTTTGGTACAATGGATGGGAATGAATTAACGGATGATGGGCGTTCAAGGCAGACAGGATGATTGCAAGCGCCTTGATGACAATCGGTGGGAGGTCAACTGTGCAGCAATTGCAAGGAGCTTCTCGATTCAATCGGCGCGCGATCAAGGTGGATGCCGCGCTGAATCTTGTGCTTGAAGCGGCCGTTCCAGGGCGGCGTGAAACGGTGCCGCTGTGGCAGGCCGGAGGCCGTTGGCTCGCGGAGTCGCTGACGGCGACGACCGACTGGCCGCCCTTCCCGCGCTCGGGACTGGACGGTTATGCCGTCCGCAGCGCGGATACTGCGCTGGCGTCGCCAGGTAATCCGGCGACGCTGCGCGTTTTGGGTGCGGTCGCGGCGGGCGAGCTCGCCCTGGCGATCGTTGAGCAGGGCACTGCCGTCCGCATTATGACGGGCGGGGCGGTGCCTGAGGGGGCTGACGCGGTCGTGATGCTGGAGCAGACCGCGGAGGACCTTCTGGCCGGCGGCGAGCCGGCGGTGCGGGTGAAATGCGCCGCCGCAGCCGGCCAGAACATTGCGCAGCCGGGCGAGGAGTTTCGCCGCGGCAGCGCTTTGGCGGAGCCCGGCACGCGCATCCGGCCGGGCCATATGGCGCTGCTGGGCACGTTCGGCTATGCCGATGTGCCCGTATATGCCCGTCCGCGCGTCGCGATTGTGGCGACCGGCAATGAGCTGCTGCCAGTGGAGGCGCCGCTCCAGCCGGGCTGTATTCGCGACAGCAACAGCAGCATGATCGCAGCTATGGTGGAGCAGAGCGGAGGAGAGCCGCTGCTGTTAGGCCGTCTCGCGGATGATCCGTCTGCGGTTGAGGCCGCGCTTGCGTCCGCGCTAGAGCAGGCTGATCTTGTTGTCACAACAGGTGGTGTATCGGTTGGCGACTTCGATGTTATGGCAGCTATCATTCGCCGCATACGAAAGAGCGGTCATGCGGGTGAAGGCGCGGTGAGTGACACCGTATTGTCGTTAGAAGGCAGCAGTATGAGTGAGGGCGAGATGAGTGACAGCGCATTGTCGTTAGAAGGCAGCAGTATGGGTGAGGGCGAGACGAGTGACAGCGCATTGTCGTTAGAGGGCAGTAGTACGGGTGAGGGAGAGATGAGTGACAGCGCATTGTCGATAGAGGGCGGTCGTGCGGGTGAAGACGTGCTGCGTGACAGCGCATTGTCGATAGAGGGCGGTCGTGCGGGTGAAGACGTGCTGCGCGACAGCGCATCGTCGCTAGAGAACGGTCATGTGGGTGAAGCAGTGGTGCACGCCAGCGCATCGTCGCTAGAGAACGGTCATGCGGGTGAAGCCGCGATAAGCGACAGCGCATCGCGCAGCCAAACGGGGGCGGGTTCCAACGCCGAACCGCCTTTGTTGCCCGGCAGCATGGCGGCGCTATCGGGTCAAGCAACCCGCCTTTTGTTCGACAAGGTTGCCATGCGTCCTGGAAGCCCGACCTCCGCAGCTGTTATCGACGGCAAACTGCTCTTCGCGCTGTCTGGCAATCCGGGGGCTTGCTTCGTCGGGTTTGAGCTGTTCGTACGTCCAGCTATATTGCGCCTGCTCGGAGCCTCTCTTGAAGCAGCCATCCCACGCAGGGTGACGGCAAGGCTTGCTTCAGATTTTGAGAAGGGCAGCCCGCATGAAAGATTTGTGCGAACCCGCTTATTATCGCGCAATGGCGAGCTGCTGGCTGATCCGCTAGCTTTTAACAAATCCAGCATGATGGCATCTATTCCAGAGGCAGACGGCCTCATTCGGATTCCAGCAGGACAAGCTGGCGCACCAAGCGGTTCTATTGTAGATATTATTGTTCTCCATTAGTGTTTTTTTCAATGAAATTGCGATGACAACAAGAAGCAACCCGCCTTCATGCCTATGCATAAAAGCGGGTTCGTTTGTTCAGAACAGAAGGAACAGAAAGGCAATGAGGGCCAAATCAATGGCAAATGCAGCGCCGAAGCCGAAAGGGGATCCCCATCCCCATGCTTGCGTTTGAACGCTAGTGGTATCCGGCAGGGGGCTGACAGCTGAAGCAGCCTTCTTTACTTTGCTAATCTTCTTCTTCTTGCTCTTATCCTTGCCCTGCAAATGTGTGAGTGTGCCTTGACTGCCATAGTGTGCGCCATGTGAGTCGCTTGAGGGGCTATTCAGCATGACGCGTCCGCCGTTGCAGCTGCTTAGAATGCCAACATGCCTTTGACCATCTGTTGTTACGATGCAAACGGGCATGCCGCAAAATTGGTTTATACGCTCCTCATGGAGCGGAAATATGGGTTCCATACGTGGATGACACCTCCATTGAACGTGCTAAGAACAGCGTATTCACCCAGCGGCTAATGTGTATGGTTAGTTACCCATATCACTTCTAAATTGACTCCGCAGGCTGAGGAGGTCGTGGATGATAACGATGGATACAAAAGCGCCGATGTTCAGACGAGCTGGCAAAAACGGAATTATTGCTGTGCTGCTAGTTATTATTATCGCCGGAGGATTGGCAGTCTGGAAATGGAACTCTCCTGTGAACGGTGAAGGGAGTCCACTGCTTCATGATTTCAAGCAGCTGTGGACTTGGAGCGACGGGGTTATTGCTGACGGCGCCCAAGGGGGGAGTTGGTCTTTTCGCTGGGATGGCAGTTCGACTTATGCAGATATTGAGCAGATCGCCTCACAATTGAATATTACGTTGGAAAGGGAGCCACAGGGGCTTGTCTATCGAGGGAATTTGAAGGGAGGAATAGAATTATATACGTTAACGATATGGGCGAAGCTGTATGGGACTGGAACGTCTGATGAGGCTGGTCATGATAATGCCATTGCTGATGTTGTTCTGCTGCTGAATGGGAACGGGGGTACATCGTATCGCCAGTTGCTGGATGTGGTGAGCAAAGTGGAGGAGACCGTTTCAAGGTATGCGAATGATTATGAAGGCAGCTTTGCCGTACGGGGACTGTCTCAGTCAGCGGGGGAACGAGCATCGGATCAAATCGCCATCCTGGCCCAGGCGTCTGCACTGGAATCATATGAGGACGGGGGAACGAGAAGTGTGGCTTATTACAGCGCTCACTTGAAGTCCTTGGTCCATAGCGGAAAGCATAAATTAAATTTACAAATTGCCGAGCATGTACCTCCAGCAGGCAGCCAGCTTGAGATTATTATTGGCGTGCCGCTCATTACGGGGGATTACAGTGCCGGACATTAGAGATTGTTGATGCTTTGATTAGTTTTTTTTATAAGAGGCTCAATAGCATCTAGAGGCTCAATATGCTAAACTACATAACATGACAATATGAATGATAATACGTATCAAAGCAGTATAAAAATACATAACAGAGAATGAGGGAAATTACCGACGTGAGCAAACATGACAATATTGCCGCAGCGGGTGCTGTGTATTATCTTTTTGGCGCCACAGGCGACTTAGCGCGACGGAAGCTTTTTCCTGCGCTTTTCAGCTTATATAAAGAAGGCAAGCTGGCTGAAGATTTTGCCGTTGTCGGTCTTGCTAGAAGACCGCGGACCAACGAGCAGTTTCGACAGGACTTGTATGAATCGATTGTTGAGTTTAGCCGCAATAAAGCTGATGACAAGCAATTGTGGGACAAGTTTGCCGAGCACTTTGAATACATGTCGCTGGACATTAACAATGTGGACGGCTTCCGCGAGCTTGGCAATCTGACGGAAAGACTGGACGCCAAGTTCAACATTCCGGGCAATCGCCTGTTCTATCTGGCGCTGGCGCCTGATCTGTTCGGGCCGGTATCCTTTAACCTGCGAGATGGCGGGTTATTGGAATCCAAAGGCTGGCATCGTCTCGTCATCGAGAAGCCGTTCGGCTATGATCTTCCTTCAGCACAGAAGCTGAATGAGCAGCTGTGCCAGGTTTTTAAGGAAGAGGAAATTTTCCGTATCGACCATTACCTGGGCAAGGAAATGGTTCAGAATATTGAAGTGATTCGTTTTGCAAATGCGTTCTTCGAACCGCTGTGGAACAACAAGCATATTGCGAATGTGCAGATTACATTGTCAGAAACGGTTGGCGTTGAAGAGCGCGGCGGCTATTACGACAAATCTGGCGCACTGCGTGATATGGTTCAGAATCATATGCTGCAAATGCTCGCGATGATCGCTATGGAGCCGCCAAGCAGGCTGCATCCGGAAGATATTCGTGATGAGAAGGTAAAGGCGTTGCGTTCCCTGCGTCCTTATACAACAAGCGAGGAAATTGATGCCAATGTTGTGCGCGGGCAATATTCGGAAGGTATGCTGAAGAGCAAGCCGCTGACCGGCTACAGACAGGAAGAATCGGTTAATTCGGAATCGGTTACGGAAACTTATTTTGCTGCACGCGTATTTGTCGATAATTTCCGTTGGGCTGGCGTGCCGTTCTATATTCGGACAGGCAAACGTCTGCCAGTTAAGACAACAGAGGTCGTTATCGAATTCAAGAACGTGCCGGACAATGTGCTGTTTGCCCGTCGTCATGACCTTTCGCCTAACCTGCTAGTTATCCGTGTTCATCCGATGGAAGGCATTTATATTAAAATAAATGCGAAGAAGCCAGGCGAGAATAATGTTGTTCAGCCTGTGTCGATGGAATTCTGTCAGAGCTGCATGATCGGCTTGAATACGCCTGAAGCCTATGAACGCTTGATCTATGATGCGACACGCGGTGAATCGACTTATTTTACCCGTTGGGATGAGGTTGCCCAAGCATGGTCTTTCGTTGACCGAATTGCAGATGCATGGCGCGAAGGAAGCGATAACCTGCAGTTCTATCCGGCAGGCTCATGGGGTCCTGAGAAGACTGATGAACTGCTGGCAAGCGATGGCTTCCACTGGTGGCCGGTTAATGGCCAGGACGAAGATAATGTGATCTGGATTTCTGGAAGTTCGAATTAGCGATACAGTTGAATAGCAGCGATCAAGGTGGGCGCTGGCATTACTGCATGAGTACAGTGGCATCGTCGATCCCTGAGTATGGGTTTTCGATTGACGATGTATCTGTACTTTTGCAGTAGAAACGACTATTAATTGTTTTGTCACTATTGGCCTCAGGATGGCAGCATGTTATCCGGAATTCACCGTATAATTTTTGAAGGAGGTTTCATTCATGAAGATTTATGATATTTCGACAACGATACAGTCCAGCATGCAGGTATACAAGAATAAGGAAGAGAAGAAACCAGGCTTCCGTAATATGTCGAATCACGACAACGGTCAGGCTGTCCATGAGTCCCGTATTGATATGGATGTCCATTGCGGCACTCATGTGGACGCGCCTCTGCACATGCTCAAGGATGGAGCTACGATTGAGACGATCGGGCTGGAGGAGCTTGTTGGCCAAGCGCGCGTCGTTGATTTGACCCATTGCCAGGAGTTCATCACTCGTGAAGATCTGGAGCCGCTTGGCTTGCAGAGCAATGAGTGGGTGTTGTTCAAAACACGCAGCTCGTTCAGCGAGGAATTCGATTTCAATTTCGTATTTCTGAGAGAAGACGGGGCACGTTATCTCGTTGAGCTGGGCATTCGGGGCGTAGGCACTGACGCTCTCGGTATCGAACGGGCACAGCCGGAGTATCCGACGCACCGTTCTCTGTTCCGCAGCAATATTATCATTGTCGAGGGCTTGCGCCTTAAGGATGTAGCGGAAGGCACTTATTTCATGGTCATTGCGCCGCTGAAGCTGACAGGTCTTGATGCTGCTCCTGCTCGCGCGCTCCTCATCGAAGGCATGTAAAAACGAAGGGAAACAATCATGAGCAAATCATTAAGCGAAGAAATACAACGTGAGGTAGAGAAGCGGCGGACGTTCGCTATTATCTCTCACCCCGATGCGGGTAAAACGACTTTAACTGAGAAGCTGCTCCTGTTCGGAGGAGCGATACGACTTGCAGGTACGGTTAAAGCTAGAAAAGCAAGCCGCCACGCGACAAGCGACTGGATGGAAATCGAGAAGCAGCGGGGCATCTCTGTTACTTCCTCGGTTATGCAGTTCGACTATTTGGGTCATCGCGTTAACATTCTGGATACGCCTGGTCACCAGGATTTCAGTGAAGACACCTATCGTACGCTGACTGCAGCGGATAGTGCGGTCATGCTTATCGACGTCGCGAAGGGCGTTGAGGCGCAGACTGTGAAGCTGTTCCAAGTATGCCGCAAGCGCGGTATTCCAATTTTTACTTTCATTAACAAGCTCGATCGTGAAGGCCAGAGCCCATTTGAGCTGATGGAAGAAATCGAGCGGGTGCTTGGCATTCGTTCTGTCCCTATGAACTGGCCAATTGGGATGGGGCGCGAGCTGTGCGGCGTCTATGACCGGATGAAGAATCAGGTCGAGCTCTTCCAGGGCGATGATCATTCTACAATAACTGTACGTCCGGTATCGGATTATAATGATCCGGTTATCCGTGAGATGGCAGGCGATTACTTGCATGAACAGCTTATTCAGGATTTGGAGCTGCTCGATGTTGCAGGCGACCAATTCGACTTTGAAAAGGTTCGTGCGGGTGAGCTGACTCCGGTATTCTTCGGAAGCGCTGTTAATAATTTTGGCGTGCAGACTTTCCTGGAGAATTTCCTGCAGCTGGCTCCTGTACCGACATCCCGTATAAGCACGACAGGGATGGTAGAGCCGACTAACGAGAAATTCTCTGGTTATGTGTTCAAAATTCAAGCGAATATGAATCCGGCTCACCGTGACCGTATCGCATTCCTGCGGATATGCTCCGGCCGCTTCGAGCGCGGCATGAGTGTTCGGCATGTTCGTGCAGGCAAGGAAATTAAATTGTCGCAGCCGCAGCAGTTTCTTGCGCAGGATCGGGATATTGTTGAATCCGCTTATCCGGGAGATATTATCGGCTTGTTCGATCCGGGTATCTTCCGTATTGGCGACTCGCTATCGCAAGGCAGTGACATTGTGTTCGATGAATTGCCGACCTTCTCACCGGAGCTGTTCGCTAAGGTTACGGTTAAGAATGCGTTAAAGCATAAGCAGTATCAGAAAGGCATTGACCAACTGACGGAGGAAGGAACGATCCAAGTGTTCCATACGACCGGCGGCTTCGATGAAATGATTCTTGGCGTAGTCGGCCAGCTGCAGTTCGAGGTAATGGAATACCGGATGCGTGCGGAATACGGCGTGGAAATCCAATTGCACCGCATGACCTTCCAGTTCGCGCGCTGGATTGTTGACGACAATATCGATCCATCCAAGTATCGGATTAATTCTACGCTTGTGAAGGATAAGAAGGGGAATTACGTCGCTCTGTTTGAGAATGAATATGCTATGCGGACGGCGATTGATAAGAACCCTACCTCGAAATTTTTGGAAATGGCACCTTAACGGATGAAAATATAACTGTAAAAAAGACCTCATCGCTTTGAGCTGTGACCCGCAGGATAGACACTTTGAATAAAGTGCCCATCCTCTGCGGGTCACCGTTCTCTTCTTGCGATTGAGGTCTTTTGTTGTATAGGTCTGCAATAAAATTTTCAAAGCTGCGATAGACGAGCAGCTTTGAAGGGTACATATTCCTTATGACTGCAAGTTCGATTCACATTTCTTCAATATTGGCACTTGCAGAAGCATGCGTCAGGATGTATGCGTGTACAATGGAAACAGGGCTGTTTTTATTTATGCTGAAGGGTGGAACTCATTCATGAACAACGTGCGAGTAGGGATGATTGGTTATAAGTTCATGGGCAAGGCTCACAGCAACGCTTATCGCGCGCTGCCTATGTTTTTCTCGAATGTGCTCCGGCCGGAGTTGAAGGCGATATGTGGACGTGATGCGCGGGGCGTTGAAGAGGCCAGAGAACGGTTCGGCTGGGAAAGCGCGGAGACGGATTGGCGCAGGCTGGTTGCTCGTGATGATATAGATCTGATTGATATTAGTGCGCCTAGCGATGTGCACAAGGAAATTGCGATTGCGGCGGCAGCTTCGGGAAAGCATATTTTTTGTGAGAAGCCGCTGGCGCTTAGTCTGGCTGATTCCATCGAGATGTTAAATGCGGCTGAGAAAGCCGGTGTCAAGCATATGGTCGGATTTAATTACCGGTTTGCTCCTGCGGTTCAGCTTGCCAAGAAGCTGATTACGGAAGGGCGAATAGGGCAAATTTATCATTTTAGAGGACAGTTTCTGCAGGATTGGATCGTGGACCCTGAGTTTCCGCTTGTATGGCGGCTGCAGAAGGAGATTGCCGGGTCCGGCTCGCACGGGGATCTCGGGGCTCATGTCATTGATATGGCGCGCTACCTGATTGGCGAATTTCAAGAGGTTATTGGGATGAGTGAGACCTTTGTGAAAGAGAGACCGCTGTCACTTACGACGGCTGGACTGCAAGAGCAAGGCGGCAGGAGCGGTCTGCGCGGACCGGTTACGGTCGATGATGCAACGCTATTTCTGGCGAGATTTGCAGGTGGGACGCTTGGCAGTATTGAAGCGACTCGCTTCGCTGCGGGGCATCGTTGTACGCATTCCTTCGAGATTAATGGCAGTAAAGGCAGCCTGAAGTTCGATTTTGAGCGTGTAAATGAGCTTCAGGTGTATTTCACGGATGATGCTGACGATGTGCAGGGCTTCAGGCGGGTGCTCGCAACCGACTCCGCGCATGCATACAGCGATGCTTGGTGGCCGCCTGGTCATGCGCTCGGCTATGAGCATACATTTACGCATGAGGTGCATGAATTGATGATGGCTATTGCGGAGAATCGCCAGCCTTGTCCTAGCTTCGAGGATGGCGCTGCTTGCCAGGCAGTTCTGGAAGCCGTAGATAAGTCCATTACGGAACGGCGCTGGGTCGCAATTTCGGAGCTGAGATAACATAGGGAGGTCCTTGAAGCTGTACCTGTCAGCAGGGAGCTTCAAGGACCTTGTATGGCTTGCAGTTCATGTTGGGAACGAATGGAACCAGTCAGAGCTTACTCGCGATTGCTTATACTGAATTTAGCTTGGACTTGGCGCAATGTTCTCATTGTTGTGGAAATTGTTGTACAGGGCATCGATCATTAGATGCTGGTTGGCTGCATTGCTTTGCTTCCATATAATTTCGAATAATACGCCTAGCCCTGGCAATGCGCGCTCGTCGTTGTCGATCGAGCCTTCGATGACATCCTTTAATTCCTCGCCTGACTTATCTTGAACCCGCTGAATAATGGCCTGCCGCAAATCTAGATTTTGCAAACGGATATCCCTCCATATTCGTTTTTCGCGTTTAATATATCCTGACGGCAGCAGTTTCATCCTCTTGGCTTTGTTTCTGATGAAGCCGCCTCCTATGCTATAATAAGGGGAAGGATTGCGTTTGATCATGGATAAGGGGTGTCGGATATTGGCCAAGAAGCAATTTGCAGTCATTGGAATGGGACGTTTCGGTTCGAGTGTAGCGGATGCATTGTCCAAGCTCGGCTTTGAGGTGCTTGCCATTGATGTGAGCGAACAGAGAATTCAAGAAGTCTCCGGAACGGTTACTCATGCTGTATCCGCAGATACAACGGACGAAGAAACGCTTCGCGCGCTCGGCATTCGCAACTTTGATGTCGTCGTTGTCGCGATCGGCGCAGATATACAGGCAAGCATTCTGACAACGCTGATCTTGAAGGAGCTCGGTGTGCCGAGATTAATTGTGAAGGCGCAAAACGAGCTTCATGGCAAAGTGCTCAGCAAAATCGGCGCAGACAAAGTGGTGTTCCCAGAGCGTGATATGGGATTGCGTGTCGCTCATCATTTAATTTCCCCTAACATCCTTGATTATATCGAGCTCTCGGATGACTATAGTATCATTGAGATGAAGGCCCCTCGCCAATTCATAGGAAAGAATCTGAAGCAGCTTGATGTCAGGGCGAAGTTCAAATGCAATGTAATGGCAATTAAAACAGGTGTCAAAATGAACATTTCTCCTTATGCAGAGGATATCATTCATGAGGACGATGTGCTTGTCATTGTAGGGAAAAACAATGATTTGACCAATCTAGAAATCGCATATGCGGAAGGCTGATATATACGGTGCGTAGACATATAAACAGTATTACCTCACTTCAGAATGAGAAAGTTAAGGCGATGGCTGGCTTGCTTGATAAGAAGCATCGTGACAGAAACGGCAAATTTATCGTTGAGGGCGTTCATTTGGTACAGGAGGCTCTGCTTGCTGGCGCACAAGTGGATACTGTCGTCTTCGATGCGGAGCGGGGCATGCCGAAGGAGCTTGAAGCGCTGCTTCAAGAGGCGAAGTGCGAGCTCGTTGAAGCTTCGCCTGCCGTCATGGCCAAATGCACGGGAACGGATACGCCGCCGCCGATATTTGGTGTTGTAGCGAAGTTTGAACGGGACGCTTCTTCATTGTTTATGGACAATTCGCTTGTTGTCGTTCTTGACGGAGTGCGTGATCCCGGCAATGTCGGAACGATTATTCGAAGCGCAGATGCGGCGGGTGCGGATGCGGTGGTATTGGGAAGAGGCTGTGTTGATCTGTACAATCCGAAGACGGTACGTTCGACGATGGGGTCCCTGTTCCATTTGCCTATTGTCGAGGCTGAGCTTGCTACGCTGCTGCCTGAGGCGAAGAGTCGTGGTATTCGGCTCGTTGGCACAAGTCTTCAAGCATCGAGCACATGCTATAGCTATGATTGGCGCAGATCGAGCTGGCTACTGCTGGGCAATGAATCGAATGGTTTGTCATCAGAATCGCTCCAAATGGTGGAGGAGAATGTGATCATCCCAATGCGCGGCGGCTCGGAATCGCTTAATGTTGCGATGGCCGGGACTGTGCTGCTGTATGAGGCGATGCGGCAGCGGCATTATGCGGAGCACTGAACTGAAACAGGTCGAGTTTTAACACGAATCGAGACTGATTTTAAAGTAAGTTTGAGACTTATATCATCATTATGTGACAACCAAATGGCGTCTATTTCCTTGATTTACAGGGGGGTGTCGCCATTTTTTGCATATACATTTTCTTGATCTTTTCTCCCCAATCAAGTATGTACAACCAAATCCACTGTTTATTAGAACAAGCGAATCTTCTGATGATCCTCTACTGACTACTATTCTTTTTCTAACAAATTAAACTAAAAGAAAATAAAGTGCGGGTGATTTTTTAGCGGAGGTTTTAGATAGATATATTGAGGAGGATCAAAATATGTTTGAGAAGTCGAGCATGGATGATTTGATTGATCGAGAAAGAGATACTGATTCTTCTTTAATCGTAATAATGTGTGGAATAGCTGGTTCGGGAAAAACAACCTTCTCTCAAAAATTAGAAAAGGATGGTTTCGTACGTCTTTCTATTGATGAGGAAGTATGGACTGCAAATGGTCGCTATGGAATTGATTATCCAGTTGAAAAATATAGGGAGTATTTGGATAAAGCGCATATAAGATTACGCAGCAAGTTAGTAAAGCTAATTGAAGATAACAAACAGGTTGTTGTTGACTCTAGTTTTTGGCAACGGTCAGAAAGAGATGAGTTTAAACAGTTTATTGAAAACTCTGGAGGTACATGGAGGCTTATTTATTTGAAAGTACATCCTGATGAACTGCGAAAGCGCCTTAAGATACGAAGCCAACGCTTTGATGCAAATGCAGCTTTTACTATTACTGAAGAGATTTTAACAACCTTTCTTAATGGATTTGAAGAACCAAGAAATGAGGGGGAAATTGTTATAGCAGATTAGATGACAAGTTCCATATACCATTAAGGGAAAATTGATTACGGCTTATACAATATGTCGGGCAATGTGTGGGAATGGTGCTCCTCCGATTGGTTCATTCCTCGCTATCATCATGAAACGGCCGCAGTGAATCCCGAATTTACGATTCCAACGGGGAGAAGGTCGATGAGAGGCGGCTCTTGCCTGTGCTATCGGTCTTATTGCAACTACTATCGCGTAAGCGGCCCGAAGCGCCAATACACCAGAGGGCTCGACGGGCAGCTGCGGGTTCCGCGTTGCGGCAGAATGGAAGTGAAGCTGCTGCGTGGCTGGGCGCGCGTCATGCATTGGTAATGACGAATGCTGAATTAGAAATATCCGCTAAACGAGGCGGACAGGAATCTCCTTCGCCAGCCGGACGCAATTGCGTCCGGCTCTCTTGGCTTCGTATAACGCTGCGTCAGAGTCACGGAGCAAGGCTTCGAGCGTATCGCTTTGCTCGGAATATTGGGCGGCTCCGAAGCTGGAGGTCACCTTGATCGTTCCATACTTCGTGGAGAGTGGCGAGCGCTCCAGCTTGGTCCGAATTCGTTCTGCCAGCTCGCCAGCCTCGCGCAGTGACGCGGACGGCAGAGCAAGAACAAACTCTTCGCCGCCATAACGGGCGAACAGCATCTCCGGAGCGATAATCTGCTGGCATACGTTTACGACATGGATAATGACCTGGTCGCCCGTCTCATGCCCATAGGTGTCGTTGACATGCTTGAAAAAATCAATATCGAACAGAATGAAGGATACCGGCTCGCTCCGGTGCCGGGCCTGCTGCAATATTTCTTTGCTGCGGTGAATGAACTGGGTGCGATTATAAATTTTGGTCAGGCCATCATAATAGGCCATCTCCTTTAATTGATCCTGCAGCAGCTTCTGCTCCGTCACTTCAATAAGCATCAGAAGACTTCCCGCCAGCTCGCCGTTCCGGCTTCTCACCTGAGAGGAACGGATTTGATAAAAGGCGACCGCTCCGTTCTCCGCTGTAATCTGCACTTCCTGCATACTGTTCGGGCGCCGGACGTCGGGGAAAGGCGAGCCGGTCAGCTGCTGCCAGCTGTCATCCAGCTTTTTGCCGATCCATCCGTTATTAAGCCGGGGCAGCATTCTGCTTACAGCTCCATTGAAATCAATCAGCCGGTCTGCAGAATCGAGGACGATAACCCCTTCCCGCATACTCTCAAAAATACTTTCCTTGGCAATAGGAACTACGGTCAGCATCCGGGTCGTCAGGATGGCCCATATATACATAGCGGAGGTTATGCTCATCATGAATGGCACCGGGTCTGTCCCTCCAGGGGTGAGCCCCATCAGATAGACAAAGGCGGAGATCATCGGAATAAATTGTCCGCATATAAGCGTCGCCAGCTGCTTGCGGTAAATTTTCTTGGTTTTTGTCCACTGTCTGGACAGCAGAATGACTCCCGCCAGCAGACAGCTGAACGTAAAGATGCCGTGTACGATATACCATTCCCCGATCACGACCTCAACGAATGGAAGCGAAGTATCCTCTCTGAATTTCATTGATTTATAGAATAAATGATGAAGGTCATTCGTCGATACTAAAGCCATCGTAATGACCGGGATGACGAACAAGGCTGCGGACAAGACGCGTGAGACAGACTTGCCGATGTACCGTAGAATAAGCTTCAAGCCCAGCACTGGCGCGAAGGCGATGCCGATATATTCCAGTATCGTCCAGCGCTTGATTTCTACTAGCGTGTCGCTTGACAATTGAAAAGCGTAAGCAAAAATATAAATGGCCTGAACCGCGATATAAATCATGAACGTACTCGCGCCGGGCATTTCCTTTCTGCGGAAATAAGCGTAAATACCGATAAAGGAACAGAGGACGCCCGAGACCGCAATTAAAGAGATGTACATTGTAAGTTGGGATCCCATAATGTTATTGTTTCCCCGCTGTCATATTGATTTGTTAGATTTCACATGGCTCCTGAATGCCGGTCTATGAAAATTACGTCGGATAATCTAATGGTAACATAACAAATGCGCAAACTATAGCCCCGATTTCGAGACAAGAATCGGCCCATTTTCTGTGTCTGGACAGCAGAACGGCCAGCGGCTGGTATATCAGGAAATAAAAAAAATCCGTCCCTCTTCCATATCCGGGAGCTGCGAGCGGATATGCAGAGGGGCGGCGTCATAGGGCATACAATTTCTAGCTGTTCGTTTCCGCTTTTGATACCGATTGCTTCCCCTGCCCCATAGAGATGAAGAAGCTGAGCAATAGAATCATGGCGGCCAAAATATACGGATAATTGAGATTCACATCGAACAGGAAGCCTGCCACCGCAGGCCCGGCAATATTGCCGAGGCTTGTAAAGGCCGAGTTGAGGCCGGCAACATAGCCTTGCTGGTCGGCTGCCATTTTGGACATTTGGGTGCCGATCGCCGGACGCAAAATATCGATGGATAAAAATACGAAAAATGTAGCCGCGAACACGGTCCAGAAGCCGCTGGCAAGCAGTGTCAGGAGAATGAACAGACCGGCCATAATGAGGCAGACGGAGATGACCCGTTTCTCGCCAAAGCGGTTCAGAATCCATCCGAATATGGTAGCCTGCACTACAGCGCCGGCAATGGAGCCGAACGTTATAATATAGGCAATGTCTTTGGGCGTGAAGCCGAACTTGTGATCGACAAACAGACCGAAGATCGTCTCATAATTTGCAAGACCGAATGACATGACAAAAACGATAACCAGACTGATGAAATAAGGCTCGCGGTACGAACGCAGCAGCTGGGCGATCAGATTGGGCTGGCTATCCTGCACCGCAGCGATCCGTTTGCGTTTATCCGCAGGCAGCGATTCCGGCAAAATAATAGCAGTTATTAATGCGGCCGCAAGACCCGCGACTGCTGCCGCATAGAAAGGAACGCGCACCCCGTATTCAGCCAGAAACCCGCCGATCCCGGGACCTATAATAAACCCCGTTGTTATAGCCGCATTAATGAATCCCATGCCCTGCGCCCGCTCTTCGGTGGAAGTGACATCCGCCGCATAGGCCATTACAGCCGGCATAATAAGCGCTGCGCCGACGCCTCCGAGCATCCGCGACATGAACAGCAGAGCAGGCGAGCTGACGGCTCCGAACATCCATTCGGAGAGCGCGAAGATAATCATGCCGAACACGATGATCCGCTTCCGTCCGAATTTGTCCGACAGCCTGCCTGCCTTGGGCGAGAACAAAAGCTGGGTTAGCGAAAATGCCGCGACCAGCAGTCCTACAATGCTGCCGCTGATATTGAGGTCGGTCATATATTGGGGAACAACCGGTATAACAAGGCCGATTCCCATGAAGATTAGAAAAATATTAATCATAAGCAGCAGAATGGAGCCTCTGTTTCTAAGAAGTAGTGACATGAATGCTGATCCTCCAATAATTATACTGAATATTCATTTTATATTATGGCCTGAATGAAGCGCCTATAGTCATTGACCAGAGGCTTCATGATTGAAATCTCTGAATGAACGAAGGCGCTTGGAACAGATGCTGACTAGTTATTGGAAACAGGATTGTCGGCAGATTTGGCCACGCCATGGAGAAACACCTTGACCGCCATCCGGTGCAGCTCCAGCGTCTCCTCCTGGGTCAATTGGCGCGTAATCTGGCTCAGCCCGTACATTAGGCTATCAAGAATAATGGCAAGGTTCTCTACATTATGTGCCTCGAATTCCCCGTTCTCAATTCCTTGCCTGAGCAGTCCTGCATTGAATTGGAGATGCCCCTCGACCATCTCGGCGATTCGCTCCTGCACATCGCTGGCCTTCTCTGCATTGTTGAAAAACTCGTCTGCGGCTTTGGTGAGGGGGTGATTCAAGTTGTCCAGCGCCAACTGCTCGGCCAGCCCGTACAGCTTGTCAGTCGTTGTCAGATAGGACTGCTCCCGTTCCTTCCAATTCTGATCCCATTCATGGTCCCACTCGTTCATGAGATAGAAAAACAGACCTTCCTTGCTCTTGAAATGGTAGTAGATGTTCCCCGCACTGCTTCCCGTGGCATGGACTATATCTTCAATGGAGGTGGCCTTGTAGCCCTTCTGCACGAATAGCGCTCTTGCGGCGTCAGCAACTCGTTTCTTCGTTTGCTCGCTCTGATGCTTCTTTTTATTCATCCCCACGCACTCCAATTCCATGACGATCCCGAACGGGTCCCCATAATACTGAATATTTATTCTGTATTTTAACGCGAACCGTTAGATTATGCAATAATTGATAGCCTTCGTCGTTTTCGAGGCGTTAAAATTTCGAGTCTGTCTATAGATTTATATGCAAGTTTTCTGTAAAATAAAGTGAAAATGAAGCATGTGCGGGGTGTACAGATGAAGTGGATCACATTGCTCGATCATGAATTAATGAACATTCGATTGGATCAAGGGGATAACAGCTTGCTGTTGGAAGTTAATGGAGGTGGCATCTCGCCGGAATATGTTACGGTGCGTCTAGGTATTGATGAGGTAAGTAAGCTAGAAGATGTGTTAAAGGATTATAGGAATCGGATTAGTAGCGTTACTGGCAAGCAGACAAAAAACGGGTTGAAATCGGACTGATTTCTAACCTGTTTTTTCATTGATAGGTCCAGCATAAATGGCATCTCTACCGTGAAAGTCCGAATAGGGCTGGCAAGCGAGGGGGAAAGCTGTTCATATCTGGGGGGCCTGAGTAAGGATAAAACCGAAAGGAGCTTGCCCACAATTTGCTGAAGAAAAGGCTTTCAGATAGATTGACAAACCGACTAATGGCATCTTATAATTACTAATAACGAAACACCGTTCCTTAATACGGAACAGAGTGAGAGGTGAAGCATGGCGAGCCAATCGATTCAGTCTGTACAAAGAGCTTTGAGTATATTGGAGATTCTCAGGAATCATCCCGATGGTCTGGGCGTTACTGAAATTTCCAATCGATTAGATGTAGCGAAGAGTACTGCTTTCAGGTTATTGTTCTCACTGCTGGAAGAGGGCTATGTTCAAAAGGATGATCAAACGGATCATTACCGGTTGGGTTTAAAGCTGCTGCAGCTCGGCAATGAAGTTGCGAAATCAATGGATTTAAGACGTTTGGCAACCCCTTATTTAAAAAGGTTGGTGGACTTAACAGGCGAAACAACACACTTGGCGGTCTATGAAAAAGGGGAAGTTGTTTACATCGACAAGCTTGAAAGCTCTGCGACCATTAGAATGTACTCCCAGGTTGGTTTGCGTGCCCCTGCTCATTGTACAGGATTAGGCAAGGCAATGCTATCAGGCCTTCCAGATGAGGAAATCGACCGTGTCATTGAGACAAAAGGATTGCAGAAATTCACTGAAACGACCTTAATAACTAGAGGGCAACTAATGGAAGCGCTTAAAGAAGCTCACCGGAACGGTTATGCCTTTGATGATGAAGAACATGAACGCGGAGTTCGTTGTGCTGCCGCTCCGATATTTAATTTTGAGAATAAGGTAATCGCAGGTATAAGTGTTGCAGGTCCAACTACTCGTATATCGCAAGAGCGCATGAGACAGATCGGGCCGCAAGTGAGTCAAATTGCGAAGGAGATTTCTAGAGAAATGGGATTTTAAAATCATTTTCCCTCTCTCTTTTTATTTTAACCATATATTAGAACGATGTTCCGTAATACGGAACAGTGAATAAATCCTTTTTAAGGAGGTGATTATGTAGAAGGGGTTCAACATTAGAGTGTCATTGCAGAAAAGATTAAAAATCCTTCAAAACAAAAAGAGGAGTGTCGATCTAAATGAAACGATTCAAGCTTTTCACGATGCTGTTAATTACGCTGTTAATTGTAAGCGCTTGTAGTAGCGGTAATTCAAATAAAGATAACGAAGTTGCAGCTCCTTCCGATAATCCTGGTGAAGTATCCGGAGATATTACGGTTTGGGCATGGGCCCTTGAAGCGGAATACTTATCAAAAACGGTTATTCCGGCGTTCACTGCAGAATATCCAAATATTAAGGTGAACATGGAAACGATCGGTAATGACCAGATTTATGATAAATTAACGGCCGGTCTTGCTGCCGGTGGATCAGGTCTTCCAGACGTTACACAGATTGCGGTCAATAAACTGCCTACGTTCGTGAATCAATTTCCAAAAGGATTTCAGGAAATATCCAACTTGGGTTTTGACAAGCACATCGGTGATTTCCCGGAATCAACCATTGAAGCTGTAAAGAATCTGGATGGCAATGTGATTGCTTTCCCGCGTGATTTGGGCCCGGTGTCTGTATTTTATCGGGTGGATATATTTGAACAAGCTGGTGTAGATCCGTCCACAATTGTGACGTGGGATGACTATATCGCTGCCGGTAAGGTAATAAAGGAAAAGACAGGCGTTTCGATGATCGGTAACCGGATAGGGAACCAAGACGATATCCTCCGTATTATGCTGCAGCAGCAGGGCAAATATTACTTCGATGCTGAAGGGAAAATTGATGTCAATACGGTTGAAATGAACAGAGCGCTGGCCAAAATTCAAGAAATGAATGAAACGGGTATTTTGTTGAATACTTCAAACTGGGATGGACAGGTCGCGGCAATGAAAAACGGTAAAGTGGCTACCAACCCGGATGCTGTCTGGTGGAGCGGCACGATGCTGGATCAAATGCCGGAACTCTCTGGCAAGTGGGGTACATTCCCGCTGCCGGTATTTAAAGAAGGCGGAGTGCACGCTGCCGATAATGGCGGTTCTGCTCTGACGATTCTTTCGTCCTCCAAAAATAAAGAAGCCGCGTATCTGTTCTCTGAGTTTGCTTCGGCAAATACAGATATGCAATTGAAAGCATTGGAGAATCACGGCTTGTTCCCAGCGTACAAAGCTGTGTATGACGAACCTTATTTCAACCAAAATCAGGAATACTTTAATAATCAGCCTGTATTCAAGCAATTTGCTGAAGTGGTGAAAGAGATTCCGCCAGTTAACTTTACGGAAAGCAATCTGGTGGCCAGACAAGTTGCGACTGACCAATTAAGCGCATTGATTCTGGAAGGCGCTTCGCCGGAAAAGGTTATCGATAATATGAAGAAACAAATGGCGCAGCAAACCGGAAGAGAAGCCAATTAATTAACGAGTAAGACAGGGAGAGTCATCGGCAAGCAATAGGTTATTGATGCCGATGACTTACCTGAAAGCATTCGAATTCATGCGTTCATGAATTCGGGGAGGAGAGTCTGGTTTATGCAGTATTCTTTAGCCGAAAATAATGAGCCTGAAGGTAGCGGGCAAGTGAAGGGCAAACAAAAAAAGAAATTCGTAACAGCAAAAACGATGCCTTATCTATTACTGGCTCCAATACTCATTTTATTTTCGATTTTCTATGTTTATCCGATTATCTACTCCGTACTATTAAGTTTTCAAACAAGAGTACGCGGAGAATATGTATTTGCCGGTTTGAAAAACTATTCAAGATTGATTGAGGACCCTATATTTTATAAAGCTCTGGGGAATTCCATGATCATCTTGGTTATTCAAGTTCCTTTGATGCTTACGCTGGCTGTTCTGATGGCGGTAGCTTTAAATTCTTCATTCTTGAAGCTGAAGGGATTATTCCGAATCGGATTTTTCTCGCCCGTCCTTACCTCGTTAGTAGCGGCATCGGTTATTTTCATGCTGCTCCTGAATAAAGATTATGGACTGTTTAATTATGTAATAACTTCGATTGGCTTTCAGCCAATTGGCTGGCTTTCTGACGGGTATTGGCCGCTGGTGACGCTCATCATTGTAACCACTTGGCGGTGGGCAGGGTACAACATGGTTATTCTATTGGCGGGACTGCAGAATATATCCAATGATTTGTATGAAGCCGCAAGTATAGATGGGGCCAGCAAGGTCAAACAATTCTTTTATATTACGCTTCCGCAATTAAAGCCTGTATTATTGGTCACGTTTATTATGTCGACAATCGGAAGTTTTCAATTGTTCGATGAGCCATATACGTTGACCGGCGGAGGGCCGAACAATCGAACGCTGACGTTGACGTTGTACCTTTATCAACATGGATTTACGTATTTTGATTTTGGTTATGCATCTGCGATCACTTATGCTGTCGTTCTTATTGTTGCCATCCTATCCATTGTGCAATTTAAGCTGGCAGGTGAAAAAGAATGAAACAGAGTAACCAGACTTTAAAGAAAACGTTGTTGTATCTCGCTCTGATCATCGGTGTTCTGATTACAATCATCCCTTTTTATTGGATGATTATCGGAGCAACCAATAAGTCGGGAGATGTGTTTAACATCCCGCCGACATTTCTGCCAGGATCGAATCTGTTAGAGAACTTAACGAATTTGAATGAATCCATTCTAATTTGGAAATCGTTATTCAACTCTTTGTTCATTGCAATTACGTACACACTCATTGGGTTGGTTTTATGTGCGGCAGCAGGATATGCGTTTGCGAAATTTGATTTCAAGGGAAGAAATGTCATCTTCGTTATATTGATCCTGTCGATGATGATCCCATATCAAGCGACCATCATCCCGTTGTTTCAGTTGTTTGCGAAATTGGATTGGATGAACACGTATTCCGCCGTTATTTTGCCGCAGCTTGTTTATGTATTCCCGATCTTCTTAATGAGGCAAAATATGAAGGCGTTGCCGGATTCGTTGATAGAGGCGGCAAGAATCGATAGTGCGGGAGAATTTTATATTTTCTTCCGAATTGCGCTGCCTACGATGAAGCCTGCTCTAGCGGCCGTTGCGATATTCTTGTTCAACCATCAATGGAACAATTTCATGTGGCCGTTGGTCGTTATGAATACGAAAGATATGTTCACATTGCCGGTAGCTCTCTCGACATTGGCTGGACAAGACAGTATTGATTATGGCCAAGCGATGTTGGGTACGACCATATCGGTGTTGCCCGTAATCGTTATTTTCTTATTCATGCAAAAACATTTTGTCTCCGGCATTCTCGGCGGAGCGGTTAAGGGATAGCAGGGAGGAATGACATTGGCTACTAAGGACTGGGAGAATCTGAATGTCCTTCAACGGAACCGGTTGCAGGATCATGCATATTTTATTCCCTATTCAGATAAAGAGAGTGCGTTATCCATGGCAAGAGGCAGCTCCAGCTTTGTAAAGCTATTAAACGGCACATGGAAATTTTATTATTCGGATCGTGAGAACGCAGCCTCCAGGCAGTTCTACTCCGAAACTTATGATGATAGCGGTTGGGATGAATTAGCCGTCCCGTCTTCCTGGCAAATGCATGGATATGGCAAGCCGCATTATACGAATCAGGCTTATCCGTTTCCGGTGGACCCTCCGAAGGTGCCGAGTGAAAATCCGACCGGCTGCTACAGCAGAACATTTTTTGTGCCGGGCGATTGGCTGGACAGGAAGCTTGTATTGCGGTTCGAAGGCGTCGACAGCGCCTTTCATGTCTGGATTAATGGACAGGAGGTCGGCTACAGCCAAGGCAGCCGTATGCCTTCAGAGTTTGATATTACACCGTTCATTCGTGAAGGGAATAATAAAATAGCTGTTCGAGTCTATCAATGGTCGGATGGTAGTTACTTGGAAGATCAGGACATGTGGTGGTTAAGCGGGATTTTCCGTGATGTGTATTTGTTGGCACTGCCGAAAATTCATATTCAAGATCTGTTTGTCAAAACAAAGCTTGATGGGAACTATGAGCATGCAACGATCGAAGTGACAACCGCCATTGAGATTGGCGAGAATGCGCTTGATTCTATTGTGCAGCTAGAGCTGCAGCTGTTAGATTCCGAGAATCAGCCTGTGAGCATTGAAAACGGTGGAGATGTATGGTCTGGACATGTCAATCAGCGGTTGATAATGGCAGAGATGACGGTAACACGTCCGAATAAATGGTCGGCTGAGCACCCTTATTTATATACATTGTTAGTGACATTAAAGGACCAGAATAATGATGTCATTGAAGTAGTGCCTATTCGAGTCGGGTTCCGCCATGTTGAACTGAAGGACGGTCTGTTGCTAGTGAATGGAGCGCCGATTAAGCTGAAAGGCGTCAATCGTCATGAGCATCATCCTGATCTGGGTAGAGCGGTCCCGCTCGAATGGATGATTGCTGACGTCCAATTGATGAAGCAGCATAACATTAATGCGGTTCGAACGGCTCATTATCCGAATGACCCAAGGTTCTATGACCTGTGCGACGAGTACGGACTTTATGTCATAGATGAAGCGGATATCGAATGTCATGGTTTTGTGCTGACGGGCAATATCAGTGAAATCAGTGATGATCCCGCTTGGAAAGACGCCTATATGGACAGAATGCAGCGAATGGTCCATCGGGACAAAAACCACCCATCCATTATTATGTGGTCGCTTGGCAATGAGTCCGGATATGGCGAGAATTTAAAGGCTATCGCGGATTGGACAAGGGAATATGATCCGACCAGACTTACGCATTACGAAGGGGAATGCAGAGTCATCCTGCGGGAAGAAAGCTTCTATGATCCCAAGCGTGAGCCGGAAGCATCGGATGTCTTCACGACGATGTATACTGCGATTGATGTGCTTGGTCAGTTGGGGAGAAGAACGGATTTAACGAAGCCGCATATTTTGTGCGAATATGCCCATGCGATGGGGAACGGCCCCGGAAGCTTGAAGGAATATTGGGAAACGATCTATCAATATGACCGGCTTCAAGGCGGCTTTGTATGGGAATGGATGGATCACGGTATTCGCCAATTTACTGAAGATGGTCAGGAATTCTTTGCCTATGGCGGAGATTTCGGAGATTCGCCGAATGATTCCAACTTCGTCATCGATGGTCTTGTCATGTCGGACCGAACCCCTTCACCTGCGCTCATGGAGTATAAGAAGGTGATTGAACCGGTCAAAGTAAACGCGGTCGATCTAAGGGAAGGCAAGATTTCGATAACGAACCATTATGATTTCCGCTCGCTTGCGCATCTGCATGCCAGCTGGTCTATCATGTCTGAAGGCAAAGTGATAGATGGCGGCATCATAACGAATCTTGACGTGAAGCCAAGAGAGAGTCAGGTCATTTCCTTGCCGATCGATATGAGCAAATGTAAGGGAAACGATGGTTGGCTGAATATCAGGTTCACATTGGCAGCTGATACCGCGTGGGCTAAGGCCGGATTCGAAATCGCTTGGGCGCAGTTGGAATTGCCTGTCGTCAAAAGCGAAGAAACAAAGCTTTCGTTCGCAAGCTGTCAGCCATTAAAGGTAGAAGATGCTGAAGATCGCTTGATGGTTGAGGGCGAGGATTTCAGCTTAACGATGAACAAGCATAATGGAAAACTGCAGGAATGGATCTATCAAGGGGATAGTCTGATCGAGCAAGGTCCTCAATTCAACCTGTGGAGAGCTTCCATTGATAATGATTTGTGGGCGCAAGAGCATTGGAAGGAAATTCCATCCATTGTGGAATGGAAGGAATACGGCTTGCATTGGCTGCAGCATCGGATGGACCGGATTGAGCATACGCTCTCGGCAGACAAGAATGCTGTTGAGATACGAGTCATTACGCGAGTTGCTCCTCCGATTCTCAAATGGGGGATTGTGATCACCTATACGTACACGGTCTATTCGAGCGGAGACCTGTTCATCGAAGTGAAGGGAGATATCCAGGGAACACCTCCTGCGACATTCCCGAGAATCGGGCTCAATCTGGAGATTCCGAAGACATTCGATGAAGTGGCCTGGTATGGCTGCGGTCCGGGAGAGTCTTATGCGGACAGCAGGGAAGCCAATCCTATCGGCCTCTGGATGAAAAAAGCGGACGAGCTGCATACGCCATATGTTTATCCTCAGGAAAACGGCAACCGCCATGATGTCAGATGGGTTTCTTTCACCAATCCGCATGGACAGGGCTTTGTCGTAATCGGGCAGCCGAAATTGGATTTTGGCGCGAGCTATTACACAATGGACAATCTGGATCAAGCGAAGCATACCTATGACCTGATCAAACAGGAGTTCATAACGGTCCATCTGGATCATCGGCAGCATGGACTAGGCTCGTCCAGCTGCGGCCCCGATGTGTTGGATCAATATAAGCTGGAGAGTGGGAATTTCGAATTTGCGATGCGTTTGAAACCATACTCCAATCGTTTCACTACTCCCTTTGAACTAATGAAACAGACCACTCGCGAATGATGCGATGCGATGGATAGGAGAGATATAGATGACGAGCGTACTGGATATTATACGACAACAAAAAATTATCTCGGCGATCAGAGTTCAATCCGAAGAACATATCGCAGAGGTTGTGGCGAGCTTGTACAGCGGCGGTGTGAAGGTCATTGAAATTACGATGAACACCCCGAATGCTCTGAATCATATTGAGAAAATTAAAGAGAATCATCCCGATGCAATAATTGGTGTCGGTACGGTTCTGGACGCGGAAACTACCCGGTCGGCGATTATGGCCGGCGCTTCCTTCTTGTTGTCGCCGCTGTTGAATAAAGAGGCGCTTCAGATGGCGAATCGCTACAATGTTCCTTTTATCCCTGGTGTGTTGACACCGACAGAGATTATAACGGCGTATGAATATGGCGCCAAAGCGGTGAAAATTTTCCCGATCAGCTCTTTAGGACCGAAATACTTGAAAGATATTTTAGCCCCTTTGCCGCATGTGGAGATCGTCCCTATGGGAGGAATTACAGCAGATAATGCCAAGCAATATTTGGAGGCCGGGAGCTTAGCGCTAGGAATGGGTTCGACATTAGTGAACGATCAGCTTATTAAGGAAGGCAATTTTCTTGAAATTGAAAGTCGCGCCAGACAGCTTGTCGGTATTGTCGACCAATTTAACCGTGAAACATCGGACACACTTTGAATATGAGCGGTGGTAACTATGTATATTATAACCATTGATGCGGGAACAACGAACACAAGAATTTATTTAGTAGAAGACTCCGAGTATTCAATTATTGATTTGGTCAAAAAAAATGTCGGAGTGAAAAATACTGCAATCCATGGATCGGCTGATGAGCTGAAGCGGGAGTTATCCAGTGGAATAGAAGAGATCCTCCGTCGCAACGATTGCGAGCCGAAGGATATTGCTTATATCGCGGCTGCCGGGATGATTACTTCAAATCTGGGTATCGTACAGGTTCCTCATGTTATGGGTCCATGTCAAAAGGCTGACTTCTCAACCGGCTCGATAGTGAAGCAGCTGCCGGAGTTTCTTAATATCCCATGCATTTTTATCCCTGGCATGAAAAACTCATTTTCCCGCGAACCGCAATTATCGTTTGGCGAGCAGTTGGATAAACTGGATGTGATGCGGGGCGAAGAGGTGGAGACCTTCGGATTAATCCGTCAGCTTGACTTATCAGGCAAGGGGATTATGATTCTGCCGGGCTCGCATACGAAATATGTAATGACGGATGACGGTGAAATCTTGTCCTGTCTGTCCACATTAAGCGGAGAAATGCTGTACGCGATTCAGAAGGATACGATTTTATCAGACTCGATAACGAAAGAGCTTATCGAGACAACGGATACGGATGCGTTAATTCAAGGGTTTCATTCCAGCCAAAGAAATGGGTTGGCGCGCACATTATATCAACTTCGGCTGCTGCAATTATTCGAGAAGATGGATCACAATCAACGGGCTAACTTTTTTGTCGGCGCCGTGCTGGCCTCCGATATTCTTTCATTTCAGTCCTTGTACGACGAGTTGAAGCCGGATTGGATTGTCGTTGGAGGCAATAATCCTTTACGCGGGTCTTTTGCACATATTCTAAACTATTTGCAGTATCCAAATGTAATTGAAGCAACAGATGAACAGGTGGCAAAGTGTACGATCATCGGAGCGGTTGAAATCGGCAATTTGAAAATGGATCAGATGGCGAATTGGGCAACATAATCAATAGCTATGCAGAGGCGGGTATGAGGATGAAGATTACGGGTTATGAGCTGTTTACAGTGCCTCCCAGATGGCTGTTTTTGAAAATTGAAACGAGTGAAGGCATTGTCGGATGGGGAGAGCCTGTCATTGAGGGCAAGGCGCACACGGTCAAGGCGGCGGTTGAAGAGCTGATGCAATCGCTCCACGGGAAAGATCCGCTTCATATCGAGGATCATTGGAATATGATGTATCGTTCGGGATTTTACCGGGGCGGCGCGATCCTGATGAGCGCCATTGCAGGCATTGACCAAGCGCTGTGGGATATTAAAGGGAAATATCATCAAGCCCCGGTTCATGAATTAATGGGCGGCGCTTGCCGCGATTCGATCCGCGTCTATTCCTGGATTGGAGGCGACCGTCCGGCTGATGTTGGACAGGCAGCCAAAGATGTTGTCAATGCCGGATTTACAGCGGTTAAGATGAACGGAACCGAGGAATTGCAGTATGTTGATTCGTATGAAAAAATCGATCAGGTTGTCGAGCGAATCGCAACCGTTCGGGAAGCGGTCGGCAAAGGAATCGGGATCGGCATTGATTTTCACGGAAGAGTGCATAAGCCAATGGCCAAAATTCTGGCCAAGGAGCTGGAGCCGTACCGTCCAATGTTCATCGAGGAGCCTGTTCTTCCTGAGAATAATGAGGCGTTAAGAGATATCGCGAACAGCACGCATATCCCGATTGCTACAGGGGAAAGAATGTTCTCAAGATGGGATTTCAAGTCGCTTCTGGCTGATGGTTATGTTGATATTATTCAACCGGATGTGTCCCATGCCGGAGGGATAACAGAAGTGAAGAAAATTGCCTCGATGGCGGAAGCATACGATATAGCACTGGCTCCGCATTGCCCTCTTGGCCCGATTGCCCTTGCCGCTTGCTTGCAGGTGGACGCGACCTCGCATAATGCGTTTATTCAGGAGCAGAGCCTGGGCATTCATTACAATGCCGGCAATGATATTCTCGATTATATTAAGGATCGAACTGTGTTCGACTATAACGACGGCTATGTGAAAATTCCTAAAGGCCCCGGTCTGGGGATTGAGATTGACGAGGATTATGTGCGGGAAAGAGCGAAAGTCGGCCACAATTGGAAAAATCCGGTCTGGCGCCATCGTGACGGATCAATTGCGGAGTGGTAGGAGTCAAATTGCTGGGGGAGGTACGGCCGAATGTCTAAATCATTAACGTTAAATGAATTAAGATTAGGTGTTTGCTATTACCCTGAACATTGGGATGAAACCATATGGCCGGACGATTTTCAAAGAATGCGCGAGATGGGCATTTCCATTATACGGATCGGTGAGTTCGGTTGGTCGCTTATGGAGCCGGAAGAGGGCGTGTTTGACTTTAGTCTGTTTGACAGAGCGGTCAATCTCGCCGCCAAATTCGGATTGCAGGTGATCATGGGGACGCCGACAGCTACGCCGCCTGCTTGGCTGACCCAGCGTTACCCGGAAGTGTTGAATGCATCCCATGACGGGACCGTATATCAGCATGGGGGACGCCGGCACTATAATTACAGCAGTACAAAGTATCGGGAATTATGTGCCGTCATTACGAGGAAACTGGCGGAAAATTATAAGGATCATCCTGCGATTATCGGCTGGCAGATCGATAATGAGCTGAATTGCGAGGTCAACGTTTTTTACGCGGATGCGGATCATCGGGCATTCAGAGAATGGCTGAAGAAGAAGTACGGCACTTTAGACCAGCTAAATCATGCGTGGGGTGCGACTTTTTGGAGCCAAACCTACACAGATTGGGAGCAGGTACATCTGCTGCGTCCGACGGCATCCAATTCGCCTAATCCGCATCAAGCATTGGATGAGAAACGGTTCATATCTGACAACACGATCTCGTTCGCCAAATTGCAGTCGGATATTTTGCGCGAGGTTGTTCATAATCAATGGGTAACGACGAACACGCTTTTCGGACATTTGAACTATCACGAGCTTACAGGAGAAGCATTGGACTTCTTATCCTATGATTCCTATCCTTTGTTCTCGACAGTACGCCCGGAGCCGGGTGATAATCCATTGCTGGACAGAAAGTGGAGCATGAATCTATCGGCTGTTCGGTCCATATCGCCTAACTTCTGTGTCATGGAGCAGCAAGCCGGTCCTGGCGGATGGGTGAATCGGGTAGGGGTTCCGTCGCCCCGGCCGGGACAGCTCCGATTATGGACGTATCAGTCAATCGCGCATGGCGCCGATTTGATTTCTTATTTTCGCTGGAGAACGGCAACGGTTGGCACAGAAATGTATTGGTTTGGCATTAATGACCATCATAATCAATCGAACCGCAGGATCGAGGAGCTTCAAAGGGTTGGAGTGGAATGTGCAACAATCGGCGGCAAAATTGCCGGAACCCGATATGCGGCGAAGATTGCGATCGTCAGAGATTATGACAATGAATGGGACGGAGAGCTGGATAATTGGCATGGTCCGATGGACAAGCAAAGTTCGCTTGAATGGTTCAAGGCGCTGCAATATTCGCACATTCCAACCGACTTCCTATATCTTCATTCGGGGATTACTTTGGAGGAAATGCTGAAATACGAGGTCCTCGTTTATCCGCATCCTGCTATTATGACAGAGGAAACGGCCGAGTTAATGAAGCAATATGTGCAGCGCGGCGGGACGGTTATTTTCGGATGCCGTACAGGTTACAAAGACGAGTTCGGCCATTGCAATATGCGGCTATCACCTGGTCCGGTTGCCGAGCTATGCGGCATAGCTGTGGAAGATTTCACGCATGTGATTCCTTCGGAGGAAGCGACACAAATTCATTTTAGCGGTGGGCAAGACGCTTATACGGCCGACTTATTTAATGAGGTGATTCGTCTGGAATCCCCTTCGGTAGAAGTGATGGCGGAGTATTCTTCAAAGTATTATAAGGGGAAGCCTGCTCTGACCAGAAATAAAGTCGGCGATGGATATGCGTGGTATTACGGAGCTTCATTTAATCAATATGTGATCTATGAAATGATCGCGAGGTTAGGGATACAGTCTCCGATTCAAGAGCATTGTATCGTTCCTAAGGAAGTGGAAGTCAGCATACGCCAATCCGGGGATCGAAAGTTATTATTTCTGCTTAATTTCAGCAGTGATTCAGCGGAGATTACGTTCAAACACCAGGTAGAGGATATTCTGACTCAACAGCAGCACACTGGGACGATTATGCTCGAACCTTATGGGGTTATTATTGTAGAGATAACAAGTTGAAAGAAGAGGGGAGAAGCCCCTCAGATTGTCGAGAAGCCCACGTCTTTTCCAAGACGTTCGGGTTTCTCTTTATTGTGCGCCACGCATGGCGCGTAGCTAGGCGGTGAAAGTCCGCTATGGGGGCTGGCAGTTGCCAACCATTAGCCAAGAGCAAGGGTGTCCATCGTGAGGTGGAATCTGAAGGAAGCT
>NZ_CAKMMF010000041.1 GCF_927798095.1 Paenibacillus plantiphilus | reverse complement strand
AAACCAGGGGTTCTTCGACATGCTAAGCAACTCACGAAGCCAGCCACATAAGGTAAAAAAGCAGCAGTCAGCTCTCGAAAACACATCACCATGTGCTCCACCTCGCCAAATTACCCATATTCCCCCATTTCTCAACGTCCCTTTCACAAAGGAAGTAGAATCTCTCTCATTTGTAAACAGTTAATCGACAGTCTCTTTTTCAGCCTTACAGCGCAACTCTCTCCAATTTTCCGTGCTGTAACGCGGTTTTTCCGCCTTACAGCGTTAGTCTGGATTGACTTTTTCGACGGTGTGACTTTTGCAGTACAATCCCACATTTAGTCCGGTTACATCAAATTCGATTGTACCTTTTTGCAGCACTGCTGATGAACCCAACCGTTTGCCGCTCCCAATCCCCTCGACCTTAGTCACTCTATTCCTTACTCTCTATTCCTTACTCTCTATTCCTTAATCTCTATTCCTTAATCTTTATTCCTTAATCTCTAAAACCCTTAATCCATTCAGCTTCAGCAAATAATCCTCCAGCTGCTGAAGATCCTGCGGAAGAGCAGCTTCAAAAACCATCCGCTCGCGTGAGATTGGATGTGTCAGTCCCAGAACAGCAGCATGAAGCGCCTGACGGTTAACCGCCGCTTCCATCTGAGGCGAGCCACCTTTAGAAGCTGCGTCACCCTCTGACGCATAGCCATAAAGCTTGTCGCCAATAAGCGGACAGCCGATATGCTTCATATGCACTCTGATCTGATGTGTGCGTCCCGTCTCAAGCTTCAGCTTCACCTTTGCGGCAATACCATTGCCGTATACTTCCTCTGTATCGTAATGGGTGACAGAGTCATAGCCGCTTGGTGTGACAATCCGAACATGCGGCTCCTCAGGATCGCGGTCGATCGGCGCATTTATCGTTCCGGCGAGCTCTCTTGGCGCACGGTAAACATAAGCGCGATACCGCTTATCGACCTCTCCCCGCTGCAGCTGCTCCGATAATTGCTGATGCACATAGGGGGTTTTGGCGATTGCCACCAGTCCTGACGTGTCCTCATCCAAACGATGTACCGGCCTGAAACGAACCTTTTCCCCCTGCTGCTTCCAATGATAGATGACTCCATTAGCCAGTGTGCCGGTATAGTGGCCGTGAGTAGGATGCACAACGATTCCCGGCGGCTTGTTGACGATGAGCAGATTGCGATCCTCGAATACGATATCCAGCTCCATCGGCTCTGCCAGAATATCGTCCGATTCCTCCTGCTCCATCCTCACCGTCAACTGATCGCCCTCTTGAACACGCTCGGATGTGTAGACACGCCGCCCGTTCACCGTAATTCCCTGCTCCGTTAGCTTCAGTCGCGACAGCAGCTTTCTGGATACGCCAAGACGCCGCTCCAGCACCTTGCGCACAGTCATGCCGCCCTCCTCAGGCGACACGACTACAGTTAGCGGTTCATAATACGCTTCCTCCACACTCATTTATCCCGTTTGCGGAACACTTCCGCGCTCCGTACATATTCCGTATCCTGTTGGCCTAATTTTGCATTGGCCGATCGTGCAGCGGCAAAGAAATAGTCCGACAAACGATTGATATATTTCTGCACAGCCTCATTAATCGCAGCTCCTGCGGCTAATGTAACTACTCTGCGCTCCGCGCGTCTGCAAACCGTCCGGCAAACATGCAGCAGCGCAGACACCTCACTTCCCCCAGGCAAAATAAACCTTGTTATCACTGGAGATGCTTCGATATGCGCATCAATCCAGTTCTCCAAACGCACGACCGGCTCCTCGGACATCTTGAATTGACGTCCTTCCGGGTCAGCAAATGCAAGATCAGAACCGCAATCAAACAGCTCCTGTTGAATGTCCACCAGCTCCTGCACCAGCTCATCCAATTGTCCTGTCGCCCCGGCAACCGCTGCCGCCTGACCGACAAAGCAATTCAATTCATCTATCGTTCCGTAGGCTTCTACCCGTATATCGTCTTTGCTGACACGTCCGCCTTTGACCGAGGTTTGCCCGCGATCTCCTGTTCGTGTATACAATCTCATCCCGTTAACAGCTCCTTCTCTATTCAATCAGGGTATTTGCCCGCGTTAGACCAATTGCAGCATACCGTTCCCTATCCAAGTGCCTCTCAAATATAACATAAAAGACGATATATGTTGACGAGAGAACGAACAAAAGGACGAAGCAGGGAATGATTCTGGCGTAGCGCCTGTGTTAGGTAATTCCGGAAGCGTCAGCGCACTTTAGAGCATTCTCCTGCGCAGCGGCCCCTTTGTTCCTTTCAATCTTCCACTTATACAGCTCAAAGAAGAAGAAGCCCCCTCTCAGGGACTCCTTCTCACGCCTCCGTATATTCCGGCTTGGTCTTTTTCCGCATGTGAATCATATATTCATTGATTTTGACATCCAGCTTACGGCTGAGATCGATGACGATATCGGAACTGAACGAAGCTTCCTCCATGTAAGATTGCTCCATCTTAACACGCAGCGTATAAATTTCGTCTTCCAGAATCCTTATGGATGAAGACAACTGCTCTGCTGAAATGGTGTTCGACTCCTCGTGAGACGTACGACCATAATCCGCATAAGCCACTGTCATCCCTCCTCGTCAAATTCAGCCAATCATAAAAATACAATTGTGCCAATAGGTGAATTATAAAGATTTACTAAAATTATTATAGCAAAGGATAACAATTCTGAATATATCTTTTTCATTCTCCTTTAAGTTTCCGCACAAAATTGCCCATTCGTTCAATCGCTTCCGTTAATTGATTGACCGAGGTCGCATACGAGCAGCGCAGATAGCCTTCTCCGCCAAGACCGAATACATCGCCTGGAACAGCGGCTACGCTATGCTCATTCAACAAGCGAGTCGCAAACTCATCCGAACTTAGACCTGTAGATTTGATTGACGGAAAAGCGTAGAAGGCTCCCTGCGGCTCATGGCATTCCAGCCCGATCTCACGGAATCCGCTAACGACCAATCTCCGCCGCTGATTATAGGACTCCACCATTCTATCCTTTTCTTCAAGACCATTGCGAAGAGCCTCCAGCGCTGCTACCTGTCCCATGACAGGCGCGCACATGACTGTAAACTGATGAATCTTGAGCATGGCGCCAATCAGGTCCTCATGTCCGCAAGCATAACCCATCCGCCAGCCTGTCATTGCAAATGCCTTGGAGAAGCCGCTAACGAGAATAGTCCGATCCTTCATCCCTGGTACAGATGCGAAGCTCACATGCTTCGAGCCATACGACAGCTCTGCGTAAATCTCGTCGGAAATAACGATAAGGTCATTCTCCTCGACGATCTTCGCGATCGGCAGCCAGTCCTCATAGGTCATCGTACCGCCGGTCGGATTACTCGGATAGCACAATACCAGCACCTTCGAACGCGGTGTGATGGCCGCCTTAAGTGTCTCTGCCTTGAGCTTGAAATTATCCTTCGCAAAGGTTTCCACACCGACTGGAACGCCGCCGCTAAGCGCCGTAATGGGGGAATAGGAGATATAGCAGGGCTCAGGAATAAGAATTTCATCACCTGCTGTAATGAGTGCGCGCAATGCAAGGTCGATGGCCTCACTGCCGCCGACAGTAACAAGAATTTCCTTGCCGGGATCATAGGCCACATCAAAATTTTTGTGCAGATACAGTCCGATCTCCTCACGCAGCTCCGGCATTCCGGCATTGGACGTATATTGCGTCTTTCCCATCTCCAACGAATAAACGCAGGCTTCCCGCACATGCCATGGCGTGACAAAATCAGGCTCGCCTACCCCTAGCGTAATAATATCCTTGCGACCGCTTGCCAAATCAAAAAACTTGCGGATGCCCGACGGTTTAATCTCCCTTGCCTTCGGGGTCAAATATTCTGACATCGACTGCCGCCGATTGGTTAATTCTGTTTGTTTCTCTTCGTCTTTAATCATCATAATCACCCTTTATGGCGAGACAAGAAGACGATGGTCGTCTTCATTCTCTTCGAAGATAATGCCGCCCTGCTTATATTTTTTCAAGATGAAAAATGTTTTAGTGGATAGAACCGCGTCAATCGGCGAAAGCTTGTTGGAAACAAAGGAAGCAACATCCTTCAAGGTATTCCCTTGCACCTCTACGAGCAGATCATATGCCCCCGACATCAGGTAAACCGACTTCACTTCCGGATACAGGTAAATCCGCTCCGCAATGCCCTCGAAGCCGCGGCCGCGCTCAGGGGTGATTTGCACCTCGATTAGCGCCGTTACCTTCTCATCATCCACCTTGCTCCAGTTGACGACGGTTGCATACTTTACGATGACGTGATCCTGCTCCATCTCTGCAATCGCCTGCTTTACTTCCGCCACCGGGGCGTCCAGCATCGTACCAATCAGATCCGCGCTAAGCCGCGCATCCTCCTTAAGCAATTCCAGTATTTTCATCTTCAGTTCAGTCATCGTCAAGCCCTCCTCAATAGTTGTTGCGAAATACAGCTCTTTCCGCCTTTAGTTATAATGACTATATTACAACGAATCCAAGCATCCTGCAAAGCGAAAAAGAAGTCTCGCTGTGTCCCTTGACTTATTCAAAAACAGCGTGGTCATTACTAGTGAACAGGCTGGCGCATCCGATATATCATGCCTCAAAAAAAGAAAAACAGCCTGCTGAGTTTTCCTCAGCAAGCTGACCATTCAATGAGCTTGTTGCTCGCCCTTCGTCCAAATTGGAATGAAAAGCACCGCTAGCAGCTGCTTCTCACATTAATTTCCGCACCGCCCACTGCTCCCAGCACGCAGTGTTTCGCTGCATGACGACGGCGGTCGGTCGACCACATGTACTGCTTGCCTTGTATACCTGCTGCGACGGCAATCGTCATAAGCCGTCTTGCAATGAGCTGCCGCGTGCTTGCAGTTGTGCATCGATACGTCTATTCGTACAATCGGATCTCCGCCACCTGCAGAAGACCTCCACTGTTGTTGCTGAAATCAAATCTGTAATACTTATAGGCAGTTGTGTTGCTGAACGTATACGTATTCGTCTGGTAGCGATTCTGGAAATCCTGATTGCTGCGCGTATCTACAGTTGTCCAATTGGTACCGTCATTGGAGCCCGACAGCGTCCAGCCTAACGGGTCCCTGTCAGGCTCATCATTGGCCGAGGTGATTTTGTATGAAGTGACCGCGTGAGCATCCGTTCCAGCAAACTGGTATTGTATCCATCCCGTATTGTTAATCAGGAGCCACTTGGTAGCTTCGCTATTATCGAAAGCCTGCTCCTTCTCCTCGCCTGCGGGACTGTTCGAGCTGCTGACAGTGACCGTTCCCCCTTCAGTCAGACCTCTAGGGGTTTCGAACGCATTAAGGTACGGACTGTATTGCAGCTTGATCAAAGCGGCTCGGAGCAGATCAATTTCAAAATCAATATTGAGCCCTCGACATCGACTGCGGTGACCCGGATTTTCTGGAAGCTGTCAATCTATATTTGTTTCGTTAAGAATCACTTCCGATTCGTGATTTTTGCAGGAAGCATCGGGATGATCCTCTTAAGCGACAAGGCTGTCCAGTAAGCAGCAACCTGCTTACTGAACAGCCTTGTCTTTTTACTACATATAAAATTGGCTTTGTTGATTTGTAGGGATTTGCGGTTGGATATATTGACCTTGTAAATGCTGCTGCTGATTATATTGTCCGCCGAAGGAAGCCTGCTGCTTCAAACCAAGCTGCTGCAAATGCTGTTCCGCTTGCTGAATAACCTGCTGATGCTCTTTGATCTGCTTGTCCACTTCTTGGCGTAGAGCTGGGGATGCTACACTGTACATGTTCTGCTGCTGCATCGCATTGAACAAATCCCCCTGCATGCGCAGCGTATTATTCAATAAATTCGTGAACATTTGGCGGGTTTGGGGGCAACTGGATTCCGTAGCAGCCGTAGCGTACTCCCGAACCACTCGTTTCAAATCAGCTAGAACAGTATATGCCAAATCCTTCTCAGGCATTAGTGTCTGCATCGAGATCGCTTGCGTATGCTGTTGTTGATGCACTTGTCATAACCTCCCAAAAGTTTTCTGCGTTATACTTCCTGATTAGCTTCTGTGAGCAGAAAACTACATCGGAAGCATTAGCTTAGTTTTCTGTGCTACTTCTTGGGTATCTTCTGTGCTAGCAGAAAACTGCTTCGGAAGCATTAGCTTAGTTTTCTGTGCTAGCAGAAAACTGCCTCGGAAGCAATAGCTTAGTTTTCTGTGCTATTTCCCGGGCTAGCTTCTGCGCACGCAGAAAACTGCTTCGGAAGATAGGCTTTGTTTTCTGCGCTTTAGTTTTGCGGCTGTGTTGGAGCCAACTGCTGATGCTGTTGAAGTGAATGGAGCAGGGTGTGCATATGCTGCTCGTGCATATGGATCATTTGTCCGCACACTTGCTTAAGCGCCGGACTGCTGCCTGCTGCTACGACAACAGCACATTGCTTCATGAGCAAGTCTTCATTGGAAATGGAATCAACGACATATTCCAATTCTTTGGCCGTTATGGGCTGCATCATTCGAGGAGTCCCTCCTTTTTTCCAATCTATGTAACCATCGGTAGTATGTCCTTCCCGCTCTGTTCTTATGTATCCGAGATGCTTCCGTATGAGGGAAGATCTCGGGGTCGCGTAACTCATGGCAGATGCACCGTTTTAACATGATCAAAATGGAGAAAGACTGGATTGCCTCCTGCGGTTGAAAGCTCCACCATGTTCTGATCAATGCTCTTTAGAACGCCTATTTTGTTCGGATTCTCTCCCAAATCAAGAATAACGAACTCTCCGGTCAGTTTGCGCAGCTGCTGGTCGAACGTGCGTGCGAGTGTCATCGGCGACGGCTTCAAGGGGAATTGTTCCGGTGTGAGCGTATACGGAGTAACATTCGGACTGTAAGGAATCAAATATTTGAGATGATGCAGCGATACGACAACTGTATGATAGACGGGCGAGTAGAAGACAAAGAAATCATTCATAACACTGGTCAGATAGCCATGAATAGACTGATTGCCCGTAATATACAGCTCGGAGAACATGCCTTTGGCATTCATCAGCATCTTGCGGTACGAAATGGGTTCATTCTGATGCTCAAATGGTAATTCCGGTACAATAATTTCCTGATAATCTTGTGTAGCAAGCCTCATCTGCTGCAGATGAATCAAGGGTACGTACAGAAACTGCAAGCCATTATGAAGAACGAGAATATCCTGCCCCCAATCTATCAGCTTGCCGCGAATATGTGCCGTTTTGCCGGAAACCTCAATTTCAATATACTGATCCAATAAAGGGTGACGATTTTTCATACGGTCGACCCTCCTTTCATCCAATTATTCGCGTCCATACGTAGAGACTAAGAAGACTTAATAACAGACCTGACGGAATAACAACTACTGTTGCCTTCATGTAGTCCTTCCACGAAAGCTGAACGTCATGCTGACGCAAGATGAACAACCAGACTAACGAGGCCAATGTCCCTACTGGCGTAATAAGCGCACCTACATCGCTTCCAAGAATGTTGGCTAAGTAGGCCAGTTGCAGTGTTTGCGGTTCCAGATTCATTTGCGTCAACGATAATGTACCGATCAAAGCCGAGGGCAAATTGTTCAGGAAGCTCGACATGATCGTCAGTAGTCCACCTGTTACCATCACAACGGACAGATCGCTGGAAGATATCAAAGATGAAAGCTCCATTGCGATGACACGGGTTATTCCGATCCCCTGCAAGCCGTCTACAATCACATAGATACTGAACGCAAACAAGAGAATGTGCCAAGGGGCTTTGCTCACTAAATCCATAGGTCCACGGCCAGTCTTCCACCAGCGTGCCATAAGCAATAACAGAGCGCCGGCAATTGCAATCCATGCTATCGGCACATCGAAGCTGGATCCGATAAAGAACCCAGCCCGTGTGACGACGACGATGATCATGCAAATTCGAAACAACGACCAATCGACCGGGTATGGCTGCGAGACTGGAGGCATTTGATCAGCAGTCGGTATGCGCAAGGGCAACTGCTTGCAATAGAAAAGATACAGCATCGATGCAAGAGAAACGATTCCTATCATAGCGGGAATGAACATTAGCTGGACGTAGTCATTACTATCAAGTTGTATCATAGACTGTGTAATAAGAGTGCTGAAATGACTGACTCCGATCGGTGTTCCCGCTGCTATGGCGATTAATGCTCCGCTTATTAAATAGGGGATCTGTTGATAAATTCGCAGCCGCAGCATGCTGCCAATCTGCAGGATGATCGGAGTCGTAATGAGTATACTCGCATAATGGTTGAAGAACAGCGTCATCAAGAAACAGAGGATAAGAATACCTGCGAACAAGCGAATGCCAGAGCCGCGGGCATGCGTTACCATATTGATAGCAGCCCACTGGAAGAATCCGATGCTTTGCAAAGTAATAGCCATGACAAGCACAGCCAGCATAATAACAGCAGCCCCGCCGTAATGTGTCCAAATAGAATCAAGATGAGAGAGCGGTGTTAATCCTGAGAGAAGGAGTATCGCAGCACCTAATATGGCGGGAACAGCAGCATGAATCCCTTTGGGACGCCATGCGGTGAAAACAACGGTTAACAGAAATATGAGAACGACTAGGCAGGATTTGGCGTCAGCCATGCGGATGCGCCTTGCCTCGGAGCTGTAGCTCAAAAGCGTAAGCGTCCGCTGCATTCGGCTGAGATAGTGCAGTCGGTTGAGGTGATGCAGTCCCTTTTGTCGGTGAAGCCGATTGAGACGTTGCAAGTATTTGCGTTGGTGAGGCCGACGGAGTCGATGAAGCCCGTATTGGTTCTATCTTTTCCATCTTCTCAAAGTCAAGCGTATTGGAGTGCTGCGGCGGCTTGGGCGCAAGGAGAAGGAATAGCGGTATGCTGACTAGCAGTATAACCAAGGCGATAAACATGGATCTCCTCCCCCCTTGTCAGTGAAAATATGGCTGCAACTGCCGGAGCTGAAGGAGAGCTGCTGCAAGTCAGCCCCGGCAATCAACAGTTCTATTTCTCTGCCTTGCGGGAGATGCGTTTAACTGTCCTTTTAACCCCTGCCTGATCCTGATCGGATGCCTGAAAATGTGCTCTGCCGGTCCTTGGGCCTCTCGATTTGGGACCGCGTGTTTTGTGGTCATGCGTCTTGTGGCCGTGCGTTTCATCCCCGCCAGTGCGCTGCCCTCCTGTACGTCCGCCGCCATAAGTGACATACTTGCCGGTCTGCTTGACAGTCTTAATATGGAAGAGCGGAATTTGCAGCAAATCCTGTCCATCTACCAGAAGTACGGAGTCAGCGCTAACCTCTGCAATAAACCCTTCCACTTTCTCTGGTCCGCCTGAGTTGATTTGAACAAACTTCTTCGTCAACTTGCGAAGCACGCCCAAGAAATTGCGGGCAACGATATATTTGGGCGTCCAGCCTTTGGTCTTGTGGGTTGGAAGCTCGGTAATGCTTTTCACATGACTGGTATTGACATAAATAATGCCATCCTTTGTTTGCAGCACGATATAGTCGCTTTGTACTGCGATCAATTTCCCTTCCAGCGAGTCAGGGCCGCCGCGATTGATTTTCACATTTTTGCCAATCAAATTCCGAAGATAGCTGCCCTTCTTGTCATGCTTGTCGCTGCGGTGGCTGCGGTGGCTGCGGTGGCTCCGATCACCTCTTGTAGGGGACACTTCTGTTTGTTTCCAAGGATTGCGTTGGCTCTCGCCGCCTAAATAGTTGTATGGCCTGTTGCCCGAACCATACCTACTCCAAGATCTGTTGCTTTTGTGGCACTGTTTCATTCAAAATCCCTCCGTAAAATAATAGTAAACACTTTGGCACACCAGAACGATCGGGTTGCATCCAATCGGGGGACACCAATTATACGGTTCATCATCCTCGCTTCGACATTCATCCCTCCATTACTTGCCCCGGTGAAATCTATCATGGGAGTTGATTTGTAATATATCTATATGTATCCCATAGCCAAGCGGTACTAGTTTACTATCTATTTTCTATGAGAATGTATACTGGCCTAGCGCGATTGCTAGATTCGCCGGCTTGCTCCGCCCAAGCAGATCCGAGTGACCTTTAAGACCGCAATCGCATAGTGTACATAAGCAAAAGCCTATTGACGACGAATAGGCTGTTTTTCTGGAGTAAGGAGATGATCTCATGTCCCAGGAAGGACTCCCCGTTCATAAAATTACGATCAATGATGCTGATATGCAGCAGCTGCTTAATGATGTGTGGAGCAATGAATTCGCCCCAGTCAAGCTTGAGCTCGGTGGAAAGCAATATGAGGCCCGGCTTCGAATCAGAGGCGGGCATACGCGTAATTATCAGAAGAAATCGTATGAAATACATTATGGTCAGGGGCAAATCCTCCATTGGAATGCGGAATTCGACGATCCTTCCATGATTCGCAATGCACTTTCCTTTCATTTCTTCAATAAAATCCAAGTGCCGGCTCCGAGAACCCGGCATATATGGCTGGAATGGAATGGGCAGCCTCACGGCGTTTATTTGGAGATTGAATCGGTTGACCGGAAATTTTTCCTGAGAAGGGGAATAGGCTCGCGCTCCCTCATCTATGCTGTCAATGACAACGCCAACTTCAGTCTCATTGATGAAGATACAGAGCAGAGGAAGGTCTCCCTGTTCTCCGGCTATCGGCTAATGCGCGGCAACAACTATACCCGATTGCGGCTAGTCCGTTTCATACGGGGAATTAATCGCCCTCCTAAGTGGCCGCTGCGTGTTTATTTGGCAAGAAGGCTGGATGTAAGGAACTACCTGAAGTGGCTTGCAGGGGCTGTGTTGACGGGAAACTACGATGGATTTGAACAAAACTATGCGCTGTACGAACATCGCGCCAGCGGCAAATACCGCATTATTCCATGGGATTATGAAGGAACCTGGGGCAGAAACTGTTACGGAAAAGTGTGCAGCAGCGGTCTTGTCAGTATAAGAGGGTACAACACACTTACAAGCAAAGTGCTTGCTTATCGAGCATGCCGTATTTTGTACCGCAATTTGCTTCGCAGGCTGCTTGCCGGCAAATTTACCTGGACGGCAATTAAACCGGCTGTCACTGCCATGTATGCGAAGCTTACACCCGCCATTCAGGATGATTTTACGAGGAAATGGCCATTTGAAACATTCCAGCAGGAGCCGGAATTGATTCGGAACTACATTAAAGAACGGCGTGCGATTATTAGGGCAGAGCTGAGGACATGGACAGAATAAGTCCATCCAGTCCAGCAGCAGCGGTTCGCAGCACAGGGGGCGGCTCACTGTATTTCAGAAAACCACTGTATGCTCAGAAAATATCCATACTTAAATATCGTTCACCGCTATCCGGTGCAATGCACAGCACTCTTCGACCTTCACCCAAGCTCTTCGCCAAGCGCAGCGCAGCCCATACCGCCGCTCCTGATGACGGGCCTAGCAGAAGTCCTTCCCTCCTGGCCAGCTGTCGCATCGTCTCAAGGGCATCATGGTCAGCGACTTGTACAATCTCATCGTAAATCGCAGTGTTCAGAATGGCTGGCACGAAGCCTGGACTTGTGCCAACGAGCTTATGCGGCCCAGGCTGTCCGCCGGACAATACTGGAGATCCGCTCGGTTCCACAACAGCGATATGAAGCTGCGGCAGCGCAGCCTTCAAAGTCTCGCCTGTGCCTGTAATCGTCCCGCCAGTGCCAGCCGTTGCAACAAAGGCATCCAGACGGCCTCCCGTCTGTTCCATAATCTCCTGCGCTGTCGTGCCTCGATGCGCATCAGGGTTGGCTTGATTCTCGAACTGATTCGGAATATAGCTGCCCGGATGCTCCTGCTGCAGCTCGATCGCCTTGCGGAGGGCGCCTGTCATCCGTTCCTGTGCAGGAGTAAGCACAACCTCAGCCCCGTATGCCCGCAGCAATCCAATTCTTTCCTTCGTCATATTGTCGGGCATTACGAGAATAAGCTTGTAGCCTTTGGCTGCCGCATTCATCGCCAGACCAATGCCAGTATTGCCGCTGGTGGGCTCGATGATCGTACCACCCTTGGGTATCAGTCCGCGCCGTTCTCCGTCTGCAATAAGCTCAGAAGCGGCGCGATCCTTCACACTGCCGCTGGGATTGAATCTCTCCAGCTTAACTAGAACCTCTGCGAGGCCTGGTCCCGCCAAACGCTGCAAACGTACAACAGGTGTATGGCCAATTAGATCCGTTATGCTAGCAGCAACTTTCGCCATCAAATCCACCCCCTTCAAATTTATTAGGCTTAGGCTCGAAGCCTTGTGGACATTTCAAGTGCTATTCTAATAATCGTTTATTTGACATGTGCAGCATCCTTGCTGCCTCCGCTTACATAGCGCCTCATGAACAGCCAGCCGACGATTGGAGACGAGCCGACAGCCAGCATAAGCCACGGAATGGCTTGCGGAGATGATTTCACCAACGGCAGCACGAGCATATAAGCAGATATACCGATCATTCTGCCGGCTGTCAGGGCAATTTCCCGAAGCACGATGAACTCTTCACGCCGCTGCGCGCTCTCTTCATCCCGACCGATCAGGTCAAACACAGCAGATGTCATCGGTATGATATACAGCGGCATGAACAGCGATGTGCCAATACCGAAGATGAGCAGTATCGTATAGTTCAGCGGCCAGAACAATGGAATAATAACCGCTCCGAGCGCAACCGTACCGACCAGCATAGCGGTTCTTCGTCTGCCCGGCGTCAGATACTTTCCTATCATCCAGAAGCTGAGCAGCGCGACCAGTGATGTAACAAAGGAATAATTGCCGATCTTCTGCTCATTGCCGGTCGACATATAGATCAGCAGGCCGACGAAAAACATAAACACGCCTTCACGCACACCTTGAGCGGCAATGCCAGGCACAGCAAGCCTCCACGGGCTTCCGTCCTTGCGAAGCTGATGCAGCCCATGAAGCCAGTCGTAACGACCGCCTGTATTCCTTTTTTTCAGCCAGAAGCTGAGAATAACCGCAATAACGAAGATAATGACGGATACGGTAAAAATAATGCTGTACCCGCGTTCCCCCTCACTCGCCGCAATGAGCTTGCCCGATATCCAGGGTGCGAATATACCAGCACCCGAACCCAGCAATCCCGCCCAGCCATTGAAGCGGTCCCGATTGCTCGGACCTGTAATTTCGAAGTATACAACATTGAAGGAAAGCCAGAACAGTCCTAGTGCAATCCCGTGCAGCACTCCGATTGGAATGACATAAGCAATGGCGGAATTGCCAAGAAGCAGCACCGTACAGTAAAAAACCCCCGACAGCGCGACGCCGAGCCGGAGGCTGTTCATACCATTATGCTCCTTTACCCACTTCCCGGCAAGCCAGAAAACAATTCCGCTTACAGCGTATTGTGTAAAGTTAAACCATCCGATTAAAACCAGAGAGCCGCTCGCCTTCCATAAATACACGCCGATGAAGGTTCCAGACAGTGCGTTGGCAATACCGAACAGCCCTTGTACAGCCAACAGCAGTATCGCCTGGCTGTCGAGACTGCTGTTATTCCGCTTGCGCTCAGAAGCGCCGTAAGTCTCGGTCCGCAGCATACCGCTCGATTTCGAGGCTTGCCAGCGTGAATGCGCCCTATGCTTGCCTTGCCACAAGCCAATCCCTCCTGCCTATAACCTTGGGTTAGAACCCTAACACGTAAGGTTCCCCCAAAGCGGCAGCGGCATGCTTGCAGTCATTAATCCGCCTTCGAGTCAGCAGCTTCCGTCAACAGCTGAACGAGCCGTTCCTGATCCGGCGCAGCCAGCTTGTTCTCTGCACGGAAACAAGAAGGACACACATACCATACCACTTGGAATGGCGCTGGCAGTATCGGAGCAGATAACACAGATGGTGTCGAAGGCTCAAAGCTAGAGGAGGCTATCGTCTGCACGCCAGCTTCCAGCATATACTCCCGGCAGGAAGGACATTCTGGCGCTTCCTGCTGCTCATCAATAATCCGCTCAACCGTCTCCTCGAATGCGAGATCCTCACGTGAATATTGAATATATTCAGACAGGTCATCCTCTGCAGCTATTCGATCATTCGAAGGCTCCTCATTCCAGTCATCCTCATCCTGAGGCTGATGCTTGATTTCCTTGCCATCGCCCTCTTCATCGGATTCCATGTCAAGCTGCAGCGTCCGGTAACCGGTCAATTCGTTCTCACAGTGCGGACAATGCCGCTCGGGGCCAATTTCTTCATCCCATATAATTTCAGTCAAACACCACGGACATATGATATTCTCTTGCTCTTCCATTGTTTTCTCTCCCTCTCCCGCCTACATAATCGCTAAATAAACGACACCAAGCACAACAAACAACGCGGCAAGCGCGAATAGAATTCCCCATAAATACTTCATAGTCGGATAGCCCTTTCCATTCAAAATGAATTAAGCAATGATCGTTGCACCGATGACATAAGATAAGGATACAGAAATAATCATCGCAATAAAACCGACCGCGCGGTTATCCTTCTCGATCTCATCATCGATGCGAAATACCGGAGTCAGAAATTCAAATAAAAAATAAGCGGCAATGAGAATCAAAAAACCGAAGGTCGCCCAAATCATACTTTGGTACACCGAGTCATTCGTCTCAATCGAGAAGCGGAAAAGATTGCAAATGCCGAATATTTTGCCCCCTGTCGCCATTGCAACAGCAAGATTGCCCTTCTTGATTTCCGTCCAGCATTTGTACCGAGTAACAAACTCGAAGAAATACAGAAACACAATAAGCGCCAGCACCGTCACAGACACATAAGCCAGCGATGCTGCATACGGATTACTCATCAGCTTATCGACTTCGCTCTCCATCCCGCACTCTCCTCACCATAGTTACTTCAACTCGGCGACAGTGACGCCTGTTCCGCCTTCACCGTAATTTCCGATTCTGTAGCTTTTCACATGCTTGTGCCGACGAAGAAATTCACTGATGCCGGTTCTCAGAACGCCGGTTCCTTTGCCGTGAATAATGTAGACTTGACCTAAGCCAGCCAGGAACGATTCATCGAGAAAACGGTCCACCTCTAGAAATGCCTCCTCCAGATTGGCTCCCCGCAGATCGAGCTCCATCCGAACATTCTCATCACGCGTCCGTTTGAGACTAGCTGCTTGCTTGGGCTGCTGCTGTGGCTTGGCCGCCTCTGCACCTTTGATCAGCTCCAGATCGCCCAGCGCTACCTTCATCTTAAGAATTCCGAGCTGGACGACAGCGTCATTCGCGCTTCGCTCCACAACATGACCGCGTTGATTCAGGCTGTACACCATTACCTCATCGCCAGGTTCAATACGCTGCGGCTTCGAGGAGGACTTCGACTTTCCTGATTTCGCAGGCTTATGAAGCTGCGGATCGGCTTCGTCGAGCTTGCGGCGCGCTTCAATAAGCTTATGCTCCTTGACCGAAGCGCCTTCCTCCTTGGCGAGCTTGCGCAAGTCCGCGATGATCTGCTCCGCCTCGCGCTTTGCCTTTGCAATCGCCTCGTTTGCATCCTCCTGAGCCTTGGCAAGCAGCTTGTCACGCTGCTCCTCGAATTTGGCGCGTTCTCTCTCATGCTTGGCGCGAAGCTCCTCCATCTCCTTGCGAAGTGCTTCTGCGGTGTGGCGCTCCGCTTCTGCGCCCAGACGATCCTCCTCCAGAGAGGCGATCATATTCTCAACGCGCATATCCTCTTCACTTACCTCGCCGCGCGCATGATCAATAATGCCGCGCTGCAGGCCAAGACGCTCGGCAATGGCGAAAGCATTGCTTCGACCCGGCACGCCGACCAGCAGACGGTAAGTTGGACTTAGTGTCGCCACATCAAACTCCATGCTGGCATTGATGACTGCCTTACGGTTATATGCATATGCTTTCAATTCACTGTAATGAGTCGTTGCAATAATTCGGCAGCCCATTCGGTGCATATGCTCCAGAATGGCTATGGCGAGCGCGGAGCCCTCAGCCGGGTCCGTACCTGCTCCAAGCTCATCGAGCAGAACAAGACTTTTCGGTGTCATCGTCTTGAGAATACGAATAATATTCGTCAGATGGCTGGAGAAGGTGCTTAAATTTTGCTCAATGCTTTGCTCGTCGCCAATATCTGCATAGATAGCGTCGAATACACAAAGCTGGCTGCCGTCCTCTGCCGGAACGAACATCCCGGACATAGCCATTAAGCTGAGCAAACCAATCGTCTTCAAGGATACAGTCTTACCGCCAGTATTGGGACCCGTTACAATAATCGACGTATAATCATTGCCCAGCTCTACATCTATAGGGACAACCTTCTCGCGCGCCAGGAGCGGATGACGACCTTTGCGCAGCTTCAAGTAGCCGCGATCATTCATTCTCGGCATTGTCGCACTCATAGCATGCGCTAACCGCGCCTTCGCAAAGGCAAAATCAAGCTGGCCCAGCAGATCAAGATTCAGCAGCAGATCATCCACATATTCTGCAGTCTGCGCTGTCAGCTTCTGCAGAATCTTCTCAATCTCGCGCGTCTCGGACAGTCTCGACTCCCGCAGCTTGTTATTCAAGTTCACAATAACTTCCGGCTCAATGAACAACGTCGCCCCAGAACCGGATTGATCATGCACAATACCGCCAAAATGCGAACGGTATTCCTGCTTGACCGGAATAACATAACGATCATTGCGCAACGTAACAATAGCATCCTGCAGCATCTTCTGCACGGAGGAGGAGCGAATCATCCCCTCCAGCTTCTCGCGAATGCGTGCTTCGCCATTGCGGATTTCGCGCCGGATGCCGGCAAGCTCGGCGCTTGCGCTGTCCATGACCTCGCCTTGATCGTCGATACAGAGAAATATGGCGTCTTCAAGCGCTTTGTGCTCTGACAGCTGCTCTGCAAGCGCAGCCAGCAGCGGAGTGGCATCATCGCTATGAAGCTGCAGTATATGGCGTTTCACACGGCGCGAGCCTCTTGCAGTCTCCGCAATTTCAAGCAATTCGCCGGGATTAAGCGTTCCGCCGATACGTGAACGCAGCAGCGATGCGCGAATATCTGTAATTCCGCCGAATGGCGCATGACCCTTTAGCCTTTCAGCTTTGAACGCTTCGTCTGTCGCTTGCAGCGACTGCTTCACAGTCTCCAGATCCGAGCTTGGGCGTACAGCTTCGGCTGCTGCTTTACCTAAAGAAGTCGCAGCATGCTGCGTCAATTTATATGTAATTTTCGAAAATTCAAGTGTATGCAATATCTTATCGTCCAACCCTGATACAACTCCTCTCGTTCCTTATTATATCCGAAGCTGACAGTGTATGCCATGACGTAAGCTACCATGCATGACTCTCCGCAGTAAGGTAACAATAAGTGTTGCAACCGTAACAATCTATTCCCACTTTCAGCGGATGCTTCCGAAGTTAGTTTTTCTGCTTTGCGCGGATGCTGCTCGGGGATGTATGCAGAAAACTTTGCATATGCTTCCGATGCCAGTTTTCTGCTTTGCGTGGATGCTGCTCGGGGATGTACGCAGAAAACTTTGCGTATGCTTCCGAAGTTAGTTTTCTGCTTTACGCGGATGCTGCTCGGGAATGTACGCAGAAAACTTTGCGTATGCTTCCAAAGTTAGTTTTCTGCTTTACGCGGATGCTGCTCGGGGATGTACGCAGAAAACTTTAGAAGAGGAGGTTTCGAATTGAACTTTCTAGGTCATGTCGTTCGATTTGTTGTTTCAGCGATTGTGCTTATGATTGTTGGCTTTATCGTTCCCCAATTCAGTGTTGGCGGATTCTGGAGCGCCTTATTCCTTGCGCTTATTATCGCCGCATTGGGTTGGATCATTGAAGGGGTCTTCGGCAAGCATGTTACTCCCTTCGGCCGAGGCATAGTTGGATTCTTGGCCAGCGCCGCCGTTATCTGGATCGCACAGTTTATCGTGAGCGGTGTGTCGGTTACCATACTTGGTGCTATCCTGGCTGCACTAGTTATCGGTATCATCGACCTGTTCATTCCAGTTGCCTCTCCTTATGCAGCAGGACGCCGAAACAGCAGCGATCACTAATTTGTTGTACGAGACTGTTTCAGTTCGGACCGGGTTGCAGCAGGACAGAAATGACCTGCAAACCCGGTTTTTCTCTCATTCTACATATGCGTTCAATGCTGTCCATTGTTCATCAAATGTTCATCTGACATTCATTAGTTCGACACTGAAATTCAATTGAATAAGCGCTATAATAGAAATGTTGCAAAAATAAAAACTACACTAGGAGGTAAATTACATGTTTAAAAGAATGTTATTGCTGTCTGTAGTCGCTGCTTTTATGATGATTATGGCTGCTTGCGGCTCGAATAATGAGAGTGCAAATGATGGCGGCGTAGTCGAAACGGGTGCCGCAGCTACATCTGAGGTCGTTATTAAAGCTACCAACTGGAAGTTCGATCAAGCCGAATATAAAATCAAGAAAGGCGAGCCTACCAAAATTACACTGGAATCCGAGGAAGGCCCCCACGGTATCGGAAGCAATGATATGAATTTCAAACTTTCAAACAATGACTCCAAAGTGCTGACCTTCAACAATCCGGGCGAGTATGAAATTCACTGTAACATAGCGTGTGGCACTGGCCACTCGGGCATGATCGCTAAAATTATCGTAGAATAACTTTATGGATAGTTAAACATAGTAACCACCTCCGCTTCCGATGTCATCATGCGATGACGTTGGGAGCGGTTTTTTTGTTGCTCTCAACTGAGTTTTCGCATCCGCTCGCCCCCTTAAACGTGCGATACTGAGTTGCATGACAGAGGTTCGCCGGCAGGGAGGTTTCAAACTCCTTATGAATGGCATAAAAAAGACTTATGACTGTGCCCCTTCCCCCGCGCTGGTCTTCTTGCTAAGATGAATGAAACGCAAATGAATCGGATGGAGGCTGATACAATGAGTAATTTGAAAGGTCAGGTAGCTGTCATCAGCGGTGCAGGAACCGGATTGGGGAGGGCGGCGGCAATAGCTTTTGCTCAGGAAGGCGCGCATGTGGTCCTGCTCGGAAGACGCAAGCAGAAGCTGGACGAGACAGCAGCGCTCATTCAGCAGACTGGCACAGGCGCACAATCATTGGTCATTCCTACAGATATCTCAAACGAGGAACAGATCAATCATGCAGTTGAGGCGACTTTGCTTACATTCGGCAGGCTGGATATCATCATGAATAATGCCGCTGTTTTTGAGCCGGGCGAAGTAATCGAGCTTACAAGCGGAGAATGGGAACGGCAAATCGCCGTTAACCTGACGGGACCTTTTCTACTGACAAAAGCGGCACTGCCCTCCATGCGCAAGGCTCGTTATGGAAGAATCATCAACATAACCTCATCGCTTGCCTCCAACGGAGCCGGAGGATATGCAGCCTACAGCGCGGCAAAAGCAGGTTTGGAGTCCCTTACTCGAACTGTAGCCGACGAAGAGAATGAATACGGCATACTTGTCAACCTTTACAACCCCGGCACCCTGCGAACAGAGATGCATGCCACCGGCAAAGAGCCCGAAGTCGTCACCCCCGATCTGCTTCGACTGGCTACATTGCCTCCTGGCGGCCCAACAGGCACGCTTGTTACCTATTGAATCTTCTGTCTATAAAAGAACCTCCAAACCACTTAGCGTGGCATTGGAGGTTCTTTTTAGCAAGGACATTACACCAGACACTGCTGCTCGGATAGCACGTATATTACGCAGACAATTGCTCCAACTGCCGCTCCGACTTTTACTCCAACTGCCACTCCAACCTCGGGCTTGCCCTCGTTACTTCAAAAATACAGCAAATGTTAAAATATAGACCAATTCCGAGTCCACTTCCTGCAAAAATACAGTAATTGAACCAGAAAAGCACCATTGCACCGGAGTTTAGCGATTTTTAATGTATTTTTGCAGTTACTTCGGTTAAAAGCGCTCAAATTTTATGCAGGAGCTGCATTTTTGCAGCTATGCGGCGGGGGCTGCAGATTACTGAACCTATTCGCACGGTGAATTAACTCTTCTCCATCAAATCGATCCACTCATTGTATTCCGTTTGCAGCTTCGAGTATTCTATCTTGAGTTTGTTGTGTTCGATTTCAAGCTGTTCGTATATCATTTTCAGATCACATTCGGAATTGTCTACATCTGCAAGCACCGATTCGAGCTCCGTAAGACGTTCATTAAGCTTTTGCGATCGCTCATATGCTGTTCTTGTTTCCGCTTGACTAAGCCTCAGCTGTTCTTGCAATTCAGCCTCTGTCTCTGCATATGCAGCAGCTTGCTGTCTGGCCAGTTCGATCTCTTGCACAGCTGCATGAAGCTGCTCGCTAACCTCGGAAGCTTCAAGCTGTGCTTGCCCCGCTGCTGCGGATATCTGCTTTTCAGTATCTTGCAGCTTGCTGCTCAGTTCGGCTTCACGAGCAACCAATCTTTGATGCTCATTATTCGCTTGGTCGCGCTGACTAATAAGCTCTTGGCGCAGCTTGTCAGATTGATTGGCATGCTGTTTCTGTTCCTCTAATTGTTTGCTAAGCTGAATGAACTTCTGTTCTTGTTGTTTAGCAAATTGTTCATAGCGAAGTTCCTTTTGCCGCCATTCATCATGTAATTGCTGCAACTCTTGTAACGTTTTTTCGCGACCTTCGAGATCGCTCTCCAGACGATCAATCGTTGAACGAAGAGACTCTTCCTGCTCAGCAGCCTCCGTTAATATCCGATCCGCTGCCTGCTGCTGCTCGTCCAGATTTTTCTTCGATTCATCCTGTATACGACGCAGATCCTGAAGCTGTAATTGGTAACGTTCATTCTCTTGACGCCATTGCGCCTCACGGACCTCCATCTCCTCGCGCTGAGCTTGCAAACGTTTATCCGCATCCGCTTTCCAGTTATTCAGCATTGCTTCGTATTGAGCAGTAAGCTTAGCTTCTACTGCTACTGTCTGCTCTTCGCCTTCATGCAAGGCTTGTTCAAGCAAAGAATGTGCAGTCTCGCGTTCTTGCTCAAGCTCTGCCGCTGCTTGAGTCCGCTGCTGCTCCAGCTTCAGCAGTGCTGCTTCACGTTCACGTTCGAATTGTTGCTCAAGCTCTGAATGTTGCCGTTCCAGCTTGGCCTGCAACGCTTTATTCTCGCTAACGAGCTGGTTCTTCGCCTCTTCAAGCGCACGTTGAGCGGCTTCACGTTCACTCTCTTGCTGCTGCAGCTCCGCTCGTAAGCGCTCTAGCTCGACTTGCGCCGCTTTGCGCTCTAGCTCGCGCTGCTGCTCCGATTCCTCGCGTTGAAGCTCTCGCTCTAGCTCTGCTTCTGCCGCTGCTCCGACTAATTGCTGCTCTAGCTCTTCTCGCAAGGTTGCTCGCTGGCGCTCTGCTTCCGCATGTACACGCTCTAGCTCTGCTTTCGCTGCTTCACTCTCGCTCTTGCGCTGCTGCTCCGCTTCCTCACGCTGCAGTTCTCGCTCTAGCTCTGCTTCTGCCGCTGCTTCCGCCAACTGCTGCTCCAGCTTTTCTCGCAAGGTTGCTCGCTGGGCCTCTGCTTCCGCACGTACACGCTCTAGCTCCGCTTTCGCTGCTTCACTCTCGCTCTTGCGTTGCTGCTCCGATTCCTCACGCAGCAGTTCTCGCTCTAGCTCTGCTTCTGCCGCTGCTCCGACAAATTGCTGCGCTAGCTCTTCTCGTAAGGTTGCTCGCTGGCGCTCTGCTTCCGCACGCACACGCTCTAGCTCCGCTTTCGCTGCTTCACTCTCGCTCTTGCGCTGCTGCTCCGATTCCTCACGCTGCAGTTCTCGCTCTAGCTCTGCTTCCGCCGCTGCTTCCGCCAACTGCTGCTCCAGCTCTTCTCGCAGGGCTGCTTGCCGGGCATCTGCTTCCGCACGTACGCGCTCCAGTTCCGACTGCGCTGCTTCACTTCCGCTCTTGCGCTGCTGCTCTGCTTCCTCACGCAGCAGTTCTCGCTCTAGCTCTGCTTCCGCGCGCATACGCTCTAGCTCGGCTTGCGCCGCTTTGCGCTCGTTCTTGCGCTGCTGCTCCGCTTCCTCGCGTAGAAGCTCTCGCTCTAGCTCTGCTTCTGCCGCTGCTTCCGCCAACTGCTGCTCCAGCTTTTCTCGCAGGGCTGCTCGCTGGACCTCTGCTTCCTCGCGCACGCGCTCCAGTTCCGCCTGCGCTGCTTCACATTCGCTCTTGCGCTGCTGCTCCGCTTCCTCGCGCAGCAGCTCTTGCTGTAGCTCTGCTTCTGCCGCTGCTCCCGCTAACTGCTGCTCCAGATCTTCTCGCAAGGCTAACCGCTGGCGTTCTGCTTCCGCACGTACACGCTCCAGTTCCGCTCGCGCTGCTTCACTCTCGCTCTTGCGATGCAGCTCTGCTTCTGTTGCTGCTCCGACTAATTGCTGCTCAAGCTCCTCTCGCAAGGCTGCTCGCTGGCGCTCCGCCTCCGCACGCAAACGCTCCAGTTCCGCTTTCGCTGCTTCACTCTCGCTCTTTCGCTGCTGCTCTGCTTCCTCGCGCAGCAGTTCTCGCTCTAGCTCTGCTTCTGCTGCTGCTCCGACTAATTGCTGCTCAAGCTCCTCTCGCAAGGCTGCTCGCTGGCGCTCTGCTTCCGCACGCACACGCTCCAGCTCCGCCTGCGCTGCTTCGCTCTCGCTCTCACGCTGCTGCGCTGCCTCCGCACGCACACGCTCCAGCTCCGCTTTCGCTGCTCCGCTCTCGCTCTCACGCTGCTGCTCTGCTTCCGCGCGCACACGCTCCAGTTCCGCTCGCGCTGCTGCGCTCTCGCTCTCACGCTGCTGCGCTGCTTCCGCACGCACACGCTCCAGCTCCGCCTGTGCTGCTTCACTCTCGCTCTCACGCTGCTGCTCTGCTTCCGCGCGCATACGCTCCAATTCCTCGCGCAGCAGTTCTCGCTCCAGTTCCGCTTCCGCCGCAGCATTTGCGAGCTGCTGCTGAAGCTCCGCTTGACCCTGCTCCGCTTTCGCTTTCGCAGCTTCGCGTTCCCGCTCAATCTCGATGCGAGCGGAATCGCGCTGCTGCTGCAATTGTGCTTGAAGTTCTGCACGTACGCGCTCTAGCTCTTCAAGTGCCGTTATAGCCTCTTGAGCCTGCAATTCCTGAAGTTCTGTTCGCTCAGTGCCCCACGCTTGCTGCAAGCGCAACAATTCTTCGCTGGCTCCTTTCCGCTCTTGCTCACGCTCTGCTTGCGAGTTTGATCGCTGCAAAGCAAGCTCTTCACGCTGCGTTGCCAGTTGATCCCGCAGCGAAGCAAGTGCCAGCTTCGCTTGTTCCAATTCTGCGACAGCAGCCTCACGGCGCTGCTCTGTCTCATTCATCTTCTCGTTATCGGCACGTAAACGAAAAACCTCTTCGGCCATATGAACGGCTGCCAGCATAGCGAGTTTAGGCAAATCGAGCCTCGGATAACCCTTCGCTATTTTATGCATATTCTCATCAACCAAAGTCGCGATCCGCTTAATATAATCTGCGTTGTTATTTCCCATTAATTTAAATTGGTTACCATATATGTCAACCGTCACGCTAGTACGCTGGGGAGCATTCATACAAAAATTTCCTCCTAAAAGTTTTGCGAAGCAAAACTCACTTCGTAAGCTGTTTCTTTTAAGTTTTGCGAAATAAAATTATCTCACTATTGTTCATTCAAGTTTGCGAAGCAAATTTCTTCGCTTCCATTCCTTCATGTTTTGCGAAGCAAAACCCACCTCGCTGCCGTCCCTTCAAGTTTTGCGAAGCAAAACCCGCTTGCCGCCACACCAAATTATTCCACAGATTCGCTTTAAAATCCCTCTTCATTACCTAAAAGCACCAAATCCAACACAGTCCATAATAAACCAAAAAGAAACGGCTTCCGCCTCATTTACTGGCAGAGCATGTTTCTTTCCCTCTCCATTCTAAAAACAAAACCGCATCGATTTTGTTCGCAAGGAACTAATTCGATGCGGCTCGGGGTATCTCCTGCCTATTTGCGTAATTCCGCAGCAAAAGATTGTTCTAATTTTGCCACAACCCTACCGTGCAATTCCGTTACTTCTTCATCTGTCAGCGTACGCGCATCATGTCTGTATACAAGTGACAGCGCCACGCTTTTCTTCTCTGCGCCAAGCTTCTCGCCAGTATAAATATCGAAGACATTGACCGACTCCAGCAGCTCCCCAGCTGTCTCACGCACGGCATCGATTACTTTGCCCACCTCAATCTCACGGTTCAGCACAACCGCAATATCCCGCTGCATCGCCGGATAACGCGGAAGCGACTTATACGCAATATCGAAGTTAGCCGCGTCATATAGCGGTGCAAGCTCAATCTCCAGCACATACACATCCTGAAGATCATGCTCCAGTTGGAGCGCCGGATGAACTTGTCCAACATATCCGATCGTCTCCGGACCGCGCTCTGTTTCGAGTACGATTGCAGCTGTGCGGCCAGGATGCATATCCTCCGGCTGTGCAGCAACATAAGAAATGAGCCCGCTAATGCCTAGCACCTCGCCCACTGTTTCCAGCACGCCTTTCACATCATAGAAATCTACTGGAGAAGATTTCCGATTCCATTGCGTGCTCGTTCTGCTGCCCGTAAGCAGTACAGCAAGACGATGCTTCTCTTGCGGCAAGCGAGTCAGCTCTGTCTCCTCCGTATGGAAGACGCTGCCGATTTCGAACAGCGACAAATCTTCAATTTTGCGATTGCGATTATAAGTTGCCGTTTCCAGCAATTGCGGCAGCAGACTCGTTCGCAGCACGCTCCGATCCTCGCTCATTGGCAGCGACAATCGAATAGGCACGACGCTCCCATTAAGCGCAGGGAACAATCTCGTCCGATCTGGGTGTGTGAAGGAATAGCTGATCACTTCATTCAGACCGGCATCCGTCAGCCTTTTGCGCAGCTCGCGGCGGATCGCCTGCGGCTTCGTCAACGCGCCAGGCGTCGCAGCTCCTTCAATCGGTGTCGTTGGAATATTATCGTAGCCGTATAGACGCGCCACTTCCTCAATCAAATCCACATCTCGTGTAATGTCGCCGCGACGGGAAGGAACCTGCACCTTGAATACCCCGTCCAGGGACAGCTCGAATGAAAATTGCAAACGCCCGAACAACGTTTGTACTTCCAGCTTTGACAGCTCAGTGCCGAGATAGCGATTGATTTTGTCCAGCGAAACGTAGATCTCCTTCTCTTCCGGCGCAGAAGCAACCTCCTGCACTACGCCCTCCAATACAAGGCCATCGGCATATTTCGCAATCAGCGCAGCGGCACGATCAAGCGCCGGTACAACACGGGCTGGATCTACGCCTTTCTCGAAACGAATGCTGGACTCAGAGCGAAGACCAATTTGACGCGAGGTTTTGCGGACTGTACCGCCATCGAAACGTGCCGACTCCAGCAAAATATTCACCGTCGACTCGTTAACCTCCGAGTTTGCTCCCCCCATTACACCCGCAAGCGCAATCGGCTTCTCGCCATCTGTAATGACCAGTGTATGCGGCTCAAGCTTGCGCTCCTGATCATCCAGCGTTACGATAACCTCGCCTTCACGGGCAAGTCGAACGACGATTCGTCCATGGTTCACTTTGTCCGCATCAAATGCATGGAGCGGCTGGCCATATTCCAGCATGACGAAGTTCGTAATGTCTACAACATTGCTGATTGGACGAATGCCTGCCGCCATCAGACGGTTCTGCATCCATTGCGGCGAAGGTCCAATCACAACACCCTTAATATAACGCGCAGCATAGTGGGAGCACTGCTCCACCGCTTCGATTTGCACCGAAAGATGCTCCGAGGCAAGCTCAGTCGTGTCTGACACCTGATTGTCTGGCAGCTTAACTTCCCGTCCGGTCAGAGCGCCAACCTCATAAGCAACACCAAGCATGCTGAGGCAATCAGAACGATTCGGCGTCAAATCCAGCTCCAGCACCTCATCATCAATCCCCAGAACATCCAGAATGGATTGGCCTACCGTCATTCCCTCGGGGAGAACCAGAATGCCCTCCTGCTGCTCCTTGGGCAGCAGCTTCTCATTCAGTCCGATTTCCTTCGCCGAGCAAATCATGCCCTGCGACTCCACCCCGCGGAGCTTAGCCCGCTTGATGGCAAAATCCCCCGGCAGCTTCGCACCGACCGTCGCAACCGGAACGAGCTGGCCTGCAGCAACATTTTTCGCGCCGCAAACAATCTGCAGCGGCTCGCTTCCACCCACATCCACCGTACATACGCTCAGCTTATCGGCATCGGGATGCTTCTCCCGTGTAACTACGCGTCCGACGACCACCCCGCTTACACCTTTGTTGCGGGATTCCACAACATCGATCTCGATGCCGCCGCTCGTCATGAGCTCTGCGAGCGCCTCGCCTGTATAGCCGTTCAAATCGATATATTCATTCAACCATTTATAAGATACATTCATCGTATTAGCCTCCTATTCTCTACCCTTGCATGCGGACGAACTGGCCTAAGAAACGCGCGTCATTCGTATAGAAATGACGGATATCGTCAATGCCGTATTTCAGCAGCGCGATACGCTCCACACCCATGCCGAAAGCGAATCCGCTTACTTCATTAGGGTCGTAGCCGCCCATCTCCAGCACGCGCGGATGAACCATGCCGCATCCAAGAATTTCGAGCCAGCCGGTATGCTTGCACATCCGACAGCCTTCTCCGCCGCATTGCGCACATGAGATATCAACCTCAGCGCTTGGCTCTGTGAACGGGAAGAAGCTCGGACGGAGGCGAATCTGTGCCTGCTTGCCGAACATGAGCTGCGCGAATTGCAGCAGCGTTCCCTTGAGATCGCTCATCCGAATATTCGGTCCAATAACGAGACCTTCGATCTGATTGAATTGGAACGAATGCGTCGCATCGTCATCATCGCGGCGATACACCTTGCCTGGACAAATAACCTTGACCGGCGTCTTGCCGTTCATCGCCTTCATTGTCCGTATCTGAACAGGCGAGGTCTGCGTACGCATCAGAATATCATCCGTAATGTAGAACGAGTCCTGCATATCGCGCGCTGGATGGTCCTTCGGAAGATTAAGCGCCTCGAAGTTGAAATAATCCGTCTCTACCTCCGGCCCTTCCGCAATCGTATAACCCAATCCGACGAAAATATCCTCGATCTCCTGAGCCACCTTGTTCAGCGGATGAACTGCACCAGCAGGCAGCTTGCTGCCAGGCAGTGTAACATCAATCGTCTCCGCGCGAAGCCGGTTCTCCGTCTCCGCCTGCTGGAATACGGATTGCTTCTCTTCAATAACAGCTTCAATAGCGGCGCGCACCTCATTGCCGACCTGCCCAATGACAGGACGCTCCTCCGCGCTAAGCGCTCCCATGCCGCGAAGTATTTCCGTCAATGCGCCCTTCTTGCCCAAATATTTGACCCTCAGATCATTCAGCTTCTGCGGATCACCTACCAATTCCAGTTCGTTTAGCGCCTCTGTCCGCAATGCTTCCAATCGCTCTTTCATCTCATCCATTCCCTTCCGTGTAAATAAAAAAAGGCCTTTCTCCCCGCAAGGGACGAAAGAACCGTGGTACCACCCTAATTCGGATTGCCTTCCCCACCGCCGCATACATTCGCCGCGCACCGCTACCGGCAGCGCTCTGGAATGAATGTCCATAGCAGAAATGGTCAATCCCTCATTACCGGCTGTAACGGGCCGGGGACCGGGACTTCCCTACTTAACCGCCGCTCGGGCGTGTTCAGGAGCCTGCTCAAGAGTGAACTTCGTCAGCGTTCCACTTGCGAAGCCGCTCTCAATCCATGGCGTCTTCTCCCTGTGCACGAACTGCTGCTTACTTTTCTCCATCATTGCATTGCAATATTGCTGCATACTTAATTATCTATTATAAGCAAAGCTTGACGGGGACGCAACAATGGAAAATCCCTTTTGATGGTTTGCAAGCCAATTCTCCATCAGGGTTATTTTCATCCTTGGCGAAAACCTTATCTCCGACCTCAGTGTCTTCGATATTTTTCTCTCCATGTGCGTACAGGCATATTAGAGGAATATCATACGGGGGTGATGAGGGTTAAGTTCTTATGAACGTAGCTGCCCCATTCATTCGGCACTGGGTGGCAGTAAAAGAAAAGACCTTGAGGCATACTCCCTCAAGATCACGATGATTTTAGACTATACTTGCTCTCAAATTTTCTATTTCCATTAATTCATTAGAATAATCACAATCAGAACTAAAAGTATCACTCATACAAGTGAAGAATTGTTCTGCCCCATCAAGTAGCGCAATTAAAAAATCATCCTTCGGTAGTATAACCTCCATAGACTTACTGCCAGTAATTGTAAACTCCAGAGAGTGATTAGACACTTTCTTCAGCATCAATTCGACTGGCTGGTCTGGAAAGTATGTGCTTCCTTCACCTTTCTTTATAAACTCTGTAATTACGTTCAAAAAATATGCCCACAACTGGTCTATCAAATCCCATAATCTAAAATCCATCAATTTTTCATCGTAGTACTTCATACTAATTGCTCCATCGAGATAAAAATAATCCCACTCTTCAACAACACTTTTCAATGCCAAAGAATCAGTAATCTCAATAAAATATCTCTCTGGAAAGTTAACAACGTCATTCAAATCAGTAATTGTGCTTTGAGGACGTTTTAAATATGACTTTATTTCAAACATATTATCACCTACGGATTATAAAATTGACCTACACGTCCATTCTTTATTCCAAGAACATGGTTCTTATCATTGTAAGTGCCCCTAATTTGATAGAGCCTTTAGTTCCCTTACTAGATAATATTTCTCGATTTTGTTGCATAACCGATTTAATTGCGTTTGAAATATCATCCATTGACATATTGGCATCAAAGAATGATTGATCATCCTTAATAGAACCATCCCAGTATTTTGGATGATGATGACGCTCAAGTATATGTTTCATCCCTGATTTATCGAGAAAGAAAGTATGACTTCGCTTTGTTTTGCAAGCTCATCCCATACCTTATACCTGATGATGTTCAAGTTCCTCGGGTCGGAACTTTGCCTCCAGCTTCCTTCAGATTCCACCTCGCGATGGACACCCTTGCTTCTGGCTAGTGGTTGGTAACTACAAACCCCCACAGCGGACTTTCACCGCCTAGTTAGTCGCCATACGTGGCGCACAAAAAAAAGACCTTGAGGACCCTGCCCCAAGGTCTTAATACTAAAAATCATGTGGGTCTGACCATACGAAGTCATCTTCAGATAGGCTTGTTTCTTCCATACCCTCAATCGTTTCAAAAAAGGACTTAATCGTATCTTCCAGTGATTCAGTTATAGTATTACCAAAACCGATTGTCCATTCCGGTTCATTATCTAATAAACTTCTAACTGCAACGTTAGTTGAACCAGAAAACCCTCCTGTGCTAATCTCCTTTATTTTTACTTTGAATTTGGGAAATGGTAGCTTTTGAATAGCCCAAACATTAAACTCAGCAACAATTTTTTCTATTTTCGTCACACCATCAACTTTAATACTTTTCCAGTCGTCCATTGCATTTCACCTATTTCCCAAATGAAATAATTGTTCCGTCAGGGGCAATATCTATATATTTGCCGTTCTTCTTATACCTTATCACACCCTCAACTGCTCCATCTGCATTACTCTTTGTTGCACCCCGTAGATTCTGTGCAAAGCCCTCAGCTTTTCTTATATATTGTGTCAAATCTTCAGCACCAACCTGAGAACCATGTTTTTTGAAGTGGTTTATCAATAAATCCCCTGCGGTATCAAAACTGCCTTTATTCCACATTCCATATAATCTATCGTCAAGTGTATCTAGTTGTTTAGCTAATGGGTCAGTTGCGTATTTTACTGCTCTACCACAGCTGTCAATATTATGAACCCAAATGCCTAAGTCGCTTACAAAGTAGGTATGGAAGTTTGCAACAGTAAAGTTGTAAACCTTGACCTTTTCTTCGTGCTTAACAATCTTGATGTTGTCAATCTTCAAGGTATTCCCGTTACTCTCTGCCGTATTGCTTACTCTCACCCATGGTGGAAGCCCCGCTTGTCCACCAGCAATAGCTTAGGCGATGTAAACAGGTCCGGGAGCAAGTAGTATATGCTCACTTTTTAAATCCCTTACAGGTCTGGGGTGAAAACTGAAATAAATTGTATAGGTGCTGTGTCCGCATTCCAGTCGTCTTCATCATAAAGTTGAAAACAAATTCCAATGTGGTTTTTAACGTAGTAGGCATCCAATTCTTGATACCATTCACCTACATGATTTTTAACTTGAGTCAAATTAGAGCCAATACCTATTGCATCGCAGAATTTCCCTTCAAAACTTCCCTGCACAAGAATTTGTTTGGCTTTTTTATCCTTCTTGCTAATCCAAAACTTAATATTGGAGCATTCAACCACTGTGTACTCCATTAAATCTCTCACTACATATTTTTCTTCATTTAGCAATTCGAGAATAGTTTCATATGGCATATTAAGTATATACTTCCCTACACTTTGACCAGCAATAATAGTTTCGTCAGCCGCCATATTGCAACTCACCTCAGCCTTTTAAGGTTAATAAGTCCTCCGTACGTTGAACCTGTGTAAAAATCGATTACTTGACCATTGGAAGCATCGATAATTACAGTTCGATTATTATACGTCACGGCATACTGAGTAGTACCATTCAAAATCCCTTTACCATTCCACGTTCCTTGATAAAGAGTTGCATTGGGATTGTTCGAATGAGTTAATGCAAACTGTTTTGCAGCAGCCTCGTACTCTTTTTTGAGGCATAGCCCATAGCCCTTCCATGCTTATTAAAGTGATCTCCTACTTGATACATCTTCTTATCAGTATCAACAAAACAATTATGCACCCAAATCCCAAGATTGGACACAAAGTACGAATGGAAATCTGCACCTCAAAATTATAAACCGTTGCTTCACGCGGCTCTTTCTCTATCTTGTCTATTGTCAATGTAGCCCACCACTCGTAACAAGAAAGTCTCCAACCTTCAGATCTTTGACTTCTGTCCATCCCTTGCCGTCAAGCCAGAATGGATGCTCCGCCGTTGCCTCAATAACTTCATCACCAATGTAAAGAGTCTTACAGTCGCTGATCGCGCTGTACCTCTGCTGTATTTTCATACGGGAGGCGGCGATATTTCAAGATAATTCGTTCGTTAGTAGGTGGGGTAAAAGGAAGACCTTGAGGATTGCCGTCCTCAAGGTCAGTAACACTATTCAATAATATATAATTTGTTTAAGAACTCTGTGAATGTCTCACAAATATAAATAACACTCTGACTAGGGTTTTCAAATGCTCGTTCGTGGTCCCAGTAAACTACCGTAGGAACGAACTTTTTCCTATAATCAAAACATATAAAATTACCACCCGGGTCGTTTGCAATCGGAATAACTCTATCCAAAAGTCTGTCTCTGATGTCGTTAAAGATATTCAGAACATAAATAGAACTACTGGAATTAAAACTGAGTAATTCACCAACAGAAGCCCCCTTATATCCTTCAAAATCAAAGGTATTTAATGTTGGCATTGCCCCATGATTAATGATAGCACATTGAATAAAATCTTCAGGAAATTTCACTCCTAAGATATCCTCAACCTTATTAATTTCATTTAAATCAGCCGCTTCCTCTACATACTTCCATGTTAACTCAGTCATATTCTATCCTCCCTAATGATATTTACCTGCCTCCACCCCAAATACTTTTTCCGCCAGTATGCCCAGTCTTACTATGAATCGTTGAGTCCACTAACTGAATCCTGCCAGTGTCTTGATGATGGTGCCATGTAATATCTGAAATCTTGGCAGAGCCACTATTTATTTGTTCAAGCTGTTTTGCAGATGCTCATAATTCTGCTGTTTATCTCGATTAGAACGCAGCATTATGCGACACCATTTATTTGTCACCATTATTAACTAAATTAACGCGGAGTCGTGTTAAATCAATTAAACATAAAGAAAGCTGCCGAGACTTTCTCGACAGCCTGACGGTTATCCATTATGGATAACAGTCAATATCTTATGAGTCTGTGCTGACTAGATTCTACCTAATGCTCTATCAGCTTCCATTTGAAGTTGTATCGTTTAAGTTCGCATGTATTTCTGTGCAGTCCCTAGAATCGATTTGTCACTTCCGAGTATTTCCAACACTGTAACTGAAAAAACGTGGTCATGACCAGTGTTTATAGTTGCCTCAGTTCAATCCCTAAATCATGGAATTTTATTGCGATATTTTGACTTGTACCTGTTGTACAATGGAACACAACTTTGAATGGTGTAGATGGCGTTGTTATCGCTCCTAAATCTCTTCCACTCATCCACTCTTGCCCAGCGCTCAATAAAGTTCGAAAAAAAATCTCGACCTCACTACTAGGCAATTTCAAAATTTGCTCAGAATGGCTAATACACAAAATATAAGCATCTGCCGGTAACCACTCCAAGTCATTTACACACTCATCAAAAGAATTCCAGTTTTCACCGAAGTAATAAGGGAATTGAAGAGCCGCCGAAAATTCATGAAAAAGTTCATGGAGGGTAGTACACTTCTCTCCTCTTATCATTTTTGCAACTACTTTCATTTCTGATGATTCATTAAATTTCCATTGCAGATTACAAAAATCTGAAATGTCACACTCGGTAATGTAGAAATACTGCAATCCTGAAACAACATCAGAACTATTTGTACTCATGCGCATCTCCTACAATTATTTGATTTTTGCATAGGTTTTATAATGGTCTGTAGTGTAGTAAACTGTACCATCATCACCTATAACTATGCACCCAAATCCCAAGATTGGACACAAAGTACGAATGGAAATCTGCAACCTCAAAATTATAAACCGTTGCTTCACGCGGCTCTTTCTCTATCTTGTCTATTGCCAGTGTAGCCCCACCACTCGTAACAAGCAAGTCCCCAACCTTTAGGTCTTTGACTTCTGTCCATCCGCGGCTTCTTGACGTTCTAGCGGTCTGAACTTGTCTGACTGCTAATCCCCATAGAATCTTGTTTAACTCTCGGTTTCCTTGACGTTGATTTCTGTCTTTGCCCAGCCGCCTCTACTCATTTGGCTTGGTAGTCTGTCGAAATCCAATGTCGGACGTTGCCGCATTTGTTCCACGATTCCCCTACGGTAAGCGCTTCCGCCACCTCCCAGTGCGCTAGGGTCTTTCACTCGTTAGTACGATGTGCTGCCAAACGCACAAAAAAAAGACCTTGAAGGCAGTCCCCTTCAAGGTCAATAACTTAATCTCCTGCAACATGTATGGTTTTCACACTGCCATCACTCAATTTCTCAATTATCATAATCAAATCTGAATGATAGTTAGAAGCCACAAATTGCTTGATTTGCCTTAAATCCTCGATAAAATAGTTTATTTCAGATGCAGTAAATCGAACATTTGTCTTATAATAATCTTTGATTTTCCTCAAATACATGTAACTTCCCCAGATCTGAGTGCCACTAAATATGGCTTCATGCAAACTTCTTGGTATTTCAATTAATTGCATCCTGACGTTTTTATCATTATACATTACTATGTCCAATCCCATACTCCCCCTCCTTTTATATGCATCAAATCTATTTCCAATCTGCTTGAGGAAAAGATGTCACGAGATATCCATTTTTGTCCACAACTACTCTGACTTTGTACAAATTGTTCCCATTTGCATCGACACCCATGACTTTATTAAACTGCTTCTCATATACAAATCTATCGCCGTCCATAGACACTCTATCAGCACTTTTAATAGTGTCTCTGCTGTATGTTCTCCAATATCCTCCTGTTACAGTCCATTTGCTTTTATTTTCCCAACCTGAAACATTTCCAATGTGTCTTTGCTCAACATGTTTAACACCATCACCAGTAAAGACAACTTTTCCTGGACCAAGATTACATTTATTATGCGTCCAGATTCCAAGACTAGAAACAAAGTACGTATGGAATTCCTTCACCTTGAAGTTGTAGACCGTGGCGTGCTCCTGCTTAACATCAATCTTCTCAATGGCTAATTCTTTGCCATCAGAAGTTGTCAGAACATCGCCCACCACAAGATGCTGTGCCTCCACCCAACCTTTTCCTACAATCCAGAACGGATGCTCATCAGTTGTCGTTATGACTTCTTCACCAACAGTAATATTATACGTTTCCTCAACATCACGTTGGAAGAGCCATTCAACTTCTTTATAAGCTATCTCGCCTGTCTCATCATCCTTCGAGAGAACCTTATCCCCTACCTCGATTTCCTCGATAGGTTTCTCCCCTTGGTCTGTCTGAACCTTGGTTCCAGCTGTGAAACAATTACAATCGATTTTATGCTTTTTGACCGCATCGACCGTATTCCTGAGTCCTTTAATCGAAAGCTTCGTAGCTGCTCCTGCGACAGAGATTGCTTCAATGCCTCTCACCAAATCTCTGCCGTATTGCTTACTCTCACCCATGGTGGAAGCCCCGCTAAGGACTTTTCCAGAGTTATAATACAGATTGTTGAAAGAATCTTCGTATTCATTCCATGTGCTGCCAAGGGCATTCTTTATACTCTTCAGCGTTACTGCTTCATTGGCAATAGCTTGGGCGAATGCAAAGAGGTCCGGAAGCAAGTAGTATATGCTGCCGCCAATTTCGGCCACAACTCCCTGTGCCACACCAAACAAGAAGAGCGCTCCCGCTTTTTCCTGTACGACATTTTTTCCATTCCGGATAAAAGCAACATCATCTCCATACTGAACCATGGCATCCGATACTTTGATCCCGACGCCATTGTCAGCAATGGTGCTGGCACTCACGTTAACTATGGTGTTATGTGCCCAAGAGTTGGACGCATAAATGCCTGTTTCAGCATTTCTGACTGTAAGATTGTACATATCAACTTCTGCTTTGTTATAAACTGCAACGCCTGTACTGCCACTCTTCTTCTGGTAATCAATACTGACGTTATCCAATACTACAGAAGAGAAATCAAGATTAGAATGAATTTTAATACCGGCTTTGGTCAATTTCGTATTGGCAATATATGCGTACACAGCATTCTTAAAGTTCATGCCGGTATCAGAGGAGGAGATATCCATGCCATCAATGCTGATATCCGCAGTACCATCTGTACCGTATGCGATATATCCTGCAGCGACCTCCGGCACGGCCACAGCCGCAGCACTGCGATAGATTAGCGTATTGCTGGCATTCAGAGTTGCGCCTCCATAAAGCGTTAATGCCCCGTAGGCGTCAAGGATTCCGACATTATCGATATTCAACTCAGAATTTTCTACCGCTACAATTCCCCGCCAATATTTATCGTTTGCATCAGTCTTTTTATTCCCATAGGTAAAATAAATCCGGTCATTAAGGGTTCCTTCGGCTTCCGCGTTTAATGTGCCTTGAATGAGCAGAGTGCTGGTGTCGTTCGGCAGATAGCTGATGACCTTTGTTTTTGGCTTGATCGTTAACGTAGAGCCCGTTGGCACATATACAGGCGCATAGACATGAATCCGGTTTAGCCATGTGGCGGTACTCCTGATTGTATATTCGTAGCTCTTCTTGATAATCACATCCGGTATGGACGGATGGTATCGTTTATCATTTTTCTCCACAAAATCGGTCAACCCATCACCATCGGTATCCCGTTTCTTGGGGTCGGACGAATAAATGTAAGAGGGAGCCCCTGAGCTCAGAATCTGAACATCGCCGCCGCTACCCTCGGTCTGAAGGTCTATATCATCGGAATATCTATGGTGGACCTCGAAATAATCATCCAGACCATCATAGTCGCTGTCCTTAGACAATGGCTCAGAATTGTAAACCTTGCGCTCCTCATAGTCGGTGAGCCCATCGCCATCGCTATCCGCTTCGGTCGGATTGCTGTACATCGGGTAGAAGCTGTGCTCGGTGCCGAACAGCGTGATTTTGTGCGCAGCGCCAATCTCCTCGCCATCATTCAATCCGTCGCCATCGGTATCGGGATTATTAGGGTCTGTGAAGATCAATGAGCCGTATTTGGAGCCGACACGCATCCCTTTTATTTCAACGCTATCCGGAATTCCGTCTTTATCTGTATCTTCCGGCTCTGTTACGATCTCCTTGATCCGGTCATATACGATAGGAAGCTCCGATGCATCGCTGGCATGGAAATATTGGCCGCCTGTGCTGCCTGCTATATTTTTGAGAAGCGCCTCGTCCACACTGCTGCCCAGTCCGATCGTGTAGATCGTAATGCCGTTGGCAATCGCCTCTTGCGTATGCGCGGAGCTATAGTCGCCCTCACCGTCTGTCAGCAAAATCTCTACCTTGATCCGTTCGTCATCGCTATTGTCGATCAGCTCCTGATTCGCAACATCGACACCGGCGCCAATATCCGTTCCGCCGACTGAGTCGATCGTTTCAATCGAGCTTTTAACCGCCGCATAATTATCTGTTAACGGGTGCACGAGCTTTGCCCGGTCATCGAAATCAACAAGTCCGGCGCGGTCTCCTACAACAACACCGACACGGCTCCCGGGAATAAGCCCGTCAATGAAATTTTTGGCCGCAGTCTTGCGAATGTCCGTAGGATCATTCCAATCCATGCTCCCAGAGGAGTCAATGATTAGCATGACATCGATGAAGGTCATCTCGGTGCTGGTTCCCCGTTCTCCGGCATGGAACGGAACTTGCCAAATGGAGCTTAAATTCGGAATATAGAATAGCGTATAGAGTGAAAAATGATCGGTCTCCCCCCATACGATGCCATTCTCCGCATCAACCCCTTGTACGTCCAAGGGTACAAAGGTCATTTTCTCTTCATCGAAATAAGCCATCTTGACGTTCTGGATGTCGCGACCTGCCAGCTTGGCTTCATCAACAGGGATTGTGATCGTCGCTTTATCGAACTCTTTCTCCGTATCGATCTCGATCATAGGTCCCATTGCATATACCGCTTCTGTGACAACCATTTGCGAGGCATCCGTGACATAGATGTAAGGTGAAATATCTCCGTCCGCTATAACTTCCACTTCGGCGCCGGTTGCTGGTTCGGTGAAGGTTTGCTCATAGGTCTCTTGACCATCGGCCACACCATTGCCATCCGAATCCGCCTGCAATGGATCGGTCCCGAATTGCACCTCGATTCCGTCCGTCAGACCGTCACCATCTGTATCATCAAGAAGCGGGTCCGTTCCAAGGGTCTGTTCCTGCAGGTTAGTAAGACCATCCTCATCGAAATCCTCATTCGCATCGCTAATACCGTTGTTATCGCTATCTTGCTTGAACGGACTTGCGGTCGAACGAAGCTTGTCCAATTCGAAGCCATTCGTCAGCCCGTCACCATCGCCATCACCCGTCGGATGGTCTTTAAGCCGCTGAACGGCAGCCGCAGCCGTATTCAATTCTGCTTTTATCGCGGACATCAAGCTCCAGGCCTCGTTCAACAGACGCAGCGCTTCCTGATAGTTTGCTTCCTCTTCTGCTTTAATCGCCTCGTTATAGGCATTCAGCGCCTCTTCAAGCCGGCGAAGCTTGTCAGCATCGTTTCTCATGCTGTCATTTTGGTTAATCTCTTGCAGCAAGGCTTCCACCTTGGCGCGAAGCGTCTGAACTGCTTTTAGCGTATAAGGGGAAATGACGGCCTTGTAGTTTTGCTTCAGGTTGTTATCCCAGTACGTGACGCCATTCACTTTATAGGCGACTGCAAACTCTGCCTTCTGCACAGATTCGGGGAGTCCGATCTGGAACGACCAGGTTTCAATATTGCTGCTGCCCGGCAGCTTGCCGTCATATTTGGCCAACGCTTCTTTTCTGGTTGCCCATCCGTCTGTCGAGTAGACGATCTTGACTTCCTTCTGATAAGCGATATTGAGAAGATGAACCTGGCCTTTCAGCCCTTCATCCGATGCGGAATAATCGCCTGTAATGAGCCTCGACTTGCGCAATACGACCGACGGAACCGTGACATCCGGCCCTAATCCGATATGGAAATCGGTGTTGTAGCCGTTGTTGTTATCCCAATACGTCTGGCCGTTCACCTCATACTTAATCGCAAATTGAATCCGTTTATTGGCGAAATCCGGGTTTTCAAGCTTGAACGTCCAAGCCTCCAGATTGCCTTCCGTTTTACCCAGGTACTGTGCTTGAAACTCCTTCCAGCCTTGATTGCCCGCGTTATAAACGACGGTTACCTTTTTTTGATAGGCGAGATTTTCTACCTCTACAGCTCCTTGAAAGGAGTAGCAGGTATCGCAGGTTTGCTTCACTGATGCGTAAAGCAGATTGACTTTATTCGTTCCCGCCGCTTGGGCTTGATTAACGAATAAAGCCGGACTGAATAGCTGACTGATTAAACACATGATGACTGCGAAAAACAGCGTTCTCTGTATGATTCTCCTGTACAAAAAAATCCCCACTTCCATCTGTTTATAGTTCTATGGTCATGCATGCCATAGTTTTCTAATTATACGAATACAACCCATTACCTACAACGTCTATATTTGTAGAATAATAGGTTATTTTGTCGAATTATACATTAATAATTTTTAATAAATTAAATCATCACTTATGCCGTCATTCCAAACTGCTGTAAAATCACTAACGTCAGTATATCGTTGAACAAATTGCTATCCTGAAGCAGTCACGGTTTAGTAAAGAAAGCACACCTTTTACTGGAATGTCGCTTATAATAGCAGAAGGGATTTAGACATTATCTGGAACATCAACATAGAAGAGAACCGTCGTACCGGTAAACACGGCAACACCTAAGGCTGAGAAAAAACATGGAGGTGCAGCATTGAAAAAATTCGTATTCCTATTAGGCATTGTATTTGTTTTATTGTCCTCTGCATGTACCAATAATACTGGAACAGTGGATCAGCAATATATCAAGCAAGCTGAAGTATTGCTTGATAATTATAATTGGTATTTCGGCCCCTATTCCGAATTTAAAGCGGTCATGGACAGTGATACCGAATTTCGGGTTTACTTAAACTCTGAGAATTCAACTTGCATTTTCATTACAAATGAAAAAATAATGACTTGCAATTAGAATAAAAAGTGGACACCTCGTAACGTTGGACAGATAATAATCCTAATAAAAGGTGAGGTGTTCACAATGGGGAAAACGAGGCAGCATTATAACGACGAGTTTAAATTGCAG
>NZ_CAKMMF010000040.1 GCF_927798095.1 Paenibacillus plantiphilus | reverse complement strand
TCTGCAATTTAAACTCGTCGTTATAATGCTGCCTCGTTTTCCCCATTGTGAACACCTCACCTTTTATTAGGATTATTATCTGTCCAACGTTACGAGGTGTCCACTTTTTATTCTAATTGCAATTTGCGGCTTAAACACTCTCATCTCGCAAGTTTACGTCCAAATCGAGGGGGATAAGAGGAAAATATCCCCTTACAGCCTGATTGAAGAGAGTGGTCCTCAGCTGTAAGCACGAAAAAGCCTTTTACAAAGAGCAGACAGAGCAGAATTCCATAGATATCGCTGCAAGAAAAGAATAGCCTATTCCGACTGATTGGTCGGAACAGGCTATTGCGATAGTTACTGACCCTTGAACATGAGGGTCAAATAATAGATAGAATAACTACTGCCAATCCAGTTTATTCTCTGACTGGCGTGCTTCCTCGCTTAACAACGTATACATGCCACTCGCTTCGTCCTTTTTCGTCGTCTCAGCAATCCGCTCCACGCGGACCGTGATGATTTTCTGGCCGAATTGAATTTTGAGCTCATCGCCGGCTTTGACGGTGCTGCTCGCTTTGGCTTCACGTTCATTGATCCAGACACGTCCTTGGTCGGATACGTCTTTGGCGACAGTGCGCCGTTTGATCAAACGCGATACTTTGAGAAATTTATCTAAGCGCATGAACTACTTGATTGCTTCTTTCAGCTTATTGCCCGCTTTGAATGCAGGAATATTGGATTCAGCGATTGTGATCGGGGCGCCTGTCTGCGGGTTGCGGCCAGTACGTCCAGAGCGTTTGCGAGTTTCAAACGTGCCAAAGCCGATCAGTTGGACTTTATCTCCACCTGCAAGCGCGTCAGTTACTTCACCCAAGAATCCGTTCAATACGACTTCAACATCACGTTTAGTCAAGCCGCTCTTAGCTGCAATATTGTTGATCAGATCTGTTTTGTTCATGTTTTTTTAGCCTCCCAAAAGTTTTCTGCGATAGTAACCTGTTATGCTTCTTGCGAGTAGAAAACTTGCCTCGTAAGCATATGCCTAGTTTTCTGCGATAGTAACCTGTTAAGCTTCCTGCGAGTAGAAAACTTGCTTCGTAAGCATATGCCCAGTTTTCTGCGATAGTTCCTTGATAAGCCAGAGGAGCGCCATGGTGCTGCATGATTGCTCTCTTTCGAAAGATACTATTCTGCTTGCTCCTAAAAAAATCCTGCTGTTTCGGCAAACTTTTTGCGATTCCTGGGGAATTTGAACGATTTTTGACGAAATAGGTCATGGAATCCGCTTGGCTTCCTCCCAATAACGGTCCATCTCTGTTAAATCAGTTTGGTCAAACGTTCGTCCACTTATACGAAGCTGCTCTTCTATATATAAGAATCTCTTTCTAAACTTCTGATTCGTTCGCGCAAGCGCCTCTTCAGGGTCCGCATGGATAAATCGCGATGCATTAACCGTCGCAAACAGCAAATCCCCCAGCTCAGCAGCCTGCTCCTCCGAATCCTTGCTTGCAATCGCTTCGCGCAGCTCGCCGAGCTCCTCCTGGATTTTATCCAATACCGGGTTGATGTCATCCCAATCAAAGCCTACCTTGGCTGCTTTTTTCTGAATCTTATAAGCCTTCATGAGTGCAGGCAGATCCGGAGGAATACCGTCAAGCTTCGATTGTAGTGCAGGATCGATGCCTTTGCGGCGCTTCTCCTCTGCCTTCATCTGCTCCCAGTTCTGGAGGGCTTCCTGAGCATCGACGGCACCCAGCTCGCCAAACACATGCGGATGACGGAACAACAGCTTCTCGTTCAGCGTTTGTATGACGTCATAGACGGAGAAGGAGCCCATCTCCTCTTCCATTTGGCTGTGCAGCATGACTTGAAGAATAACATCGCCGAACTCCTCGCGCATGCCGTCAGGATCATCGTTGTCGAGCGCTTCAATGGCTTCATACGTCTCCTCGATGAAGTTCTTCCGAATCGATTGATGCGTCTGCTCGCGATCCCACGGACAACCATCAGGACTTCGCAGGATGGAGACAATTTCATGCAGCCGGTCAAAAGAACGGTTCTGAAGCGCCGCGTCATTCGATTGCGGAATCCAGATCAGCGATAGGTTTCCATACCCCTGAAGCCGATCCAGCTCATATAGAGGAACGGTTGTAATCTGCTCTTCTTCAGGAACGCCAAGCGCATGGCCGACTGTCACCTGATGATCGTCCGGATACCGCTCCATCAGCGTTAGCTTGACGTCAGAGGCGGTATATTCATCATATACCTGTCCGATTAAAGTGTGCAGCTTAGGTTGCAGCAGGGATGGCTCCAACGCTGTTGCATCCAGCAGCTGAAACCCCTCGATGGGATCAAAGCCAAGCCGTGTGAACGCCTGGTCAAGAAAGCTCTCCCCGCCAAGGACAGTGAGCGTGATGCCCTCCTGTGAGCAACGATCGCGCAGCAGCTGAACTGTGCGTTCGGCTACCATCGGGTGTCCCGGGACGGCATACACAATATGGCCCTCCAGGGCAGCCTTCTCCAGCAGCACATCCGCAATCGCCGCGTAGACATCCGGGAAGGAATGAAGCTCTTCGTACAAATAATCGAATGACGTATAAGATAGCTGATGATCCGTAAAAAGCCGCATCGTTGGGTGCTTGTCCGTCCGCACGTAACGATGTTCAGCAGCCTGAAGCTTCCGCCAAATGCCCATCGTCAACTGATCAGTATCCCCCGTGCCAAGCCCGACGACAGTAATACTTGGTTGCATGTATGTATCCTCCTCTATTGTTAACGCTATCACGCATTGAAATGTTACAGTCGGCGGGGCAGCCAGCCAGCGAATTGCTTGCGCCGCAGGCAGCTACTCTCCGCGCGGCAGCAGCCGCCAGCGACGCAAGCGCGAGGCGATCGCCTCGCCGCCGGGCAATGCGCGCAGATCGCGCGCTTGCAGGCAGCCGCTGCGCAGCGCGGCGGCGAAGAACAACGCTGCGCCGAGGGCGGTGCCCCCGAGCGCAAGCGCCGCAGCTGCCGCCCTCGGCGGCAGCGCAGGGCCGAGCAGCGCAGCACCGCCGCGCTCGGCCAGGATGAGCGCCGCGGCCATGACCGCGAGCGCAAGTCCTATGCCCGCAGCATGGCGTGCGGGCATAGCTGCGCCTGTGGCGCGGCGAACGGCGCCCGCGCTCAGCAGGGCGGCGACCGCAAGCGCGGCAATGCCCGCGCAGGCCGCGCCAGCAATGCCGAAAGGCGGCACGAGCACAGCGTTGAGTGCCGCCTTAAGAGCAGCAGCGGCAAGCATGAACAGCATCGGCCCGCGCAGCAGGCCAATTCCCTGCAGCATCGCCGCTGCAACCGCATTAACAGTACCGGCAAGCGCGGTACAGCCTACAAGAGCGAAAGCTAACGATCCCTTATCATCCGCATACAGCAGCACATTAATGGGCTCGGCCAGAATAACGAGCCCGACGGCAGCGGCGGCGCCTAAGGACCATGCCGCCCGCATCGCAAGCGCGGCATGCTGGCGTACAGCCGCTTGGTCACCGCGCATGCGCGCCGCCGCTAACGCAGGAACAAGCGCTGCGCCTATCGCGCCTGCAACCATGACAACCAGCTGCACAAGCGGCTGGCCTCTGCTGTAAAGGCCGAATAGAGTCAAGGAATCGGCTGCACTTGCCCCCGTGTCGCGTAGAAGACGAGGAATAGAAAAGGCATCAACAACGCTCAGGACTGGCACAGCTAATGCCCCCAAAGCAACAGGCAGGGCAAGCGCGGACAGACGGCGTACAGTAGCGGCAAGCCCTCTGGGCATTTTCCGGCTATCTGGGACATCGCCCCTCTTCATCACGAAATCGCGAGCCTCGCTGCGTACGACATCGCTATTCCTTCGGCTATCCTGCTCGGCCCCGCCGCTTCCAGAGCCATCCTGCACGATATCGCCGTTCCTACGGCTATCCCTCTCGGTCCCCCCGCTCCCGACATCCCCGCTCGAATCATTCCGCCTCTCTCCGCTGCGGCGGCGAGGGTCGCGAAGCCAGTACGCGACCATGACCCCGAGCCCAACAGCTCCGCCTATGGCCGAGCCCGCCGTCGCTCCAGCAGCGAGCTCCGGCTCAGCCCAGCCCAGCTGCCAGCCCGCTGCCAGCAGCATGAGCATGGCTGCAACCCGGACACTCTGCTCAGTCAGTTGCGATATCGCGGAGGGTAGCATCCTCCCCAGCCCCTGATAATAACCACGAAGAGCTGCCATGAGCGGCACAACCCACAGCGCAAGAGCCGCCATCCGAATAGCGGGCGCTGTCCCTCTGTCGCCTATCCAGCTTGCAATCCAATCAGCCCCGACCCATAACAATATAAAACCTGCCGCACCGCTAATAGACAGCAGCAGCGCACTCGCGCCCAGAACCCTTCGGGAACCCGCATGGTCTCCAACAGCCTCTCGCTCAGCGACCAGTAGCGACACAGCTACAGGAAATCCGGCTGTCACCATGACCAGCAGCAGCTGGTACAACGGATAAACTGCATTATAGATCCCGAACACTCGATCACCCGCAATATTTTGCAGCGGTATCTTCTGCAAGGTACCGATTACCTTGCTTATTAACATCGCAATCCCCATCACTGCCGCGCCTCTCCACAACGAGGCCTTGCCTGCACGCCTGCCCGGATCCACGGACGGCCCGTCAGCTGCGGAAGTCTCGGCACTGGTGCCGGAAGGAACCGCATTCTTGTCCAGCCCGCTCTCCAATTCGTGCACCGCCTATCTCTTCTCCTATCCCTCATTATACCCCGTAATGCTCCTGCTCGTACAATAAGCAGAATATATGCAAGGATGCTGCAGCTGCTGCCTAAAGGTTCATTTTTCCCAAAAAAAAGCTCCCTTGAAGAGCAATCTCCAGGAAGCTTCTCTATTATTGTTCCATCTGTTTGGCGAGAAAACCCGCGGCGGTCTCCGACATCTTCACTTCCATATCCGCCATCTTCACATTCTCTTCCTTGCTAAGCAGGACAACCGTGCCAATAGGGTCCCCGCCAGCAATGATGGGAGCAGCGACGAAGGAGCTGAAGGTTTCGCCGATATCCTTAACAACCTCGAATGAACCGCCCGTTGCTTCCACTACCGTTTTCCGATTCTCCATGCAGCCTTCAAGCAATGCCCCGATCTGCTTCTCCAAATATTCTTTCTTGGGGGCGCCCGCCAGTGCAATAATATGATCACGGTCGGTAATCATGGCAATATGGTTCGTGCTTTCGGATAGCGACTCCGCATATTCCTTGGCGAAGTCACCCAATTCTCCGATTGGCGAATATTTCTTCAGAATAACCTCTCCATCACGGTCAACGAATATTTCTAACGGATCGCCTTCGCGTATACGCAATGTACGGCGGATTTCCTTCGGTATGACGACCCGGCCAAGATCATCGATGCGGCGAACAATTCCAGTTGCTTTCATATTCTAGTTGCCCCACTTTCCTTGAAGATTTGAATTTGACTGGGATACATACAGCTTGTCTATCGATCAAGAGGAGATGATCCATGAAAATGTTGATTTCGAATCTGACCATAGTATTCATCCCCTCCCAGATTCTTATGCACGAATTGCCCCGTCCTTCACCCTATCTGACACCTGTCGCCCCATTACCATCAGCGTTCGTACAGCCTAAGCCGCTGTTGCTGCTCGTCGTGACCGCCCCCTTCCCCGATCGGGCCAAACAAAATCAATTGCTCCCATGAATTCGTTCTTAGCGTAAAGGATACCCAGCAAAGCGCTTCAATATCACGGAATGAATTCCATCTCAGTGGGCACTATCCAAGTCCACCATTCTTCTGCACCGCGCGCAGCTCCCAGCGCGCGGTGGGACGGTACGGGTGTCCTCACCGCTGCCAAAGGGCCAAAGGGCCATATACAGCAAACATCCTGCTTCTCATGTATGAGCAGCAGGATGCGAAAACATTTACACCGATTACTTATGTGCAGCCGGCATGCCGCTGCCGTCTCCGTGATTGCCTCGGCCTCCATAATTACGAGAGATCACCCATAGCGCGGCCAGCATAACAAGAACACCGATAACCCCCGCCGAGCCAACCTTCAGCGCATTTCCTGACAACCCAGCGACTTCATAATCCGGTATCGGAGCCCAGTTAAAGACTGTTTTTGCAGAATCAAGGAATCCATGATCTTCAGCGACACGCTCCAGTCCGTCAGGGGAAGAAGACGCCCAGGGCGACAGAAGCCCTGCAACCGCGAATGTCGATGCCAGCATAATGATCCATTTGGTCTTATTCACCGTAATAACATAAGAGCTCGCACTCTCTGCCCCAGCAGCATTTGTTTCCTTATCATTAAGCATGCTGCATCTCTCCCTTGGCAAGCGTCATCTTCCGCTCCAGCAGGAAGCCCGCTACAACAGCTGTGATTGCCCCTTCTCCAATGCCGATCAGACTGTGCCAGCTGATCATTGCCCCAAGCGCCGTGCCCAGCTCGAAGGTTCCTGACCATGACAGCAGCAACGCCACACCAGCAGATGCAGCCACAATGGACAACCACGACGCGAGGAATGTGATTATAATACGTCCTCTGCCGCGCGATAGAGCCATTCCCGCACGGTAAACGCCATATCCGGCAAAACAGCTGATAACTCCAGCGCATAGCACATTAGCACCTAATACCGTCACGCCTCCATCATGGAACACAATCGCCTGAATAGCGAGTACTGCCGCCATAATGAGTGTCCCAATCCAGGGTCCGAACAAGATTGCGGTCAATGCCCCACCGAGAAAATGACCCGAGGTCGCCCCCGCAATAGGAAAATTAATCATCTGAGCGGCAAAAACAAACGCCCCTATCAACGCTACCATAGACACCTTATCAGGCTGCAGAGCCAGCTTCGTTCGCTTCAGACTGTAAGCTGCCGCACTCGCTCCGATCACTGTCGTCGTTATCCACACCTTCGTGTCAAGAAATCCATCTGGAATGTGCATATCAAATTCCCTCCCATAAATCGTTCGCTCACACGGTCAAATAACGGCGAATGACTTCATCATCCAAAGCCTCCAAGCCACCCTCCCATGCAATAGAACCCTTCTCCAAAATATAGAAATAGTCCCCGACACTCTTCACGAATTCCAAGCTTTGCTCTGCAAGAAGAATAGCCGTGCCTCCCTCCGCTTTGATGGACCGAATAACATCCCGGATATCATCCACGATTGACGGCTGTATGCCTTCGCAAGGCTCGTCAAGCAGCAGCAGTGCTGGCTCAGATGCCAGCGCGCGGGCAAAGGCAAGCTGCTGCTGCTGTCCCCCGCTCAGATCGCCGCCGTTCCGTCCATACATGGTCGGCAGCACTGGAAACTTCATAATAGCTGATTCAGGAATTATGCGACCCTTGCCAGGAGTCGCCTCCAGACCAAGCAGCAAATTCTCGAACACGGTCAGCTGAGGAAATATCTCCCTGCCTTGCGGCACATAACCAATCCCCCGCCTCGCCCGCTCCCCAGGCGCCCGCTTCGTCAGATCAGCTCCGCTGTAAGTGACATGCCCCTTGCGAGCCTTGAGGACACCCATAATACTCTTCATAAGCGTCGTCTTGCCTACGCCATTGCGGCCCAGCAAGCAGACGACCTCGCCGCGCTGCACCTCCAACGTTACATTCCGTAGAATGACACTCTCGCCATATCCCGCTTCAAGCTGTCGAACGGCCAGCATCGGCATCCCGCCTTTTCCCCAGATAAACCTCCGCAACCCGATCATCCCGCTGCACTTCCTCCATGGAACCTTCTTTGAGCAGCTTTCCTTCATGCATGACGGTCACCTTGCTTGCGAAATTACGGACAAACTCCATATCATGCTCCACGACGACAATCGACTGCGTCTGGCTGATCGCTCGGAGCAGCTCGCCCGTCTTCTCCGTTTCATTGTCTGTCATCCCTGCAACAGGCTCATCCAGCAGCAGAATCTCCGGCTCCTGCAGCAGCATCATTCCGATCTCAAGCCACTGCTTCTCCCCATGGGAGAGCCCGCCAGCCCGCCAAGAGGCTTTCTCTTGAAGGCCGATCATCTCCAGCTGCGCTTCGATCCGCTCCTGCTCCTCTGCCCTCAGCTTCGCGCGAAGAGCAGCGAGCACACTCCGATTCTGCCGCATCGCAATCTCCAAATTCTCGAACACCGTAAGTGTCGGGAATATCGATGGCGTCTGGAACTTGCGTCCGATGCCAAGCTCGGCGATCTGATGCTCCTTCTTCCTGGTGATATCAACCTTCCCCCCGAACAATACCTTGCCTATAGTCGGCTTAACCTTCCCGCAGATCACATCCAGCATCGTTGTTTTACCTGCTCCGTTAGGTCCGATAAGGAATCTCAGCTCACCTTTTTCAAGCCGGAAGTTCATCCCTTGAACCGCTTTGAATCCGTCAAAATCAACCGTCACCCCGTCACACTGCAGGATAGTGGACTCCATCCCCTTCTCCATGCTTCGCCCTCCTTCTTCTAAGCCACTTGAACTGTCCAAGCAAACCAGCCGCGCCCTTCGGCAAGAACACAACGACGATGACGAACAGCAGGCCCATGAAGAACAGCCAGGCGTCAGGGTAGGATTCACTGAATACGCTTTTGGCTGAATTGAGCAGAATAGCTCCAAGCGCCGCGCCAATCAACGTTCCGCGCCCGCCAATCGCAACCCATAGCACCATTTCTATCGAAGGAACGATACCCATCATAGATGGCGAGATGATGCCAACGTGGAGGACGAACAGCATGCCGGCAAGTCCGGCCAATCCAGCTGAAATGCTGAACGCAACCATTTGATAGATAGCTGGGTTATAGCCGATAAACCGAACCCGGTTCTCGCCATCGCGAATTGCCCGAAGCACCTTGCCGAACCGGCTTTTGACAAGGAAACGGCATAACGCATAAGCAGCAATGAGCGCGATGACCGTCACCCAATACAGCATCTGCTTCGTATCCGGCGAAGCAAGCGATTGTCCGAACAGCTTGCCGTATCCCGTAATGCCATTCGTTCCGCCCGTGAACGCTTGCTGACCGATAAACAGCGTAACGGTAATGATGACAAGCGCCTGCGTTAGAATCGTGAAATAAACGCCCTTTATCCGATTGCGGAAAGTAAAATAGCCCAGCACCAATGCCAGCAAGGCAGGCAGCAGAATACCCGCCGCAAACGCAAAGCCGAAGCTGCTGAACGGTTTCCAGAACCACGGCAGCGCAGACAGGCCGCTCCAATCCATAAAATCCGGCAGACGGCCGCCGCTCGCCTCCAGCTTCAAATACATCGCCATTGCATAGCCGCCCAGACCGAAGAACACCCCGTGACCCAGACTCAGAATACCGGTATAGCCCCATATTAAATCCAGACCGAGCGCAACAATGGCGAATGCCAGAAACTTAGCGAGCAAATTAAGGCGAAAATCACTTAGGAAGAGCGGTGCGCAGAACAGCGCCGTCGCCGCTGCCGCATACCCCGCCAGCAGCCATAGCCGCTGGCGCGACATCAATCGCTTATGCATGCATAGTCCCACCTTTATCCCTTAGTCAAGTGAACGCGAGCGCATCGCCACAAGCCCCATTGGCTTCCATTGCAGAAAGGCGACGATGCACAGGAACACCAGCACCTTGCCAAGAGAGGCTGTAGTCCAGTATTCAAACACCGTATTGGACAGTCCGATGCCAAGCGCTCCGAACACCGTTCCGATCAGCTTGCCAACACCGCCCAGCACAACGACCATGAAAGCATCCACGATATAATACGTCCCTATGGACGGACCAATCGGACCCATCAACGTCAGCGCACAGCCGGCAATGCCCGCAATGCCAGAGCCAATAGCAAATGTCATCGCATCGACACGGCGTGTCGAGATGCCCAGACAAGCCGCCATCTCGCGATTCTGCATCACAGCCCGCATCCGGCGTCCAGAATGACTGCGGTAAATATATACGTACATCGCGACCAAGCATAGACAGACAAGCGCGATAATAAACAAACGTTTATATGGCAGTACAACATCGCCCATAATCGTCATCCCGCCATTCAGCCAAGACGGGCTTGTTACCCCGACATTAGGAGCGCCGAAGATCGTTCGTGCAAGCTGCTGCAGCATGAGTCCAATCCCCCAAGTTGCCAGCAAGCTATCTAGAGGTCTTCCATAAAGGAATCGAATCAATGTCGCCTCAAGCAGAAGCCCAATTAGAAAAGCAACGATAAAGCTGAATGGAATCGCAGCAATAAAGTACCAATTGAACATCGACGAGGGCATATAGGAGAGAAACAAGTTCTGAACGACATACGCTGAATAGGCGCCAATCATAATAAGCTCTCCATGCGCCATATTAATGACTTTCATAAGTCCGAATGTAATCGCAAGGCCTAGCGCAATAAGCAGCAAGATAGAGCTGACGCTGAAACCATTAAACAGCTGGAGCACAATAACATCCATACACTCACCCCTGAGAGAACAGCATCAGGCAACAGGACAAGGGAGGTATTCGAGGCGTCAGCCGACGAATACCCTCCCCGCCATCACCTGCCATTGAAAAGCTCTTTAAGAAGGATCAATTAGTTGCCTGCGCTTAAGCTGCCCGCCCAGTCGTATCCCTTCAGATAAGGATCAGGCTTCACAGGATCGCCGGAATTCCACAGCTCCTTGAACTGTCCATCCGCCTGCACCTCGCCAATACGGACCGTCTTGTAGATGTGCTGGTTATCGCCATCGATCTTGATTTTGCCTTCAGGCGCATCCCATTCCAGACCTTTAGCCGCTTCCTTCACCTTCGCCACATCAGTGGAGCCTGCCTTCTCTACTGCCGCTGCCCACAGATAGACAGCATCGTAACCGGCTTCGATGGGATCAGCCGTAACGCGATCTGCCCCGTACTTCTTCTTGTAGTTCTCCACGAACGTTTTATTTTCCGGCGTGTCTGTCGACTGATAGTAATTCCACGCTGCAAGATGCCCTTCCAGCACATCCACGCCGATACCCCGAATTTCCTCCTCAGCCACCGACACAGACAGTGTCGTCATATCCTTCGCCGTAATTCCGGCATCCTTAAGCTGTTTGAAGAAAGCAACATTGCTGTCCCCATTCAATGTATTGAAAACAACATCCGGCTTCGCCGCTTTAATCTTGCTTATTATCGTCGCATAGTCCGTGTGGCCAAGAGGCGTGTACTCTTCGCCCACTAGCTCGCCACCCTCGGCTTTCAGCTGTTCTTTAATGATTTTGTTCGCCGTACGCGGGAACACGTAATCGGAGCCAAGCAAGAAGAACGTCTTGCCTCGATTCTGGAGCAGCCACGTTACCGCCGGAACGATCTGTTGATTTGTTGTCGCGCCTGTGTAGAAGATATTCGGAGAAGCTTCCAGTCCTTCGTACTGAACCGGATACCAGAGCAAGCCGTTCAGCTCTTCGAATACGGGCAGCATCGCTTTTCGGCTTGCCGAGGTCCAGCCCCCGAATACAGTCGCTACACCATCCTCAGATATGAGCTTCCTTGCCTTCTCTGCAAAAGTCGGCCAATCGGATGCGCCATCCTCTACAACAGGTACAAGCTTCTTCCCTAGCACGCCCCCTTTGGCATTAATCTCATCAATAGCCATCATCTCCGCTTCCTTCACGGATACTTCACTGATTGCCATCGTACCGCTAAGCGAGTGCAGAATGCCGACCTTGATTTCTCCATCACTAGCCGTGTTGGCTCCGCCGTCCGTACCTGCATTTGTCTTTTCCTTGTTGTCGCTGCTACAGCCTGTTATGACGATACAGAGAGCAATTAACAACAAAGAAACGCTTTTCCAAACATTTTTTCTCATTCTCCCACTCCCCGAGTCATTTTTTTCTCTATTCCGAACGTTCAACGCATCTAACGCTCCTTCGTTCGTTGATTCATTATAGTTTTACCAAAACTTATATGTCAATATATATTACATGAAAATCTTTTTAATTCTGTATTTCGACTCCATTTACTCATTTTCTACACTCAAACTAACATGTAGTTAACATTAATGTTGAATCTCTTAGAATCAAGTCGCTTTTCCGCTCTTCTATTTCGCCGAATATAACATATATATAACATAAAGATTAGGTGCTATTGAACATTGTAGCGGCCATTAATTTTCTTTTAAAAACAAAAAAACCTCTGAGTCACCAGTTTTAACCAGTGCTTTCAGAGGTTCAAACAGTATCGATCTCATAATTACGATGAACAATGAGCCGCAAACTCCAATTATGCCTACTACCACTCCACAACCTTAGTTGGAATAAGGCTGCTTTGAATCCGGCCTTATTTGTTCGCACCTTTAGTTCTCATCACAGTCTACTATCACAATAAGAATCGAATACAAACCGGCGCCTCAATATTGAGGTTGTGTTCAAGGTCAACCAGTTGTCCGGTTTCCGAATGAACGGAGTAAACGGCGATGCTATGAGAATCTTGATTAGCAGCCAGTAAAAACTGATCATCTGCCGCAAGAGCGAAATTACGAGGTGTCCGCCCTCCGCTTGGCACATGCTCGATCAGAGCCAGCAGCCCTGCTGCATCAACCCGAAAAACCGCAATGCTGTCATGTCCGCGATTGGATGCATATAGAAACCGGCCGCAGCTCGTTAGATGGATGTCCGCACTCGTATTTGTACCTTGGAACGACTCCGGCAGCGCAGCGATGGTCTGTATAGATTCAAGCGTCGAATCCGCAGCAGCGTAATTATAAACTGCGATTGTACTATTCAGTTCATTCAGCGCATAGAGCAGTTCCCCATTAGGATGGTAGACGAGATGTCGCGGTCCAGCCCCAGGCAGCACCTCTGTCTCCCTATGAAAGATCAGCTTTCCTGCCTTGCGATCAAGACGATAATGAACAAGCTTGTCTATCCCCAGATCAGCAACGATAACATACTCATTGTCTGGAGACATAATGGAGGAATGAGGATGCGCCTTCTCCTGGCGATCATGACGAGGCCCCTGCCCTGAATGTGCAATAATTTGCGCAGCAGCTCCAACCGTACCATCGACCTCTACCGGATACAAGACTACATTGCCGCCGCTGTAGTTCGTAACGACGAGATACTGCTCCTCTCCGTCAAGCGTCACATGACACGGCGCAGAACCACGGGAGGATTGCTTGTTAAGCAGCGTGAGCTCCCCATCCTTGCTATTTATCGCAAAGCTCGCAATATATCCATCGCCATCCGGAGCTTCGCTCACCGCATACAGTCGTGTTCGGTCTGCATTCAATGTCAGGAATGACGGATTTGCGATACCCGCTATTCCATGCAGCCTCTTCAGCTTGCCTCCATCATTTTGAAGCTGAAATACCGTAATTCCCTCTTCATCCTCGCCAGTGTATGCACCAACATATATTATCCTTCCACTCATGTTCCTCTTCTCCTCCTCTGTCAGCGTCTCTGCAAAATTAGTGTATCTCTTTACCATTACCCCTCTAGGGCGGAATAAACGGACGGAGTACTCAATAAAAAAGGACAAGCAACCCCTATTCCTGGAGTGCTTGTCCTGCATGTTGACGCGAAATGGGCTTATTTCGCTTCTTCTGTCTTATCTTCAGCCTTCTCATCCGGCTTGTCTGCGTCATTCCGAGGCATTTCCTCCGGTATCGTCGATCTATCCTCTGCCGGCGCTTCTTCTTTCGGAAGGTTAATCTTAGTTATCAAGCCAGGAAGCTCTTTCTTCATGAACTCGTCCATTCGGTTAGAAAGAGTCGCCTGTCTTATACTGCCCTTCTCCTCCTCAGACAGCTTGTCCAACTCTTGCTCTTCACGCTTCTCGACCTTCATAATATGGTATCCGTCCATCGTCTTCACCGGCTCGCCAATCGTTCCAACTGCTTGCGCTATAGCTGCCGCCTTGAATTCTGGTGTCCACGTGTAGACCTCCACGTTCTCATACAGGCCCCCGTTATCCTTAGAGCCCGGATCTTCAGAGTATTGCTTGGCAATGGCATTCCAGTCGCCGCCAGCATCCAGCTTCGCCTTCACTTCTTTGGCCAGAGCTAGTGCAGCATCGTCTTTGCGGACTTCTGCGCCGGTTTCTCTCTCTGTCGTCTTCACAAGCACATGGCGAACACTAACGATACTGAAGTCTGGTTTGGCCTTCTCATCGTAGTACTTCTTCACGTCAGCATCCGTAATTTTACTGTCCTGATCCTTTGTAACACTGACTACCATGCGATAAAATGTTTTCATATCATCGCCAGACAGTCCGGCGTCTGCCACTTTCTTCTTCAGATCCTCATTAGAGCTGCGTTGCTTCTCGAACTCTGTATAGAATGCTGTGATTTCCTTCTCAACTTCATCGTCTTTCTTATCATCCAAACGGCTTTGCAATATTTTGTAGCCGATAAACTGGGTGAGCAGCTGCTCCTTGAATTGCGGAATCGCAATATACATCTCGGAGCCCGGCTGAAGAATACTGAAGAAAGCCAAGTATTTATCGAATTCCGTCTTCGTTACCTCTCCATCCTTATAGGTCGCCACAACCTCTTCTTCATCCTTGCCGCAACCCGTCGCAAGCACGACGATCAAGAGGGCTGCCATTGCGAGCAGAATCCCCTTCTTCCAAAAGTTAGTGCGCAACATCCTGTAATTCCCCTTTCGATTGGTTAGTATCTCTAATGTGTACCAAGAACCGCTCTAACAATTCAAGCTTCTGTTCCATCGTGAGACCTTTGCCGCGCAATTGAATCAGAGGGTTAGCCTCGTTCCCGGTCGAGCGTTTAAACCGGTTCTCAAATTGCAGGCAGAGCTGATCCACCTTCTTCGTATCCATCCGCAATTTCTCACGTTCCGCGAAGCGAATCAATACATCATCCGCGCGGCTGCTTATTTGCTCGATACCACAGACAGCGCCAAGCACCTTCAGACGCGCTACCGCCAGCAGGTTGTCTACCGATTGCGGCAAATCGCCGAATCGATCGACCAGTTCCTCTCTAAGATCATCCGCTTCCTCGAACGACCTCACTGCCGCCACCTTTTTATAGATCTCTATCTTCTGTATGCTATCGTAAATATAAGCCGAGGGCAAGTAAGCATCGATACTCATATCGATAACTGTGCTCACTTCCTTCTCCTGCTCTACCGGCTGACCATCCATACCCGCCTTGCGCTTGGCAATTTCATCAGCCAGCATCTGCGAATATAAATCGAAGCCGACCGAAGCGATGAAGCCATGCTGCTCGGCTCCAAGCAGGTTGCCCGCTCCACGTATGGACAAGTCCCGCATCGCAATTTTGAAGCCAGAGCCGAGCTCTGTGAACTCCTTAATGGATTGCAGCCGTTTCTCGGCAACCTCTGTCAATACTTTATCCCGCTGGTAGGTGAAATAAGCATAAGCAATACGATTGGATCTGCCTACACGACCGCGAAGCTGATAGAGCTGCGACAGCCCCATTTTGTCCGCATCATGCACGATTAGCGTATTCACATTCGGAATATCCACGCCAGTCTCGATAATGCTCGTACTGACAAGCACATCCGACTCTCCGTCAAGGAAATCGAGAATCGTCTTCTCCAGCTCCTGCTCGGACATCTGGCCATGACCGACAGCCACGCGCGCATCCGGCACCAGCGCATTGATCGCCTCCGCCATCTGGGTAATTCCCTGGACACGGTTGTACAGGTAATATACCTGGCCCCCACGAGCCAACTCACGCTCGATAGCCTCGCGAACGAGAGATGGACTGTATTCCACGACATAGGTCTGCACCGGGAACCGATTCTCCGGCGGCGTCTCAATGACGGACAGGTCTCGCACACCGAGCATAGACATATGCAGCGTCCGCGGGATCGGTGTCGCTGTAAGCGTCAGCACATCCACATTCGTTTTGAGCCGCTTAAGCTTCTCCTTATGCGATACGCCGAACCGCTGCTCCTCATCGACAATGAGAAGTCCAAGGTCTTTGAAAATAATATCCTGCGACAGCAAGCGATGCGTCCCAATTACAACGTCCACCGCGCCCGCTTTAATTCCTTTGATCGTATCGTTCTGTTCCTTCTTGGAACGGAACCGGCTAAGCACTTGAATATTGAACGGAAATTCGGAGAATCGCTCCTTGAACGTCTCGTAATGCTGCTGAGCAAGAATCGTTGTCGGCACGAGAATAGCAACCTGCTTCCCTTCGATTGCCGCCTTGAATGCCGCACGTACCGCTACCTCTGTCTTGCCGTAGCCAACATCGCCGCATAACAGGCGATCCATCGGACGCGGGATTTGCATATCCTTCTTAATCTCTTCTATCGCTCTCATCTGATCCCGGGTCTCATCATACGGGAACATAGCCTCGAATTCCTGCTGATAGGTCGTATCCGCGCCAAAGGCGAAGCCGGACGTTGCCTGGCGCTCTGCATAGAGCTTGATCAGGTCATCCGCAATATCCTGCACCGAGGATTGCGCCTTGCTCTTGGCACGCGTCCATTCACTGCCGCCCAGCTTGTAGACCTTGGGATCCTTCTCTTCCGAGCCGACATACTTCTGAATCATGTCGATCTGTTCAATCGGAACGGAGAGCTTGTCGCCGCCAGCGTACATGATATGAATATAGTCCTTGTGAATGCCGGCAATCTCCAGCGTTCCGATTCCAATATATTTGCCGATTCCATGATTCTGATGGACGACATAGTCGCCAACCTTCAGCTCCGTATAGCTCTTGATTCTCTCGGCATTGTCCAGCTTCTTGTCTACTCGCCGCGCCTTGCGCTGCTTCTGCGAGAACATCTCGCCTTCCGTAATGACGACAAGGTGAATCGCTGGCAGCTCGAAGCCTGACTGCAGATTGCCTTCGATAAGAATTGGCGGCTCGATGCCATAATCGTGAAGCACGCGCCGCATCCGATCCATACGTTCGGCATTGCCGGCCATCATCATCACATTGGCCCCTGACTTGCGCCAGCGGTCCATCTCCGCCTTAAGCACATTCATCTGTCCATGGAAGTTCTGCATCGCCCGACTGACGACATTCAGAATATTTTGCGGCTGCGTATGTGGAATCTGCCTTAAGAACAACGACAAGAATACCGTCTGGAATGGACGCTGATAGAGCACCTCATCCGATGGGCATGCCAGAACAAAGCCCGGCAGCGACTTTCCGTTCTGCAGCAGATGGGTCGCCCATTCCGCTTCATCCCGCTCCAGCTGTCTGCCCGTTTCGATCAGCCGTGTCGGCTCATCATAAATAAGCAGCGTATCCTCAGGAAGATAATCGAACAACGTCTGCCGCTCTGGATAGAGCAATGAAATATATTTATAGATTTCCGGAAAATATTGATGCTGCCGCAGCTGCTCGATCTCTGCGCCAATATCCGCACGAAGCCGATCCTTCGCCGTTCGGTCCGTCATCTTCAGCAGCTGCTGCTCCAGCAGCTCGGCTGCATGCTGCGCCGCACCCGCAAACCTGCCCGCATCTGCCGCCAGCTCTTGACATGGCGGAACAACGTAATGCTGCAGCTTCTCAAGAGAGCGCTGCTCGACGGGGTCGAATGTCCGGATGGAATCAATCTCATCATCAAACCATTCAATGCGATAGGGATGAATGCTCGTCAGCGGATAGACATCTACAATCCCGCCGCGAACGCTCATATCACCTTTATTCTCTACTTTGTCTACACGCGTATAACCAAGCCCCACCATTTGCTGCAGAAACGTCTCCAATGAGAGGGTTTCCCCAACGCGCAGCTCGATTCTTGCATTCGCCATCACGCCGCGCGCAGGCAAATAACGCCGAACCCCGGAGAACGGCACGACAACAATGCCGCGATAGCCCTCCGAAAGCTGGATAAGCACATCCATTCGTTGTGCAAGCGTTTCCGGACTTGATATAGCGGCTTCAGCTGCCACCAGCTCATTGGCCGGATAGAGAAGCACCTCATTGGCATTCAGGCATTCAGCCAGATCCTCTGCGATCTTCTGGGCAGCAAACATATTATGGGTAACAACGACTATCGGCCTTGCCAACTCTCGCATCAGCGCTGCAATCATCACTTGGCGCGATGATCCCGCGAGTCCTGACACAAGCTGTTCGCGCATTCCTTTTTGAACTCCGGATAGAACCGACTGGAAGTCTGTATCCGCGGCGTACGCCTCTAATAACGCTTTCAACGCTCTGGCACCTCATTTCATCCACAAGCCAAGCACGGATACGAGCAGAGGGACGGCAGCCATTCATGCCGTCACAAAAGGAGCCTCGGCCGTGCGCCAAGACTCCTCGCTGCTATTCGTTCTGCCTACTGAAGAGGACTTGTAACAAGCAGCAATTCCGGATTGCTGTCAATCGCTTCGCGACAATAATCACATACCACTTTAACCGTCACATCTCCATTCGGATTATACGCTATTATATCGCTGCGTTCTTCGGGGGTCAAGAAATGGAAACCGAGCTGCAGCTCCGTAATTCCTGTGCTCTCGATTGATCCCATTGCGGACTTGCAATGACGACAAATATAATTCACAGCCATATTATGCCTCCTGAAGGTTTGATATACCCTCAGTATGCCCGAACCCGCCGAATTCTAACGGTTATATTTCGCCATTGTCTGATCAAAGGGATGCTTCAGAGCAAATTCAAGCGCATCACAGGTTTCTTCAATCATCGCCTTCACTTGATCTCCCTCGCTCTTGGGGAAATTGGACAGCACATAATCCGCAATATTCATGCCAGGCTGCGGACGGGAGATTCCCATACGCACCCGATTGAAGATTTGTGTGCCCGTATGCGCAATAATGGACTTGATCCCGTTATGTCCTCCCGCACTGCCCTGATAGCGGAGCCTCACTCTTCCGCACTCTGTATCCAAATCATCATAGACAACAATCATATCGGCGAGATCCGCCTTGTAGTAGTCCATAAACCCTCTTACCGACTCGCCCGACAGGTTCATATAGGTCATCGGCTTGATCAGCGCCACCTTCGTTCCGGCTATATTCCCTTCACCGAGCAGCGCCTTGCATTTGCTTTGCGTTACATGGATCCCATGCCGCTTGGCAAGCGCATCAATCGCCATGAACCCGATATTATGACGAGTACCTTGATATGTCGTACCCGGGTTGCCTAATCCGACAATCCATTTCATGCTGACCTTCAACTCCTAATTGTTTTTGCGAGCTAGCCATTAAAGCCGCTTTGTTGCATCAGAAACTCTCTCATATTCTGCCAAAATGGCTTGAAAGCGCTGTGATTTCCTGCTGTTATATGCAGATTACACGATAAATAGCTCGCTTTGCAAAATTTTCATTGAAATATTTTGTAATAATGCAACGAATGAGCGCTGCCGATTGTCATATGTATATAAACGGCATAAAGCCATACATTGAATTCAAAGGAGAGTCTTCGATGTATCTAAATGGTCAACTCATTTTTGATGATGTTCATTTCGACGATCATCGCGAATGTCACGTTCCTATTCAGATCTATTTGCACAGGGAGCATAGTGATATCGGCTTCATTGAACAATTTTGTTCAAATTTCATCAAGGTCAATAATATTTTCTACGATCGGAAGGAATATACCTTTGTTTCTCGCCCGGGGTATTAACAAATATTTTATCATCCGACGAACTCATTCTTCATCATGCAATGCAATAACAGGAAAGGGCTGCTTTGTAGGCAGCCCTTTCCTGTTATTGTCTTTTCTATTCTACTCGGTATGCACCGCGTCCATATTCGCTTCCTTCGCCCGTGAGTCCGCTTCTACCGCTTCCACGGCGGCATCCTCGGCCTCTTCCTCTGTCAGGTCTTTCTGCGGCACGAGAATCGTGACCACCACCTGATCCGCATCAATGCGGGTCGAAACCCCTTTCGGAAGCTTCAAATCGCTTACGAGCAGATTATCGCCGATTTGAAGCCCGGCAACATTAATTTCGATAACTTCGGGAATTTCATTCGGCAAGCACTGCACCTCCAGCTCATGAAGCATCAGCTGCAGAATGCCGCCCTCCTTCACTCCCTGTGCCTCTCCAACAGCTTCGATGCGAACCGGTGCCTTCACCGCCTCGTTCATATTCACTTGATGCAAGTCGATATGAACGACCGTTCGTGTCAAAGGATCCCGCTGAACCTCCGTCAACATGACAGGCTGCTTGCCGATTCCAGGCACATCTATTTCGAGCAGCGCATGGGGATGCGAGCGCAGAAGAGACAGCAGCTCCTTCTCATCTACCTTAATAGATGTCGGATTCTCCAGCTGTTTCCCGTATATGACACCCGGAATACTTCCCTGCTGCCGCAGCTTGTTCAATTGACCTTGCGTTCCTACAGTTCGTTCCTCGGCTCTTAGTGCAATAGCCATATATGAAACCTCCTTGTAAATCGAGTTCCATATATTCTTACCCATTGCAGAGCCTAAATAAACAAATTACTTATTTCTCTCTTTTTTGGCTTTGGCGCGTGAACGAAGCTTTTCTGCATATCCCGGCTTGTTCACTTGACGCTCACGGGCAATTGCCAGATCGCCTGCATCCACATTATGTGTAATTGTAGACCCTGCTACAACATATGCGCCCTCGCCTACCTTAATCGGCGCGATCAAATTAACATTACTGCCGACAAAGGCATGGTCCCCGATCTCGGTCACTGCTTTATTATATCCATCATAGTTGACGGTAATGGCTCCACAGCCAATATTAACATCCTTGCCGACCTTCGCATCTCCGATGTAGCTAAGATGCGACACTTTACTTCCATCGCCCAGCTCTGCATTCTTCAGTTCCACGAAATCGCCGATTTTGCACTCCCTGCCCAGCTTCGATGCCGGTCTCAGATTGGCATAAGGACCAACAGCGCTCTCATCTCCGATGATGGCCTCTACGGAAACAGAGTGCTTGAAGACAACGCCATTGCCGATCACCGTATCCGTAATATCCGATTGCGGACCAATGATGCAATCCTCTCCGATGACCGTACTTCCTCTGAGCAATGTGCCGGGATAGAGAATCGTATCGGAGCCGATCACAACGTCGGCTTCTATGTATGTAGCAGCCGGGTCAACAACTGTTACTCCGTTAATCTGATGCTTGCGCACAATACGAGCGCGCATCAGCCCTTCCGCCTCAGCCAGCCCTACGCGATCATTCACTCCAATGCCTTCCGCAAAGTCAGGAGCGCAATAGGCCTGTACGGTCTCTCCAGCGCTTCTAAGGATCTCCATAACATCCGTCAGATAATATTCGCCTTGCGCATTGTCATTCGTCACCTTCTTGAGCGCCTGGAACAGCTTCTGATTGTCGAAGCAGTACATTCCTGTGTTAATCTCGCTTATAAGCTCTTCCTGGGGCGTACAGTCCTTCTGCTCTACAATACGAAGCACGCCGCCCGCATCATCGCGAATGATCCGTCCCAGCCCTTGCGGGTTCGGAACAACGGCAGTTAGAACCGTTGCTGCTGATCCTGTTGATAGATGAAGCGCCAACAGCGACTTGATCGTCTCAGACGTAACCAGAGGCGTATCTCCATACAGAATAACGGTCGTTCCTTCTTCATCGCCAAGCAGAGATTCGGCCTGCTGTACGGCATGACCTGTGCCCAACTGCTTCTCTTGAAGCACAAATTCTGCCCTGTCGCCAATATAGGCTTGTACAGCCTCTGCCCCGTGGCCGACAATAACAACCGTACGCTCGCAAGCTGCTTCCTTTACCGTTTGCAATACATGTCCAACCATTGGCTTCCCGCATACCGGGTGAAGCACCTTATATAATTTCGACTTCATACGCTTGCCCTGTCCAGCAGCAAGCACGATCGCCATCATTTTCAATTCTAGTTCCCTCCTGATTCGACGAGACGAGTGAGTACGCCCGTAAATTCTCTATTGAATATAGCGTATTCAGCAGCAAAAGAAAAGAGAGCCTCTAGGCTCCCTTATTCCCCATGAATCGAATCTATCGACTCATTGCACTTATTCAGTTCCACTCACGCGTTCCTAGATAACGTCATTACGCTCCTTCTTCAATAACTTCTTCTTCCGTTGCCGCACGCTCGTATTCAGCGAGTACTGCAGCTTGAATCTTCTCACGGGTAGTTGAAGAAATAGGATGGGCGATATCGCGGAATTCTCCATCAGGAGTCCGCTTGCTAGGCATTGCTACAAACATACCATTGTTTCCGTCGATCACACGAATATCGTGAACGACAAACTCATTATCAATGGTAATGGAGGCAATAGCCTTCATGCGACCTTCGGAATTTACACGGCGGAGTCTGACATCGGTAATTTGCACTTATGTTCACCACCTTTGCCTATCGAAGACTTGCTGTATAATTCCACATCCAGATGCAAATTCCTTCATGTTTTTGGTAAAAACTTGCTCGTTTTTAAAATATTTTTTTCCAGTTTAGCCATTTCGCTAGGTTTCGACTTTTATTCGACTTCAATCGATACAATCAGCTCTATTTCGACAAGCACATCTTTGGGGAGTCGAGCCACTTCCACTGTTGACCGAGCCGGTTTATGGTCTCCGAAATAGGATGCATAGATCGCATTGAGAGCTGCGAATTGATTCATGTCTTTAATAAATACCGTCGCCTTAGCCACATCTGCGAACGTTGCTCCCGCTTCAGCAAGCACTGCCTCCAAATTGCGGAATACTTGATGCGTCTGTTCCTCGATGCCGCCTTCGATTAGCTGTCCATCAGCATCAAGCGGGATCTGCCCGGATGTGAACAATAAATTGCCCAGCTTGATCGCTTGTGAATAAGGTCCGATCGCAGCCGGAGCTTTGCTTGTAGCGATAATTTGCGGTTGATGTTTCATACCAGAATTACCTCCTCTGTGACATTCCATTAATTAAAAAAGTTGCCTGGTTCAATCGTCGTTTGCTTCGTCTTCATATCGACCGCCGTTAAATTCGCCAAGGATACATAATCCTCCAGCAGTCGTTCCTCTGTCCCCACCTCGGCAGATTCAACAAATACTCCGACACCCGCCACCGTTGCGTTGAATTCATACAGCAGATCCATCATGCCCTGAATCGTGCCGCCGGCCTTCATGAAGTCATCAATGATCAGTACGCGTGACTGCTCCTTTAGGGCCCTTCTCGCCAGCGACATGGTCTGAATCCGCTTATTGGAGCCGGATACATAATTGATGCTTACCGCTGATCCTTCTGTTACCTTGTTGTCGCGTCTCACAATGACGACCGGCAGGTTCATACAGGCAGCTGTGGCATAAGCCAGCGGTATCCCCTTCGTCTCCACCGTCATAATGACATCGATATCCGATGATGCGAATGCGGTTGCAAACATACGTCCCACATCGGCCAGCAACCCGGGCTGGCCCAGCATGTCGGTCATATACAAATAACCGCCTGGAAGCACCCTCTCCGGCTGCTCCAACTGGCGGCAAACGTCTTGAATGATCGCAAGCGCTTGGGCACGATTCATTTTGGGCGTATACTTGACACCCCCAGCAGCGCCGGCATGCGTCTGAAGCTCCCCGAGACCTTCATCCTCGAATACTTCTTTTATGATAGCTAAATCCTCACTGATCGATGACTTCGCAGACTGATAACGATCAGCAAAGGCTGTCAGTGAAATTAACGTATGGGGGCGGGTAAGCAGGTATTGTGTCATTTCTACTAACCTTGCGCTTCGTTTCAATTTCTTCACGATGTTCTCCCCCCGCTAAATCCGAATAATATAATGACAATATACCATTTTCATACGGATTTAATCAAGAACAACGTCCGATTCATGTAAGCATTCTTACCACATACACTTCCTTACAGAAGCCGCGAAGCCCATTATAGATTCTGGATACCTTGGCTTCCTTGCTGACGAGCCCAAAAACCGTAGGACCGCTCCCTGACATGAGAACGCCATCAGCACCGAGCCGGTGCATAATTTCCTTCAACTGAAGCACCTCAGGATGCAGTTGCAGCGTCACCGTTTCCAGCACATTGCCTAGATTAGCAATAATCCCTGGAAAGGAACCGCTTGATATCGCGGATAGCATGGCTGCTGTTGAAGGATGCTCCTTCAACTCTGCCGCGCGAAACTTGCCGTACACATCAGCAGTAGACACGTTGATCGGCGGCTTGGCAAGAATGACCCAGCATTGCGGCGGGTTGTTAATCCGCTCCAGCTTCTCGCCGCGGCCTCGTGCGATTGCGGTGCCGCCAGTAACGCAGAACGGCACATCTGAGCCCAGCTCCGCTCCAAGTGTGCATAGCTCGTCCTCTGGGATGCCAAGCTCCCACAGCCGGTTCAAGCCTCTCAGCGTCGCCGCAGCGTCGCTGCTGCCGCCTGCAAGGCCTGCTGCCACAGGGATCTTCTTATCCAGATGAATATAGACCCCTCTGCGGACATCATAGCGGTCCTTGATCAGCCTCGCTGCCTGGAATGCCAAGTTCTTCTCATCCAAGGGTATATATCCGGCTTGACTCGATATAATGATCGTGTCGCGCGGCAGCTCCTCCATCTCAAGGCGATCCGCCAAATCGACCATCGTCATAATCATTTCCACTTCATGAAATCCATCTTCGCGTTTGCGCAGCACATCAAGCAGTAAGTTGATTTTTGCCGGCGCTTTCTCATAGACCTTCATCAGCTTCACCCGTTCGGTTAATCTTCAAAACTTTAATTCTCTCTTTATATTATCAAAAGGACATAAGAAAAGCTAAGATGTCCTTTTGCGCTGCTTATGCAATCGCAATGACATCTTAGCCGGAACCCGCCTGTATTCGTTATTGCCCGTATAAATCAGACTGTCCTGCATGCTGGATTTTCTGCTGTACGTAAGGAATATTCCCTGCATATTGCGAAGCTCTGGATGGATAGGAAGATTGTTGATTCAATGCCTGCGGCCGACCCGCCGATTGCACTACTGCTCCAGCCTCCACATTATGCACGATATTGTGCTGAGCCTGCTGCGCGCTCTGTTGAGACGGATACGGCACATTTTGCTGAGACAGCACGCTCGGCTGCGCGTATTGCTGAGACTGCGGCACGCTCGGCTGGGACTGCAGCACGCTCGGCTGAGACTGCTGTGCGTATTGTTGAGACTGCGGCACGCTCGGCTGAGACTGCTGTGCGTATTGCTGAGCCTGCTGCGCGCTCTGTTGCGCGTGTTGTCCTGCTGCAGCCTGCTCTGCAAGCTGAATCGCTCGCTTGACCATATTTCCTGCGTCCTTCGCCTTTATGCCTCCCCAGCCCTCACGTTGAACTGTATCATAGAACCCCAAGTCCTTCGCTAATTCATTCTTCAACTGCTCACTCATGAAGCTTCGATTTCTACGACCCATACGATAATCCTCCTTCGTCCATTGGATTGCCATTAGTATGTGTCATATCCGTGTTCTCATACAAACAGTCGACGCTCAAAAACCTTTTACACCTTTGTAAGCGTGTTTCATCTTCTTACCATCTTCGCCAACGTTACTTTTACCCGCTCCCTCGGTCTGTAAGACGTTTTTATCCGCTTACTTGACCGATCGCGTACCTTTCACCACCCTATAAGCGTGTTTCATCACCTTACGGTCCTCACCGACGTTACTTCTGCCCGCTCCTTCAAGCTTCGAAAACGATCTCGGCTCGGCCCTCACAGCCACATACCTCTCACACGGAAGAAACATGCTGCCCATTTTGGGCCGCAAAAAAAAAAGAACGCGGCTCTAATTAGCCGCGCTCCATTGGTAAACCTTAAATATACATGGTTATTGCATAAACGAAATGCGCACTTGACCGTCATCGCTATCTACAGTCACTTCGACCGACTCGGTCAAAATATCCGCATAGCTATAGGAGACCCGTTTGAATGCATGCTGCTCCTGGTCGAGTTTGACAATGAAAACAGAAGGGTAGATTTCTTCCAACACACCGGTCCGTTCGATGGTCTTTCGGCGACCACCGTTTGCTCGAAGACGTATTTTGGAGCCGACATGGGCTTCCAAACTGCGTTTGATCTCCAACAGCGCATTTTTTGCCATTATCCACTACCACCTCTTTCCTTGTCCATTATAACCAAAGAGGTGGCGTTTGTCAAAAAATTATTATTATAACAGCGAAGTAAATGAATTGTCAACAAAGAAAAAGCTATTTTTTCGTTTGCGTGAATAATTTATAACGAACAAGGCATATTATAAAGTTGCTTTCACACTGGACAAAATCTTCGGCTTAGGCAGGCCAACACGATACTTGCCGAGCGTCTCAATGCCGCCTACTCCATCAATCCCGCTAATTGTGCCGCTAATGACATCTGTCAGGCTAATCGTCTCACGAATCGATGTATAGCTCGCTTTGATGGCGACATAGACAGGATCAAGCGCATGGATGAGAACACGACCCGGTGAGCTGGCGAAATTAGACCCTGTCTGCAGCAGCGCTTCGTAATGGGATTGACAGGCGCCGGCAATAACGATCAAGCTATCCCGATTCTTCTCATATTCCCGCGCAACATTGACCGCATTCACAAAGTTCTGCGAATTTTTGTAGCTGGATAAGCTGTATAGATCCTTGTTGACCCGATTCTTGAGCACACCGTCATGGCCGGTAATTACGATAATATCCGGCTTAAGCTGTGGCAGTAGCCGGTAGACGATTTCTGTCATTTGCGACTCATGCACATGCAGGCCATAAGCGGGAACACGCATCTGCGTATACAGCTGCATGCTCTTCTTCATGTAGTTTCCGTCCCCGTCCAAGTGAAGCACTTTTCCTGGCAGTTCAAAATACGGCTGGCTCTGGTTCGAAGCCCGCCGCAGCTCGTTCTCATTTTGCTGCACCTGCTGTTGACGCTGTTCTTGCATCCGCTTCATCGACGCATTGACTTTGACTCGAACTTGCTTCGCTGCACCCGTTACTTCCGGATCACGGACAACGGACAAGTCGGGAATCGGCGCGTCTGCAAGCAGCCGGTAGTCCGTGCCTTTAAGTACAGCTGCTTGTCGATGCTCATCTATGGTCGAAATGCGGAATATCACGTCCCCGCCGTATGATTTGCGGACGACCAGGTCCCCTTGCTTCATGGGCAAATCACCTCTTCGTCTATCCTATGGGCGGACACGATCATTGGTGCTTCCCTCCATGAGGCAAATTCAAAGCTGCTCCCTCTACGCTTCCGGCAGCCCCGCTTCTATTAGCGTGCGGCTAAGCACCGCATACTCAGCGAGCGAGAGCGTCTCCCCGCGCCTTGACGGGTCTATGCCGCAGCTCTGCAACAGCGGTCCTAGCGACTCTCGATGGACTTTGCCGACGTATGCTGTCAAATTATTCGCAATCGTCTTGCGCCTCTGTGCGAAGCATGCCTGTACTGTACGGAAGAAATGACCCTCATCTGCAACATCAACAGGAGGCTTGTCCCTTACCTTAAGCTTAATAACTGCGGAATCAACATTCGGCTGTGGAATGAAGACCGTATGGGGTACAATGCACACCAGCTCTGGCTCACTGTAATACTGCACAGCAATACTAAGGCTGCCGTATTCCTTGCCCCCTGGCTTCGCTGCCATCCGCTCTGCGACTTCCTTCTGAATCATGACAACAATATGCTGCAGCGGCAGCTTCTCCTCCAGCAGCTTCATCAGGATTGGCGTTGTGACATAATAAGGGAGGTTGGCAACAACACTTACTCCATTGAGTCCTGCGAACTGCTTCGCAATCAGCTCCTCCAGATTCAGCTTCAGAACATCCCCATGCTCAACATGAACATTCGGCGAATCCGCCAGCACATCTCTCAGAATGGGGATAAGCCGGTTATCAATCTCTACAGCGGTTACACGCCCTGCTGCTTGCGCCAGCTGCTCGGTCAAGGCGCCGATGCCAGGTCCGATCTCAAGAGCCCCCTTCGACCCATCCAGCTCGGCAGCGGCGACAATCTTGCGCAGTATATTCTGATCAATCAGGAAGTTCTGTCCAAGACTCTTCTTGAATGAGAAGCCATACTTCGAGATAATGTCTTTCGTTCGTCTTGGGGTCCCTACATCCCCTTGCGAGGACGGCTTAGCTCCTGTCCCTGTCTGCACTGTACCGCTTGTCCCTGCATCCCCACTGGCTGCTGCCCCTTGGATACCTTGTCCGTCCATTATGACGCCCCTCCTTCAAGCTCGCGCTCCATTTGTTCATACGCCTGCTGAAATTCCTCCCGCGTAATTCGGAACATCGAACATCGCTTATAGAACTGCTTACCGTTGGCATAGCCGATACCGAGCAGCTTGCCCATCCTGAGTCGCCTGTCCGATGCCTGGGGATGAACGAGCAGCCCCGCTTCCATCAGATCATCCATCGCGATCGCAGCTGCTGCCCCACCTGACTGCGCCTCATCATCTGCTGCGATTTCCGTGCGCACATTAGCCAGCGCCCTCCTGATCGCCTCAGGCGAGGCATTCTCCACGCCGATATCGCCCTTATACAGCGCATCCTCCTGCGGCAGGAACGCATGCTTGCAGCCTGGGACATGCCGCGAGACAATTTTGCGTATACGCTCACCGGCATGATCCGGGTCCGTAAATATAATAACGCCACGACGCTCCTGAGCCAGCTTCACCCGGCGGAGCACATCTTCGCCGATAGCCGAGCCGCCGGTCTCGATGGTCTCTGCATCAACAGCGCGTTTGATCGCGACCGTATCATCCTTGCCCTCCACTACAATGATTTCCTTCATCATGTCCAGCATTCACTCCATTCAGACAAACATACAAAAAGAAGAGGCATCGCCTCTTCTTATGATGGCATATTTAGGTTTGAATTACGATATGAATAAATCACAGCTTCATCGCGCCCATTAAATGGAGTCTGGTTTCTTCGGACCGATCACATAGACAGTGAATCCCCGCTTGCGGCCAAACTTCTCGGCATACGATTCGCTCTCGAAATAAACATCAATCTTATTCCCTTTAATTGCACTGCCCGTATCCTCTGCACGACGGAAGCCAATGCCTTCGATGTAAACCCACCAGCCAATTGGAATGACCTTCGGATCGACCGCGATGGTACGTCCCTCTTGAACACGCGCACCCGATGCGGTAATCCCGTATTGCGGATGCTTCTTGCTCTTGCCCGTCGAAGCAACGCCTGCCGTATACGCAGTCAGAGTCACGTTGTTCAGCACTTTCTTCGCCTTCAGATCTTTCCCGCTCTTCGTCAGCGTCGTAACGCTTGGAGTCTTGGCGGATAATACGGTCACCTTCGGCTCAAGCTTCTTCGTTCCTACAGCAACCACTTTGTCCACCTTAGCCGTCTCTGTTGCTTTCGTAACGAGTGTCTGAGAGATGAGAACACCGTCTGCATATACACTCTCAAACCGCTTGCGAATCATTCCATCTTGACCGGCTTGCACCATCTTCTGTTTGCCCTTGTCTAGCTTAGGGTCATCCTTCTTCACAACAGTGAAGGGGATCTTGTGCTCGCTCTCGGAGTACTTCTTGTCGATACGGATGACCGTTACGGTCATATTCGGTTCGATTGCAGCACCCAAGGAAGGGAACACTTTGTCTTGATTGCGTATCGATATGTCAGCTTGACCGATCGCCGCCTGAACCGTTCTTTCTGTCGTGTACAACGTTCTTACCTTGCCGTCAGCCTTTACCGTCAGGGGATATGCCTGATCGATTACAATTCGGTCGCCGTCCTTGATACCCGCATTCATGGGCAAGGATACTTCATCGTGCGGCCCGATCTTGATGGCTTGTTCATCCAGTAGGCGTTGAAGGACCCATTGTTTTGTCGAAACAACGGTTTCTTGTCCGTTCACTACTACGGATACGCTTTTGTCAGCCGTTCCGTACAACAACACCAGAAACATGAAAGTCATAGCGATTGAGATCATAGCGCTTAGTACAATTAAACGCAAGTTCTCATGCTTCCATCGCAATGCGAAAGACATGCTGGATGATCGTTTACCATGGGTGTCCTTAAGCTGGAGTGCGCCCACTTCTTCGGTCCTCCTTCATAGCCCCGCCGTCGAATTTGCATGATTACATTTGACGGTACTATTTGTAGTTAGTTAGCGTGCAAGCACGCTACTCCTATGTTCCTCCCTATGCCCACCTCCATGTAACACCCTATGTCGTCAACCGGCTTAATATTCAAAATAAAAGAAGCCCGACGACAGAGGATCTGTTTCGTGGCTTCCCAGTTAGACCTATTGGGACATGGATTAGATGCACGAGGTTGATCTCTCTTATTTACGCTGACGAGGTTAGCTGTCGGATTCGGGCGTGAGAGTCGCCCTATTCGCTATGACGCTTCCAACAGAAGTTCGCCACTCGCAAAATTCACCCCAAGATAGGAATTCAATGTTGACAACTAGCCGCTCATGGCGACAGTCTTGCACACTTGGTTCCCCCGCTCTCCGATTCGGAGATTAAGCGTTATTTGGAAAAGGAATACAGGTATTCATATGCTCTGAGATGAATGATACCGTCTTTTACGCCTCATTGTAAAGAAGCGATTAATGACGATTTTAACGAATTTTTAGGAAAATCACGTCAAAAACGAGCGATTTCATGGATCAAAATCAGTTTTTTCACCGGAATAGTCCCAAATCCTTGCTTTCAAAGCGGTTTTCAAGAGATGTTAAAACATTTCTTTGCATTTTCGCTCGTAATTTTAGCAATTTCTTCCACAGTTTTACCTGTTATCTCCGCTGCCGTTTCGGCTACAAGACGAACATAAGCGGACTCATTTCTTTTTCCTCTATATGGATGAGGGGCTAAATACGGGGAATCCGTTTCGATAAGAATTCGGTCTAGTGGAACCTGTCTCAGAACCTCCTTCGGCACTCGCGCATTCTGGAAAGTTACAGGTCCGCCGAACGAAATATAGAAGTTCATGTCGAGACATTGCTTGGCTGTTTCCCAGCTGCCGGAGAAGCAATGCATGACCCCGCCGACAGCTTTCGCATTCTCTTCCTTCAATATATGTACGACATCCTCATGCGCATCGCGATTATGAATGACGATGGGCATGCGCTTGTCAAGGGCCAGCCTGATCTGCTCACGGAATACACGCTGCTGCACGTCTTTGGGTGAGGTGTCCCAGTGATAATCCAATCCTATCTCGCCGATTGCTACCACCTTCTTATGATCACATAATGAAGCAATCCAATCGAGATCCTCCGGGCGCATATCAATGCTGTCCACCGGATGCCAGCCAACGACTGCATAGATGAACTCGTGCTGCTCCGCAAGCGCCATCGTTGACGGTATCGTCTCCCGGTTGAAGCCGACATTAATCAGTGTTTCGACACCTGCCGCCCGCGCCCGTTCGATGACTTCCGCGCGGTCCTCGTCAAATTTATAAGAATCCAAGTGCGTATGTGTATCAATCAACATCCTATATATCTCCTTTCTACATGAAACCAAAAAATTCGCGGATATGCGGCTTCAATTTATGCGCTGATTCGCGAACTGGCTCCTCAGGGTAATACAAATGGTATTTGCCTTGGTGAAGCCCTGTAATGGAGCGAATAATATCAGATTTGGCCGATATTTCGGATAACCTGTCCTCATTGTCAAGGAGCAGGATTGGAGGCTTCTCATTCTCCACCGCCCGCGTACCCGGACGATATACATCATACGGCATATCATAGGGAAAGTCGATTTCCAGATGGTAATCCGGATTCAGGCCAATCGCAATAAACTGCTCGCGTATTTCTTCCCACAGCTCATCATCAGCATTGTCCATCGCTACATATTTATATAACTTTCGGTGTAAGAATCGTTTGCACAGATCAGACAGGAGCTCGTCCGGTTCATAGGTCCACTGCGTGAATGCCGTTTGGACAAGCGCTTCATCAAGAGAGAGGTAGCCATCTACATTCAAAGTACCTTCCAACAGCTGCCTGAGAGGTTCGATTATCCACTGAAAGGAGTAGCCACCCCCGTATAATTCCTTGGCTCTGCGAAATATTTGTCTCAATATAATTTCCGAGCTTCGGGTGACCGGATGGAAGTAAACCTGCCAGTACATCTGATAGCGGGACATCAAATAATCTTCAACAGCATGCATGCCGCTTTCCTTCACTACAATTCGACCCTGATGCGGCCTTAGAACACGCAAGATGCGATCGAGATCGAAGGTGCCGTAGTTGACCCCGGTATAATAGGCATCCCGCAGCAAATAATCCATCCGGTCGGCGTCCATCTGACTCGATACAAGACTGATTACGATTGGCTGATGGTATGTCTTGCGAATGACCGCAGCAATACGCTCCGGGAAGCTTGGATCGAACTCGCGAAGAACAGCATTCACTTCTGTATCTTCTAATAATATACGGCAGGTCCAATCCTCGTGATGGGTGTCAAAAACCTCTTCTATCGAGTGCGAGAACGGGCCATGTCCTATATCATGCAGCAGCGCCGCACAGAGAGAGACAAGCTTCTCCTCCTTCGGCCAGTCCGCATAGCCGCTCCTCTCGAATTGCGAAATGATCTTTCGCGTAATCTCGTATACACCGAGCGAATGAGAGAATCGGCTATGCTCGGCGCCATGGAAGGTCAGATAGGAGGTTCCGAGCTGACGGATTCTCCGCAGCCTTTGAAGCTCCTTTGTATTGATGAGATTCCAGATGGTCTGATCCTGAACGTAAATATATTTATGCACGGGATCCTTGAATACTTTCTCCTCTGCTAGCGGCCGCTGCTGTCTTGTCATTATAAAACCCCCTTTGTTCAATTTTTCGACACAAAATGTCGGAATAATGTCGAATGATGTCGCTTTTTCATTTCCAAATGCATGTCGTTGTTGTACGCTTAGTGATGTGTATTATACCTTATCTCTTCAGCATAGACGAGGAAAATTGGCGTTTTTTGCATATAAATCAAGGTTGACTATTATGGGAAACGTTGGTATTATAGAGACAAGAAATAATAGAATTTTGTCGAAACGTGACGAATTAAGTAACTGAGAGGGGACATGGATATATTATGATGAAATCCACTGGTATTGTCCGTAAAGTTGATGAGCTTGGCCGTGTAGTTATTCCTATCGAACTGCGCCGGACACTGGGCATCGGAGAGAAAGACGCGCTTGAGATTTATGTAGACGGAGAGCGCATTATGCTGAAGAAATACGAGCCTGCTTGTATCTTCTGCGGCAACGCTGAGAATGTATCTTACTTCAAAGGAAAAATCGTTTGTAACGTTTGTTTATCAGAAATGCCTACTCCTGCTACAAAATAAGAGACAAAACGAGAAATATAGGTTATAATACATTTACCGCACTTGTTAATTCTAACCTTTTTAATATCTCCTTACTGCCTTCCTGATTCTTGAACCCGATCAGGAAGGCCCTTTTTTTATTTTTTCATAACCTCATTATAAACATCCCGCTTCGACAAACCTCGATCCTGAGCTGCGCGTTTGATTGCCTCTTTGCGGTCTCCCAGCTCTGCCTCATACCGATTAACATGCTCCTCAATATCAAGCTCCTTCCACCAGGAACGCCCATCCTCCGCCAATTGGGCAGCTTCAGCATCAGCTTCAGACGCTCCGCCAATTACAAGGCAATATTCTCCAAGAGGGGGATGCTCGCTTAGCCAAGCTATACATTCTGTTACCGTACCTCGTGCCGCTTCCTCATGACGCTTCGTCAATTCTCTCACCATTGCAATCGGACGATCACCCCACTGCTCCAGAATGGCATTCAATGTCTTCATTACCCGATGCGGCGATTCGTAGCATATGATCGTCCCCTGTTCCTTCCGGCTGTGCTTCAGCCATTCATTGAGACTTTTCCGCTCCCGTGGCGGGAATCCCATGAAGGTGAATCGATCAGTCGGCAGACCGGATATAATGAGCGCTGATAAGGCGGCATTCGCACCGGGAATCGGCACAACCACAATGTCCCGCTCTGCAGCGGCCTTTACCAGGTCAGCACCGGGATCAGAAATTGCCGGCAGGCCTGCATCGCTCACAAGCGCGATCGATTGACCTTCCTCCAGCAGCCGAATTAACTCCATGCCGCTTGCTTCCTTATTATGCTCATGATAGCTGACAAGCCGAGTCGATATTTCGAAATGGGTAAGCAGCTTTCTCGTTTGTCTAGTATCCTCTGCTGCGATAAGCCCCACTTCCTTCAAAGTACGGATAGCGCGAAATGTCATATCCTCTAAATTGCCAATCGGAGTCCCTACCAAATATAAGGTCCCGCTCCCATTCGACACCTTCTCGCCGCCACTTGCCGCTATAAAGCTGCGTTGTACATTCATGATGATACTTCCCTCGCTCCCGGGTTATTATTCCCATAATAGATTCCCATCATTTCCTCTGTATAATTCCGCTCGTGGGTATAAGCAATCAACGGGGGCAGCAGCCTTAGCTCCGGCTTGCCATCCTTGGCTGCCTCGATGAGCACCATATTCGCTTCCGCTCCCACATACGGATGGACAAAGCGCATTCGCTTCGGCTCCAGCCTCCACTTGCGCATGGCCTCTACAATTTCGATCAGCCGTGATGGACGATGCACCATAGAGACTCGACCGCCGGCTCGTACCAACCGCGAGCAAGCAGCAACAATCTCATCCAAAGAGCCATTCATCTCATGTCTGGCCATTGCAAAATGCTCATTCTCATTGCGATCCCCGCTGCCTGCTGGCATATAAGGAGGGTTGACCGTAACGGCATCATAGGCGCCATGACCGACCTCCTCATGAAACAGCCTTAGATCGCCCTCATAGATTCGAATTCGCTCATCCAGCTTATTCCACGCAATGCTGCGTCTGGCCATGTCTGCAAGCCTTGGCTGAATCTCGACAGCATCAATAATCGCCTTCGTTCTTGTCGTTAAGAGCAACGGCACAACACCATTGCCTGTACACAAATCAAGAATTCTCCCTCTGGGGGGAACGCCAGCGAATCGTGCCAGCAGAACAGCATCCATAGAGAAGCTAAACACCTCTCGGCTCTGAATAATGTGCAACTGATGAGTTAGCAGATCATCGAGCCGTTCATTCGACTCCAGCGTAATTTCAGTCGACATAATTAACGAGACCCCGCTTTCCAATAAAATTATCATCACAAGCAAAACAAGACCCCTGGTGGCAGGAGTCTTGTTCGCCTTACTCTTTATTAAGGAAGGAAAGACAGAATAGACAATCGCCTTCCGTTCGCAAATGACCGTAATACAAATTGCAAATATGAAATCCCTCATGGTATAAACGCGCCAAATTATCATGTCCTTCACCTACCACAGCAGCAAAGTCTACTGCCTCGGGCATTTCTGCTGACAGTGTTTGGGCTGAAGCAGCAACATCAACCGCTTCTTCTGCTGGCAGATGAATCGCAGTCTCGCGCTTTAATATTTTGCGCAGCTGCTGGTTTTCTATACTTAATCGCTTATTCTCTTCAAGAAGCGCTTTAATTTTTCCCTTCAGCGATCCAAGCTCGCTGTGCAGGCTGCCCATGTTCGACTCCAGCGCATCCATTTGAGTAAAAATATCGTTTTTTCTCACATTCCCACCCCAAAAAGACAGTTCTGCTCTGGACTATCAGCTGATATCTTTATTTGATCACAACATCATCAAGCGCAAGCTCCTTAGGCTTGCCGCCTTCAAAGAGCTGGACGTACACGGTTTTGGAGCCTGCGTTAATGCCGGTCACTTTACCCTCTCCAAGAGAAGTAACAACGACCTTGCCAACTGCCGGCATCTCCTCGCGAATACTCTCATAATTGTCATGCTCGTACTTGAGGCAGCACATCAGTCTGCCGCACAAGCCGGATATCTTCGTCGGGTTAAGGGAGAGATTCTGATCCTTCGCCATTTTGATAGAGACAGGCTCGAAGTCGCCCAGCCAAGATGAGCAGCACAGCACGCGGCCACAGGGACCAATACCGCCGAGCATCTTCGCTTCATCACGCACGCCAATCTGACGCAGTTCAATTCGAGTACGGAATACGCTGGCCAGGTCTTTGACAAGCTCGCGAAAGTCGACACGTCCCTCAGCCGTAAAGTAAAAAATGATTTTATTGCGGTCAAACGTAAATTCAACATCGACCAGCTTCATTTTCAACTGATGATCTCTAATCTTCTCCAGACAGATGGAAAAGGCATTCCGCGCTGCCGTCTTGTTCTCTTCAACGACCTTAGCATCGTTGTCACCAGCAATTCGTATGACCCGCTTAAGCGGAAGGACAACATCCGATTCACCGACTTGTTTCTGTCCTACCACCACTTTGCCGTATTCGATCCCTCTTGCAGTCTCAACAATAACATGCTGTTCTTTGTCGATTGGGAACTCAACGGGATCGAAGTAATAGATTTTGCCCGCCTTCTTAAAACGGACACCAACCACGTTATACAATCCATCACCCCTCCTGTATGCGGATTAGTAGCTGCTCGATCGCCAACTGCGGCGACACATGCGCCTTCATTCGTTTACCCGCTTCAAGCGTATGCTCGATACAGTTCACCCAGCCTTCCACTGGGCGTGCGAATGCATGCTTGCTGATCCAATCAATCTGATCTATAAAAACGATTGCTTCTTGTCTTCCAGCTTGAAAATGAATCATATCTTTATACCATAAAACAAGTAGTGCCAACAGCAGCTGAGGCTGTTCGCCAAGACTCGTTTTGAACACTTGCTGATGGGCGGACAGCATAGCCGCGGTGAATCGGGTTCCACTATCCTTCCCTAATTGTATCACTACGTTTCTCATTTCTGCAAACCCATTCTGTTGGATAATGACACGGCACGCCTCCAGCCCTGATGCCAGATGAACCGCCGCACGGACTGATAATTGCGGAAATCCTTCCATAGCAAGTGTCTGCAGCATAACCTCTGGCGCCAGCGGCATAAAGGGAACCAGCTGCGTCCGTGAACGTATCGTAGGCAGCATGGCTTGTCCGTTCTCCGTAAGCAAAATAGCCACAACCGATGATTGCGGTTCCTCCAGATATTTAAGCAGGCTGTTGGCAGCCTGCAGCGTCATCGTCTCCGCACGCTGCATAATATAAATCTTGCGCTGCGTGCCTGAATTTCGATAAGAAAGCTCCTTCTGAAGCTCGCGAATCTGATCGATCTTAATGGAATTGCCGTCCGGCTCCACAAGGTGAAGATCCATCTGATTGCCGTGCTCGAACTTCCGGCATTCCAGACATTGACCACATGCGTCGTCTCCCCCGCTTGTACAGAACAGCGCTTGTGCGAATGCATTCGCCATCGCCATTCTTCCGCTTCCTTGCGGACCGCTGAATAAATACGCATGCGACACCTTGCCGCTCGCAATCGCATATTGTAGAATGCGTTGTGCCTTAGGCTGTCCGGTTAATTCTGCCATGCTCATACAGGTGTTTCCCCTCCGAATACCGCAGTTCCACTAAAAAAACAAATTAATGAGCATGCCGCGGATATCTCCGATCTTCGCAAGCAGCTCCATTCTGCCTTCTTCACTCTCAAGCAGTTCCTCGCCCATTGCAATGAGCGCGGAATCCAGCTCATCGAGCAGCTTGTACCGTTTCGTGCGTCCCCGCCGATCAAATCCTCTTGTTTCCTTCAGTCCAACACCGCGCCCCAGTGTATCTTCAAGAAATTGCTTGACCATCTGCCGATACAGCTTCAGCTCGCGCACGGTCATAGAGCGGGTTAACCGCTCACCCTGATTATGAATATCCTGCAGCTTCTGCTGCAGCTGCTCCATCGTTCGTTGCTCATCCTGATGACTCATCACATCTGCGAAGTTTCTCATCTGAACGGGCTTCGCACCGTGATCGGTACGAGCGCGGTCTTGACCGAGAGGACGCCAGCCTGGATTAATCTTCATTGCTATTCACGTCCAATCAGAAATGTTCAAATCGTTCAACAGGTACAACGAATACGGCTGCTCCACCTACCTGAACTTCAACCGGAAACGGAATGTAGGCATCTGTCGTGCTGCCCATTGGAGATATCGGTGACACAAGCTGATCGCGCACCTTGCAGTTCGATTTAATAACCTGCATGACATCAGGCACACGCTCATCCTCAATACCGATCATAAATGTCGTATTCCCCGCTCGGAGAAATCCACCTGTGCTTGCAAGCTTCGTCGCTCTGAATCCTTCACGAACGAGAGCATTAGACAATCGGTTGCTGTCCTTGTCCTGTACGATCGCAATCACTAATTTCATCGGATACCCCTCCTATTGAAATCGCTGTACTATAACTGTTTGACATCACCTGCGAATAATCCTTCAAACCGGGCAATAATGATTGCTAATGCTTCATTTAATATCTTCTCTGCTGACTGTTCAGCGTCTATGCGCACAATTCGCTCCGGCTCACGCTGGAGCAGCTTTATATAACCTTCCCGAACAAGCTCATGGAATGCGAGTCCCTCCAAGTCCAGGCGGTTGATCTCACGACCGGAAGCCCCATGAATACGGGCGAGCCCTACCTCTGGAGAGAGGTCCATCAATAGCGTCAAATCCGGCATAGCTCCTTCTATAGCAAATCGGTTAATGGACCATACCTCATCCAGCCCCAGCCCTCTCGCATGTCCTTGATATGCCAAGCTGCTATCCACGAAGCGATCGCAAATAACCATTTTGCCTTCAGCCAAGGCCGGCATAACCTTCTCCGCGAGATGCTGTCTTCTAGCCGCAGCATAGAGCAGCGCTTCCGTCCGTGCATCCATAGCGGTATTCGCCTGATCCAGCACAATGCTTCGAATTTGCTCAGCAATAGGGATGCCTCCAGGCTCTCGTGTTGTCACTACACGCAATCCCTGTTTATTCAATCCGCTTGCAATGCCTTCTATTAAAGTTGTTTTACCGGCTCCTTCGCCGCCTTCAACTGTTATAAACCATCCTTTATTCAAACGAAGAACTCCTCTGTCTGTTTATACCCTTATCATAACATAACAAAGCCAATGCAGGCGTAAATGTCTAACTGCGCCTTATAACAGCAATAGTCTTCATCGTTGGATCCATCGCTCCTTGGCATCTTGCACCGTACCCAGCAAGCTTGGCAATGTAGGCTGCCGCTTTTGCTGAGATCCGTTCACCCATGTAAAGGATCGGAATCCCCGGCGGATACGGAATAACGGCCTCTGCAGCAATTCTTCCCGCTGCTACCGCAACTGACACTTGTTCGATTGAGTCTCCGTCTACTCCGCTTCGGGAGAAGAGGATTGGCTCTGAGATTCGTTCCAATTGATCCTCCATAGCTAAAGATTCCATCTCATGATGCTTGCTGAGTAAATCAATCGCTTCATTAATATAAGCATCACTGCGTGCATTATTATATGAGCTATCATGATCTTTCGAAGCATGTATCCCCTCGTTAAAAATACATTTTCGCGCAATCTCGCTTAATGCCTCCTGAAGTCGGCCTATATCCCTCTCTGAAACTGCTGCTCCGATTAATAAAACAACATAGACGGGGTCTGCCATCTCTACCCAGCACCCTCTATGCTCCAGCTGCCGCTGCAGCTCATATCCGGATAAACATCCCGTAGTATCGCGAAGCACGATTCTCAGGGGGTCCATCCTTTCAATTATGCGATGCTTGCTGCCGTCAATGACCTCGAATGGCAGCTTTTCATTAGAAGCTACCCATCGTCTGAAGGAATCCGCCCGTCGAATACCTTGTTCGAACATCGATGCTCCTAGCCTGTCCAACATTGCCCGGGCAATATCCAGCGATATCATGATGGGATAGGAAGGACTGGAGCTTTGTATCATAGTCAGTGAATGACGTATTGCCTCACGATTGATTTTATCTCCCTGTAAGTGCAGCATAGCGCCCATTGTAAGTGCTGGCAGCGTCTTATGCGTCGATTGAACGACAGCATCTGCACCAGCTTGTATGGCCGACCGTGGAAAATCCGGGTGATGCCCGTAATGGGCGCCATGCGCCTCGTCAACTAACAGCAGCTTTCCATGCTCATGTATAAGAGCGCTATAGGGTGTCAGATCAATATAAGCGCCATAATAGCTGGGATTGGTCAGCATCACGGCCCGAGCTTGCGGATAGCGCTTCAAAGCCTCCTCAACATCGAATAGCGAAGGTACACCATCAAGTCCTGTCTGCAGCTCTCTCTGGGGTGACAGGAATACAGCCTGAGCACCGGCAAGCGCCAAGCCATTGATAACCGATTTATGCGCATTGCGCTGAACGATTATAAGCTCCCCCGGATTACAGCAAGCAAGCAGCATGGCTAAATTCCCCGCCGTACTGCCGCCGACCAGGAAGAACGTCTCATCTGCACCATAGCATTGAGCAGCCAGCCGCTGTGCCTCAGCAATCGCATCTGTCGGATCATGCAAGTCATCCGTTACCGAAAGCTCCGTCACATCCATCGTCATCAACGCCCGGAACGTCTCTGCCACGGAGTGATCGACATCATCCAATAGCTCAAGCATCTCCCCATGCTTATGTCCAGGAACATGGAAGCTGCTTGGTTTTGTGCGCCTCCATTCATCTATTCTTTCATATAATGGAGCATGCCATCGCATATCTTTATCCGTCATGAGAAGTTTAGTCCTTTCATCACTGCCTATTCCTTCATCTTAACTGAATTATTCAAAAAAAATAACCCTCTACCTTCCCGTACCTTCGGACGAGATTAGTAAGGATTATAAGCAGCATCGAAAGCGATTTCGTCCCTTGCTTCGTTACGCATTCTTTTGAATCCAAATTCTCTTCAACTGATGAATGAAGAATGGATATTTCGCATCCTGCACTTCCGTTCTAACCATCTCCAGCTCGCATGTCTCGCAAATAAACCCATCAATAATGCGAAGTCCCTCCTGCTTCTCATCCCCGCAAATAATACACAATTGTTCAGCCCTTTGTTCTTCCATCCTGACGCACCTCACGATTCTTCATTATTAGCATTACTATTATTATGCCGCAAATTCTAGCAGGCTATACTTGTTTCATAGCCTATTTCAAATAGCCCTACATTTTATGTGCATGAGCATGAATTGGTGAATGTACGCAAGCGACAGCTTGTACTCGTTTTAATAGAAACTCTTCACAAAACGCATATATATTCCGATATATGTCATAGCTATTTGAAGGAGCGTTGATTGCATGAGAGGTGCGCTTGTCGAACAAATAAAAGCAACCATATATCAATATCAACTCGTTCGAAAAATTGTTGTTCGAAAAGAGCTGCTGTGGAGCCATCTTGTTATTGCGCTGGTGTTGTCCATATTCCAGCTTCTCATGTATCGTCTGGATGGCGCAATTGCCATTGGGATCGGTATAGCAGCTACACAGATTATTCACTTCATTATAATCCGACTGACACTCATCCGTGTAGATGAACCCGACTATAAAAGATGGGGCTGGAGAATCTTCCCGCCATGGATTGGATATATTCCAACCTCCCATATCGAGCTGGCCTTATTCCGTCGATTGCATCGCCATATGTTATGGCTAGGATTATGCGCCATCGGAGTTGCCTATCCTTGGGCAACTGAAGCTCAGATGATAAGCCTTATTAGCTGGCATCTATGGTTTCTCGCTCCGCGCATCATAATGCTCCGACAATTCCGCAAAGCCCGTCGTGACGGTGTGCTTCGAATACAAGCGTCCGATGTCAGTTATTATCATCGTTAGCATGCAGCGGCAGACGAGACAGTCTGTCGCTGTAATTGTTGGCATAACAAAAAACCGACCGTGTACCACGGTCGGTTCTTCGTGCTTGGCGACGTCCTACTCTCCCAGGACCCTGCGGTCCAAGTACCATCGGCGCTGGAGGGCTTAACGGTCGTGTTCGAGATGGGAACGCGTGGGTCCCCTCCGCCATCGCCACCAAACGGGATTGTTGCGGTGCATCCACTGAGTTGCCTCAGCCGAGCATTCATCACAGGCAATCGTTCAAGGTGTTACACCCTGAAAACTGGATACGAAAGGTTTGCGTAAGAAACAATTAGCTGGTTCTGCTCTCTGGAAGGAACCCTTCAGAAAGCCATAATAGGATAAGCCCTCGACCGATTAGTATTCGTCAGCTGCATGCATTGCTGCACTTCCACCCCGAACCTATCAACCTGGTCGTCTACCAGGGGTCTTACGAATTGGGAAATCTCATCTTGAG
>NZ_CAKMMF010000039.1 GCF_927798095.1 Paenibacillus plantiphilus | reverse complement strand
CAAAATCCCCTTCAGCTATTGCCGTAAGACGGAAATATCGTGTTACAGCACGGAAAAGTGCCGCGAGTCGCGCTGGAAGACTGAAAAACCCGCTTACAGCTGACAAGATGTCGCAGAATCCCCTTCAGCTATTGCCGTAAGATGGAAATGTCGTGTTACAGCAAGGAAAAGTGCCGCGAGTCGCGCTGGAAGACTGAAAAACCCGCTTACAGCTGACAAGATGTCGCAAAATCCCCTTCAGCTATTGCCGTAAGACGGAAATATCGTGTTACAGCACGGAAAAGTGCCGCGAGTCGCGCTGGAAGACTGAAAAACCCGCTTACAGCTGACAAGATGTCGCAGAATCCTCTTCAGCTATTGCCGTAAGTCGGAAATATCGTGTTACAGCACTGAAAAGTGCCGCGAGTCGCGCAGGGTATTCGAATATATGCCTATACGACGAAATATCCTGCGCCGTTCTCTGGACGCTTCTTCTCCACAATAGCAGCAGATTTCACTACAGGCATCTTAACAAAGTGACGCGCTACATGGCTTTCTACTACGGAAAATGCTTTTTCATCCGTGTCTGCCAGAATAATAAGGTGCGCAGTTTGCTCTTCCAGCTCGATTTCAATTTTATACAAGAACATGGTTGTTCTCTCCCCTCAGATTCCCGAGTCTTCCAAGATGAAAGCCTTATGCCGATAAGTGCACCTAACTCACACCCGTCAACATAAGGCTCCACATTGCATATTTGTTGAGATTTCTATTGCCTCTTTGTAGATACATGACTGCTTATTCATTGAAATTTCACTGTTGCTTATTCATTTCACTGTTGCTTATTCAACCGCATATTCGCTGTGACCTGCCTCATTACTTATTGCGATATCCGCATATTCGCAGTGACCTGCCTCACTACCTATTGCGATAAGCGCAGCGCCAGGTTATAGAGATCCATATTGAATGGTTTCTTCGTGCTGACGACTTTATCGATATCTGTGGCTACCAGCTCGCCTCGGATAATGCCGCATGATTTGCTGGAGTCGCCCTCCATCAGCTTGTGAACAGCAAAGTCGCCTAATTGGCTGGCAAGAATACGGTCATTATGCGTCGGACAGCCGCCGCGTTGAATATGTCCAAGCACCGTCACTCGCGGCTCAATACCGCTGCGCTCCGTGATGCCCTTCGAAATTTCTTCGCCACTGCCTGCTCCTTCGGCAACGACGATGATACTATGCCGCTTGCCTGATTGGAAGTTCTCCTGCATCCGGCCTGCGACTTGATCCAGATCAAATGGAACCTCAGGTACAAGAATGGTCTCGGCTCCACTTGCCAATCCGGCATACAGAGCGATATCGCCGCAGTGACGGCCCATAACCTCGACAACGGATGAACGCTCGTGAGAGGTCATCGTATCGCGCAGCTTGTTGATCGCATCCACTACGATGCTGACTGCTGTATCGAAGCCAATTGTGAAGTCCGTGAATGGAATATCATTGTCGATCGTGCCCGGCAAGCCCATTGTCTTGATGCCAAGCTTGCTCAGCTTGTTCGCCCCCTGGTAGGAGCCGTCTCCGCCAATAACGACCAAGCCATCAATATTGCGCTCGCGCAGCACCTCGGCGCCTCTCTGCTGGCCTTCAGCCGTCGTGAACTCCTTACAGCGTGCTGTCTGCAGAATCGTGCCTCCACGCTGAATAATATCGCCAACGCTTCTCAGATCCATAGGGCGCAAATCATTATTGAGAAGCCCTTGATAGCCGCGTTGTACGCCGTACACCTCCAGCCCGTTGTAGAGCGCACTGCGCACTACCGCACGAACCGCTGCATTCATGCCTTGTGAATCGCCACCGCTTGTAAGTACGGCAATAGATTTAACCTCTGACATCTCAACCACTCCTTATGTTGACTCTAGCTCATCTATGTGAAGATTGTTGCATCCTTATCCAGACACTATTGCCCCAAAAGAACAATCGCGTCAATGGGCTTCCTCTCATCAGCTTCCGCGAAACGCGCTTTACATCCGGTTGCTCGCGCACCTTCGGGTCTGACAAATACAGGGCAAGCAGTCCCTCGATTATCATCCTGTGAAATCGCCAATGAGGGAGCGTAAGCACATCCTTGCGCGCCCAATGAACGATATCACCGATTCTATCAACAAGCGCCGATTGATCAGCATAGTAATTGCAGAAATTCAAATCTCCGCCTATGCGATCCTCCTCTTGATCAATCAAATAATCCAGCATAATATGAAGCCCGCATACATGTGGAAAATAAGCCCGGTAAATCGCAATCGCTGCTTCCTCTGTCAGCTCCTCATCGCTAGCCGCCACAAAGAGCATAAACATCCCAAGAGTAGAGCCCGTTGCAGCCGCAAATTCATTCCATTGCAGATTAGGGAAGCGGTCGCGATACGGTTTCCACCAGCCGAGCAGCTGCGGCTCGCGCCGTTCGCGGACGATATGCTTATACACTTGCAAATCCCGATAGAGTCCGACCAGCTCTATTACATGTGCTTGTACCTTCTCGTAAGAGGGCAGCGACTTGACGCACTTCTGACAGGTGGATACCAATTCATGCAGATAACCGCCGTCATCGCGTTCTGCGCGCAGCGCATAATAATCACGAGGCCTCGCATCAGGGTCAACCGCATCCAGCATCGATTGATGAAGCAATCGAAAGTCGTCCTCATCAAGAGATGTGCTGCGATCACAAAGGTTATCCAGATAGTCGCTAATCGTCTGCAAAGAAACGATCAGCGGAATGAGCAGATGACGCGCCCCTAGATTAGCCGCCGCATACACCCCGCCGCCCTCGCAGTGAAACTGTTTGCTGTTCATGCTCGCCAGAGCCTGCGTCCTTAATTCCGGGTCAGGGATACGCTCTGCGACCACTCGAAGCCGATCAAGCTCCAACCGCACTTCAGGCAAAATATATTTATAGACGCGGTACATCAGCCTAATAGGGGTCGTAGGTACGAGGTCAGCGCGTTTGGATACTTGCATAGCGAATGCGCCTCCTTGCAACGAATCCATCAGGAATGTCGACGTGTCTCAATCTCTTGATTCATTCGATACCAGATATGCAGATCATTGATACGGCTTGCCAGCTCCGCAATATCCGAGTTTAGAATACAGGATTGTTGAAAATTGTCCTCTTCGAACAATTCCGCCTGCTTCTTGTTAATCTCTCGCTCGAACTGAAATACCCGATCCGGAATCGCTCCCCGAATGATCTCCCATCTCGTGACGATATCCACACGCTCGCTTACGCTGTAATCTTCCCAGTCAAGCGAAAGATTCGGCAGCGGGATACCCAGCCTTTCATCAAATACGAATCGTTGACCCACATCCAAAACCTCCGTCCACTAATGTACCATTTTAGCACGTATAATTCCAGAGCGAAATCTTGTTCGCGCTTGCATTATACATGTTATACTGTTGTACAAGTCAAATGGTCATCAAGGAGATCGCGCAATGATACAACAGTCAGCCACTGTGTCAATGAGGCAGCTATGGAGATTCTTTTTGCCGCTTGGTATTTCGGCCAGTCTTGTTACCATTTCTCATGTTATTATTAACAGCACATTATCTCGTGGAGAGAATCCCGAGCAAATACTTGCATGCTATGCGGTTGCGATGAGCCTGCTGCTGATCACTGAACGCCCTGCGCTTCTTCTGAGGCAGACAAGCTCCGTGCTTGTCCGGGACAAGCGCTCCTTTCGCGCGATGCTTCAGGTCAGCCAGCTCATCTTCTTTGCGATTATGGCGCTTGGGTTTATTATATGCTACACACCGCTGGGGAGCTGGATATTCAGCGGTCCCTTCGGCATGGAGCCGTCCATTGTGCCGGATGTCATCGATGTCTATCAGATCTTAATGTTCGTAAGTCTCTTTTCCGGCATTCGTTGCCTGTATCAGGGCATCATCATCTATAATTTACGGACCAAATGGCTGACGATCGGGATGGTCGTTCGCCTGATCGGCATGTATCTGCTCTCGCTCTACTTTATCCATACAGGAGTGAAAAGCGCTACTGTCGGCGCCATGATCTTCCTCGCCGGAATGATCATTGAAGCGGCTATGAGCTATGGCGAAGGCCGTTTGCTCGTGCGCCGCATGCCAGAGGTCGAGCCAGAGCATACGATTGTAAACCGCAGGCATGTATTCTCATTCTACCGGCCGCTACTGCTGTCCACGTTCATTGCGGTGTGGATCGGTCCTGTCATTAATGCGCTGCTCGGCAAAACAGCCGATATCGCGCTCTCGATCGCATCCTTTGCGCTGGCGGGCAGCATCGTTCAGCTTGTCGTCAGCTTTTTCACCTATTTTCACCAGATCGTGCTCAATTACTATGCAATCGACCGTGAGGCAGTCCGCCGGTTCACGCTTTTGTTCGGCTTCATTCCAGCCCTTCTGGTCAGCTTGCTTGCTTTCACTCCAATTGGCGACTTTTTTGTCGGCGCCATCCTTGGCGTAGAGGGCAGACTGGCAGCTGATACGCTTAAAGCGCTTCAGCCTTTCGTGCTGTTCGCGCTTGTTATGCCATGGTTAGATGTGTTCAACGGGGTTATTATGTTAAGAGGCCATACGAGAGTCATGCTCGGCTCGCAGATGTCCAATCTATCCTTCACGTTAGTAGCCATGCTCCTGCTCGTCATTCTGACTCCGGGCTGGAACGGCACGATCGGCGCTTGGGCACAATCCATTGGACTGGCAGCTGAATGCGCTTTTGTCGCATATGCAATTAGACGAGGAAGCCGGGCGAACCGGATATTAGCAGGTAAAGTAACCGACATGGAGTGAGTGACATCATGAATGCTTCAAAAAAAGATACATCAACGTCAGCAGCCACTCAGCCTGAGACGGCCGGAGCTCCTTCGAGCTCGCCGACAGCTGCAAGAGAAACCAATTTCCTGCGTATGTTCAGCTTCGCGTCGTATATGACTGTAGCTATGATCGTGTCTTACTTCCCGCTTTATTTCCTTGATGAAGGATATTCAGAATCGCAAATCGGCATCCTGTACTCGACCGGTCCGCTTATCTCGATCTTTGCCAATCTGCTGCTTGGCATCATTAGCGACAAATATAGAACGATCAAGAAGCTGCTGACCATACTGCTGTTCGGACAGCTGATAATGGTGTCGCTGCTGCTCACAACCGATTCGTTCATCGTTATTTGTTTTATTATGCTTGCCTTCTATTTCTTTCAGACGCCGGTGAATCCGCTTAGCGACAGCCTTATTCTGCTGTCCAGCCAATATACGGGAACGCCCTATGCGCTTATCCGTATATTCGGCTCGCTCGGCTTTGCCTTCTCGGCGCTGGCCGTAGGCTTTCTGCTGAAGGAGACAGGCTCGTCCGCCACACCTGTAATTAGTCTCATCTTCATCGGAATTACGATCATTCTCTCTTTTACTCTAAAAGACTATCAAGGGTCGCTGCGTAAAATGGACTTCTCAGGGCTCTATAAGCTGCTTCGCAAGCCTGCCATCGTCTCCTTCTTTGCGCTCGTTCTAGTGATCTCCATCGCGCATCGCATGTATGAGAGCTTCCTGGCCATCACCCTGCGGCAAATGGGTGCAAGCGACTCCTTCATCGGGATTACTTGGCTTACATCAGCAGTCAGTGAAATTCCGGTCTTGTATCTGCTGGGCAAATACGGTCACAAATTCAAGGAGCTCCCGCTAATGGCCATCGCCAGCTTTATGTATGCGGTCCGCATGCTGCTCATGAGTCAGATCAGCTCGCCGATCTGGGCCATTCCGATTCAGGCGATGCATAGCGTAACCTTCGGCATCTATTTCATAACGGCGCTCCGTTATATCTCCACGATTATTCCCGATGAGTACAGAGCATCGGGACAAGCCGTCTACGCCGTTGTATTCGTCGGCTTCGCAGGCATTATTAGCGGGCTTGCAGGCGGAAGCATTTTCGAGCATTTCGGCAAGGAAACGTTCTTCCAGCTGGCCATGCTCCTGTCACTTATCGCGTCAGGCGGCTTCCTGGCCAAACATTTCGTCAGCCGTTCAAGCGGTTAATGTTGCAAAAACAGGACGGTTTACTATAATGAGAAAGGGAGTGATTACGGATAATGAACTATGAATCGGTCAAACAACTAATCCATGAACGGCGCAGTGTCCGCAAATTTACGGACAAGCCCGTATCGGTAGAACAAATACGCGAGCTGATTGATTGCGCTAGATATGCGCCAAGCGATACGAACTCACAGACATGGGCTTTTATCGTCATTACGAATAAAGAGAGGATCAAAGCGATCGAGGAGATCACCTGGGCGCAGCTTCATGCCCGTGCAGAGCGCGCAGAAGCCGAGGGACTGACCAAGGAAGCGAAACTGCTCGTGAAGTCATTCGGCCCGTATGCGACAGCATTCTCGAACGCTCCGGCACTCATTGTCTGCCTTGCAACGCCTTATGTTTCCAAATTCCGTGATCGCATATTTGATCCTATCGCTCTTGTCGGTGATGAGGTATGGCGCGAGGAAGGAATTAAGAGCAGCTGTCTTGCATCCCAGAATCTGATGCTGGCTGCCCATGCAATGGGACTCGCTACTTGTCCAATGACTGGTCCCGTCCTGCTGGCGGAGCAGCAGCTCAAGCAGTATCTGGAGATCGAGGAGCATCTGGATGTGAACATGGTTATCGCGCTCGGCACACCTTCGGAAACGCCTGGCAAGCTGCCGCGCAAAGATATCGACGATATATTGACCATTATTGAATAGCAGCAGATTGATTGCCGCTGCAGGCTTATGGCGTCTTCCCGCAGCAACAAGAAAACCATAGTCTTCTCCGTAACGGGAGGACTATGGTTTTCTTTCATACAACGTATAATTACTCGTCTTCGCCTTCTATCTCGAAATTCGCATAAACATCTTGAACGTCATCATTATCCTCGAAGGCATCCATCATCTTGATCAGCTTCTCCGCGTTCTCGCCCTCGGACTTGACTGTATTCTGAGGAAGCCAGCGCACCCCTGCGCTCGTGAACTCATAGCCTTCCTTCTCCAGGTTCGTCTTCACCTGCTCAAACTCATGCGGGTGAGTAATGACTTCAAAGCTCTCTTCATTAACGATGACATCCTCTGCGCCGGCATCCAGCCCTTGCAGCATGATCGTATCCTCATCTGTCTCATATTGTTCGCGATCAATAACGAGCAGACCCTTCTGATCGAACATATAGGATACGCAGCCGCTCTCGCCCATATTGCCGCCCCGTTTATTGAAGATGGAGCGAACATCGGCTGCCGTCCGATTGCGATTGTCTGTCAGACAGCGAACCATAATGGCTACACCGCCAGGACCGTAGCCTTCATACATAATTTCTTCATACTCCACACTGTCCGTGCTTCCGGCTGCTTTCTTGATCGCACGCTCGATATTATCTGCGGGCACCTGCTCAGCGCGGGCTGCTGCTATCGCTGTCTTGAGTGCGAAGTTGGACTCCGGATTCGGTCCGCCCTTGCGCGCGTGGACATAAATCTCACGAGCAAGCTTGACGAATTTATTATTTTTAGCCTGATCGGCCTTGCCTTTCCGGTCTTTAAACAGCTTGAACTTTGGCATAACGATCTCTCCCCCGACGTTTCATTCCATTGTCCAGTTTATCATCTCGAAAGCACTCAGGTCAAAGCCCCTGATCTGCAGTAAGGATGCATGCGAAGTAATATGGATGTACGCAAAGCGGACAATCATGCGGCATGATCCGGAAGCATAAAGAAAAACCCCGACAACTCATTGTCGGGGTTTCGTATAGGTCGAGCATTCATTATTGGATTTGGTGAAATTATGCGAGCCTACAGCTTAACAACGTTAGCTGCTTGCGCTCCACGGTTTCCTTCTGTCACTTCGAACTCAACCTCTTGACCTTCATCCAGAGATTTGAATCCGTCGCCTTGGATTGCCGAGAAATGAACGAATACATCCTCACCATTCTCAACTTGAATAAAACCATAACCCTTCTCTGCGTTAAACCACTTGACTGTCCCTTTCAAATTAACAACCTCCTAGAATATCGCCGTCTACCGGCGAATATTGCCATTATACTCCCAGCCAGCAGGAAATGCAACTTAGACAACAATGCTTAAGCCCACATTGGACCCCGGGATAAAAGGAAGCTTGCTCTCATAGCATTCAACAGCTGCGCCAAGGCTGCGGATGGATTCCATTATACGATCAAGATGCGGATATTGCTCCCACTTCAGTGTCATAATCGGGAATACTTTAATAATCCCTCCTGCCCTGCACACTCGCATCATTTCAAGCAAGGATTGGCAATGAAATTCATAATCGAACTGATCGCCATACAAAAACAGAAAGTGGCTGCATAATACAAGGGAGAATTGTCCATCTTCAAAAGGCAAGTTCGGCAGGCTGCCCTCTCTATAATGAGAACGCCCCCCGGTTGTGCCAATATGCGCTGCGAAACGATCATGCGATGCTTCTCGGCCCGCTTGATGCTGGCGCAGGTCGCCATAATAGCTCCAGTCAAATTGCTCTTTTATATTCTCCAGCTTGGCTGTTGAGGTAATAATTTCGGCTCTCGCCTCTTCGATCCATTGTGATGAATGCTGCGCATATCTGGGATCTACTGCAATCGCGTCATAGCCGCGCGATGTTGCGCTTGCGACGAATGAGGAACCCCCTGCGGCGATATCCAGTATCGCACCCGACTGAAGCTCTCTAGCCGTCAAATCGAACATGCTCACATACTCTTCGAAGCTGCGGCATGTCATTGCCACGCCAATCTGCTCATAACCTTTCATTTTGCGCTCGCCTCCGCTCATCTCTACTCATCTCTTCTCTCTTCTCATCTCAGCTCACAAAAATGCGACTTCTCTCTACGCCCCTCTAACCATGTGCAATTATAAGGAAACAGGGGATAGTTTCCATATCCTATCACACTTTATATTTGATTTCTACCCACTATTATGGCTATGATTAAAGGATACAACTTGAGGATGATGGAGGAATTTGGAATGTTCAAGAAACATCAAATTTACAAAACAGATAAATACAACATGCTGACTGTCGAGGTGCAGGGCAAAACGCTTATCGTGCGGGAGATTAACGAGCAATGGGGAGAGGAATGCCATACATTCGTAAGTCGTCCTGAAATGCTTCATTGGGCAGAGAACCGCTTCCGTCTAGCAGACTATGTCGGCCGCGAAGAAGAACGAAATGCAATTATTGCAAGCTTCAAGGAGATTTAAACGCGAGTTGCAGAAGGAAAATTAATCCTTCTCCTCGAACATATCAGAGAGCATTTCTTCATAGGTTGAGCGGAGAGGAGAGCCCTTCCAGTTGAACATGTCAGCGACTATAATTTTCATCATTGCCTCATTTGCGTTTGGCGTAGTTGCCATTCTGCAGCGGAACAGCATACCCGCCCCATTGCGAAGATGGGTGGCGGCCACCGCCATATTTTTTATCGCATTTGCATTTTTTCTCATCGTGTACAGCATTACAACTATGGGAACATAACTTGATGACTGTAGGGCCACAATAAGGGACAAACTGTGCAATGGAGTGTGATCCTTTTGAAGCGGCTGTCCCTCATATTGTCCCTTGCCCTGCTGCCGTTATCCGGCATACATACTGATAGCTCGTCTGCTCTTGCAGCAGAGATGCCTTCAACCATTTCGAACCAACCGAGGAGGATTCCGATGAATCACGTACCGAAACGTTCCGAAACTGCAGCCGAGCATCGCTGGACGCTCGAAGACTTATTCACAAGCCAAGCCGCCTGGGACAAGGAATATGCACAAGCCAAGGAGCAGATCAAGAGTGTGGCTGTCTTTCAAGGCAAGCTGGCCGATCCTGAGCAATTGAAGGCCTGCTTCGAGCTTGAGGATGATCTCTCGCTGCATGTTGAGCGCTTGTACGTCTATGCGAACATGAAGCATCATGAGGATACCGCAGAACCGACTTATCAGGCATTATCCGACAAATCCAAGAAGCTGAGCGTGGAGACGAGCGAAGCGCTCTCCTTTATTACGCCTGAAGTGCTTAGCCTCACGGATAAAGAGCTTGACGCGCTGGTCAGCAATCCCGCCCTCGCCAAATACCGTCATACGCTGGAAGAAATGCGCCGCCAGAAAGCTCATATTTTGTCCAAAGGAGAGGAAGCGCTGTTAGCCCAGGTCGGCAATGTAAGCCAAGCGCCAGGCACAATATTCAGCATGCTGAACAATGCCGACCTCAAGTTTCCGAAGGTGAAGAACGAGGATGGCGAAGAAGTAGAGCTGACACACGGCCGCTACATTCAGTTTCTGGAAAGCAAGAACCGTGATGTGCGCAGCGCAGGCTTCAAAGCCATGTACGAAACATACGGCAAGCTTAAGAACACGCTCGCTTCCACGCTGAATGCGAATATAACTAAGAACATATTTTATTCCCGTGCCCGCAAATACCCGTCAACCTTGGAAATGTCGCTCTATGGCGACAACATTCCGAAGGAAGTGTATACCAATCTGATTGATACCATCCATAAGCATTTGCCGCTAATGCATCGTTATATGGAGCTTCGCAAGAAGCTGCTTAAAGTCGACGAGCTTCATATGTATGACTTGTTCGCACCGCTTGTTGACGAATTCAAGATGGATATTTCATTCGAGCAGGCCAAAGCAACTGTCAAAGAAAGTCTGAAGCCGCTGGGAGAAGATTACCTGAAGGTGCTTCAGGACGGGTTCGATAATGGCTGGATTGACACCTATGAGAACGAGGGCAAGCGAAGCGGCGCCTATAGCTGGGGCGCATATGGCACACATCCTTACGTGCTGCTGAACCATAAAGATAATTTGAACAGCATGTTTACATTGACGCATGAGATGGGTCACGCCCTTCACTCCTACTACTCTGACGGAAATCAGGACTATCGCGATGCGCAGTATACGATTTTCCTTGCCGAGGTGGCATCAACGCTCAATGAAGCGCTGCTTATGGATTACATGCTCAATAAGTCGACGAATCCGAAGGAAAAGATGTACCTGCTTACCTATTACGCCGATCAGTTCCGTACAACTGTATTCCGGCAGACGATGTTCGCCGAGTTTGAGAAAATTACGCATGAGCGGACTGAAGCAGGAGAATCACTGACTCCACAGGAGCTAAGCCAAATTTACTATGACCTCAATATGAAATATTATGGTCCCGGCATGGTCATCGACAAGGACATCGAGATGGAATGGGCGCGCATTCCGCATTTCTACACCAGCTTCTATGTGTACAAATATGCGACTGGTTTCTCTGCTGCAACAAGCTTCTCGAAGCAAATTCTTGAAGAAGGCGCACCAGCAGTAGAACGATATCTCGGCTTCCTCAAGAGCGGCGGCAGTGATTACTCCATCAACATTCTGAAGAAAGCCGGCGTCGATATGTCAACGCCAGAGCCAATCGAACAAGCGATGAGCGTATTCGAAGAGCTGATAGAGCAAATGGAACAATTGACGAAATAAAGCTGCATGAGCCAAATAACAAAGAACCTCCCGCCACGGATTCCTATCATGTGGCATTGGAGGTTCTTTTCTTTTCTTTTCTCTGTCGGCGTTAGATGCTGTACGTGCCGATGAGCGACTTATCGAGTGCTCGAACGATAGCCTCTGAGTCAAGCTTGGCGTTGACGATCTTCAAATCCTGCAGCTTCTTCACCAAGTTGGAGTCGCTTCGGATCAATTCGGTCAAATCCCTCAGATTCTGCCATTGCAGAGAGAACTGATGAAGCAGCTCCATGGCGGCGCTTGTTTCCTCGTCTGTCAGCGTTCTTCCCTCGAAGGATGCTCCATGCTGGAGCAGTGTCTTCAAATCAGTGCTGCTTGATTCCGTTTGGGTCGTGCTCCGTCCAGCAATCTCATCGAGCGATACTTGAAGAACATCGGCTACTGCAATCAGCTGCTTGACTGTCCATTCACTGGCATCCAGCTCCAAGCTTCGATATTTAGTAATAACAAGTGACAGCGCATCTGCCACCTGCTGCTCTGAATAGCCCTTTTGCTCTCGCAGTTGAAATATGTTTTGTCCGATCGCCATTCCGATCCTCCTCCTATAATTGAGATTCCATCGTCATATTAAGACAGCAGCGGCGCGGACTGCCCTTTAAATAGTAGAGTTGCTTCGGCAAACTGGTCGATTGCCGCATCAAGCCGCCTCGTCAGCTCCTCCTCCAGCAGGAATTGGTTATCCTCTGTCCGCTGAACTTGCGAATCCACAGCATACACGCCTTGTGAAATGTGGCGGGCATAGAGTGCGGAGAGAACGGGCTTCAAAGCATAATCAATGGCTAACAGATGAGAGAGCGTACCGCCGATGAACAGCGGCAGAACAATTTTGCCCTCCAACCCTTTTTGCGGCAGCAGGTCCAGATATGTTTTCAGTACGCCGGAGTAGGAAGCCTTATATACCGGACTCGCAATGATGACTGCATCTGCCGCTTCCACAAGTCCATTCGCCTTCGTAATCGCTGGACTATCCCATCGTGTAAGAATAAGATCCTCTGCCGGCAGTGACACGACTGGCAAAACATCAACATGCCAGCCTCTGGATAGCAACGCCTTCTCTACATGCCCTGATATGCCGTTCAAACGTGATCCAGCATTGGGACTTCCTGTTATGACAACTACTTTTGGCATAATTACCACACTCCAATCTCTATTATCGTGTTACTGCTCTACTGCTCAGCGAGCATCCTCTGAATTTCGATAGCGTTCATATCGTACTTGATGAAGTTATCCGTAATTTTATACGCATTATTCCTACCTGTCAACTATGAATTAATGGAGTGGTGCTAGTACTAGTGGGGTTTTGACTCCTTTGCCCATTATCCCTTTCGCTCAGGTCCATACATGAAAGATGAGTTGAGGGCGGTGGACCGTTCTCAGAGTGTTGGATTGGAGGGCGGACTGTGGTTCGTTGTTAGAGCGTTCGATTGGGGGGGACTGTGGTTCGTTGTCAGAGCGTTCGATTAGAGGCGGTGGTGGTTCGTTGCTAGAGCGTTCGATTAGAGGGCGGACTCTGGTTCGCGCGGTGTTTCGCTGCATGACGGCGGTCGGTCGACCACATGAGCAGGCGGTGATGGACCATTGTCAGAACAGTGGATTGAAGGGGCTATGGTTCGATGTCAGATGGGTGGATTTGAGACAGGTTGTGGTTCGATGTCAACGAAGCTATATTGGATGGGTTGTAGGATGGGTTGTAGGTTAGGTTCAGTCATATTGACGGTTTGTCAGCAGTTTTGCACTACTGAGCCAAGGGGATAGTGGGCATAAGGGTGTTGTCCCCCCTCACCCGCCTGGAATAAGAACAATCGCCGCAAGCAATTGGAACATAGGTTCAAATCGCTTGCGGCGCTCAGCAGAGACGATTATTTTATTTGCTTTCTCGCGGCGGCAAGTACGCAAGAAAGCAAGCTTATAGACAAACGCCGGGAAAATCACGCACTACAATTTCATCTTTTCTAATCGATTTATTAGGTAAAAATCATGCCGCCGATTCCCCATGCAAGCAGGCCGGCCGCAGCAGATGAGGTCAGGTTGACGATATCGTTCGTCATCCATGCGCGGCCGCGCGTTGCCTGTGCAGCGGCGCCGCAATGCTCGCCGCGCTCAGTCTCGCTGCCACAGACGCGGCAGCGGTACATCCCTTGCACTGTCGCGCCGAGCAGCGAATCTGCAAAGGCGCCGAATGTGCCGGCCGCTGCCGCGACGGCGATGAGCGCGCCCGGCGAGGCCCCGGCCTCCGCAGTCGTCAGCAGCGCTGCGACTGCGCCAATGAATGCAGCGCCGGCTACGGCGGCGGCGCTGCCAAGCGGCGTCACACCGCCGCTCGTACCTGGCGGCACAGGCTTGCCGCCAAGCACATGTCTCGGCGCGGTCCGGCTTAACGCGCCGATCTCCGTTGCCCACGTATCGGCGTTGACCGCGCCCATCACGCCTACGAAGGCATAGAGCCAGCCGGGATCAGGCCACAGCGCGTTCCCGGCGCATAGCGCAAGACCTAAACCCCCGTTCGCCCATACTTGTCCGGCATCACGGCGGCTGCTCTTCGCATAATTGGCTTCGGCCATTTGCTTCTGCCGATGATGCTTCTTCCATTTGGACCATGCTGAAGAAGAAAGAAAGAATGCCAGTAACAATCCAATCCAGAGCGAACCGCCAAGCGTAACGAAGCCTGCTCCCATAACAGCTGCCGACCACGCGCCCGAGGCGGATAAGGACCGTGCCCGATAAGCGATATATGCTGCGCCTCCACTGCCAAGCATACTTACGGCAAATATGCCGCCCATGTTCCAATCCTGCATCCAGCCCATCATTGATCAAAGCGCCTCCATTCAACTTTTTTGCCATTACATGTTTACATTCTATTTGCACAAGCAGGATTCATAGCTGATTCCGTCGAACATCCTATTTCATAACCGCAATCCAACATCGAGGAGTGTATCTTTTGCACTATAAATCGAATGATGCCGCAGGCTCAGATTCAAGAGGGCAATCTCCTGAACAAATGCTTCGAATTATATTTGACTATACAGCAAAAATCGCTAACGAGCGAAGCCTGATCAGCGTTCTGCTGCACATGGCCAATATGGGCAGAGAAATGATATTGGCCGACCGGTGCACAGTATGGCTAATTGACCATATTCGCGAAGAGCTGTTCACGACGGTCGCACATGGCGTGGATGAAATCCGCATTCCGCTCGGCACTGGCTTCGTCGGCCATTCTGTTACGACTGGAGAGCCTCTCCTCGTCGAGGATGCCTACAGCGATCCCCGGCATAATGCAGAGAATGACCAGCGTACCGGATACAGAACCAAATCGATTATTACTGTGCCTTTCGTCGGCAATGATGGCAGCATTATCGGCGCGTATCAGGCCATTAATAAGATGGATGAACAAGCGATCTTTACTTCAATCGACCTGGAGCATCTGACGCTGGCCGCATCCTATGCAGGCAAATCTCTGGAATCGGTCATGCTTCACGAGGAGATTGCCGCTACGCAGCGGGAAATTATTTTTGCAATGGGAGAGATTGGCGAGAGCCGCTCGAAGGAAACGGGCAATCACGTGAAGCGGGTTGCTGAATATTCCTATATTCTCGCGCTTGGCTATGGACTCAGTGTTGAGGAAGCCGAACAGTTGAAGATGGTGTCGCCTATGCACGATATCGGCAAAGTCGCCATTCCCGATGCCGTTCTGCATAAGCCCGGCAAGCTGACAGAAGAGGAATTCGAGCTTATGAAGCAGCACACCATTACCGGCTACAACTTGCTGAAATCGTCAGGACGCGAGCTGATGAAAATGGCATCGATCGTCGCTTACGAGCATCATGAGAAATGGGACGGCACCGGATATCCGCGCGGCCTGAACGGAGAAGACATCCATCTGTATGGACGCATTACCGCAATTGCTGATGTATTCGATGCGTTGGGCAGCGACCGCGTCTATAAGAAAGCCTGGGAGCTCGACCGCATACTCAAGCTGTTCGAAGAAGAGCGCGGACGCCATTTCGATCCGCATCTGGTGGACATCTTCCTCCAGCAATTTCCCAAGCTGCTGACAATTCGCCAAAACTACAGAGATATAGAGTAATAAGAAACCGGTCAACCCGCAGCAGCACGGGGTGTGACCGGTTTCTTATTGCTGCTTCGCAAGCAGCTGCCCGTATCGGTCGGGGTAATTCGTACAGATGACAATCGTCGGATCGATGGCTGCAAGCCGCTGCATATCCGCTATATCATCCACTGTCCAGGCCATGACAGTTATCCCGGCTTCGCGCATGAGCTCCATAAGCTTCGATGAGACACTCCGGTAGCCAAGCGACAGAAACCCCGCCTCCAGCTGCCGCAGCTCATCCAATGCTTTATGCGGCGACATTTTATCGACGATAAGGCCTGTCTCAATCTCCTCTGACAGCTGTCGGACTCTACGCAGCGCACCTGTATCAAATGAGGTTATGACTGCATCATGCTGCAGTCCATGCTCATATACAAGCTCCACAACGCGCTGTTCCAGCATTGGGTATAGACCGCTGTATGTTTTCAACTCAATGTTGAGCCGGCAGCGGCCTTTGGCAGCCTCTATAACTTGCTCCAATGTCGGCACGCCTTCTCCTGCAAACTGCTTATCAAACCAGCTTCCAGCATCGAACGCATACATTTGCGCAGCTGTATAATCAACCACACGACCAGCCGCATTCGTTGTCCGATTGACCCGATCGTCATGAATGACGACCGGTATGCCATCACTGGACAGCTGGACATCCAGCTCGATCCACTGTACGAATGGAAAAGCCAGCGCCTCGCGAACGGCTGCCAGCGTATTCTCGGGAGCAAGCCCTGAAGCCCCCCGATGGGCTGCACAAGGATTATTCATAGCGGCTCCTTCTACTCTTTCTTCACAATCTACTACTTCGACTTCACATATCCCTCAGCATCGACCACCGCATTAATCGAAAGGCTCGATAATCGTTTAAGCAGCGCTTTCTTCTGCTCGCCTTCCAGCGGAATCGGCTGTGAAGCGACCGCTCTCATAGGGTGGAATTGCAAGCTGCACTCACCTTCCACCGTACAAACGGCATCCAAAACTCCCGTATCCTTCGTCTTCTCCGTCTTCGTCATATTGAATATAAAATTGCCCAGACTGTAGGAAATCCATTTGCCCTTGTACTGCTCCAAGCCTTGCAGCACATGCGGATGACTGCCGATAACAAGATCTGCTCCTGCATCAATGTATTCACGAGCGAGCCGTTTCTGGTCTCCGTTGGGATAATCTTCCCGCTCAATCCCCCAATGAACCATAACGACAACGAGGTCCGCTTGCCCCTTGGCTTCCTTGATCGTCTTAACGGCGCGTGTTGAATCATACGTTTCCGCCAAGCCCGCACGTTTATCAGTCGCCTTCCACTCCCCGACAGGCAATACCCGCGACAGCCCGACATAAGCGACGCTGATCCCGTTCGCCTCCAGCAATACAGGCTTATAGGCTTCCGTTTCATCATTCCCGGCGCCAACATTGGGAATGCCCGCTTTATCGAGATAACCGATCGTATCGAGGAGCCCTTCGACATCTTGATCCAAGGTATGATTGTTCGCCAAATTTACGACGTCGAATCCCGCTTCCTTAAGCGCAGGCAGCGAATCCGGCGTTCCCTTGAATACATATTGCTTATTCTTCGCAGGTATGCCGCGCTCCGTAATTGGATTCTCCAAATTGCCGGCCAACAGATCAGGCTCCAGCAAATATGGCGATGCTTTCGCATAGGGATAATCGAATCCGTTCTTCTTCATAAGCGCTTCTACAGAGGAAGCAAGCAATATGTCTCCAACAAAGGAAAGCTTGATCGTCTTGCCCTCCCCGCCTTCGACATTATCTCCATCATTCCCTGGAGCTGCGCCATTGTCCGGGCTCTGCGAATTGTCGCTCCCCTTGTCAATCTCCTTGTCGCTCTCATCCGGCGGGTCCGTTTCCTCAGAAGGTGTCGCACCCCCATTCGATGGCGTTTCCTCATCATCGGTGCTGTCAGGAGAAGGCTGGGCTGGCTCCTTATCGCCTGTGTTCCCGGGCTGGTCAGAATTCCCCTTATCCGCAAGCTGACCAGGCTGCTCCATCGGAGCTTGATCTGGATTGCTGTCTTTATTGTAAGCTGCGTACAAGACAGCCCCTAGAATACAAATCACCGCAAGCATCGATAAATTAAAAATAATTAGTCTGCGCATTCGTTTGTTTCGGCGATTCTTATCCTGCTGACGTGATTCCGAGCGTGATACGAACATGTAGGTATAAGCTCCTTTTGCGCTATGTAATGGGGTTCGCGAGAATACAATCCCTACCATTATACCAAGTTTTAATGTACTTAAGTAAGCGTTCTATTCCAGCTTCAGTCCCCTGGCATGATAGACGATCACGCCATCCCTTCGGCTGCTGCTGATCGCATTGCTCTTCACAAGATGGAACAGATGCGCCAATGTCTCAGACATCGCGAACCGCAGATTGTGCGTATTGCCGGTAATCCGCGGACCGAACAACCGCTCACACATGGCATAGCCAGTACAGGCTTCCTCCTGCACCAGCTCGTGCATCCTTTCCAATCGGCGCTTATGGTGCTCCTTCAGCTCCTCAATGCGACCCCCGAATTCGGTGAAAGGATCACGATGTCCGGGAAATGCAAGCTCCACCTCATATTTGCTTAACTCAGTCAAGCTATTCAGAAACAAGTCCAGCTCCCCGCCTTCATCGCCCGGCACAACGCTTACATTTGGCGTAATATGAGGCAGCACCTGATCACCGCAAATCATCCACTTCCTCTGAGGCGCATAGAAGCACAGCTGGCCGCGCGCATGCCCCGGAGCATCTAACAGTTGCCATTCGATGCCGCCCATGAGCAGCGTGCCGCCTGCCTCTATAAAGTCAACCTTGGGCTGAGGGGATACGCGCTCGATGAAGCTTTCCAGATGCGGAGTCATCTCCTCCAGCAGTTGCTCCGGCATCCCGTGCTGCCGATACAACGGGACCAGCTCCGCAGCAAACGAACGATCCTCCCCCCACATCTTCACCACATAAGCATAGGATTCAGGCGAGATCAGTACGGGAGCGCCCGTCTGCTGCTGAAACCATCCCGCCAAGCCGTAATGATCCGGATGCTGATGCGTGAGGACGATCGTGTGGATGTCGCGAAAGTTAAGCTGATGCTCCGTTAAAGCTGCTTGCCACTGCTCCACCGCCTCCGGCGTATGCAAGCCCGGATCAATAAGCGTATACCCCTTCTCGTCCTGCAAAAGGTAGCTGTTCACCCATTTCAGCGAGAATGGCAGCGGTATCTTCACCTGTATAAGCCCGTAAGGCCATACTGTCGTGCCTGTCGTTCCTGTCGTTCCTGCCGTTCCTGTCGTTCCTGCCGTTCCTGTCATGCCCGCTTCGCTCAAGACTCGGCCCTCCCTGTTAGAATCATACGCTTTGATGCCAGCTCATCATAGCCGCCACCCTCATAATTACCGTATACATGCTCAAGCTTCAATCCAGCTTCTGCAAGCGCAGCCTCGAACCATGCCAACGGATATAAGCGCACGCGCTCTTCATATTGCCTCACATCGCTGCCATCAGCAGCGCCAATCCGTATTTGCTTAATTACCCATCCGTCCGCAATCGATCTTGTTTCTTCAATGCGAAGACCCGAAGTCTCGTCCACCCGCTCCGAGCGTGGCACCAGTGTCCGCTCTACATTAGCCGGATTGAGAAAATCAATCAGAAATCGCCCGCCTGCCCGCAGCACACGCCGAATCTCTGAAAGGACACGCTTATTGTCACGCTCATCATCGAAATACCCAAACGAAGTAAACAAATTGACGGTAGCATCGAATCGGCCCGCTTCAAAGGGCAGCTCCCGCATATCTCCCTGCAAGAGCGTCTCGATAAGACCCTCTTCATTATGTCTGCGCGCCTCCGTCAGAAGCGCCTCCGACAAATCAATTCCCGTAACCCGATACCCCAGCTCAGCAAGAGCCAGAGAGTGTCTGCCCATTCCGCAGCCTATATCAAGCACCTCGTCATTGTGCTGCAGCTCCAGCCATCCCGACATCCGCTGCACCTCTTGCTGCGCCTGCTCCCAGTTCCGATGCTTGTACACAATCATATAATCAGAGCCAAAGCTTCTCTCATACCATGCTGTCATTGGTAAATGCAATCCTCCTTCTTCAAACGTAAAAGGTCTGCAATAGCAAACTGTCCTATTGTCCTATGTACCGCGCCAAAAGCCTCCAATCCCGCTTCAAGCGCTGCTTATTATTGTACTGCACGAACCGAGCTTCTGGCAAAGCAGCTCTATCGTGGAATATTCTTCATTCCTTCCTGCGCATAATACTCTTGACTGACATTGCTGCACAAGGAGGGAATAGGATGCTGAACCGAATAACGACCCTGTTTGCCGAAGCGAAGGATTTGAACACGTATCGCATGAGCAACAAGGAGATGGTTATAGAAATTGCCTATATTAGCTCGCTATGCGATGAGAGCAAGGTGAGCGACTTTATACTCGTACCTTTTCAGAAAGAGCTTCAGCCCTTCGATGACATTGTGGAACGAAACCCGCAGTTCCAGATTATCCAGGATCCTGCTATGTGGGCCAGCATTATTCTTCGCGGATTCGTGCTCCTATCTGTAAAAGGTCGCATCTATGCCTTGGACACAGCCCGCATTATCCGCAACGAAACCCCTGCAACACAGGTTGAAACCGCTATTCTCGGACCACAGCTTGCCCTGAGCGAGGATATGGTGGATTCCATCAATATTATTCGCAGCCGCTACCCTTCACCTGAGCTGGCTATGGAAGAGAAGACGATAGGCTCCATGTCTCATACCCGGATTATGATTCTCTACGACAACCGCCATGTTGACCCCAATGTGCTGAGCGAGGTCCGATCGAAGCTGCAATCCATCAGAATCGACTTTCTGAATGCAGCGGGCCAGCTTGAGAGGAAGCTGAGCGGGAAGCTGGGCTTGCTGCCCACGATCATCATTACCGAACGGCCGGATCGCGTCGCGAATTCCCTGCAGCGCGGGAAGATTGTGCTGCTGCTTCAAGGCACTATGTTTGCCCTGATCATGCCTGCTACTTTCTATGAATTCATGCATGCAGTGGATGATAATTATGATTCATTCTGGATGACCCGCATGCTCATACTGCTTCGCTACTTTGGTGTCATACTGACCATAACGATGCCTGCTCTCTATATCGCCGTCATCTCCTACAACCCGGAGCTGTTCCGTGTCCAGCTCGCCTTCTCCATTGCCGGCAGCCGCTCTGCTGTGCCATACCCATCCTTTATCGAGGTGTTTATTATGCTGTTCATGATTGAATCCCTTATCGAAGCAAGCTTAAGGCTGCCCAAATATATCGGATCAACGGCTACGACTGTTGGCGGACTTATACTCGGCCAGGCCGCACAGCAAGCCGGCCTTGTCAGCAGCATTATGATCATCGTCACCTCTGTTGTGGCAATATCCAATTTTGTCGTCCCTGTCAACAACATGTCCATTTCAATCCGCTTCATGAAATACCCGCTTATAGTTCCCGCCATATTCTTCGGCCTTACGGGAGTAACGGTGGGCATATTCGCATTGCTCTGCTATATGACCCATTTGCGAAGCTTCGGAAAGCCTTATTTCCGAATATTCGGCCCGATCAAAGCCTATACGAGCGATATCGGGCAGGTGAGTGAGGAATGAACCGCTACTTCTACTATAATGTATTTCTCGGCAGCATGCTTAATTTGATGCTGTATGTTCCCCATATCCTGATCAAATACCGTTACAATGGCGCTATCTCTTCCATGCTCGTTGCCGTTGCAATCGGAACCGGCCTCGCTTACTTGTTTACCACTGTCACGCAGGCATTCCCAGGTAAAGGCTTGCCGGAAATACTGTATATTTTTTTTCCCAGAGCAATCGTTATTCCTATTCTCTTGTTTCTGGCCGCCATGTGGTATGTTGCCTCGGCTATCGCGATCATTGCGTATGCAGTGCTGATCAACCGATTCTTCAATCCCGATACTAGCGCCATCATCGTACTCGGCCTGCTTACTCTCGTCTGCATCTATGGCGCGACCCGATCGACTTTGAGCGTCATGTTTATGATGGAGATGGGGTTGATTATCAACACGCCGCTCATTCTGTTCATATTAATGAAGTCCGTTCGAAGCGAGAATATCAGCTGGGATGCCATTCGAACAATTGCTAACTACTGGAATCAAATGCCGCAGCTGACTCCAATCGCCGCAGCCAGCTATATTTTTACCGGATACATTAATTTTTCCATCTACAATCGGCTGACACCACCTAACTTCCGTCTGAAATTCCGCTGGATGATTCCAGTCTTCTGTACTGTCATTATGCTGATCTCGTTTTTTGTCCCCATCGGTTTCCATGGCACGGAAACTGTCGTCCACTACATTTATCTGTGGAGCGTCACATCTGACTCTCTCATTATGAACTATGGGTTTATAGAGCGTGTCATCTTCGTCTTTCTCATCTTGTATTTGAACCTGACGCTGATCTATACAACCTCGGGCTGGCATCAGGCGATTGAAATGATTAAAAGCTGCTTTCCGAGCAACAAGCCAGATGTTGACCAACGCGAAATTCCCTGGATCAATTGGGCTATCGCAACCTTGTTTGCTATTGTTTCGCTGCTATATCTGCATTTTTTTGACGAGAAAGAAAGCTTCAAGCTTGCATCGGCCTGGCTTGTTTTGCGGCTCTTCGCTGAAGCGGGCACCGTTTTTCTGCTGTTCGGTATGACCTTGAGATATAGGAGAAAATCTTCCCTGTAAGGAGGAACAGGAGTATGAGGCAGAACAAGCTGATCCAACTCGCAATTGTGCTTCCTATTCTGCTTGCAACACTATCGGGATGCGGCTTCAAAGATATTGACAAGCGATTTTTCGTTGTAGCTGCCGGCATTGACCGGCCAGTGAATAATCCCAACCGCTATCTGGTCACACTCAAGCTGGCCGTCCCTTCTCCCAAGATCGAGCCAGGATCTGCAAAAGCACAGGTGGAATCCGTGGAAGCTTCCACAATCGCTGAAGCGGTCAGGTTGATCAAATCCCGTGTCGATAAAGAGCTGGACTTTGGCCATTGCAAGCTTTATCTGCTCGGTGACCGGCTTTCCAGCCAATACTATCCTGACGCCATGGATTGGATATCGCGCCGCCGTGACATCCAGAATGTAGCCTATATCGCAATTGGCAGGCCGGATGCGAAGACGGTAATAGAGATGAATCCCCCAACAGAGCGTTTTCCGGGGAACACCTTATTTCTACAGCTCGGCAAGGATGGAACCGAATCTGCATATATCGTTCCCGTCTTTAGCTTTGATTTCATTCGCAAGGCTCAGGAACGTGGAATAGACCCTGTACTGCCAATCATGAACAAGGAAAAAGAAGAGTATGTCATCTCAAAGCTTGCCTTGCTCAACAAAAATAAAACCGTTGCAACACTGAGCCCGAATGAAACAGAAATTTACAATCAAATCAGTCATCATATGAAAAAATCTACCGTTACGGCCACGATCAACGGTCAATCGCTCGTACTGGCAGTCAACAAAATATCTTCCCGCTATCGGATCGTGAAGGAAGCGAATGGCTCTCACATATTGAAAATGAAAATTTACATTAGCGGCATATTCGAAGAAGCGCCTCTCGGGGTATATTCCAGCAACTGGTCGAAGCTGGAGCAGAAGTTTAACGAGCACTATGAAGCTGAGGCTAATCATCTGCTGACTAAAATCCAGCAAGCAGAGGTTGATCCCTTTGGTTTCGGGCTTCGTTACCGCGCTACTCATGCAGGCAGTGATCAGACCTGGAAAGCTTGGCTCTCCATCTACCCGCAATTAAAGTTCGAAATCAAGGCAAACATAAAGATTGATGGGACCGGAATATCAGACTAGCCCGCCCGCGAATCCCGGTCCGAAGCCGCCAGTGATCGCTGACCGCTATCGCGCAAGCAATCGATCACTGGCACGCAGCTCCGCCAATGTGCCTGCTCCGATACCGAACATCGCTGTACGCAGCTCAAATTCGATCTGCTCCAACTGCGCATGCAGCTCACTGGCATTCGCAGCTCCTGTACCAGCAGCTCCAGCCAGTAATGTTCGGCCGAAGCCTGCAAGATCAGCGCCTAGCGCAATCGCTTTAGCCGCATCTACGCCCGTTCTAAGCCCGCCGCTCGCTATAATGCTCGCATGAGGCAGTTTGCTGCGCACCTCCAGCACACAATCAGCCGTTGGAATGCCCCAATCAGCGAAGGCTGCGGCTGCTGCCTCACGCAGTGAATTTCGCGAACGAAACTTCTCAACCTGACTCCACGAGGTTCCTCCTGCGCCCGCTACATCAATGAAAGCAACGCCAACATCGACAAGCGCGGCAGCCGTATCCGCATCAATACCCCAGCCAACCTCCTTGACGCCAACAGGAACGTCCACCTTGCGGCACACCTCACCGATACGCTTCAGCAAATCGCGGAAATCTGTGTCTCCTTCCGGCTGGAATACCTCCTGCAGGCTGTTAAGATGCAGCACCAGCGCACTTGCTTCCGCTAAATCTACGGCACGCCTGCACTGGTCAACGCCATAGCCGTAATTGAATTGCACAGCGCCAATATTCGCAATAATAGGAATAGTCGGCGCTTCCGCCCTCACTTTGAACGTGGCTGCAAGCTCCTCGTTCTCGATGGCGGCACGCATAGAACCCAGTCCCATCGCCCAGCCGCGCGCTTCTGCTGCTTCAGCAAGGCGCCGGTTAATAAGGGCTGCTTCCTGCGTGCCGCCAGTCATAGAGCTGATTAGAAGCGGAACCTGCATGGGCACAGAATGGAACGCGCAGCTCGTATCAATGTCATTGAACGCAATATTGGGCAACGCGTTATGACGGAATGCATAACGTTCGAAGCCTGTCTCCACACCAACACCTTGCACCTGCTCCTGCAGGCAAATCCGAATATGCTCTCCCTTTCTCTTCGAAGTCAACTGGTATTGCTCTTGATTAGAAAATTGCCCTTCCGCCATACCGTAATCCCCCAACAATAATAGGTTTATCTGAAATCGCAGCCAGCTGCTGCTGTCGCGATCCGTTATTTCCCGATATTCAATCCCTGCACAAAAAATCTCCTGCTTATTATCATATCACATAATGAACAGGACAAGAGAATGTCATACATTTGTCGGAAAATAGCACTGAACAGACAAAGGGACCGTTCCGGCTTTCGCGGGCGGTCCCTGCACAAGAATAAAGAACATTCGTTCTTCCATTTACCTTATGTTGCCGATTGAGTTCTTTGCTGTTTCATGCCTGCTCTTCAATACTTTCTCAGCCCCTGCAACAGCTCCGCTAAAAGCCGTGAACATAATCGCAGCAGCAATGACTGTCAGTGCCATACGTTTCATCCGTAAACACCTCCTTCGCGCTGTGGTATATCCCAAATAATGGTTATCCTATATGTACATGCCCCTCGCTGCTTCATGATTCGGAATACATTTCCATTATAATTCAATTTCATTCATTGGCATACAAAAAGTCCGCACAGAGAAATTCATTCTCAGTGCGGACCAACTGCCGTTCGTTATCCTCTACGCGCCTTTAAAAAACGGATATTGCATCAAATAAATAGTAACCAGATAAAGGACAAGCACAATAATGCTCAGTACACGCGCCTTATTAATATGCGCTGTTGCGCTTTGACCGGATTGGATGGAAGCTACAATCCGTTTAAGCGGCTTCGTTGCGATTCCGCCAAGCGCTGCAATTGCCAGGAACAGCACGGTAACGAGAATCATCCAAAGCACGGTGTAATCATTCTTGGACATCAGGTAGCCGCCAGTCAGCAGCTGTACGATCAGAAAATACTGTGCAATCCGGTTAGCAGAGATTAAGCCTTCTGCCAGTCCAGCTTGTCCAGCTCCGGCAAGCTTGGACGCTTTGCCCACCAACAATGGCATAACGATGTAGAACCCCATGCCTACCGCACCGATCGTATGCAACAACACCATAAACTCGAACATTATGCTTCCTCCTGCACACTCATTATTAAATCCTAATCATTATACTAAAATAATGATTCAAATTCAAAAGACAACGCTTTATTTACGAATATTAAGCCAGACGATGCTTCACAATGACCGCTTTAATTGCAAAATAATCCACATCCGATGGCAGCCCTTCTTTAATCGGCTTCAAACGCTCTGCTCCAACCTGCTCAATGGTTCGTATAATAAGATCCTCATGCTGCTCGGGAATAAAGGCATCCCAGTCAATATCCTCGCCCTCTTCACCACAGCGAAGCAAATGGTTCTCGATGGTGACCCGCGACATCTCCCGCTGTGCAGCAATTTGCTTGATTGAGAGGCCGCTGCGCAGCAATATCAAGGATTGCAGATGACTGGACATATCCGCTTCATCCCCATCCCCAACCAAAGATGCCCCTCTCTCGCCAGTTGCAAGAGAGCGCGCTGTCCGTGATGAGTTGCCGCGCGGCTGAGCTCCGCCATCCGCTTGCAATGCATCACTGCCGCCATCTGTGCGGAACTTCCTTACGATAGCAATAACATCCGTGCCATACTTGCTTGCTTTCGCTGCGCCTATCCCCTTCACAGACAATAGCTGCTCCGTCGTCACAGGCTGACGGTCGGCAATTTCCCGCAAAGCGGCATCGAAGAACAGCATGAAGGGCGGCACATGCTCCCGTGCAGCCGTCTCTCTCCGCCATTCTCTAAGCGCTTCGAATAGCGGCGAGTTGACAGCAGCGGCTGCTCCTTCGCCTGCCCGCCGTTTGGCGGACATGCTGCGGCGTCTGAAGACACTTACAGTGCCCTCCAGCACCGGCAGCGCTTCTGCAGCCAGGGAGACGGTTGGATATTCCCCCTCGCTAATCCGCATATACCCCTCTGCTACAAGCCAGTAGAGCCAATCCGTAATCTCCTTCTCCGGCCAATCCCGGAGCAGCCCATAGGTCGATAATCGGTCAAGTCCGAACTCCAGAATCCGCTTCTCCCGCGAGCCCTTCAGCACCTTGGATGCCATCGATACGCCAAACCGGCCCTTCAGGCGGCCCACACAGGACAGCGCCTTGCGGGCTTCCTCCGTCATATCCAGCTTCTCGCTCTGATCCAGACAATTGCTGCATTTCCCGCATGCAGGAACATCCGCTTCACCGAAATAGCTGACGATGAACTGCAGCAGACAGCGCTCCGTGCGGCTGTAATGCATCATCGTGTACAATTTATTGAGCTGGATGGTCCGCCGCTCCGGATCGGTGGTTCCTCGTTCGATCAAGAACCGCTGCACCTGAACATCCTGCGGCTCGAACATAAGCACGCATTCGCTCTCTTCGCCATCTCGTCCGGCACGTCCCGCTTCCTGATAATACGATTCCACATCGCCAGGCATCTGCCAATGCACGACAAACCGCACATTCGGCTTATCGATCCCCATCCCGAAAGCATTCGTCGCCACCATCACCCGAATATCATCGAAGCGGAACAGCTCCTGCGCCTCTGCTCTTTCTTTGTCGCCGAGTCCTCCATGATACTTTCCCGCGCTAATGCCCAGACGGGTCAAAGTGTCGCAGACCTCCTCCGCCTCCTTGCGGGTGGCTGTATAAATAATGCCGGATTGATCCGCTCTCTGCGCCAAATAATCACGCAAAAATTTACGCTTGTCTGTACCTGTAACGACCGACAGCGATAAATTCGTCCGCGCAAATCCAGTAACGAAGACGTTCGGCTCCCGCAGTCTCAGCATATCGGCTATATCCTGCGTTACCTCCGGCGTCGCTGTTGCTGTGAAAGCCGCAACAGGCGGACGGTTGTCCAGTCTCCCTATCCAATTGGCAAGCTGCCGGTAGCTTGGGCGAAAATCATGCCCCCACTGCGAAACACAGTGCGCCTCGTCGATCGCGATCAACGAGATGTGCATCTGCGCTGTGAATGATTCGAACATCGTGCCATCCAGCCGTTCAGGAGCAACATACAGCAGCTTGTAGACGCCCTGTGCTGTCTGCCTGATAACATCGCGATAGGTCGCCGCATCAAGAGAGCTGTTCAAATACGCAGCGGACACGCCCAAGCGGCCAAGCGCATCAACCTGATCCTTCATAAGCGAGATTAGAGGCGAAACAACAATTGCCGTCCCTGGCAGCAGCATCGCCGGAAGCTGATAGCAGAGGGATTTGCCTCCACCTGTAGGCAGAATTGCAAGTGTATCCGTGCCTTCCAGCAAACCGCTTATAATGTCGCCTTGCCCTTTGCGGAAGGTGTCAAAGCCATAGACCTGCTTTAACATCCGCTGCGCCTGCTCAATCATCGATACACCTCCGTTCTTCCTGACAAAATGAAGACCCTGACGTCATACAGTCAGGGTCTCATGTGCTTCATGAGTAGATAATCGTTCTAACCACTAGCCCGTTACAACTTTAATTACGTTGCGAACCGAGTCTGCGGATTTATCAAGCGCTGCCTTCTCTTCGGCTGTCAGCTCAAGCTCAAATATTCGCTCGATGCCGTCGCCGCCAAGAACGACTGGAACGCCCATGAACAGATCGTTATAGCCATATTCGCCTTGCAGCAAGGCAATAACCGGAAGGATCCGTTTCTTGTCCTTGAGAATCGCTTCCGTCATTTGCACAAGCGATGCAGCAGGCGCATAGTAGGCACTGCCGTTGCCGAGCAGATTAACGATTTCGCCGCCGCCAACACGCGCGCGTTGTACGATTGCTTCGATCCGATCAGCAGGAATCAGCTTCTCGATCGGAATACCGCCAACGTTGGAGTAACGAACGAGCGGCACCATGTCGTCGCCATGACCGCCAAGCACGAAGCCGCGAACATCCTCGACAGAAACGTTCAGCTCTTGCGCGATGAACGTGCAGTAACGAGCTGTATCAAGCACACCGGATTGCCCGATCACACGGTTTTTTGGGAAGCCCAGTGCTTGGAAAGCAGCATAAGTCATTGCATCCACTGGGTTGGAAAGAATGATCACATAGGAATTTGGGCTCGTCGCTTTAATATTCTCACAAACCGATTTCACAATGCCGGCATTCGTGTTCACGAGATCATCGCGGCTCATGCCGGGCTTGCGAGCAATACCTGCTGTGATGATAACAATATCGGAATCAGCTGTATCCGCATAGTCGGAAGTGCCTGTGATGCGGGAATCGATGCCTTGAACAGGAGTGGACTCCATCATATCAAGCGCTTTGCCTTTTGTCGGGTTCTCAAGCTGTGGAATATCAACGAGCACGATATCTCCGAGCTCTTTTTGCGCAAGCATCAATGCAGTAGTAGCGCCTGTAAAGCCAGCGCCTACAACAGTAATTTTATTCCGCTTGATAGCCATTTTCCCAATTGCCTCCCGAAATTATATTGTATGTGCTGCAATTAGCAAACTACAGATTTTTAATAATTTCGTCAGCGAACGCGGAGCATTTCACTTCGGTTGCGCCTTCCATTAGACGAGCGAAGTCGTACGTTACTGTTTTGTTGTTGATCGACGTTTCCAAGCCTTTGTAGATCATGTCAGCCGCTTCCTGCCAGCCCAGGTGCTCAAGCAGCATAACGCCGGATAGGATAACCGAGCCTGGGTTTACAACATCCAGATCCGCATATTTAGGAGCCGTACCGTGCGTAGCTTCGAAGATCGCATGGCCAGTCAGATAGTTGATGTTCGCTCCTGGTGCAATACCGATGCCGCCTACTTGCGCAGCCAATGCGTCAGAGAGGTAGTCGCCGTTCAGGTTCAGCGTAGCGATAACGTCAAAGTCAGTTGGACGTGTCAGAACTTGTTGCAGCGCGATATCAGCAATCGCATCCTTCACAATCAGCTTGCCAGCTGCTTCTGCATCCTTCTGTGCTTTGTTCGCAGCGTCTGTGCCCTCTGCTTCTTTAATGCGATCATATTGACCCCAAGTGAAGGTTTGATCCGCGAACTCTTGCTCAGCCACCTCGTAGCCCCAGTTCTTGAACGCGCCTTCTGTAAATTTCATGATATTGCCTTTGTGTACAAGCGTGAGGGATTTGCGGCCATGCTTCAGCGCATATTCGATAGCGGCGCGAGCAAGACGCTTGGAGCCCTCAGCCGATACAGGCTTAATGCCGATTCCGGAAGTCTCAGGGAAACGGATTTTGTTAACGCCCATTTCGTTTTGCAGGAATTCAATAACCTTTTTCACTTCTGCAGAGCCCTCTTGGTACTCGATGCCTGCATAGATATCCTCTGTATTTTCACGGAAAATAACCATGTTGACAAGCTCAGGGCGCTTCACTGGGGAAGGCACGCCGTCGAAGTAACGAACAGGGCGAAGACATACGTACAGGTCAAGCTCTTGACGAAGCGCTACGTTCAGGGAGCGGATGCCGCCGCCGATTGGCGTTGTCAGTGGACCTTTGATCGCAACAATATATTCACGAATCGCTGTCAGCGTATCAGCAGGCAGCCATTCGCCGTATTGATTGAATGCTTTCTCACCGGCGAAAACTTCGTACCAGGCGATGCTTTTTTCACCGTTATAGGCTTTCTCTACAGCTGCATCCAGAACGCGCTTGGAAGCTTTCCAGATGTCGCGGCCAGTACCGTCACCCTCGATGAAAGGGATGATCGGATTATTAGGAACATTCAGTACACCGTTGTCAATCGTAATTTTTTGACCTTCTGTTGGCAGTGCGAATTTTTCGAATTGCATCGTTTAAATTCCTCCTTGATAGTTGAATTGCAAGTTGCGAATATCGGTTAGTATGTAGAGCTTACTAAACATAACACAACGGGAGCCGGCTTTGCAGCCACTTCGCTGTCAAATGCCAACACCCCGCCACAATATCGGCTGCCGTAAGCTGCCGTATGACTGTTCCCTATTTGCGTTCGCCAATCGGTGTTACCTTTTGGTTTACTGGACCCACATACTCCGCACGCGGACGAATGAGGCGGTTGTTCTCATATTGCTCAAGAATGTGAGCGGTCCATCCGGATACGCGGCTGATCGCGAATATCGGCGTAAACAGGTCACGCGGAATTTTGAGCGTCGTATAGACGGAAGCGGAATAGAAATCCACATTAGGCTTCAGACCCTTTTGTCCGGTAACGAGCTCTTCGATCTTGACTGACATTTCGTACAGCTCCATGTTGCCTGTCAGCTTGCCCAGCTCACGGGACATCTTCTGCAGATGCTTCGCGCGCGGATCGCCGTTCTTGTAAACACGGTGGCCAAAGCCCATAATCTTCTCCCGGTTCGCGAGCTTCCCGTTAATAACAGACTCCACCTTGTCAAAGGTACCGATCTCTTCAAGCATAACCATAACAGCCTCGTTCGCGCCGCCATGCAGAGGACCCTTCAGCGCCCCGATAGCCGATGTTACACCCGAGTAGATATCGGACAGCGTTGCAACCGTTACGCGCGCAGCGAAAGTAGAAGCATTCAGCTCATGATCTGCATGCAGCACAAGCGCTTGATCCAGCGCCTTGACTGCCACTTCCTCCGGCTCTTGTCCATTCAGCATGTAAAGGAAATTGTAAGCAACAGATACGCCTGTCTTAGGCGCTACCGGCTCTAGCCCTTCACGAATGCGGGCAAATGCGGCAATTACTGTCGGAAGCTGTGCTTGCAATTTAATCGCTTTATTAATGTTCGCTTCGGGAGACATGTCATTAGCTGATTCGTCATACAACGCCAGGCTGGAAACTGCGGTGCGCAGTGCCGCCATCGTATTCGCATTCTTGGGATAAAGCTTCAATTGCTCGATAACTTGAGCGGGTATCGCAGCATTCTCGCCCAACTGTTTGATAAGACCTTCGAGCTCCGCCTGTGTTGGCAGCTTGCCGTACCAAAGCAAATATGCAACTTCCTCAAAGGAAGCGTTTTCTGCCAGATCATCGATATCAATGCCGCGGTATGTCAGTACACCATCAATAATCGAGCTGATCGATGACGTCGTAGCGACGATGCCTTCAAGACCTTTGGTTGCTGTCATTGTTCTCGCTCCTTTTATACATGCTTTTCATGCAAGAAATGGTTTCGATTCCGTATCGTCGCTTTAATCATATCGGATTTTGACAAGGAAGTGAACAAAAACGCACATAAAAATGCTTTATCGGCACCATAAATATTTTGTGTTGCAAGTTTCAGCCGCAGGGGCGCATCACTTAAACATCGTTTTACATTTTTCACTTCAAAACCTATATTTATGCAGAATCAGCCTAAACGCCCGAGCGCGCTTCTCTATCGTACCATTAATTTGTGTATAAACCAAAAGCACTCTTTTGGCTCCGCCTCACAAATGATACACTATTCTTTAGTATAAAAGCTTGTCACCATAACCAATATCGGAGGCTCTAGCGAAGATGGAACAACGCATCGGCATTATTGATATCGGCTCGAACTCCATTCGCCTTGTCGTATATGAACGGACGGCGGCAGGCGCTCACCGCGTCATTGACGGCAGCAAGCGGTCAGCGCGGCTCAGCGAGCAAATCGACGATACCGGCAGCCTGCCGGATCATAAAATTAATGAGCTCATCGAAATGATCAATCATTTCCGCCTCATATGCGCGCATCATCGCACAGGGCTAATTCGCGCGGTAGCAACCGCAGCTATACGCAATGCAACCAACCGCCAGCAAATTCTGGAGCGTGTAGAAGCAGAAAGCGGCTTGTCCATTGAGCTGCTGTCCGGCCAGGAGGAGGCCGGGTTCGGGTTTCTCGGGATGATCAATTCCATGGATATTGACAGCGGGTTTCTGATCGACATCGGCGGCGGAAGCACAGAGGTTTCTCTGTTCATGAATCGCAAGCTCATTCAATCCGTCTCTTTCCCCTTCGGCTGTGTCAGCATAACGCGCCAATTCGCGCAGCGGGGAATGCTGGAGAACGGCGGGCTTCAAGCGCTGGAACAAATGATCCATCTGGCAGCTGCGAGCGAACAATGGCTTAAGAACTCCCCGGGGCTTCCCCTTGTCGGTGTCGGGGGCACAGTCCGTTCGCTTGCCAAAATCCATCAAGCCAGCATCAAATATTCCTTCGACAGCTTCCACAACTACCCGATCTCCAGAGCGGCGGTTGACGAGCTGTTCGAGGAGCTGCGCTCGCAGACGCTTGACAAGCGCCGCAAAGTAGCCGGCCTATCGAAGGATCGTCTCGATATTATCGTTCCCGGAATGGCAATCCTGCGGACCTTCTCAACCATTCTGCGCGCTTCGAATTATTTGATCTGCGGCTCCGGCCTCAGGGATGGATTGTTCTTCGCAACACGCTTCCCGGAACGGCCGCAGCTTGATGATCCGCTCATGTTCAGTGTCACTAATCTCGCTGCCCTTCATCCGGAAGCTCCGAAGCAGCATGTATCGCAGGTGAATCGCATCGCGCTCCAGCTGTTTGATGCATTGGAGCCGCAGTATCCATCCCCCGAAAGGGCGCGTTTGCTTATTGATACAGCATCGACGCTCTTCCGGATTGGCGCCAGTATCGACTATTATGATTATTCCAAGCATACCTTTTATCTAATGATCAATTCAAATATTCACGGCCTGTCGCATCGTGAGACGCTGCTCTGCGCTGCGATCGCATCCTACAAGGGCAAGAATCGTGTCAGAGGACAGGTTGCGGCATACAGGCCTATGCTGGACGAGGCCGACCTCCAACTGATCGCCAGGCTCGGCATTCTGCTGCAGCTTGCGATCGCGCTTGATCGGAGCGAGACGCAGGCGATTGGCCGGCTCGCTGCCGAGCCCCTTAACGGCAAACTCCATCTGCACGCTATTCGAGCAGATGGAGTATTGGCAATCGAACGCAAGGAAGTCGATGCGATGGCAGAGGATTTCAAAAAGATTTGGGGACTTGCGCCAGTGCTGACATTGCCTGATTACCGCTAATTTTTCCAATTGGCGATTTTTCTGGCCTCGAACTGACTGCGCATCGGCGGCGAATCATTCGCAACGAACTGATAGCTGCCGCTGGGCAGAAGCTCGCGGGATTTCACATTATCGTCTAAGTTCAACCGCAGCACATTGATCATATACTTGCGAAGACGCGGATCGAATACAGGGCACATCAGCTCAATGCGGCGGGTCAGATTCCTTGTCATCCAGTCCGCGCTTGACAGATATACTTCCTCTTCCCCGCCATTATGAAAGTACATGACGCGTGAATGCTCCAGGAAACGGTCGACGATGCTTATGACGCGAATGTTCTCGCTGCGTCCGGGAACACCTGGTCGCAGGCAGCAGACGCCGCGCACAATAAGCTCGATCTGCACGCCAGCCTGTGAAGCCTCATACAGCTTATCGATCATCTCCTGATTCGATAGGCTGTTCATTTTGGCAATTATGCGTGCCGGCTTTCCTTCAAGCGCATGCTGCTGCTCTCGCTCAATCAAGCCGAACAGCTTCTGCATCAAATCGGACGGCGCTACCCCGAATGCCTTCCATTCATACGGCGACGAGTAGCCCGTCACTTCATTAAACAAAGCGGATGCATCTGCTCCAATGACTGGATGGGAGGTGAAGAGGCCGAAATCGGTGTACAGCTTCGCTGTATTGTCATTGTAGTTGCCTGTTCCGACATGAACGTATCGTCTCAGCACCTGCTGCTCTCTGCGAACGACGAGCGTAATCTTGGCATGTGTTTTGAGTCCTACAAGTCCGTACACGACATGACAGCCCGCCTTCTCCAGCTGACGCGCCCACGCGATATTGCGCTCCTCATCGAATCTTGCCTTCAACTCAACAACGACGGTGACCTGCTTGCCTGATTCAGCCGCTTTCGCCAGCGCTTGAACGAGAGCAGACTGCCCGCTGACACGATACAGCGTCATCTTGATCGCCAATACATCAGGATCATATGCCGCTTCCGTCACAAAATCATTCACAGACTCAAAGGCTTCATAGGGATGGTAGACCAGCACATCCTCCGAACGAAGAATCGTGAACATATCTTCGGCACGATCGAACTCCTGCGGATAGACGGGTTCCATTCGCTCGAAGCGCAGCGAATCATAGCCTGGCAGAGATCCTGCGAAGCGCATAAGAAAGCTTAGATCAAGCGGTCCGTCAATCTCAATAATATTCTCGCCAAGCTCCAGTTCATCCTGAAGCAATTGAAGCGCATATGGATGCATGCCTTTGCCATATTCGAGTCGAACCGGCATGCCCCAGCGGCGGCGGCGAATCTCCTTCTCTATCTCTTCCAGCAAATCCTCCGCGCCTTCTTCATTGAGCGTCAAATCCGCATTCCGCGTCAGTCGGAACGGATGCACATCAATCATCGTATAGCCGTTGAACAACGTATTGATATGGCGTTCAATCAGATCTTCAAGCAGAATGAACTCCGTCTTCTTGCTGTTCAATCTGCCCGGCACCGCCACGAAGCGCTGCAGAATAGACGGCACTTGAACAATCGCAATGTATGGCTCTTCCTCCGGGGGCACATTCTCTCGCCCGAGCAGTACGGATAAATATAATTCCTTTGTATGGAGCAGCGGAAATGGCCTGCTTTGATCGACAGCCATCGGGGTAAGCACAGGAAATACAATTTCGTGAAAATAGTCATCGACAGCTTTCGTCTGAGTTGCATTCAGCTCTTCGATATCACGGAAGCAAATGCCATGCTTCGCCAGATCGCGAAGCACCTCTCGATAAGTCTTGTATTGATCGGCGACCATTAGAGAGGTCCGTTTCATAAGACGCTTCCATAGTCCTGCCGGCGTATAGCCTGTGAAATCCTTTTTCGTATACCCAGCCTTGATTTGATCTTGTATGCCTGCTACTCGAACGCTCATAAATTCATCGAGATTGCTCGACATGATGGCCAGAAATTTCACGCGCTCAAGCAGCGGACTGCCTGCGTCCTGCGCTTCCTCCAATACTCGTCTATTAAATTCGATCCAGCTTAGATCTCGATTGACATAGTGCGGCAATGGTCTGGTCACAATTTAATCCTCCTCAGCTTTGTACAAAGGTGTTGCGGTTGCCATGTCTTTCTTCGCAGTGCGTAAGCGCTATTGTTCAATCGCGGTATCAAGCTCGATTGCGCTGCCGCGACATGATTCTCTTCATTATGCAGGAGTTCTGTTAGTCTCATGTTAATGGATTGTAAATAGAGCGTAAAGCCATATATTTGGTTGTTGTATTTTGGTAAACATGTTCCTCCGTGATACAATAGTTTTCAGGTCGATAAAAAGTCCCATGGAACAATCACAACGGATGGCTTCATTAGCCTGTTGCCGGCTGCCATCTCCTTTACTACGCTACTGCAAAAATACAGCTAATATGGCCAGAAACGACCATTTCAAGCAACTTAGCTGCAAAAGTACATCAAAAAAGCAGGAAAGTACCGTTTATACTGGATTCTGGCGATACTTGATGCATTTTTGCAGTTACTCTGTTTGTATGAGGCTGCATTAGACGAAGGAGATGTACTTTTGCAGTTATGAACGGATGGATAACCGATTTATTTAGCTCATGCTTACGAAGCCAGTTTTGCTTCGCAAAACTTTAGCTCATACTTACGAAGCCAGTTTTGCTTCGCAAAACTTTTAGGAGGAAGCCTATGGATCGTGCGATGTGGCGGCGTGTTAGCCGTGCAGCTCTTGTTGTTGCGGGAATAATCATTCTCATACTGGCTCTACTCTATGTTACACCATTTGTGTATCCGTTTGTTTTGGGCTGGCTGCTTGCTTACGCTCTCAATCCAATCGTCAACCTGATGCAAGTCAAGCTGAAGCTGCCACGCTGGCTGGGCGTAACGATTTCGCTTCTTCTATTCATTATCGCTATGCTTACGATTGTATCCGCATTGATTACGCGAATCGTGGTCGAAATTATTCATCTCTCCAAATCACTGGAAAGTACAGTGGCCTGGTGGAAAACAGAATTTGATCGTCTGCTTGCCCTTCCGGAGATTCAAAGCCTCATTAAGAAGCTCAGCACCTTTTATGAGGAAAATCCTAATTATCAGGAAACGATCAACACGCGCATATCCGACACAGCCAATCTGTTAGCAAAAACAAGCACGGATATCATCAGCTTCTTCATCAATGGCATAGTCAATATCATATCATCTCTGCCGAATGCCGCGACAATCATGATCGTCGTCATTCTCGCCGCTTTTTTTATAAGCAAGGACTGGTCCCGCCATCAAAAGAGAATTCAAGGCTGGTTTCCTGCTGCTATACGGAAATCAACTTCCGCAGTCTGGACCGATCTGCAGAAAGCGCTGTTTGGCTATTTGCGTGCTCAGCTTATTATGATCTCCATTACTGCTGTCGTTGTTATTATCGGCCTGCTAATTCTGGGTGTGGATTATGCCATTACGATTGGCCTTCTTATCGGACTAATCGACCTCCTGCCCTACTTAGGGGTAGGGGCGGCTATGGTTCCATGGATCGCTTACACATTTATTTACGGAGATATTTCCCTCGGCATCGGGCTGTCCGTGTTATACGCAGTCATTCTCGTTGCCCGTCAAATCTTGGAGCCCAAAGTTCTGGCAAGCAGCGTCGGTCTCGATCCACTTTCAACCTTAATCGCCATGTTCGTCGGACTAAAGCTTTTTGGCGTGCTGGGGCTTATAATCGGGCCCGTCTCGCTCGTCATATTGGATGCCTTTAACCGTGCCAATGTGTTCAAAGATCTGTATATGTTTATTATGCGCGGGTATAAATAACCGGAGATCCCTCCTAATCGTCGTGGGAGTCCCCCTAAGTACCTGGGAAGAACACTCTCTTTCGAATGAAATAGGAATGCAATAATAAAGTCACTCTATCAGGTGGCTTTATTTTTATTATTAACTCTGTACATTTATTGTAATGTAATTATATTCCATGCTAATATAATGTAGGTTCATAGAACTATATTATATTTAAGGAATGGGAAGGAAAACACAAATGAAAAACAAGATTGTACTCCTGCTTTGCTTTTTACTTTTGATTTCATTGACAAATGTAGTCAGCGCAAAACCAAACCTTTCAGTATTTGTTGATGGGGAAAAATTGGCTCTGTCACAATCTCCAATCGTAATGAACGGAACAACATTAGTTCCCGCTGCTCCAATCTTTAGCAAGATGGGCTTAACTTTGGAGTTTGACAAAGCAAGCAAACTTATAAAAGGAAAGAAGCAAGGGCTCGTTATAACTTTAAAACTGAATAGCAAAATCGCAAGTATTAACGGAGTAACCGTTATACTGGGTGAACCAGCGAAGATTGTTAATGGTACGACGATGGTGCCACTTCGCCTTATCTCTGAAAGCTTGGGCGCTATGGTTACAATAGAAAGCGATCATTCGATATCCATTTGGAACACGAAGAACAGTACGATGTATGAAAATAGTTTGCCGATATTAATTTCCGGCAACTTTGTTCGCAATTTATCGAAGAGTGATATGCTTCAACTGGAAATTGTAGATTTTTACTATGACACCACTGAAAAAAAAGTACATGAATATAATTTCTTGTCCAACATCATTGGTTTCAAATCGGGGAGTACTCATAAAATTACCAATAGTATTGTTGGCAAAACAACTCGTTTTGACTTTATCTATATCGGAAGTGCAATAAAAAATCTTAAGGATTACCAAGACAACATTACTACAAACATAAATTATGAGAAAGTAAGAAACTATTATCATTCTAAAGAGTATCTGAATAAAATAAATGCACTATTAAAAGCAGAAGAGGACGCGTTAAAAGCAAAAGAAAAAGCAGAAAAAGATGCGGAAGCAGCAGCAAAATTAAAAGCAAAAGCAAAGGAAAAAGCAGATAAAGCCGCTGCAGCAGCAAAGTTGAAAAAAGAGCTGGCAGCAAATAAAAACATGCCGTTAAAGGTGGATGGCGTAACCATTACTTATAATTCTATTGGCATACCCAAGGTCAATCTGACCATCAAAAACTTGGGCACCAAGACCATCATCGCCTATGAGATGTCTGTTAAATGCTATGACGACTTTGATCGACCCGTTAATAGATGGTTAAGCAAAAGCAATTTGTTTGAAGGAATCTCGCAAAACAACAGGATTCTTTCAGGCGAATATCAGACTGACACGTGGACATTAAATCTATATGACCTAGCAACACAGGTTAAGCATGTGAAAATAACAGCTGTCAAATTTTCCGATGGATCATCCTGGAAACGATAATTTGTTCAAAACGATAATATGGGGCTGTCTGGAAAGTCATTACATGATTTCAGAGTCCCTATTCCCTTCCCCCATATAGGAGAAAAAGATGCCTCCATCCCCACTTTAATAGCCTTAATAGTGGTTTTGGAGGCATCTTTTCACTTTTCACAGCATTTGGGACTGACTCATTGGATTGGACTTTTCGGACAGCCCCGTGATGCTGCTATCTTTTGATCATAAATGTGCCGTTGCGAAGCTTCTTCTCTAACCAGCGCAGGATGACCAGGCGGTATAGCGGTCTGGTTATGGGGAGCAGAAGCGTTAGTCCAATGATATCCGTGAAGAAGCCAGGAGCCAGCAGCAGCAAGCCGCCGATCAGGATGCATAGTCCGTTAAGCATTGCATGTCCGGGAGGCTGCCCCTGCTGCAGCTGCTTCTGAACGTCTATAAGCGCTTTGCGGCCTTCTACTCTCGCAGCATTCGCGCCGGCGAAGCCAGTCAGCAGGATCAGACCGAATGTCGCCCAGCCCCCGATAAGCTGACTCATCTGTATGATCCCCCATATTTCGATAGCGGGTATAATGATAATAGCTGCAATAACCCACTTTAGCATATTATGAGCCTCCTTTCTCGTTACCGCCTGCTACCAATTGAATGATGTCATACAGCTCCGGCAGCACTTTGTCCAGCCGCTGGGGCCTCCAGTTGGCATCGACCCACACATGCTGCGTCCCACCCTTCACCAGAAGCTCGCCTGGCGGTTCATCGCCCTTCCATTCCACAGGAACGGTTTCATCATCAGCAACACGTCTGACCTCTGAACGAAACGCAATACGTACGGTCGAATACTTCTCAACTGACGTACACACGATGATTCGGTCATCATAACGGGCAGGCAATATGTATTTGCAAGCCAAATCTACTACCGGCAGCAGCAAGCCACGCTTCTCAATCTCTCCATATGGCATGCCTAAATGCCTGACAAGCTCCGTTCGGCCGATCTCAAACCAGTTCACATAGTTAGCATGAAAAACAACGGCCATCTGATCCGTTTCCTGATATCGTACTCTTAACGGATGCAAGTGCCAATAGGTCTCCTCCGTTGCTCTTCCCGATTCTGTCACCTGACACGTCCTCCTGCTCCATTGTCATCCTGTTCACATTCCTCATATCGATGTAGAACAAGAGCGACGGTGCCGCGCACCATCGCTCTTGTTGTGTTTGTTCGCTATGAAAGCCCTCGAATGAGCAGTTTCTACAGTACTTTTGCTTGTCCGGAGTAGATAATGCCTACTTCAGCATATACCGTTACTTCCATGCCATCACGCAAAACCTGTGAAGCATCCTTGACGCCTAGAATAACTGGAATACCCAGGTTCAGCGCAACGATTGCCGCATGGCTTGTAACGCCGCCTTGCTCTGTAATAACTGCTGCCGCTTTGTTAATCGCAGGCATATATTCTTTGTCGGTCGATACTGTAACGAGGATCGAGCCTTCCGTTGTTTTGGCGATCGCTTCCTCAGGCGTGCGGGCGATGACGATTTTGCCTGTTGCGCTTTGTCCGCCAATGCCTTGTCCTTTGGCAAGCAGCTCGCCAACGGTATGGATTTTGATCAAATTCGTCGAGCCCGAACGACCTACTGGTACGCCGGCAGTAATGATAACGGTATCGCCAAGCTTGACTAGACCGGAATCGATGCCGCCGCGAACTGCGATGTCGAACATTTCGTCAGTCGTGTTAGCTGGTGTTCCTTTAACAGGAATAACGCCCCAGATCAGAGCCATGCGGCGCATCACTTGCTCAACAGGCGTTACAGCTACGATCGGTGACTTCGGACGGTACTTGGAGATCATCCGTGCCGTATAACCGCTCTCAGTGGACGTAATAATCGCCTTCGCACTCAGATCAAGCGCAGAATTAGCAACAGCTTGGCTGATTGCTTCTGTAACTGTCGTTTGCTGTGCATTGGCTTGTCTTGTAAAAATCTCACGATATTCTAAAGCCGACTCCGCACGTACCGCGATACGGGACATCGTTTGAACCGATTCTACCGGATATTTGCCCGCAGCCGTTTCGCCCGACAGCATGATCGCATCCGTTCCGTCAAAAATCGCGTTCGCAACGTCGCTCGCCTCAGCACGAGTCGGACGCGGATTGCGCTGCATGGAATCCAGCATTTGTGTCGCCGTAATGACAGGTTTGCCGGCACGGTTGCACTTCTGAATCATTTGCTTCTGTACGAGAGGAACCTCTTCAGCGGGAATTTCCACGCCGAGATCACCACGCGCAACCATCAAGCCATCGGAAACCTCTAGAATTTCATCCAGGTTGTCGACGCCCTGCTGGTTCTCGATTTTGGAAATGATTTGGATATGGCTGCCGTTATGGCGCTCCAGCAGCTCACGAATTTCAAGCACGTCGCTCGCTTTGCGGACGAACGATGCAGCGATGAAATCAACGCCTTGCTCGATACCAAAAATAATATCGTTGGCATCCTTCTCTGTAATGCCTGGAAGCGAAATATTAACGCCTGGCGCGTTAACGCCCTTCTTGCTCTTAATAGGACCCGAGTTCACGATACGGCAAAGGATTTCCGTACCCTTCACTTCTTCAACCGTCAGACCGATCAAGCCATCATCGATCAGAATCGTGGAGCCAACGCTGACATCGGCCGGCAAATTGGCATAGGTAACCGGAATACGATTGCGGTCGCCAAGAATTTCTTCCGTAGTCAGTGTAATCGTATCGCCTTGGTTCAGCTCAATCGGCTCTTCCTTCAATTTGCCCAGACGAATTTCCGGACCTTTCGTATCCAGCAGAATCGCTACTGTCGTGCCGAGCTCCTGACAAGCTTGCCGGATGTTGATAATGCGATTGCCGTGCTCCTCAAAATCACCGTGGGAGAAGTTGAGCCGTGCTACGTTCATACCTGCGTTAATCAATTTCTTCGTGTTTTCCAGTGACTCACTGGAAGGACCAATTGTACATACAATCTTTGTTTTGCGCATGGGTAGTTTCCATCCTCCGTTAGATGCATAGCATGTCTGAATTAGAATTACATGATTCAATGAAGCTTGTACAGTATATACCAGATTGCTTACACTTGGGCCGATTCAGCAGGCTCCGCAACTACTGCCTGTTCCTCGACCTTAGGCTCTGGTTCACGAAACTTCCCAATACGGCGGAACTTATCGTAACGATCCGTAATGAGCTGCTCCGGTGTAAAAGTGGATAATTCCTGCAAATGACGCCATATCGCTTCCTTGATCGTCTCCGATTGCTCCGCCAGATCACGATGCGCGCCGCCCTGCGGCTCACTAATGATCTCTTCGACGATGCCGAAATCAACCATGTCATGCGCGGTAATTCTCATTACAGCAGCCGCTTCATCTGCCCGTGATGCATCCTTCCAAAGAATCGATGCCGCGCCATTGGGCGAAATAACGGAATAGATCGCATTCTCAAGCATGAGAACACGGTTGCCTACGCCAAGCGCCAACGCCCCGCCGCTGCCGCCTTCGCCAATAACGACGCAGATGATAGGCACTCCAAAAACGGCCATTTCGCGCAGATTGCGGGCAATCGCCTCGGACTGGCCCCGTTCCTCGGCCGTATTGCCGGGATATGCGCCCTTCGTGTCGATGAACGTCACGATTGGACGGCCGAATTTATGCGCTTGCTGCATAAGCCGCAGCGCCTTGCGGAATCCTTCGGGATGCGGGCTTCCGAAGAAGCGGGCAATGTTGTCCTTCGTATCCTTGCCGCGCTGATGACCGATAACGGTTACCGGCACGCCATTCAGCTTGGCCAAACCGCCAACAATCGCAAGATCGTCTGCAAACAGACGATCTCCATGTAGCTCAATAAAATCTGTAAATATCGCCCCTATGTAATCCAGCGAAGTAGGCCTTCCATGATGGCGGGCCAGATGCATCTTCTGGGCAGGCGACAATTCATTGTACAGCTCTTCCTGCAGCTGATTGCATCTTTGCTCAAGACGAGATATTTCATCCGTGAAATCTATGCCTGACTCCTGGCCAAGCTTCTTCAACTCATCAATCTTTAAACGTAGGTCGCTAAGCGGCTTCTCGAACGGCAGCTCACCCGCCATGGGCGATGTCCCCCTTTACCGAATGCATATCAAGCAGCTTGGTAAGCAAGGATTTCAAATCCTTGCGATGTACGACTTTATCCAGCTGTCCATGCTGAAGATTAAATTCTGCAGTCTGAAAATTATCGGGCAGCTTCTGACGAATCGTCTGCTCGATAACGACACGGCCTGCGAAGCCGATCAGCGCGCCAGGCTCGGCCAGATTGAAATCGCCAAGCGTGGCAAAGCTGGCCGTCACTCCGCCTGTAGTAGGATCAGTCAGAACCGAAATGTACAGTCCGCCATCACCCTGAAACTTCGCCAGCGCAGCGCTGGTCTTCGCCATCTGCATCAGGCTGAGGATGCTCTCCTGCATACGCGCCCCGCCTGAGGTGGAGAAAATAATAATCGGCAGCCCCTTCTCATGGGCTTGTTCGATTGCGCGCGTTATTTTCTCGCCCACAACCGAACCCATGCTCCCCGCAAAAAAGTCGAAGCTCATAACAGCAACGACCACAGGGAAGCCGCCAATAAGTCCTTCACCAGTCACCACGGAATCGCGCAAGCCGGAGCTTTCCTTCTGCGCATCCAGCTTTTTGGCATAGCCGGGAAAACCGAGCGGATCTTCCGATTCCAGCTCAGCATCATATTCGACCATCGTTCCTTCATCCAGCACCATGTTGATCCGTTCCCAGGCATTCAGCCGGAAATGATGACCACAGCCAAGGCATACCTTGAGATTCTTCTCAACTTCCTTGCTGAATTGAATGTTCCCGCATTTGGGACATTTGGACATCAGACCTTCCGGGATATCCGGCTTTGTTCGTGCTTGACCGGAACCGGAAGGTATGGTTGCATATTTTCTTTTATGAAATAAGTCCTTGAACACAAGAGACACCTCTTTAGCAGCGCAGTAGTTAAAAACGCTACCTCTGCGAATTCAAAATGTTGTTCAGCACTTCCTGCACTTCATCCAGCTCGCCGGAAGGGACCAATATTTCGTATTGTTGCTTGGAAACATTTATCGGTCTGATCTTAACGAGAAACCCTTCCTGCGTCAGTCGGTTTTTGATGCTCTCCGCAATTTTTTCTGTCGGCGCGATATAGATAACCGTCCACATGAAAGGAACCTCCTGAGCATATTGAAACTTTATCCGTGCGTAATAGCGTGAAGGCCCCCCACTTCATGAATCCAAGCTTTCAGGGCATATAATGTCATAATGATAGCATAAATCATCTTTTCACCGCAACGGCGCATGAGCGAAAATAGCGTCCGGCACTCGCTATTCATTTTTTATTTTATGGTATTTCAGGAATAAAATATACAGTAGCTTTCGGATCTTGATGGGCAATCCGCGCCGAAGCAGCAGCAGCAACGCCCGCTACGAGGTCATCCAGAAAGACATGAATATGCTTTCCCTTCTCGTTGAGCCTGCGAATGATGCCTGGTTTCATTTTATCCAGATATCCAAAACTTGTAAGACCGATCATCCCGTATACATTCGTAATTCCAAGCGCAAGCGTCTCATCAACGCCATACAGCGATTCGTCCGCCTCCATAATCGATTGCAGCGGCTCTGGAAGCAGCTTCTGCTCCGCAAGCTCATCCAGCGCAATCCCTGTGAAAAGCGCATACTGAACCTCACGTTTAGACAGCACGGTATGCACGCTGTCCTCGCACTCTTGAAGCGTCAAGCTCGAATTGTAAGGACTTTGCAGCGAATAGACAATATCCGCAATATTAGCAATCGAAACTCCGCGTCGTTGCAGCCAGTTTACCATTTCGAACGACACTCATTCATCTCCCCGCCGCAGCTTGTACGTAACGAGATGGACTTCACGACATCGGATTGATGCCGACCGCTTCCCGTCGTTCCGCTAACCACATAGTATGGAGCCAACCGCTGGATCGCTCGAACAAAGCGAGCATACCATCGAGCTCCGTGTCTCATAATGTATGCTGGCGGGATGGAACAAGTGCATCGGTTTTCCATTTTTTATCGGGAAGAAGCTGGCTTGTGAAAAAATTCTATTCGCAGCTCCCCGAAGACAGTCGAAAATTGGCGAACAAACCTGCAAAACACGCAAACCAGCTCGCTCCACACAACCCTCGGCTTACAGCGACAGTCCAAGTGGTTTTTCGGCGCTTCGTCATCTGTTAGAAGGTTTTTCAGGCTTACAGCGCATCTCGCCCCTTCTTTCCGTGTTGTAACGCGGAAATTCCTGCTTACAGCGATAGCTCCAAGTGGTTTTTCGGCGCTTCGTCATCTGTTAGAAGGTTTTTCAGGCTTACAGCGCATCTCGCCCCTTCTTTCTGTGTTGTAACGCGGAAATTCCTGCTTACAGCGACAGCTCCAAGTG
>NZ_CAKMMF010000038.1 GCF_927798095.1 Paenibacillus plantiphilus | reverse complement strand
TTGCCATGCAAACGAAGCTGGATCAATATATTTATATCGAGGGCAATCAGGTGAGGATCAAGGGCAACGTGATCCGTTTCGATAAGGTGCAAAAGGATTTCATGGAGCTGCTGACGGATGAGGACTTGAAGGAGCTGTATATTGAGCAAGAGGTTGAGGCGGAGATGGAAAAGGGAGAGGAAAGGACCCTCCTTGGCGCCACCATTCAAGTACCACTGCCTGAGAGTCAGCGTGGAGAAGTAAGAACGCGAATTGCAGAGAAAGTGTCAAATGATCCACATGCATCTACAAAGGCACGGGATGCCATAGGGAAGCTGGATGAGAAGACGCTGAAGGAGAGCTATCAGGCGAGGTTCTCGCCAGCAGCACCTTCGAAGTCGGATGATGAGACCGCAGCAGAGCAAGAGGCTTATAAGAGATCGTATGATGCCTATAATATAGGGAAGCAAGAGCAGTTCTTGGGCGTTGTACCGCATGCTGCGAATGGGATTCCGGCTGCACCCGTACAGCCAAACAAGGCGAGTCCTATGGAGCAGATCGGGAAGGGCCTTCTGAATGAAATGGCGTTAAATATGGTCATTCCCCAGATGCCGGATTATTATAGTAAGAGAATGATCGAAACGCCGCTCCACTATTCCCGATTCACGTTCCAGAAGTTTGTAATTGATCCGCAAATGCAGATGGCGGAGTTAAGCTTCTTGTTTGGAGCGGTAGCCATTGTGCTCGTAATCCCCACTGGAGGGACATCGATGTATTTGCTGGCAGCAGCAGAGGTGTTTCTAGGAGTAGCGGGAATGGTTGTCAGTACACAGAAGATGAATGACCTGAAAGATGGAAAGGCCTTTACGGATCCGACCTTCCTTGGATTGAATCAGCGGACTATTGATATTCTAGGGGTCGGAATGGCAGGCGTAGCCCTGCTGAGCCTCATGAAGCACGGTGTTATGAAGGTTGCGAATAAGCTGTCGAATTCAAAGCAGATTACTGCGTTGGATGAATTGGAAGGTCTTCAGAGAATGACGGGTGGAGATATCCAAGTCGCACCTCCGGCTAGCGGAAAAGCAGCTGGAAAGGCTGATGGGAAGCAGGCTGGGAAATTGCCTCCGGCTAGTGGGAAGTTAGGGAGCAAGACACCAGAAATTAATGCTGCACCTAAGGTCGTGCCTCCTAAAGTTTTGCCAGGTAAGGCGGGTAGTGAGGGCCCCCTACAGAAAACCCGACCAGAGCCAGTTGATGATTCGAAGACTTCCATTATGAAAGAGACAATAAGAACGCGTGTGTTGAGAAATATAGCAAACAGCAAGAAAGCGCGTGATGCATCAAATTTTGATGTTTATTTGAGAAATGAAAAAGTGCTTTTTGATAAAATTAAAGGAAAGAATAAATTAAAGGAAAATGCAACGGGGACTGATGGGTCGGGCAATGTTCCGAAAAGATATGGTGAGCCGCCTGTTGAAACAAAATTAAAAATTGATATAGCAGCAGAAAAAAAGGCAGAATTGATAAGAGTAAGTGGATTGGATAATATTGAAGTATTTGCAAAAAACACTGGCCTCAGTATTGAGGAGGCCAAAAATCTAAAGTCACATATGTTTTTAAATGAATATGAACTGTGTCATTTTGATCAGCAAGGGCTTTATTATTATAAATCACGACTCACACCTGACTCGGAAGTAGTATATGCGTTCACTAAAGCGCAAGAAGGAGAACTAACCCAACAAGGCAAGGAATGGTTCAAAAAGTTAGCAGCACATGAATTGGCAGAGAAAAAGCTCATGGAGAGTGGTCTTAATTATCGTCACCCCGACTCGTGGGATGGCATGAAATTTACAAGTGATCCACCAGGTGCTCATGACTTGGCACCTAAACAACCCGAATTTGGCTCATTTCCAGGGTACGAGGAAGATGTTGCTAAATTTTATAATATCAAATGGAGGGAACTATATGATTGATTTAATGAACAAGGCAACAACTCGTATTTCGAAAATTGCTTGGGGAACTTCTGAGGTGAAAAAGAAATCAAGAGAACTATTAATTGCCGAGTATCTAAGGAGAAGTTCACTATTTTTAGAGGCACACTCATTTGAAGCAGGCCCCTTTTTTAGCCCTGCAAAAGTGGTGCGTACTGATCTAGATTTAGAGGATAGGATTAATAGCATTTTTTTTGAATCAGGAAAACCTAATCTATTGTGTAAAACAATTTGTTTGCGTTATCTCGAATGGACCTACTTAGTTGATAAGGGGGAAATTACCTATGATGAATGTCAAGACATTTACGAACCATTAATTAAATATTTTGAAAGGGGGGGGGATCTAAGACTTGATCAAGGTATCTATTTGGATTATGGTTTTGGTGCATTTCCTATAGATAATTGGTGTGAACGATATTCAAAGTTGCATGCCATTGATATTTCAGACGAGAATTTAGATAATATTGATGATATGAGTAATTGAACTGTTACTATTTATGTTTCCAACTCCAACAACAAGATCGTACAATATATCAACAAACCAAACACTTAACAACTTGATAAGCACACTGATAAACTTCCAAAAGCTCTTTCCCACTTGAATGATAAGTAGGAATGAGCTTTTTTTAGAACGGCAGCCCGACTGTCTTGGTGAACGATGTGCCTGTCCTGACCACCAAATCCTGTCTCTATTGCACATGGGGCGGGAAGATTAAGTTTCTAACGAATGGGATGGACCCGGCCCCACCCGAATTTCTTGAAAGAGGACCCTACTGATCAGGGAGGTGACAGGGATGGCGACATGGTATCAAGGAGACGGGTTTCAACTGAAGTGTGGCCCTATCCATTAAAAGCGGTTCGCAGTCTGCGAATTGACCGTAAGTTCAATGAGCATGCCACATGCTCGTTTACCGCTATGATGGCGGAAGAGGATGCGGAGGCTTGCATACGCAACGGCAGCTTCGAGGATAGTCTGATGATCCGCAAGCCGGGCGAGGTTCGGGACGAGCACTGGTTCGCCGGAGGCATCACGAGCATTGATATTCAGATGGAGGATGGCATCCCCCATGTGCAGATCGAGGCGATCTCACGGACGTATGCGATGGATATGAAGCCCGTGAGCCGTTCGTATCAGAATAAGGGGCTCACGTATACGGAGGTCATCGGACAGCTTGCGGAGAAATACCCGAAGGGCGATGCACAGAATGTCGCTACGAATCCAGGGGACAGCATTGGCGAGCTAATTGTCCAGTACCAGGAGACAGATTGGCAGTTTATGAAGCGGCTCGCTTCCCGAATCGGAACGGTCATCCTGCCGGATGTGGTGATGGATGCGGCGCGTGTTTATTTCGGCGTCCCAGATTTGTCATGGGGGACCGCAATCAAGTCGAAGCGCTACGCGATGATTCGCAATTGCGATACCTACATGGAGATTAAAGCCCATGCGGAGGGAGGTTCCGCCGATGCGATGCGTGTCACGGACTTTACCAGCTATCGGGTCGTGACGGAGCAATATTGTCAGGTCGGAGATGATGTGCATTTCAAGGGCAGCATGTGGGTCGTAGCGGAATCAGTGATTACGTATCAGACTGGGATGCTCCAGTATGAGTATCTGTTGGTTCAGCGGCAATCGCTGCGGCGCAAGGCGCGTCTGAACAAAGCGATTCAAGGGGTTTCACTGGAAGGTCGGGTCGTGAAACGGGCCAACAATATGGTGAAGGTGCATCTGGACATTGATGATGGCCATGATGAGCAGGGGAATTGGTGGTTCCCGTACTCGCCGGAGGGGAACAATATTTTTCACTGCCTGCCGGACGAAGGGGCGCGGATTAAGGTTTATTTTCCGAGCGGGAAAGAGAAGAAGGCGATCGCGGTGAATGCGGTTCGCGGTGGCAGTGAAGAGATGAAGGCAAAAACAGTGTTCCAGAAGCCGACGACGAAGGTGTTCGAGATGCCCAGTAACGCGAAGATGGAGCTGGGCGAGGATGGGGTGCTGTTCAAGCAAGGCACGGTCAGCTTCCATATGGACCAGAACAACATTCGAGTAAAGGCATCGGAAGACCTGCTTGTGGTGGCGTCCAACAACCTGAATTTGAGCGGCTCAGGGGCAGTGATTGATTCGATCAAGATGGAAGCGACGAGCATTGCCATGCAAACGAAGCTGGATCAATATATTTATATCGAGGGCAATCAGGTGAGGATCAAGGGCAACGTGATCCGTTTCGATAAGGTGCAAAAGGATTTCATGGAGCTGCTGACGGATGATGACTTGAAGGAGCTGTATATTGAGCAAGAGGTTGAGGCGAAAATGAAACAAGGGGAGGAAGTGTATCATCAAGGAGAACTGAAAGGTTACAGGGGCATTCACAAAAGTCGACGTGGAGAAGTAAGAGCGCGAATCGCAGAGCAAGTGTCCAATGATCCAGATGCATCGACAAAGGCAAGGGATGCCATAGGGAAGCTGGATGAGAAGACGCTGAAGGAGAGCTATCAGGCGAGGTTCTCGCCAGTGCCAGCTCCTCCTGAAGAGCAGTCGGATGAAGAGATTGCTGCAGAGCAAGAGGCTTATAAGAGATCGTATGATGCCTATAATATAGGGAAGCAAGAGCAGTTCTTGGGCGTTGTATCGCATCCGGCGAATGGGGTTCCGGCTGCACCCGTACAGCCAAACAAGGCGAGTCCGATGGAGCAGATCGGGAAGGGCCTCCTGAATGAGATGATGTTAAATATGGTCATTCCCCAGATGCCGGATTATTATAGTAAGAGAATGATCGAGACGCCACTCCATTATTCCCGATTCACGTTCCAGAAGTTTATGATTGATCCGCAGATGCAGATGGCAGAGTTAAGCTTCTTTTTTGGAGCGGTGGCCATTGTGCTCGCATTCCCCACTGGAGGGACCTCGATGTATTTGCTGGCAGCAGCAGAGGTGTTTCTAGGAGTAGCGGGGATCGTTGTCAGTACACAGAAGATGAATGATCTGCAAGATGGAGAGGCCTTTACGGATCCGACCTTCCTGGGATTGAATCAGCGGAATATTGATATTCTAGGAGTCGGGATAGCAGGCGTAGCCTTGCTGAGCCTCATGAAGCACGGCGTCATGAAGGCTGCGAATAAGCTGTCGAATTCAAGGCAGCTTACTGCGTTGGATGAATTGGATGAGCTATCGCGAAGGACTGGGAGTGGGGAAGTACCTAATGGGACAATAGATAGCTTATATGGGAAAACTCAAAATGTTAGGAGCGATATTAACAGAGAAATAGAAAAAATAAGGAATTCCGATGAATACAAAAATCTCTCAAAAACACAGAGAGATAAACTTGACAGAAAACTAAAAAAGTTAAGTAGTGGAAATGTCGCAGTGGCAGATGTAAGCATTCCTGGTATTAATAAAGAATTTCAAGCACATAGTCAGATTCATTCCTCTGATAGCGTTGGTAGTAATGTTGGAGATTTTAGTTTCTCCAAAGTTGATAAGTCATTGGAAACCTATGTTGACGATGGATTTCCAAGATTTAATGACACGGAGGCAAAGATTCTTGAAGATATTGCTTCTCAAATTAAAGACCCTAATGTTAAAGGGCGAATAGATTTGTTTACAGAACTAGATGCATGTCAAAGTTGTTCAAATTTAATTATGGAATTTAGACGTAAGTTCCCAAATATTCAGTTAAATGTATATTCTAAAAATATGAGATAAGGACGATGATATGAACATGACAAGTTATGAATCAATAAGGTCATCTATAGTGTTAGACTTTGAGGAATATATTGAAGAAGAAGGTTTAAATGTGGCGCAGGTTTCAGCAAAAATTTTGGAAGAAGATTGGAAAATAGTAAACAACAGTTTGTTTACTAAAAAATTATACTTTGTTTCTATTGCAATAGAGAGTTTGAAATATAAAGAAATTGCTGATTTTATATATTCTAAATTGGATACTTATCTGGAAAATACTAAATTAGTTGAAAATAATATAGATAAAAATGACATTAAAAAGCTGTTGCAGGACATTCAAATCTGCAAAAAATTAATTACAAATAAAGATGAATACAAAATCAGGGAAACAAGCGATTCCACTAAATCAAGAGTAGAATACATCTTAGGTTTGAAAGTTGATTAATTTTAGTGTTGCATAGGTGATTGCTACGAACAGAATCATGTTGGGGGCAACCCAGTGCCGAATGAACCCATCAATCAATCAACCAATAACATACTTAGCCCATGCCCGTATAAAGATTTCGTCATTTCGTTTGTACGCACAATAATGCCTGACAATTAATAATCTAAATAACGCTAAAGTGTTACACAAAACAGGTCGATTATGGTCAGATACCACCATGATTGATCTGTTTTTTGTTATCTTTGTTTTCTCCCCGATTTTTCAAAATCATTCGCAACTGACCCTGATTGGCTTCATGCCGTTCAGGGTTTCTTTTTTGAAGGGGAGTGATGGACTATATCTGCTATGAGGTCGTTCTGAATCAGGTGCTTGAATTGGGGGATGAAGTTACATTCAAGGGGCATAAGCTCCATGTCTTCGAAGTGCAAACGGAGATGACACGCGGTATTCTTACGCACAAATATACGCTCTGCCTGAAGAGCGCCAGCTATAAACGGAAGCGGAGCAATAAGAAGCTGATCGGAGCCTCCATACAGGGCAAAGTGATGGCGGTCGTCAGGGACGAGGTAAAGGTAAAGCTGGACTATGATCAGAATTGGAGTCTGGAGAAGTCTTCCCCATTCCCATACTCAACCATGTACGCGTCTGATGATCAGACGGGATGGTATTGTATGCCGGAGAAAGGGGACGACATCCGCCTCTATTTTCCCAGCGCTCATGAATCAGAAGGCATTGCCCTCAGCTCCGTCAGGAAGATGCTCCCTCAGGAAGCGATGCAGGGTGGAAGCCAGCAAGGCGCGAGTCAGTCGGGCGGCTCGGAGAGCAAGAAGGCAGCAGGGACGACAACGGTTGTTCAGCAGGAATATCTCCAGCCTATTGTCAATTACGACAAGGATTTGAAGGAGGATTTGATGGCGAATCCGAACACAAAGTTCTTGCTCACACCTACGGGTCAAAAGATTTCTTTCGAGGAAGACCGAATTACGATTACCGGCGCGTCAGGCGGCGCAACGATTACGTTGACGAATGATGGGACCATCATTCTGAATAGCAACAATAAGATCCAGCTTCAGGCCAATAAGCAGATTGAGATGGTGGCGGAGACGATTCTGATGGTCAGCAATCAGATCGAGATGTCGACGCTGACCGGTGACGGGGCCATTACTCTGGATCAGAGCCAGATTACGTTAAAGGGCGTTGAAATTCTAATGAAGAAGTAACGATCAGGGAGCAAGGAGAGCTGCGGATGAGTGCAATCGAAGCGTGGGAGTATTTTGTGGAACAGGATGCGATGCCGCATCGAACGGAACAAATTAAAGCGCTGCACCATTATTTTTGTACGAGGAAAGACGAGATAGCGGAGGAATTTGTTCTGTTGTTCGATCAATTCTGTCAGTCGGTGCAGCGGCTGCAGGCTGACGGGACGATGAAGAAATGCGGGAGCATCCATATTTCGCTGCTGCGTACAAGTCTGATGGAGGGCAAGCCGGTCTATATGCTGGAAGCTTGTGACGCAGATCATCTTTGGAAGCCTGTTGTGACTCCGTTTCGCTATGACGCGGGATGGATCTATACGTATCTGGAGGCGTGGGATCAGGCGTGCGAGGTGAAGCGACGGAGTCGTGGATGAAGGCGCAGCTCTATCCGTTCCACGCATATATGGTGCATGCGGTGCGCTATGCGATGGACACAGCCAAGCAGCTCGAATCGTTTCAGAATCTGGCGACGGAAGGGCAGCTAGATATTCGTGTCGGGGAGTACAAGGATGAGCAGACGAGTGAATCGGTTTACCTGAGGAGCGGTTATCCCCGAACGTCGGTTAGCTGCAAGGGCTGGCTGGAGAGTCGGCTGGAGCAGGAATATATCTACGAGCATATCAGATATGTCAATCTGTCTGAAGGCAACTATGAGGGCATTAATCTGAGCTATACCTGGTTCGAGGTTGTGAAGCTGACAGGGAGCAATCTTCGGGGCGGGCTGCTGCTGGGGACCGGCTTCGAGCGCTGCGAATGCGATGGAGTAGATTTTAGCGGGAGCAGGCTATTCGATGCGGATTTCCGCGGCTGCAAGCTGGAGCAAGCCCGGTTCGATGGCGTTATCGGGAGCCGCGATGTCCTGAATGAGAAGCATGGCATGTACTTCGGCATTCACGGTGTCCGTTATCAAGGGGCGAATCTGACGAATGCCAGCTTCCGTTATGCAAGGATAGCAGGCGACTTCACGCATGCGGTTCTGGATGGGGTGGATTTCACCGGGGCAGATTTGACCGGAAGTCGGATGCTGGAGCGTGATGTATTTCTTGTTCCGTTGACGCCAGCGCAGCGTGAGAGTGTGGAATGGGTGGAGGAATAGAGCATGGAATATTTCATTATTGAGCATGATGATCGGCTGGATGCGGCGGGGGGAGCTATTGTCTTCCCAGAGCGAATGCTGAAGGGGTTCGAGCATGCGGAGCAGCAGGAGATTGTACATATCAAGCCAGGTCGAGAGCTGGTGTACAGCAGTATCATCGAACGCCCTGTGCTGCTCGTTTCTAATGAAATGCAGGCAATCATCAGCCGATATGAGCCGGAAATGGCTTGCAAAACGGTTGTCGTAATGGATATGACCAAGAACATGCAGGTTCACTTCTCGATGATGGAGCTGAAGGAAATTCCATGCACGGCCCCGGCGGAAGTGGTTGTTGAGAAGGGGAGAATTGAGCAGCTGGCGATTGATAAACGGCTGATTGGGGATTCGAGTATGTTCAAAATTACGTATTATCAGAGTGCTCTGCTGGTCGTGCGTCTGGATCTGGCGGAGAATCTGCTACGAGCAGGCTTGTATGGGCTACGTGTACGAAGAATCTTGTTGAAGGAAGGGGAAGAATGAGATGACGGTTCCAACAGTTCATGGTTTTCTGAAGAAATCGACGATAGCAGAATTGGAGAGCGGGGAGTCCTGGCGAAGTGAAGAGACCTATGTAACCCGTGGCGCATATATGCATTGCACAATGGGGACCCATGAGGAAGTGCTTAATCAGATCGGGGAAAAAGGGGTGCTCATTAATGAAAGCCCGATGATGACCGTGAAGGATTGTGCGGTGTCTACATCGGAACAGATTAACGGCAGTATGGCGCAATTCGATGAGCTTGGGAACAAGATTGACGGCAATTTTTATTCTTTTGGCTATTGCCGGAGTTTGATCCATCCTTTGAAAGCGGCCGAGCTGAGCGGAGCAATCACGCCAAATCCAAATGGGGGATTAGACGGATTAGAGGGGCTAGGCTTAACGGGGCCGTATTTGAATGGTTACAACTATGATTGTGAACCGGAAACAGGCACTATTCTAATGGATATTACGATCTATCCCTTTGTCCCCAAGCTGCTGCCTTCCTCTCTGGCTATACCGGGTGGAATTGTGATTCCAGGGGCAACGGAATGGCAGAACGGCAGCCCGACTGTCTTGGTGAACGATGTGCCTGTCCTGACCACCAAATCCTGTCTCTATTGCACATGGGGCGGGAAGATTAAGTTTCTAACGAATGGGATGGACCCAGCCCCACCCGAATTTCTCGAAAGAGGACCCTACTGATCAGGGAGGTGACGGGGATGGCGACATGGTATCAGGGAGACGGGTTTCAACTGAAGTGGCCCTATCCATTAAAGGCGGTTCGCAGCCTGCGAATTGACCGAAAGTTCAATGAGCATGCCACATGCTCGTTTACCGCTATGATGGCGGAAGAGGATGCGGAAGCTTGCATACGCAACGGCAGCTTCGCGGATAGTCTAATGATCCGCAAGCCTGGTGAGGTTCGGGATGAGCACTGGTTCGCCGGAGGCATCACGAGCATTGATATCCAGATGGAGGATGGCATCCCCCATGTGCAGATCGAGGCGATCTCACGGACGTATGCGATGGATATGAAACCCGTGAGCCGTTCGTATCAGAATAAGGGGCTCACGTATACGGAGGTCATCGGTCAACTCTCGGAGAAATACCCGAAGGGCGATGCGCAGAATGTTGCTACGAATCCAGGGGACACCATTGGCGAGCTAATTGTCCAGTACAAGGAGACAGATTGGCAGTTTATGAAGCGACTCGCTTCCCGAATCGGAACGGTCATCCTGCCGGATGTGGTGATGGATGCGGCGCGTGTTTATTTCGGCGTCCCAGATTTGTCGTGGAGGACCGCAATTAAGTCGAAGCGCTACGCGATGATTCGCAATTGCGATACGTATATGGAGATTAAAGCCCATGCGGAGGGAGGTTCCGCCGATGCGATGCGTGTCACGGACTTTACCAGCTATCGGGTCGTGACGGAGCAGTATTGTCAGGTCGGAGATGATGTACAGTTCAAGGGCAGCATGTGGGTCGTAGCGGAATCCGTGATTACGTACCAGACAGGAATGCTCCAGTATGAGTATCTGTTGGTTCACCGGCAATCGCTGCGGCGCAAGGCGCGTCTGAACAAAGCGATACAAGGGGTTTCACTGGAAGGCCGGGTCGTGAAACGGGCCAACAATATGGTGAAGGTGCATCTGGACATTGATGATGGACATGATGAGCAAGGGAATTGGTGGTTCCCGTACTCGCCGGAGGGGAACAATATTTTTCACTGCCTGCCGGACGAAGGGGCGCGGATTAAGGTCTATTTTCCGAGCGGGAAAGAGAAGAAGGCGATCGCGGTGAATGCGGTTCGCGGCGGTAGTGAAGAGATGAAGGCGAAAAAGGTGTTCCAGAAGCCGACGACGAAGGTGTTCGAGATGCCCAGTAATGCGAAGATGGAGTTGGGCGAGGATGGCGTGCTGTTCAAGCAAGGCACGGTTAGCTTCCATATGGACCAGAACAATATTCGAGTAAAGGCATCGGAAGACCTACTTATCGTGGCATCCAACAATCTGAATTTGAGCGGTTCAGGGGCAGTGATTGATTCGATCAAGATGGAAGCGACGAGCATTGCCATGCAAACGAAGCTGGATCAATATATTTATATCGAGGGCAATCAGGTGAGAATCAAAGGCAACGTGATCCGGTTCGATAAGGTGCAAAAGGACCTTGGCGCCACCATTCAAGTACCACTGCCTGAGAGTCAGCGTGGAGAAGTAAGAACGCGAATTGCAGAGAAAGTGTCAAATGATCCACATGCATCGACAAAGGCACGGGATGCCATAGGGAAGCTGGATGAGAAGACGCTGAAGGAGAGCTATCAGGCGAGGTTCTCGCCAGCAGCACCTTCGAAGTCGGATGATGAGACTGCAGCAGAGCAAGAGGCTTACAAGAGATCGTATGATGCCTATAGTATAGGGAAGCAAGAGCAATTCTTAGGCGTTGTACCGCATGCGGCGAATGGGATTCCGGCTGCACCGGTACAGCCAAACAAGGCGAGTCCTATGGAGCAGATCGGGAAGGACCTTCTGAACGAAATGGCGTTAAATATGGTCATTCCCCAGATGCCGGATTATTATAGTAAGAGAATGATCGAAACGCCGCTCCACTATTCCCGATTCACGTTCCAGAAGTTTGTAATTGATCCGCAAATGCAGATGGCGGAGTTAAGCTTCTTGTTTGGAGCGGTAGCCATTGTGCTCGTAATCCCCACTGGAGGGACATCGATGTATTTGCTGGCAGCAGCAGAGGTGTTTCTAGGAGTAGCGGGAATGGTTGTCAGTACACAGAAGATGAATGACCTGAAAGATGGAAAGGCCTTTACGGATCCGACCTTCCTTGGATTGAATCAGCGGACTATTGATATTCTAGGGGTCGGAATGGCAGGCGTAGCCCTGCTGAGCCTCATGAAGCACGGTGTTATGAAGGCTGCGAATAAGCTGTCGAATTCAAAGCAGATTACTGCGTTGGATGAATTGGATTATTTATTACGAAGGACTAGTAATGGCGAAGTACCGCCGAAAGGGAAACCGGCTGGGGATGGAGAAGTACCTAATACAAACCCAGTTGGAGGAGAGCGAATTGAGGGGACGGGAGATTTTGATTTTAAAGAATGGGCAGATATGCCTGTTAGTGGTCAAGTGCAAATAGCATCAAATGGACAGAGATTGATTAGCATACGTGATTTAAAAATGTTTACTAAAGAAATGAATGCAAAAAATATTAGAGTGGTTATTGATAGCAAAGGTAAGATATTGCCAAGTTTTGCGGACGGGGGATTCAATCCTAAGACTGGTCAAATTGTGTTGAAAAAAGAGCCAACATACTTAAGTGCAAAGCATGAATCATATCATGCGCAACAATGGCTCGAACTTGGACAAGAGAAGTATTTGAAACTAACGATTTTAGAAAGAGAAGAGTATGTGTATAGTCAGATAATGAAAAATAAAGATTTGTACACAAGTGAAGAAATTTTGTTTTCACAAAAGTATATATTTAAATTACGAACTGGTGAGTGGCCACCACCCGGATGGAAAGGTTTTGAATGAGAAGGAGGATATAATGGAAACAAATATAACCTTAAGTATGGCTTTAAGTATCGCTAAAGATTATATGAGCAAGTATGATCTTTCAGGCGATATTTTAGAAAACTTGGAGCGTACAATAAGATTCTATTCTGATTTTGATAGTGTCAATGGGCCAGTGTGGTTGGTGATGGTAAGTATTGCGCCAAATGACTTTTTTGCGGAAAATGAATACACAATTGTAATTTCTGATAAAGAAGCATCAGTTAAATATATCATCGACCCAAATGGTCATGTTCATAGCCCCCATTTAGAAACTTTGACACATGATGAATTTGATTCACTATGGAATGATGATAGTGATAAATAGCGGGTTCTATGGGTCTGTCTAAAATTTTATGTAATCATGAAGCAACCAAACAACGCCACAATGCGAGCAAACTGCCGTGTTGAGGTCTGCTTGCCCTTGTTCAGGTCTCAGTGGTTGATAAATAGACCCCATCCGGTGCGGAATGAATCGGATGGCCACAACTATGGGGGGTACCCATTACCGAATGAACCCATCATTCAACCAATAACACAAATACCCATGTAATACCTGTATAAAGATTTCGTCATTACGGTTGTACGCACATCAATGCATTAATTTTACAATCTAAATAACGCTATTGCGATGCAATGAACAGGTCGATTATGGTCAGATACCACCATGATTGATCTGTTTTTTGTTATCTTTGTTTTCTTCCCGATTTTTCAAAATCATTCGCAACTGACCCTGATTGGCTTCATGCCGTTCAGGGTTTCTTTTTTGAAGGGGAGTGACGGACTATATCTGCTATGAGGTCGTTCTGAATCAGGTGCTCGAATTGGGGAATGAAGTTACATTCAAGGGTCATAAGCTCCATGTCTTCGAAGTGCAAACGGAGATGACACGCGGTATTCTTACGCACAAATATACGCTCTGCTTGAAGAGCGGTCAATCGTATTATTGCTTTGCGTTAAGTAAGTTGCGAACGAGATGGTCTGACTGACGAGTTGTTTCTGGTAGACGGTAGTTGGGAGATAAATCTATCACCCACTTACAGGCGGTTTGAAGTGAAATGCGATGACCAATAGAAACAAATAAAGGTTTGATATTGTTCTGTGTTCTTAATGCAGCCCCTATTACTTCTCCATTGTCATCCAATGTTGAATAAGCCCCTCTATTAAAGTCTGGTTCCTCGTATGTTCCTAGTAGCTTAGTTTTTCCACATCCGATTGTTGGAACATCGAAAATAACCCCTAAATGACTAGCTAACCCAAATCTTCTAGGATGAGCCAATCCCTGACCATCGCAGACAATTAACTGAGGAGAGATCTTTAGTTGATCAAATGCCTTAACTACAGGCGGCAATTCTCTAAATGAAAACAATCCAGGAATGTAAGGGAAATCCACAGTATCTTCAACTACAACTGATTCAATCACTTTTAATGAACTAGCATCTAAAATAACTATTGCAGCAATTAATTTATTATTATGATCACTATAGGCTACATCTACTCCAGCGACACAATTAATTTCTACAAATGAATCCTCCTTAATCACTTTTGAAGCTAATTCTTGTTGTAATATGATCGCCTCCATTTCGCTCAAATTCCAAGGATGCTTTATAACTGGTTTCATCAGAAGTCCTCCGCTTTATTATTGTTTCCGCCCTATAATAAATCTACTTCTTAAGTATTTGTTATTTTAACAAAGATCGATTCTATTTTATTGTCAAATCCCATCTGGGCAAACTGTGGTTCAACAATCGTAGAGCTCCCATCCGAAAACTCAAGTTTCAATTTCTTCACCTGTTATTGTTCTTATAGGACGGATTTTCAGCATTATAAGAAATCCCCTTTATATCTGATAAAGTAGAGGAAGCACTTATGCGCCCGGATAATAATGAGATAAATAAGCTGATTACGACAACAATTTTCAAGTTCATATACCTGCTGTAAAGCTCTGTTTTTAGAGTCTATTGAAACGTGTAAAGATGAGTAATATTTTACCAAACAAATCAAGGATGCGGTAAAATTTTATTCTATTCTATTGGAGGACTCTGCTGATTATATGAGATTCCAAGAGATACAACGGAAGATGGAGCTGACACAGTGGTCAGAAATTCGATTCGATGGTACATTTCACTCTACCGCAAAAATCCATAATCCTTTATTTTCACTTTCACCTTGCATTGCAGGTTCACATTGGGGAATTCCTCGTACCAATTCAATTTCTTCCACGCCCGGTAGCTCATGCTGTTCCGCACATAGATGCCGGCGCCGATGCTATCGATTTTCTTCTCCTGCAGAAATTTGATTAATCGTGCCGCCCGGTTTGTCATGATTTCGGAAATTTGCTGTTCCAGCGTATGTCTTTGGGCATCGTTGCTGAGTCTGAATTTACCGACATATTCCATAACGGATACCTTTACTGATACCTGCATGTTAACCGTTGTTCGTCCGTTAGTCTCATGTCTAACGTCCACCTTTCTCTTGCTAGCCAAGGAGCTTAGCATCGCGGTTTTGCTTTCCTTCGTATCCTTAGTAAGATCAACACTAATTTCTCCATGCTTGAAATTGCCCCGAAGAAACGCAAATATCAAAGAATCGTCTGCTTTAATTTTGTCCACATAGCTGCTGCCATGAAACAAGGCTACTCCATCCACGACAATATTCTGACCGGCATCCTTAACAATTGGAGCCACAGGCTCAATTCCATCATCATGATAATCTCTTGTAAAAGAATACAGCGTCGTTAACGGAATGGTATGTCCCGTTGCTTCTTTCTCAACAAGGCGATCGACATATTGGCCTGTTCGCGGATACTCCTTGTAATTTTTCTGGAGCAGCTCATGCGCATCCCCATTCACGATAACAATTTTTGCTTGCTCGGATATTGTGGGATCTCTCAACAGAGTGTCCATGTGGTCCCACAACCCTGCCCGTGCTATCGATAGGCCAAACAAGGTGGTTCGCAATTGGCCGCTAACTAACATCAGATTGGTCTCTCGGGCTAGTTTAATGCGGGCCTCCTTACCGCTTAGCGCTACTGTTGTTAGAAATTCCCGGGATACTTTAATCTCAGGATCTGCTTTGGGAAGGCTTATAGAGAACTTGACTCGTCCATTCGGCAATAAATCATAGCTTGTTGATTGGATGAAGCCTGTCCGCTCCAGAATGCGTTGGTCACCGCAGCCAGCGAGAAAGATAAGCAGGACCAAGAGCCCAATCGTTACACGGTCTTTACTCATTTAACGCCGCACCTCTCTTTCTTACAATGAGCAGTAGAACTATCAATCCTAACGGCAAGCCAAGTGAAAGGGCGAGCTCGGCATAGCCTAGATAACTAAGCCATTGATCTACCTCACTAATTACATCCGGAATGAAAGAGAAGCCAAGGGCTGCAACAAGGATAATGGCTGAGAGAAGCCGATCGCTTATCGGAAACATCCGTTTACTGATCTCTTTGGCTGACCAGAAATACATGACGGCTGTAATAATAATGGAGAACATGAAGAACCCGTATAACAAGTTTTCCGTAGCTTGAACGAATGGGAGCTGAATATAGGCCAACAGATTGAGCAATGGAAACTGGAGCGTCTTTAATTGCTCGTAGTAATAAAAGCCGAAGGCGATAAAGCAGAAGTAGATATAAACGATGGCCGTGATGAGATTGCCAGCCAGAACCGCTTTAATAAGCTTGGTCTTCTTATCTGAATAAGGGAAGAGAAAGAGGCAGAGTGAATAGCCTGCAAAGGCTGAATAAACATTAAAAAAGCCGTCAATTGTGAGTGTGCTGCCTTGAAAGATAAACGGAGTCAGTCTCGACCAATGAAAATCTTTATAAAAGAAGAACAACAATAACACCATCCACATCAGCATCCAGAAGAAGACAGTCGTAGCTTTCGAAATGTTATAAATACTTTTGGTCATCAGAAGGAATATAAGGACATCGAGAGCAATCTTGAATATCATCGGATTGGTGGTAGGGAAAGCGACCATTTGAAAAATAAGTACGTAATGCTTGGAGATCAAGCAGCCGATCATCGCCCACACACAACTCATGATGAGATAGAAGGGATAGAGAATGAATCTTGGAATCGATTGCTCCAGAATCACCAAGATTGAGACTCCATTTCCAAGACGATAAACAGCGCCGATCAATAAGATGTTTGCTGAAGCAAGCAGAAACATAGGGATGATGGCGAGCCATCCATTGGTACCGAAATGCTCGGCCAGCATCTGAGGGAGCCGGTACATAACAATACCAGACTGTATCATATAAACGAGAATGGCTACATGGAATGGAGATAATTTTTCCTGCATCGCGGACCATCCTTATTTCTTCATTTTGTTTTTAACCTTATTCGGTGACCTGCTCTGAGAGGGCCGCTCAGTAAGGAACTTGAAGGGCGCGACAATAAAGACATCCTTCCAATCCTTTAGCTTTAATGGTGCAACGGGGGTCAGGTATGATGAACCAAGACTTGTCAGCCCGCTCATATGAATAACAATGGCAGTAACACCGGCAGCCAATCCGAAGTTCCCCCAAATTCCTGCGAGCAGAATCAATCCAAACCGAAGGAGGCGAATGGAAGCGCTCATGACATAGGCAGGGGTTACGAAGGATGCAATGGCAGAGGCCGCTACTGTAATGATGAGAATATTGCTCGTTAATCCGGCCTGAACCGCAGCCTGGCCAATAACGATACCGCCTACGATACCGATTGTCTGACCGATTTTGGTCGGCAATCTTGCACCGGCTTCTCGGAGCAGTTCAATCGTCGTCTCCATGAATAACGCCTCATACAGAGGAGGGAAAGGGACTCTGCTTCGGGATTCTGTCAGGGTGAGGAGCAGGTTCTCGGGAATCATCTCGTAATGGTAGGTAGTTATGGATACATACAGGGCAGTGAAGGACAGTGTAATGATAAGCGCAATAAATCGTAATAATCGGCTGGCGCTGCCAAGCATCCAACGCTGATAATAATCATCAGAGGATGAGAAATATTCGAAAAATGAAGTGGGTGCGCTGAATGCCGACGGACTGCCATCTACAATGCCCACAATTCTGCCGGCAATTAATTTCGACCCGATTGCATCCGGGCGCTCTGAAGTAAGAAACTGCGGAAAAACGGAATAAGGGGCATCGTCAATATATTGAAGCAGCATATTCGTATCGAATAGAGCATCCACTTCAATGAATTTTATCCGCTCAATAGCTTTATTCACATAATCCATATTGGCGATATCCTTGATGTACAGCACGTAAACGTCTGTCTTGGTGATCTCCCCCACGGACAGCTTGATCACTTTCAAGTGCGAGCTCTTGATACGTTGACGGATTAAAGAAAGATTGGTGCCAGCTTGTTCTGTAAAGGCATCATGCGGGCCTGTAATGACTGTCTCTGTCTCTGATTGCGAAATCGCGCGTGAATTAACCCCGAACACATCGACAAGAAAGGCATCCTGAAGGAAGAAAATAGCTGCTTTTCCTGATAAGATTCCGATAATCAATTCTTTGGAATCCCTTACACGAATGAATCGGGATTGCTTCAATATTGTCGGGATGGCCTCAGTCTCCCCTGATAAGAGAGGATTCATAATATCTTGATACAGTCTGTCATGGTCCACTTGATGGCCGAAAAAGAGCAGATCAATATGAAGCTCCGGATATGACCTGTGGATAAGATCGATACAGTCCTGAAACTCGCTCAGTGTATGCTCTAGTGAAGGCTTGACCTGATTATCGCTTGAGCTCGGCTGGGGCTGCACATCAGTGTTAGTCATATCTACACCTTCTCATTAATGAAAAATGGTTGGTTTTTACTTTTGTACTATGCGCTAATTATGGTGTTCTTAATCATTTAAAAAAGCCAATGCCGAAATCTTTCGGCACTATAGGGAATTCTCAGTTCGGGGTCGCGCCCAAGCGTACTCCCTATTGAAACACCTGGCGGTGACTAATACGAAAAAACGCCATACCACAAAGGTATGACGTCAGGATGCGTTATTATTGTCGCTTATTCGCGCAGGAGAAAAGAATTTGTGGCGGCCCCGAGATGAATCGAACATCCGACACCACGTTTAGGAAACGTGTGCTCTATCCGCTGAGCTACGGGGCCACAGCAATTAGTATTATATCACAAACTGCCACTGGAACCAAAAGGAATTATTTGATGCGAAAAGGGCTTTAATCGCTGAAAATGCATGGGATCACAGATAAGCCCGCCATAGTTATCCACAGGATATGCACATTGTTATCAACTAATCCACAGCTTGACACCCTGTGAATCATGATAACGGATTGCTTCCATGTGAATAGTTGCGGATTGTTTCAATCAAGATGAGCGGTATCGTTCAATTTGGCGATTGTTTTCTCCTGCCATTCATTTATCCTCAGATGAGTTATGCTGCAAGGCTGAATATCGAACGAGCGGTTAAACATCTCTGGGGGAAACGATAACCACCAATGAATAAGAGCGATAATGGCGTTGCTATGGCTCACGATGATAACAACTTCATTGTTATCCAGCGCTATTTTGTCCATAAAATTCGAAAGACGTGTATGCATCATCCTCCAGCTCTCAGCATTGGGATAAGGAATCCAGTCTATTATGGGCTCGGTCATCGGAAGCGCCAGCTTCTCGGCCTCCTCCTTGGACAATGTGGCTGCCGCGCCATTGTTTAATTCCCGCAGATCTTCAACAATGACAGGCTTCGTATTAAGAATGGCCCCGATAATCTCGGCCGTTTCACATGCTCTGGACAGATCGCTGCCGAGCAGATAAACGGGTGTATTGCTTAATTGATGAAGCAGTTTTTCACCCGTACGTCTAGCTTGCTCCCGGCCCAGGGCAGTTAATTGCGTATCCGTCCAGCCTCCGACCATGCCATGGAGAAGATGCTCCGCTTCACCGTGTCGTATAAGAATCAGTTTGTTCATTCTTTCCTCCTATTGGGAAATGGTTAAGAAAATAGGCCGGAATAGAGCACATAGACCTATATTTATTTATTAGTGTTGTAAAATGTCGAAAATTTCTACGGAAATTCCGCTTATTTATCGACACGTTTTTACAAAATACTTTGTAAGATAGGCGTATAATAGTTGTGTTACCGATTGTAACCTTCGATGCGATAGGAGCGATCCCCGAGGCGTCATGAACGATAAAATGAAGTTGCTAGATGAATTACAGGCGCTTCGCTTACAGCTCTTAGCAGCAGCTGAAGCGCGCGGAAGCTTGACGGATCCTGAGGTGCTGGCTATTAGTGAAGCGGCGGATCAGCTTATTGTGACATTGCAGCATCTTCAGAAGAATGAGCTGAATCGTTAGGAATTCCCAGGTCTTATCCGTTGGATTCCGTTCGTTGCTTGCCTTTTCTTATCCTTCTGAAAAACTGTGTAAGAAGAGAAGCACATTCTTCTTGAAGCACGCCGCTCACAAGCTCGGTCTCATGGTTGAAGCGAGGCTCCTGCAATAAGTTCATTAATGTACCTGCACATCCAGCTTTGGAATCGATTGTCCCATAGACAACTTTACGAAGTCGACTTTGAACAATTGCTCCCGCACACATTGGACAGGGCTCCAGCGTTACATATAAAGTGCAGTCCAGCAATCGCCATGCCCCAAGCTTGATGCTCGCTTCACGAATGGCAATCATCTCTGCGTGGGCAGTCGGGTCATGAGTCGTTTCCCGCAAATTATGACCTCTTCCGATAATTTCGCCATCCTTAACGATGACGGCTCCGATTGGAACCTCGCCGATTTGCTGGGCTTTTAACGCTTCTTCCATTGCCGCATGCATCCATTGCTGATCTTCTTCCCGCACGAATTTCATAAGTGAGACTCCTCCATAGCTCAAGTTCGGTTCGTTCAAGGAGTATTCGACAGGCGCCGACTGTCGCTTTTGCTCGAATTATCCACCGAACAAACATTCCTTGTTAACACCATGTGTATAATAATGTGGATAACTAGGCGGTTGTGCACAGAGTTATACACATTTTATTATTTCGTCTTGTTGATTATTGAGGTTTTTGTGGACAACCGCGGATAACATATATCAATTACTTCCATTTCTAGTTCGATATGATAAGATCATATCGTTAGTAACATCTAGACCAAAAGGGTGTGTCGTAAGTTGTCGGTCAAGACGAAACTGTCCTTAATGATTTCGTTGATTGTGTTAGTACTTCTCGTTCTTAATGTGATTCTGAACGAATATTCGACGCGGGTCAACCTTCAAGCTGACACCGAAGCGAATATGCTGCATATGAGCAAGCAGATTTCAAATTCGGTGACCCAGTATGCCAAGGGATACAGGCTGCTCGAAACAGTGCTGGAGGAGAAGCTGATGACGGCTTCCATCGCTGCTGCTGATAATCTGGACCTCCAGCTGGACCAAATTACGAATGAACAGCTGCAGCAGCTGGCGATAAGGGTCGGAGTAACGGATATTTCACTGCTTGTACGCGAGGATGGGGAGTACAAGGTTGCCCGATCTTCGGACTATCGTGAATTGGAAGCTATGGCGCCTATGTGGAACAAGCGCAGTGAACTCACGAAGCAGACGATTAAGAAGCGAAAGCAAGTGAACGGCCATATGATTCAATTCTGGACAAGTCCTGTTGAGTGGACTGGAGATGAATCCAGCTATGTGGATAAGTGGGGATTCTATGATGATGGGCAGAGATCGTATATGATCAGCTGTTTTGTGAGAGATTACAAGACATCGAGCTACGGTCAGATTACGGGTCCAACGTCGTATGTATCCCAGATGATTGCGAATAATCCGGTCATTCTGGAGATCACAGGATTTAATTCTGTGTTATTCGGCAATGAGCCGATCGAGAACATGCCGAATGCCAAGACTGCTGCTGAGATGGAAGGACGTCCGATTTCATTCGGGACCTACACGTATCGCGAGGCGAATCTTGATCTGGAAAGTGTAACGGCGGCAGCAGCGGGAGAGATCATATTCAGACAGACGACTGTTCATGGTCGTGAGGTTGTGAAGAGCTTCATCCCTGTTAAGGAGCCTTCGGGAATGGTCGTTGCGATCGTGCTCGACAAGGAGCCGATGATGTCGGTTATTGAGGAGCAGCGCAACAATCTGATTATCATTTCTGTCATTCTGCTCATTATTGTCGTGTTATGCATCTATTGGTTGTCGGATATTCTAATTCGGCCAATACGCTCCATACTATGGAAGGTGAATGAAGTCTCCTTCGGCAGATTCGACAATTCCATTGAAGTAAACCGCAAGGATGAGCTTGGTCAGCTGGCGCAGCGAGTGAATGCGATGTCCAAAAATTTGGGTGTATACATGAACAAGCTCAAGCTGGCCTTCGAGGAGAATCGAAGCATGAAGGAGTATTTGGAATCCTTCATTAATCAGACGACGGATGCGATTCATGTCGTCGATCTGGACGGCCGGATTACCCAGGTTAACCGCGCATTCGAGCAGCTGTTCGAGTACAGCTCTGATGAAGCGTTAGGCAATATGCTCTCGCTCGTGCCGGAGCATCTCATGGCGGAGGAGATGCAAACGGTGGAATGGCTGAATTCCGGCAGGCTGCTTCCCGCAAGGGAAACAGTAAGAGTGACGAAGAGCGGAGAGTGGATTTCGGTCAGTGTCACGACCTCGCCGATTCGGGACAAGAACGGCGCTATTCGGGCGATTGCCAGCATTACCCGCGATATGACAAGCCGCAATAAGATGGAGGAGCTGCTGCGCCGTTCGGAGAAACTGACGACAGTCGGCCAGCTTGCAGCAGGCGTCGCGCATGAAATCCGCAATCCGCTAACAACGTTGAGAGGCTTTCTCCAGCTGCAATTGGAGACGAGTAAATTCAATTCCCGTCATGTGGACATCATGCTCTCAGAGCTTGATCGCATCAATCTGATTGTGGGCGAGTTTCTCATTCTGGCCAAGCCGCAGGCTACGCGATTCGAAGAGAAGGATGTCCGATTCATACTAGGAGATGTCATCTCGTTTCTCGATAGTCAGGCCCATCTATGCGATATTATTTTTGAAACGAACTTCAGTACCGAGTCATGCCGAATTTCATGCGAGGAGAATCAGCTGAAGCAGGTATTCATCAATGTAATCAAAAACGCTATCGAAGCGATGCCGCAAGGGGGGGACATTAAAGTAGAGATTAAACGGGGACGAACGGGTTGCGTTATGGTCTCCATTACAGATGAAGGCATAGGCATTCCAGAGGAGATGATCCCCAAGCTGGGCGATCCTTTCTTCACAGGCAAGGAAACGGGTACGGGGCTTGGGATTATGGTCAGCCAGCGTATTATTCAGAGCCACTATGGCACGATGGATATCGTAAGTAAAGTGAACATTGGCACGAAGGTCACGATTTCATTGCCTATGCTGCCTGAAGAGAATGATGAGGCATCCAGTTCGACGATCATTTGATGCGAATGGCTCTTCTGGCAGACGAGCACGACAGCCGGATCGTGCAACGGTCAATTTCTTGCGAAATGGTGATTATTATGTACAATTTGGCCGATGTAAACGGTATCATCTCTTATTATCGCATGTTTTTAGAATGTTTTCTGGAAAAAGCTAACTATTTTCATTGGAACTTTAAAATACGCAGGTAATAAGAGATACATAGAGGAATATAGCGTAATCCCATCCTTTCGTGCTGTTAAACGCCAGCCGCAGGCCGAATTGGCTTGCGGCTATTCTTTACTTGTATGAAGGGCAGGCGTATGATACGAATCATGATTCATCAATGTTTGTTGAAAGGTTGATCGCAAAGCATGTCTAGTCAAGTCAATTATCGCTGAGTCCTTGAATGGAAAAGGAACGGGGGAACCAACAAAGCCGTGCAGCATTGCCGCAATCGTAACCATTGGCAATCTGTCATCGTGCTTTATGGGGTGAATCCTAATGTGCGGCCTTTGTTGCAAGCACATGGGTAGGGCGACTCTCACGCCCGAATCCGACAGCTAACCTCGTAAGCGTATTTGAGAGAGGCAACGATTTCCTGCGTAAGACGCGGCTGTTTTTTGCTGTGTCTTTTAAGAAGCCGCGTGGAGAGTTCCCTCTTCCCGAAGGCTTCTTTTTTGTTGCCTCCTCTTCTAAAACTTAGGAGGAGAATGTAAATGAATCATCGAGAGCAAGCCTGTATTCTGGTATCAGCGCCAAACAAAACAGGAGAGGACTTTATTCGTCAGCTCGTCATGAAGAAGCAGCCCTGCGCTGCAATCATCAACAACAAGGAAGAGATGAGAAGGCTGGAATCCATCGGCGTTAGAAATTTCGTCATGGTCAAATCAGCCAAAGAAGAGACCTGGATGGTGCCGAATTATGAGATCGGCAAAGTCATTCTGTTCGAAAGCAGTCTGAATCTGTGCTGCCGTTATATTGATATGTGCCGTTCATGGACGACCAAGCCGATCTATGTCATTACGCGTACACTCAATCCGCGCCTTGTCTACAAGAGACTCGGAGCAACCTTCGTCATTCATACGCATAACGAGGACATTTCGTTCTTGATTGATACTACGGCTGCTGATTGCAGCAGTAGTGACAAGCGTTAAGGGGAGGTTTAGGCATGACGGACATCTTTATCATTTTCATATTGCTGGCTCTATATGCGTTGATAGCTATTCTGCCGGATCGGTTCGGACGAATAATCGAAGGGAGTGAGCGAGGATGATGATCGTTTATCTATTCACGCTCTTCGTATTCGGTTATTTGGTCTATGCCTTACTAAATCCGGAGAAATTCTAACGAATGAATGGAATAGCTGTCAATTCAGCATGATGGGGAGGGAATGGAGATCATGGGCATCCTGCAAATGGTCGTCATTATATTGATTTTGCTTGTTCTGGTTAAACCGCTTGGAACGTATCTCTACCATGTGTTCTCTAATGAAGGAAATCGTACGGACAAATGGTTCTCCTTCGCGGAGCGGCCGATTTACTGGCTTACTGGCCTGCGTGAACGCAAAGGAATGACCTGGAAGGTCTACGCGCTAAGCTTTATTATTACGAATCTGGTGCTGGTTGCCTTCGGCTATCTGATTCTAAGGATACAGCAGTACCTGCCATTGAATCCGAACGGAATCGGCAGCATGGAAGAGACGCTGTCGTTCAATACGGCAATCAGCTTCATGACGAATACGAATCTGCAGCATTACAGCGGGGAGACGGGCTTGTCTTATTTGTCGCAGATGATCGTCATTATGATGATGATGTTCACTTCTGCTGCTACCGGCTTGTGTGTGGCGATCGCTTTTATTCGGGCGATTACGAGTAGAGGGACGACGATCGGCAATTTCTTCGAGGATTTTGTGAAGGCCCAGATTCGGGTTTTTCTGCCGCTGGCTTTTATCGTGGCAATGGTGCTTGTAGCACTGCAGGTGCCGCAGACGCTGGAGCCGACATTGAGCCTTACGACATTGGAAGGGGTGCAGCAGAGGATTGCGATCGGACCTGTTGCTTCATTGGAATCGATTAAGCATCTGGGGACGAATGGAGGCGGCTTCTTCGGCGTCAACTCGGCGCATCCGTTCGAGAATCCGAATGGGCTGACCAATGCGATCGAAATATTGTCGATGTGGTGTATCGGGGCAGCACTTCCATATACGTTCGGCTTGTTCGCCAAGAATCGCAAGCAGGGCTGGGTTATTTTCGCGGCAATGATGATGCTGTTCCTCTCGTTCCTGGCCTTGAATTATGCCGCGGAATCACAGGGGAATCCTGCAATGAACCGGTTGGACATGGATTCCTCGCAAGGCAATATGGAGGGCAAGGAGGTCAGGTTCGGCATCCCGCAATCATCGTTGTTCACTACGGTAACGACAGCGGCCACAACGGGATCGGTCAACAATATGCATGATACGGGAACACCGCTTGGCAGTATTACGCCGCTTGCGCTGATGATGCTGAATAATGTGTTCGGCGGCAAGGGCGTCGGCTTAATGAACATGATGATGTATGCGATACTGGCGGTGTTCCTCGCTGGCTTGATGGTGGGGCGCACGCCGGAATTTCTAGGCAGGAAGATTGAGGCGCGCGAGATGAAGCTTATCGCGATCGCGATACTGACGCATCCCTTAATGATTCTTGTTCCGACAGCGATTGCTCTGGCAACAAGTGCAGGAACGGATGCGATTACGAACCCGTCCTTCCATGGGATCACGCAGGTGCTGTATGAGTTTACGTCATCGGCAGCCAATAATGGATCAGGCTTCGAGGGCCTGAGCGATAATACGGCGTTCTGGAATGTATCCACCGGCTTGGTTATGCTGCTGGGCCGCTATGTTTCCATGGTTGTGCTGCTGGAAGTAGGGGCATCGCTCATGCGCAAGGGACGAGTGCCGGAGACGATCGGAACATTCCGCACCGATAATGGCTTGTTTGTCGGTATTCTGGTGGGCACGGTGCTTATTATCGGCGCACTTACCTTTCTGCCGACTGTCGCGCTTGGACCGATTGCTGAGCATTTAACGATCCGATAGTGAAGGGAGTCTTGGAGATGAGTGCGAATAGAATGTCTGCCGCAGCTGGCGATAGGGTCTGGCATGCAATCAAGGAAAGCTTCATCAAACTGAGCCCGCTCGTCATGATACGCAATCCGGTCATGTTCGTCGTTGAGCTTGGAACGGTTATTGTGCTTCTCATGACCTTGTTCCCCGGATATTTTGGCACGGAGGACAGGATCGGCTTTAATCTAACGGTATTTCTTATTCTATTCCTTACGGTGCTGTTCGCAAATTTCGCAGAAGCTTTGGCGGAAGGTCGGGGCAAGGCGCAGGCGGACTCGCTCAAGCAGTCGAAGAAAGCGGTGATGGCCAGCAAGCTGATGAACGGCGTGATCAAGGTTGTGCCTTCAACAGAGCTTAGGAAGGGTGATATTGTTGCAGTGGCACAGGGTGAGGTAATTCCTGGCGATGGCGAGGTGATCGGCGGATTGGCGTCCGTGGATGAATCTGCGATTACGGGTGAATCGGCTCCTGTCATTAAGGAGTCCGGCGGAGATTTCAGCTCGGTAACAGGCGGAACCCGTGTCGTTAGTGACTACATCGAGGTTCGAATTACGAGTGATCCCGGCGAATCGTTCATTGACCGTATGATCAGTATGGTGGAAGGCGCAAAGCGCCAGAAGACGCCCAATGAGATCGCGCTCAATACGCTGCTGATTAGTCTGACGCTTATCTTCCTCATCGTCGTTGTCACGCTTGGTCCAATCGCCAGCTATCTGGATATTGAATTGGAGATACCTGTGCTGATCGCGCTGCTGGTCTGTCTCATTCCGACGACAATCGGCGGCTTGCTCTCAGCCATCGGGATTGCCGGTATGGACCGTGTAACGCAGTTCAATGTGCTGGCCATGTCCGGCAAGGCCGTAGAGGCGGCAGGCGACATTAATACGATGATTCTGGACAAAACAGGGACGATTACGTTCGGCAATCGAATGGCGAGCCAGTTCATTCCTGTCGGGGATGTGGAGCTGGACGCTCTCGGCGAGTGGGCGGCCGTCAGCTCGATGCGGGATGAGACGCCAGAGGGACGCTCTGTCCTGGAGCTGATGAAGACGCAAGGAATTCCCTTCCATGAAACACTGGCCGAGGGCGGCGTATTCATCGCATTCAAGGCGGAAACGCGTATGAGCGGCATGGATCTGAGCGATGGAGGTCGGGTGCGCAAGGGTGCGGTCGATGCGGTGAGGAAATGGGTTGAGGCTCAGGGCGGCGCAATTCCGATGGATCTTGGCGAGAAGAGCGATTTCATAGCGACAGAGGGCGGAACACCGCTTGCTGTTGCGGTTGATGACCGCATATATGGTTTGATTTATTTGAAGGATACCGTTAAGCCGGGCATGAAGGAGCGATTTGAACAGCTGCGCCGAATGGGAATCAGGACGATTATGTGTACGGGCGATAATCCGCTGACGGCTGCTACGATTGCCCGTGAAGCGGGGGTTGATGATTTCATCGCGGAGAGCAAGCCGGAGGATAAAATAGCTGTCATTCGGCGGGAGCAGGCTGAAGGCAAGCTGGTCGCGATGACAGGAGACGGTACGAATGATGCGCCAGCGCTGGCTCAGGCCGATGTTGGTCTGGCGATGAACAGCGGCACAACCTCAGCCAAGGAAGCGGCGAATATGGTGGATCTGGATTCCGATCCGTCGAAGATTATTGAGGTTGTAGCTATCGGCAAGCAGCTGCTGATGACGCGCGGGGCGCTGACAACCTTCAGCATCGCGAATGACGTGGCTAAATATTTTGCAATTATACCGGCAATGTTCATGCTCGCTATTCCAGAGATGGGAGCATTGAATGTCATGGGACTGGGCTCGCCATACTCTGCTATTTTGTCTGCCCTCATATTCAATGCCATTATCATTCCACTGCTCATTCCATTGGCAATGCGAGGTGTAGCTTATAAGCCGATGAGCTCGAACAAGCTGCTGCAGCGGAATATTCTCATCTATGGCGTTGGCGGTATGATCGTGCCTTTCATCGGCATTAAATTAATCGACCTTGTCGTACATTTATGGGTATAAGAGGGGAGCGGGATAGAGATGAATCATTCAGCGTCTGGTGAAACGGGCTCGGCCCGGTTGTCTATGAGTATCATTCTTCGCCTGAGCGTCGTCTTTATCGTTCTGTGCGGCGTCATATATCCGCTTGTATGTACAGGGGCGGCGCAGCTGCTGATGCCGACTCAGGCGAGTGGCAGTCTTCTCAAGGATGATAGGGGCATTACGGTAGGCTCGGAGCTGATTGGCCAGAAGTTCACTGACCCGAAGTATTTTCATGGGCGTGTGTCGAGCATTGATTACAAGGCGGAGGCCTCCGGCTCGAACAACTATGCTCCTTCCAATACGGATATGCTGCTGAGAACCCAAGTCTCTATTGAGGAATGGAAGAAGAATAATCCGGATGTGCCGGCTAATCGGCTGCCGATTGATCTGATCACGAATTCGGGTTCGGGCTTGGACCCGCATATTACGCCTGCATCAGCGAAGGCGCAAATTCCAAGGATAAGCAAGCTTACTGGATTGTCGCAGGCAGAGCTTGGGAAGCTGGCGGATGACTATACCGAGGGCCGGGATTGGGGGCTGTTCGGCGAGCCGCGGGTAAATGTGCTGAAGCTGAATCTGGCGCTGCAGAAGCGATTGAATCCGTAGTGTGAAGCCAAGCTTAGGGGGTTGGACGATGGATGGCTTCGGGCGGAAGACGCCGCAGGATATTATAGCCTCGATTAATGAGCTTCAGCGCGGCCGACTGAAGGTATTCATCGGCGCGGTAAGCGGATCGGGCAAAACCTATCATATGCTGCGCGATGGACAGACGCTTCTCGATAGGGGTGTAGATGTCGTCATCTGTGCCGTCTCTACCATGCAGCGTCCCGAAAGCTTGAAACAGCTTGGCAGTCTGGAGCGGGTGCCCAGCATTCACTGGACCGCTGAAGATGGCTCAGAGCAGAAGGATTTGGATCTCGATGCGCTCATAGCGCGCAATCCGGAGGTTGTTCTTGTCGATAGCCTGGCGCATCGCAATCGCCCGGGAGCGGGCTTCGCCACAAGGCTGGAAGATATCCGATGCCTGCTTGAGCATGGGATCAGCGTCTTGACCACGGTGAACGTCTATGAGCTGGACGGCATGAATGAGCTTGCCAGAAGACTGACCCCGATCGAGACAGAGGAGACGGTTCCTGCCGATACGCTGGAGCTGGCTCAAGAGGTCGTGCTTATCGATGTGACGCCTGAGACGCTTCTTAGCCGGGCTGCTGCGGGCTTCGTCAAGGAGGGCGAGCGCTTCGGGCGAGGCAATCTCGCTGTTCTGCGGGAGCTTGCCCTGCGTCTGGTCGCGAATGGTGTGAATGATTCGCTGGAGAAATATCGCGAGCAGGCAGGTATGAGCGGCCCTTCTGGGGTGGCGGAACGTATTCTCGTATCCAGTCAATATCATTGGAACGGCTCCTACTATGTGCGCAGAGGCCAGCAAATCGCCAAGCGATTGAACGGTGAGCTGCTGGTCGTTACGTTCCTTCGGCCTCATAAGGAGCTGAGCAAGGAAGCAGCTGCCTTCAAGCGCTCCATCTGCAGGCTCGTGGACAAGTTCGGCGGACAATTCGAAGAGCTGCCACTTGGAGTCAAGGGCTCCATATCCGATGCGCTGGTGTGCTATGCGCGCAAGAACAACGTATCGCGCATTGTGCTGGGGCATTCCAGACAGACAAGATGGCAGGAGCTGTGGCGAGGCTCGATCGTCCATGACATGCTGAAGAAGACGCGCAATATCGATATCTTCGTCCTTGCGGATCGGGCTGCCCATGGAGAAGAGTGGATTGTTCCTGCCAGGACAGCCAGCTCCAATGACGAGGAGCCCTTTCGGCGTCTGAGTCCACAAGAAATGGAGCGCCAAATCCAATCCATTAATCAAGGGCGTTTCAAGGTGTATATAGGGGCAGCGCCCGGTGTCGGGAAGACATATACGATGCTTCGTGAAGGCCATGACTTGGCCAGTAAAGGGATTCATGTTGTTGTTGGACTGCTGGAGACGCATGGCCGGGAAGAAACGGGTGCTCAGGCAGAGGGACTGCGGGCCATTCCCCGCAAGATCGTGAGCTATCGCGGTACTCAGCTGACAGAGATGGATACGGAAGCGATTGTTCAATGCCGCCCTGATGTCGTACTGGTCGATGAGCTTGCGCATACGAATGTGCCGGGGAGCAAGCACCGCAAGCGATATGAGGATGTGCTGGAGCTGTTGGCGGCTGGCATCTCCGTTATTTCGACCGTTAATGTGCAGCATCTGGAAAGCTTGAATGATGCCGTAGAGCAGATGACAGGCGTGCGTGTGCGTGAGACTGTGCCTGATACGATCATGAAGCTGGCTGACGAGGTGCAGCTTATCGATATTACGCCGCAGTCGCTGCAGCAGCGCATGCGGGAGGGCAAGATTTATGCGCGGGAAAAGGTGGATCAGGCGCTGAGCCATTTTTTTCAAATCGGCAATCTGATTGGACTGCGTGAACTGGCGCTGCGTGAGCTTGCGGACGATGTGGATGAACGGTTGGAATCATGGGAGCAAGCGAGCTCGCTGAGGGGGCCGTGGCGCCGCAAGGAGGTTGTCTACGCAGCTGTGGACAGCTCCTTGCAGGCGGAGCGGATTGTCCGAAGAGGATTTCGAATTGCTTACAGGCTGAAGGCGACCTGGTACGTGACCCATGTCCTGCATGAAGCAGCGAAGCGACAGGGGGAGCTGGAATCCCGGCTGGCGTCCATTCGGCAATTGACAGAACGGCTAGGCGGCACTTTTATAGTGCATACAGCAAGCGGCGGAAGACGTGTCCCGGAAGTCATGGTGGAGCATGCGGCTGAACTGGGAGCGACACAAATGATTATAGGGCAGTCCAGACGTACACGCTGGCATGAATGGCGGAAGGGGGCCATCGTCAAGACGCTGCTGCGGACAGGCAGACATATGGATCTGCTGGTTGTAGCCAGAGGGTCTTGGCAAGGTCAGGAATAGAATTGCGAAGAAAGGAACAAACAGGCGCTGCGCTGGGGAACGTTCTTACGATCATTCCGGGAACAAAGGCGAGCGCTGACGCTTGTCCAGAAACGTTCCCCTGCTCCGCTCTGTTGTGCTTTCTTTCATTCCATTTATATAGGCAGAAGAGATCAGCGCCTGTGTGCAGCCGTTTCTTCTTATAGGGGAATAAGGTATAATGTTGTACACGAGAACGCGCGCTAGGCAGTGCTGCGCAAGCATGGGGTGAAGAGGTCAATTGCGAATTAATAAATTCATCAGTGAGACGGGCTATTGTTCCCGGCGTGAGGCCGATAAGCTCGTAGAAGGCGGGCGGGTCACTATTAATGGCAAGCTCGCTGAGCTGGGCAGTCAGGCTGAGCTTGGCGATGATGTCCGCATCAACGGAAAACGGGTTGGCGAGCAGAAGGAGCATGTCTATATCGCGCTGAATAAGCCGGTGGGGATAACAAGTACGACAGAGTCGCATATTCGCGGCAATATTGTCGATTATATCGGACATGAGGAACGGATCTTCCCGATCGGCCGACTGGACAAGGATTCCGAAGGGCTCATTCTGCTTACGAATGACGGCGATATTGTGAATCGCATTCTGCGGGCGGAAGGCCGGCATGAGAAGGAATACGTAGTGACGGTCAACCGTCCGATTACACAGCCGTTTCTAAAAGGAATGAGCGAGGGCGTTCGCATCCTTGGCAGCATGACGCTCCCCTGCAAGATAACGAAGGAAGGAGACCGTGTATTCCGCATTATTCTGACGGAAGGGAAGAATCGCCAGATCCGGCGGATGTGCACGGCCTTCGGATTTCAGGTTGTGAAGCTGCGCCGTGTCCGCATTATGAATATTCATCTTGGCGATCTGCGGATAGGCAAATGGCGGGATTTGACTAAAGGCGAAATGTCCGAGCTGTTCGCCACGCTGGAAGGACACTAAGCTCTCTGATTCTGCCCGGCGCGCGGTGCCATCGCGGCACGCGGTGCTCGGTCCACACGTCGGCGTTCAAACCTCATGCCGGCGAATGATGGATGCCTCGGCGCGACGATTTCTTGAATGTCCTAGTCCGATTACAGCGAAGGAGTCCGCGCGCCCTGATCGAGCAGCTTCAGCTCCTTAGCTTGCGCGATAGCTTTGGTGCGCCGGTTGACCTTTAATTTGGCGAAAATATTTTTCACATGAACCTTTACCGTCCCGATGGCAATAACCAAATGGTCCGCAATTTCCTTGTTGGATAATCCTGCGGCTAATAGTGCAAGCACCTCCAGCTCACGATCCGTGAGCAGTTCCTCCATCCCCGTTGGCAAGGACTTCGTTTCTTCCTCCGACTGCGGCTCCGTATCCGATTGATCAGGCGAGCCCTGAAGCACGCACATCAACATGCCATGTGACGCCATCGCGAGGATAACGGCCATGCGGTCATATGCGAATACATCGCTTGCAAGCTTATTCTCAAGGTAAAGAACGCCCAGCATCGTGCCATGAATCGTGACAGGGATGCATAGGGAGGATTGAGGCCGGTGCTTCGCAATATACGGGTTGTGAATCAGCCAGCTCTGCTCTCCTGCGGTATAGTGGACATCCTCCTGTGTACGAAAGACATATCTGATGATCCCTTCCGGCAAGAGCGAGCTGTCATTCAGCTCCAGAGGGAATGGGGCAGCTTGCGTCACGGAATCCGCATAGACCTGAATATAAAGCGCATCATTGCTGCCTGTAAGCAGAGCGCCCTTGCTTGCCCCCGCATACTTCATAATGGTATTCATGATTTCCGCAAGCACAGCATCCATGTCTGTCTGATTCGTGATCGCCCGGGTCGTTGCAAGAAGCGCTGCGAGATCGACGCTGTCCACGGAATGCGGCTCGCTCCTCCTGCTCGCTGCACCTGCCGCCTGCTCCCCAGCATTCCTTCCCGCTGGCGCCTGTGCACCCACAGACGTTTCGGTGGCCTCCTCCTCTTGCTGCTGCCAGTGCAGCATGCGTTCTTCCAATTGCGCTGCCTTCACCACCACGCCCCATTGCTTGAATCCTTCAACTGCCAATTGCAAATAAAATAACGCTGTCTTTCTCTTGCCACGTCTTGAATAGTAGCTCGCGGCGAGCTCTCCGGCAAGGCTTGTCACCTGCATATCGCCTTGCTCTCTTGCCTCGCGGATGGCTTTGTCATACATCTCTTCGGCTACACTATATTCGCTGGAGACACGGGCGAATTCAGCCTGAAGAAGATGCTGCTTGGACTGATAATTGGCCGGGCTCCATGCAGCCCATTGTCTGTAGCGTCGAAGACTGCGAAGCAAGCCTTTTCCGATCGATGGCCCTCTCCTTGCCGGTGTATAAGCAGCCAATGCGGCGAGCGATTCATAGAATAGGCATTCCGGCAAATGAGGCAAATGAGTGGCGTATGCTTCATACGATCTCGCTTGCCTAGCCCAGCGGGCGGCCTCCTCATAGCGGCCCAGGAAATAGCAAAGCTGAGTCTTATACGTGCTGTATTGAAACAAAGTAGTGGCCGAGGTCTCCTCCTTGCGAATGCGGTTTAGAAATTCCTCCTCTTCAAATCCAGCGCTGCTGAACGAGTCCGGCGCAGCCGTCCCGCCCTGAAGGGCAAGAATAAATTGCTGATACAGGTAAAAGTTCTGTCTTACGAATTCATCATTGGTTGTATCGAGCACTGCCATATAGTCTGCAATCGCTCTGGCCAGTTCACTTAACGGGGCTCTCGTGTACAATGAATTGATATGCGCGCCGATGGCATAGCTGGCGAACACATAATCCCCCGAATCCATGCCACAACGGAGCGCCTGTGCCAGATAGGCATCTCCTTCGCGGGCATTGCCGGCAAATTGGCACAGAACCCCGCCATATACGGTGTAGGTTTTGCTTTTGATGGAAGCGATATTGTAACGCTCGGACAGCTCCACGCCTACCTTGCCGATTGCAAAGCCTTTATCGAATTTGCCCAATGCGCTCCCCAGGAGCATCCCATATGCAGAATAGACAGCCGCAGAAACCGGGGTGTTGCCATATTTGAGAGACAATTGAATCGCTCTGCACATCAGCAGAAAATAAACCTTCTTATTCGTGAAGAAGGTGGAGGGTATAATTGCAAAAATCAGATTCATCGCGGCGATCCGCTCCCGATCCGACATTTCCTCCAAATGAGCGAGCCTGTCATACCGATTGCGCAGCAGCAGCTCAATTCGCTTCCCTTCCATCAGAAGCATCAGGTTTCCCGGATTGGGCGCAACGATAATTTGAAGCTCTCTCAGGCTGTCCAGACCGAGCGCAGTGCCTTCCAAATATTTGCCTTGATTAATATACTGCATAATTCGGATCATCTGCACTCTGCTCCGCTCAACCGGATTGCGCGCATGACCGAGCAAGAAGCCGATTTCCCGATGGGAGCTCTGATAATTCCCGCACAAATATTCACATTCCGCTTTGTGCGCATGCAATTCGAAGCAGAGCTCGAACTCTCTGTTCCAATCGTCCGCTGCTAACAGCTCCACCCCTTTCCCAAAATACCCTAACGCAATATCGTAGGCGGAAGAGGCCTTGGCACGGTTCCCCGCATCCAGATTCAGCTTTGCCAGCTGCAGCAGCTCCTGCTCGTCCGTTATTGTCCGGGAGCCCCGATTAAGATGGTTGACAGCATCAAACGCACTTTCTCCATAACCGGCGTCCTGCCCGTTCATGCATCTGCCTATCCGAATGTGGATAGCCTGCTTCGCTTCATCATCCATCTGGCTGTAAATAAGTTTCTGTATGTTATCGTGAGCAAAGCGGAATTTCTCTGTTTCAAACGGCTGAATGATCCCTTCGCCTTCAATCGCGGACCATTCTGCCATGCTGTCTTCCAATCTTCCATTCACAATGCCCGCTATCAGAAGCGGGTGAAAGGTGTTGCCTACACAGGCCGCGACTTTGAGCAGCTCCTGCGCATTACTCGATAGGCGCTGCAGCCTGTGCGTGATCAGATCGTGGATGGCATAGCTTGGCTCCTGCCCGCCGATTACCTGTCCCAAATTCCACTGCCAGCAGCGCTTCTCGTGGTTGTACAGCAGAATGCCGTCACCCTGCAGGCGGAGCAGGATTTGTTTGAAATGAAACGGATTGCCGCCTGATTGATGATACAGCAGCTCTGTCAAGGAGAGCGTAGTGTCCTCATGGCTATTAAGCGTCTCCATCACAATAAGGTTCATTTGCTCCAAGCTCAACGGAGACAGATGAATATGACGGACAACCGCCTGTTCGGAGATGCTTCCATCCGTTTCATATCCCGGCAGCTTGCTCAGGTCTATCGCTGTATGGCGATAAGCGCAGACAAACATCAGATATTGGCATTCCGGATCGCACAGCAGCGCATGAATCAACTGAAGGGACGAGGAATCCGCCCACTGCAAATCATCGATGAACAGAACGATAGGATGCTCCTTGGAAGCCAGTGCTTGTACAAATTTGCGAAAAACATAAATGAACCGTTTCTTCGACTCATGGGCTGGAAGCTCCTCTGCAGCCGGAGACCCGCCCAATATAAGCTCGGCCTCGGGAATAATCGCTGTAATAATGTTGGCGTTGGAGCCCAAAGCTTCTTGCAGCTTCAGCTTCCACAGCTCGGACTGATTCTTTCGTTCCCCGAGCAAATGGCGTATTAATCCGCGGAACGCCTGAATAATCGGATGATAGGGGCTTTCCTTCGATATTTGCTCGAACTTTCCGGTGATATAGAAAAAATTCCGTGCATGCTGTTGTTTACGAAATATCTCCTCCATCAAGCTTGTTTTACCGATACCGGCTTCGCCCGACACGTAAACCATTTCCGTCGAGCCTAAGCAAGCGGAATAAAAGGCTTGAGTCAGCAATGAAATTTCATGCTCTCTACCGTAAAACCCCTGCTCTATGAAGAACGTATCGTGCGCACGTCCTATTTTGTCCAGATCAGCAATGAGAAAGCCGGTATTCTGGTAACGGTTATCCGGATTTTTCTCCAGCAGCTTCATAATGATCGCTTCAAGACCGCCGGGCAAAAGTGCGTTAAGGTTGGTTAAAGACGGGGGGCTTTGCGCCAGATGCATATACACCCATTCAAGCGGTTTGTCAGCCAGAAAAGGGGGACGGCCAGTCAGCATTTCGTAGAAAATAATGCCTAACGAATAAAGATCGCTGCGCTCATCTACAGTTCGCAGCATTCTGCCTGTATTCTCGGGCGAGCAGTAGGGCAAGCCTGCTGTTTCGAAGAGACCGGAGCCAGTCGGGCGTACATAGCCATCGGCACTGCGATGCACCGCATAGCCTGAATCGCTCAAGCAAGCCTCTTGTCGGGCTGCCAGCACATGGATCCGCTCCGGTCGCAAATCGAGATGAATGATCTGCTGCTGATGCAGCTGTCCTACACTGGTTGTAATGGCTCTTGCCAGCTGTAGAAACAGCTCCGGGTTCATGGACGATTGTCCATTCATATATTCTCTAAGCGTCATGCCAGATTCATGCGCCTGCGTCACATCGGAGGCATGCCCTGCAAGCTCTGAATGGCTGGTTGGCCTCTCGAAATGATCCTTTGCGTTCATCCTCGCACACCTCTGATGTCAATTTCCTAAGTCTTGCATTCTATTGTAATGGAATTTACTGAAGCCATCCAGCAGTTCATCACAATTGCAAGTACAGTTTACATATTATCCTATATTTTATAGGTTGTAGTGGATGTTAGTGCATTTTTATGTTTTATAGCAATGAAGATACTCCTTTATAGGTATGGAGAGATGAAGGGATTTATCTTACTCTTAAACATGACTTTAATAACAGGATTGAATTCGAGAGGTTTATAACATCGTAAGCAGAAAACGGAGGATAAGCATGAAAGGTTTGAAGCGATGGGTTGCAATGTTTCTTATAGCGATGGTTACTTTAGGAATGCCAACCGGGGGTGGTGTATTTGCTACAGGTCCAGCCGTGCTGGATCAAGAGCAGGCATCTATTACTGGAAGTGTATTTTTTAACGCTGATTATTCGCGCTTCCAGACATTTACCCCGGCGGTTACCGGAAACCTTAGCCAAATATATCTCAATATTAACGGATTTCTGGGCTCGCCCGGTCCCATTAAGGTGAGTCTCTATAAGGATGGAGATTCATCGACACTGCTTGCCACGGCGCATTCGGCGGGGGAAGGTGACGGCTGGGTCCTAGTCGATTTCTCCGGAACACTGCCTTACTTAAAGAGGGAAACGATGTATCGGATGGTTGTCTCTTCGGAATTTGGAGGAGGCTCTAATGGCTATGGGTGGAACTCGAACAATAGCAATATGTACACCAGGGGGTACTCGACACCTGCATCCCTTGATTTCTCGTTCAGAACGTACATGATTGGTGATTACTCTACCTCTCCGTCAGAAAGCTTGGTTTCCCGCGCCCATTCCAGTCTTGTTGCAGATGGAGTCAGCCAGACGACGATCAGCGTGAAGCTGAAGGATGCGCAGGGCAATGCTTTGACGACCGGAGGAGCGGCGGTCGTAATCAGTTCGACGCTTGGCACGGTGGGTTCGGTGACGGACCACAACAACGGAACCTACACAGCAACGCTGACGGCTCCGGCGACGGTAGGCACGGCGGCGATCAGCGCAAGTGTTGGCGGGAGTGCGATAACAGCGACGACCAGTGTACAATTTGTGCCTGGAGCACCGTCCCCAGCGACCAGCACGGTTGAAGCGGGCGTTGCAGCGCTGACCGCTGATGGGACGAGCCAGACGACGATCACCGTGAAGCTGAAGGACGCGCAGGGCAATAATTTGACGACCGGAGGAGCAGCGGTCGCAATCGCATCAACGCTGGGTACGGTGGGTGCTGTGACGAACCACAACAACGGCACCTATACGGCGACGCTGACGGCTCCGGTGACAGTGGGCACTGCTGCGATCAGTGCAAGTGTAGGCGGCAGTACGCTAGCGGCGACAGCGAGCGTTCAGTTCGTACCGGGGGCACCGTCCCCGGCGACCAGTGCAGTTGAAACGGGCGATGCAGCCCTGACCGCAGACGGAACGAGCCAGACGACGATCAGCGTGAAGCTGAAGGACGCGCAGGGCAATGCTTTGACGACCGGAGGAGCAGCGGTCGCAATCGCATCAACGCTGGGTACGGTGGGTGCTGTGACGAACCACAACAACGGGACCTACACAGCAACACTGACGGCTCCGGTGACGGTGGGCACGGCAACGATCAGCGCAAGTGTTGGCGGGAGTGGGATAACGGACACGGCCAGCGTCCAGTTCGTGTCTGGAGCGGCATCCGCATCGACCAGCACGGTTGAAGCTGGCGACGCTGCCCTGACCGCAGACGGGACAAGCCAGACGACCGTCAGCGTGAAGCTGAAGGACGCGCAGGGCAATGCATTGACGACCGGAGGGTCGACGGTCGCCATCAGTTCGACGCTAGGCGCGGTGGGTACGGTGACGGACCATAACAACGGAACCTATACGGCAACGCTGACGGCTCCGGTGACGGTGGGAACGGCGGCGATCAGCGCAAGTGTTGGAGGCAGTGGGATAACGGACACTGCCAGCGTACAATTCGTGGCGGGAGCACCGTCTCCATCGACGAGCACGGTTGAAGCAGGCGATGCTACCTTGACCGCTGACGGGACGAGCCAGACAACCGTCAGCGTGAAGCTGAAGGACGCGCAAGGCAATGCTCTGACGACCGGAGGGTCGGCGGTCGTAATCAGTTCGACGCTAGGCGCGGTGGGTACGGTGACGGACCATAACAACGGAACCTACACGGCAACGCTGACGGCTCCGGTGACGGTAGGCACGGCGACGATCAGCGCAAGTGTTGGTGGGAGCGTGCTCGTAGCGACGACCAGCGTACAATTCGTCGCGGGAGCGCCATCCCAAGCGACTAGCACGGTTGAAGCGGGCAATGCAACCCTGACGGCTGATGGGGCGAGCCAGACAACCGTCAGCGTGAAGCTGAAGGATGCGCAGGGCAATGCTCTGACAACCGGTGGTTCGACAGTCACCATCGGTTCGACGCTAGGCGCGGTGGGTACGGTGACAGACCACAACAACGGAACCTACACGGCAACGCTGACGGCTCCGGTGACGGTAGGCAACGCGACGATCAGCGCAAGTGTTGGCGGGAGTGCGATAGCAGCGACGACCAGCGTACAATTCGTGACGGGAGCGCCATCCCAAGCGACCAGCACGGTTGAAGTCGGCGATGTGACCCTGACCGCAGACGGGACGAGCCAGACGACCGTCAGCGTGAAGCTGAAGGACGCGCAGGGCAATGCTCTTACGATCGGAGGAGCGACGGTCGCCATTGCTTCGACGCTAGGCGCGGTTGGCACGGTGACGGACCACAACAACGGGACCTATACAGCGCTTCTGACAGCTCCAGTAACGGTGGGCATCGCAACGATCAGCGCAAGTATTGGCGGGAGCGCGATTGGACAAACAGCCAGCATGCAATTCGTGCCCGGGGCGGTGAGCTCTTCTCACTCCACTGTTACTGCGAGCGATCTGGTTGTGCGCGCGGATGGCAGCAGCAAGGCTTCGATTTTTGTGAAGCTCAAGGACGATTATGATCATCCGCTCGTCGGCAAACGGGTACTGCTACAGGCTAATGGCGGACGATCGGTAATCGATACGGTGTATGGATTGACGAACGCGGACGGACTAGCTGCATTCTCGGTGAGCAATACAGCGGCAGAGAAAGTGACCTACTCCGCTCAGGAGGAAGCAAGCGGTCTCTCGCTGGATCAAACGGTAGAGATTGCGTTTACGTACGACCAGCCTCCGATAATCCAACTGTATGCGGACCCTGTCGGCTCAACCTTTGGCAGCGTAACCGTTACAGTAACAGCGTCGGTATATGGCGAATTCAATAGCGTTTCATCGATGAAGTGGGCAGCGGGCAGCCGCTCGATCTCGTATTTTGATACGGAAGGCGTGCCAGTGACAGACCATTTTACGGTACAAGAGAATGGAATTTATTCTGTTTATGCGGCCGATGCAGCGGGCAATGCGAATGTCAGCTCCATCGAGGTTCAGAACATCGTTCCTTTGAGCAGCAATTCGAATTTGTCCGGCTGGCAGCTTGTTGGAGTGGACGGCACGGTGAAGTTCGAATTTGATCCAGGGACAACGAGCTATACGGTTGAGGCAGGCCATTCGGTACATGGCTTGAAAATGATGCTGACTGCCGCAGATGCGTATTCTGTCGTCCATGTGAACGGATCGCAGGTCACCGGCAATTCGATTACAAATGAATATTCGCTTGTAACGGGCAAGAACACGTTCGAGGTCAGCGTCAAAGCGCAAGACGGTTCGGTCCAAAAGTATACGCTGGACGTGATTCGTGCAGCTGCAAGCTCCAATCCCAATACAACGAGTCCTTCGAGCCCCTCGCCTTCGAGCAATACGCTTGCGATTTGGATAAATGGCAGAGAAGTGACGGGAATCGCCTCCCTTCAAACGGATGGGAATGGTGTGAAATCCATCGATGTCATACTGGGTATGAATACGCTCAAGAGGATACTCGACTTAGACTCCTTATCCGCCGCTGATGAAGTGAATCTCTCGATTTCGATTGAGGATGTGGCGGGCAAAGCAGCTCTGCGGCTTCCCGCTGAGGTTGTAACGCTCCTAGCCGAGAAGGCGGCAACGATAACTTTAAAAACTCGTCATGGCCAATATCGGCTGCCTCTGGCTGAGGTCATAAATCAGGATGCTGATTGGACAGACGGTGCGGAAGCGCAAATAATGATCGAGTCAGGCAACGGCGAAGTCCCTTCCGGGCTGCAGGAAGCGGCGAATAGGGACGGCTTCCGACTAGCTGCGGCTCCGGTTCATTTTACTGTAAGCTTGGTGCGCAATGGCGAGAGAAGAGAGATATCCAGCTTCAGTCGTTATGTGGAAAGGGTACTGTACTTGCCGAAGGATGCTGCCGGAATGGCTTCAACGGCCGTGGTCTGGGACGGAAAGCTCGGCGTGCATCCGGTGCCGACGGAATTTATCGAGGTTGAGGGACGGCAGGCTGCTGTTATTCGCAGTCTCACGAACAGCACTTATGTACTGGTATCGCGAGCATCCGAGTTGTCCGACATTCAAGGACATTGGGCAGCAGCTGAAATTGGCGGCATGTACAGCAGAATGATCGTAAATGGCACAGATGGAAGCCGATTCTCTCCTGACGCTGCGATCACTCGGGCTGAGCTCGTGGCCTTGCTTGCAAGAGCATTAGGCTTGCCGCAAGGCGGAGATCAGGCTGGCTTCGGGGACGTGAGCCAATCGAGCTGGTACAGCGGCGCCATTGCGGCAGTTAAAGCATATGGGATTACAGATGGTTTCAAGGACGGAACCTTCGGGCCCAATCGGGAGGTATCGCGGCAAGAAGCGATCGTCATGATCGTACGGGCGCTGCGACTGGCTAATGCCGCTTCGATTACAGATCATGCGGTGGCGCAAGCGGATTTGGCAATCTACGTGGACAGCAATCAAATTGGCGGCTGGGCGAGCGCTGCGATACAGACAGCCATTACGGCGGGTCTGGTGAAGGGCTATGGCGATGAATTGCGTCCGCAGCAGTCATTAACCCGTGCCGAGACGACTGTACTCATTCACCGATTGCTGCTCAAGGCGGGATTGATCGACGGTTAACCATGAATCAGGGGACTGTTCAGAAAGTCGATTTCAAAGTTCCTGCTAAGCCCCCTCATATAGGATGAAAAAGATGCTTCCAGTCCCACTTTTATCTTTTATAGTGGTTTTGGAGGCATCTTTTCACATCATTTGGGACTGACTCATTGGTTATTGGACTTTTCGTACAGTCCCTTCGTGCGCGTGGCAGTGCAGCATCACGAACTATCTTTCGCACCGGGCGCAGCTCCCAGCACGGGGTGTTTCGCTGCATGACGGCGTTCGTTCGACCACAATTGAACAAATGCTTCGCAAAGTGCCGCAGTCGGTGTATTGCTGCAACCCTTTTTTCAGGGGGAGGATAACGGCAACAAAAAAACCAACGCTTCAGACCGATGTCTGAATAACGTTGGTTTTTTGTATGCTGGAAGTTTCTTGTACATACTTATAAGGGTATTATTGCTTAGTCGCTGACGCTGCTGTGATCGACTGCGCTTTCTCAGGATCTGCGTATCTGCGAATGATGGACACCTCGACGCGGCGATTCTTCGAGCGTCCGAGTACGGTATCATTCGTATCGACCGGACGGTATTCACCGTGCCCGATAGGGCTGATTAGCTTAGGATCATGCTTGGAGTTGTTCAGCAGAATTTCCATAAAGTTATACGCCCGCTGGAAGCTCAGCTCCCAGTTATTGCTAAACTCCCGATTGGAGATCGGCTGATCATCGGTATGACCCGCAACAATTATCTCATACTCCGGATACTGCTTCAGCATATTAGCGACTGCTCCAGCCAAGCTTCGTGAATCAGGCTTCAGCGTGGCGCTTCCGGAAGGGAACAGCGCGTTGTCGCTAATGGTCAGCATCAGCTGTGATTGATTCAGCTTGGTGTCGAGCTGTGTCGTCAGGCCGTTGGATTGGATATACTGATCAATCTGCTTCTTCAGCTTCTCCAGATCCTCTTGCTCCTGCTGCATGAGAGCTTGGCGTTCCTTCTCTTCCTTCTTCTTCTGATCCTCGTCATCAGAACGTTTCTTATCCTTGTTCGCATCATCCATCTGCTGACCGGTCTCGACCACTGTCGTATTATCCAGGACGCCTACACCGGTGCTGAAGGCAATATTGAAGGCTTTGCTCATATCCTCGAATTTCTTATTGTCTACAGAGCTCATGGCGTAGAGAACGATGAACAGGGCAAGAAGAAGAGTAAGCAAGTCGGCATAAGGGATGAGCCACGTTTCATCAGCGTGTTCTTCGTGGTGTTCGGTTCTATGCCTCTTTTTGCTCACCGCCCTCCGCTCCCTTCTCATTCATTTTCAAGCGCTCAGTTGGTGTCAGGAAGACAGACAGCTTCTGATTAATCGCGATTGTGGATACGCCGGATTGAATGGAGAGCAGCCCTTCAACCATCATAAGGCGAATATCGACTTCACGCTTGGACAGACGCTTGAGCTTGTTGGCAATTGGATGCCACAGCACATAACCTGTGAAGATACCGAGCAGCGTTGCGACGAATGCTGCTGCAATAGCGCCAGCGAGCTTGTCCATGTCGCTCATCTCGGAGAGCGCGGCGATAAGTCCGATAACGGCCCCGAGAACCCCGAGCGTAGGCGCATACATACCCGCCTGGGAGAAGATTAGCGCCCCTGCACGGTGGCGATCCTCGGTTGCGGCAATGTCCTCCAACAGTACATCACGAACAAGGTCGTGATCGTTGCCGTCTATGATCATGCGCATCCCGTTCCGCAGGAATGCATCTTCAATTTCGTCGACCTGTGTTTCAAGAGCGAGCAGGCCTTCACGGCGCGTAATCGTTGCCCATTCCATGAATAAGGCAATGAGCTTCTCGCGGGGGATCAGCTGCTGCTGTACGAATATCATTTTGATTAGCTTAGGAAATTTGGCGAGATCCGACATCGGAAATCCGATGAATAGCGATGCCGCAGTTCCGACAAAAATAATAACATATGCCGCCGGAGTAAACAGACTGACAAGCGCCGCTCCTTTGAGCACCATTCCTAGCATGACTGCAACGAGTCCGAGTACGATACCAATGTAAGTCGATTTTTCCATGACACACCTCGTCTGATAGATATATTGATAATGAAGCCATGACCGGCGATTGCCGTTCATACCCCAAGTGCGGGAAACTATAAGTCGACAACTGATGTGCCGGGGTGACATTATTAATGTATTTTCGACAATAACACTCTATATTAATTATCGTCAAAAACGAAGAGTAGATTAGAGCAAAATAGATGTTTTCGCGCAAACTGTTAATTTTAATTGGATTTCGTGTAGAATAATGCTTAATAGCTGGCATGAATAGGCGGGCAGACTGTGTTCTGCGTTCGCATGAGCGCGGGCGATTGCTTGGATCAGTGATTAATCAGCAGTTCGTTTAGATGAGAAAGGTGGCCATACACGGTGGGAGTTAAGCATGCGAGGGAATATGAAGAGATTCTGGCCGATTTGACGGAAGCCATTCATGCGATTGGCGATGGTTATCTGTTTTTTGATATGGAGGCGCAGGACTGGGAGTCGTTGTCCGAGCCTGAACGCAAGGAATTAATGCAGACGCTGGCGGACGATGTTTTCTTCGGGCTGGGTGAGGATGATGTGATTGAAGTGGGCAGCGGTGTCATTGCATATCGCTCCAAGCATCATTGCATCGAGGTGTCGGTGGATGGCAAGGAAAGCCGTATTGTTCGGCTGATCTGATGGGATAGAGGGGGATGAAAGCGAATGGCGAAGCAGGACAGATTGACGGCAGAGGCGGCGAATGACGCAATTGCCGCGCTTGACGGCTGGGTGCGCGAGGATGAGAAATGGATGGCGGGCAGCTACCGTTTCGCTTCTTTTACAGAGGCTATCGGATTCGTTGGCAGAATTGCTGACATTGCGGAGGAGCTGAACCATCATCCCTTTATCGGCATCGATTATAAAAGGGTTACCCTTCGCCTCACTTCATGGGACTCTGGCGGACTGACGAAGCTGGATATTCAGTCGGCTGAACGCTACAATGAAGCATACCGCACATTTGTTGGATAAACAGGGATTTTGGAAGTGAACGCGCGCACTCTTTACAACAATTGGACACTGTTCTACAATAGGAGGTGTCTATATATGGCAGATAAACTAACATGAGAAATGCCAGGGAGCGCGAATGCGATAATGGGACTATATAATAGGACATGGACACCGAATGAAGGTGCGGCGACGAGTCAATTGATACCGTATTACCAGCCTATATTGGCATTGGATACGAGAAGAATTATGGGCTATGAAGCGCTCGGCCGCATTCAGACAGGCGAGGGTGTACGAAGTTTGGGGCCATTCTTCGAGGACAAGACGGTGCCAATGACGGAGCAGATTCGTGTGGACCGGGTTCTCAGGGAGAAGGCACTGGCAAAGCTGGCATCGACAGCTGCAGATAACGGTTATCATCCCGCTATGCTCTTCCTTAATTTGAAGCCCTCCTGGATCTACCAGACGTATAAGGAGACCGGCGAGCTGCCGACACTCCAATTGATAAACAGGTATGGAATTAATCCGAAAAGGATTGTCATAGAGATAACAGAGGAAGCGTTCCAAGGATCGATGGAGCAGCTGCGGACTGTCGTCGATCTCTATCGCAAGCAGGGCTGCTTGATTGCGATTGATGATGTGGGCAGCGGTTTCAGCAACATGGATCGGATCGCGCAGATTCAACCGAACCTATTGAAGCTTGATATCCATTTGCTGCAGGAGAGCGAAGGGCATATTGGTTATTATGGCGTCGTTCGTTCCTTCTCTACGCTAGCGGAGCAGATTGGCGCATCGCTGCTGGTGGAAGGGGTGGAGACGGAGCATGATTTGCAGCGGGCGATTGAGATTGGCGCACGGTATGTGCAAGGCTACCTGTTCGCACCCGCAGAGCCGGAATTCCGGCCGGCCTATCATTATGCTGACTTAATTGAAGCAGGGCTTGAGCGTCGGCGTTCCCGCATGATCAGCGAGGAGCGGTATTGGGGCGTTGAGGCGGAGAAGCTTCGAATGGTTGTTGATGCTTCATGGCGGACATCCATTATCGCAGCTGCCGATGGTGCAGGGCAGGAGGCGGCGGACGCTTGCATCGAGGGGATGCTGTCCCGACTTGAAGCTTCGTGCATTCGTGTTTATTGGTGCCGTGAAGACGGGATACAGATATCCTCCAACTATAATCGACAGAGCAATGGAGTCTGGGACAGAGAGACTGCCTTCTGCGGGTCGAACTGGAGCTGGAGGCCGTACTTCATTCCGATCTCGGTCGAGATGGAGGGCAAGCTGAGAGCGCATGTCTCCCGCACGTATACAGATCTCAACTCGGGAGACCGCATTCGCACAATATCGGTGTCGGTAGGTCAGCAGGGCATTATGTTTGTCGATATTATTGACCCTGAGGGGGAGAGATGATGTAACGCGAATAGGAAGCCCGCCGCAGCGCTTGGGAAGAGCGCGGGGCGGGCTTCTTAGGTTGTGTTACTCTTCGGCGTTGACTTTACTGAGGAAGGTCAGGGCATACAAGGCTGACAGCCCGATGATAATGTAGACGACTTTGGCGCCGACGGTATCCGAGCCGTCGAAAATTTTTGAAACCAGATCCCACTCGAAAAGACCGATCGACAGCCAGTTCAACCCTCCGATAATAAGAATGAGCAAGCTGACAATGTTCAAGGTTTTGATAGGGACTCGCCTCCTTAAGAGTATACGCATTCGCAAGCGGCTGCTTAACGACTCCCTATACGGATATGCGGCGAGTGAATTATTTAGTACGGGAAGGCAGATAGGACATGCAATGAACCTCTACAGTGGCTGCGCCAGCAGCCCGTTCATACGTGTCGGTAATGACAAATCCCGCTTTCTCATAAGTGCGGATCGCACGAGAATTCCAGACATGAACCTCTAGATCAATCTCGTCCCCCGGCGCTCTGCGCAGCGCCTCCTCAACAATAGCTTGCACGAATCGCAAGCCCATCCCAAGTCCGCACAGATCAGGCCGCAATCCAAGGCCAAGTCGTATTACCCCAAGCAGGGAGAAGAATTGCGCGAAGCCGACGAATAGGCCGTCCGCATTCCGTACAGCGGCATATTGCCGAAGACGAATGTCGGCATCGCCGAATTCAAGCCCAAGCTGCTGCATGACCTCCCATGACGACCAATTGTAGAAGTCAAACGGCGGCTCGTAGCGCCAGCGGGACAGCTCCTCAGCAAGCATCGGATCAAGCGGTGAGAGGGTAAAGCTGGATGAATCAGCGGCAGATGAGACGGTCATGACAGGTTGGGCTCCTTCTCGAAGCCAGATGGAAGGGCTGGCTTCATCATGTAATAGGGAGGCGGGACTATTCAAAGGCTGATTCATTCTTGTTCGTTAAGAGGCGGAGTTTTTCTTAACCGGTTCCAGCATAGTGGTGCTAGCTGCAGCAGCAGCAGCAGGCTCCAGGAAAACCCGCTGGAGTGGATAGGCGAGCTTAATGCCCTCTTCCTCCAGAATTTGCAGTATCATGAAGTTCATCTCCTGACGGATCTTCAGATGCTGTGCCCAGATGATCGTATTTGTAAAGAAATAGACCAGGATTCCAAGGCTCTGCGCATTGAATTCATTGAACCGGACCATGATCAGATCCTGATGAACATCATCGCTCATATGCAGCTCCATCTCGATACGGGTAACTGCCCGTTCAAGGGAGACAGGATCGCTATCGAGCGCTACGCCTAGCGAGAAGTTGACTCTTCGCTTGCCCATCTTGCTCCAGTTGGTAATCGGCTGGGTTGCAAGCGTCGCGTTCGGTACGGTGACGATGGAATCGGCGAAGGTGCGGATTTTGGAGCTGCGAAACGTAATATCCTCCACGAAGCCTTCGACGCTCGGCGTCATGATCCAGTCGCCCTTGGAGAAGGGCTTCTCCGTAATAATGACGATGCCGCCGATGACATTGCTAAGCGTATCTTTGGCCGCGAGCGCGACCGCGAGGCTGCCGATGCCCATCCCTGCAACTACGCCGTTAACATTCAGTCCCCAGTCTGAAGCGATGAGGGCGATGACCAGCACCACGATGAGAAACCGGAGCAGCTTGGACAAGAAAGGGATCAGCATGCTGGATTCGTCGAGGCCGAACCGCCTGCTAATATCTTCGAACAAGGAGGAGGAGGTTGCGGACACATTGTACAACCCCCAACCGGCGAATATAATCGCTAGACTCATTGTGATTTGCTGGGCGACAGCATTGTATTCCCAATTGGCTGGCACATAATGATGAAGAGCGATAGAGAAGCCGCTAAGTATAATAAGAGCGCCCAAGGGCTTCCTGAAGGACGCTGTCCATTGGACGATATAATTGGATCGAACCCATTTGCGGACGATGAATGTTACCAACCAGCCGGAAACAGCCAAGCAGAGTATAATAGAAGCTGCTGCTATTCCGATAGAGGTCAGCAATTCCAGCCAGCGGATTCGTTCCGGTATTGTAGTGAACCATTCTGCGAGCAATTTCCGTTCGACCTCCGTTCCTGTTGGCTAACATTTTATCATAAATAAATCGAAATTAGCACCTTGGGAATGGGCTGGCTTGAGGTATATAATAGGAATGATCAATGTTGAACAGGCACAATTACCGAGAGGAGCATATACGGATGAAATCATCGATTGTATCGAAAAAATGGCTGCTTGCCCGCTTGTATGAGGCGGATCAAGTCATCGTGGATTGCAGGTTCCAGCTGGGGAAGCCAAACGCGGGACGCGAGGCTTATGAGGCAGAGCATATCCCCGGGGCCGTGTATTTGGATTTGGAAAAGGATTTGTCCGCTCCTGTAGGGGCTCATGGAGGACGGCATCCACTTCCGGATGTGAATGAGCTGGCGTCCACGCTGAGCAAGGCGGGGATTGGCAATCATACGCGAGTTGTCGCTTATGATGATCAAGGAGGCGCAATGGCCGGCAGACTCTGGTGGCTGCTGCGATATCTCGGACATGATGAGGTGTACGTTCTGGATGAAGGTTTCTCCGCATGGAAGGCCGACTCGTATCCTGTAAGTACCGAGCAGCCTGTTATAATTCCAGCCAGCTTCGTTCCGACAGTTCGGCCAGCCATGGTGACCGATGCCGCCTATGTGAGTGAGTCCATCGGCAAGCAAGATGTAGTGCTCATCGATTCTCGCGAGCCCAGACGCTACGCTGGCGAAGAGGAGCCCATCGATGCGAAGGCAGGACATATTCCAGGCGCGATCAACCGCTTCTGGAAGAATGTTCTGAATGATGATGGAAGCTGGAAAACCGCGGAATCGTTGAAGGAATCGTTCGCGGATCTCGATCCCGATAAGGAAACCATTGTTTATTGCGGCTCCGGTGTTACCGCAACGCCGAATGTATTGGCGCTGTATGCCGCTGGATTTCGTAATGTGATGCTGTATGCGGGGAGCTGGAGCGATTGGATTTCTTACCCTGACAATCCGATAGCGACAGGGAAAGAATAAGAACCGGGAAGCCGCGTGGGACGTGGGTTTGGGGGCTGTAGCAGGTTATGAGCATGTAACCTGT
>NZ_CAKMMF010000037.1 GCF_927798095.1 Paenibacillus plantiphilus | reverse complement strand
ATTTAAACTCGTCGTTATAATGCTGCCTCGTTTTCCCCATTGTGAACACCTCACCTTTTATTAGGATTATTATCTGTCCAACGTTACGAGGTGTCCACTTTTTATTCTAATTGCATTTTCCGTCTTATAGAGATTGCCAACGGCGATTCTTCGACGTTTTGTCAGCTGTAAGAGGGTTTTTCAGCCTTCCAGCGTGCCCCGCTCCTTTTTTCCGAGCTGTAACACGGTTTTTCAGCCTTATGGAGATTGCCAAAGGTGATTCTTCGACGCTTTGTCAGCTGTAAGCGGGTTTTTCAGCCTTCCAGCGTGCCCCGCTCCTTTTTTCCGAGCTGTAACGCGGTTTTTCAGCCATAAACAGCGAATATCTGGGCTGACTTTCTCTACAGCCTGGCTTTTATATAGAAAGGAACTCTCTGCTCGCTAGGTCTGTCTGCTAGTACGATAAAGCGATTGTACTACGGATACATGCTGCTATAGCAACTCTCTATTCTCTATTCTCTATTCTCTATTCTCTATTCTCTATTCTCTACTCTCTACTACTCTCTACTCTCTACTTGCTACTTGCTACTTGCTACTTGCTACTCTCTACTTTCTACTCTCTACTCTCTACTCTCTACTTGCTACTTGCTACTCCCTACTCCCTACTCCCTACTCCCTACTCCCTACTCTCTACTCTCTACTCTCTACTCTCTACTCTCTACTCTCTACTCTACATCCTTCTATCTGCTGCACTCTACACTAGTCCCGTTATCCGTTATTCAACCTACGATATGCAGCACTAATACGGTGGGAGAGGCGACTGATACAGACGACGGCGAGATGACCTTAATTGCAGCTTGATTACAGCTATCGCCAGTCCCCCAAATTGCAGATGAATATTATCGGTGATTGTTATCCGGTAACCTTTGCTACGACTGTATCCGCGCTAATTACGATCTGCTCCGCGGTTCGCCGCTCACGATACTCGACCAAGCCTTCGGCAGCCTGTCTGCCGACTGTAATTCGAATCGGAATCCCTATCAGATCCGAATCCTTGAATTTCACCCCTGGACGTTCATCACGATCATCCAGCAGCACTTCAACCCCCGCAACCTTCAATTGACGGTATAGCTCCTCCGCCAGCCGAACCTGCTCGGTATCCTTAACCGACACCATAATAAGGTGAACATAGAACGGAGCAATGGCATTCGGCCATAAAATGCCGCCGCTATCATGATGCTGCTCCACGACAGCGGACAAGATACGGGAAATTCCAATTCCGTAGCAGCCCATGATCATAAGCTGCTCCCTGCCTGTTGAATCCAGAAACTTGGCATCCAGCTTCTCGCTGTACTTGGTTCCAAGCTTGAACACTTGGCCAACTTCGATGCCCCGATGAAATACGAGTCCTCCACCGCAGCGGGGACAGCAATCCCCCTCTGTCGCATTGCGATAATCTCCCATAATCCGCAACGAAAAATCCCTTCCAGGCTGCACATTGCGCAGATGGTAGTCCTGCTCGTTGGCTCCTACAATGACGGTCTTCATAGCAGCTACGCTCCTGTCCACCAGTATCGGAATGGACAGCCCTATCGGTCCTGCGAAGCCTGTCGGCGCTCCTGTTATCGCTTCAATCGCTGCCGCATCAGCCAGAACCAGATTCTCCGCATCCAGCGCATGCTTCACTTTGATCTCATTCACCTCATGATCGCCTCGGACCAACACAGCAATATAATTCTCATCGCACAGGTAGATCAGCGTCTTCACGAAACTGCTGGCAGCCATACCCGTAGATTGAGCGAGTTCCTGAATCGTTCTCGTATCGGGCGTATGCAATCTGTCGTAATGACCTGCACCCGCAGCGGCTTGGCCTTGCTTATTCACCGCTGACCCTGCCTCCGCATTCCCTTCAACCTGCAAAAGCAAACTAGGGTCCGCCTCGCCTGAATGCCCCTCCGCCTTTTCCAAATTCGCGGCATAGTCGCAGCTCATGCAGGAGACGACCGTATCCTCGCCAATATCGGCGAGGGCCATAAATTCATGCGTGCCGCCCTCGCCGCCAATCGCTCCGGCATCAGCCTCCACCGGACGATAATTCAGGCCGCAGCGGGCAAAAATGCGGCAATATGCATCGTACATGGACCGATACGAGCTATCCAGCCCTTCCCAGCTGCTGTCGAAGGAATAAGCATCCTTCATCAGAAACTCTCTGCCGCGCAGCAGACCGAAGCGCGGCCTGCGCTCATCGCGAAATTTCGTTTGAATCTGATATAGCGTCAATGGAAGCTTGCGATAGGAATTGACTTCATTGCGGACCAATGCCGTAATGACTTCCTCATGTGTGGGACCAAGCACGAACTCCCGTTGATGGCGGTCCTGGAACCGAATGAGCTCCTGTCCATACACCTCATATCGTCCGGATTCATGCCACAGCTCCGCAGGCTGCATCGCAGGCATTAGAATCTCCTGGACTCCGGCAAGCTCCATCTCCTCACGAACAATCGCAGACACCTTCCGCAATACCCGCAAGCCAAGCGGCAAATACGTATAAATCCCTGCTGCAACCTGCCGAATAAATCCGGCCCTCAGCAGCAGCTGATGACTGATTGCCTCCGCCTCCGATGGCGCTTCGCGCAAGGTTGGGATCAACAGCTTCTCTTGTCGCATAGTATGAACCCTCCTTTTCATTACTTCCTGAGCTAGCGTCTCGCTGGGCACGCTAAACGCAAAAAAACACACTCGCCAGGGACGAATGTGTTCGTGGTACCACCCTAATTCGAGCATGATGCATCTCATGCCCCTCTACTTCGATAACGGATCAGTATCCGGTAATGGTTGCACTGCTGCAGAACCTGCAGAAACAATGCTTCACCATTACAGCTCACAAGGCGGGAAATATTGGATCGGTTCGAGAAGCCTTGCAGCCAGTGGGCTTCCTCTCTGTAACGACCGGATTCAAATATGATTCCTTGCTCACAGCCATTTCCTTATGCAAATGTTTCGATTAATTTATATCATATTGAGACAAGAGTCAAGTTAAATCGGCACATTACTTTTCATGTCGGGAAATGATAACATAGACTCGAATGAATGCTAGAGAGATAGGATGGATGACATGTCAGAGCAAATATTGCTGGTAGAGGATGATCTCGAAATCGGCGCAATGGTTCACAATTATCTTAGCATGGAAGGCTTCACAGTTGTTCATGCGACGACGGGCGAGGAAGCGCTGCGCATCTTCGAGGCGAATGCCGCCTTCTCTCTTATACTGCTTGATATTATGCTGCCCAGGCTGAACGGCATCGATATTCTGAGACGGGTTCGGGAGAAAAGCTTGATTCCAATTCTTATTATCTCGGCCAAGGATAGCGACGTGGATAAGGCACTCGGCCTTGGGTTCGGAGCAGACGATTACATTGCCAAGCCGTTCTCTATGATTGAGCTGCTGGCCAGAGTAAAAGCGGCAATACGACGCGCGACACGCTATTCCGATGGGGGCAAGAGCGCGCAGGAAAATATCGTGCATGTCCGCGAGCTTACGATGAACCTCGACAACTTGACCGTGAGCAAGAACGGCCGCGAATTAAAGCTCACCTCCAAGGAGCTGTATATGCTGAAGCTGTTCATTACGAACCCGAAGAAGATTTTTACCAAGGAACAGATCTACCGCTCGGTCTGGAATGACGAGTATTACGGAGATGAGAATATCATTAATGTTCATATGAGCAGGCTGCGGGAGAAGATTGAAGACAACCCCTCCGAGCCCCAATATATTAAGACGCTGTGGGGAATCGGCTACAAGTTGGGAGAGCACTAGATGACGATGACGATTACGCTGCTGCTCGTCGTTATCCTGCTATTGCTTCTCCTTAACTATGCCCAGCTCAGAGCGAAGAGAAAACGAAACGATAATCTGGAGTATGTGCGAACCAAGCTGGACAGCATCCTGACAAACAGCTCGTCAGAACGTCTGCTGCTCGTTACCGATGATGAACAACTGCAGGAGCTGCTCAACGCGATTAACCGTCTGTTGGACCATAATCATCAGCATATTGCTCAATACAAGGATACCGAACAGGCAATAAGGCGAATGCTCTCGAATATTTCCCATGATCTCAAAACTCCGCTCACAGTCGTTCTCGGCTATGTCGAAACCCTTCTGCATCAACGGATTAACGATCCGCAGGAGCAGACGAGACTGCTGACCAAGGTCAATGACAAGGCTGTGGAAATTGTGGAGCTGATTCATAAGTTTTTCGATCTCGCCAAGCTGGAGGCTGGGGATACGGAGCTTCCGCCAACGATCATTCAGATGAATGAGCTATGCAGGAATAATATTCTCATGTTCTATGAATCTGCCTACTCGCAAGGCCTTGAAGCAGTGATAGAAATACCCGATGCCCCCATCTATGTCTACAGCCATGAGGAATCGTTGAACCGGATCTTGAACAACCTGCTCGCCAATGCGATTCAGCATGGCCGCGACGGAGGGGTAATTGGGCTGACGCTGAGAAGCGATGATGAGGGAGCCCTCTATGTTGAGGTTTGGGATCGCGGGCGCGGCATTCATGAACGCCATCAAAGCCTTGTTTTTGAGCGGATGTATACACTCGAAGATTCCCGAAACAAGGCTTTCCAGGGAAGCGGACTTGGACTTACGATTACGAAGCGGCTGGTCGATAATCTCGGCGGCGAGATTACGGTGCAGAGCAAGCCTTACGAACGGACCAGCTTCACAGTCAAGCTTCAGCGCGCCGTCTACCAGACTGATCTATCAGCAACGTAAGACGTAAGATTCTCTTAAGAATTGAGCAACAAATATGAAAGCGCAACGGCTTACAATATAATTATCAGCCAAAGAGAGAAGGAGATTGCACATGAGTTATATTGTAAATACGACGCATTTGACCAAGCTGTTCCAAGGCAAAGAGGTTGTCTCCAATGTGAATATGAAGGTAAAGAAGGGACAAATATACGGTTTCCTGGGTCCCAATGGCGCGGGAAAAACAACGGTTATGAAAATGTTGCTGAACCTGATCAAGCCCTCCAGCGGCGAGATCGAATTGTTCGGCCAGAAGCTGACCGCTTCCTCGTATGAGCTTTTCAAACGGGTGGGCAGCATTATCGAATATCCTATTTTCTACGATAAGCTGACAGCGCGGGACAATCTGGATCTGCATTGCCAGTACATGGGACTGCACAATAAGAAGACCATTGATGAGGCGATGGAGCTGGTTCAGCTGACTAATGTGGACGGCAAGGCGGTGTGCAACTTTTCTCTCGGCATGAAGCAGCGGCTGGGCATTGCCAGAGCAATCGCCACCAAGCCGGAGCTGCTCATACTCGATGAGCCGATTAACGGTCTCGATCCTGTCGGCATTAAAGAGCTTCGCGGCTTATTCAGCCTGCTGAGCAAGCAGTATGGAATGACGCTGCTGATTTCCAGTCATATTCTAGGGGAGATTGAGCAAATTGCCGATACGATTGGCGTCATCAGCGGCGGCAGATTCATCGAAGAGATCGCCATGAATGATCTTAGAGGGCAGAATACCGTCTATATGGAGCTGGTGACACCAGACATTAAGAGGGCTGCCTATGTGCTGGAGAATGAGCTGAGCCTGACTAATTTCAGAATTATCGGGGAATCGACAATCCGCATCTACGAAACCGAGCTGTCGCAAGCGGAAATTTCCAAAACTCTCGTAATGAGTGATATCGCGATCGAATCCATTAACAAGCGGCACACCTCATTGGAGGACTATTTCATGCAATTAATCGAAGGAGGGCAAGCACATGCTTCATTTAATCAGGCTTGAGCTGAGAAAGGGCAATCTGGGCTGGTATTTGAAGGGCGCTGTCATTGCCAACCTGCTCATCATTGCATTCGTATGCATTCTACCCTACGCCGAGGAAGCAGGGGAAATCATATTTCCCAATATGGCGGAAGCACTAATGGCCATCAGCACGTTCGTCAGAGCCACCTTCATTATTTTCGCTTCAGTCCTGATCGCCAAGCTCATTATCGACGAGTATAGGAACAAAACAATTACTGTTCTGTTCACCTATCCCGTTCAACGGACCAAGCTCATGCTGGCCAAGATTATTATTATTAGCGCTGTCACCTTTCTGACTACACTCGTCTCCAATATTATCGACGTCTGCGGCTTTCTGATCGTGAATCACTATCTCGAATTCGTTGCTGCTCCATTAACGTCCGATCTCATCGTTGAAGAGCTGATCCGAATGACTGTCTATGCGCTTGCTTCCGCCGGCATGTGCCTCATTCCTATCTATTTCGGCATGCGCAAAAAGTCGGTTCCAGCTACTATTATCTCGTCCATCCTGATCGTCGCTGTTTTCAGCTCCAACAATCAAGGTTTCAACGTCAGCTCCATTATCGCAATTCCGCTGGCTGCGGCGGCTATCGGCTTTCTAATCGCCTTCTTCTCCATCCGCAACATCAATAGCGCGGATATCGCGTAGCAGGGAATATCGCGCAGGGAACATACATGGGACATTCTCATGCTCAGCGGAACGCTGCACCGCGCAATGGATGCCGAGCGCAGCCCCCATCTAAAAACAAGAAGGCCCTCCCGCCGTAGACCACAGCTACGGTTTGGGACGGCCTTCTCATCTATTCATACGAGTTTATCCAGCTCGCTGCTGCCAAAATACTTGCCGAACTCCTGCATTGCAAAATGATCCATCATGCCCGAGATGAAATCGACAACATTGCGCCGCCGCTCTTCATCGGTGGCATAACCCCGGTATTCGGGAGGCAGCAGCATGAGCTGCGGATTCAGCCGCTCATCGGTATAAACCTCGTACAGCCCGCGCAGCACCTTCTCTCCCTTCCGCTCATAAATATGCACCGAAGGCCTGCGGTTTATGAGCTGAAACACCAGTTTTTTAAGTCCTTTGGACAGCAGGCCGAATTGCGTGAAGCCGAGTCCCTGCTTCTGCGGCTGGTAGGCAATATCGCGAATAAGCGTATTCACGATGGTTGATGTCAGTTCCTTGCGGAACAGGAAGGAATATTCCTCTGAGGAGCGTGAGCCTTCGCCCTTGCGCGCGAACTCCCTGCACCTGTTCACCATCCCCTCGAACGTCTCATAGCTATTCCCGTAATCCTTGGCGACACTGAATTCAAACAGCAGCTCATCGACGGAGAACAGGTTCTGGCTTAAGCTATCCTCCAGATCATGCGCCGCATAAGCGATCTCATCCGCCAGATCCATAATTTCCATCTCGATCGTGCGCGCCTCCTGCTCGCCCAGCCCAAGCATCTCCAGATTCATCCGGATATCCTCATAGTCCTCATCATAGATGAATTTGCTATTGGCGCCCTGATCATAGCGTCTAAAATATTTCACCACGCCAAGCTGGGTGCGGAACAGCAGATTCATTCCCCGGTAGGCATGATGGCGCTGCTCCAGCTTGCGTAGAATACGGAGCGTCTGGGCATTGCCTTCAAATCCGCCAATATCAGCTACAAGCTCGCAAAGCACCCGCTCTCCATAATGGCCGATGGGCGGGTTGCCCAAATCATGCGCCAGCGAGCAGGCTTCCACGACAAACGTATTGCCGATATTCAGATCAATCGCAATTCCTCTGGCAATTTGAGAAACCTCCATGCTGTGCGTCAGACGATTACGGAAGAAGAGGTTGTGGTCAATGCCGAGCAGCTGCATTTTTCCCTGAAGCCGCCTGAACGAGGAGGAATACAATACGCGCGCATAATCCCTCGAATACTCATCCCTTACACGACCGTCATCCTGATCCGCATGGAGGCGGAAATCCAGAAGCTGCGACCGGGCAAGAGACGCCCTCACATAGTCCAATGTTCGTTCATTATAGTTCATTCGCTGTACCCACCATTCCTTGTCCAATTAGCTTCATAATCGCAGCTGATTTCATCCGATTGCCGTCCGAATTGTGAATGACGATATCGCACAGCATCAAGCTCCTAATCTCTTCCTCATAGGTCCGCAATCTGCGCTCCAGCTCCGCAGCAGACGTCCCTCTATTAATAAGACGCTGTCGACACTGCTCCATACTTGCCGTCACGCCGATGATCAGCGCCTTATCCTGCAGCAGCGCTTTGATCTGCTGCGCGCCGCCCGCTTCCATCACAATAGCGCTCGGCTCGGATCTGTCTGCCGCGCTCTGGATAGCGGCAATCGAGGTTCCGTAATAATTCCCTTGATACTCTGCCATCTCCAGCATTTTCTGCTGCTCGTACATCATTTCCAGCTGCTCTCTGCCAGCAAAATGATAATCCTGCCCGTCCACCTCGCCTGGCCTTGGCGCGCGCGATGTCCATGTGACGATGCGAGGCAGGCCTAGTATAGCTTGAAGCGTGCTTTTTCCCGATCCGCTGGGACCTTGGAAAACAATCAGTTTAAACGACATTATGCAGACCCTCCGCGTACCGTTAGTTAACCCGTCTGACACTATCATAGCCGTTCCTGCTGCCCGCTGTCACGCGGCGTTTCAGGCTTTAGAATGATGCCCACAGCATGAGTATTCGGAACAGCTTGCAATTCCCAAGATTGTGCACCGCGCGCAGCTCCCAGCGCTCGTTGGTGCAATACGATGTTGGCAGTCAACGATGCATCATGATGCAGAAATAGCTTGAAATTGCCGCAGCAGACGTATATTCTATTACTAGACTGGACGGTCGGTTTTATTTCATGGGAGCTGATGATGGTTGAGAAAACCGGTAGAGCTGATTAAGCGGGAGATCGCGACCCAAGCAGGAACGCTATTCATACAGCGGGGCTACGCCGCGACATCGATGGAGGAGATCTGTCGAGCCACCGGTCGCAGCAAGGGGAGCATCTATTACCATTTTAAGAGCAAGGAAGCACTGTTCCTCCATGTCATCAAGCTCAAGGCTGAAGCCTGGAACGAGACCTGGGCGCTCAAGGAAGGACAATGCTCAACGGCTGTTGAGAAGCTGTATGCGCTGGCCGAGCATTTTGCCGATGACTTCGAGAACCCCCTTATGGGCGTTGCCAACGAATTCATGACCAGTCAGATTATCGATCAGGACATGATGAATGATCTGCTGGGCATGCTTCGCTCCTCCTACCATCTGTATGAGAAGGTGCTCGAAGAAGGCATTCAGCGGGGCGAGCTGCAGGCGGATAATGCGCGCGATCTGATGTATATTTTGCACGGGATGCTGGGCGGGCTTGGTACTCTGTACTATGAGACCGATATTAAAGAGATCAAGCGGCTCCATATTAAAAGCATTGATGTATTCCTGAACGGAGTACGCGCACGATAAGTTGGCTGATGAGAATCAGTCACTCTTTTTGATCGGAATTGGACCGGACAGTCGGTTTAATTTAATTCATTGACTGGGGAGGAATACATATAATGATGAGGACAGAAGCTGCGTCTTTTATATATATGCGGGACGGCCGCAAGCTGGCTTATAAGGAATACGGGGCAAGCGGCGGAATTCCTGTTATGCTTTTCCACGGGACGCCGGGCTCGAAAATATGGTATGCGGAGGAGGATGATATTGCATTATCGCTGGGCATTCGATTAATCGCCACAGACCGGCCAGGCTTCGGCACGTCAGACAACAAGCCCGGCAGAAGTCTGCTTCACTGGGCGGATGACATTGTACAGCTTGCCGACCAGCTTGGCATCGGGCAGTTCGCCGTTCTGGGCGCGTCAGGAGGCGGCGTCTATGCAGCAGCATGCGCTTATGCCATTCCAGATCGGCTGCGAAATGTAACGATGGTCGCAAGCGCAACGCCTTTCGTCAACGGAAAGCCATCCAAAGCGATGATCAAAGAAAACAGAACCGTGTTCTGGCTGGGCAGGCACGCGCCGTGGCTGCTCAAGCCGGCCCTTCAATCGCAGCGAAAAATGATGCTGAACAAGCCCGACAAGTTTCTGGATTTGATGAAAAAGGGCAACAGTCATCTGTCCGATTGGGACAAGCAGTATGTCCAAACCGATGAGCAATTAAATGAAATGTTCATTCATCTCCATGAAGCTTATCGTGTGAGTGTAGATGGAATGCTCTACGAAACCCGGCTGCTGACCCAGCCTTGGGGCTTCGATGTCGAAGATATTGCCATTCCGGTGCATCTCTGGCATGGCGAGGCCGATCGCATGGCGCCTTATGAGGATGCGAAGGAGCTGGCCGATCGGATGCGGCATGCGCATTTTCACAGCTTCCCCGGCGCTGGGCACTTTTTGACATCTGACGAGAGTATTTGGACATCCATCCTCCAAACAGTGAGAGCAGACTTCTCCTGATTCGGGAACTTGGGAGTTTGGGAGTTGAGGAATTGAGGACACGGGAATTCGGAACTGAGGGCGGGGATTCGGGTACTCTGTCCCCTGCCCTTCCGAACATTCTCCCTGGCTCCCTATCGGCCCCCTCTACCCTTGCTCTATCAGCTCCCTCTCTCGCGCCTTCTCTCCAGCAGGGAGTGTTCAATGATGGAATCCAGCAGCTCGCTCATCGATATTCCAGCCGCCTTCGCACTCTTCGGAAGCAGGCTGGCGCTGGTCAGTCCAGGCAGCGTATTGGCCTCCATCACATAGGGGATGCCGTCACGCAGAATCATATCAATTCTGGCATATACGCTGCATTTCAATGCATGCCAGCAGCCGAGCGCAGCAGCACGCACACGTTCTTCGATCTCGGGCGGCAGATGGATGACCTGCTCGTCAGCCATGCCGTCGGTATATTTGGACGTATAATCAAAAAAGTCCGAAGAGGATGCAATCGATAGTACTGGCAGCATCCGGCCGTTAAGGATTGCACAGGTTATCTCCTGTCCGCCGATATAGTGCTCAATCATGACAGAATCATCCCATCGGAGCGCTTCTTGCAGAGCAGACTGCAGCTCCTCGCCGCTATGAATAATTTGAACACCGATGCTGGAACCGCCCGAATTCGGCTTTACAACAACAGGATACTCTAACCCTTCACGAACTTTACCTGCAAGAGCTTTGCCATCCAGCTCTGCCATTCGACTGTCCACCATCATCCAGTTCGGCGTGTGGATGCCCTCCAAGCGGATCAGCTTCTTGGCGATATCCTTATCCATGCACAGTCCGCTCGACAACACGCCTGACCCGGTGAAAGGAATACCAAGAGAATGAAGTGTGGCTTGAATCGTGCCATCCTCCCCATACTTCCCGTGAAGCGCAAGCAGCGCCACGTCGACGTCCCTTATCGCTTCGACTAGCTCGCTGCCGTTATTGATTTCAATCGGATAAGGGTCATATTTGTCCCGATCCAGATGGGACAGCATCTCCTGTCCTGTCATCAGGGACACCTGCCGTTCTGATGAATCTCCGCCCATTATGACGCCTACTCTCATTGCAATCCCTTTCCTTTCAGCTCGATTCCTTTCTCTCACATCATTTGAAGTACAGCCTCTCCAATGCGCTTTGTGCCCTTAATGATGTCCTCGTCGGCCACCCGCGAGAATCCGAGACGCATCGTGTTGCTCCCGCCGCCATCGGTGTAGAAGATCGTTCCCGGGGTGAATATGACCCCTTTGTCACGGCAGCTGTCCAGCAATGCTCTCGTATCAAACTCCTTCTCAAATTCAAGGAACAGATGCAAGCCGCCATCGCCGGACAAACGCTGGCAAGGAATGAACGAGTGGCAGCATTGAACGGCGAGCTCATATTTTCTTTTATACTCGGCCTTCGCGCGCTTGAGATATTTCTCGAAATATCCGTTATGGAGATACTGGTAAAGCACAGATTGATCCAGCGTCGACGTATGAATAGTACGCGCCCGCTTGACGCTCACGAGATAATCAATCAGCTCCTTATCCGCCAGCAGCCAACCGACCCGAAGGCCTGGGAAAAGGATTTTGGAGTAGCTGCCTGCATAAATAATACTGTTGCTCCCGCCGCCGCAAGCGATTAAAGGCGCCACATGAGAACCGGAATATCTCAGCTCCTCGTTGAAGCCATCCTCCAGAATCGGGACTCCGTGGCGGGCAAGCAGCCTTGCAGCGGCAATTCGTTTCTCGTGAGACATGACGATTCCCGTCGGGTTCTGATAGGAAGGAACGAGATAGGCCAAATCGAATGCCTGCTGAGACAATGCCAGCTCCAGCTTCTGAAGGCTTATACCATCGGGCTCTATATCCACGCCGGTAATTGCGAAGCCGTGCAGCTTGAAATTTTTGAGCGCAGTATGATGGGTGGGATTCTCGCACAGGATGCGGCCGTGCTTCTTGTTCAATGATGACAGAACAATATCCAGTCCCTCTGTGAAGCCATTCGTAATGAGAATATCTTTGCCTGCCAGATCGACACCCTTGTTCTCCATATAGCGCAGCAAATAATCGATGAGCGGCTTATAGCCTTTTGCATAGCCATAGTTCAAGACGATATCGCCCTCTAATGACATCCGATCCAGAAACGCCCTTCTGAAATTGTTCATATCAAACAGCTTCTCGTCTGGGGCGATGCTCGTGAAGGAGATCATCCCTTGCGCCGAGCGTATGCCGCGTTTCATAATGTCCTCTTCCTCGGCGGTCCGTGCCAGCTCATTCAAATGCTGCTTCCAGTCTACCTGCCAGGAGACTTGCAAAGCCTCGGCATCAGTCACTCCAACCGCAGATGGGGTAACGAAATTACCCTTTCCCCTCTCCACATAAATGAGATCCTCTTCCTCCAGATCGGCATAGGCCGCCACCACTGTATTCCTGCTGACGTTCAACAGCATGCCCAGCTCACGTGTGGATGGGAGCTTCTGGTTCGCTTGCAGCGCGCCCTTGGTGATCAACCGTTTCATGTAATCCTTCACCTGGATATAGACCGGACGATCATCCATCAGCTTGAAATCAGTAAACATCCCATCACTCTCCTGCAGTTATCATGGCATAAAGCGGCAGTGAATAAAAGATCCACGCAACCAGCCGTTTGCTCACCCAGTGGCAGGACTGATACAGCCCCCGCCCCGCTGACTGCGATGGAAGACAACACTTAGTTTAACGCATGAAGCTGCGGCAAGTCGGGTACATCTCAACGCCGGTTCAACTAATTAGGCGGTATTTAACAATTGGGTTGACTAATTGATTGTGGAATGGTTATTTAGAAGATAGCTGCGCTATAATAACGGCTGTCACATTGTCACCAACAATTTATAATCAATTATTGACGAAACGGAAAAATAATAGTATAAAGAAGGTATAATATGTTATCCATTGATAAACAGATGTTGTTTCTTCTTACTTGCGTACCATCGATTACCGTTCAGCGTTTCATTGAAATCTATACCGCTCGCGGCTATTCGCAGCAATCCGTCCGCAATGTCGTGTCACGGTTGAAGGGTCTCGGTTATATCGAGGCAGTCGAGCGCTCCAACTATTCCATTACAGAGCATGGGCGGCGTACGTTAACGGCCATCGCGGGCAAAGGGTTTAATTACGGGAACCAATGGGATGGACAATGGCAGCTCGTGACATTCGAAATTCCCGATTCCGAGCGGTCCAAGCGTTATCAGCTTCGCAATGCGCTGATCAATCTGGGGTTTGCCGCTTTGTACAAGAACACGTACATCTCGCCATGGAATTACGTTGACGAGGTGGAACGGCTGACCGCCAATCTGGAGCTTGCGGACAATGTTACGCAGATGAAAGGAACCTTTCAGCACTTCTCCATGACACCTGAGCTCGCAGCCAAAATGTGGAATTTAGAGGATGTTCGCGCTGCTCAGAACGAGAAGCTGCGGTGGTTTCACGAGGAATTTGTTCCCGAGATTGAGCGGCTGAAGGGGGAAGGCGACGCTCTGCAGCTGTTCATCAGCTATCTGGAGCTAGGGGAAATGATGAGTGCGTATGTCATTCTTGATCCTATGCTGCCAGCCCAGCTGCTGCCGCCGGATTGGAAGGGACAGCAATTGCTCGACTCACTTTACCGTACGTTCTCCGTCCTGCATCATGAGGTTCCAGAGGATGCTTATTATTACCCATTAATGAAGGGTTAGGCACAGCTTGAAGGGGGTGAGCATAGCGAGCATTAGCGGTATCTGTCTTTCTCAAAGAGGGTCTTCCAGTACAGTAATAGATATTAAATAGTAAATAATAATGCCCCCAAGAAGCAACCGGCATGATATCCCTCATGGTAACAGCGACAGGACTCCCTGCAGAGTCGGACTTGCCGCTGCTGCCTGAGAAGGGCTTCTTCATGCTGCCCAAAAACAGACTAACGAAATGACTAGGAGGATTTACGCATGTCCAAATTAAAGCTCACCATAATCGCTCTCAGCCTTACGCTCGTTCTGGCAGCTGGCTGCTCCAGCAAGAACAACGCAAATGAGAATACCCCCACGAACGAAGTAAAGCAGGAGACTCCTGTTGCAGAAGGAAAGAATGATCCTCCCCCTGCCGAAGAGCCTCCTGTAGAGGAAGCAACGCCTATCGATACAACCACATTAGCGAATACTTCCGGCAAAACATTAATGAAGAGCATCACGCTCAATAAGAACGGCGATGGCGGGCACACCTCCATCGGCATCGTCTCCAAAGGCGGCACGGTCGTCGTAGCAGACCCTAATACGATGCCGACCGAGACAACTGGACTTATTAAAGCCGATATTGTGACCATCTCTCATGATCACTATGATCACACAGACGAGACTTACCTTGCGGAGAGCAAGAAAGCCGGGGAATTTAAATTGTCACAGCAAACCGTAGAAACCTTCACGGTTAAGGATGTTGTGGTAACAGGGGTTTCATCTGGACATTCCTCCATTTTCATGCCAGATGCGCCATCCAATATCATCTATGTCTACGAGGTTGATGGTTTAAGAATTGCTCATATGGGCGATCTTGCCCAGAATGAGCTGACAGAAGAGCAGCTGACCCAGCTCGGCAAGCTGGATGTCGTGTTCCTGCCGTTCTCCGATGTCACCGAAAATGGCTTCACGCCTGCCAAGACTGTCAAGGTTCTTCAACAGCTGCAGCCTAAAATCGTCTCTCCTCTTCATTTCACACCGGAAGCAGTAGAGACTATTCTGACAGAGCTTGGCATTACAGAGCGCAGCGAGGCTGATGAGCTTGCAGTGGATAAAGCAGAGCTGGATCAGGCCAAAGGAATGTCTTATGTGTTCTTGAAGTAACAGTTCCTCACGAGATGCAGATGTGGAAAATGAAACAGAAGGACCGCTGTCGCCCTATGTATGTCGGGAGACTAGCGGTCCTTCTTATTGTCGGCTGATTGCTGGATGCCGGCTACTGATTGCTGGATGCTCGTTATTGGCTGCTCGTTGCTCGTTGCTCGTTACTGGATGCTCGTTATTGGTTGCTCGTTATTGACTGCTCGTTACCCGTTGCTCGTTACTGCACCTGCGTCTCAAAAAGCTGATCGCGTTGATTCAGCTTGGCGATGAAGACCAGCAGGCCGAGATTTACCGCCATTAGCGCTGCGCCGATAATGCCCATAATGAAAGGACTGATCAGCAGCGCACCTGTCGCTTGCCCGACCAGCAGGGCGACAATAGGCAGCACAACAACTCCGGCAATCTGCTGCGCCTCCTGAAAGCTTTTGGATCTGGCGGACACCAGTACACTGAAGAGAATCGCCGTAAGCGTGAACGCCGGTATTACCCAAAGCATCAGTACGATCCAATTGACGCTTGGGAATACCAGTCCTTGAAATAACGGATACGCCAGCACGTTCACAACAATCCCACACAGTACAAAACTTCCGAGAGCTGCCCCATAAGAGGGGATGAAGGATGCCAACAGCTTGCCCGCGAAAAGGTCCCGAATCGACAGCGGCGCAAGCATCAGGCTCTCCAGCGTCTTGCTCTCCTTCTCGCCAACGAAGCTGTTCACTGCGATCATCATCGCGTTGGTGACAGGAATGAGCATGAACAACGGCGGGAGCATAAAGTTCACAATAAAGAGGATCAGCTTATGATTGAGGGTATCCGTCTCGCCAGCTCCGCTGAATGAAATTTCTCCAATCAGCTGCACCAGTCCTCCGCTAATATCCGCAGGATCAATGGAACGACCGACCAGAACCGCAACAACCGGAATAATAACCCCCATTATAAGCGGCAAAATAACCAGGCCAATCCACACCTTGCTCGTCTTCCAAATCATCTTCATATCCTTGGAGGCGATTGCCATAATGTGATTACGATTCATTGGAACGCCTCCTCACCTCGAAATACAGTGCTTCCAGATCATTATTCATAATCTCCGCTGAATGGACCCACGATTCTTCCAGAACCGAACGAAGCAGTCCAGGGATATGCTCCTTGGAGGGCAGTTTGAATTGCAGCTTGCCATCGCCTATAGCTGTGAATGGATATCCCGCCGCTTGATTGCCTGCCCCATTGAAACCTGTCTCTACATTCAGTATGACTTCCTCAACATATCTGGCTTCCAGCTCCCTCAGTGTTCCACGTTCTATAATCCGCCCCCTCTCCAGAAACAGATAGGAGCTGCACACCTCCTCCAGCTGATACAAAATGTGCGAGCAGATTAATATCGTTGTACCTTGCTCATAATTAAGCTTGCGCAAGTAACCAATTACATCCAGGATGCCGTCAGGGTCCAGTCCATTGGTCGGTTCATCCAGAAACAGCAGCGCCGGCTCATGCAGCACCGCCTTGGCGATTGCCAGCCGTTTCTTCATACCGGTACTATACGTGCCAACCGGTTTATCGCCATGCTTGCTCAAACCTAGCAGCTCCAGCAGCCAATCAATCCGTTTCTTGTCCACACAATTGTACAGCTTGGCGAAAAAGAGGAGGTTCTCCCGTCCATTCATCTCGGGATACAATCCGGCGCTTTCCGTTACCACTCCGACGTTTCTCCGAATATTGTCCCCGTCAGTGAGCGGGTCCAGCCCATTCACCCTTATCGTTCCGGTATCCGCTGAGATGACGCCATTCAGCAGACGTATCATCGTCGTTTTGCCTGCACCGTTGGGCCCAAGCAATCCGACGACCTCCCCCTTCCCAACGGAAAAGGATACATCCTGCAGAATATCCCTTCCTTTGAAGCTTTTCGCCACGCCGTCAACTTGTATCATGCTTTAACTTCTCCTTATCTCATTATTGAGACTTGCCCTTTCCGATCCATTCCGCCATATCCTTAATGATTGTTGCCGAAACATGAGCCGGATTATTATATTCCATGCCTACGGACACGCCGTCGTATTCAACAAGCAGATGGTTTACTTTAGGGTAGGAGATATATGAAATGTCATTCCGCGCTTTCAATGCTTCCTTCCAGCCCTCGTATTGCTTCATCGATACTTGCCAGTCATTCTCTCCTTGCAGAATCAGCATTGGCTTTGTTTGTTTCTGTGCAAATTCGGCCGGTACATAATCCCGCTGCTCATACCACCAGTATGCGGGAGGAATCGGGAAGTTCTGCGGCAGATTATCCTTCGAGTAGCTGCTGTTCTGCACAAGCTCAGCGATGCCTGTCCATACGGCGACTGCCTGCTTTTGCGCGGCTTGCATTTCTTCCGGCAGCCCGGCTTGCTGCAGTCTCGCCAAAGCATTATTCTGCTGCTCGATCAATACATCCGTCATCTGCTCGCTAGGCGCTGATAGAAGAATGGCTCCTGCAATATCCACTTCACGATCACCGTCCAGTATGAGCGGCATTACATAACCGCCTTGACTATGTCCTGCTATATAGATGCGGGAAGGGTCGATCCCTTGTGTGTTTTTCAACAAATTCACAGCCTGGAGAACATCATCAACCGATTCATTTTTCAACGTAAACTTCGGCTGAGCGGATACTTTAAAGGTATGCTCCTTCGTTACTTTCTCATAGCGCAATACTGCAATGTTGTGCGAGGCCAGACCGACCGCAATATCTTTGAAAATCTTCGCGCCTCCAATCGTCGAATCACGATCATGCGGTCCTGAACCATGAACCATCACGACGACAGGATGAGGCCCTTCACCCTGAGGTAATGTCAAAGTGCCCGGAAGGGCAAAGGTTCCCTCTCCAATGACAATCTCTTGCTCCGTATAATTGTTCCTATCGTACGCCGGCTTGCCGAATGCCGCCGTTACGCTCATCGGATTGATGGCAAGGTCGTCAATCCGACCGTCCGCATCGAATCGGATCGTGAAATCTAGCGAAGCGCCTTTCATTGTATAAGCCATGCTGACATTCGTATGTACGCCATTAACTCCAACAGCAAGGGACTGCTGCATCTTCGGCTGACCATAGACAGCCGATAGCTGTTGAACCAGCAGACCAAGCCGCTCCTCTGGAAGAGCCTTCTTCAGCTCCTCATTCATCAGCGATAGAACGACATCATGCTGGCCATTGAATAAGCTGTACACATAATAGCCAGCCAATCCTGCATAATCATCCGTCTCGAAGCTGACCGTTCCTGCAGCGATATCCCAATTAACAGCCGTTCCAAATGCAGCATTGATGATCGCTAGTGGAACCATCGCCCTCCCATCCTTAATGACGACCGCGTGACCTATGTCTGCTGGCTTGCCATCGATTGCCGCCTGCGACTTGCCGACCGTAAGCACCAGCTCATTCTCACCGCGCTGGATCGTGACAAGCTTGCTCTTGGCATCCCATTTCACCTTTGCCCCCAGCGATTCCGCTACCGCTTTAGCCGGAACTAGAATCTGCTTCGATTGCTCTGTTTGGGCATTATTGTTGGTTGATGCTGCCGTATTCGGCAGCACGTCCTGTGCTGCGCTGACTGCTGCTGGCAAAGATAATAGCAAGACTAGCGAGGCACCGACAACTGCTTTCTTCATAGGCATTGGTTTACGTTTCAACGGATCATCTCTCCTTAAATGATTCATTCGTTATGGTTTGTTAGTCGTATGACGGTCAAGCTGCGGATAATGTTCACTGCTGCAAGAAATATTTTTAAGAATAGAAAAGCATCCCTTTCCGGGCGAACAGCCGAGCGTATTTGTCGAAGTCCAAAGGAAACACAGATCTCCAATTATTGTATCAAATTACTTTGTCCGATGCAGATCCTTACAAAGCAAAAGAGCCGTCTGGAGGATTAACCCCCCATCCGGCTCTCTTCCTTCTATTCAGAATCAGAACTCAAAGCAGCTATAGCTGAACGTACCGTATTCATATCCTCTGTAGAGCACCTTCGGTTTCGTGACAGCTGAAGCTGCACTTCCCATCGCATGAAACAGCGGCACGAAGTGCTCCGCTCTCGGAACAGCCCGCGATGCATGCGGAGCCAGGCGGTCATACTGCACAAGCGAGTCCACATCCCGATTCTCCACCTTGTCGGCAATCCAATCGTCGAACTCAACCGCCCATTGCTCAGGATGCTGCTGGCCCATCTTGATTTCATTGAAATTATGCACCGTCGTCCCGCTGCCGATAACAAGAATATCCTCTGCTCCTAAGCCGCGAAGCGCTTCACCGATTCGATACTGCTCTTCATTCGGCAGAAAAGGATTCACCGACACGCTAACAATCGGTATGTTGGCTTCCGGGTACATATACTTCAGAAATATCCATGAGCCGTGATCAAGGCCTCGCTTGTTATCCCGCTCCGTTGGAATACCAGCCTTGTGGAATACGCCCTCAAGCCTCTCGGCCAGCTTCGGCGAACCAGGCGCCGGATAGGTGATTTCGTACAGAGCATCAGGAAATCCGTAAAAATCATAAATGGTCTCCAGCGGACCATCTGCGAAGGAGATCGTCGTTACCCGCTCCTCCCAATGTGCGCTGAACATAACAATCGCCTTCGGTGTAAGCCGCTTCCCCGTCTCCTGCAGAAACCCGGTATAGTCCGACTGAGCAAGTGCTAACGTCGGAGCTCCGTGGTTAATAAATAATGCTGGCATCATCGGCGTTTCCCCCTATACAATACTGCTTGCCTTTACTGCTTACTTTTACTGCTGGCTTTTTTTCGCTTACTTTATGTAACTTAGACTATATTATTAATTTAGTTAATTCAAGTTACTAAATTTAGTTTGGTTAGATTGTTTAATTGGGGCGAAGAGGCTATAATATGAACATACAAATGAGGTGATAACGATGGAACAGTCACAATTATGCCCTCGATTTGAGAAAGCGCTCGAAATTCTCAGCAAACGATGGACAGCGAAGATTGTGTACCAGCTGCAATCCGGCCCACAGCGTTTCGTCTGGATCGAGAACTCGCTGCCGAACCTGAGCGGCAAGGTTCTCTCGGAACGGTTGAAGGAGTTAGAGGCCGAAGGGATCATACAACGCGATGTCTATCCCGAAACACCAGTCCGCATTGAATATAAATTAACCGATAAGGGGAAAGCCTTTGCCCCGCTCTTCAAAGAAATCAGCAGCTGGGCCGAGCAGTGGGTCGATTTTCCGTCTGCCCCGTGAAGCATAAAAAGAACGCCGCCGGGTCCGGCCGTGCAGCTCCCAGCGCGCGGTGTGGCGTTGCATGACGGCGGCGTTCTCAGGCTGCTAAGAAAGTCCATGGAGACATTTCTCGGCGGGGCGGGGGCTGTATCAGCCTTCGCTTCCATCTCGATTATTTAGTGGACCTCGCGTTACTTTTCCTTCCTGTCACAAGGTATTTCCGCTTTGCGGCGATAGCCGAAGAGGATTCTACGACACCTTGTCATCCGTAAGAAGGTTTTTCAGCCTTACAGAGCATCTCGCTCCACTTTTCCGTGCTGTAAAGCGGTATTTCCACCTTACAGCGATAGCCGAAGAGGTTTTCACGACGCTTTGTCATCTGTAAGAAGGTTTTTCAGCCTTACAGCGCATCTCGCTCCACTTTTCCGTGCTGTAAAGCGGTATTTCCACCTTACAGCGAATGCCTGAATTGACCTTTCAACAGCCTGAGAACGCCCGTCGGCGTTCTTTTTTGTTTTCTAAGTCCTAAATTTCCTCTTCCCAAAGTAAAGTCTCATTATTGTCGTAAGCCCGAACACTATCCAATGCATGGTATGGAAGAAGAAGATACCACCCTCTCACCCCTGGCACAGCTTCAAATATCTCGGTTGTTTGATTATTAGCTTTTATCGTACGAATATCCTTATTAAAGATAGTACCCCACCATATTTGCACATCCCCGAAGCTTGTAAACTGTGTTGTCATCTCTTTGCCAGAAATGATTGGCGCTCCCCCACCTATGAACGCTTCCCATTCCAAATCGGTCGTCTGCTTTGTCAGCAATATATTTAAATAACTAGAATGATCTCTATCCGCCATTGCAAAAAAAAGTCTGTTTAAGGGATCTTTCCTGTCTTCGTGAACAATGCCATTCAATTCGAATTGGAGACCAGCGGTATCGAAAGTGTCCGCTGCATTTTGAATCGCTTCTTGCGGACTATTCCCAAGGTTGGAGGTATCCACTGGCTTTGGAGTATGAGAGGTGTTAATAACAGCAAGAGACCCTAGTGCCAGAATAAGCAGTATGGCCGTCAAAAAATATTTTTTCATCTGGCGTCTCCTTTACCACAAATCATTGAGGGGTACTGCACAATATTATCCACATATTGGATTGTAACAAGTGCTCGTCAATCTATCAACCCCTTCGCTTCAAGTCCAGCTTGATTCTCGGAAGCTCTTGTACACTGCCTTGCTCCTTGCAGGCATTATGGAAGAGAGGGACTTTCCGCTGCACTCGACTTGACTTGTCTTGATCGCTTTAAGACGTCGTGGGGAAATATTTTTTAAGTTGACAATTAGTGACTACAACTGTAATATTCATATATACTACAATTGTAGTCAATAGAAACTTACAAGGAGGGGCCTATGCAGGAGCAGCCGCGAATTACGGAATCCGAGTGGGAGATTATGAAGGTGCTGTGGTCGTCCCAGAAGAGAATGACAGCCAATGAAATAATAACTGCCTTCAAGGATCATTCCGATTGGAGTCCCAAAACAATCCGCACATTAATAACACGGCTCGTTCAGAAGGGCGCAGTCGGTATTGATGAGACAGGCAGAATATATACCTACTACCCGCTCCTTCAAGAGGAGGAGGGCGTACGAACAGAGGCCCAGTCCTTTATGAGGAAAGTACGGGGCCATATGCTCAAGCCACTGCTGGCACAGTTTCTAAGCGAGCAAAAGCTGTCCGAGCAGGATATCGCTGAGTTGAAAGATCTGTTGGATAAAAGGGGGCCTTAGCTTTGCTGGATGTGCTGACAACCATTTTTACGACTGTTCTAACGTTGTCTATTATGTCTATTGTTGTTGTCGCCTTTATTGTACTGGCCAAGCTCCTTTTGAGAGAACGATTGTCGCCGCGCTGGGGCTATCTGCTGTGGATGCTGCTGCTCGTCCGACTGCTCATCCCCTGGTCCCCAGAGAGTGAATGGAGCGTATTTAATCTCATTCCGCCCCAAGAAACTGCCTTGTCTGCTGCAACCGATGGCATAGGGGCTGCTCCTGATTTCGCAGCGGGTTGGCACTGGCAGGAGGATGCGAATACAGAAGCAATTGCACGCTCGTCTGCTTCTGGTGCTTCTGATGCTTCTGATGCTTCTGATGCTTCTGCTACTGCCGCTGCTTCAAATGCTCCAGCATCTACTCATCCATATAGGTCTGCCGGAGAAGGAGACTTTGCTTTCTCATGGTGGAATGGACTGGCGCTGCTGTGGATGGCGGGATTCCTCGCAGCTGTTGCCTACAGACTTCTAATTCAACGAAAATTCACCCTTCTGTTGAAAAAAGAAGCGACCCTTTGCAGGGATGAGTCACGAATGCAGTTGCTGCAACATTGCCGTGTTAAACTAGGCATTGATCATGATGTACACATGCTCGAAACGGATCTGGTTGCATCACCTAGTCTTTACGGTCTTCGCAAACAGACACTTCTGCTGCCCAGAGCGTTGAATAACGGGCTTGATCCTGTCGATTGGAAATATATTTTTCTTCACGAGTTATCGCACATTAAGCGAAAGGACCTTGCTGTTAATAGAGTGTTGGATTTTCTGCTGCTGCTGCATTGGTTTAATCCGGTGCTTTGGTTTGCAGAGCGTTCCATAAGAGAGGATCAGGAGTTGGCGTGCGACTCACTGGCGCTAACCCGAATTGCCCCGGAAGAGAAACGCGCTTACGCCACCACACTCATTAAAATGCTTCAGTTCTGGAGGGGCCATAGCTCGACCCTTTCGCCTGGCAATATGATAGGGATGTTCGGGAATAAACATTACAAAGGCTACTTGAGAAGGAGAATTTCCATGATCACATTGAGAAAAAACCCCTATCAATGGTCAGTAGTCGGTGTTTTGACCGTTGTATTGGTTGCATTCCTGGCACTCACCGGCGCCAAAGCAGCAGCTCCCCTAACTACCGATGAGCAAGCTGTGATGGACACGCTTCATACTTACTACAATGCAACAGTCAATTATGCCGATTACGAGGCCGCTCTCGCGGTTTCCAAGGATCTTCGTTATAACCGGGAGGATCAGGAACGAATTACAAAAGCTTTGTTCACAAGCCCAAATCTGACGAGATCAAGCGATACGTTGACAGGCTACACGATCAAACGAATCGAGAAAGTAAACGACACCAATTACAATGCCTATGTCGCTGTAGAGCTCCTCCACCTTGGCCATGTTCCTGCTTACGAGCGTCCTGTCATAAAAGAGGATGGCAAGTGGATCATTGTGCTCGAAGACATCACCTATATCACGGAAGAACATCTCAAAGACTACTACAATAATGTCATGTCCCCCGAGCATGAGCTGCTTGCGGCCAACAATGAAGTAAGCGTATACCGCAACAACACCCCCAACTCCATATCTGCTGACGAAATACTAAAATAGACATAAATGACGGCAGCTTAAACCCGCTTTCATCCGCTGTAAGCGGGTTTTTCAGCTCTACAGACAGCTTACGACTTGCCTTCGCACGCTGTAAGACGCATTCCCGCGCTTTCAGCATGTCGTCCACTGTCGGCGCACGGTTCGGCAGCTTCCCGCCCTTGCATCGCCCTGCCTACTCTGCCCACCTTTCCCACACCTTGCATCGCCCCCAACATATGCCAGCAAGCCGCCTCTCCGCTCTACAGCGCTGCCGTCTCCGTCTCTAGCGGCTCCAAGATCCCCCGTTCCAGGCAAGTCAGCACAGCCAGCACTTTTACGCCCGAATTACAGCGAATATGGACCCGTTCCGCAGTAAGCTCAACAATTTCGCCCTCGCCAAAAACGCGGTGCTTCACGAATCGGCCTACAACCAAGCCCTCGCGGCTTCTTATTCCGTTCGGATTGACAGGAACCTCAGGCGGGCCTGACACGCTAATGGCATCCCCTCCCGCAATCCCTCCTGCAGGCGGATTCATAATATGCCGAACAGCCGCAACGAAGGGCGATTCCTTTACCTTTTTGCCATCCCGCTCCTTATAAGAGACCAGCTCCAGGTCCAGCTTCGCCCGCGTCATCCCAACATAGAACAACCGAGTTGCCTCCTCCAGCAGAGCCTCGTTCCCCTTCTCGCAATCATTTGACGATGGTAGGACCCCATCCACGGCATCCACCATATACACCGTCTGAAACTCCAGTCCCTTGGCGCTGTGCAGCGTGGAGAAGGTCACCGCATTCCCGTTCCTGTTGCTCTTTGCCTTCCGCAATAGAGATTCCAAATGCTTCAGCCGAGCCGCGAATTGCTCCATCGTATCCAGAGTCGCCGCAATTTCGCCCAGCGTGTTCAATATCCCGGTCAAATACTCCTTGTTGAAGCCGAGCCGCTCGCTCATCTTATCAATTGCCCTGTCATAGCCCAATCGGCTGCGGATCACGCCAATGGCTTCATACGGCGGCATGCCCTTCATCTGCTGGAACGTCTCCTTGCATTCCAGCAGCTGTTTGCCCTGATAATCCTGCAATTGAACGTAATTCAACAGATTGTCAAAGACGGATTCCTGATTGTTGATCTCCTTCAATACCTCGATCTGATGCTTCGTAATATACCCATGCAGCTTGGTATGGATCGCCTCCAGAATATCCGCCCGCTTGTCCGTAAAGGACATCCGCATAAAATTCAATATATCCTCTACCACCCAATGCGAGAAAAAGCGGTTGTCCGCATCCTTCATGTAGAAGGGAATACCCGCCCGGTCAAATTCATTCATGAGCATAATGGAGGACGAATTGTTCCGATACAGAATCGCCACATTCCGAAGGTTCTGAACCTCCTGAACCCGCTCTGCCAAATATTTGGCCTGCACCAGATTATCGTCCAGCGTCACGATACGAATGGGCTCATGCGGCGGGTTGACCGTAAACATCGTTTTGTCATACCGATTCTTATTGCGCTTGATGAACTGACTCGCCACCTCCACGATATCCTTGGAGGAACGGTAATTCTGCTCCATGAACAGAATGCTCGCATCGGGATAAACCTCTCGGAAGTCGAGCAAATATTGCGGCTCAGCCGCTCGCCAGGTATATATGCTTTGATCATCATCAGCAACGACGCACAAATTGCCATGCTCACGCACCAGCTTCTCGATTATGGCATGCTGGACCATTGACGTATCCTGACTTTCATCGGTTAGCACATAATCATAACGCTGCTGGTACTTCTGAAGAAGCTTCGCGTCCCCCTCCAGAGCCTCATTTGCTATCGTCAGCATATCATCGTAATCTACCAGCAGCTTATTGGCGCCTGAACGTTTGAACATTTCATATTCCCGCAAAATACGTTCCGCCCGCAGCACCTCGCATTTGACAGACGGCCACTGCTCCTGAGGAATCAACTTGTTCTTAACAAAGCTGATATACGTACTCAGCGCCTCCATCCCATCCTCTGTCAGCTTGTCGCCGTTAATCGCACCATATATTTTTCGCAAAATAAGCTTCTTGTGCAGAGGCGGGTTATCCGGATCAGCATCAGCAGCCCCTTCCTCCTGCATCTCAACAGCCCCCTCGATAATTTGGAAGGAGGTTCTAGTCTTATAAAAGTGCTCTCGCATAATCTCGAAGGCGAGACTGTGAATGGTAGAGAAGTCAACCGGATCAAGCTCCGGGAAGAATCGCTTGAAGCGCTCCTTCATATCCATCGCCGAGGCGCGGCTGAACGTTACCGCCTTAACTCGTTCCGGATCAACCCCCTGCTGTTCAAGCAGATAGCCGATTCTCATAATAATAGTCGTTGTTTTCCCTGAGCCCGGCGAGGCCAGCAGCAGCAAAGCGCCCTCCGTTTGACTTACCGCCTGCTTCTGAACCTCATTCAACGATACCCCGACCTCCTCATTCTTCCGAATGAAGAACTGCTCAAATTGTTCCATGTCGCATACTACCTCTCTCACAATGAAAAAATACCGCGTTGCTCCGAATCCCGCAGCGGACGTTTCTCCCTTAATCTTACCCGAGCTTGACCTGTTTCTTCCCGATTTAATCAATAAAAGCTACTATCGCACAAATTGCCCCATCCAACAAGTCAAACCAACAGCAGCCCGTTACTGGCCAGCGCAAAATATATGCAGCTCTCATCCTTGCAAACAAACTGCAACAATAAGCTACTCACCGACGTTATTGAAAACAAGAAGTGAACGTTGTTTGTTATAGGATAGGAGAGATTCTTATTAAGAAGACCGTGCTGGCGCTAGCAATGTTCTGCTTTATGATGTCCGCATGCGGCAACCCCGTCCAATCATTCGAGGATACCATTGAGAGTACGAGTGAGAACGAATTTACTGTGAACTGCTCCGATGAAGTCAATAGAGGGAAGAATGGTAGCATCGATGCTATAGGCTACATGTGCCGAATAGGAATTGATAGCAGCACACATTTTAAGGATCAAGAGGGAAAACCGTTGCAAATGGCGGATTTCTCACAGGGAGATCTCATTCGAATCACACTCGCTACGCCGCAAAATATTAGCGAGGACAACAGAAGCTTTGCCGCACAAGAAATTGTTCTCTTAAACGGGCAATAAAATAGCCACAGAGAAGCCGCGACTTAACGCAGCAGCCTCTCTGTGACTCTATTCAGCATGCCATGCAGAATTATCTACAAAAGCTCTTCAAACGAATGGTAGTAGACAGGGTAATTCGGAAGCTGCTCGAAGCCAAGCTTGTTCGCGATGGCAATCGAATCGAGCCGAAAACTCTCTGTCGTCCAATGCGGCACTCCGCCTCGATGGAGACAGGCGGTGATGAAATGCATCGCCATCGCAGTTGCAAGCCCTTTGCCCCGATGCTCGGTGTTGTACGTGTTTATGCCGATCTCATAATCGTCGCCGCTGACAAATACAGATAGACATGTGCCGACAACCTCATGCCCTTTCATCACACAGTATCCAATTCCCATGCTCATAAACTGCTCTATCGATTCCCAGAATTTCAGAATCTCCTTCGTCATTGTCCGCTCCGTATCCATCTCGATCGCGATGCGGTCAATTGCTCTGAGCTCGTAGCCGCTCGCAAGAGAGGCTGTATTCGCAAGCCGCCGCAGTTGAAACTGATCCCTCCGAAATATAAAAGGAACCCGTTCTCCCCTGTTAAGCTGATTGCGGAAATAGCTGTCAATCGTAGATTGCCAGCAGGGATAGGAGGGTATCTCCATGTTGAAATAATCCTCGCCGTCAGCTAACGCCAGGGGCTTGATCGTCTGAATAATAAAATGCTCCAGTTGCCCATTGAATCCCTTGCTCTGTTCGCCCCCAGCTCCAAGAAGATAGAACATTTCATTCTTCGCCCACACGAAAGCAGCTGTTGGCGCTTGTGCATGATCCGCGAAAATTCTCCCCCGATTATTGCCGTCAATAACGCCCTCAATAACCGGATTTCTCCCCATGCCCTCCAGCAATGGCCGGATTGCAGCATACTGTTGGACTTCCAACTCTTTAATCACGTTAATCCCTCGCATTCTGTTCATATCTTTCTCTTAGCAAGAAACATATGCTCAGAAGGCTCCATACTTACTCGTATCCGTCGCCTCCTCTGCTACTGTTATACTTCGCCCGCATGCCTGCTCAAATATCGAATTGCCCATCCTCAAACAGAGCCACGAAGGAATCAACGATGTCCGAATCGAACTGCTGGCCTCTCTGATCAATGAGATATTGAATAGAACGCTCTACGCTCCACTTTTCCTTGTAGGGCCGCTTGCTCGTTAACGCATCGAATACATCGACAACACTGACGATACGGGCTTCAAGCGGAATATCGCTTCCTTGCAGGCCGTGCGGGTAACCGGTTCCGTCCCACTTCTCATGATGATGCAAAATAATATTTTTGGCTGTAGACAGCTCGCTCTCGAACAACTCATCATTGAGCTCTGCGTAGATCTTGTCCAGAATGTCCACGCCGATCAGCGTGTGCATCTCAATAATGGTCCGCTCATAATGGGCAAGAGGCCCTGGCTTATAGAGAATGCCTTCCGGTATAGACGATTTGCCAATGTCGTGAAGGATGCTGGCATGAGCAATTCGGGACATTGCTTCACGCACCATGCCTAATCCGAGCCTGTCATTATGCATGAGCACAAGCTTCTCCGTTAATTGCCGCACCCTCAGCAGATGTGATTCGATGCCAGGGTCGCGAATCTCACAGGAAATAGCAAGCACCTTCAACAAGGAGCCCTGGATCTGTCTAACCCGTCCATCATCGAGATAATACCCGCTTGCAAGCTGCTCAAGCTCACGAAACATGCCTACAAAATAAAGCTCCCCGTCGATGTCGAAGGGAGTAATTGTAATAGAGGAATGCCACAGCTCTTGATTCTGCTTATAATTCGTGAATACGCCCGACCACGGACGACCGGAATGGATCGCTTCCTTCATGCAGTTATGCGTCTCTTTTGGGGTATACGGGCTCCGCAAAATAGCCGCTTTCTTGCCGACAATGTTGCTTGCGGAGTAACCTGTAACCCTTTCATAGGTCTCATTAACTGCTAATATAGTATGACTCTCATCCGTAATAATAACAGCATCCGCCAACGACAGGAATGTGTGCAGCTGTGAATTCATGTAGTCTCCTTCTTCGCTCGTTACACTGTTTATGAGAACCGCTTATTATGAATTTTGGAATACACCTCTCCAATAATCTCCTCTTTGGTCGATAGCATGGTAAGCTTGGTCGCACTAATGCGGCGATATATTTGTCTATTGATGCTGCCGTCTATCAATAGCCGATCCAGGACAGGCACTCGGAATTGGTCAGCGGACATGTAAGCGATCAGCAGCTCTTCACCCTGCTTAGGCTTCAATAATACCCGAACGCCATTCAACCTGGGATAGATCCAGGAGTCAAAATCTTCAACGATACGGAAGCGTTCCTTCTCCGCCTGCACGATGGACGGCTGATTCGTTGGCAGCGGTATAGCGTAGACCATTCTGTCGAATGAGAACCTCAGATCCTCCAACGACGTATTGTCCAAGCGCTTCAATTGCTCTCTGGTGAATAGGCGGAGGTACAGCAAGTACCCCCATCTGCTTCCTAGCAGGGCTACTACGGCGAGCAGCAGCAGCAGAATGGTTTGTAGTGCATTGATCACTGTAATCAAGCCCCCTCCCGATATACAATGACCTGATTCTTGCCGTTTCTCTTCGCTTCATAGAGCGCAGTATCGGCCCGATCCTGCAGCTGTTGAATGCTCATCCCATGCCGGTAAGAAGCCAGCCCAACACTCACCGTCACCGCGCCATTCGGCTGTGACTGTGCATTGTGGAAAGGGAATTGCTCAACCAAGGAACGAATCTGTTCAGCCGTGCGCTGCGCCCCTTCAAGTGAAGTTTCCGGCAGAAGCACAACAAATTCCTCCCCTCCAAAACGGCAAGGAACATGCAGCTTGTCCACTGACTTCGTTATTATTCGGGCAAGCTCTATCAATACCTTGTTGCCTTCCAGATGCCCGTTCGTATCATTGTAATGCTTGAAGAAATCGATATCTAGAATGATCAATCCCAGTGGACTGCCATTCTGATCCGCTTGTGCAGCAAGCTTATGCAGCGTCTCCTGCAAGTAGCGCTGATTATACAGACCTGTTAAACCATCCGTTATCGACATCTGCTGCGTCCGCTTGTACAAACGTGAATTCTCAATCGCAATAGAAGCCTGGGCTGCCAGAGGAACAATGCTGTCCACTTCCTCCAGATCAAGCGGCTCATGATTAATATTATTATCGACAATAATAATGCCCAGCGCCTTGCCCTGATTCAGCATCGGGATAACAGCGAACGAGGTCATGAGGAATCTCGCAGCTATCATTAACTGTAAGGGATCATTTCGATCAATCTCACGAACGATATAAGGCTTTTGCTCTGTTATGGCAAGCCCGATAATATGATTCGAGGTTATCGGGATAACCGTATCGCGCAGCAGTCCATTCAGCTCATAGTCATGAACCTGCTTCTCGTCCTTCATATCGATGAAATCGCCCAAATCCATTCGAGTATTGACCACCGCATTCCAAATGGCGATGCCTTCCTCCTCATTCATGGAGCCGATGCCAAGCTCGCCCTTCAAACGGGAATCGCTTTCATCAATCAGGAAGAGCAGCGCCCGATTAAAGCCCAATCCATACCCGGCAGTAATCGCTGTCAAAATAATGTGCAGCAGCTTGCCAAGCTCCATCGTGCTTTGAATCGCGATTCCGATCTCCTTCAGAATAGACAGATGTCTCGATTGCTTGTACAGCTGCGTCTGCCAGACGGTCTCCGATGCCAGCTTCCTTCTTAACTGGCGATGGAACACTAAGCCTACAACCCCTGTTAATAGAAGCACAGTCATGGGCATAGGATACCATTGAATCTCGGCGCCGTTATAGGGCAATAACGTAATGAGCAGCACAGAGATGAGCGCACCATACCAAGAAAAGCTATAAGAAGCCAATAGTACGAAGGACCCGTTCAAAAACAAAGAAAAATCACCGAAATCGTTTTTTAGAATGACTTCCATGAGTACAAACGAGCATACACATAACAGCAGCTTATTCCAAAATAGCGGCAAATAAAACCGTAGAAACGATCCGGCCAAAAATACAATACCTGCAAGGGTTGCAACAAGCGGTATCATTGAAGGCCTCCTAATAGTTCATTAAGAGCATATTCGACAAATTTCGATTCATTCCTTCAAGATTAAGTAAAAGACAACTTAAAAAATCATATTATCTTTACTTCCGCTATGCCCGTTGAACCCCTCCACCAATTGACTCCGCATATTGCTTGCAGATTTGCGCTAGTTCTTCAGGCTTACTTAACATAGGCAGATGCCCGGAATCAAGCTCTGCTGTCTCGCTCGCTTGCAGATTCTCAGCCATCCGCTTCTGCAGGCTCGGCTGGAACTGCCGATCCTGCTTCAACAGCACATATAGAGCATTGTGCGGGGTTCCTCTGCGCGTCAGCTTCTCTGTATATATTTTTCTCGATTCGGGAACGAAACGCTCTACGACCCTTGCTGCCAGATGATCGTCAAGATCGCTGCATAATCCGCTCCGAATAGCGGAAGCCGGGGGCTTCGTGCCTGCGACCGCAAGCATCACGCTAAGGAATGCTCGCTGCATGCCGGGGATGCAGGAGAGAAATGAGCCATTCCCCGAAGGAATAGCCGCTCCGACTGCAATAAACCCGACAATACGATCCTTGCGCAGGCTCGCAATTTCAAGACCGATAAGGCCGCTTATCGAATGGCAGACCAGGATCAGCTTCCGGGGGTTGAACGAATCAACCTCAGCAAGCACGGCCTCCACATACTGCTGAAACGTCAGCTCTTTCGTCAGCGTATTGGCATGCTTGCCTCTTCCGGGCAAATCAATTGCAAGAACGGGATGCTCCATTCGTGACACCGTATCCTGCCAAATCCAAGCTCCCAATCCAGCGCCATGCAGCATGACAAAACCAACAGCTTCACTAGTTTCCATCCTATTCAATCGCCTGTCGCTATCAGATATCTCAACGATATCCCTCTTGCCAATGCCTTCTTCCATTTCCTGCAACACTCCCCTTATCTTCATGCCCCCATCATATAACAGTATCCCTGACAGCTATTGTCAGGGATACTGAGAAATTCGTTCCAGCTAATTCGCTGCCGCATGTCCGCATTCAGCATGAACCACACGCCTGCATGCGACCTGTTTGCGACCTGTATGCGATTCACTTAAATGAGCAGCTCCAAACATCATTTCTTAGTTCATTTAGGGAAGCGCTTACGATCATTTCAGTCCACTGGAACCGCTCAGCATTCCTTCAGCGAGCGGAAAAACAATCTGCTCCTCTATTCGGAGATGCTCTCTGAGCAGCACGCAGCCTTGCAGCAGGCAGCGTACCGCCTCGGCCACCATCCCTGCATTAGGATGCGCATCGATCTCGCTCACTCTGCGGAGAAACTGCTCCATATACATGCGTCCCATCTCGTGATCCTTTTCCATTGTCCAGATGGAATCATCGATTCTATGGTTGTAGGAGCGGCGGAAATATTCGTTAATGAAAGGAAGCAGCGTTTCTTCCTCCCAAGCCGCATGCTGCTCCAGCTTCTCCATGAACTCGCGGATCGATGCCTTCAATTCTCTCAGCTCATTCGCAGCAGCCAACACGTCAACCATTCGCTCAACACCATCAGCCGCCCACTCGATCCGCTCAATCATAAACCGCAATTCGATATGCTCCTTCCGCAGCTGTCCCAGCATAACGATCAGTTCAGATGGATGAGGAAGCTCTTCCCGACGACGTCTCACCATTGCCTTATGCATCAAATCATTCAACCTCCTTATTGAACGAAATATATTGAAGAATGACCTATCCCCTGTATGTAAGTTGACTTTAAACCAGACTGCCCTTTGCGAGGACAGTCTGGTTGAAGCGCCTAACGGCTTGCTTCATTCCTTTGGCAAAGACCTTCCAGCGAAGCTGCAGCCGGCGTGTGGTGACACCCGTCCACCCCACCGCGCTGAGAGCTTCTTGCTAACTAAACGCCGGCATCTGTTGCCCTATTGTTCGGTTTGCGGCGGAAAATTTGGTTGAACTTCTTGTTGAGTACAGGCAGAATGTAGCGGTCTAATCCGAAGCGGCCAGCGTTGGCGCCACCGACGATAACCAGAATGCCCAGCAGCGTTAACCAAGGATTCGTGCTTACCGTTCCTGCGAACATGAACATGAAGTTCATCAATAAGCCGAAGAACGCAGCCGTTATAGTCAAAGCTCCGAGTATAAGGCCAAGGCCTACAAGGAATTCGCCCCATGGGATGAGGATGTTAATAAGCTTCACATTCGGCAGCGCGAAATTTTCGAGGAAAGCATTGAAGGTCGGGTAGACCGCTTCGCCCGTCGCCTTGTCCATAACCGGTTTAGCCAGCGCCCCATTCAGGAAGCCCGTAGCGTCGAATGCCTTCTCGCCTGTTATTTTGCCCCACCCTGCAATCAGCCATTTGTAGCCAAGCACCAGTCGAATTATAGTTAGAATACCGGCCGCCCATACATTTTCTCTCCACCATTTCATCATGACAATCACTCCTCCGTTTGTTTGTAGCCCACAAGCTTGCAGTCCATGAGAGATTGTATTCCATCCTCGTCAATTACATGAACGATGCCGCAACCGATGCACCGGAATGAATGTTTTCCATCGGAATCACCTTCTTCGTTTTCTATGTCTCTATTATACTTCTGCCTTACCCAAATGAATGTGAAATAAATCACATCCAAATATAAAATAGCGTGAAAATGAGAGGGGCCCTCCCTCGTCATTGTTAGACTGACGGGAGCAGCCCCTGCGGATATGAATCGGGCTCGACAATTACTTGCTGGATGTACTGTTGTTCACTCCACTGTGACCGGAAGACGCCATGGCCCCTTAATGATGTAATGAGGCTCGACAAGACTGAATCTCAGCTCGGTTTGATCTGGATTTATTGCGAGATAGAGTGTCTTCATTCCCCCCTGCTCATGATCCTCCCAGCTAAAGGATTCAGGAAATGGAGAATCAGCTGTACGTATTTGAAAATAGTTCAATGTTCGCGGCTTCGCCAGATCAAAGTCCGTGTCAACATCAACACTAACACCGGATGCTATTGTCCTCTCTATGCGTGTGAATGCAACAGGGAAACCGTCAATTTCTGTGGACACATCCACTTCATGGCTGCTGCCGACTTGAGGAACAGGAATGACAACTTCTCCAGCAGACGCAGCATTGCGATCAGATACCTTCAAGTACGGAATGACAACTGTATACGTCTTCATTCCTTCCTCCGTCTCGCGGAAACGAAAATCAGATGGATACGACAAGTCGTTGTCTTGTTGGATTATTGCCTTTGTTCCATTATCATCTTCAACATAGAGTCCGATATCTTCTTCTCCAATTGGCGAAACTCCGTATGAATGCACGATTCTATCTGCAGCCTGAGATTGTGCGTTCAATTGTATGCGCACCAAGCCATCTCCAAGGTCTGTCGGGAATGCTGTGACGCGAATGCCCTGCTGCAGCTCGCTTGCTCCAAGGCGTTCCAGATCAGAAGCTGTCTTGGCGGTGACAAGCTTGAGCGGTCCGATCGTCCTGCCATCAACATACAGCGTAATTTCATTTGCAACCGGAGCAATGGCATCGGTCGTTACACCATAACTGCCGAACCAGTCGCCGGAGGCGCTCCGCATAAACGAGCGGAACGTGTATATTCTATCTCCGATTTCCGCCTGGAATTGTTCAACCTCAGGGACTTCCCGCCCGCGCAGGTTAATGATCGATCCTTCTGCCTGCAGGACAATCCCATCGATGGTTAAGGTTCCCTCGCCAATGGCTTGGACGTAAGGCTTCTCCAGTACATAAGTTTCCTGAGTCGCCTCGCCTTCTTGTACGACACCAATCCCAGGCAGGAAGCGCAGCACCTTCTTCAATCCAGCCTGCACGTCAGGCATCGTGAAAACAACCGCACATAGCAGCAAAATAGCCGCCGCCGCCGCTGCCAGCAGCCTGGCATGTCTGCCGAGGAAACGACGTTTAGCCGATTGCTGCGTGTGCATATGCCCCTCTTGAAGCAGCGAGAGCGTACGTGATTTTATCCGTTCAATTGCGGCCTTGTCTTCAACTTCATCTTGAATGTCGAGCAAGGATTGCTCCAAGGACTGATCGTAAAGTCCATCTTTCAACTCCTGCATCACATCTTCCTTGTCGATCTGATCCATCAGCTTGACTATTTGCAGCTCTTCATTCTTCATTTACTCCATCTCCCTTCTCCGTCATATGCAAAGCTTGTCTCAAAGCTACTCTGCATCGGTAAAGTCGATTTTCGACGGCCTTTTTCGTAAGACCGAATAATTGAGCCAACTGCTCCAGCTCTTCATAGTAAAAATACCGCAGCCAGAACAAGCTCCGATCAGGCTCCCCGAATTTGCGTATGAGATCAATGAGCTCGCGTTCTGTCTCGCTCGACATGGCTTGCTGCTCTGCCGAAGCGCCCGCTATATGGGTGTCTTCTTGCAGGCTTGCAGCATTGGTCAATCGCGATATTTGACGTCTCTTATCGAGTGCCTTATATTTGGCGATCGTGTAGAGCCATGTTCTGAAGGAGCCTCTTTGCCCGTCATACTTATCTATATCATGCCATGCGGCAAGGAACGCATCGCTTACGCACTCCTCCGCATCCTCGGCGCTGCCCCTTCCCGAAAGTATGCGCGTGACAAGTGCCTTCAAGGCAAGCCCATACGCATCAATGGCTTCCTCCAATGCACGCGTATCGCGTTTTCGAATGCGTTCTACCAACCCGTTGTCCTCCATAACCACACAGACCCCCACTTGTAGTGCTATACGTAATACGTCATATGCAAGAGCAATCACTCAATCATTTTGTGAATATACCAAAATTTCCATTATTAAGTTCTCCCTATTATGCGAAAAATCACAGGCGTTGCCGCTTCAATATGATATTTTAACGGGGATGACGGACTTCCATTAGAAGGGAGAGATAGCATGGCTAACGTGCTTGTGAACAATAAGCTTGCCCCCGACATTTACCAGCTGACGGTCGAAGGAGAATACCACGCCTCTATGGGTCAATTCTACATGCTGCGCTGTTGGGGCGCATTCCCTGTTCTGTCCCGTCCCATCAGCGTTCACGACATAAACGAAGGGACCATTTCGTTTCTGTACCGGGTTTCTGGAACCGGCACCCGGCTCCTGTCTCAATTAAAGCCCGGCAACCAGCTTCAGTTGGAAGGCCCCCTGGGCCGCGGATTCCCCGAGCCTGAAGGACGAACCGCAATCATCGGGGGCGGCATGGGGATCGCCCCGCTTCTCCTCGCTGCAAGACGGCTCCCCGATTCGCGGGTTTTTCTCGGCTTTGCGGGAGATCCGTTCGCTGTATCGGCATTTCATGCCATACATGCCGATGTTCATGTTGTGTCCGGCGGCACTATAGCGGATTATGTCGAGCCCAGTGAATACGATACGATCCTCGCCTGCGGACCCGTGCCGCTTATGGAGCTGCTGGCGCATCGAACAAAGGGAACAGGAGCCAAGCTGTTCTTCTCTGTCGAGAAACGGATGGCCTGCGGTATCGGAGCCTGCAGCGGCTGCACCGTGCGGATTGACGGCGTGAACCGCAGAGTATGTGTTGAGGGTCCCGTCTTCTCCGCCGGGGAGGTAGATTTCCATGATCTCCTTAGCCTGTGAGCTGGCAGGCGTGCAGCTGTCCAACCCCATCCTGATGGCATCCGGGACGTTCGGCTTCGGCAAGCCTTATGCAGCTCTGTATCCGCTGGACAAGCTCGGCGGCATCGTCACCAAGGGGCTGACGCTTCAGGCCCGACCCGGCAATACCGGCACGCGGGTATTCGAGACAGACTCCGGCCTTATAAACAGCATCGGGCTTGAGAACCCCGGCATTCCGACCTTCCTGGAGCGCGAATGGGAAGAGATGATGCAGTATGGAACAGCAATAATCGTCAATCTGGGTGGCGGATCCATCAGAGAGTATGCCGAGGGCGCGATGCTGATAACGGAGGCCAGCAGGGAATCGAAGAAGAATGGCCGGAGAGCAGTCGATATGATCGAGCTGAATATCTCCTGTCCGAACGTCAAGGAAGGCGGATTGCAGTATGGGGTAGATACGGATCGTGCTCGCGAGGTTGTCCGTGCTGTCCGCATGGCAACGGACCTCCCCCTGCTCGTCAAGCTCTCGCCGAGCGCCCGCGACCTGACAGAGATGGCCCGCATGTGCGAGGCCGAGGGGGCGGACGGGTTGTCGCTTATCAATACGATTCAAGCGATGGCAATCGATATCAGGAAGAAGCGCAGCGTTTTCGACGGCTTGTATGCCGGTCTGTCGGGACCAGCGATCAAGCCGATTGCGCTGCGGATGGTCCATCAGGTCAGCCATGCCGTAGACATTCCGGTCATTGGCATCGGCGGCATTGCCAGCGCAGAGGATATACTGGAATTCATCATGGCCGGAGCGGCTGCCGTGCAGATCGGAACGTATAATTTCATGCGCTTGCGGGCAGGCGCTGCTCTTGAGGATGAGCTGCGAGAGCTGATGGCGCAGGAGGGAATACGATCATTGGATGAGATTCGGGGCATTATTTAATGCCCCGAACCTCATCCTTATCTTGCCTCAGAGCTAACCACATAAAGTGTTAAAGCCCCCACGGTGCGGTCGAACTGCCCGTGGTGCCGTCGAGCTGCCCGTGGTGCCGTCGAGCTGCCCGCGATGCGGTCATTAAGACGTTTTTTCCGGCTTAACGCTGGCGAGATATTCGTTCGGTGCGCTGTAAGCAGGTTTTTCCGTTTTAAAGTGGCAGGGAACACGATCGGAGTGGCTTTGTAAAAGCTATAACACGATTTTTCCTGCTTACAGCACCCCTTCGCACTGACATTTCTCACGTTAACACGTTATTTCCTGCTTATAGCGGAACAATTGAAGCAGAAGTACAGCTCCCAGCGCGCGGTGTTTCGCTGCATGACGGCGGTCGGTCGACCACGTGCCTATGCTGCATGGGGGGACGCTATCTATTTTCGTACAAAATAATAGGTGAATGTTGAGTTTCAGCGAAATTACCTGCTACAAGAGTCATGTCATTAATAAAGGCCTTTCCCAAAGTCAGCGGTCTGCTGCCTTCGGGAAAGGCCTTCTATCTATGCTGTATTGCAGCTGTATCCGATAAGTACGATTATACGGAGATCGATTGAATCAAGTTTTTCAGCTTGTCTGCCGAACGGTGCAGAAGCTCCCGCTCCGAATCGCTAATATTCACCTTCATAATCTCACGCACGCCTGTCCGATCAACGATACAAGGCACGCCCAGATACACGTCGCTTACGCCATGATAATTGTCCAGCATCGTCGATACGTTCAGCACAGCGCCTTCGTTGCGTAGAATAGCGGTACAGATCCGGTCGAGCGCCAGTGCGATCGCGTAATACGTCGCCCCTTTGGATTCAATGATCTGATAAGCAGCGTCCCGTGTATTGGTGAAAATCTCCTCTTTATCCTCATCAGCCAGCACCAGCTCCGTACCTGCCACATTAGCAAGACTCCACAACGGCAGCTCGGAATCGCCATGCTCCCCGACAATATGGGCATGAACGCTGCGAGGGTCAAGATTCAGCTTCTCACCGATCAAGTACCGGAATCGAGCGCTGTCCAGCAGCGTACCCGAGCCGATAACACGATTGACCGGCCAGTTCGATTTCTTCAGCGAGAAGTAACTCATAATATCTACCGGATTAGAGGCAATAAGCAGAATGCCATGATCGTTGACCTTCAGCACTTCGCCAATGATGCTTTCGTAGATGGAGACATTCCGCTTCAGAAGATCGACACGGGATTCGCCTGGCTTCTGTGCGGCGCCAGCCGTAATAATGATGATGTCCGCTTCGCGGCAGTCTTCATATGTACCGGCCCACACCCTTGTTCTCCCTACAAATGGCAGTCCGTGATTCATATCCAATGCGTCACCGACAGCCTTCGCTTGGTTGGCGTCAATTAATACGAGTTCGTCCATTCGCTCCTTTAACAGCAGCGTATAGGCTGTCGTTGAACCCACCGCACCGATACCGATAACGACGATTCTAGTCTTCTTTGGTTTGCTTGTGTCCATTCCGACACTCCTTTCCCCTATGCGGGATTACGAATTGGGCTGATCATCCAGCGGACGATTCAAATAGTAGTATACCATGGCCATCAAAAGACTTCCTCCAATCAAATTCCCGAACGTGACAGGAATCAGATTATGGAATACGCCTCCCCATGAGATCGTTCCCGGGTGGTCCAGCACAAGAGCGATGGCAAAGGTGCACATGTTGGCTACACTATGTTCATACCCCGAGATGAAGAAGCAGAAAACAAATAGCATCATCGCGAACATTTTGGCCCCGTCGCCCTTCATTGTCATCGGTATGAAGAAGGCGAGACAGACAAGCCAGTTACATAGAATGGCGCGAAAGAAAAGCTCCATCATTGGCGTATTCATCTTTTTGTCCACCACACTCAGCAGGAAGCCGTTCACATTGCTGTCCTCGAACAGCCCTGTTCCCAATATGAGCATCGCAAAGGCGGTAGCGCCAAGAATATTGCCCATATAGCTGGTCATCCATATGCGAACGACTGCGAACCACTTGATCTTCCGTTTCATCGCTGCATAGGTGAAGTAGAACGTGTTGCCCGTGAACAGATCCCCGCCGCCGAAGGCAATAAGAATAATAGCGGCTCCGAAGGTCAGCGCGGCCATCGGATAGGTCATAGGCGAGTGCTCCAAGTAGAAGAAATTACCCGTCTTGAAAGCGACGATTACGCCGAAGCCGATAAACATGCTGGCCAGCATAGAACGGAGTATGAAGCGCGGCTTGCTTTTGCGGTATATGTTGTATTTTTTGGCAGCCAGCTCTACGACATGCTCCAGATGTTGTGCTTCCATAGTTCACCTGCTTCTCTAGTAATCTATTGTTTGTTATATAATACCATACCTTATTTAGGCTGTTTTAGTCGAGCCTGCAGCTTCCGCCGCACCAGCATCCGTATTTGCGCCAGCATTTGCACCGGCGCCAGAGGCAGCTTTGGCCTTCTGCTTCCGAAGAGGAGAGATGACCCAATACATCATGCCTACGAACAACGCGCCACCGACCATATTTCCCAGCGTGACCGGAATCATATTATGGAACCAGCCGGCAATTGTGATCGTATCCGGATGCGGCAGCAGCAGGGCAAGACCGAGAACCGTCATGTTAGCGATACTATGCTCATAGCCCGATGCGATGAAGGCGAACAGCATCCAGAAGATCAGAATGAGCTTCGCAGTATCCTCCTTGGCTCTCATTGAGGTCCAGATAGCGAGGCAGACAAGCCAGTTGCACATCAAGCCGCGAAAGAAGAGCTGCATGACATCGAGATTCATTTTTTTAGCTGCAATCTTGAATAATAGATGCTCTGGTGCAATTTCCGCGAACAAGCCGGTTCCGATGATGATCAAACACAATACCATCGCACCCATCAGATTGCCGAAGTAGCACCAAACCCAATTCCGCCAAGCGTCTCTCCATGTCGTCGCCCTCGATAGCGAGCTGACCGTGAACAGCATGTTATTGCCGGTGAACAGCTCCGAGCCTGCGAAGATGACGAGGGTGAGAGCGATGCCGAAGGACATGCCCATTACGAGCGAGGTTACGGAGGAGTTCGCTGCAGCCAGCGAGGCTCCCACTGTGAAGATCAGCACAATGCCGATGCCGACATAAGCGCCTGCCAAGCCGGAAGAGAGCAGATATCTGAGCTTGCTCTCCTGGAACAGCGCCTTCTTGGCAAGCGCGGATTTAACAACCAATTCCAACGTATCTCTGTACATAACATAACCACTCCTTTGGTTGCTATAAGCAGCTATACCGTCAGGCCAATCTCCACATCGTCGCCTTGGATCGTCACAGGGTAGGTACGAACCTGACCGGTGTCCGGCGCGTATACTTTCCCCGTCTCCAGATTGATCTTCAAGTCATACAGCGGATCGAACAGATCATGCCCGGATACAATGCCCTCCGACAGCGGACCGCCCTTCCTGTGCGGATTCTTATTCTCGACAGCAAAAATGCGGTTATCGCTTGTACGGAATACCGCGATCTCCATACCCTCCACCTTCACCGTGCGCCCGATCCGAACGATAAAATCATCCAAACCTCCAATTCTGAAAGTACGCATCGTCTCCGCCGCTCCAAAGCTTGCCGAGCTTGTCGAGCTTGTCGAATTACCCATATCTACCACTCCGTTCCCTATAATTCATATCAAACTTATCAAAATCACTCACTATCCCTATCTCTATCTTTATCTCTATCTTTATCTCTATCTTTATCTCTATCTTTATCTCTATTTCTATCTTTAACTCTAATTCTAACTTTAACTTTGTTTCTATTATCTATATCTATTTCTATCTTTCCGATCTGTCTCTGATCTTTCCCTGATCTTTCCCTGATCTTTCTCTGATCTTTCTCTGATCTTTTCTGATCTTTCTCTGATCTTTTCTGATCTTGCTCTGATCTTTCTATGATCTTTTCTGGTCTTTTTCTGATCTTTTCTGTCATTGCTCTCTTTTTCTCTTTTCTCTAGATAAGTTGAACTTGATAAAGAACAGCGGAGCGGGGCGGGGGGAAATGATTCTGGAGAAGCGTTAGCGTTCGCCTTTGTTCCCGGAATTTTACCGTTGGTAAAATAAATTCAATAAATTCCGGGAACAACAGCGATCGTAAGAACATTCCCCCTGCCCCGCGGCCCGCTAGTTCATTTCATCCGTTCAACTTGCCCACATTCCCGTACACTTTCTCGCGAATTTCCGTATCGGCGATAACCTCGCTCCATGGATCCTTCAAGCCAGCCAGCGCAATGCCGATTCGTTCATTCAGCGCTCGGCGGCTCTTCTCATCCTCGACAACCGTTTGAATGATTTGCTCCATGCCGACTCGCTCTACCCAATCCGAGGTACGCTCCAAATATTTGGCGTTCTCCCGGTAGTATTGGAGGAAGGCTCCCGTCATCTCCTTCAGCTCTTCATCCGTTTTCACTTTGCAGAGCAGGTCCGCGATCCGCGGCTTAATTCCGCCATTGCCGCCAACATAGATTTCCCAGCCTCCATCATTGCCGACGAAGCCAACGTCCTTCGTACACGATTCCGCACAATTGCGCGGACAGCCATTAACCGCCATCTTCAATTTTGCCGGCATATCCAATCGTTCGAACATCCGCTCAAGCTCGATGCCCATATTCACCGAATCCTGTGTTCCGAAGCGGCAATACAGCGAGCCCACGCAGGTTTTCACCGTGCGAAGCGCCTTGGCGTAGCCATAGCCGGACGGCATATCGAGTGCTGCCCATACATCGGGCAGATCCTCCTTCTTCACGCCTACCAGATCCAGCCGCTGGCCTCCGGTTACTTTGACCATGCCGACATTGTATTTGACGGCAACCTCCGCGATGCGCTGCAGCTCCTGAGGTGTTGTAACACCGCCGTACATCCGTGGGATAACCGTATAGGTGCCATCCTTTTGAATGTTCGCATTCAACCTTTCATTGACGAAGCGGGAGTCCTTCTCGTCCTCATGCTCCTGCGGCCATGCCATGCCCAGGTAGTAGTTGATGGCCGGGCGGCACTTGGAGCAGCCTTCCGTGTTGCTCCATTCCAGCACATGCATCACTTCACGGATTGTCGTCAGCCTTTTCTCGCGGATCGCGGCCACAATCTCGTCCCTGTTCAGTGTCGTACAGCCGCATATACCGGCCTTCTTCGCCGCAGCAGCCGAATATTTGTCTCCCAGCACATATTCCAGAATGCTTCCGACCGTCGGAATGCAACCGCCGCATGAACGGCCGGCGCCGGTGCATGCTTTGATTTCGTCTACCGTAGTTAGTCCTTGCTCGTTGATGGCATTCATGATGGCACCCTTGGAGACGCCGTTGCAGCCGCACACAATTTCCTCTTCCGGCATGGCGGCAATGCGTTCCAGCGGTGATTTGGCCGATGCGGCTGCCGTACCCATAAATTCAGCGTACAGCTCCTCGGTCATTACCGTTTCGCTTCTGATCCATTGCTGGATCATTGCCGAATCCGCCACATCTCCGAACAGTACCCCGCCGACGATTTTCCCCTCCTGAAGGACCAGCTTCTTGTACGTCCGCTTCCATTCATCCTGCTTGCGGATAACAGTAAACTCCTTGCTGTCCATGAACGCTCCCGCCGAGAAAACATCAACGCCGGAAATTTTCAGCTTCGTGGACATCATCGAGCCCTCATAAGGCAAAGTTGCTGTGCCTGTTATATGCTTTGCCAGAATCTGTCCCTGCTCGAACAGGGGTGCGACCAGTCCGTAGCAGACGCCGCGATGCTCATTGCATTCGCCAACAGCATATACGTCCGGAGCAGATGTCCGCATGAAATCATCGACGAGGATACCCCGATTGACTTCAATTCCACTGCCATCTGCAACCGCCGTGTTCGGACGAATACCAACCGCCATCACGACCAGGTCCGCTTCCAGCTCTGTGCCGTCCGTGAAACGCAGCCCTTCCGCCCGAGCGCCGCCATAGATCTCGCTCGTTCCCTTCTCCATCAGAAACTTCAAGCCTTGGCGCTCCAGCTCCGCTTTCAGCATAGTGGACGCAATCGGGTCCAGTTGACGCTCCATCAAATCCGGCATCAGGTGAACAACCGTTGCTTCCATGCCAAGATTGACCAAGCCTTTGGCTGCTTCAAGACCGAGCAGCCCCCCGCCGATGACTGCAGCCTTCTTATACTGCTTGGCTGCATCCATCATCGTGCTGCAATCCCCGATATCACGAAATCCGATTACGCCCTCCATGTCCTTGCCGGGAATCGGCAGCAGAATTGGATTGGAGCCTGTCGCGATAATCAGCTGATCGTAGGGAACTATGGTGCCTTTATCCGTCGTCACTGTCTTTGCCGCTGTATCGATGTGCGTCACATTCGTTCCCGTGTGCAGCGTAATCTTGTTATCCTTATACCATTCCCAGCTGTTCAGAATGATATCATCAATCGTTTTACTGCCCTCTAATACATAGGAGAGCATAATTCGGTTATAGTTGGGGTAGGGCTCTCCGCCGAATACCGTAATCTCATAGCGTGAAGGAGCCAATTTCAATATTTGCTCAATCGTATTTATTCCCGCCATCCCGTTGCCGATAAGGACCAGCTTCTCTTTATTAGCAGTCATCGTTATTCCCTCCAATGTCGTTCCTTAATTGTAGTATGGTTAGCATACTCCACAGCGCAATGGGATGGCGGTGATTATTATCACATGTCATGCAGCATCTCCGGTTCATAATAACGAGAGAGCATCAATCCCATCAGGCAAGTCACTTACTACCTTCATCTTACCTGCAAAACGTCTCCGTTGTTATCAGGGGATTCACTGAAATTCCAGCGCCAACCTCCCTATATTTGAGGTGAGAAATATCACATTTCCCCGTCGCTTCTCCCTTAGTAACAGCGGTGATGATAGTCAATTCATTCCGTTCTGCATACATACCTTGATGTAGGCAAACAAAAAAACGGCAATCGCTCCACCATTTTTGGAGTGCGAGTATGCCGCTAATTTCACCACCATCTTTATGCCGCTCATACTTTATCTATATCGATAAAAATAACCAGTTTTGTAAATAATATTTTTCTATGGTAAAGTTGGTTTTTTTGGTAGTTACATAAGGAGAGGAATGGAACGCAAACATTTCTAAGCATGGGAGGATGACAATGAAAATCAGGTATATAATTGGGATTGTTATTATTCTTTCCATAGGTGGTGTGTTTGTATTTACGTCTAAAATGAATTTCTCTTCTATCATCCAAAATCATGGATTCAAAGAAAATGAAGTGTTGGTTGAGGAAGAATATTCTACTGACTCCAAACATTCTACCACAGTTTTACTAGCTGCCAATCGAAAAAAAATAGCGTTGCTTGGACTTGAAGATAACTTTTTTGGCTACAACGTCAATAAAAATTTACTGTCTATAAAAACAGACCCTACTCCAAAAGATTTAGTAGTTATATCTTTACCAATAATGAAAACCTCGAACGGAGAATCATTTACTGAAAAACATATCTTTTTGGCAGCTTACGTAAATAAGAAAATTAACCGTTCACCTGCCCAAACAGATGAATTTCAAGTAACGACAAGTTATTTTGATATCAATAATCAAATTTTAATGTATGTCCATGCACTAGCCGGAAAAAACAAGAAAAGTTTTGGATCAGATGATGTGCTTTCATACTTGCAAAGTGAACATTATTTCGACTAACTTCGTGACACAAATAATCGGCATAAATCTCCGCCATTCGAACAATGGCAGGCTTATGCCGATCACCTTAAATCTAGTCCTGCGTTCCGAAGAACAGCCCGATCTCGCGCTCTACGCTCTCAGGAGAGTCGGAGCCGTGGATCACATTGAATTCAACAGAAGTGGCATAGTCGCCGCGAATTGTTCCTGATGTCGCCACAGCCGGATTGGTCGCGCCGATCATGCTTCTGGCGATCGCGACTGCGTTGTCCCCTTCCAGAATCATCGCGAATACAGAACCGGACGTTATGTAATCCGCCAACTCATCGAAGAATGGCTTCCCAACATGCTGGGAATAGTGGCGTTCCGCCAATGCTCTGTCCACACGCATAATCTTAGCTTCCACCAATCGAAATCCCCGATGCTCGAAACGTCTGACAATATCGCCAACCAGTCCCCGATGCACGCCGTCGGGCTTCACCATAATAAATGTACGCGTCTTCTCCATGATCACCATCTCCTTCTCCACTGTTGCAGCATATCTACATTCTATCCCAGATGGACGACAATCGGTATGAGATTTATCACAATGCTGATATCCTGTTGCTAAATATACCAAATGAGAGCATTGATCCCTCTCATATATTATTTACCCATAATAACTCTATTATGTTATAATTTTAAAAAAATGAGCGGCATGTCCCTTTAGCAGCTTATCTTAACTTACATCATTCGGGGTGAATCGCAGTATGAGTACCGAGTCAAAACCGTCCACCAATAGTTGGGCAACCTATAAGTGGGTTGTCAGCCATCTCCGGCCGTATCGTGGCAAAATGGCTGTCATTATCTGCTGCGGGTTAATTGCAGCCGCAGGCGAGCTGCTCTCCCCGTTCCTGATCCAACGATTGATCGACAAAGTCATACCGGAACAGGACAAGCTTGGATTCTATCAGATTCTCGGAATGCTGACAGCTGCTTTCCTAGTTATTCTTGTCTGCAGCTTAACGAGAAATATACTGCAGAGCAAGGTGAGCGCAAGCGCTGCCCGCGACCTGCAGTACAATGCGCTGCTCCATCTGCGCAAGCTCGGCTTCTCCTATTACGAGCAACGCCCGGTAGGCGAGACGCTCTCGCTGTTGAATCACAAGGTCCAGTCTGCTGAGCTTGTATTCAAGCGATTCTTTCCAGAGATTGTCCAGCTATGCTTGTTCCTTGTCGCGGCAGCCTGCCTGCTGCTCTATCAATCTGCGCTGCTGTCTCTCATCATTCTTCCCTGCTTCGCTACCTACTATTTTTTCGGTCCCAGGCTGGATCGCAAGTTCTCCCGATTATCCCGCAAGATGGCTGAGGATCGCACGTCCTTCGACAAAAAGGTCTATGAAAGCGTATCCGGTGCGCGGGAATTCCGTGCATTCGGTTCCGAGGAATGGGATATCAGCCGCAATCGCGGCTTGTTCAAGAATGTCACGCGCACGACACTCTCCTGGGTGTTTATCGGTCACTTTCGGTGGAGCCTGCGCAGCTTTCTTTTCCAAATTGGAACAGTCAGCATCTTCGTTCTCGGCTACTTCCTTATCCAGTGGGGCTGGATGACAGTCGGTCAGTTCATCGCCTTCCTTCTCGTGTATGGCATCTTCATGTTCCGCTTGTCCTATTTGATCTCACAGTTCATTGAGCAGAATATGATGCTTCAGGAAGTATCCCTGCTGTATGATCTTGTTCACACAGTCCCAATGCTGGAAGAGCCTGCTCAGCCAGCAAGGCTGGAACGGATAAAAGGCGCGCTTTCCTTTGACAACGTACAATTCGCTTACCCTGACCGCCCGCCAGTGCTAAAAGGAATTACAATGGATATCCGTGCAGGCGAACGTGTCGCAATCGTTGGGACGAGCGGCAACGGCAAATCCACGCTATTGAAGCTGCTCGACCGCTTCTATGATCCGACAGCAGGCGAGATCCGTCTTGACGGCATCCCGCTTCAACGCCTTTCGTTCAATGATCTGCGCGGCTCAATCGGCTATGTGTTTCAGGACACTTACTTATTCGGCAACACGGTCCGTGAAAATATCCGCTTCGGCAATCCCGAGGCCTCCGACGAGGAGATTGAGGCGGCAGCGAAAGCCGCTCATGCGCATACCTTCATTACCGAGCTGTCGGATGGTTACGACACCATGGTTGGAGAGCGCGGCATGAAGCTGTCCGGCGGACAGAAGCAGCGGATCGCCATCGCTCGCATGATGATCAAGAATCCTAAAATATTGCTTCTGGATGAAGCGACCTCCGCGCTAGATAATGTGAGCGAAAACGTTGTTCTTGATGCGCTTCAGCAGCTGCTGACAGGCCGCACAACCATCGCCGTTGCGCATAGGCTCAGCACCGTCAAGGATTACGACCGAATCGTCGTTCTCGACGGCGGCGTAATTGCAGAGCAGGGCTCCTATGATGAATTGATCGAGCAGCGCGGCCTCTTCTATCAATTGGCCGCCGGAGAGAAGCGGACGGATGACACCACGCAAGCCGCCGTCCCCGCTGGAGGTGAAGCCATTGTTCTATCTTAAATGGATTTGGGCCCAAATCGCCACAATACGCGGCGGGTTCATCATTGCTATTCTTTTTATGCTAATTGAGACAGGCTCTGGCATCGCATCAACGTACTTGCAGAAGTACATTATCGACGATGTCTTCATACAGGGAAAGTATCACATGCTCCCGACTTATCTGCTCTGGTTCGGCCTCACGTTTCTATTGAGCTCGGCATTCTTCACGATCGCGGCTTACAGATATGTGTACAACGAGTATGTGATGGATGACATTCTGTTGATTCGCATGCTTCGCCGCTTCTTCCGAATTCCGATGTCTCGGGTACAAAATGAGCGGACCGCGCGTTATGTGCAATACATTACGGAGGACCTGCACAAGGGCGGCAGCATGATCGGCTATCATTCGCCGAACGGCATCCAGCGTCTGCTGCATGTCTCGCTGCTGATGGGGATTGTTGGCTGGCATAGTCCGATGCTGCTGCTGGCGGTAACTGTGTTCAGCGTCGTCTATATTGTCGGCTCGAATTATTTTGCCAAGCGGATTAAGGTTGTTCATCGTGAAGTTGAAGACAATCGCACCAAATTATCCGTCCATCTCGAAGAGAGCATCTCAGCGACAAGGGAAACGATCGCCTACCATCGAACCGCATGGGAAGCGGCAATCTATCAGCTGCTATATAAAAATTACTTCAACTCTGTCATGCGGGAAGCCAAGGAGATCAACAAACAGACGCTGTTTGTCGATCCGCTTCGCTGGGTAATAACGCTCGCCATTCTCGGCTTTGGAGGCTATCAGCTCTTCACAGGCAGCCTGACGTTGGGAGCTTTCGTCATTGTGTTCCAATTCACGAATCAATTGATGGAATCGTTCCAGCGATTGTTCCGCTATATTATGGACGTGTCCGGCATGCTGGCCAATATCGACCGCATGGAGTTGCTCATGAATGAAGAGCAGGTTGATCCCGGCACATTGCCCCTGCCCGAACCTGAGCCTGTGGAGAGCATTGCATTCCATGGTGTCGAATTCGCATATTCATCGAATGATCGAAAGGTATTGCAGAATGTCAGCTTCGAGATTCCGTCGGGGCTGAAGGTTGCTTTCGTCGGCGCGAGCGGTGGCGGCAAATCGACTATTGCCCAGCTGCTCGTCCGATTCTACGACCCGACAGCCGGACAGATTATCGTGAATGGCAAGCCGCTCAAGGATATTCGCGTGGAAGATTGGAATCGGCGCGTTCGCATCGTATTCCAGGACCCTTATATGATGGCAGATACGCTGAGCACCAATCTGACCTTCGGCCGCGATGGGATCGGCGAAGCTGCCATTGAGGAAGCCTGCCGCTCCGCGCAGCTGTATGAGGACATCTCCAGACTGCCCAATACATTCCAGGAAGAGATCGGGGAACGCGGTGTCCAACTGTCCGGCGGTCAGAAGCAGCGTCTTGCCCTCGCCCGCGCGCTATTGGACGAACCAGAAATTCTCATTCTGGACGAGGCTACCTCCTCGCTCGATCTGGAGACAGAACGGCGACTGCAGGAACGGCTGGACAAGCTGCGCGTCGGCAAAACAACCATCATTATCGCCCACCGGCTGTCAACCGTCCGCAATGCTGACCTCATCTTCGTCATGGCCGAAGGCCGCGTTGTCGAGCAGGGCACGCATGATGAACTGGTCGCTCATGGTCAGGTATACCCATCGCTGCTGATCGCGCAAAGCCAGGCGGTTGCGGGGTAGCGGCAAGTGTTCTGTCTGCAACGCTGCAATCCAACGGTCGGCAGCGTTGCGCCGACCAGATAATAAGGCGGCAAAAAGAGGCGCGGAGCCGCCGCAAAGGGCCGCCGCAATGAGCTGCTTTAAGACCGCGAGAGTCACCGCTTGTCACTGGCTAACCTCACAATGCGGTCGAACTGCCGCCGCGCAACACCACACCGCGCACTGGAAGTTATGCGCGGTACAGAAGACGAAAAAGCTTTCCCTAAGTAGCTTGCTCTGCTACTTAGGGAAAGCTTTTTACATGAGAGCCCCCACCACCGCTCGCTTACTCCAGCAATCACTTCTGCCATCTGTAAGAGGTTTTTTCAGGCTTACGGCGCACCTCACTTCACTTTTCCGTGCTGTAACACTGAATTTGAGACTGTCGATTAACTGTTTACAAATGAGGGAGATTCTACTTTCTTTGTGAAAGAGGCGATGGGAAATGGGTAAATATGGGTAATTTGGCGAGGTGGAGCACATGGTGATGTGTTTTCGAGAGCTGACTGCTGCTTTTTTACCTTATGTGGCTGGCTTCGTGAGTTGCTTAGCATGTCGAAGAA
>NZ_CAKMMF010000036.1 GCF_927798095.1 Paenibacillus plantiphilus | reverse complement strand
CGCTTGAACTCTTCATCAAAATGCTGACGGATATCGCCCATGACACACCTCGACCTTTTCATTTGTTTTTATTGTAACAGGTCGCTGATACAGCGTGTCTACTTTCTAGTCTACAAGCAGAGTAGCGCTGTAAGGCTGAAAAATCCTCTTACAGATGACAAGCCGCCAGGGAAACCTCTTCGGCATTCGCTGTAAGGTGGAAAATTTCAGCGTTACAGCGCGAAAAAATGGATCGAGTAGCGCTGTAAGGCTGAAAAATCCTCTTACAGATGACAAGCCGCCAGGGAAACCTCTTCGGCATTCGCTGTAAGGCGGAAAAACCGCGTTACAGCGCGAAAAAATGGATCGAGTAGCGCTGTAAGGCTGAAAAATCCTCTTACAGATGACAAGCCGCCGGAGAAACCTCTTCGGCATTCGCTGTAAGGCGGAAAAACCGCGTTACAGCGCGAAAAAATGGATCGAGTAGCGCTGTAAGGCTGAAAAATCCTCTTACAGATGACAAGCCGCCGGAGAAACCTCTTCGGCATTCGCCGTTAGGCGGAAAAACCGCGTTACAGCAAGGAATGGTAAACATGAGGTTCGCAAGCTGTATTTATACGTAAATTTCAAATAAACCCCAAATCACGTTTTCATTCCGGAGGATGTAGTGGGGCTGTATGACCTAAAGAAGGAGAATAACATTGAAAAAATTAACGATATACGAATATCCCAAATGCGGAACATGCCGCAGCGCAGTAAAATCGCTCAAAAGCAAGGGCTATGAGCTTGAATCGCATAATGTGTTCGAAACCGCACCTTCCGTCGAAACGCTGACATCGATCATCGAACGGAGCGGATTGGAAATTAAGAAATTTTTTAATACCTCCGGTGAGGTTTACAAGGAAATGAATCTGAAGGACAAGCTGCCAGGCATGTCAGATTCGGAGAAGATCGCCCTGCTTGCTTCCAATGGCAGACTTATTAAGCGGCCAGTTGTTACTGATGGCAGCACTGTTACTGTTGGCTACAAAGAGGACGAGTATGTCCGAGTATGGGGCGAATAAGCGCATGGAAGGTGAAGCAACGGTGACTACGCGGTCATGGCGGGCGGATCGACTGAACAAGCTCGGTTCATCGATTTTTGCGGAAGTAGCGGAATGGCTGGAAGCAGCGCGAAAACAAGGGCAGGATGTTATCGATCTCAGCATTGGCAGCCCGGATATTCCGCCATCTGATGCGATCAGGAAGGCTCTCAGCGAAGCGGTGCTTCGAGAGGATGCCTATGGTTATCCCGGATCTAAAGGGAGCGCTGCGTTTCTGCAGCAAGCGGCCGATTGGCTACTGTATCGTTTCGGCATTGCAATGGATCCCAGTAGTGAGGTGCTGTCATTGATGGGCTCGCAGGATGGACTTGGTCACCTCGGGCTCTCCCTATGCAACCCTGGGGATGTTGCGCTTGTGCCGGACCCCGGCTATCCTGTCTATTCAGCAGGGCTTGCTCTTGCAGGAATCGAGCCCTACTATATGCCGCTCAGAGCAGAAAACAACTTTCTGCCTGATTTCGAGGACATCCCGCAGGAAGTATGGCAGAGGGCGAGGTTTATGCTTCTCAACTATCCGAGCAATCCGGTATCAGCCGTTGCGGATGAGGTATTCTACGCCAAGGCAATAGCAGCAGCGAAACAGCATCATGTGCTGATTGTTCATGATTTGGCTTATTCGGAGATGGCGTTCGACGGCTACCGGCCTCTCAGTATTTTTCAGATTGAGGGAGCTATCGATGTTGCCGTTGAATTCCACTCTCTTTCCAAAAGCTTCAATATGGCAGGATGTCGAATCGGTTTCCTGATCGGCAATAGGGAAGCGGTCGGCGCACTGCGTGAGTTGAAGGCCAATATCGACTACGGCGTGTTTCTTCCGATACAAGAAGCGGGAATTGTTGCGCTGCAGGAGGATATGAAGGGGAATAAGGGGTCCGTTGGTCCTGTGTACGAAAAAAGAAGAAATGTGCTGCTGGATGCGCTGCGAGACGAGGGATGGGATATCGCGAAGCCCAAAGCAACAATGTTCGTGTGGGCGCCGCTGCCGCCTATGAGATGGAATTTGTCGGAAAAATGGAATTCTCGTCGCATTTCCCGGGAAATGTTAACTCATGCAGGTGTGGCAGTAGTGCCAGGCGATGCGTTCGGAGCAGAGGGTGAAGGTTATGTGCGGATCGCTCTGGTTGAGGATGAGCAGAGATTGATAGAAGCTGCGCGGCGAATCGGGCATTTTATACGCGGGGAACAAATCATTAACAAATGACAAAGGGGAACGAGCAGATGGAGCTTCAGATGGAATTGGAGATGGATGGGGAGAAGGGGAATAGACTGCTGCTTGTCGACGGGATGGCGCTGCTGTTCCGGGCGTTCTTTGCCAACTCCTATGGCGGAAGCGTTCGTCGGACGAGTACGGGTGTACCTGTGAATGCGATATATGGATTCGTGAAATATTTTATGGATGCGGTGCAAAGGTTTCAGCCTACTCATGTGGTCTGCTGCTGGGATATGGGAAGTCAGACGTTCCGAACGACTCAATTCGAGGGCTATAAAGCGAATCGTCCTTCGGCGCCGGAGGATCTTGTTCCGCAATTCGACCTTGTGAAGGAGGTCGTTGAGAGCTTCGGTGTTCCCAATGTCGGCATTGTTGGCTATGAGGCGGACGATTGTATAGGCACACTGGCTAAACGCCATCGTGACGATGCTCATGTGTTCGTTCTGTCGGGAGATCATGATTTATTGCAGCTGGTAGATGACCGGATTACGGTCGTTATTATGAAAAAAGGGCAGGGCAACTACGCCATCTACACCCCTGAATTCCTGCTTGAAGAGCGGCAGTTGACGCCCCAGCAGGTTATCTGTGTGAAAGGGCTAATGGGAGATACGAGCGATAATTATCCAGGTGTTCGCGGTATCGGCGAGAAAACGGCTCATAAGCTTATACAAGAATTCGGCTCCGTTGATGGCGTGTTATCGAATCTGGACAGCCTGTCCAAAACCATTCGGGCGAAAATCGAAGCTGACCTCGACATGCTCCATTTATCTCGCGAGCTTGCTTGTATTCACTGTGAAGTACCGGTTGAGCTGGATTTCAGCGCGAGCAGTTGGGCAGTCAATCGTGCGCAAGTGGTCAGCAAGTTCGAGGAGCTGGAATTCCGTAGCTTAATGGCACTCATAAGTTAATTGCAGGACAGATCAATGACAGGAATTGAGCATAGGAATTGAACGTAGGAATTGATTATAGGAATTCAATATAGGAATTCAATATAGGAAATGAACATAGCAAATGAATATAGCAAATGAACATAGTAAATGAACATAGCAAATGAACATAGCAAATGAACATAGTAAATGAACATAGCAAATGAACATAGCAAATGACCATAGCAAATGAACATAGAGATTGATCATAGCAATCGAATACAGCAATCGAATACAGCAATCGATCATAGCAGTTGAACAAACCCGATGATAGTAGAATGACTACTATCATCGGGTTTTTTAATGCAGAATTTCATTGTATTTAATCGTTTGATAGCTCTACCAACAGCGGGCCGAAACGATCCTCACGTCCAGCAAGCCTGTCATTAAGCAGCAGCTCAAATTGATCTTCGTCAGCGACCGCGCCGACACCTTCGGGTGTGCCGGTATAGATAATATCTCCTTCTCCCAGTCCTAATCGTGTGCCAATGAAATCGACTAGCGTATCGAGAGTAAACAGCATGTCCGTTGGTGAGCCATGTTGAACGGTTTCGCCATTCTTAATGAGACTGAACTCCAACTGCTCCAAGCTTGAGCTGTCTGTAAAGGGGCGGAATTCGGTTAATACGGCTGAACCGATGAAGCCTTTGGCTAGCAGCCAGGGATGCGCTTTGTCTTTCAGCTTGGTCTGTACGTCTCTGGCTGTCCAATCAATGCCCAGCGCAATACCGTCGATCAATTGATCAAGCGGCATTCCTTTGTGAAAGGTCTTGGCGATTCTGACGACGACCTCTATTTCGTAATGGATTTCACCGATATCGCCTGGCAGCAGCAGCTTGCCAGTAGCCGGACTCAACGCATGAGTTGGCTTGCCGAAAATCATCGGCTCCTTAGGCGCTTCATTGCCCAATTCCTGAGCGTGCAGTGCATAGTTGCGTCCAACGCAATAAATATTGCGAATGGCTTCAAACGATTGCGGCATGATTCAATCCTCCAATTGTTACAGCAAAGTTTATTTTATCTCCTATCCATCGTATCGGATTCTTCGCCCCATTTCCATTGCTCTTCAACAATTCGAATATTTTTGCAGAAGGAGGGAGGGGAGCCGTTATAATGTTTCATCTACAAGCTGCTTCTATGAAAATTGAGACCAAAGTATTAATAATCCACGGAATATTTCCGAAAACATAACAATATAGGTCTAACAGCTGAGATGAGGAGAATGGAATATGGGTAGATGGAACTTTAAAATGTTTGCGATAAGCACGATAGCGGCAGCTTCGTTGGTAGGGACGACTGTAGGGGCGGACGTTGTTTTTTCTGGTGAAAGAGCGAAGTTTGCGAATAATGAGACACAGCGGGAAGCGGTCAAATTGTCCTATCCAGCTTCCAGTATCGAGCTATCGCTGGGATCGCGCCTGATGATCGGCAATAAATTGACTGCATCTGTGCCGGTATTGCTCAAATATGAGGTTGGCAATCCTGCGGTTGTCAAAGTGAATCAACAAGGTGTGCTTCTTCCGGCCACTGCCGGTAAAACAACAGTAACGGTTTCCGTTGTTTCTGCCGGTTACACGGGCCAGCTGAAGCTGCCGATTACGATTTCGGCACCGAAGCCGGCAGCAGGTGCAGTAAAGCCAACCTTCGAGGTTCGAAAGGTGAAGGCGGGAGGCAGAACATATTCGGTTAACACAGTAACGATTCCTAAGGGAACGCCGGTAACAATCGGGGCAGCAGATCGAGCTGTAGGCTCCACCCAGCCGCTTGCCGGTATTGCCAAGGCGTACAATGCGGATATCGCGATTAACGGAACATTCTTTGAAGCTTATGGAGGGGCGCCTGATCCATTCGGGAATCTTATCATTGACGGGATGGCCGAGCATATGGGCAACTTGGGGACAACGATTGGCTTCAAGTGGGATGGAAGCACAGTAATGGATTCGCTGCGGCTGAAAATTTCCGGAGAAGTGGAAGGCAGTGGAGGCGGTAAACGGGGCTGGTACACCTATTTTATTAACCGCAAGCCGACATCAGGAACGGCAGCAACATTATTTACACCTAAGCGCGGCGGTAAGCTGGGTTTTACGGCGGAAAAGGCTATCGTGGTGCAAAATGGCATCGTCACACGTATTGCGAGCAATGAGAATGCTGCGATACCTAAGGATGGCTATGTGCTCGCCTATATGGGCGCGGAGCTTGGACAAGCGAGCCGTTTTGAAGTGGGCGATAAAGTATCGTACACCGTCAAATATGAGGATATGAACGGCAATAAGCTGGATTGGAGCGATGTGCACACTGCTGTCGGTGCTGGACCAAGGCTTGTGAAGGATGGCAAGGTGGCGGTGAATGCGGCTGCAGAAGGGTTCCGCGACCCGAAAATTTTGACTGGCGGCGGTGCTCGCAGCGGAATTGCCATACGGAAGGATGGTTCAATCCTGATTGTAACGGTGTCAGGCGCGACCATGAAGCAATGGGCGCAGGTTATGGTCGCGATGGGGGCGCAGCAGGCAATGAATTTGGATGGCGGGGCATCGTCCGGCATGTGGTACAAGGGAAAGACGATTACATCGCCTGGGCGCGAGCTAAGCAATGCGTTGGTATTCGGTGAACGGTTGAAATGGTAAAATAGAGATAGGGGCTGTTGCAAAGTAGTGTGCTACTTTGCAACAGCCCCTAAAGTGCAGTGGGCGCTGATGTGTTAATCAGGGTTCATCCAGCGCATCTGGAATGGCATTGCCGTGACCGCTATCGCCGGGATATTCGCGTTCCATGCCAGCGTGCAGCTCGCGATTCTCGTAGTCGAACCGATTGGACGGCCGCTGATCGATTCGCCAAGGCTTGCTTTTGCCCAATACAAGCACTGGTATATCCGAGCCATAAGGCCCCTCGGGAAATTCCTCGGCGGTAAGATCGTTGCGCTGTGATTCGACTGTCGACAGATCGGTGTAGGGCTGGCGATTCTCATCAATGAAACGGCTCAATGTGAATTCCTCCTGTAACAGCAGTCTATTACTGTAACAGTGTACCCCGATTAATCGGTAAAATTCACCGTTCCCACTATGAGGCTCAAAAATTCACTGAGCTCGGCTGCCTCTTCCTCTGTCAGCTTGAAGGTATATTCGATGTAGCCTTCCTCTTCAAGATCGTCTGGACCGATGATAGCGGTGCGGCCATTCTGGAGATCGGTTACTAGCATCTTGCCGTAGAATCGGCTTGTCGAGGTGATAGCCAGATCAAACCTTTTGTAGCCGGGCGTGATGAACGTAACAAAGCGAGTCGAAGTATTCTCAGTAGAATCAGACATAAAATCATAATCAGGCAGCAGCATTTTGCAGTTTCCTCCTTCAATTGCTGAACAAAGCATCATATTCACGCGCATTGCATGTTCGTACTATCATAGCATTGCGCGCCAACAGGGGGCAACCGAGAGTGTGCGATTCCTGATAAAAGCAGCAGCATACCAATTCATTCATTGTATGCTATTGCTAAATCAAGCAGTATTATGCTATGATTGCAGCAATCGAATCGTTGAACGGGAGGAAGCACCTCTCTGGTCACTATGTGGCTGGGGAGGTGCTTTTTTTGTTGTCCCTGCTCCTGGCTTCTACGGTCGACATATTTTTTGGAAAAATGATGAAGATGGAGGTTGGTGTATGCATATCGTTTTTTTGAACACGTTCGAGAGGGCTTGGGAGGGCGATGGAGGCGCTGAAGCGCAGCTGTCCATTTGTGAAGAGGAAGGAACATGGTCCGTCATATGGACCGAAGGGCACGGAGAGCAGAATGCTGACGGGCAATCGATTTGGTTCGAGGGCGGATCTTGGGAAGAAATGATGACCGCATTTCGTCATGGAATCGCCGTGCAGATGGGACGTGGTTTTACACCGCTGCTGGATGGCATGCTGGATGATCGGCGTGTGGATAACGGCAAAGGGAGCTCTTTCGCCTTGATGCAGTGCTACGGGGAGAAGAACGCGAATCCTATGTTGTATGATGCATTGAGAGAATGGCGCAGAAGCAGAGCGATAGCGGATAAGAAATCCGCTTATCTCATTGCAACGAATCGCATTCTGTTGATGATCAGCGCTTTTATACCTCACGAGCTGCATGAGCTGGTGCAGATTCCGGGCTGGGGAGAGACGAAGCAGTCTGCTTATGGAGATGAAGTTATTGCGATTACACGCGACTTTCAAGGGACAGCTTCATTTCCATTGGACTGGGTCGAGGAAGCGCTGGATGAGAAGGATTATATAAGATGGATGCTTAAGCAGAAGGAGGGCAAGTACAAGCAGCAGATGGACAGGCAGCAGGAGAAGCGAGCGTTGCTGGATGCTATAGCGGCAGGGAAAACGCTGGATGAGCTTCAGGCGGCGCTTCAATTGCAGCGGCGTGATCTGTTGGAGCGAATTGAGAAGCTGGAGAGCGAGGGCTATGATTTGGAGCCTTTGATCGAGCGTGAGCTGGAGCATGTGACTGAGGCTGAGCAGCGACTCGTATGGGATGCGCTGCTCAGCGTTGGCGACCGCTATTTGAAGCCGGTGCTGCACAAAGTATACGGCGATAATTCCGAGCAAGGCAAGCCAGTTGATTCCTTGTATGATCGCCTGAGACTGATTCGGATTCGCTATCGGAGAACGAAGGCTTTGGCTGTATAGAGGGGGACATTGCGAAAGCGGCTGGCAGGGGACTAACTCTGCCAGCCGCTTTTAAAAGTAGCGTATAACTTTACCATGCAAGTTCACGGAACAATTCCTGGCAGATAGGCTGGTTCAGTCGTAGCTATTTGGCAGCTGGCCAGATCGGATCAGCATGCCGTATTGCGGCTCCACTGTCGCAAGACAGCCCGGTTTCATAGGAACGGCTGCCGATTAGCGCTGCGGCTGCTTCGCGCAATGGCGCTGTTAGAGTCAGAGATTCGCTGCTGCGAATCAACTGCTGTTCCCCCTGCTGCTGTCCCTGAAACCACGCAAGAATGGCAGCAATTACAGCTTTGCCGTCATCCATCGCCTGATCCCACAGATCCCAGACGCTATCTGTATTCTTATGCTTGCCCGCTACGGGATCGAGCCAAGGACTGCGTGACTCGTTCAAGATATCCAGGGGAGGGACATTCCGTTTATACACCAAAGGCGTTATCTGGCCGAAGGTCAGCAGTCTGCGAATGCCGCTTGGATCATGGAATAGCCGCTGTGCGCGAACCATATCGCGGATGGCTCCCTGCCAGTATTCCCTTCTGACCTTGGGGCTGAGCTCGGGGTAATAAACGGCTGTAATTTGCTCAAAGGCGTCTATAATCGTCTCAGGAAGCGCCCCGTCTATATTAATTTCACGCCAAACCTCTGTTTTCCACGTTTCTATGCCAAGAAGCTTGCGGACAATGAGAGTGTCCATCATGACCTCGAAGCGCTGATGATCCCATTTGCGAAAGCCGGACCGACTGAACACATAAGGATGCATATTGCGATCCAGCACATGATGAAGCACAAAGCCCAGCACATACACAAGCGCGGGATCCGAATCGGACCGAGCCGAGCCGCTGACAGCATCCAGCAAGTCCATAATGACAGGGCCACAGCTGTAATTGTGCATATCACTGCCCAGCTTGTTCATTGTTTTATCCCTCTGCCAGGGCAGGAAATGATGGTAGAAAAGAAAGTCGGGTCCCTGACATCCCATATTGAACATACGAAGCTGATGCGGGGCTGCAATAAACTGCTGCTCACCTAGCGACTCCATAACCTTTTGCCCGAAAATTAAATGAGTCCAAACGTTTGGCATGCTTAACCTCCTGTGGGTCTTAAGTTCTACAAGGTCTATGAATTTTAGCTCAGATATATAAAAGGAATAGTATACTTGTCCTAACTATTTTAGTATAATAAATTGTAACAAGTCGATACACGAATCTAGTCGAAAAGGGGTGCAACTTCACGATGAATGCTGAATACATTAATCCCTTCTTAGAGTCCGCAAGGGTTGTCATCGAGCAGGTGATTCAAATTCGACCGGCCACCGGTAAACTGGGCGTTAAGGACGTAAAGTTCGTTGAGAACTATATTTGGATTCAGATAGGCCTGAACGGGCAGATGAACGGTGATATTGTATTCGGATTAAGTGAAGAGGTAGCTCTGAAAATGATATCTGCGATGATGGGCGGTTACACCATTTCTGAAATTGATGATATTGGCAGAAGCGCAATCTCAGAGCTTGGCAACATGATCAGCGGCAATGCAAGCACAATACTGTACAATCAGGGAGTGCGAGTTGATATCACTCCTCCCAAAGTCATGCATTCCGCGCAATCAGCCGGATTCACAGCGCAGAGGGCACTTACAATTCCACTGATAATGGAGGGAATTGGAGAGCTGGACATCCAAGTGTTAGTTGCATCGTAACATGTTTTAAGCTCCTGCGGGAGCTTTTTTGTTTGTTTTCAGGCGATATCAGGCTTATTGCTTTGCCTATTTGTTCAGCATGAAGTAAACTTGAATGCAGGTGATATGCGGTGATAAATGGAAAAATCGTGCTTATAACAGGTGCGACCAGCGGCATAGGCGCTGAGACAGCCAAGCTGCTGGCAGCGCGCGGAGCTATTCCGATTCTGACTGGGCGAAATGAACGCAAATTGTTGGAAGCTGCGGCTTTTATTCCGTCCGAACATGGCTGCTTCAAGCTGGACGTAACCGACAGGGATGAAACCGCAAGGGTCATTAACGAGATTGCTGAGAAATACGGGCGAATTGATGTCCTGCTGAACAATGCAGGCTATGGATTATTCGAGCCTTTCGCTGAGGCATCGATCGAACGGTTCGAGCAGATGATGAATACGAATTATATGGGGATTGTACGGTGCATTAAAGCGGTGCTTCCGATTATGGAGAAGCAAGGCAATGGCCACATTATCAATGTCGCTTCGATGGCAGGCAAGCTCAGCACGCCCAAATCCTCGGCCTATGCAGCGACGAAGCATGCGGTGCTGGGGTTGACGAATGCTTTGAGACCTGAGCTTGCTGCCCTTGGCATTGCGGTATCAGCGGTCAATCCTGGTCCTACAGACACCCCGTTCTTACATACTGCCGACCCGCAGGGAACCTATGCGAAGAAGGTAAGCGGTTATATGCTGCAGCCTAAACAGGTGGCAGAAGCAATCGTTAAAGTAATCATGCGGAGGACGCCGGAGGTTGATCTGCCGCTCTCCGCATCGCTTGGCATTCGGGTCTATGGCCTGTTTCCCAGATTGGCAGATCGCTTGGCAAGCAGGTGGCTGCACCGAAAGTAAGCTTATATATTGAAAAGAGGGACTTGCATGAATGACAACAGGGATCAAAGCGAAGACATATCTTGGGAAGCGCTTGGCGTCCATCAAATACTGATCGACCAGCTCAGGACAAATGGGCTGAATACGCCGACACCGGTTCAGGCTGCTGCTATTCCAGCGCTGCTGGAAGGCTCGGATGTGTCTGCGAAGTCGCAGACAGGAAGTGGCAAGACGCTGGCCTATATGCTGCCAGCGCTGCAGAAGGTCGATACATCCAGCTCATTGGTTCAAGTGATGGCGATTGCGCCAACACAGGAGCTTGCCATGCAAATTTTCCGTGTAGCGGAGAGCTACGGGGAAGCGCTGGGTGTCAAGGTGCATCAGTTAATCGGAGGCGCATCCATGCAGCGGCAAGTGGACAAGCTCAAGCAGCATCCGCATATTGTTGTCGGCACACCTGGTCGAATTCATGAAATTGTAGCAGCAGGGAAGCTGAAGCTGCATCATATACGTCTGTTGATCGTGGATGAAGCGGATCAGGTATTCAGCCTTGGCTCCACCAAGGAAGTAAAGATTCTGCTTAAGGGCATGGTGCGTGATCGCGGGCTTGCATTCTTTTCGGCGACTCGTCCTCCCGAGATAGTGACGATTGAAGAGCAATGGATGCGCGAGCCTAAGCGGGTGGATGTGAGCGCCGAGCAGGAAGTGCCCAGCCAGGTGAATCATTATTACCTCGTCTGCGACAAGCGGGACAAGGTGGATACTGCACGCAGGCTTATACGGCTGTTGAATCCATCTTCCGCATTGATGTTTATTAACGACACGGATGAGATCGCCAACTACGAATCGAAATTCGGCTATGAAGGCTTCAATATTGCAACGATATACGGAGATGCGGACAAGCAGAAGCGTGCTGCAACGCTTGCGCGCTTCCGAGATGGACGCTGCAAGCTGCTGCTGGCGACAGATGTCGCTGCAAGAGGGCTGGATATTGTGGATTTGCCGCTGGTCGTTCAGCTCGATCCGGCTTCAGATACGGATCATTATGTGCATCGTGCCGGCCGAACCGGCAGAATGGGCAAGCCAGGGACGGTAGTTACGATAGTGACGCCGCAGCAGATTTTTATTATGAACAAGTTCCGCAAGCAGCTTGGAATCAACCTGCAGGAAAAGGTGATGTATCGCGGACGGCTGTGTGATCCTGAGGAGCTTGGAAGTGACCGCAGTGGAAGCCGCTCTTCGTCGAGCAGCCGTGACGGGTCGCGTTCATCGTGGAATGATCGCAACAGCGGGGGGCGCCCTTCGTCATACGGTCGCGAAGACGAGGCGCGTTCCTCGTGGAGTGATCGCAGTAGCGGATCGCGCCCCTCATCAAGTGATCGCGACGGGTCGCGCTCTTCGTCGAGTGATCGCGATGGGTCGCGCTCTTCGTCGAGTGATCGCGACGGGTCGCGTTCCTCATGGAGTGATCGCAATAGCGGATCGCGCCTTTCATCGAGTGGCAGCGACGGGCTGCACACGCCGTCGAATGAACGCAGCTCTTCGACGCTGCCTGCAACAGGAAAGCAGCTGGATAATCGTCGCAGCGGCCAGCCATTCATCCAGGGGCAGCCTGCTGATCGTCTCAGTGAACAGGGCGGGGAGAGACTGCCTCGCGAATTCGGAGCAAGGAAAGGTGCTGCCGCGGCTCCGGGGAGCAGAGGGAAGTCGGCTCCATCCGGTAAAGCCGGCAAATCTGCTCCAACTGATAAAGCGGGCAAGCCTGCCAAATCAGTCAAACCGGTTCAATCGAAGCGGGAGCAGGAACGCAATCGCAAAAACAAGGGCGCTCCAAAGTGGTTGAAAGCGAAGCAAAATGAGGAGCAAAAACCGCAGAGCTAACAGGCTTAATCAACAAGCAAAAACCGCAGAGCTACAAGCGTTTTAGACGAATAAGGAGGCAGCGAGTTTCGCTGTCTCTTTTTTGCGTCACAATTATTTTTGTGCGGCTACCCCCCGAAACCGGCGGATGGATAGCGAACGTTATTTGCGAAGGTGAAAAAAAGCGGCAATGACCGCATCGTAAAAGGAGAGTGGCAGAACGATGAATAAATCTTTCATGAAAAAAGCAGCCATAACATCGATTGCATTACTGACGCTTGCGAGCGGCGCAACGGGCGCATTTGCAGACGGTAAAGGAAACGGGAAAGGCAAAGGAAACGACAACCACCGTGAACAAGGGAAAAACGGAAAAAATAAACAAAACAAAAAACAGGATGTAGACATCCATTTGCATTTTAAAGATGAGAAGGAATTAAAATGGGCATTGGAGCACATTATTCGCCTGGCTTCCAAAGGTGTCTTCAACGGTTATGAGGATGGCACCTTCAAGCCTAATCAATCGATCACCCGCATAGAATCCATCGTAGCAGCCGTTCGTCTCATGGGATTGAAGGAGCAGGCTGAATCTACGGAAGAGATGCAAACTGCGCTTAACTTCAAGGATGCGGATCAGCTTAAGAAGAAATATCCTTGGGCAGTGGGCTATGTCGCTGTGGCGCTTGAGAAGGATTTGTTCAATGAGACTGATGACGCGATTCAGGCTGAAAAGCCCGCGACTCGCTTGTTCGCTGCGACACTGCTCGTGAAGGCGTTGGGACTTGAAGCTGAAGCGAAGGCAAAAGCGAATTCGACGTTGGGCTTCAAGGATGCAAATAAAATACCAGCAGGCTCTGTCGGATATGTAGCGGTCGCGCTGGAAAAGAATCTTATTACAGGCTACAACGACAACAGCTTCCGTCCTAATCAGCCGGTTACCCGCGCTGAGCTTGCAGCCTTGCTGGACCGCACGGATTCGCAGCTGCCGGATCATGACGCGCAAGCGATTACAGGCAAGCTAAAGGCTTCACCTGCCAATGGCTCGATCGTTATTGTGAAACCGGATAACAAAGAGGTTGCCGTTGCGTTGAGCTCTAATGTATTTATTTTCCGCGACAATGTGAAGTCCACTGTAGCTTCGCTGCAGGCCGGTGATGAAGTACTGGTCCGTACGTATGAGAATAAAGCTGTCTTCATAGAAGTAACGAAAGCTGCAGCACAGCCTACTTTCACGAAGGAATCAGGCAAGTTCAATTCCATTTCGTTGAATGCGCAGGGTAAAATTGCGACGATCTCCATCACGAAGGAAATCTCATCGGGAACACAAGCGCTCGTGCTGAATGTATCGCCTGACGTGACTATCGTGGGCAATGCGGCTCTTCTGACATCTGGCCAAGCGGTTGAGCTAACTGTTCTGGGAGGCGTAGTCTACTCCATCAAGGTCGGTTAAGCTAGGAATGCAATGACGGAATCATATCGTTTATAGCAGGCTTAACAAGCTTCTCTTGCTGCCAATTGGCTGCGAGGGGAGCTTGTTTTATTTCGCTGGAAAGCAGCGGCGGATCTCTTTATTGGCATTGAGCGGGGAGAAAGTTTTATTTTGCCTCATAATTTGGTAGTATCATGGAGAGAACAATGGGGTGAATAGATGACGGAACCAGTCTTACAGGTACGAAATTTAACAGGCGGCTACAGTCCGCGCAGACCAGTGCTTCATGGACTTTCTTTCGAGGTCAAAGCTGGTGAGATGGTTGGTCTGATTGGCTTGAATGGCGCAGGGAAGAGTACCGCGATTAAACATATTCTAGGGCTCATGCAAGCACATGAGGGCAGTATTCGCATTCAAGGCCACACGCTGGAGCAGCAGCCTGAGCTGTACCGCAGCGCGCTCGCTTATGTGCCGGAGTCGCCGCTGCTGTTCGATGAGCTGACGGTGCAGGAGCATTTGCGGTTAACGGGAATGGCTTACGGTGTTGAGGAAGGGCTGTATGCGGAGCGCAGTGAAGGTTTATTGGATGAATTCTATATGACGGGCAAACGCGATTCGTTCGCGGCTCATCTGTCCAAAGGCATGCGGCAGAAGGTGATGATTATGAACGCATTGCTTGCGCGTCCCGCGCTCTATGTCATCGATGAGCCCTTTCTCGGGTTGGATCCGCTCGGCATCCGGTCGCTGCTGGACAAGCTGGTAGAGGTGAAGCGGCAGGGCTCTGCCGTATTCATGAGCTCGCATATTTTGTCCACGGTTGAATCTTATTGCGACCGGTTCATCGTGCTGCATGGGGGCAGAATAATCGCTCAAGGTACTCTTGATGATGTCTGCGCCACTGCAGGAGTTCGCAGCGGGGTGGGTTCGCTGGAGGAGGCATTCTACCTCATGGTAACGGATGGAGGACGTCATGAACCGAACGGTTGACGCGATCTGGCGGGAGCGGGCAGGCGCGTTCTGGCGGGAAACGATGCCGTATATCCGTTATATGGCGCAGAGCGGGGTCCCGCTAGTTGCATCTATGCTGCTGTTTACCGGCATAGCCAGCTATATCGGACTGCTGCGAAATGTGCCGTCTTCATTTCCTTTCACATGGATCGGTGTTGCGGCATTGCTTCCGATTATCTGCTGGAGTCCGCTGCGGACGTGGCTGCGTGAAGCAGATACTGTCTTTCTTATGCCTCGTGAAGCGGAAATGACGACCTACCTGCGTCATTGCTTCCGATACAATGGCATAGCCGGAAACGTCTGCTTAGTTATTCTCTGCCTTATCCACAGCCCTCTATATGTACAAGGTCCGGGACAGCTCCATTGGCTGCTGCTCCTTCTAGCTGCAGTTGCATTGAAGGTGCTGAACGGAGCAGGCGCATGGCAGGAGCGGAAAATGCTCTGGAGCGGAGCGCGAATTGGGATGCGTTTGCTCAGGTGGGCGGCTACAGCAGCTGCATTGGCACTGCTGCTGCAGACAGCGCCATGGCTGGCGCTATTGTTCCTGTCGGCAGCTGCGCTGCTGATGGGATTGCTCTACAGAGGCCAGAGGCAGTATCATCTGCCGTGGCTGCGGCTAATAGCAGAGGAATCGCGAACGCGCCGAAGGTATACTGTGTTTTTTAGCGCCTTTACGGACGTGCCGTCGGAGAGTGCGCAGGTGGCGGCAAGACGATATCTTTCATGGTTCGGGGCATTAACCCGTTACAGAAAAGAACATGCATTTGTATACTTATATGCCCATACGCTCATTCGAACAGAGCTTGGAGGCATCATGATGAGGCTGACGGCTCTTGGCATTCTCGCTGGATGGCTTGCAGCGCATTCTGGTCTATGGATGGGCTGGGGGGCCGCTGGCGTTTATATGCTGTTCGTATGGCTGATAGGGGTACAGCTAGGATCATTGGTGCAGTCGCATCGTCATTCTGTATGGCGGCATGTGTACCCGCTGCCCGATAATTCGCGGCTCGCCTCGCTCCTGCGGATTGACCGGACCGCGATGCTGCTTTGTGCAAGCATATTGTGGCTGCCGCTCATTATACTTTTGCCGGGACCAGGCTTCATGACTTCGGCTGCAGCAGCAGCCCTTCTGGGACTTGGATATATTGTCGTTATAAGACCGATTGGGCTGAAACGTAATTTCACTGATTCGGATGATGATTGAATAGGTATGCTAAGAGGCCGATTGTGCTCAGCAAAACTTTTGGGAGGTTGATCGTATGGGAGATCCGCGTATTGAACAATTGGCTGAGGTGCTCGTCGGACATTCGGTGAATGTTCAACAGGGCGAGAAGGTATTGATTATTGGCGCTTCTGAGACTGCGCCTCTTATTAAAGAGGTTTACCGCCGTGTACTGCGTGCTGGTGGACATCCAATGACATCGATCACCCTGGCTGAGATGGACAAAATTTTCATGGATGAGGCGAGTGATGAGCAGCTCTCGAATATTGAAGTCATGGAATGGATGTATCATCAGGCCGATGCCGTTATTCGAATTCTGGGAGGAGCCAACAATAAAGAGCTGACAAACGTGAATCCGCAGCGGATTCAGCAGCGCCGCAAAGCAACGGCTCCATTGTCGCAATATTTGATGAAGGGCGGCGCAAGATGGGTGCTGACGATGTTCCCGACGCAAGCGCAAGCTCAGGATGCGGACATGTCCTTAGAAGAGTACGAGAACTTTGTCTACAGCGCAGTTAATGTAGATTATAAAGCGATGGAGCAGTCGATGCTCGCCGCGGCAGAGCGCTTCAATGCTGCGAAGAAAGTTCGAATTGTAGGCAAGGAAACGGACCTGACTGTTGATATTGAAGGACGCAAGGCTGTCATATGCGCAGGGACGCATAATGTGCCGGATGGCGAGTTCTTCTTCTCGCCGAATCATCTGCTCACGGAAGGCCATATCTATTATGAGTGGCCAACGATTTATGCCGGTCGGGAAATATCGGGGATACGGCTTCAATTCGAAGCCGGCCGTATTGTAGCCTGCTCTGCTGAGAAGGGCGAGGAGGCGCTTATTCAGGCGCTGGATACGGATGAAGGCTCGCGTTATCTCGGGGAACTCGGAATCGGCGCGAATTTCGGCATTCAGAATCCGACGAAGGATATTTTGTTCGATGAGAAGATAGGCGGCTCTGTCCATCTGGCAGTCGGAAGAGCGTATGAGGATGCCGGAGGGGGCAACGAATCGCTTATTCACTGGGATATGATTAAAAACCTTCGGGACGGCGGAGAGCTATATCTTGATGGCGAATTGGTGCAGAAGGACGGGAAGTGGATATTTTAGAATAGAAGATGAATGTTTAGGAGCGCTGCCTGCGGGGAGCGCTTTTTTTCTATGGGTTTGGCAGAAGGGCGATGAGCGGGGATTATGTAGAGGTGAGAGAAGAGTGAGAGCCTCAAGATAAAATAATTGTTGTAATTTTTTAGAACTTTTTCGGGTTATCATACGTCTAGTATAGATGAGGGAAAAATTCCCTCTATTTAAAGATGTGCAACGGGTTTGATAGAGGTTGCAAGAATTGACAAGAATTGACAAGAACTAGGGGGTTAATGTGTGAAGAGATTATGGACGTTAGGTATTCTGTTGGTCGCATTTGTATTCATTGTGTCTGCGTGTTCTTCGGGCAAGTCTACAGGGGTTAAGCCTCTGGATAAGGAAGAGAAGGCTGTAGTAAGGGTCATGTTCTATGATGAGCAGCAGTTCTATACGCAATACGGCAACTTGTTCGCCAGTAAATTTCCGAATGTTGAAATTCAAGTGGTCAGCATGGAATCAGTCAACGGGATGGCTGTGACAGATCGTGAAAAAGCGTTCAAAGACTTGATTGAGAAGGAAAAACCGGATGTCATGATGCTCGATACGAAGCAGTATGAGGATCTGGCCGCAGATAATAAGCTTCTGGATCTCGGCAGTCTCATTGAAGACGAGGAATTCCTTGGTGCAGAAATCCTCCCTGCTGTTGTTGATGTGCTGAAGGAAAAGGGAGGCGGCAAGCTCTATGGATTAACGCCGTCCTTCTATAGCCAAGCGCTTTTCTATAATAAAGATTTGTTCGATAAGCATCAAATTGAGCTTCCAACTGACAAAATGACTTGGGAGCAAGTATTGAACCTGGCGAAGAGGTTCCCAACGACTGGCGACAAGGACGACAGAATTTACGGCTTCAGCATGATGTACGGCAATGCTCACGCTATAGGTGATATGGTTGGATCAACAGAAGGCCTCACCTTTATTAGTCAAGACGGCAAGAAGGTGTCCTACAACACCGAGGGCTGGAAGAAAGCGTACCAAATGGCTATCGATGCCTGGAAAGCAGACGTTATCTATACACCAAGCGAAGAGTCGATGGCGTCTAATTCCTATGAAGATTACTTGAAGAGAGACTTGTTCACGATGGGCAGAGCGGCTATGACGCTTAACGGATCATACATAATCGATCAGATGAAGGGGGCAAAGGATAATCTGAAGGATTATAAGCCATTCAAATTGGGCGTTGTGACGGTACCGATTGATCCAAGCAATCCGGATGTCAGCACGACCTTTGGCGTATATAATATTTTCAGTGTTAATGCCCAATCACCGAACCTTAGCGCAGCGTTGGAACTGGTCAAATATATTAATGGCGATGAGACGGCAAAGCTGCAATCGCGTTCCCAACGATACGGCGATTTGTCAACGCGCACGAAATATATTAAAGCTGTAGATGGTGTAAGCTTGGAGCCGTTCTTCTCCCTCAAGCCGAAGGTTGATGTTCTTGAAAGATACAGTAATATACCGACAAGCTTCTATCAGCCGTTCCAGGAGCTGCTGAATGCGGAGATCACAAAAGTAATTGATGACAAGCAGTCATTGGACGAGGCATTGAAGAACATTGATGAGAAAGGCCAGCAGGAGCTTGATAAAGCGTCATTGGCGGATAAAGCGGAAAAAGAGAAGGAAAAGACAGAGGAAACAAGCGATACGACCGAATAGCAATGAGAATCCATACGGAATGGAATATAGAAAGGCCGCGGACACGAGTTGTCTGCGGCCTTTCTTCTATGAAGTGAGCCCTTTATTTGATTGCTGCCGCAACATCCAGAACTGCCTTGTGAATCGTATCGAACAGATCTTCAAGGTCAACTTCCTCGATGCAAGAGAATGCGACGCGCAGGTCGGTCTGACCTAGAGCGATTGTTCCAACGCCATATTCGTTAAGCAGACGCTGACGGACGGTGTCTGCGTCTACATCGCGCAGCTTGAGACACATGAAATAGCCGGAATTGAAAGGGTAATAGGACCAGGTATCGCCATAGCGTCCGCTGTCCAGCAGCTCCTTGACCCGGTTGGCGCGTCCTTTCATAATGCCGGCTTTCTCTGCTTTCTGAGCATCGAATTCCGGCGATTGCAGTGCCCGCAGGACGAAGGTCTGCGATGGATGAGGTCCGCTTGAGATCGTAGCGCGAATGATTCCAAGCGTTTTCTGCTCCAATGCACTCAGCATAGCTTCACTTTGTGCTGCGAACGTAATGAAGCCTACGCGGAAGCCCCATACGAATTCTTCCTTCGTGGCGCCGTCAATCTTGACCGCCAGCACGCGCGGATGAAGATCAGCGAGCTTCCCGAACAAGGATTCATGCATAGAATCCTCGAAGAAAAGACCAAAGTAGGCATCATCTGTAACGGCAACGACATTCACGCCTGCTTCTGCAGCATCACGGATTGCAGCGACGATTTCTTCGCCTTCTTGCACGCCAGGGGTGTAACCGGTCGGATTGTTCGGGAAGTTGAGCACGACAATTGCTTTGCCCTTGCCCTTCTGAGCGAGCAGCGCTTCGCGCAGTCCTGCGCTGTTAAAGCGGTTCGCATCGTTGTACAGCGGATATTCGATAATTGCCGCGCCTCGGCGAACGCCGAACGTCAGCTCGTAGTTCTCCCAGTTCTTGTCGGGGATCACAACGGCATCGCCTGCATCTGCGAACAGGTCAGCAACGATACTCAGACCGTGAGTCAGCGCGTTCGTAACGACCGGGTTGCCATATCGTTTGCCTTCTATGGAAGGGTTCTCCTTGAGCATCTTCGCCCGCCAAGCGGAACGGAGCTCAGGCTTGCCCGCAGGTGGCGCATATTCATAAATGTCCTTGGGATTATAAGCGGACAGCGTGTCTTGTATGATCTTCAAGTGCATCGGCGCTCCGCCTTCTGTGGCGATCCCGATCGTCGCATTGTACTTTGTAGCTTTGGCTTTTGCTTCCGCAGACTGGCTTAATATGCCCTCCTTCGGAAAAAAGACGGCTCTGCCAAGCGATGAAAGCATGGCATACACATGCGCATTCTCACGTTCGATTGTCGTGTTTAACTGCTGTGCAAGTGGGTTCATGGAATTCATTCATCCTTCCAATGTGTTCATTTCTTATTCTTAAGCTTACCTGTACAGAAAACCATTTAGCTCATATTATATCACTTTATTGGAGTGGAAGGCCATTAAAGAAAATGAAATAGCAAACAATTATTTCTATTCGCAATCGATGGCCTGTTGGGCTTGCGCGTGTAAATTATGCTGTTGTATGATGACAACAACAAGGCCAGTCCGCAGCGACTGGGAATCCAATCACTGCTATTGATTTAAAGGGGAGGGAGCCACCATGCTGCATTGTCCGCCTTCATCCATTAAATTGCTGTCGGCATTCGCTAAAATTGTTTGCGAGCCTGGATGGAAATGGCAAAAAAGAGAAAAACCAATGGCCAACTTTGATCTTTTTTATGTTTGGAGCGGCCAGGGAGAGCTTGAATTGAATGGTAGGGTATATGAAATCGGACCAGGAAGCTGCTTTCTATTCCGTCCGAATGATCATCCAAGCGCCACCCATAACCCGCAGAAGCCACTAGTGCTCACTTATATTCATTTTGATGTAACGGAGCAGGTTGATCTTATCCCGCAATCCTATCGTATTCTGAACGAGACCGTTGATTTCGAAAATTTATTATCAAGGTATGTACGGCTCTTCCTTGTTAAGACTTATGCTGCAGAGGAGGAAGCTCAGCTCATATTGAAGCAGTTGATGATTCATTTATTGCGTGTAGATTACGAGGGGCCCAAAGAGCGGAAGGCGAGCAATCAATTGACCGAGGAGATTCACGAGGTGGCGAATTTTATTCGTCAGAATCCTAGTATTGCGCATCGTGTAGAGGAGCTGGCACAGCGCGCGCAGCTTTCGCCAAGATATTTCTCAATCAAGTTCAAGGATATTATAGGGACGTCTGTGCAGACGTATTTGATTCGCACTCGAATTGAACGGGCGCAGCATCTGCTCATGCATGCGGGGATGAACGTGACGGAGGTCGCGGATGCGCTTGGTTATCGGGATATATTTTTCTTCAGCCGGCAGTTTAAGCAATACACGGGTAAAAGTCCATCGGAAATCAGATGACGGATGATGTTTATTTGGAATGGAACAGGTACAATCTCATACTCGTATTCGTATAGAGCTCGGAAATAATAACGCCGCTGCTAAGCATCGTCCGTAAAGAGGATGCTTGCAGCGGCGTTGTTTTAGTATGAGCGGTCAAATATAGACGTGATCAGCTTTCAATAATGCTCCCAAGCTTCTCACCCATTCTTACCTTGACGCCTGTCATAAGATCGCTTCTCGGAGCGAAAGTATCATCCTCTGTAAGCAGCACGACAGTTGATCCGAATTCGAAGTATGCAAGCTCTTGGCCTTTACCAACCTTGTCATGGAGGGGCTCCACATATTTGATGCTGCTTACATTCATCGCACCGACTTTGACCACAGCTGTCTCGCCGCTTTGATGCTGAATGTAGGTGATAAGCCGCTCATTCCGGCTCAGCACCTTCGGCATATGCCGAAGGCCGAAATCATTGACGGGATAAACCTTGCCAGGAACATGCTCGCGCTCGATAATCCTGCCGTCCACAGGGGTATGAATACGGTGATAGTCCGTAGGGCTCAGATAGAGAACCATGTAGTAGCCGTCTCTGTAATTCTCTGTTCGCGGGGAATGGTTAAGCAATTCCTCGACCGTGTAATCCTGACCTTTGACATTTATAATTGTACCCGCATGAATCGGTCCGATACCAGTGATGAGCGCATCAACAGGGCTGACAAGTGAGGCAGTTGCGGAATCTATTGTCCGAGCACCGGATTTCAACCGTCTGGTGAAAAATTCATTCAGCGTACTGTATTCGTCAAGCCGTTTCTCGGCCTCTTCAACTTGAATGCTGTATGTCTTGGCAAATCGGGGGATAAAACGCCGGCTTGCACGCGATTGGGCGAAGCGTCCGGTTATACGCGAGATCCATTTGCGAGAGCTGAGCTCGGTCATCGATCGTAGCAGCCATTTGGCCATGCTGCAAATTCACGTCCTTTCTAAATTACCATGCATCGTGTTATGCAGGTCTCCGACTAGTTTGACATATCGCGTTCCATTAATCAATACAGTTTGTCATAAGCGGTTGCAATAACAATTCACTGCCGGGGGATGTTTAATGAATTCATTTCTGGCGAATGCTGGATATTGAGGTGATTGACAATGCTGGCTGTCTTATTAATTGGATTAGCCGCTGGAGCATTTCTATGCTGCTGGGCGCGCAGCAACAGCCGAACGGCGCAGATCGGCATAGATATCGCAGCAATGCTTGCGGTTGCGGGCTTCTTCATTCCGGCATCAGCTACGATTATCGAGACATTGGCGGATGATACAGTTTTTATGACCAAGGTTCATGAGGTGCTGCTTAATCCGGTGTTTCTTGCAAGCGGCGCTTACCTTGGCCCTTACATAGCTGGAAGACTGCTGGAGAGCGCTCGATTGCCTGCACAGCGCTGACCATTTGGAGATGGCTCGCAGGAGGTGGAGCTGGTAGTCTGGGATAGATGCTGCCATTGAAAAGCTCGAAAGGCAGTGTACAAAAGGCGTCTCTACTGGGGGAATGACGGGTTCATGCATCAGAGTTTTACGTATGCTGTAACAGCAAAACAAGCATGTGTGAGAAAGGAGCTGATGCATCGATGACGCGACCTCGAATCGCGTTTGTAACTCCTGGCGCTTTTCCACTTCCTTCGCCTAACAGCAGCTCCGTCGAGCGTGTCGTAGAGAAATTCGTACCGCTGCTTGTACCAGATGTTCAAGCACGTATTTATGGCAGGGCCGGCAGGTCGCTGCCGAAGCGGGGCATGCTTGGCGGCGCTACCTGTGAACGGTATCCGGCAGGCGACAAACGGAAGTATGTAGATCGAATCGGCAAGGCGCTGCTGCAATATTCACCGGACGTTATTGAAGTGGAGAATCGTCCAGGGACTGTCCTAATACTGAAGAAATCAAGGCCTGGCAGCCGGGTATGGCTGCACTTGCATTCGGCAACATTTATTGGGAGAAAGGCAATTCGACCGGAGACGTTGACGAGAAGCATGCAGTCAGCCGAGAAAATACTTGTAAACAGCGAGTTCCTCAGAGAGGTTGTTGCTGCTCGTGTTCCAAGCTGTGCCCATAAGCTGAGAGTCATATACCCCGGTGTTGACACGGATCGATTTCGGTCGCAATTCTCTGTAGAGGGAGAACGGCATCGGGCTATATTGCGAGATGAGCGAAGATGGAGCGGGCGCAGCGTGATATTGTTTATGGGCAGATTAATCGGGAAGAAGGGTGTGCATCACCTGCTGCAGCTTATGCCTGAGCTTATAAAGCGGCATCCATCGGCGCTGCTCGTAGTTGTAGGAGGGGCGTTCTATGGTTCAACCAGACAGACAGCCTATGTACGGAGACTTCATCGGCTTGGGCGAAGAATGTCCGGGCATGTGCAATTTGTCCCGTATGTGCCATATTCAGAGGTGCCAGACTGGTTTCTTGGCGCAGATGTGGCTGTAGTACCTTCAGGCAGCCGGGAGGCATTCGGTTTAGTTAACGTTGAGGCGATGTCTTGCGGGCTACCTGTCGTTGCAACACGGGCAGGAGGAATGAAGGAAATAATCGAGGACGGCGTTACAGGCTTTCTTGTGAATCCGGAGGCTGTAGAGGCGGAGACACGAGAACGACTGCTGCAATTGCTGCAGGATGAACAGCTGCGGCTATCTATGGGCAGGCGAAGCAGAGAGCGTGTGGAGCAGCAATTCACTTGGCATCATACAGCGGTTCGTTGGCTGAATGTACTTCGGGAAAATAGGGATATGTAAAATATAGGTTGAAATTCTAGCCGAGTTTGAGTAAGATAAATGTAATTGAACGAAATGCTTGTATATGACTTATAGCAGGAAGCACCTGCTTGTAGGCTGATTTTCGGCTTGCAGGCGGGTGCTTTTTTTGTTGTAAGGTATCGTCGAATGATAGAAGAGGTGGTAAAATATCCTAAACAATGTATTTAATTGTTGATTTATAAAGGGGGATGAGAAGAATCAATAGGATGAACGGATAGCAGCCAGCATTGCTGCAACGTTCTGAAACGATTCATTATCGAGTTAAGGGAGATCTATTACTGATGAGAAAGATTAGTTTTAGTTTAATCGCAGCTGTGTTATTTCTACTTGGTTCACAAATTTCAATCACTACTAGTTCTGCGACTGCTGAAGGCTTCAAGGATGTGAAGTCGTCGGACTGGTTCTATTCATCTGTTGCAAGTCTCGTGCAGCGAGGAATCGTGAATGGATTCTCTGACGGAACATTCAAACCTAAACAAACGGTAACACGCGCAGAGTTAATTAAGATGGCGGTCACAGCGCTTAAGCTTGACGTTGCAGAGCGCAAGGAAGGGCAATCCTGGTATGTACCGTATGTTGAGGCCGCAAAGACTGCAGGCGTTTATACGACGAAGGATTTCGCTGCTGGATGGGATAAGCCGATTACACGATTGGAGACAGCCAGAATTGCGGTGCGTGCGGTAGACAGAAGCTTGAGAGATGCGAAGGACACAGAGTTGATGTATGAAGCGACGAAGCGTGGTCTTATTACGGGTGTAGCCAATGGGGAGTTGGGGAAAGACGAGTCTTCTACCCGCGCTCAAGCTGTCGTTATTATCGATCGTGTGCTTCAAGCTCTTGCTGGTCAGACTTTAAAAATGGATAAGCGTGCTGCTTCTTATGCGGAAGTGGAACTGCGTGGAACGAATATGGAGACGATGTGGGGCGGGAAGATGAATGATCTTCCTCAAAAACATAGTTTATACACATCAATAACCGGTACTTTCGAGCAAATTCTGATCATCGACCTTGAAGATTCAGAAAGCCCTTATCGTAGTTGGGCTACAACAGTAAAAAAAATCAATGGGGTTGAAACAAATAAGGATTATTTAGTAGCCTTTAAAATTGTACTAGAGAATACAAAAGTAACTCCAAAAGGTTTTTTCTATTTTAATAACCTTGCTAGTGCACCTCATTTCATGGATGCCTATATACCTTTAAATAAAGAAAAACCATCCCCTTTTGGTCAAAAAAAATATATTCTACAAGATACGTTAAATAAAATTACTACCTGGGATCTACAGGTAATAAGTAAAGATAAACTTTCAGACTTTAAGAAATCGAATATGGCATTGTTATATTTTACGCTTACAAATGGAAAAGATATTGATCTTGCTCCAAAAGGAAAGATTTTTGGGAAGTAGGTGGAATAATTGAAACGTACCCTCTCTATTATCACTTTAGTAACAATTATTACTTCATTACTAATACAATTGTTTTCATTCAAGAGGAGGCGGAAAAATATTCTAAACAATGTACAGGATGAACGGATAGCAGCTAGCATTGCTGCAACGTTCTGAAACGATTCATTATCGAGTTAAGGGAGATCTATTACTGATGAGAAAGATTAGTTTTAGTTTAATCGCAGCTGTGTTATTTCTACTTGGTTCACAAATTTCAATCACTACTAGTTCTGCGACTGCTGAAGGCTTCAAGGATGTGAAGTCGTCGGACTGGTTCTATTCATCTGTTGCAAGTCTCGTGCAGCGAGGAATCGTGAATGGATTCTCTGACGGAACATTCAAACCTAAACAAACGGTAACACGCGCAGAATTAATTAAGATGGTGGTTACAGCGCTTAAACTTGATGTTTCTGAGCGCAAGGAAGGGCAATCCTGGTATGTTCCGTATGTTGAGGCCGCAAAGACTGCAGGCGTGTATACGACGAAGGATTTCGCTGCTGGATGGGATCAGCCGATTACACGACTGGAGACGGCTAGAATTGCGGTGCGTGCGGAAGACAGAAGCTTGAGAGATGCGAAGGACACAGAGTTGATGTATGAAGCGACGAAGCGCGGTCTTATTACGGGTGTAGCTAATGGGGAACTGGGTAAAGACGAGTCTTCTACCCGCGCTCAAGCTGTCGTTATTATCGATCGTGTGCTTCAAGCTCTTGCTGGTCAGACTTTAAAAATGGATAAGCGCGCTGCTTCTTATGCGGAAGTGGAACTGCGTGGAACGAATATGGAGACGATGTGGGGCGGGAAGATGTACCCGCTACCGTTGAAACAGGATTTGTCTTACGAAGTTAAAGGTACTTTTGAGCAAGTGCTTATAATTGATCTCGATGATAAAAATAGTCCATATCGGGGGTGGGTGCCAGAACTATTAAAAATTGATGGTAATCCATGGAAAGGGGATTATCTGCTCGCATTTAAAGTGACAATGGAGAATACAAAAATCATCAAAAAAGCCGAAATTCTTTATAGCTTTATGCTTATTGGAAATCCATATATGGTAAGGGCAGTTATTCCAGAAGAACATACAAAATCAAGCCCAATTGCGATTCAAAAGTATATTTCCTTTAATTCGATGAACAAAGTAACGACGTGGGATCTGTTCACAATAAGCAAAGAAAAGATCGCAGAGTACAAGGCTAAGAACAGTTATTTTTGGTATTTTGATTGGAATATTCAGAAATCATTCTTATTAGCACCAAAAGGGAGAGTGTTTTCATAGGCGGTGGTGAAATATTCTAAACAATGTATTTAATTGTTGATTTATAAAGGGGGTGAGAAGAATCAATAGGATGAACGGATAGCAGCCCGCATTGCTGCAACGTTCTGAAACGATTCATTATCGAGATAAGGGAGATCTATTACTGATGAGAAAGATTAGTTTTAGTTTAATTGCAGCTGTGTTATTTCTACTTGGTTCACAAATTTCAATCACTACTAGTTCTGCGACTGCTGAAGGCTTCAAGGATGTGAAGTCGTCGGACTGGTTCTATTCATCTGTTGCAAGTCTCGTGCAGCGAGGAATCGTGAATGGATTCTCTGACGGAACATTCAAACCTAAACAAACGGTAACACGCGCAGAGTTAATTAAGATGGTGGTCACAGCGCTTAAGCTTGATGTTGCAGAGAGCAAGGAAGGGCAATCCTGGTATGTTCCGTATGTTGAGGCCGCAAAGACTGCAGGTGTCTATACGACGAAGGATTTCGCCGCTGGATGGGATCAGCCGATTACACGACTGGAGACGGCTAGAATTGCGGTGCGTGCGGTAGACAGAAGCTTGAGAGATGCGAAGGACACAGAGTTGATGTATGAAGCGACGAAGCGCGGTCTTATTACGGGTGTAGCTAATGGAGAGCTAGGTAAAGACGAGTCTTCTACCCGCGCCCAAGCTGTCGTTATTATTGATCGTGTACTTCAAGCTCTTGCTGGCCAGACTTTAAAAATGGATAAGCGTGCTGCTTCTTATGCGGAAGTGGAACTGCGTGGAACGAATATGGAGACGATGTGGGGCGGGAAGATGAATGCTTTGCCTCAAACGCACAAGTTTTCCGATGTTGTGGAAGGTACATTCGAGGAGATTCTATTCGTCGATTTAGATGATAAGAATAGCCCGTACAGAAATTGGGTTATCGATTTTGTGAAAATAGATAGTAAGAGCTGGAAGGGTGATAATCTTATTGCCTTCAAGATTACAATGAAGAATTCCAAGATTATCCCTAAAGCATGGTTTTATTCTGACATGCTTATAGGTAACCCGGATTTTCGAAGAGGAGTAATCTCACCAGATACTAAGACAGCATTTAGCAAAAGAATACCCATCATATTGAATAAATTAAACCAAGTAACGACGTGGCATCTAGTTACTATTAGCAAAGAAAAACTTGCGCGCTTCAAAGAAAAAAACTGGCCATTTTTTAACTTTCAGCGCAATAACCAAAGTGTAATTCATTTAGCACCTGAAGGACGAATTTTTTATAAGGAGGAGTGAGAATTGGAACAATGAAAAAACAAATAATCAGTTTCAGCAGCAGCAGAGCCTGCACGAACTGTAAGATCTTCCAATATGAGAGGCTATCAAAAATATTCAGCCTCATATCTACGGGATCTATCTGTCAGCATTCCTGCTAGCCAACTACAATATTCAAAACAATGTAATTAATTGTTGATAGATGAGGAGGGATGTGAAGAACCATCAGGATGAAAGGAATAGCTGCCAGCATTGCTGCAGCATTCTGAAACGGTGTTCATTAACGAGATAAGGGAGAGATATTAATGTTAAGAAAGATTAGTTTATTTGTAGCTGTGTTAGTTCTGCTTGTTTCACAAATTTCATTTACTACTAGTTTTGCAACTGCTGAAAGGTTCAACGATGTGAAGTCGTCGGACTGGTTCTATTCTTCTGTTGCAAGTCTCGTTCAGCGAGGAATCGTGAACGGATTCTCTGATGGCACATTTAAACCTAATCAAACTGTAACACGCGCAGAGTTAATCAAAATGGCGGTCACAGCGCTTAAACTTGATGTTTCTGAGCGCAAGGAAGGGCAATCATGGTATGTACCGTATGTTGAGGCCGCAAAGACTGCAGGCGTTTATACGACGAAGGATTTCGCTGCTGGATGGGATAAGCCGATTACACGATTGGAGACAGCCAGAATTGCGGTGCGTGCGGTAGACAGAAGCTTGAGGGATGCGAAGGATAAAGAGTTGATGTATGAAGCGACGAAACGCGGTCTCATTACGGGTGTAGCTAATGGGGAGTTGGGTAAAGATGAGTCCTCCACTCGCGCGCAAGCTGTAGTTATTATCGATCGTGTACTTCAAGCTCTTGCTGGTCAAACTTTAAAAATGGATAAGCGTGCTGCTTCTTATGCGGAAGTGGAATTGAGTGGAACAAACATGGAGACGATGTGGGGAGGTAAGATAAATCCCTTGCCTCAAACACATGCTCTTTCGGATGCGGTAAAAGGTACATTCGAGCAAATCTTAATTATTGACCTTGATGATAAGGATAGTCCTTATCGGAAATGGGTTCCTGAACTCAATAAAATAAGTAGGAGCGATTGGAAGGGAGATTATTTAGTTGCGTACAAAATTACGATGGAGAATGTAAAAACAGTTCCGAAAACAACATTATTTTTTGACATGATGACTGGTAATCCTCATTTTATTAGATCATATATTTCACCAGAATTTTTAAAGACGACCCCATTAGCGTTAAGAGTACCGATAAAATTAGACACACTTAATAAAGTGAATACATGGCATTTGGCCACAATAAGCAAGTCAAAATTGAACACATTTAGAGAACACAATAAAACATTCTTTTACTTTGATTGGACGATATCAAGAAACTTCTTCTTTTCAAAAGAAGGGAAGATATTTAGATAAGGTGGGTGACAGATTTGAAACGTTTTATTTCCATACTATTATTTCTAGCAATAGTAGTCACATTGTTTCCGATGCCTACAATGGCGGCAGAAGCAAGCACGATGACGAAAACAATATCGTCAGCTAATATGACAGGGTATCAGAAATATAGCCCTATACTTCTTCGCAATATTTCTGTACTAGTTCCCCAGTTCACGAACTATAATGTAAAATCTTATAATTTGAAAAAAAACGGTATAAGTAAGGGGCAATTGGGAGAATATAATGAATCTACTAATAAAATTATTGTCGGGGGATTAAATGGAGATATGGTCCCTTTAACTGGTACAACAGATTCACATATGTACCATGCGATCTGGCGGACTAGCTCAGGTAAGAATTGGCGAACTAGTTTGCCGGAAATAGGAACATATGAATTCCCTGGAGCTGTTGCATCGATGAGTAATGGAATATCGCAGTATCCAGGGCTGTTTCCGGATAAAGATATTAGTGGAAGGAAGATCCCTGAACAACTTCGGTTTCCTGATGGATCAGCAGCTTCTTGGTCGGATGCAATAATGCCCCCAGCAACATTTGAAACGAAGGATATGGTTGTTATACCTAAATCTTTAATCTACCCTCCATCCTTCAATATTATAGACGCTATTCCTGTTGGGGATCTAGATGAAAACGGAAAAAGAATTTGTGAAACGAAAGATCAGTATGGAAATTGTGAGAGTAAGACTGGAATTATAGTCGATGAAAAAGGAAAAGGTAAAGATGGTTTCGGCTATATCAAGCTTCATAAACCTATGATAGAAAAGTTTAATAAACCAATTGGGGATTATGAACCTGATTATTCGTTACCATATCCGGTAGAAGGGCGCATTTATAGATTAGATACAGTGACACAATGGATCGCATTAACATACATCATGGAATTTGAAATTGATGTCACCTATGAAAGAATAGTTGAACCAACCCAACCCGATCTTGTTGCAATTGATATTGTAAGTGCGGAAACACCTGAGATCGGCAAAACCTCAACCTTCAAAGCCCAGTATCGCAATGAAGGCCCAGCTATCAACAAATCGTTCAACCTAAAAGTATTGGACGAAACGGGTGCGCAGCTGCATCTAAGCACGCTGTCTTCTGTTCCATCCAATAGCTCTACAAGAGATATTTCATTCGATTACAAATTCACTTCCGCTGCAAAGAAAACATTCCGATTCATTGTGGATTCTGCGAATTCAATCGATGAAGAATCGGAAAGCAACAATGAAGTATCAAAAGAATTCAAGCCTGGCGACCCTGGCACGAAGACATTCACTGGTGACTTCGATATTGACCCTAACAAGATTAATTATCGTGATTCGTTCACATTAATTCCGAAGGACTTCCTTATGAATGGCTGCACCTATCAATCGCACTCGTTCAAGATCGAACGGGGAATAACATGGACAGGCCCAGAGGTATATGGACACACGAAAGACTCCACCTTCACGCACAGCACCTATCCATCGATTATCGGTGTTGGTTCGCATAATGTGTACATGACAATCAAAACAAGCTGCGGTGAGAAGGTAGTCGGACCGAAACCGCTGGTTGTACAAGCTCCTGATAGTGACAATAACCCACCTCAATTTCAAATCGCTTTTGTACGGCCGGAAGAACCGACTAAGCCAGTACATCATATCGTAGAAGGGACGAAATTAGATCTCATTGTCATACAAAATCCCAGTATTCCGACACCAAGCGATCCAGATGGTGATCGGATTTTTTTTGACGAATTTTTCTTCAGCCAGAGCCAGTCCTCCTGGATAAGGTCACTGCCAACCAAGTATCCGGTCCATGACTGGGCCATGCTCAACATTACGATGGAGAAGGGCTTCCACAATATTTCCGCTCAGATTCGCGATGAATGGGGATTAACGGCGCAGTCTTCGACGTATATCAATGTCGTCTCCAAAAATCCGGTTGCTGTTCTCGAATGTCCGCCATTCGTCATTGAGAATCATCCTGTGCCCGATTCTGCCTTCAATTCGAGCAGAAGCTATAGTCCGATAGGCAAAGGGATTAAGCACAGCCGCGATGAATGGACGAATAAGAACAACTCGTACACGAATGGGACGAGCGAAAATATTACTGTAACTGTGTCGCTCGATGTCTATGATACAGATGGCTTGAAGTCCGAATCGCCAGCCACCTGTACAATTATCGTCAAGCCGGATCTGCCGCCGATTGCCAAGCTCAAAGTGCCGTCACTCGGCATACGCAATGAACCATCCGTTATCCTCAACGAGTCCTACAGTCCGGATGGAGATGAAATCGTTCTGGCAGAGTACAAGTACAAATATGATGCGAAGAATAACGGCTTCGCAGACGATGCTTGGCAGTCCATCGATGGCAAACTGCAGAATGTTGTCATTAACCCTCCGAAGGTGGGTAAGTATTTGTTCTATGTGAAGGTAACTGAAAACTATGGAAAGGCAGGGGATACGTCGGCTGCAGCCGAATCGACGCTTATACTGGATGTCGTGAACAATGCTCCGGAGGTTTCGTTCGAGGTAGAAGGCAAGAATCCGCAGCCGGATCTGGACGCATCAACGACCGTAAGAGTGAACGATATGCTGAATTGGCCGGTATATGTGACGAACAGCCACGAGCAGGTTTTTAACAAATCAAACCTGTGGCACGCGGAGGGTGGCAGCCTCGTTGGCGGCGAAGGGAGGAACTTCGGCGATCAAGGCGATAATATTTACAAGGTAACGGGGTACATGGGCAGTAGGACGTTCAACAGTTTCCCGTTGATCAATAATGGCTTCGGTACAAACCGATTGTCGCCGTGGAGAGCAGCGACCAGCTTTAATACGAGTCTGATCCATCCCTTGATAGATAACACCGGGAATATAATTAAGGAAGATCAGGAAGCGAAGCTGCGTTCCAATAAAAAGCTGTTTTATTTCCAAAGCCAATTGTTCACATCGACCAATGGCATATACGCACTTGATCCCAAGCGGCTCTCACCGGTAGAGTCCTATATCGATGACAAAACCCGGAGCCTCAAGCACAGGTACAAGAACGGCAGTCCCTATGCATTCGTGATCCGCAATAAAGGCCAGATACTGGATTGGGACATTGCCGATCAATATTTGTATATCCTTGATATGATCGATGTGAGCATCAATCTGCGTGTCCATAATGCGTATACAGGCGCATTGCTGAAAGAAAAAACAATGATCTATGATCTGGGCCGGGGCGACATGAATGGCTGGTCCAACTGGAAGATAGACCATACGAAAGGCAGCAACGTTATGCTGCGTTCGGATTACTCGACTAGTATGAACCATTCTGCCGGTATTCCGGTAACGAAATGGATTGAGCTAACGCCGGATCTGACTTTGACGAATAAGCCGGACTGGACGATACCTGCGCCAAGAGGACCTTATATTAATAATCATGGGGCAAAGTATAAGGTAGGAAAATTGTTCCGCGATCCTTATGGAAACCTGTTCGCACAGGGAGGCTTCGCCTCTCGCAACGGAAACATAGATCAATATTACGATCTCAGTGTAACGAAATATAACCCGGATTTAACTGTTGCCTGGCGCACTTACATGACGCCGCCATCAGAGCTTGGTTATCCGACAAGGGGCTCTCTGGGCGGATATGGAAGCATGTATGATTTCGATTCGTATATCGGGCTGGCGATCAATCCGTTCAAGGCGGAGGTAGCGGCAAGATTTTATCAAAATCGGTGGGAAGGAATGTTCAACTTCCCGACAGACGGCATCCTCGTATTGGATATGCATACGGGTGCTCTGAAACAACGCTATTCCGAGCTGCAGGGAGACAGTGTATCGGCAGTTCAGTTCGACAATTATTATGTAGATTGGAATGGGAATTCCGCAGCAGGCAAAGGGTCTGTAACCGTCGAGGGTCATCGTACCGACTTCGGCAGCGTGTACAGTCCTTCCGGCTCGCTTATAAGCAAGCTGGAAATCAGTAATGCGATCCGTTACGGCGAATATTTCGGCGACGGGTTTTACGTCTTTTTTACAGAGTTGAGCGAAGGATATTACGGTATAAATGCTGTTGCTGGCACGCCGTCAACGGCGCCGATCGTTCGCAAGGCATACACGAATGGTCAGTTCATGTCCAACCTATCACTGAATGATGCCGAAATGAGATTCAGTCTGCGGATGGTGGATATTCCATATGACAACGAGACGATGGGCTTCTCCTTCCGGATGCAGGACCCGAAGAATCGATATGCGGTGGAAACCGACGGAACCTCGTTCAATCTCGTCAAATATGTGAATGGCCAACAAACAGTCCTTCAGACTGGCAGCTACGCATTTGAATCGGATAAAAGCTATGGTATGCGCATTAAAGCGGTAGGCGATGAAATCGAGGTGTTTCTGAATAACATCCCGATCTTGTCCGCGAAGGACGGCGCATATAGCGAAGGACGCTTCGGTTATTATAGCGATAAGTCCTTTGTGCGGTTCAGCTCGCTTACGTACAAAGCTGTGCGTCATAAGGTGGAATGGTCGGACAGCTATGCGATTTGGGACGAAGGAACCGCGACGGCTGATGTAGCGTATAAGAACATCCTCTTCCTCGATCCCGAAGGCGATCCGAAGGCTGGCTCCTATCGCTGGAGCATCCAGCACACACCAAGGTTTATTAACAATGGGGGCGTATCGGCACTGAACGGCCAAACCTTCGATTCCGAGCGGTTGGGCTTTGATAAGGTCGGCGACTACCAGGTGACGCTAAGGGCGAAGGATGATCCGCATCCGGACTATCTCACGCCGGACATGACCTTTGACAACTATCGAAAAAATTCCAATCCGTTCATGAAGCAGGTCACGGTGCATCGCCGTCCGATTTCGAAGTTCACGGTTGTTCCAGCGGCAGACGGCAAGCTGATCTGGAGTGACAGCAGCTTTGACCCGGATAGATATGAAAGCAGTACGAAGTATTCAACTGAAGCTACAGGTTTGGACTATCTGCGGACAAAAGGGATCGTCGAGAAGAAGTTCTTTTACACAACACCTTCAGGAGCAACGATCTATGAGAAGCTTGTAACACCGCAGGAGAAGGGGCCTTATGATATTGGGCTTGCTGTGAAGGATGAATACGGGGCTTGGTCGGACTACACTGTCGTGACGTTGGATGTATCATCTATTGCAACGCCAAACACACCGCCTGTTCCAGGCTTCACGACATCCCATATCAACACGTTCCGCAACGTGCCGATCACGATCAATTCAACAGCCTATGATGCAGAGGATGGCGGACGCCAAAATCTGCCGCATGAGTACTATATTCGCAATATGACTACTGGCGGGGCGGAGTCCATACAGAGCACATCGCGCACCAATTGGTCAAAGACATTCAGCAGCTTGGGTTCTTTTACCATTCGTCAAATAGTGACAGACTCGGCAGGAGCGGAAGCGCAGTTCAGCCGCCAGGTGAACATTGTGAACCACAAGCCTGTGGCTCAAATTACAGTGCCAGAGAGTGTGGATCAGAACAATCCGACGAAGCTCACTGAGCTGCGTCCAGCTTTCATGTGGAGCTATTCGGATGCGGATAATGACCCGCAAACCCGCTATGAGCTCAAGCTCTACAGGTATGGCGGAATGCAGCTGTTTGAATCCGGCGTGAAGCCGGGGGCTTCACTGAATTGGCGGCCCAGCGTTGATTTGCCGGAGCATGTCCCGATGTATGTCATAGTTCGGACCTATGACGGATATGATTGGAGCGAGTGGAGCGCTCCCAAGTACTTTTATATCGAGACGAACCGGCCGCCGACAGCTGATTTTGACTGGCTGCCCAAACCGGTCTATGAGGGGGATATGATCCGAGTATCGCATGCGCTGGATGACCCGGACAGAGACATGCTAAGCGTCAGCTATAAAGTGACGGACCCCGATGGAATGGAGCAATCTTTTGCCTATCATGTTAATCAGCCTTATTCAACTACAGGGCCGGTATTCAGAGGAGCCGAGCCAGGGGGATACAAGGTCGAGCAAATGGTCTCGGATGGCAAAGCTCCAGCAGTTGTCGTTGTTAAGACAATTACAGTGCTGCCGCTGAAAGTTGAAGGACAGGTGGACCACACAGCTCTTTGGAATGAGAGACGGAAGTCCTTCAATAATAAGGAGAGTGGTACCGATAATAGTCCGCGAGGATACGATGTATTCTGGGCCGGTGAGAAATTTGTTCTGGCAAGCGGCACGACGGCAACGGGTACAGCTACGCGGACGGAACAGGTTGAAGTGACGATGGGCGGTTTTTCAGTAGATATGACACCCTCCAATGCAGCAGGTACGAGCTGGACTGGGGAGATGTGGGACGAGAGCTTCGAGCATTTGCCGGACGGTCCTCTCATCTTTACGTTTACTGCCACTTACAGCAATGGAACGATTAAAACAACGACAGTGCCAATTGCGATCAGGGGCAATATTCAGCAAACGGTTGGTGTTCATCGAAGGCAATAGCGGAGGATGATTAAACCTGCTATATAAATTGAACGATTGAAATGAACATACAGGCCGCTGCGCTGGGGAAGGACAAGTATGAAGAATAAAGATTGACAATGTTTGTTCATCAGCGGTATAGTCGAACCAGGAAATCCACTAGGGGCGCCCATTAAATGGGCTGAGATAAGGCACGCAATTGCCTTGGTCCCTTCGAACCTGATCTGGGTCATGCCAGCGTAGGAAAGTGGGATTGTGCGTGCCAAGCAAGCATGCGGACCGTTGTGATTGCAGATCATGACAGGCCGAATGACTTGTGTGCCCGCGAGTGTGAAGCGCATGCTTCAGCTTGCGGGCAGCAGACCGCGACATTCACCGCTCCTTCGCCGGAGCGGTTTTTTTGTGCGCTCTGACGAAGGACGGCTAACGAAGCGCTGCAGCATTGCCCGTCCGCACCCTCTATACGACATGCGCCTTCTAGGGATTATCCGATAATCATACCTTGGGAGGTTTTTTATTTATGACGATTCTTACGACACCGCTGCCGGGCAGCCGCAAAGTTTATGTACAGGGCAGCCGTGCTGACCTCCGCGTACCTATGCGCGAAATTGAACTTTCTTCGACAGCTGGGCGCAATGGCGGCGAGGATGTGCCCAATGAAGCAATTCGTGTCTACGATGCAAGCGGTCCTTATACGGATACTGAATATAAGTCTGACGTTCGCCGTGGCTTGCCTTCGCTTCGCCGTGCATGGATCGAGGAGCGCGGTGATGTAGAAGCCTATGATGGGCGCGATATCAAACCGGTGGATAATGGCTTCGTTACAGAGGAAACGATGGCGAAGAAGGGTGCTGAGCAGTTCCCTGCTCTGGAGCGCAGGCCGCTGCGGGCTAAAGCCGGAAGCAATGTGACGCAGCTTCATTATGCGCGCAAGGGGATCATCACGCCCGAGATGGAATATATCGCGATTCGGGAGGGCATGGAGCCGGAATTCGTGCGCAATGAAATTGCAATTGGCCGTGCTATCATTCCGGCGAATATTAATCATCCCGAAAGCGAGCCGATGATTATCGGAAGACATTTTCATGTCAAAATCAATGCGAATATCGGCAACTCTGCTGTAGCCTCCTCGATTGAGGAAGAGGTGGAGAAAATGACGTGGGCGACTCGCTGGGGCGCGGACACGATTATGGATCTATCAACAGGAAAAAACATCCATACGACGCGTGAGTGGATTGTCCGCAATTCTCCAGTTCCGGTCGGTACGGTTCCCATCTATCAGGCGCTGGAAAAGGTGGACGGCAAAGCGGAGGATCTGAGCTGGGAAGTATTCCGCGATACGCTAATTGAACAGGCCGAGCAGGGCGTGGACTATTTCACCATTCATGCTGGCGTTCTGCTTCGTTACATACCGCTTACAGCGAAGCGTGTGACCGGCATTGTGTCGCGAGGCGGCTCAATTATGGCGGCCTGGTGTCTCGCGCATCACAAGGAAAACTTCCTGTATACGCATTTTGAGGATATTTGTTTGATTATGAAGCAATACGATGTTTCGTTCTCGCTGGGGGATGGTCTGCGTCCGGGCTCCATTGCAGACGCCAATGACGAAGCCCAGTTCGGTGAGCTTGAAACGCTTGGCGAGCTGACCAAAATCGCCTGGAAGCATGATATTCAAGTGATGATTGAAGGACCGGGCCACGTCCCGATGCATCTGATCAAGGAAAATATGGACCGCCAGCTTGAGGTTTGCCAAGAGGCTCCTTTCTATACGTTGGGGCCGCTTACGACGGACATTGCTCCTGGTTATGACCATATTACTTCGGCAATCGGAGCGGCGATGATCGGCTGGTTCGGAACGGCCATGCTCTGCTACGTTACACCGAAGGAGCATTTGGGACTACCAAATAAGGAGGATGTGAAGGAAGGCGTTATTACGTATAAAATCGCAGCTCATGCTGCAGATTTGGCAAAAGGCCACCCACGCGCTCAAATTCGCGATAATGCGCTCTCCAAGGCCCGGTTTGAGTTCCGCTGGCGCGATCAGTTCCATCTGTCGCTTGATCCTGAGCGAGCGATGTCCTACCATGACGAGACCTTGCCGGCAGACGCGGCCAAGTCGGCTCATTTCTGCTCGATGTGCGGACCTAAGTTTTGCAGCATGCGAATCACACAGGACATTCGGGATTATGCGGCTGAGAACGGTCTTGAGACGCAGGAGGCTATCGAAGCAGGGATGAAAGAAAAGGCGGATGCATTCAAGGCAGCCGGCAGCTCGATCTATGCTTGAGAGAAGCATTGAGGCTGCAGTAGCTGCAGACTCGTCAAGTGTATCGAATTCGGATAATCAGAATGAATGGGCTGCTCGATATTCACGTCAAACCCGATTCTCGCCTATTGGCCTCAGCGGGCAGTCAAAGCTGAGGGACGCCTGTGTGTTCATTGTGGGCAGCGGAGCGCTTGGCGCTTCGCTTGCCCAGCACATGGTCCGCATGGGTGTCGGCACTGTGAAGCTTACGGATCGTGACTTTGTAGAGCCGAGCAATCTGCAGCGTCAAATGCTCTTTGACGAGGAGGATGCGCGCTTGGCGCTGCCCAAGGCGGTTGCTGCTGTAAACAAGCTGAGGCGCATTAACAGCGACATCTCCATTGAGCCATTCGTTGCTGATGTAACGGAGAGCAATGTGCTTCAGCTAATGGAAGGCGCCGATTTGGTGCTGGATGGAACTGATAATGCGGCAACACGGCTGCTCTTGAGTGATGCGTGCTTCCAACTGGGTATTCCTTTCTTCTACGGCGGAATTGCAGGCGCGCAAGGGATGAGTGCTGTCCTCGTGCCGGGTGAAACGGCTTGTCTGCGTTGTTTAATAGGCGGCGCAGAGCAAGGTGATGGAGCAGAAACTTGCGATACGATAGGCGTGATCTCCCCTATCGTAGAATGGATTGCATCCATGCAGGCGGTTGAGGCGCTGAAATGGCTGAGCGGCAACGGGGAGGCGCTCAGAGGAACATGGCTGACGGCTAACCTGTGGCCTTTTCGACTGAAAGAATCAGCAGTGCCAGCACCGGTATCAAGCTGTTCGATATGCAGCCCAAGTGCACTGGCCTTGCTGAGGTCCAGCAAGCTGGAGCAGACGAGTAGTGGGATTTCGATGCGGCAACCGGCAGTTGAGGATGAGCAGGGTGCCGTCCCTGGCGAAGAGGATTACAAGGGGCTTGTATATATGGAGCGTCCAAGGGCGATAACGCTTTGCGGACGCGACAGTGTGCAGGTAACGCTCGGTCGCCATATTGATTTGCGAGATCTGGAGCACGCTCTTGTCTCACTCGGCTGTACGGTGACGGCTAACCCTTATCTTGTCAGAGCCCATATTACGGACGAAGAGCGACTCGTTATTTTTCCCGATGGACGAATTCTAGTGCAAGGCACACAGGACCCGCTGGTAGCTGTGACGCTATGCAGGCGATATGTGGTGAACACGCTGGATATATAGATCAGGATGCGAAGAAGCTGTTCTGGAAAGAGACAGTTGGGAGGCGAGCAACGAGGTGAAAAGGCTGAACGATTGCCGGTTATATGTGATTACAGGTGAGAATTACCATCCCGGTCGAACGATGCTCGATGTGATGGAGCAAGCATTAATCGGCGGAGCAGATATTGTGCAATTGCGGGCAAAGGATACGCCCAAGCGCGAAGTGCTTGCGCAAGCTTATGCGCTTCGCGAGCTGACACAGCGTTATGAGGTGCCGTTCATTGTCAATGACCATCTTGATATTGCGCTGGCGGTTGGCGCAGACGGCGTGCATCTGGGGCAGGACGATCTGCCGCTGGCAGAGGCAAGGCGCATTCTCGGCCCGGACAAAATAATCGGGATATCGACTCATGGTATCAAACAGGCGCTGGAAGCCGAGCGTGGAGGCGCGGATTACATCGGTGTCGGTCCCGTCTATCCGACTGGAACGAAGCCGGGCAGAACGGCGGTTACGACAGACTATGTTCGCGAAGCGGCTGAGAGGGTGAAGCTGCCTTTCGTTGCAATCGGCGGTATTACGCTTGATAATGTGAATGCTGTGCTTGATGCGGGTGCTGCTTGGATATGCGCGGTCTCAGCTATTGTCGGGAGCGAGGATGTAGCGGGGGCATGCCGTTCATTTCTGCATCACATACGATTAAAGCAAATCGACAGCATGATAAGCAGCTCTCGCAAGGTTTGCGTCAACGGACGCGAAGAGCGGACGACTGCGCGGACTGTGCTGGAGCTGGTGGAGCAATTGAATCTGCGCGATAAACGTATTGTCGTCGAATTGAATGGCGAGATCGTGCCGATAGAGAGCTGGGTGAGCGCTCCTCTTACTGAGGGAGCCGTTGTGGAGCTTGTTCATTTTGTAGGAGGAGGTTGAGCGGCGTGATCACGGCAGGCCATGAAGATCCGCTAGTAATTGACGGTAAAAAGCTTTCTTCGCGATTTTTCTTAGGAACGGGGAGATTCCCGAGTCCGGCAGTGCTTCAGATGGCGCTCCATGCTTCTGGAGCTGAGGTGATTACTTTTGCAGTTCGCCGAGTCAATCTTGCAAGTGTCGAGGATGACTCGATTTTGCAGCATATGACGGATCGTGAGCTGGTTTTTCTGCCGAACACATCCGGCGCGAGCAACGCAGAGGAAGCGATTCGCATCGCGAGATTGGCCAAGGCAGCCGGGCTTGGCAATTGGATTAAGGTTGAGATTAGCGCAAATCCGCGAACGCTGCTGCCCGATCCGATCGAAACATTGCGGGCGACAGAGCAGCTGGCAAAAGAAAATTTTGTCGTTCTACCCTATACGTCAGACGATCCCATTCTTTGCAAAAGGCTGGAGGAAGCGGGAGCTTCCGCAGTCATGCCAGGAGGTGCGCCTATCGGCTCCGGGCTTGGCATTCTCAATCCTTATAATATCGGGCTTATCGTGGAGGATGCGAAGGTTCCGATTATTGTGGATGCGGGGATCGGTTCGGCGGTTGATGTCGTTAGGGCGATGGAGCTTGGCGCAGATGGCATTCTTGTCAATACACCGGTGGCGAAGGCGAATGATCCTGTTGCGATGGCTCGTGCGATGCGTCTTGCCGTGGAGGCTGGACGGCTTTCCTATCAGGCTGGCCGCATTCCGCAGCGCAGGTACGCCTCCGCGAGCAGCGTGCATGAGGGTATTTCAATGCCGATGGCGGCTGTGGCGGCTGCTTCGCAGGAAGGGAGCCATTGACGTGGCGGGCCATTCTGTTGTCATTCTCGGCGGCGGCATTATTGGACTTTCTTGCGCTTTCGAGGCTGTGCAAGGCGGTGCGCGTGTAACAGTGGTCGAGCCCGGAGCAATCGGCGGTCAAGCATCAGGAGCGGCAGCGGGCATGCTGGCGCCTTATACGGAAAATGCAGAGCAGCCGGACACTTTCTTCCGGCTTTGTCTGGATAGTTTGAAGCGATACCCTGAATGGGTAGAGCGCATTGAAGCTGTGTCGGGATTGAGCGCCGAGCTTGTGTCATCAGGCAGCTTGTCGGTTGCGATGCATGAAGCAGATGTGCTGCCGCTGCAGACAAGAATGGCTTGGCAGCACAGATTCGGCGCAGATGCCGAGCTGGTGGAGGCAGGGCGTCTTCACAAGATGGAGCCCGCATTGTCAAGTCGTGCGGTCGCTGCGATTTACAGTCCGCATGAAAGTCATGTGTATGCGCCCAAGCTTGTAGAAGCATTGGAGGCGGCATGCAGAAAGCTGGGGGTTCAGTTCGTTGCCCATGCAGGCGATATAACTGTTCATAATACCGATAACGGTATTCGCATCAGAATCGGTTCCGGCGAGCACATTGATGGCGACAAGCTGGTAGTTTGCGCTGGGGCATGGGCATGTTATTATGCAGAGCTGCTCGGGTTCCCGATTCCGATTCATCCTATACGGGGCCAGATTTGCGCATTCGATGGAACGCTGCCGGATGTCAAACATATGGTGTTCTCAAGTCAAGCCTATTGGGTAGGCAAAAGGAACGGCTCGCTTGTATGCGGCGCCTCCGAAGATGTAGCGGGCTACGATAATTCAGTGACGGAACGCGGCATAAACAGGCTGCTTCGCTGGGGGCCGGGGCTGTTTCCTTTTCTGGAGGGCAAACAGCCGTATCTCCGCTGGGCTGGATTAAGGCCAGCGACGCTGGATGGCTATCCGCTTATCGGAACGGTTCCAGGTCAGCCGAACATCATCATTGCTGCCGGACATTATCGCAATGGCATATTGCTAAGTCCAGCCACTTCGGCGATAGTTGGCGACCTGTTGGCAGAGCGGCGGATTGCTTCGGACTTGCTGATGGCCTTCGCGCCGGATCGTTTCGCCCTTGCGTCAGCACGAGGTGCGCGGTGATGGCAGTGGGAGAACGCTCGTATGTTGCTGGAGCTGAACCGCCAAGGCTTCTTATCGTTGCTGGTTCAGACTCCGGCGGTGGAGCGGGCATACAGGCTGATCTCAAAACTTGTCAGGAGCTCGGCGTCTTCGGCATGACGGCGATTACGGCCGTTACGGCGCAGAACAGTGTCGGCGTACAGGCTATCCATCCTGTCCCCCTCGATATGGTAGAAGCACAGCTGAGCTCCGTACTGGAAGACATTGGCGCTCCAGTGATGAAGACAGGCATGCTGCTGTCATCGGAGGTGGTCCAGCTTGTCGCAAAGGCGATTAAGCATCATCCTATCGCTCATGTTGTTGTTGATCCTGTCCTTCATGCGAAGGATGGATCAGCCCTGCTGCGAGCAGAAGCGATATCATCCATGCGGACAGTGCTGTTTCCGCTTGCTGAGGTGATCACGCCTAACCTACCGGAGGCTTGTGAATTGCTTGGCTGGAAGGAATCGGATATTGTCGGTGTAGATGATATGATTCGGGCGGCGCGGGAGCTGTTGGCGCTAGGGTCTCGTTATGTGCTGCTGAAGGGCGGACATTTGAATGACAAGGCAAGGGCAGATTATAGGATAGCTGAGGAATGCCATTCGGCAGAAGATAGTGAATACATCGATTTCGCAATCAAGGGCCGTGTCAATAGCAGCGAGCTTGAAACGGAGGGCTTTGCAGTAGACGTGCTTGTTGGCGATTCACTGGCAGCGCCGCTCATATTGCGTTCGCCTCGCTTGCTCACTGCGAATACGCATGGAACGGGCTGTACAACAGCATCTGCTGTGGCCGCATGTCTGTCTCTCCGTATGTCTGTGCCGGAAGCGGTCATAGAAGCAAAGCGATTCGTCACCGACGCAATTGCATGCTCGATACCGCTTGGCAAAGGTGCTGGCTCGCTCTGGCATGCAGCTGGCCGCAGGAACAGCATGTAAGTCGAGGTTTGACCGCCGACGTGTGACCGAGCACCGTGTGCCGCGATGGCACCGCGCACCGGGAGGCGCACGCGGTGCGGAAAGGCTTGAACAAAAATGCACCGATGCAGGCTTGGTAATTGGGTGTGTCTCGACCACCGTGAATACCAGTATGCGAGGTGTTTTTTTATGTAGGGGCAGATATGCGGGGGACTAAGGGCTTTCCAGTAGCATGAAGCACGGGCCCCAGAATAAACGGTGAAATTACAAACATGCAGGATCATTTGTGTTGGATGTAACGCAAGCAATTGCAACTTGGTGAACCGCAGCAACACGCGTTATAATATGGGGAAATAAATTTGAGGTGAGTGCCATGGCGAAGAAGAGAAAACACACCCCCTCCCCGAAAGCTGCTGCCCAGGATAAACCTGCCACACTGAAGGATCTTCTCAGTCCTGATGTTCTGAGCAAGCTCAAAGCGCAGGCCGATGAGCTGAGCGCGGCAGAAGAGAGGCAGCTAGAGGAGCAGAGAAAGCAGGCAGAGGAGGAGCGCAAGGCCGAGCAGAAGAGACTGGATAATAATTTTGAGTACCTGCTGAATAATAGCAGCTCGGACTGGCGCAAGTATAAATAACGGTAAGCTGCAGAACAAAAAATACCAAGCTGTTGAAACAGTCTATGGAACATTTTTCCTCCGTAATCTGCTTCAACCGTTGCTTGCATCCCCCCGTGGCTGTAAAAATGCAGGTAATATGGCCCGAAAGGACCCTTTCAAGCCATCTAACTGCCGAAAGTACAGCAAAAAATCAGAAGAGTGCGTTATACGCGGGGTTCTGGCAATTGTTGATGTATTGCAGCTGATCCGGCTGAGAACAGCTATATTGGATGCAGGAGATGTACTTTTGCAGGTATGGTATGGGCGATTGCTAGCAGGTAGAGTAGGAGCTTGCTTGAAAGACACGGTTCTTTTGAGCTGTGTCTAGTTTTTTGTGAGAAGAAATTACCTTCCAGCCTCCTGACACCGGAATCTCTCAATCCACCATGCTGGCTGCCTATAGTAATGGCAATGTCTGCATTCAGGCAATCATTATATTTGACATTGATAATCATTATCACTACAATAGAAGATGAATGATTGAACGAATGATATGATTCCTACAAGGAGTTGACGAATAATGTCTCCTGATTTCTATAAAAGCTGGCAGTCCAGTCCAATTCATTTCTCCTCTGTCAAGGTACGCTCGGATCGCTCTCTTATTGCGGCGTCTCCAGGGCGGGGGTTGTTTCAGAAGACCGAGGATGGGGACTGGAGCGGATTATCCGAAGGTCTGCATGAAGGATCGACGATAAATCGGCTGCAGCTAATTGGCGGAAGACCCTATGCTTGCACAAGCAGAGGACTCTATGGCCTGCTTAACGATTGCTGGATACCTACGGATGTTAGTACTCCTTGCTATCAGTACAAGGAAGAATGGGGTTATGGTTTTGCGGCTACAGGCGATGGCCTGATCTATAATGACGGACAGAAGTGGAAGAAATCCGCTTTTGAAGGATCTACGGTATATGATTTCTTGTTTACCCCGCAATATTTGTATGCCGGTCATGATAAAGGCATTAGTATGTATGATCGAATAACGGATCGCTTCGCTGAATTTAAGCTTGGTGTCGGAGTGACGAGCATTGCGGCATCCAGAGATTATTTGGTCGGCGCAAGCGAGCGTGGCGAGCTTATGGTCGGCGATGGCAAGGGGGGATTCGATGCGATACAGTACAACGATATTTTCGTATTCGGAGTTGTCTCGAAGCATTCACAGGTGTATGTATGCACGGATCGGGGACTATATCGGATAGGACGTCTGGGCAAGCAATTTACGCTATTCTCGGTCAAGCCCGGTGTGCCTGTCATGGATATTGATTGGCATGGATCAGAGCTGTATATGGCGACTTTGTCCAAAGGGATTCAAACGATGCGAGCGGCGTCAGGCTGTTCCAGCGAGAACAACAATTAAACGGGGATATCAGCCCCAATACAATGCACCGCAGCGTCATACCGAATGCGAATGGAAGCTTCCGTTCAGTCATTCTAATGGACGCGCGGTGCATTGTTTTTTTCTGAGGGGAGTATGCGGAAGCTTAACTTTATCCTTTCATAGCTAGTGACCTGCCCATGGCCCGGTGCATATGATACCTATGACATTTCAAGATGGAAGAAGGAGAGGGCTATGGCGAAGAGCAGGAAAGGGAAGAGCTCCGCAGGACGGAAGCCGCTATTTTATGTCGATAATCCGAACACTTCGGAGTTGAAATGGCTGGATGATTTGAAGAAAAGGGAAGCCGCTGCCGCGCGTTTATCAAGCAGGAAGCCGGTACAAGTCAATGCATCAGCACCCGCTGCAGTTATCGACGAGCAGCCGCAGGTCAATGATCGCTCACCCGAGGAAAATGAGCAGCCTGCTCCCGAGCAGGAGGATACGGATGCATTGCCTGAACCCGAAGAATACGAGGAATTCAGTGTGGGAGAAGGGGATGCTGAAGAAGCAATCGACGAAGCAATCGACACAGCAGTAGAGCTTTCCGAGGAACAGGCGAAGCTTGACCAGGCGAGCAAGGAGGAACGTGTTGAGGAAGTACGCATGCCTGAGGGACCAACGCCATTCGTATACACTGATGATATTGCGGACAATGCGGTAATAAGCGAGAAATTGGCGCCAGGTTCCGTGGATGCAACGAAGCTGAAGAAAGGCTCCATTGTGACGGGGTCGATAGCTGACTTTGCGGTTGAAAGCATTAAAATCGCAGATGGCGCAGTTCAATCGTCCAAAATTGCGCAGGAATCCATCACAAGTGATCATTTGGCCCGCAACGCGATCTCAGGCTCGAAAATTCGTGACCGTTCCATTACTACCGAGAAGCTAAAGGACGGCAGTATTGTGTCTGCGAAGCTGGCTGACCGCACAATAAGCGCGGACAAAATTGCAGAGGGCTCGATTGAAGCGAAGCATCTGAAACCTTTTGTAGTAACGAATGAATTGTTGGACGATCAAGCCGTTACTTCGAACAAAATTAAAAGCGGTACGATTCGCACGGAGAATATTGCCAATGATGCCATTCACACCTCTAAATTGGCTGACGGCTCAGTCACTCGTTCCAAGCTGCGGGATGGAGCGATTACTGGCGAGAAGCTGGCTCAAGGTTCGATTGACGCCATTCATCTTAAACCCGGTATGCTGCTCGCAGAGCATGTCGCGGATGGTATACTGCTGGGAAAGCATCTGGCCCCAAGCGTAATAACCGCCGAGCACTTAACCGAAGGAGCGGTAGGGGCAAGAGAATTACAGGCCACATCCGTAACGATGGAAGCAATCGCGCACGGGGCGGTAGGACCGGACCAGTTGCAGGAAGGCGCTGTAAACGGAGATCATCTCAAAATAAATGAAATCGGGGCCGAGCATCTGATGGATTCTGCTGTGACTTCGCCCAAAATTGCCAATCAGTCGGTATCTACAATGAAGCTTGTTGATCAATCGGTCACAGCCTCCAAGCTCGCGGATCAAAGCATAACGGCTGCAAAGCTCGCGGATGAATCCATCAATGAAAGGCATTTGGGCCGTTTCAGTATTACGAGCGAAAAGATTGCAAACGATGGCATTGAAATGCGGCATCTGTCGGTAAGCTCTGTAGGAGCGAAGCAGTTGGCGGAATCTAGTGTGGGAACCCCCCATCTGACTGAAGGTGCCGTGACGGATAATAAGATTGCTACTGGAGCTGTGCTGCAGAAGCATATTAGTCCTGCTGCTGTTGGACAGCAGCAAATTGCCGAAGGCGCTGTTACGTCGCGCAAGCTCGCTGACGGAAGCATCAGTGCGGCTAAGCTTGCTGAAAATGCGGTGGAAACGAAGCATTTGGCAGATGAAGCGGTCACGTTTGACAAGATATCCTCGGAAGCGATTCGCCCGTACCATTTGTCGCCCGGTGCAATAACAGAGGAGTCGCTGTCTTCTAAAGCTGTCGGTTCTGCCCATTTGCAGCAGGGGCTGATTGAGAAGGAGCATTTGTCCGACGGGGCTGTCGTTACCGCCGCGCTTCAGGATGGGGCTGTCAAGTCTTCAAAATTGGCGAACGGCTCTGTGACAGAGCGGCATTTGACAGCCGGGTCGGTCTATTCTCATCATCTTGCCGATCATGTAGTCAATTCACTTAAGCTCTCTCCAGAGAGTGTGTCAACGGACAAATTAACAGATTGGTCGGTTACGTCGAATAAGCTCGCCGAGAATAGTGTCACCTCTTCAAAGCTGGCTCCGAACACGATTGCAGGCGTTCATTTGTCCACTGGCTCGGTGGAAAGCAAGCATCTTGTCGAGGGCGCCGTCGATTCATCCCATCTTGCCGAGGGCAGTGTTGAAGCCAATCATTTGACCGCAGGAAGTGTGAATACCATTGCCATTGTTGATGGTGCTGTGACTGTGAATAAGCTGGCGAAGGGTGCGATTGAAAGTGCGCATTTGGCGGATGAAATTATTAGCAGCCGTCATCTGTCAGAGCAATCTGTGCTTGGCGTGCACCTTAAAGAAGGAAGCATCCGAGAGCAGCATCTTACCGCATCTGCCGTAACGGAAGAGAAGCTTGCCGGGGCAAGCGTGGGCAGCAATCATTTAAAGGATGGTTCAGTTGGAAGGTCAACGATTCAAGCAGAAGCTGTCCAATCTGAGCATATATCAGGAGGGGCTATCGGATCGCGCCAGCTAGCTGAGGCGGCAGTGAACAGCGTACATTTGCAGCCGGAGAGTGTGCTTCAATTGCACCTGTCGGAGCAATCAGTCGGTACAGAGCAGCTGGCTGATCGTGCTATAACCGGCGCCAAGCTTGCTGGATTATCGGTTACGGGTGAGCATATTCTGCTGGAGACGATCGCAGGCAAGCACATGAAGGCAGATGCGGTACAGGGCTATCACATTCGGAAGGGATCGATTACGCAGGCGCACTTGGCGGGAGAATTGTATGCATTCGACAGAGCGCCAGACGGCATTATTCCCGGCAGTAAAATCAAACCCGGTTCAATTGGCCAAGGCCATCTGGAGCAAGGCGCCATCGGAAGCGCGCAGCTTGCTGAACAGTCTGTTGGCGAAGTACAACTGCAATCGGGCGCGATCACAAGCTCGAAGCTTGCCAACGGAGCTGTGGTACATGCGTCGCTGAGCGATGGAGCTGTGACAAGCTCGAAGCTTGCTGCTGGAGCGGTGAGCAAGGCTGCGATTGAAGATGGCTCGGTAATTAGCTCGAAGCTTGCATTTGGCGCAGTAGTTGAAGCTGCGCTTGGTGAAGGAGCAGTAACGAGCTCGAAGCTGGCGCAAGGAGCGGTAGTGGGGGAGTCCATCGGTGAAGCTTCGATCACGAGCGGGAAGCTTGCCAATGGTGCAGTGGTCGAGGAGAAGCTTGACGATGCCGCGGTAACGAGCGCAAAGCTGGCCCGTGGAGCGGTAGTGGAGGAGATTCTTGCCGATGGCGCAGTTACCGGCAGGAAGCTGGCGAAGGGGGCTGTCGAGGGAGAAGTGCTCTGTGACGGAGCAGTAACGAGCTCGAAGCTGGCAGCTGGAGCGGTATGTGAGGAAACGCTTGGTGAAAGTGCGGTTACAAGCTCGAAGCTTGCGTATGGCGCAGTCGTGGAAGAGACGCTTGGAGAAGGCTCCGTAACCAGCGCGAAGCTGGCGTTGGGGGCAGTCGTGGAAGAATCGCTCGCCGCAGGCTCTGTAACGAATGTAAAGCTGGCTAGAGGTTCGGTGACAAGCTCGAAGCTTGCGCTTGGTGCGATCGTGGAGAAATCGCTTGGCGATGCAGCGGTCACTAGCATAAAGCTGGCCAGGGGTGCGGTAGTAGAGGAATCGCTTGGCGAAGCAGCGGTGACGAGAACGAAGATCGCACACGGCGCTGTTGTCGATGAATCACTGAGCGAAGGCTCCGTAACAAGCTCGAAGCTTGCAGACGGCGCGGTAGTAGAAGATTCGCTGGGCGAAGGCGCAGTGACGAGTTCGAAGATTGCACGCGGGGCGGTAGTGGAAGAGACGCTTGGAGATGGAGCGGTGACGAGCCTGAAGTTGGCGCTCGGAGCGGTAGTAGAGGAGTCGCTTGGCGAAGGAGCAGTGACGAGCTCGAAGCTAGGACGCGGAGCGGTAGTGGAAGATACGCTCGGTGAAGGTGCGGTGACGAGATCGAAATTGGCATTCGGAGCGGTAGCGGAGGAATCGCTTGGCGAAGGTGCAGTGACGCGCTCGAAGCTTGGTCATGGGGCGGTAGTGGAAGAGACGCTTGGCGATGGAGCTGTGACCAGCTCGAAGCTTGGACACGGAGCGGTAGTAGAAGAGGTCCTTGGTGAAGGTGCAGTGACGAGATCGAAGTTGGCGTTCGGAGCGGTAGTAGAGGAATCGCTGGGCGAGGGTGCAGTGACGAGTTCGAAGCTTGGTCGCGGGGCGGTAGTAGAGGAGACGCTTGGCGAAGGTGCAGTGACGAGTTCGAAGTTGGCGATCGGAGCGGTAGCAGAGGATTCGCTAGGCGAAGGTGCGGTGACGAGCTCGAAGCTTGGTCGCGGAGCGGTAGTGGAGGAGACGCTCGGCGAAGGAGCAGTGACGAGCTCGAAGCTGGCATTCGGTGCGGTAGTAGAGGAGACGCTAGGTGAAGGTGTAGTGACGAGCTCAAAGCTTGGTCGGGGATCAGTGCTGGAAGAATCACTGGGTGATGACTCCGTAACGAGCTCGAAGCTTGCCCGAGGCGCGGTGGTGGAACATTCACTAGCCGAAAAAGCGGTGACAAGTTCGAAGCTGGCGCGCGGAGCGGTGGTTGAGGAGTCACTGGCCGAAGGCGCAGTGACGGGTTCGAAGCTGGCGCGCGGAGCGGTGGTTGAGGAGTCACTGGCGGAAGGCGTAGTGACAGGGTCGAAGCTAGCGCGCGGAGCGGTGGTTGAGGAGTCACTGGCGGAAGGCGCAGTGACAGGGTCGAAGCTGGCGCGCGGAGCGGTGGTTGAGGAGTCACTGGCGGAAGGCGCAGTGACAGGGTCGAAGCTGGCGCGCGGAGCGGTGGTTGAGGAGTCACTGGCGGAAGGCGCAGTGACAGGGTCGAAGCTGG
>NZ_CAKMMF010000035.1 GCF_927798095.1 Paenibacillus plantiphilus | reverse complement strand
CCCCTAAACCAGGGGTTCTTCGACATGCTAAGCAACTCACGAAGCCAGCCACATAAGGTAAAAAAGCAGCAGTCAGCTCTCGAAAACACATCACCATGTGCTCCACCTCGCCAAATTACCCGTATTTACCCATTTCCCATCGCCTCTTTCACAAAGGAAGTAGAATCTCCCTCATTTGTAAACAGTTAATCGACAGTCTCTATTTCAATCTTACAGCGATTACCGATGAGGAGTTTACGACGTTTTGTTAACTTTAAGAGGATTTTTCAGCCTTACAGCGCGCCACGCTCCACTTTTTCGTGCTGTAAAACGATATTTTAATCTTACAGCGATTGCCGATGAGGAGTTTACGATGTTTTGTTAACTTTAAGAGGATTTTTCAGCCTTACAGCGCGCCACGCTCCACTTTTTCGTGCTGTAAAACGATATTTCAATCTTACAGCGATTACCGATGAGGAGTTTACGACGTTTTGTTAACTTTAAGAGGATTTTTCAGCCTTACAGCGCGCCTCGCTCCATTTTTTCGTGCTGTAAAACGATATTTCAATCTTACAGCGATTACCGATGAGGAGTTTACGACGTTTTGTTAACTTTAAGAGGATTTTTCAGCCTTACAGTGTGCCTCGCTCCACTTTTTCATGCTGTAACGCGGTATTCTATCTTACAGGGAATGTCTAGATAAACTTATTAAACAGCCTGATTTTATAGGTGTTTGAGCAGGCTTCCTCTTGACCTTACCCGCACGAGCTTTAATTGAGGAAGATGGGTAATGATAAGATAATGCATAGGCTGTTGGGGTTTTTGTTTACCACCTTTGTGTAACAAATCCCATTTTCCAATCGTTTATAGTATTGTGAAATCATTTTAATTGTTTCGAGGTTACTCTATACATTTTCTCGTTACAAAAATTTGCACGTATTATGCAAAGGGGCAGCTAAAAAATATGAAAAAATTCGCGTGTGTAATGAGTGTGGTGCTCTTATTTGCTTTTATGTTAACTGCATGCACTAATGAGGCTCAAACCGTAAATCATGACTTGGATTTAAAAAACAACGATGAGTCAAAGCAGGCTGCTGCTCCTTATTTCATCGATGTGGAAATGGCTAAAGAACAGTTAAAAAGCGCTATATGGGGTTCTCACGGCTGGCAAATATGGCATCCAAATCAATCAGATTATATTTACGCATCATTTGGTCGTCACTTGTTAAGATACAATATTTCTAATAATGATATTGATAGGGCAATAACCTTGCAATTTGAAGTGCAAGATTTCATTGATCAAAAATTGCAGCTTTCATTGGATGGCAAGCATGGCCTTGTTGCTGACACGTACTATATTGATTTTGAAAACAAGGATGTATCACTGTTATCAGAAGCTGACACCATGGCAAAAAAAGAAAATATAACATTTGATGGCGACAATCACAATCTGGACGTACTAGCTTATTCAATCGAGTATAAGGCTGTAGAAAACCAATTTATTGCGTCCAAAGATCAGGAAACTCCGGGTCATGAAATGACGTCATTGCGTGGCGCTGATCTGAATGGGGAACGTTCCTTTGTCGGCATTGATTCAAAAATAGTCGGATCTCTTATTCCAAATAGTGAGGACGGTTTTGAATTAGGTTATTATAAGTTCGTGATAATTGATGTGGAAAAGGATGAGATCTTACAAGAGTATCCTATAAATATTAAATTAAATAGTGATTAGTGTAGGCGGCTCAATCTCATATTGCAGAACGGTAAGCCACGTAAACGTGGCGGAAAAGCCAAATATCGTGGCATTAGTAATGCCCAAGTATGTGTACTCGTTGCCCGTAACCGTCAGAAAATGACTCTGCGTACTTTGGCGTGGACGTATTCGGACCGCAAAATTGGATGAAGCGGTTGGTGGTCATTTGGGTTGGACCGCTTTAATGGTGTTATTCACTGAATTAGGAGGTTGTGAAATGGCGTTTCCAACACATATTGTATCAGCAGGCGGAATTGTAGAAGATGGAAATGGAAATATTCTATTAGTAAAAGCCCATGACGATGGTTGGGTATATCCTGGTGGGATAACTGAAGTTGGAGAGAACCTGATTGATGGCGTGATTCGTGAAATCAAAGAGGAAAGTGGAATAGACGCTACTGTTAGCCAATTAATTAGTGTTGTTTCGAATACAGCCGCACATAAGTGGTATGACGGTGTGACTGATGTACCTACGAAGGTCATGTTTGATTTCATGTGCAAAGCTGTGGGTGGAGAGTTAGCTGCTTCTGATGAAACGAGCGAGTGTAGGTGGGTTCCAAAGGAAAATGTTTTGGATTTTATTACTTTACCCGCAATCCGCATGCGATATGAAGCTTATTTGAACTTTAACGGCTCTGTGAATTATGTTGAATATATCACTGCGACAACGTTAGAATGTAATGTCAAGATTCACAGGTTTGTTTAGTTGTACAAGGGGTGAAAACTGCTAAAGGCGAACCCGTTTATATTAACCGCGTTGATCCAGCTTTTTCTGGCCCAGCTCTAGATGTGAATAAATAAAATAGTAGCTATACCATTTTGTTAACGGCCTCCAAATGAGAACAAAAAGAACGCAGCAGGGCAATTTACCCAAGCATGCGTTCTTTTTATTGTTTATCTGCTCAATTTAGAACAGATTAATTTCTTTCGCATTGTTCAAGTCAGGAAGGCTGGCGAGCTCGGTGAGCACTTCTTTTGGCGTTCCTTTATCGACGGAAAGCACCATAATCGCAGCACCGCCAATAATTTTACGTCCAACCTGCATGGTCGCGATATTCACGTCATTGTTGCCGAGAAGTGTTCCGACACGGCCAATGATACCTGGCTTGTCATTATGCGAGACAAGGATCAGATTGCCCTCAGGAGAAACATCGACCGGGAACTTGTCGATTTGCACGACACGCGGACCATAACCGGACAGCAGCGTACCCGCTACCAAACGCTCTTCCTTCTTGGAACGAAGCGTTACTGTCACGAGGTTCGTAAAGTCGCGCGAAACTTGTGACTTTTGAATGACAATGTTCACATTGCGTTCCTTGGCAAGATGGAGCGAGTTCACGACATTGACCTGCTCGGAGCCGAGATGATGGGACAGCACGCCGCGCACAACATAACGAGTAAGCGGTTGAGTGTCTACATCGGCCAATTCACCGGAGTAGCTAACCGTTATCTCTTCTACAGCACCTTCTGCCAATTGCGCTGCAAAGTTGCCGAGCTTCTCTCCAAGAGGGAAGTAAGGCTGCAGAATGTTCAACAGGTTAGCAGGGATTGGCGGCATGTTAACCGCATTGATGAACGGTTTGCCACGCAGGATGTTCAACACCTGCTCCGATACGTCAATCGCAACATTCTCTTGTGCTTCAACAGTGGAAGCGCCAAGGTGAGGCGTTACGATGACCTGCGGAAGCTTCAGGAAAGGATGATCGGCTGCCGGTGGCTCCACTTCGAATACGTCGAAAGCAGCGCCGGCTACGATTCCTTGCTCGATTGCTTCGACAAGTGCGAGCTCATCGATAATGCCGCCGCGCGCACAGTTGACGATCCGCATGCCTTTCTTCATCACTTCGAACTGCTTGCTGGAAATCATATGGCGAGTCTCAGGCGTAAGCGGTGTATGAACCGTCATAAAGTCCGCATTGCGAACGATATCATCGACGGAGGATAGACGAATGCCCAGCGCTTCCGCACGATCTTCGGTCAAGAATGGGTCATAGCCCCAAATTTCCATACCGAACGCTTTGGCACGCTTGGCTACCTCGCTGCCGATCCGGCCCATGCCCATAACGCCGAGCACTTTATTGCGAAGCTCTACGCCAAGGAACGATTTGCGATCCCACACGCCGCTTACAGTCTTCTGATAGGCTTGGGGAATGTGGCGGGCTACTGCCATAATCATGGCGAAGGTGTGCTCGCAGGTCGTAATCGTGTTGCCGTCAGGCGCATTGATAACAATAATACCACGCTGTGTTGCTGCGTTCAGGTCGATGTTGTCGACACCTACGCCAGCACGTCCAACAACTTTCAGTTGCTTGCCTGCTTCCATAATGCGCGGAGTTACGCGCGTCTGGCTGCGAACGAGAAGAGCGTCATAATCGCCGATAATGGCGACAAGCTCGTCCTCGCTAAGTCCAGGCTTCTTGTCGATGGTTACATCCTCAGCGTCTGCAAGCTTCTGAATGCCGAGATCGCTGATTGGATCTGAGACTAGTACTTTAAACATGTCGAATTGCCTCCTACAAGCATATGTAAAAAAAGTAGAAACGCACATCATGTCACGTCTCCAAGTAGAAACTCAATTTCAAAGCATGCATCCCCTCACAACTGAGACACATTAGACTTTACTATTTTATAGCAAGGATGCAGACAAAAGCAATGCCGAAACTTGCTCATTTGTGAAAATTTCGTTATGATCAACCGCAAGAAGTTAAGGTATTAGCAGATGTATGGGGGGAGATTGCTTGAATAATTGGAGCGATTTGGAGCCGGAATTATTCGTCGAGCTGTTGCGTTCAGGCCAGCTGGATGCTGAACAGATCATCGATGTGCGCGAAGAAGCGGAATGGGAATATTACCATCTGGAGCAATCGTCGCTCATACCGATGAATACGATTCCTGACCGACTTCATGAGCTGGCAGCGGATAAAACGCTGTATATTGTTTGCGCTCACGGCGTGCGCAGTGCGGCGGTCTGCCATTTTTTGCAGCAAAAAGGCTATGACAGCCTCCGCAACGTTGCAGGTGGAATGGCCGCCATAGCCTCTCTTTATGATGGTTTCCAGTACGATTAGTACTGGAAACTATTATTCTTTCTCGGGGAAGAAGAACGGCAGCTGCGGCAATAGGTCTTTCGTATACAGCTGAGCCTTGCTTCCGCTGAAATCGCCGGAGCGAACAGCCTCCGTATTAATAAGCAGATCGACGATTGCATCGACCGTTTTCATTTTCATTTTGCTGGCTTGGCCTGATAAAATAAATTCATCCACGCGAGTTGTCAGATCCTGCGGATAGAAGGATGCAAGCTGCTTGCGGACATTCAACTGCTCAGCCATCAGCTTGTTCTTGATAACAAGCGGCAGTGCCTTCCAAGCAGCGATCTCAAGCACATCAGGATTGGCGTAATTGCTCGGAATGTTAGGATTGACGCTCGAAGCCCATTTCAACATGGCATCATAATAGTTTTGCTGGCCGGCCATCGTGTGCTTTACGCCTTCTAGATAATAAGCATCCTGCTTCAAGGCAGCGAGCAGTTCTGCAGCAGACAGCTCTTTGGCGGATACTGCGCCGCGGTCTGCCGCTTCCTGGAACATCTTGAGACCTTTCAGGAATTGCAGCTGAGCCTCTTCAAGCAGCGGCGATGTTTTGGGAACGGAGGCATGCTCCGCTTCCTTATACTTCTGCTTGGCCAGACTGGATAATTCCTTCAGAGCAGAGGAAGAATCGACAAGCTGCTGCGAGGACATTTTATGTAAGCTTGCAAACCATTCGTTTTGAAATTCACGATAAGGCAAAAATACGGTATGATAGAAAGAAACGAGGTCTTGCTGCTGATAAGCGGTTACAACGCCTTCCTTAGTAGAGCTCAGATGCTTCGTTTGCTCGATGAATTTCGATTCCGTTTTGTCTGAACCGATTTGAACGCCGTAGAAAAAGGCTCCGACAGCAACAACAAGCATGAATAGAAAGCCAAAGCTAAAGAGCAATTCAGTACGTGTCAGTCGTTTCTCCATGTTAAATCTCCTCGTTCCATTTGTCGTCATTATAATAAGGACGGATGTCGCATAAAGCAGAATTGCGTCATCTTGTTCATCGATATGAATCAATTGTCCTATTAGTATAGGGTAAAATTCTCAAAAATGAAATATGAACCTTCATGATAGGCGGTAAACTATGAAAAAATTCGACATACGCAAAATTCGGTTCAAAAAAGTAACAATTGACCAAATCGATGACCGTCTATTACTCATTAATTTGTATGCCACGCAAGCCATTACATTTATTATCGGCTTCATCTGGATTTTATTTCAGCACAGAAACCCATTTTTATTATTCAAGCTTCCTGAGGGGGCTTCCTTCATTCTATGGGGAGCCGGATTGGCGGCGCTTGTCATTGTTGTGGATTTGCTAATATCCCGCTTCGTGCCTGATGAAGTCAGCGATGACGGGGGTGTGAACGACCGTATTTTCCGCAGCCGTCCTGTCTGGCATATCGTTGTCATGTCCTTTGTTATAGCGGTGTGCGAGGAGACCTTGTTTCGTGGAGCGATCCAGCATAATATTGGGCCATATTGGACCAGCATCTTGTTTGCGACCATCCATGTCCGCTACTTGAGGCACTGGATACCGACAGGCCTTGTGTTCTCGATCAGCTATGCGCTTGGGTGGATCTATACAGAGACAGGTACGCTATGGGCACCGATAATCGCCCACTTTCTAATCGATATGATCATGGGATTGTTGATTCGTTTTCGGAGGGAACAATGAGTAGAATGGATAAATTTGGCAGTCGATCCAGAACGCTGAGGCGCGATTCCAAACGTGAGGCTGCTGCCGAGATGCAGGCTGAGGAGGGGGCAATCCCTTCAAGAAGGAAGACTCATCCTTCTAATAAAGGAAAGATGACGGCATGGTTCTATCGTGTGTTGACTGTCTTGTTCATCCTGCTCCTGGGCGGCTTGCTGCTGTGGGGCAGGCATAACTCAGGGGAATTGCAAATGCCTTAAAACAATTACGGAGTCATGCTGCTCAATGCGGCATAGCGGGGAGCTGAGAGCTGATCATGATTGTTGTTGCTGTAGGTATTACGATAATAACGGCCGCTGTTGCCATTCTGATTCTGCACATGATTCGCCATTCCTATCATTATCAATTGGATCGGCAAGAAATTGTTTTGCATCGTCTGCCGCCTGCATTCGACGGAACGAAGCTGCTGTTCATCTCGGATATACATAGACGGACGATTCCAGACACTATTATCCAGCAATGCAGGGAAGAAGGAAGAGTAGACCTTGTTCTGATCGGTGGAGATCTTCGTGAGCGGAAGGTTCCTCTCTCGCGTTGCAGAGACAATATTCGCAAGCTGGCATCGATAGCTCCCGTGTATATGGTATACGGCAATCATGATTATGATGAGGACATTAGGCCATTCGAAGTGCTGCTTCAGGAGGAAAGAGTGCGAGTGCTAGTCAACGAGGCCGTTGTAATGGAACAGCGGGACGGCAGCCGATTCAGGCTAGCAGGCGTTGATGATCCGCGAACAGGCCGGGCACAGCTGGAGCAAGCGCTAAGCGAGCATGAGGCAGAAGAGGAGCTGTTCACGCTGCTGCTGGCACATGACCCCATCATTCTCAGAAAGTTCAAGCCGGATACAGCGGTTGATCTTATTCTGACAGGCCATACGCACGGCGGACAGATCGTGCTGCCGATGTACGGGCCGCTGCTCAAGACCGCTTCGGTCAGGTCATTCAGCAGAGGCTGGTATATCGATACGAATGAAAGAACAACCGGAGCAGCGTCGCCCCGGTTGTTCGTCAGCTGCGGATTCGGCACCTCCAAAATTCCAATGCGCTTGAAGGTTCCGGCCGAGCTTCATCTCTTTACTTTGCGTTCCGAGCCTCATCAAGGCCAAGGTCAATCGTCGCCGGGTCAATAAAGGAATAGCCTTTCTCCTCCAGCTTGGCAAGCAGGGTGTCCAGCGCTTTATCTGTCCATGGAAGCTCATGCATCAGAATGTTGGCCCCTGGATGCAACTGCTCCATCACATTGCTAATGACCTTGTCAGGCTTATCCTTCGTGCTCTTGTCCCAATCCAGCGAGCCGTTCGACCAGGTCATGAACAGCATGCCGTGTTCTCGCGCAATCTGCTTCACCTTATCGCCTCCTGAGCCGAAGGGTGGACGGAAAAACACAGGCGAGTTGCCGATTGTTTCCTTGACAATGGTTTGAACGTCTCCAAGCTGCTTCTCAATTTCCTCTTTCGTTTGTTTCTTCAAGTCAATATGATCCCAGGAATGATTGCCGATTGTTTGACCGCGATCAGCAATTTTTTTGAGCAGCTCGGGATGCTGCTTCACCCGATATCCGTTCACAAAGAAAATTGCCTTGGCTTTATGCTTATCCAGCGTATCCAGCATGGAGTCGATCATTTCAGCCTCCTTGGGCCCATCGTCGAAGGTAAGCAGAACAACCTTATCCGAAGTCTCCTTGTCAATTGGCTCGAATCGGTAAGCGGCATTCATGCGGTACAGCTTTTCCTTCGCTTCTGTTTGAGCTGGCTCGTCATCCTTTGCTGGCGGGTCTTCTTCCGGCTGTGCAGTTGGCTCATCCTCGCTGCCTGCTGCTTCAGTTGGCGGCGTCTCGGGTGATGTCTGCCCATCGGGCTGCGACGATTCCTGTGACGGATCAGGGGTATTCCCAGTCCCGGAATTGCTTGTTTCCTTCTGAGTTGTACTGCAGCCGACCATTAAGAGAAGTGCGAGGAGAAGGGTTGTAATCGTTCTGGCAGTCCGTGTGGCAAGCATCATTGTCCTCCTGCTGAAATCGAATAGTCTACATCTGAAATTGTCTTTATTGTATCATATTTCGGAAGGGCACATGCCATGCATGGCAGCTGCTTTCCTTATTTTATAGTGGGATGACGCGTAGCAGCAAGGGCAAAACTAATCGCGGAACCCATTAGAAATAAGGAGGATGGCATATGAGATGGACGGGTTTTTTGCTGGGCAGTCTGGCTGGCGCTATGGCTGCGGCCTATGTCGCTAAGAAGCGGCCGGGAATGTTCGCCTGGGCGACAGCAGCTTGCGCCAACATGGCATCAGGCTTGAAGGGTCGTACTATTGAAGCGGTAATCAACACGACAGCAGGAAAAAATAATTCAAAGCATTCCGCACCGAAAACCAATGGAACCGCTCCTGAGAATTCGGCTGCGGCTTGGGGACAGATTGAAATGCTGATGAATAGCGATCCGGCAGTCAAGAAGGAAGCGGAGCGCATTGCAGCAGAAGGCAGTAAAACGCATTAATAAAATGAATCGTTTGACCGTTTCGTTGCGTATTGAAGCAAACGGCTCAAACGATTCTTTTTTTCACTCCACACTAGTGCATTCAAAGGACAGACATGATAACATAGTTACATAGCACGATTTAATCACCATTTTGCTGCTGCTTCATACACTGTAATAACAGAAACTGCCAGGATGGTGCGCTTTCAGAACAGTGCTTTGCTCCATATCAACGAAGCAGATGCCCTCGAAAAGGAGGATCCTATCATGAAAATCGAACGACTCAATCAAGACAAAATACGAATATTTCTGACGTTCGACGACCTGCTGGAGCGTGGGATCCAGAAGGACGATATGTGGCGCGAAATTCCGAAAGTGCATGAGCTATTCAGCGAGATGATGGATCAGGCCTATAATGAACTGGGCTTCGATGCGAGCGGTCCGCTTGCAGTTGAGGTGTTTGCCCTTCCTGCTCAAGGTATGGTTGTCATTGTCACAAGAGGCAAGGTGAATGGAAAGCACGAGGAACGGGCTTTAGAGGATGAAGACAACGATGAAGACGTCTATGAGCTTGAGGTGACTCTTGAACAAAGCGATGTCGTATTATATGCGTTTCGCGATATTGAGGATGTCATTTCCGTCAGCAAGATGCTGCAGGCAGCTGAGCTGACAGACGATGGACGCTTATATGCCTACAACGGCAAATATATGCTGGCATTTGAACCGGTTGGATTGGAGCTGCCGCGGTATCATGCTATTATCGCCCTTCTCGCTGAGTTTGGAGAGGCGACGTCAGTAACGACCGCTATTCTTGAAGAATACGGCAAGGTCATCGTTCCAGCCAAAGCTGTTCAGGAAATTTGCACTCATTTTTAAAATAAACATTTATAAGGGAGCGTCAGCTGCGGTATCATAGCCGTATGCAGATGCTCTTTGTTTGTCTTGCTTATGGCAATTGGGGGAGCTTTCGCATAGTTGGACAGCATCACGTTCATATTAGTACAAAAAAAGGTGGGGACGAGCTCAGTGACGGAGACCAACAATAACGATGTGCTGATATCGACACAAATTGTAATAGAGGAAGCGCTCAGAAAGCTGGGCTACGGCGATGATATGATTGAGCTGCTGAAGGAGCCCATTCGTATTCTGACGGTAAGAATACCGGTTCGAATGGATGATGGGAAGACCCGCGTGTTTGTTGGCTATCGCGCACAGCACAATGATGCGGTAGGTCCAACCAAGGGCGGGGTCCGATTCCATCCCGGGGTGAATTTGGATGAGGTCAAAGCATTGTCCATCTGGATGACATTGAAATGCGGAATAGCAGATTTGCCGTACGGCGGAGGCAAAGGCGGCATTATCTGCGATCCCCGTCAAATGTCGTTCTACGAACTGGAACGGCTAAGCCGGGGCTATGTAAGGGCAATTAGCCAGCTTGTAGGTCCGGCCAAAGATATCCCTGCTCCCGATGTGATGACGAACTCCCAGATTATGGCTTGGATGATGGATGAGTACAGCCGTATTCGCGAGTTTGACTCTCCAGGATTTATTACAGGAAAGCCTATTGTGCTTGGCGGTTCATTAGGCCGCGAGAGCGCGACAGCGCGCGGTGTTGCGCTCATGATCGATGAAGCGCTCAAGATGAAGAACATCCCGCTGGCAAGCGCCCGCGTCGTCATTCAGGGCTTCGGAAATGCAGGCAGCTACCTCGCCAAGTTCATGCATGAGGCAGGGGCTAAAGTTATTGCTATTTCCGATGTGAACGGCGCGTTGTATAATGAGAATGGGCTGGATATTGAATATTTGCTTGACCGCAGAGATTCATTCGGTACTGTTACCAACTTGTTCAAGAATACAATCTCCAATGATGAGCTACTGACGCTCGATTGCGATATACTAGTACCAGCAGCTATTGAGAATCAGATCACGATTGACAATGCTGACCGGATCCGCGCCAAAATCGTCGTTGAGGCCGCTAATGGTCCCACAACGCTGGAAGCGACACGCATATTGACAGATCGCGGCATCCTGCTGGTGCCGGATGTTCTGGCAAGCAGCGGGGGCGTTATCGTCTCCTACTTTGAGTGGGTGCAGAACAATCAGGGCTATTATTGGTCGGAAGAGGAAGTAGATACGAAGCTTAAGGATATGATGGTCCGCGGCTTCAAACAGGTCTACGAGCTGCACACTACGCGCAAGGTGAACATGCGGCTTGCCGCCTATATGGTTGGTGTAAGGAAGGTAGCGGAAGCATCGCGGCTGCGCGGCTGGGTGTAGCTTCCGGTACAGGTATAGGTTCGCCCTTTAGGATCAAGGGCAGTTGAATCAGAGGAGGTGGCGAGAGAAACGATGCTGATTCTTTCCATTTTAACCGCAGCGATTGCTCCTGGAGTAGCACTGCTTACTTATTTTTATCTCAAAGACAGATACGACACGGAGCCGGTTCATATGGTTGTGCGTGTGTTTCTGCTCGGCGTGCTGATCGTTCTGCCTATTATGGTCATACAACGCGGTCTCCTCCTCTGGTGGGGAGATCAGCCCATCGTATTCGCCTTTGTCATTTCTTCCGGTGTAGAGGAAATCATAAAGTGGTTCGTTCTTTATCATATCATCTATAATCATACGGAGTTCGACGAGCCCTATGATGGCATTGTATATGCGGTTGCGATCTCGCTTGGTTTTGCGACAGTTGAGAATGTTCTGTATGCCATATATCAGCCGGCTTCATTCGGTTCGCTGCTTGGCCGGGCGCTGCTTCCGGTGTCTGGACATGCATTGTTTGGCGTCACCATGGGCTATTATTTGGGCAAAGCCAAATTCGCTTCGGCTGCATCGCGAACCCGCTTGTTCCTGTTGATGTCATTGTCCATTCCGCTGCTGGAGCATGGCGTTTATGACTGGATTATCGGGTCGGGCACGACGTACTGGATATGGTTCATGATCCCGCTCATGATTTATTTATGGGTCAAAGGATTGAGGAAGATGAACCGCGCCAACGCAAGATCTCCGTTTCGTATGCTGCTGCGCGAGGAAGAGGTTAATCTCTAACGCTTCTGCCTATAATAGAGGTAAAGCAAGTTTTGCTACGCAAAACTTTTAGGAGGAACCATGAGTTTGTCGCGTGTAAAGGTAGCTATACGATGCAACATCTGCGGTGAGAAATTCGTTCTTCGCGGTCGTCGGGAGAAGGGTAAGATTGATACGGGCTTCAAGCAGTGTCTCTGCAACAATACGCTGGATTTCGAAATTCAGGAGGTTGCGCTTTAGCGGAGATTCACAATTACAAACAAAACATGCATAAAGCTCCTTTCGGCAAACCAAACTAACACCAGGTTTTGCACACGAAAGGAGCTTTTGCCTTATGTACCGTCGATTAAGTGCCGTATTGTTTCCAGTCATGACACTGTTTTTTATCGGATCGATCTATTGGGGCTATCAAGAGCATCAGGATAAAAACTCCATATTGATCAAAGCCGAGAATCAATACCAGCGCGCATTCCATGATCTGAGCTATCATGTCGAGCAGCTTCATCGCGAGCTGGGTAATACGTTGGCTGTTAATTCAACCTCGCAGGGCTTCCATCGCAAAGGTTTGGTCAATGTATGGCGATTGACCAGCGAGGCGCAGAATGAGATTAACCAGCTGCCGCTTACGCTTCTGCCATTCAGCAAAACCGAGGAGTTTCTATCGCGGATCGCCAACTTCTCGTATAAGACTTCCGTTCGTGATCTGACGAAGAATCCGTTATCTCCAGACGAATACAAGACGCTCAAAACACTATATGCCAGCTCCAAGGAAATTGCGAAGGATCTATATGCTGTTCAGGATAAGGTGCTCGCCAAAAACCTGCGCTGGATGGACGTGGAGATTGCGCTGGCATCGGAGAATTCTACGCTGGACAACTCAATCATCGACGGCTTCAAGACTGTAGACAAGAAGGTGGGCGAATATCCAGAGATCAACTGGGGACCTTCGGTCAGCAGCATGTATCAGAAGCGAACAATCAAGATGCTTGGCGGCGGCAAAAAGACAGCCGAAGAGATTAAGAAGACTGCGGCACATTTTCTCAGCTTGAAGGATACGAGTGGAATTAAAGTGGTGGAGAACGGAAAGGGAACAGAGTACGCTTCCTTCTCCGTAACGGCGAAGGGTCCAAATACGGACAAACCGGTCCAAATGGACTTTACGCAGCAGGGCGGCCAATTAATTTCGTTCATGAATCCGCGTGACGTCGGTAAAGCGACACTGAAGGTGGGCGAAGCGGAGCGCAAAGGGATCGAGTTTCTAGAGCGTCACGGCTATAAAGGAATGGAAGCAGTCAATTACAGTGAATTCTCCAATATTGCCGTCTTCACTTGTGTGGCATCGCAGAATGGGGTGCTCATCTACCCAGAGAAGCTCATTGTCAAGGTAGCGCTGGATAATGGCGAAGCTGTGGGACTGCAGGCCAACGATTATGTGTATGAGCACCATAAGCGCAATATCCCGAAGCCTAAGCTTGATGCCGCACAGGCGCGCAAGTCGTTGAATCCTGATTTCAAGACATTCTCTCAGAGGATGGCTCTGATCAAGAGTGACGCTGGCAATGAAGTGCTGTGCCATGAATTTACAGGCCGAATCAATGGCGGCAAGTATCGCATATATATTAATGCCGAAACCGGACTTGAAGAGTCCATCGAACAACTGTCGGCATAATAATGGGATGAAGGACGAGCTGCTGTTGGCTCGTCCTTTTCTCATAGAACCTCTCCCCAAATTTCGACATGCTGTGCTATAATCTAGAAAATGGGAGGGACTAAAGACTATGTTGCCGAAAGTGAAGCATTTCTTATTCTTGCAGGTGGCCTCATCCGATGAGGAAGAAGCGGCAATGGAATATAAATCAAGAGTGGAAGATGAGCATGAGGACGAGCTGCTGATCGATGTTCCCATAATCGAAGGAACTGGGAAATACAAACGACTGTTTCTCGGTGACGAGCTTTCCATTTATTTCGTATCCGGAGATGGCGTCAAGCATTATTTCAACTCCCATGTGCTTGGATTTAAGGATGATGTTGTGAAGCTGATTCGCATCCGCAAGCCCCAGCTTGACGCAATTACGAGTGTGCAGCGCCGTTCCTTTCTTCGTGTGGCGGCAGAGCTTGAAATAGCGATTAGAATGTCGTCGCATGTCCGTTTCATCGGGATGACTGATGATGTAGGGGGCGGGGGGATTTCGTTCCTGTGCGACAAACGTTGGCCGCTAAAAACGAGTCAAGAGCTGGATTGCTGGCTGCTGATTCCTTATCGAAATGGCACAGTAGAGCATGCGCAGTTCAAAGCCGAGATTGTGCGTGTCAAAGATATGGAAACCGGCCGCAATCAGGTGATGGCCAAATTTGCCAGCATCTCGGATAGCGAGCGTCAGAAAATCATCCGTTTCTGCTTTGAGCGGCAGCTTGACTATCGTAAAAAATAGGCTGTCACTGAAAGTACAAAATTTCATTCCTGGAAGGACATGAATAACACAGCCATTCATGGAAAAACTAACCCCATCCTGTATTGGAGAAAGGGATGTTTCTATGAAGAAGCGCCACTGGACAGGACGTGGCCGGCATTCAACGATGAGCTCCGCGAAGCGGCTGATTGAATGGTCTGACGACGTGACGAATATATTGAAAAAAATTGTAATTATGCTTCTGCTTGCCATTATGTTAAGCCAGCTTGCGCTTCAAATACCTGTCGTGAGAAATTGGGTTACAGGTGTTGATCGGCTAGAGGGAGTCCCCTTCTAGCCTGTTTGCGTTCTTTGCATCTCCCATGGTGCTGTGGTATAATTTTTTTATACACGCAGGCAGAGCCTGCTTTTTTCTTGAAGATTATTCAGGGCTGGGTGTCGAAGGCAGCAATCAAGGAGGTTTGTCACCGTTGAGCAAGGATGGGGGACAGGGCATCGATCGTATGAACGTGGCGATTGACGGACCTGCCGGCGCGGGAAAGAGTACTGTGGCCCGCAAAGTCGCCGAGCAACTCGGCTATATTTACATCGATACCGGAGCTATGTATCGGGCTGTTACTTTAGCAGCGAATCGGGCAGGTATTGCAAGCGGCGATTCGGAAGGGCTGAGAACGCTCGTTGCCAGGCTGCATATTCGGCTAAAGCAAGGCGAGCAGGGACAGATCGTACTATTGGATGAAGAGGACGTGACGGAGGCGATTCGCACGCGGGAGGTCACGCTTCGGGTGTCCGAGGTTGCTTCTCATGAGCCAGTCCGAATTCGTCTGGTCGAGCTGCAGAGGCTATTGGCTGCCGGCAAAGGAATCGTCATGGACGGGCGCGATATCGGCTCGCATGTGCTTCCAGATGCCGAACTGAAGATATACTTGACTGCAAGTGTCGGAATTCGCGCCCTGCGCCGGTTCAAGGAGCTCAAGCATGATGGCAGCATCACCTTGGAGCAGCTTGAACAGGAAATTGCCGAGCGTGATGAGAGTGACGAGAAGCGTGAGGTTTCTCCGCTTATATGTGCACAGGATGCCGTCGTCATAGACAGTTCTGAGCTAACAATCGATCAAGTTGTCGCACTTATTGTAGACTTGAGCCGAACCAAAATGGCGGAGGCGAAGTAAACTATGTTATATAAAGTTTGCCGCGGCCTGCTCCGTTTTCTATACGCCATATTTTTTCGTTTCGAGGCGCATGGCCTGGAGAACATTCCGGCGACAGGGCCAGTGGTGCTGGCTTCCAATCATATCAGCTTTTTCGACCCGCCTACAGTTGGCATCAAGCTGGACCGAATGGTTCATTTTATGGCAAAGGCAGAGCTGTTCAGAATTCCGCTCTTCGGTCCTCTGATCCGAGGTGTCGGCGCATTCCCGGTTAAGCGCGGAGGCGTCAGCAAGGATGCGATCAGATCTGCGATCACTTTGCTCGAAGCGGGCGGAGTCATGGGGATTTTTCCTGAAGGGACACGCAACGCGGGGGATGCAATGGGCAAGAAGGGTGCGGCGATGATAGCGCTGAGAAGCAAATCAACCGTTGTGCCTTGTGCGATAATCGGCAAGTACGGCTTGTTTCGCAAGATGAGAATTTATTATGGCAAACCGATAGAAATGTCTGCATTTATACAGGACTCTTCTTCCGATGTATTGGATAGGTTGACGCAAACCATCATGGGCAGTATCCGTGAATTGGTTGAACAAAGAAAATAAGTGTTGTTTTAGGCGGTGCGCTGCAATTCATGATTCAAATTGTGGTCTGCACGTTTAAATAAAGTTGGGGTATGAATTGAGGAGGTATTTTAAAATGTCAGAAGAAACAAACGTTCAAGAGTCCGCTCCTGCGGAAACAATTAGCCAGGAGGCTATGGATAATTTCGTCACCTTGAAAAAAGGGGACACAGTGAAAGGCACGATCGTCAAAATTGAGGATAACCAAGCTTATGTAAGCCTTGGATATAAATATGACGGCGTTATTCCACTTCGCGAGCTCTCCTCGGTTCAGCTTGAAAATGCTGCCGATGCTGTAACGATCGGTCAAGAAGTGGAATTGAAGGTTGTCAGCATTGACGATGAGAAGGAGAAGCTTGTTCTCTCGAAAAAAGTTATCGATGGCGAGCGCGCATGGGATGTGCTGCAAGCACGCTTCGACAGCGGTGAAGTATTCGAAGTTGCAGTGGCCGACGTTGTCAAAGGCGGTCTTGTAGCTGATATTGGCGTTCGCGGCTTCATTCCCGCTTCTATGGTTGAGCGTCACTTTGTAGAAGATTTCAGCGATTACAAGGGTCGCACGCTTCGCGTCAAAGTGAAGGAGATCGATCGCGAGAACAACAAAGTGATCCTGTCCCAGAAGGAAGTGCTGGATCAGGAATTCGAACAGAACAAACAGCAGATCATTGGCGATTTGCAGGTTGGCCAAGAGCTGGAAGGTACGGTTCAACGGTTGACTCCATTCGGAGCTTTCGTTGATATCGGCGGCATTGACGGCCTTGTTCACGTATCCGAGCTCTCATGGCAGCATGTTGCTCATCCGAAGGATATCGTAACCGAAGGTCAAGCAGTGCGCGTTAAAGTGCTGAAGGTTGATCCGGCTGCTGGCAAGATCAGCTTGAGCATGAAAGCTGCAGAGCCAGGTCCTTGGGATAATGCAGGCTCGAAATTCAATACAGGCGACATCGTAACAGGTACGGTTCGTCGTATCGTTAACTTTGGCGTCTTCGTTGAGATCGCGCCTGGCGTAGAAGGACTCGTTCATATCTCTCAATTGGCGCACCGTCATGTGGCAACTCCGCATGAGGTCGTACAAGAGGGTCAAGAGGTTAAAGCGAAAGTGCTTGACTTCAACCCTGCGGAGAAGCGTGTCAGCCTGAGCATCAAAGAAACGGAAGAAGCGCCAGAGCAAGCTCCAAGACCGGAGAGAGCGCCTCGTCAACAAAAGATTGAAGCAATCGACAATCCGAATGTAAGCTTGAGCAACCAAAGCATGAGCTACTCGCTTGCAGAACGTTTTGGCGACAAACTGAGTAAACTGAAGTAGACCGTTCATTACGGTTACTGAAAGCCGTCTATCTTGCAGCTATCTGCTTGAGGGGCGGCTTTTTTGCGTGCGGATTATGCGGGCTGTATGAGGGGTGTCCATTGAAGCACATAATAGGGTCATCGAGAGGTGATGGTGTTGAACGATGGATTTATGACGATATGGCTGCTTACGATCGGAATGATTCTGTATGCGACAGGATGGGAGCGGCAAGCGTCAGAGGGCATATCTTCGCGAATGCTCGCCATACTTATCGGAGGGCTGTTGCTGTTGCAGACATTGGAGCTGCCTGTAGGGGCGGGGCTGACAGTGAAGGGAAGTGTGGTGCTGTTTCTCGCAATCGTCATCGTTTCGGTTGTGATGGACAATCCGGGCATGCAATTGGTGTTCGTACTCGCCAGCTCCCTATTCGCTGGCCTGGTCTGGATGTGGATACGTTTCATGTATGCGGTCGATCCGGTATTTATCGTGCTGGCTCCGGGCTGGGACGGCGCTTTGGCGGCCGGCATTCTGGCCGGTGCTATGGTTGAGCGGTTCCGCTCTCAGCTGCTCACAATCGTCTTGGCTTCTGTCATGGCAGTCATCGTTGAACTAGTTCGCAGTTTCAGCCACGCGGAGCCCTTTACGCTGGGCGCCTTAGCTTGGTGGGACGGGTTGGCCGTTGCGTTCGCGGCTGGCAGAATAACCGCAGGCCTGAAGGGCTATTTGAGAAGGCTGGGGGAATGGCTGGTCAGACAACTCAAACGAGCCGAGCATTAAGAGAGGGGCAGAGCATCATGATGGACCTGATCAGATGGGGACAGCCGCAAAATGCGCTGGTTGGCATACTGCTTGGATTGGCGTTCGGTATTATCGCCAGATTACTGATGCTTCGTACCGATTATCGGCAGTATCCGACTTACCCGCATGGCAGGATTATACATATATCGCTAGGTGTAATCGCTGCAGCTTTGGGAGCGGTCGCTGTACCTGCGCTGTTCAAGAAGGATTATACGGCCATCACCTTTCTGACACTGGCGGCACAGCAATTCCGTGATGTGCGCAAGATGGAGCGGGAAACACTGTCCAAAATCGATAGTATGGAGCTAGTTCCGCGCGGGACAACCTATATAGAAGGCATTGCGATGGTGTTCGAGGGCCGTAATTATCTCGTTATTTTGACTGCTCTCGTGACCAGTCTGACCTCCGCTGGCTTAGGGTTGATCGGAGGCATTATTGCAGGCTGTCTGACACTCATTCTTGTATTTAAATTGAAGTCCGGCAAAATGCTGTCGCATATAGCGGAGGCTGCCGTTGCGCAAGTCCGCATCGATGGGCCGGATTTGTTCGTTGGCGATATTTATATGATGAACGTAGGTCTGTCATCGAATCAGGAGCTGGTTGCCGAGCGTGGCATTGGCGTCATACTGACCCCTTTCAACGCTAACGGGAAGGCGACACTGAGCAATCTTGGACAGCGGCAGGCGATCCTGTTCGATTTGGCGACGATACTGGGTGTGTATCGCGATGACGGAGAGCCTGCCCTTGTGCCGATGGCCAAGCTTGATATGAAGGACGGGCGGCTCGGTATATTCGTCCTTCCTCAGGAATTGGATGCGGAGAAAGCCAGGGTGGTTGTACAGCGTGTGCCTATATTGGAGTCTGCGGTTCGAATGCCGACAGAAGCAAGCGTAAATAAGGAAGAGGGACGGTCAAATGGCTAAAATCGTAGCAATTGTGACAATCAAGGGGGATTCTGTCGGAGGAGGAGCCCCGATTTTTGTTGAACCGGATAAGGAAAGACGGGAATCGACAGCGTTTTTACTCGAAAAGATTTTGGATGCGAGCGCGCATGATTTGAAGAATGGAACTTTCATTTTGGTTGATCGCCATTAACAATGAAAAGTTAGCCATTCCCGTTGTTTTTTGCTATGATGTAAGGCGTGAGTATTTTCAGAGATGCATTATCCATGCTTTTGTACGCTCATGGTGATCAATAAAACGGCTGTGCCGTATATGTTCGAGGAGTGAAACTATGTCTAGACCCATCATCGCCATTGTAGGGCGACCGAATGTGGGGAAGTCTACGATCTTTAATCGCATCATAGGCGATCGGTTAGCGATTGTGGAAGACAAGCCGGGTATTACGCGGGACCGGATCTACGGTACCGGGGAGTGGAATGGACGCGCCTTCAGTATCGTCGATACTGGAGGGATTGAAATTGATGGCGAAGACGAGATCATGAAGTCGGTTCGGATGCAAGCCGAGCTGGCGATTGAGGAAGCGGATGTTATCATTTTCATGGTGGATGCCAAAACCGGATTGACCCATGCGGATGACGAGGTAGCACAGATGCTGCTGCGCTCGCGCAAGCCGATTGTAGTAGCTGTCAATAAAGTGGATAACTTTAGCCGACAGGACGATGTTTATGAGTTTTACAGCCTTGGCTTCGGCGATCCTGTTCCGATATCGGGTTCTCACGGAATCGGTATTGGCGATCTGCTGGATGCTGCGGTTGAAAGACTGCCTGAGCTCGTTGAGGAGCATTATGACGAAGACGTTATTCGTGTGGCGCTGATCGGAAGACCGAATGTAGGAAAGTCCTCGCTTGTAAATGCGCTTCTCGGTGAGGAGCGGGTTATTGTAAGTGATGTGGCGGGAACGACCAGAGATGCGATTGATACGCCCTTTGAGCGAGACGGCCAGAAGTTTGTGCTGATCGATACAGCTGGCATGCGCAAGCGCGGCAAGGTATATGAATCGACTGAGAAGTACAGCGTCATGCGGGCTTTGAAAGCGATCGAGCGGGCGGATGTTGTATTGGTGCTGATTAACGGCGAAGAGGGCATTATTGAGCAGGACAAGCATATTGCCGGATATGCGCATGAAGCGGGCAAGGCGTCGATCTTCGTTGTCAACAAATGGGATACCATTGAGAAGGATGACAAGACGATGCAGCATTTTGAGCAAAATATTCGCGATCACTTCCTGTTCATGACCTATGCGCCAGTCGTATTCCTGTCAGCCAAGACGAAATCGCGTCTGCACAAGCTGCTGCCTGTCGTTTGCCGGGTTTCCGAGCAGCATGCGCTGCGTATTCAGACGCATATTCTGAATGATATTATTTCCGATGCGATTGCCATCAATCCGCCTCCGACCGATAAGGGCAGAAGGCTGCGCATCAACTATGTGACGCAGGTGGCGGTCAAGCCGCCGACGATTGTTCTGTTTGCGAACGATCCGGACATGATGCATTTCTCTTATGAGCGCTATTTGGAGAACAAAATTCGGGCAGCCTTTGATTTTGCAGGGACGCCGATCCGCATCTTCACACGGAAGAAATCCGATGAGGATTAGGTTTACCGTTCTAATTTAATATCCAGCGGCGTAAATGTAAATCGTCCAAGAAGGAAACAGTTCTTAGTGCGCATCGCCTTGCAAAAATGTTATAGAGCAGTAGATCATCCTATATGCTAAAAGTATACAAATCCTATACAAAAAACATACAAACGGATGGTCAGAGGTATACAAAAGGTTGAGCTTTACGATTTGCGCACCGGAGGTCCACAATAGATATAAGAATGTGTCCGGAGGGCGGGAGTCCTTGGAATTGTCTTAGGCTGCCCTGGGAAGTTGCCCAGACGGTACTGGAATTCGAGGGATGTTAAAGGAGAGAAGAAAGTTGCTTACAGTCATCGGAGTTGCGATTAGTTATTTATTAGGCTCGATTTCATTCAGCATTCTAATTGCCAAATGGTTCAAGGGGATTGATATTCGCAGCTATGGCAGCGGCAATGCAGGTGCGACAAATACGCTGAGGGTGCTTGGCAAGGGACCAGGGGCTGCGGTATTCTTGCTCGATATCGTAAAAGGGATTGCAGCTGTCGTTCTCGGCTATCTGCTGTCAGATGGACAGTGGACAGCTGTTCTCTGCGGTCTTGCGGCAATTGTCGGTCATAACTGGCCGATCTGGTTCGGGTTCAAGGGCGGCAAAGGAATTGCGACTACGGTGGGAGTGATGTGCAGTTTGGCATTATTGCCGACGCTTATTGCGGGTCTTATTGCGGTTGCGGCTATTGCAGCTACCCGTTATGTATCGCTCGGCTCCCTGCTGTTTGCTCTGGCGACTCCTGTGTTGATTCTAGTCTGGCAGAAGCCGTATGCGTTCTTCTGGGCCAGCCTGCTTCTTTGTATCTTTGCTTTCGTGCGTCACCGCAGTAACATTGTTAAGCTGTTACAAGGGAACGAGAATAAGCTTGGTGCGAGAAGAAGGTAAGGGGGAGCATAGATGAAGAACAAGAAAGCAGCCGTTCTCGTTGCCGGCAGCTGGGGAACAGCGCTGGCTGCTGTACTGGCTGACAATGAATATGACGTTACATTGTGGACGCGGAGCGGACATCAGGCAGATGAAATCAATCGAGAGCATCGCAATCATAAATTTCTCGCTGACGCCGTCTTGCCCGATACGATCGCTGCTTCAACGAATATGGAAGAGGCTGTAACAGGAGCAGAGCTTGTGCTGTTCGCAGCTCCTTCATCCGCCATGCGCGATGTTGCCAGGCAAGCAGCTCCCTATATCGGGGAATCTGCGTTATGCGTTCATGCGACGAAGGGTTTTGAATCCGGCAGTCTGAAGCGGATGACAACCGTGCTCTCGGAGGAGCTGGGCGGAGATCCGGGTCGTCTTGTCGTGCTCTCAGGGCCCAGTCATGCCGAGGAGGTTGTGCGCCGGCAGCCGACGACGATTGTCGTCGCTTCAGCATCGCAGGAAGCGGCTGAGCAGGCGCAGGATGCTTTTATTACGCCTCATTTTCGCGTCTATACGAATCCGGATGTCGTCGGCGTTGAGGTTGCTGGCGCAATCAAAAATATTATTGCACTTGGCGCAGGCTTAAGCGACGGTCTTGGTTTCGGCGACAATGCGAAGGCAGCGCTGCTGACACGGGGCTTGGCAGAGATCAGTCGTCTAGGAATGGCAATGGGCGCCAACCCGCTTACCTTCGCTGGGCTTGCGGGTGTTGGCGATCTTGTTGTGACGTGCACAAGCAAGCATAGCCGCAACTGGCGTGCTGGTTCTATGCTTGCGGAAGGCTTGGCGCTTGAGGTCGTGCTGGAGAGGATGGGCATGGTCGTAGAAGGCGTGCGAACGACACAGGCAGCGCATGAGCTTTCCGCGCAATTTGGCGTTGTCATGCCGATTACGGAGCAGCTGTATAATGTTCTGTTCCAGTCTCAATCGCCCCGCAGCGCGGTAGAGAACCTAATGGGACGGGGACGTACGCACGAAATGGAAGAAGTCGCAGCCGACTGGGGCCTACACCATTAATGATTTCCCCTCATATGATGCTGTAAGCACCATGGCTTGTGCTATGGAGCGGCATTAGCGCAGAACATTGCTGGCAGACTCCCTCCCTATAAGGAGAGCTGACTGATCTCTGCGCATTAACGCTTCTAGGAGGGGAAATATGAACGGCAAAGGCAATATTTCCAAGGATGTACTCGGTGCCGTGAGCAAGAAGACCGGCAAGAAGATAACGGAGAACGCTGTCAAGAAGCTCGCCAGCGGCGTAACCGAGACGACCATGCAGGACGAGGATGAGCTGCGCAAGCTGATCAAGCAGGTGTCGGCTATGGCGAAGGTTCCGGTATCGGAGCAGACGGTGAATGATATCGTTGGCGCGGTTAAGAAAAGCGGCATGAATACGAATAACATGGAAATGCTGATGAAGCTGATGCTCAAGAAGTAAGTATGAGGATATCGAGTGAAGGATCTCCCAGCCATTATTGAGCTGAGATTTCCTGCGCCTGATGTCCTTTTTTTACATAGAACCTCGCCTATGTTGCGAAACTAGCCGATGCAGCTGCAATAATGGTATAATAGATCGAATATTTGTCGTATGGGGTGGATGAAGACATAATGGATGCAATGACGAAAATGTGGATATCTCTTATCGGAATCGGACTAATGGCACTGGCTGCATTTCTTATCTCATTTGCACGCTACAAGACGAAGGGCGTTGTGAAATTTGTTCTTTCGCTGCTTGCATTTATGTTTCTGATTGTCGGCGGCATTCTAGGATTTATGTCCATCGCGTAATTCAGAGCTGGGATGCGAGAACCAAGGAAAGGCGGGGGCAGCTGAATATGTTAGAGCTGACAAGCAAGACGAAGACGATCCAGGTGGAAGCAGAGGACGGCCAATCTCTTCTGGACTTAGCGATGAAGCATAATCTGGACTGGGCTTTCTCCTGTACACGAGGAACCTGTGCAAGATGCCGCTGTTTAATCGAAGAGGGCGCTGAATTTCTGGAAGAGATTACGGATGCTGAATGGGATCGCATGGAGCCTGAGGAGTTCGATCAGGGCTACAGACTGGGCTGCCAGGCTATTGTAAAGGCGGATGCAGGAACGATCAAGGCAATCAATCAGCCTTATTTTTAATTAAAAGGAAGTGGTCCGATGGACCGAAGGGATGCCTTCATAGATGCGCTTGCAACAGTTGCGGACGCTGCATCTGCAACGGGTGTCCGTTGGTTAGTGGGCGGCAGTGCAGGCTTGCAGCTTCGCGGCTTGCAGCTGGACCAGCCACCGCGTGATCTGGATATTTATGCGGATGACGGGGATGCCGTCAAGCTGGATTCGGCGCTGCGACGGTATGCTAGTGATATGCAGCAGGAGAGCTTCAGTCCCATCTACCGATCGTTATTGAGCCACTATAATATCGAGGGTGTGCAAGTTGAACTGGTCGGTGGATTTATCATTTCCAGCGGCGATGATCGTTATGAGGTCGAGGTAAGCGAGGTGCTTGCGCCCCTGGAGCTTGAGGCGGTCTGCAATGAGCGGAAGATCGGCATCGTGCCGTTGGCGCATGAAATGTGGTTTAACTATTTGCGCCGCCGTCAGGACCGGGTGGCCTTGATTGCGGAGACTGTGCGGGCAGAGAAAGAAAGGCATCTGGAGGGATTTCAGGTTATTGAAGGGCGCAATCGTCTCTCCAAGGCTTCGGTAAAGCAGGTTCATGAGCTAATAGACGCACGGGAAACGAGGGAATTGGAATGAATGCCGAAATTACGTTTCTACCCTCTGGCCGCAAGGCTGTCGTGCGTGCAGGCACTTCTGTTCTGGATGCTGCCCGCAGGGCAGGTGTTCCGATTCGTACGAGATGCGACGGCAAGGCTGCTTGTCTCATGTGCAAGGTGACGACTAGCGGAGAGGGGCTGTCTCCGCCCAATGAGAATGAGCGGCGAAAGCTCGCCGGGCTTGATGAGTCGGGAATGAGGCTTGCATGCCAGACGAAGGTGACAGGCAGGGCGGTAGTAGAAATACCGGAGGACCCGCTTCGGGCGGCTGTCAGACAGCAATTGATGAGGCAGGCGGAAGAAGATAAGCTGTGGTAGAAGAGTAGATGAACCGCTTGCCTTGCTGGATCATACCGAAGGAGGATTTGTGGCAATGGCAGGATTGAAAAGATCGGCAGCAGCGGTAATGATCGTCTTGATGATGAGTCTGCTGGCGGGCTGCTTATACCCGGAAGAGCAGAAGGCGCAGAATCAGAGGCCGCCTAAGGACGTATTGATAAATGTACAGTCAGTCGTGGACCAGTACCAGAAGGATACCGGCCTGCTGCCGATTCAGAACAGTGAAGCGGACACGCCGATCTACGAAAAGCATATCATTGATTTCCCTAAGCTGCAGCGGATGAACTATTTATCTGACATTCCTGCGGCTGCTTACGAGAGTGGCGGAAACTATTACTTTCTCATCCTTAACGAGGATACTGATCCCGTCGTTAAGCTGATGAGTATCGTGAATTTTCAACAGATCAATGATGTCCAGAGCGCGGTGAAGCAGTATGCTGATTCGCATAACGGAGAACAACCGGCCGGTGAAGCGGCTTATCCGGATTTCTGGCGAATTGATTATGGAAAGCTCAATAAGAAGGACCCGGATATTATCAGCATGTTCTCAGGTCAAATCTTATCCACGATGATGGATGCCAAGGGCAATGTTTATCTGGATTACGGTGCTGATATTATGAGTGCTGTCAATGGTCTTGGGGCCGATGCGAAGCTGGAGGCCGAGCAGGATTTGCGCTCGCTGCTCGTTAATGGTTCCGACTTCGTACCGGTGAAATCTGTGATCTATCGGCTCGTGAATGGGGAGCCGCAGGCTTTTCTGGAATAAGAGCCGAAGCTCCCCTTGAATAAGGAGGCTTGCAGAAGCATGCTAATAGATGGAAGCACAGGTTTGTTAATAGGTACAAGCAGAAGCTGCTCCGCGAAGTGGGTACAACCACTTGCGGGGCAGTTTTATTTTTATAGGAATAGGAAAAGGAATTCTCTCATATATCTCAATCTTGGAAGGGCGAAATCGGATGGATGAGCAGCAATTGAAAGATTTCCTGTGGAGAGTGTCATATTCGGGGCAGCAGCGCAATAAGCTATTACTAGTCCAAATTCATGTACGAGTTGCGCACGCTGTTCTGCTCTTGAAGGAGTGGTCTGCGGCGAACCCTGACGACTAAACAGCAGGAGGAAACAAGGCAGTAACGGTACGTCCATGTACTGGCGAATTTCGATTGGGAGGGGATATTCAGTGGAGAAAGTGGACATTTTCAAGGACATAGCCGAACGTACCGGTGGGGATATTTACCTCGGCGTTGTCGGTGCGGTCCGCACAGGCAAATCAACCTTCATCAAACGGTTCATGGAGACGGTTGTTCTGCCGAGCATTACAAATGACGCCGATCGGGTGAGAGCCATTGATGAGCTGCCGCAAAGCGCGGCAGGCAAAACCATTATGACAACAGAGCCGAAGTTCGTGCCGAATCAAGCGGTGCAGCTGCGTGTTGCAGAAGGATTGGATGTTAATATCCGGTTAGTCGATTGTGTGGGCTATGCGGTTGATGGAGCTAAAGGCTATGAGGATGAGAATGGTCCTCGCATGATTACGACCCCTTGGTTCGAGGAGCCGATCCCGTTCCAGGAAGCAGCAGAGATCGGCACGCGCAAAGTCATTCAGGAGCATTCGACGCTGGGCGTTGTCGTTACAACGGACGGCACGATTGCCGAAATTCCGCGCAGCTCTTATGTCGAGGCTGAAGAGCGCGTCATCGATGAGCTGAAGGAAGTAGGCAAGCCGTTCGTGCTCATCGTCAACTCAACACGTCCGCGCAGTGAAGAGGCGCTTCAGCTTCGCAGCGAGCTGCAGGCCAAATATGACATTCCAGTCATGACGCTTAGCGTGGCTACGATGGGCGAGGAGGACGTCATGTCCGTCCTGCGCGAGGTGCTCTATGAGTTCCCCGTACATGAGGTGAACGTCAATCTTCCAAGCTGGGTGATGGTGCTGAACGATCAGCACTGGCTGCGCAGCAATTATGAGAATTCCGTGCGTGATACGGTGAGAGATATTCGGCGTCTTCGCGATGTCGACCGTGTTGTCGCTCAGTTCATGGAATATGAGTTCATTGCCCGTGCTGGACTAAGCGGGATGAATATGGGGCAAGGGGTTGCAGAGATTGACCTGTACGCTCCTGATGAGCTGTACGATCAGATTCTGATGGAAGTCGTCGGTGTTGAAATTCGCGGCAAGGATCATCTGCTGCAGCTGATGCAGGAGTTCTCGCATGCGAAGCGGGAGTACGACAGATTCGCAGAGGCGCTGGAGATGGTGAAGACAACGGGCTATGGCATTGCGGCCCCATCGCTCGCAGAGATGGCGCTTGACGAGCCGGAGCTAATTCGTCAAGGCTCACGATTCGGCGTGCGTCTCAAAGCGACTGCGCCATCGATCCATATGATCCGAGTGGATGTGGAGTCAGAGTTCGCGCCGATTATCGGGACTGAGAAGCAGAGCGAGGAGCTGGTCCGCTACTTGATGCAGGATTTCGAGAACGATCCGATCAAAATATGGGAGTCGGATATTTTCGGAAGGTCGCTGCATTCCATCGTACGCGAGGGCATTCAAGGCAAAATCGCAATGATGCCGGACAACGCGCGCTACAAGCTTCAGGAGACGCTCGGACGCATCATCAACGAAGGCTCCGGCGGCTTGATCGCGATCATATTATAGGTGAAAAAGAGAGACGCGCCGATGGCGCGTCTCTCTTTTTAGGGCTGCTGAGAAAGCTTGCATAGCGTGCAGAGTTATGGTGGGGAAAGGGGCGCATACCCGGCTTGATAGGCTTAGGCTGTTGCTTTCCGCTCTTTGGAGCATGAAAGCCCGGCAGCGCGCAACCTGAATTGTCCGTCGCACCATACTCCGGTTTCTTTCCTGCCTGAACACGGAATAACTGGTTACTGGCCAATAAGGACAGAGCAGTGGATAAAAGTAAAAGTGGCACATTCCACACATTCCACACATTCCACTTATAGGACGTTTGTTCGACAAAATCGACAAAATCGACGAAGCCGATAAAACCGATAAAACCGACAAAACCGACAAAACCGACAAAACCGACAAAACCGACGAAACCGACGAAACCGACGAAGCCGACGAAGCCGACGAAGCCGACGAAGCCGACGAAGCCGACGAAACCTGCTTACAGCTCCACGCTAGCCAATCCAGACGCCCCCAAGCAACAGTTAGCCGATAAATCCGATTAACTTCACCTAGTGCCTCAGACCCCATCCTTCTGTAAGCAAAAAAAAGCTGACAGTACTCCGAGCGCCCGACCGACACTCTATACTGTACACTGGAATTTGCTACTGAATTTGCTACTTAACGTCCCAAAACTAGCCCACCTGGTCGCTCTTGATGCAGCATTAAAGCGGAAAAACCTGCTTACAGCGCAACAAACAAAAATCAGGGGTGGCTGTAAGCAGGAAAAATCGTCTTAACGTCCCGGGATAGCCCGTCAAATCACGTCAGCTGCGACTTTAACGCGGAAAAACCTGCTTACAGCGGCACAAAACAAATCACATGTGGCTGTAAGCGGGAAAAATCGTCTTAACGTCCCGGGATAGCCTGTCAAATCACGCCCGCTACGACTTTAACGCGGAAAAACCTGCTTACAGCGGCACAAAATAAATCACGGGTGGCTGTAAGCAGGGAAAATCGTCTTAACGTCCCGGGATAGCCCGTCAAATCACGTCCGCTGCGACTTTAACGCGAAAAAAACTGCTTACAGCGGCACAAAATAAATCACAGGTGGCTGTAAGCAGGAAAAATCGTCTTAAAGCTCCAAACCTCGCACCGCGGGCAGCTCCCAGCGCACTGCGGGCAGCTCCCAGCGCGCGGTGTTTCGCTGGATATCCCAGCTAGCCGCATCCGATGCAGCTGTAAAGCGGGAAAACCAGGAAAAGCCTGCTTGCAGCGGAAGCTGCAGCAGCGGTGCTTGCCGTCTACATTTAGTGTCATTTGTGGTTGATGACTATGAAATCTTGCCCAGCAGCCTGGGGAGCATTTCCAGAAGCTTTTCTCTGATGAGCGCGTCCGCGTAGTTCCACTCTGACGCTTGCACGATATAGACATGTCCGTTGCGAACGGCGGGGAGGCTGCTCCATTGCGGGCTGCTCATCATTTGCTCCATCGCCTGCCTCGATTCCGGATGCTCCGGTACGAGCATGAAGATCCGATCCCCTGCGTACGAGGACAGGGCTGACTCCTGAATTTCGATAAATCCATGGCCTGCATTCAGAATATCACGGATTTTATCGGCAGGCTGAAAGCCGAAGGGATGGTAGAGAGCGGAGGAGAGCCCCGTCGTTCCCATTACGAATAGACGCCTGCCATGCTCGTAAATAAATACGGAGGCTGTCTCTCCCGGCACTATGTAACTGCGGCGAAGCTGCTGCCACATGTAGGTTGCCTTGGCGTTGTATCTGTCCAGCCAGCGCTTGGCTTCAAGCTTCCTGCCAAGCAATTCGCCAAGCGTATGCAGGCGCTGCTCCAGTGGAGCAAAGGAGTTGAACGTGACAGTGGGTGCGATATGGGCGATACGCTTGTACGCCGCTTCATCCGCATTGGCAAAGATGATCAAATCGGGATTAAGCGCCGATGTCAGCTCCATATTGACCGGCTTGTCGTCACCGCCACGCTTCCTGTCCCGAGACCGATATGCGGGATCGCCGCTTAAGAAGCCAACCTCGCCGATCGGCTCGACACCCAGAGCGATCAGGTCGCCGAAGGTTTCGCCATGGCATATGATCCGCTTGGGCTGCACAGGAATATCGACCTGATGGCCTGTCCAGTCATGAATGCGGATGCTGCTTTGCTTAATGCGGGCATATTGGCCGGGGGTTAAGCCGGTCGTCTGGCGAAAGCGTCTGTTGAAGTAGTATTCATCCGCAAAGCCGACCTGGCTGGCGATCTCGCGCAGTTGAAAGCTGGAGCCGGCAAGAAGCTCCTTGGAGCGGTTAATCCTCAGCTCGTTCAAATAGTTGAGCGGCTTCTTGCCGGTCAATTCTCGAAAGACCGTGCTGTACTGCCAATAAGGGACATTGGCTAATTGCGCCAGCTGCTTGACCGTAATATTTTCCATATAATTGCTCTGCATATATTGGACGGTGCTTTCGACAGATTGGGTCACATGAAGCGCATGTCCGGATTGATAATTTTGTTCGATAAGAAATCCAAGCAGCTCTTGAAAGCGCATATGCTGATGGAACCACTTAATATCGCAGTCTACCTGCCTGTTAGCGTGTAGATCCTCCACGAGTCGAAGCAGACGGGAGAAGGGATAGGCGGTTATCTCATGACGGTCATCCAATATGCTGCCGGTAAAGGTGCCAGGTCCCGCATCGGATGTTCGAATGACGGTAAACGCAATCTGATAATATTCGATTGTGCTGCCACCGCCATAATCATGAATAATTTCTATATAATCGCCAGGAGAGAGCAAATAGCATTGGTCGGCCGATAATTGAAAGCTTTGATCATTGATCGACACCAGTCCGGCGCCGCTTGTGAACACGATGAGAAGATGTGATTCTGCCCTGCGCTGCTCTAATCTGCAGCCGCTTGGCTGCGTAATCCGTTTTATATCCGACAGATGAAAGAGCAAGGTGCGAAGTTTGGCTGCAGTCGGGTTATGATGGGACACGGTAAGAGTCACCTTTCTATTCGTTTATAATGAGAATGATTATCATAATTAATTGTATATAAAAAAACGAAGCTTTTCAACGGTTAGCTGAAAAAGCTTCGCTTTGGGCGCGTTTATTTCATTGGCAGGGAGGAGGGCTACGGCTGGAGCATCCTTGGAAGTTCCTCCAGCAGCCATTCTCTTGTCGCTGCGTCACTGCCCGATTTTAAAATATCGAGGGTGTAGACATGATTGTTTTTGACAGCAGGAAGGTTCTTCCAGATGCTGCTTTTGAAAAGCTCTTCAGTCGATTGCTGAGCTTCCTCATTAACGGCGTTCAGAATGAAAATCCGGTCGCCGGCAAATTCCTCCAACGTTTCTATCGATATTTGCTCGAACCCTTTTTTCGCATCGAGAACTTTTTGTATTGCGGGTGTCGGCTTCAAGCCGTCCGGGTGGTAGAGCACTTGAGAAAGTCCGGTGGCAGCCATTACAAACAAGCGGTCGCCGGGGTAATAAGTGAAGACCGATGCCGTCTCGCCCGGCTTCAATTCGCTTGCAAACAGCTTCTTCCACATTTCGTCAATCCCGGCATTGTAGTTGTCAATCCAATCTGCGGCTTGCTGCTTCGTTCCAAGCAGATCTCCGAGCAGGGTCATTCGATCCTCAAGCGGTGCGAAAGTATCGAACATAAGCGTTGGCGCAATCTTGGACAGCTGCTCATAGTCCTTCTCTTCCGTGCTGCCCGTGATGATGACATCCGGCTGCAGCTCAAGCGCCTTTTCAAGATTGATTGGAAATCCCACATCGGCAATGTCCTTCAACTGATCCTGAAATACACTGCCCTCTACCCAGCTGTGCGGCGTGCCGATAACGGGAGCATCCAACACGATCAAATCGCCCAATGTCTCCCCAGCGTAGATGATTCGTTTAGGTGCGGCGGGCAGCTCAATCTGATGTCCTTTATAATCGGTGTAGCTCCGCGTGCCGGTCGGCGCAGTTTCCGTTGTATCAGCTGCTTTATTAGACGGGGCGGGGGTGTTGCCGCTGGCCTCGCCGTTATTGCTTTCATTGCCGCCGCATGCTGCCAGCAGCGCTCCTAATAATGCGGTCATACATAATGCTGCGAGCATCTTTCTAAATCCATTCATCGAAAATCTCCCCTTCAACCTTTTTGTGATGATAATAATTCTCAGTCCACAGGTTTCATAGTAATAGACGGCTTGGCAATGCTCAATGGACAAAATGAAATGGCGCAATTGACTTTGTACAAAAAATAAATCATGTTTGTCCATTGCTTTTTGAACAACATTTAAATTATTATTTGATAATGAGAATCAGTATCATATCAAAGGTGGCGCTTATGAGTCAACATGTTTATCCATTGAATGATGGAACAGAAGAGAAAGCGTTCAAATTGCGGACGCGCCCATGGGCTGCGACATTCCTTTTAGTCGGGGGTCTTGCAGCCTTGGTGCTGGGGCTGGGGATATCCGTGTCGCTTGGCGCCAAGGACATTGAGCTGTATACGGTATGGCAAGCGATATTCAATTTTAATCCTTATAATACGGAGCATCAGATTATTCAAGAGCTTAGATTGCCAAGGGTGCTGGGCGGGGCCATGGTCGGAGCCTCCTTCGCGGTAGCTGGGGCGTTAATGCAAGGGATGACCCGGAATCCGCTGGCTGACTCCGGGCTTTTCGGGCTGAATGCGGGCGCCGGATTTATGCTGTCGCTTTGCTTCGCCTTTTTTCCGGGCCTTCCTTACATGTATCTTATTATGTATTCATTCCTTGGGGCGGCGCTGAGTGCTGCGCTTGTATTCGGTATTGGCTCGCTTGCGAGGGGAGGGCTGACCCCATTGCGGCTTGTGCTGGCGGGGGCGGCGCTGAGCGCTTTGCTGGGCGCGCTGAGCGAAGGGATTTCATTATATTTTCGCACGGGACAGGATCTGGCCTTCTGGTATGCAGGGGGCGTTGCCGGCACGAAATGGCTTCAGCTAAAAATTATGTTTCCATGGGTTGCCGTTGCTATATTAGGCGCGATTGTACTCTCCAGATCGGTTACGATGCTCAGTCTGGGCGATGATATCGCTGCCGGGCTCGGACAGCGGACGAAGCTGGTGAAGTTTGCCTGTGCGGTTATCGTGCTTATTCTGGCCGGCTCAGCGGTGTCTGTAGTTGGGGCTGTCGGCTTTGTCGGCCTTATCATTCCGCATCTGACCCGTTATTTGGTCGGCGTCGATTACCGCTGGATTATTCCCTGCTCCGCGGTGCTCGGCAGCCTGCTGGTCGTCTTGGCCGATCTGGCTGCGAGAATGATAAATCCGCCGCAGGAAATACCGATCGGCGCCCTTATAGCGCTAATTGGAGTGCCGTTCTTCCTCTACCTTGCACGGAAAGAAAGGAGGTCGCTGTAAGCATGGGCGATTTATCCTATACAGCATACGAGCGCCGAATGAGGAAGCGCGGAGTTGTGGTGCTCTCCATATTGGGCGCGCTTATTGTTGCGACCTTCATCATCAGCATCAATACAGGCTATGTCCGTCTTGGCCCGCTGGAGCTGCTGCAAACTTTATTCGGCGGCGGCACGGCCAAGCAGGATCTTATTCTGTTCCAATTCCGGCTGCCGCGTATCGTTATTTCCGTGCTAGTCGGCGCTGGCTTGGCAGTATCAGGCTGCGTGATGCAGGGGGTTTCGCGCAATGCGCTGGCTGATCCGGGCATTCTCGGCATCAATGCCGGCGCGGGCCTGATGGTCATGCTGTTCATTGCCTTTTACCCGACGACGGCTGCGGCTCCTGTATTTCTGCTTCCGGTGTTGGCGCTGCTCGGTGCAGGCTTGACCGCCCTTCTCATCTATACACTGTCATACAAGCGCCATGAAGGTCTGTCGCCGACGCGCTTGCTGCTGACCGGTATTGCGGTTGCGGCAGGAATCAGCGCGGCGACAATCGTCATTACGCTCAGCCTTACGCCTGAGAAATATCAGTTCGTCGCGGTCTGGATGGCTGGCAGCATATGGGGCTCGAACTGGAGGTTCGTACTTGCGCTGCTGCCATGGATTGTTATTCTGCTGCCGTTCGTATTCATCAAGGCCCGTGTATTAAATGTGCTTAATCTGGGGGATTCAACGGCGACAGGTCTTGGAGCATCCGTGCCTAGAGAGCAGCTTCTCCTGCTGGCCGCTGCCGTCGGCCTCGCCGCTTCCTGTGTCGCGGTAAGCGGCGGCATCGGCTTCGTCGGTCTGATCGGCCCGCATCTGGCGCGGCGCCTTGTCGGACCGAAGCATCAACTGCTGCTTCCCACTGCGGCGCTGACCGGCTCGCTACTGGTCATTATTAGCGATACGCTTGGCCGCTGGATCATACAGCCGTCAGAAATTCCTGCCGGCATCATCGTTGCGGTTCTCGGCGCGCCATATTTTCTGTATCTGCTGGCCAGATCCCGAGCATAAGCGGAATTTTGCGGACGAGATGGGCGGGATATTCAATACATCAAGAGAGAAGGGTGACTCATGCTTCGACGTTTTTTGGCCTACTACCGGCCCTATAAAGGGCTGTTTATCCTTGATTTCACCTGTGCTATTTTTGCGGCGCTGCTGGAGCTTGCTTTTCCGCTTGCGGTTAACCGAGTTGTAGACGATCTGCTGCCGAGCGGGGAATGGAGCTGGATTCTGTACGGCTGCCTCGCACTTCTAGGCATCTATATTATTAGTGCCGGCTTGCATTATGTTGTCACCTACTGGGGGCATATGCTGGGCATCAATATCGAAACAGACATGCGCAAAAAGCTGTTTGACCGTGTGCAAAAGCTGTCATTCCGTTTCTTCGACAACAATAAGACAGGCCATCTGGTATCGCGAATGACCAATGATTTGATGGATATCGGGGAGATTGCCCACCACGGGCCGGAGGATCTGTTCATTGCCTTGATGACGCTTGCCGGAGCATTCGGCATCATGCTGGGCATCAACTGGCAGCTGGCGGTAATGACGTTCATAATTGTTCCGCTTATGATATACTTATCCCTTTATTTCAGCCGCAAAATGTCGCGTGCCTTCAACCGGATGTTCTCCGATATTGCGGATTATAATGCGCGTGTAGAGAACAATGTAAGCGGCATTCGCGTCGTTCAGGCATTTGCAAACGAAAAGCATGAGATGAAGCTGTTCAAAAACAATAACGAACGCTTCCGCGTGACGAAGCTGATTGCTTATCGGATTATGGCGTGGAACTCTTCCATCAGCTTTGTTCTGATGAAGCTTGTGTCCCTGTTTGTGCTTGTTTGCGGTACTTGGTTTGTTATTGAAGACCAGATGACATACGGGGAGTTCATCGCATTCGTCATGCTGTCCAACGTATTCCTCGGCCCAATCAAGCAGATCAACTCCGTTATAGAGACGTATCCTAAGGGGATTGCCGGATTTAGACGTTATCTGGAGCTGCTGGAAACCGAGCCGGATATTGACGATGCTCCCGATGCGCAGGATGTTGCCGATTTGAAGGGGGATATCCGCTTTGAAGGGGTGAGCTTCGGCTATGAGAACAAGGAGCAGGTGCTGCAGGATGTCGATCTGTCCATAAAGGCGGGAGAGACCGTGGCGCTGGTTGGCCCTTCAGGAGCGGGAAAAACGACGCTGTGCAGCCTGCTTCCCCGGTTCTACGATATTGAAGCCGGGTCCATTACGATAGACGGCATCGACATCGGCAGGATGAAGCTGGAATCGCTGCGTTCTCACATCGGAATCGTGCAGCAGGATATATTTCTGTTTGACGGGACGATCAGAGACAACATCGTATACGGCAAGCTGGGCGCTTCGGAGGATGAGATTTGGGAGGCTGCGAGACGGGCACAGCTGGAGGAGCTTATATTGTCGCAGCCTGACGGGATGGATACGCTGATCGGCGAGCGGGGCGTCAAGCTGTCCGGGGGGCAGAAGCAAAGAATGTCCATTGCGCGCATGTTTCTGAAAAATCCGCCGATCCTTATTCTGGATGAAGCGACCTCGGCGCTCGATACAGAGACGGAAGCGGCCATTCAGCAATCGCTCACCGAGCTGTCGCGAGGGCGCACGACGCTAGTCATCGCACATCGTCTGGCGACGATTAAAAATGCGGACCGGATTGTCGTAGTTGCAGATCAGGGGATTGCCGAGCAAGGAAATCATGATCAGCTGCTAAAAGCCGAAGGAGCCTACAGCCGCTTGCATCGCGCGCAGTTTGGAGCATAAAGGCAGGTATAAATATTGAATGATAATTAAAGCATGGTTTCCATTTGTTGATAATGGGAGCCGTGCTTTTTTGTTATTCATGCATGAGGAATTCTGCATTAAAAGTTGAACAAGAGAAAGAACAACAGAGCGAAGCAGGGCAAGAAGGTTTTAAAGGGACGAGGGTAGATGATCTATTCATAGGTATGTAAATTTTTCATACATAAACTGAAAGATTAAAGTTTTACATATTTTAAAGGCGCATTAGCATTAAGAAGGTATAAAGAGATATAATGATAAATAGATAGATATTATGTGATTTAAGCGCTTAAATGAAGGTTGCTATAATCTTTGGGATTCCGTTATGATAGCGCTGTAATAACGTTTCAGTTGTGAAAAAGTGTGTAAAATTTACACATCTAAATCAGTTCTTAATGGGGTATGCTGTATTTTACATGTTGCTGCTGCTGCTGGGGCAGACAAGAGAGGGAGGTGAAGCGATGAAAAAAATAGTTATCGATACAGACATCGGAGACGATATTGATGACGCCTTGGCGATTGCGCTGACGTTGAATTCACCAGAGCTAGAGCTGATCGGGCTTACAACCGTCTATAAAAATACGCGAATCCGCACGAAGCTGGCGCTGCAGCTGCTTCAGGCGTACGGCAGGCTGGACATTCCGGTAGCGACAGGCATCGGGGCTCCGCTTGTAAACAAGGTGGATACGGATAGTATTCCTTGCCAGTGGGCGGATGAATATGAAGCGATCGATTTCAACTGCAGTCAGCATGCCGTCGATTTTCTGATCGAGCAGGCGGCCAAGCATCCCGACATGACGATTGTAGCGATCGGGCCATTGACCAATATCGCAAATGCTGTTATGAAAGCGCCCGACATTATGAAGAGCGTGGACATCGTCATGATGGCGGGTATGTATTCCACCCACTATCCTGAATGGAACGTTGTCTGCGATCCTGAAGCGGCGCGAATAGTGTTTGATGCCGGGCTGAAGCTGTCGATGGTCGGCTTGGACGTTACCCTGCAGTGCAGGCTGAGTCATGAGGATGTCGCTACTATAAAAAATGCGGCGAAAAGCGAGATTCATTTTCTGTCCCGGCTGCTGACGTTATGGATGGATTCCTCCAAGCATCTTCCGATTCTGCATGATCCGCTGACCGTTGCCTATCTCAGCCATCCGGACCTGCTTGTGATGAAGCGGAAGCGTATAGTGGTGGAATACAAAGGAGAATATACCAGAGGAATGACAGTGGAACAGCAGGATGTTTTCTTTAACCGTCCTGTAGATACGAATGTGAACGTCGCTGTCGGTGTTGACCATAAGCGCTTTATAGAAATGTTCATGCAAAGATTGTTCCGATAAAACTACATCAGGAAGGTTGTTGCACATGAAACGCAGGACGAAATGGATGATTCCGCTCCTTACTATGATGCTTGCCGTGTCGGCAGGCTGTTCTAGCAGCTCCAACGGCAATACCAATCAAGAGGGTCAGGGAACGACAGACGATAATACGAAAAAGGTTACAATTGAGCTGTTCAACCAGAAATCCGAGATCAAAGATAATTTGAACCAGATTATTAAAGACTTTAATGTTGAGAATCCGAACATTGAGGTGAAGCAGGTACAGGTTCCGGATTCCCGCAAAGTGCTTTACGCAAGAATGGCGAGCAATGACATGCCGGATATTATGTCTATATTCCCGAATGAGTCGGATTTCAGAACGCAAGCCAAATCGGGTTATTTCATGGATTTGACGGGCAGCGATATTCTGGCCAACATCAATCCGACCTTCCTGGACGATGTGAAATACGAAGGCAAGGATTACAGTGTGCCTTTGACGATGAACGCTTACGGGATTTACTACAATGCTACGCAATTCGAGAAGCTGGGCCTGAAGGTTCCGACTACTTGGGCGGAGCTGGAGCAGACTGCAGCGGCAATCAAGGAGAAGGACCTGATTCCGTTCGCAACAAGCTTCAAGGCGCAATGGTCGGTCGGACACTTGACCGAGACGCTGATGGTTAACGGCTCCGGCTTGGACCCTGTCAATCAATTCTTCGCGGACACTTCCGCTAAAGCTGGAGACAGTGCTGTATTCCAGAAGCTGACAGCGCAAATGGAATTTATCCGCGACAATAGCCAGCCGGACGCTCCGGGCCATGATTATGCCGATGCGGTCAATCTGTTTGCTACCGGCGAGGCGCTTATGCTGCCGCAAGGAATATGGGCTGTGCCTATGATCCAGCAGGCCGGCATGCAGGATGAGTACAAGATGTTCCCGGTGCCGAATGATGACGGCAAAGGAATCGTAGTCGGCGGTATCGATTATGCGCTGGCGATCGCAGCGAAGTCCAAGCATCCGGAGGAAGCGAAGAAATTCGTGAAATTTATGACCGAGCAAAAAACGGCGCAATATTTGGCAGACAACGAGAAGTCTCCTTCCACGATTAACGGCGTGAAGGCGGATGCTCCGCAAACGGAGGATGTTACCAAGCTGTTGACGGAAGAGGGCCGCTACTATCCTTGGCCGCACTTTAATTGGCAAGCGGGTCAGGACTCCAACTGGGGCGCTGAAACGTCCGCTTATATGATCATCAAGGATAAGAAAGCGTTCGAATCCAGCATTAACAACGAATTTGGAAAATAATAGACCGGCGCTGCAAGGAGCGGGGGAGGCAAGCTTCTCTCCTGCTTCTTTATTTAATAGCCAAGCGGCAGTATTGATGGTTGCCGTACTTCTTCGAGGGGGATCGTAATGAAAACGATCGATAAGTATTCCCATTTTTTATTCACGCTTCCCGCGCTGCTGCTGTACAGTCTGTTCTTCATCTACCCTATGATAAACGGCTTCTTGTACAGTCTGACGGATTGGGACGGATTAAGCACGGACAAGCAGTTTGTAGGTTTTACCAACTATTGGAAGCTAGTGCAGGATGACCGGATTGTTGACAGTCTGGGCTTTACGTTCAAATATGCGCTGGCGCTCGTTATCGCGACCGTGATTTTGGCGCTCGTCATCGCCCTGCTGCTGAACCGTATCCGCCGGTTTCAATCGTTTTTCCGCACCTCGTACTTCTTTCCTGCCGTACTCAGCATGATTACGGTCGGGCTTATCTGGAATCAGCTGTTCGCCCATGCCATTCCTGACATTGGCAAAGCAATCGGCTCCGAGATGCTGTCGCGCAATCTGCTCTCCGATCCGAACTGGGTGTTCTACGGCATACTGTTCGTAAGTCTGTGGCAGGGCTTGGCGATTCCGATTCTGCTGTTTCTGGCTGCGCTGCAAAGCGTGCCCAAGGATTTGCTTGAGGCGGCCAGTCTGGATGGAGCGAGTCTGTTCCAGCGATTTCGATCCGTTGTGATGCCGTTCTTGATCCCGGTGCTGAACATGATCGTTATTTTGACGGCCAAGAGCGGCTTGACCGCATTCGACTACATTGTAGCGATGACGGGAGGCGGACCGGGCAGGATGACGGAGTCGGTCGGACTGCTTGTGTACAATTTCGCGTTTCAGGAGTTTAAATTCAGCTATGCCAGCGCACTCGCGATGGTCATCTTCGTCATAATCGGCATTATCTCCATCGTACAAATCCGCTCTTTAAGCAGATATGAGGTGAATGCGTAACATGGCCAATGACAAAAAGCTATCGGGCCTTAGTATGGCGCTGCTGACGGCGGGGCTTGTTATCGTATTCCTGCCTCTCTATTTGACTTTAATTACAGCTTTCAAGACGAGCAAGGAAAGCGCAAGAGATTTCTTTTCTTTTCCTTCTGAATTGTATTGGGGCAATTTTCTGGAAGTGGTCGGAAGCAACAATTTTGTGCAATTCTTTATGAACTCGATTGTCATTACGGCGGTTTCCATAGTTTTGATTACTTTGATTGTCCCTCTGACTGCGTATGCAATCAGCCGGAATATGAATAAATGGTATTACAAAACATTGTTCGTTCTGTTTATTGTCGGGATTATTATCCCCTTTCAAGTCATTATGCTCCCCGTTACGAAGCTGATGACGCAGCTTGATCTGTTGAATCGGCCGGGGTTAATTTTGCTCTATGTCACTTATGCGCTGACGCAGGGCGTATTCCTGTACGTAGGTTATATCAAAACCTCGATACCGAAGGAGCTGGAGGAAGCAGCTTATGTTGACGGCTGCTCCAAGTTCAGAACGTACCGGTCGATTATTTTTCCGCTGCTTAATCCATTGACGGCTACGATCATTATTATTAACGCCTTCTGGATCTGGAACGATTTTCTGCTGCCGCTGTTGATTCTGAATAAATCCGAGGCGATGTGGACGCTGCCTTTGTTCCAATATAACTTCAAATCGCAGTATACGTTTAATTACAATTTGGCGTTTGCCTCCTTTGTGCTGACCATCGTTCCGATCATGCTCGTATTTATGGTATTCCAGAAGCAGATCATTGCAGGGCTCACAGGCGGAGCGGTAAAAAGCTGATAACGGGATGTGATCATGATATGTTTCCAGAGCAATATATGGAGAAACTGTACGGCGGCTGGCTCGGCAAAGTGATCGGCGTCGTGCATGGGGCGAATATCGAGGGCTGGTCTTATGAAAGAATCGAGCAGACCTTCGGGGAAATTGAGGACTACCCGTTTCTGTTCAAGCATTTTGCGGCGGACGATGATATTAACGGACCTGTCTTTTTCATGCGGGTGCTGGATGATTTCGAAACGGAACGGATTACCGAGCGCGAAATGGCGCATACGCTGCGCAACTATACTGGCGAAGGACATGGCTTCTTCTGGTGGGGCGGCTATGGCGTATCGACCGAGCATACCGCTTATCTCAATCTGAAGAACGGCGTGCCTGCGCCATTGTCCGGCTCGATAGAGCAGAACGGGCGAACGGTCGCCGAGCAGATCGGGGGCCAAATTTTCTCCGACTGCTGGGGGCTGGTCAGTCCCGGCGATCCGAAGCAGGCGGCCCGGCTTGCCGGATTGATGTCAAGCGTCACCCATGACGGCGACGGCATCAGAGGCGGGCAGTTCATAGCGGCCTGCATCGCCTCCGCATTCGTTCGTCAGCGAGTGGAGGACATTATCGAAGACGGGCTGTCCGTCATTGACGCCGATAGCGGCTATGCCAGAATGGCGCGCGATGTGATCGCCTATTACAAGGAGCAGCCTTCCGACTGGCGCCAAGCGTTTCAGTATGTGAAGGAGCATTACGGCTACCAGCATTATGAAGGGGTGTGCCATATTATCCCGAATGCGGCCGTCATCGTGCTGTCTCTTCTGTACGGCGGCGGGGATTTCAGCCGGACGATCAATATTTGCAACATGTGCGGCTGGGATACCGATTGCAACGTCGGCAATGTCGGCACGATTATCGGCGTGCTGAACGGACCGGAAGGGATCGCGAACAAATGGAAGCGGCCGATTAACGATTTCGTCGCCTGCTCCGGCATTATCGGCAGCCTTAATTTGCAGACGATTCCGCAAATTACAATGGACACAGCGAGAATGGCGAGCAAGCTGAACGGCTGGGTCATAGGCGAATGGGTGGATGTGCTGCAGGATTCCTCAACTCATTACCTGCACTTCGAGCTGCCGGGATCGACGCATGCGCTGGAATGGACAAGCCCGCGCAACGGGGTCATTCTGCTGAACAATACGGACCGCGATTCATACAGAGGCAAACGTTCCCTAGAGCTGACGGCGCCAGCGGTATTTACAGGCACAACGTTCGACGTGTTTTTCCTAACCTACGGCGCGCCCGAAGATTTCGACGACAGCCGGTATGATCCGGATTTCTCGCCAACCGTATATCCCGGTCAAACGGTCGAAGCCTATCTCAAGCTGGACCCGTCGGTCGGCCCGGGGCTTCATGTCCGCTTGTTCGCGGAGGATCGGCTTACCGGAGAGCGGCTCTACGGTCCGCACACAGTGCTGACCGAGGAATGGCAGCAGGTGGTGTTCGATATTCCTGAAGCGCATAATGTCACGGTCGGCAAGATCGGTATGGAGTATACCGTAAGCGGGGACGCCAGCCTGCGTGAGAAATCCTTCTCCCTGAAATGGTTTATCGATGAGTGGAAGGTGTATGGACCTGTGAACTATGGGATCGATTTTGCATCGCAGCATCTTGAGAAGTGGAACGCAATTCATCAAACCGTATCCCAGCTAACATACCTTCGCGGCATATGGAAGCTGGAGGAGGGGCGTCTGGCAGGCGGCCATGGCTATGAGACAGCGGAATGCTATACCGGCTCGCATCATTGGTCGGATTACCGCGTGGGGGCTGTGCTGGAGCCGGAAAAGGGTGACAATCACCGCATTCTGTTCCGCGTGCAGGGAGCATTGAGGGGATATGCTCTTGGCCTGGCGCCGAATGATATGCTATGTTTATATAAGAATAGTGACGGCTATCAAATTATGTATAATCATCCATTCCAGTGGCAGCACGGCTTCGAGTATAAGCTGGAGGCGGCTGTGCAGGGCAATCGGATAGCTGTCTCGGTGAACGGACGTCCTATGTTCCGATATGAGGACGAGAATGAACCCTATCTGACCGGCTGCATAGGCTTCGGCAACGACGGAGGCAGCCGCACGGCCTACGCTTCCTATGAAGTAGCGCCCGTCATCTGAGCAGGGGAATCGAACGAATGGCGGTGTTGGCGGTTGGCAACGATTAAAGAGGTGGCGGAAGCAGCCGGTGTTTCTATAGCAACGGTATCACGAATGATCAACCAGAACGGATATGTCAGCAATGAGGCGGAGAAACGGATTGCTGCTGCCATGGAGCAGCTTGCATATGAATCGCCCTTAGCCCGAAGGCTGGCAGGCCAGAATATGCCTGCTATTGCGCTGATGCTTCCCGATATTACGAACCCTTTTTTCGCCGAGCTGGCCCGAGCGGTTGAGGATACTTGCCAGCAGCAGGGCTGCGTCGTCTTTTTTTGCAATTCCGATCATCAAGATTTTAAGGAAAAAAGCTATCTGGAGGTTCTTCGCAAACGGCATATTGACGGTGTTATATTCGCCTCCAATTATTTGCCGCAGGAGGAACTGAACAAGCTGGAGCAGCACCGCATACCCGTCGTGGTGCTGGATCGTTCGTCCGATACACAGAAATGCTCGCTAATCCGCTCCAATAACTATGAAGGCGCGCAAATGGCGGTCAAGCATTTGATGGATACAGGCTGCAGGAAGATTGCTCATATTTACGGTCCGCAGGAAATTGCTACTGCCAAAGAGCGGATGAACGGCTACGAGGATTATGTGAAATCATTTCCCTGGTATACGCCTTCGTTAATGGCGCCCGGCATGTTCCTGATGGAAGGCGGCATACAGGCTGTCGATACGCTGCTGCACCGTCATCCGGATATTGACGGCATCTTTGCGGGCAATGATTTGATGGCAATCGGCGTGCTTAAAGCGCTGCATCGCAAAGGGGTTCGAGTTCCGGATGACATCTCGGTGTGCGGGTTCGACGGCATCAAGCTCGGAGAGATCATTGAGCCTGAGCTGACAACTATCGCCCAGCCGATCTATGAGATGGGGAAGTGTGCGGCCAATATTTTGATTAAGCAGATCAAATCGAAGAACGACAAGGCACTTCTGGAAATCATCGAAATGAATGTATCACTTCATATAAGGGATTCAACACGAAAGGATAGTGAAGAGCAATGATGGGAACCGAAATCCCCAACATTGTCGTTATCGGCAGCATTAATATGGATATTGTGGTGGAGACCCCGCTCGTTCCTGACAAGGGACAGACACTGCTGGGGAATGCCATGACGCTTTTGCCGGGGGGCAAAGGAGCCAATCAGGCAGTGGCGGCTTCACGGCTGGCCACGCATACGACCTTGATTGGAGCTGTAGGCCAGGACAGCTTCGGGGAACAAATCATGCAGAACCTGGACGGACACTCCATAACCCGTGCCATTGCTTCGCTGGCGGATGAAAGCACAGGCATTGCATCTATCTGGGTGCATGATCGGGATAACCGTATTATCGTCGTGCCTGGGGCAAACGGCAAAATATCGTGGGAGGATATTGAGAGTCAGAAATCGTTTATCGATCACGCGAATGTAGTGCTGCTTCAGCTGGAAATCCCGCTCGAAACGGTAGTGAAGTCCATCGCTTATGCACATCGTTGCGGCAAGAAGGTCATTTTGAATCCAGCGCCCGCGCTGCCGCTTCCGGATGAAGTCTATCCGATGCTGTTCTCGCTGACCCCGAATTTGCATGAGCTGTCAGTGATGGCGGATATGCCGGAAGTGCTGGATGAAGGCAACCCGGATGCTCTGCAGCGGGCGATGCGGAAGCTGATCGATAAGGGACTTGCTTCGCTTACAGTTACATTGGGAGCGGAGGGAGCTATATATATGGATGCTTCAGGGAACACCTTTCATGTGCCGGGCAAAAAAATGACGGTGCTGGATACAACAGGCGCCGGGGACTGCTTCAATGCGGCATTTGCCGTAGCTGTCGCTAAGGGCCAGCCCATGAAGCGGGCTGTTGAATACGCGGTAGCAGCCTCCGCGCTGGCCGTAACCAAATTCGGCGCCCAGAACGGAATGCCGGAATCCGATGAGGTCGAATGGTTTCTTCAATCCACCTCAGCTTAGTGTGCGTAATATGAACGACAGAACAAGGAGCCTCCAACACTGCTATTTGTGTTGTCAGGGCTCCTTATTGCCCGTTGTCTGTCATTCTTACGGTCATTGTGCTCGTGCTCGTCCACCTCTTCCCTGCATTCTGTTCGCAGCGAGAGTCGGTACAGGGTACAGGGCAGGTAGATGCCGGAGCATCGCTTCTTATGGAATCGGTCATGATATCGTCAACTGAAGCGTGCGGGTGCTTGCTCTGGCGGTCACTTTTATCCATTTGAACCGTAAAAAACAATAAAAACCAAGGCGGGGCACGGAAAACTTCCGAAGCCTCTTGTAATTCTATATTCACTGTATTACTATAAATCTGTCATGTTCAGCATGAAGGAGTTGCACAGTTATCCAAATTCTGCCCATAGAGCGGCAAACACTTGTTGTCATGATGAGGTGGCAATATCGTTTGCACAGAGCCTGCAGGTATAAATTCTCAGGTTTCGGTAAAACAGAATGATAATGATGTGCTCATGAGATGCTGTCAGGGGAGGTGAAAGAAATGAACAAAACGGAACTGATTGCGAAAGTGGCCGAATTGACTGACCTTTCCAAGAAAGACGCTTCGAAAGCGGTTGATGCCGTTTTTGATGCCGTATCCGATGCGCTGCAAAGCGGTGATAAAGTACAACTGGTCGGATTCGGGAATTTCGAGGTGAAGAGCCGCGAAGCTCGTAAAGGACGCAATCCGCAAACGGGTCAAGAGATCGATATTCCAGCGAGCAAGATCCCTACGTTTAAAGCGGGTAAATCGCTGAAAGACCTTTGCTCCAAATAAGTCACGGCATATGCCGCTGATAACGTCCGGATGCTTCTCGCATTCGGGCGTTTTTCATCACAATCTGTTATTGACATCGCTAATAAAATCCAGTAGACTGGTTTTTGCGGTTCGAACCGAACCATATCGGGTGTTAGCTCAGCTTGGTAGAGCGCTACCTTGGGGTGGTAGAGGTCGCCAGTTCAAATCCGGTACACCCGACCAATATATAGCCAGCGCAAACTGCCGTCCTGAGCGATCCGTTCGGGAGGCAGTTTTTTCATTACAAAGATAGCGAAGGAGGATGATTATCATGAAGGACGCTCAGAATGAATACATCGTAGTCAAAGCCAAATCGCAGGGTGTGCAAGTAATCGGTCTGACTCGCGGACAAGATACCAAGTTTCACCACACAGAGAAGCTCGACAAGGGCGAGGTGCTCATTGCTCAATTCACCGATCATACTTCAGCAATCAAGATTCGGGGCAAAGCTACTGTAATGACGAAGCACGGTGTCATCGATACGGAAGATTAATGGACCGAAAGCAGGCATAGCCTGCTTTTTTTATATATACACTGTTTAGAAGTAGGACATTCTTCTTGCGGAGGGGATACACGTTGTCCATTTGGCGCAGAATTTCCCTTGCTTCAACAGTGACGTTAATCATTACACTTGCCATATCGATACTGCCTGGCATCCATGGCCGTGAGTCAGCGGACAATAGCGATCAGGCCGTCTTTCGTGCAGCGCCGCTGAAGGGGCTCAGCTCGGGCAATCTGGTAGACAGTATTATTAGTCTGCAGCTTCAGTTGAAACCTGCCAGGGTGGATTGGAAGGGGGCTGTGCTCTCGGTAGACCTGTCTGTCGAGTCGGAGGACGATGGTCCTGAAGTTTGGGCCAATGACATGCAGCGTCTGCTGCGCATGGCATTCATTCAGGCCAGCAACGTGAAGCGCGTGCTGATTCGTTATATGGAGCCTCTGCAGGATGATTCGATACACGGGCCTGATAGAGAGAATCGGCCATCGAAAATGCGAATGCTGGCAGCAGCAGATGTGAGATATACCGACGCCTGGCTGATGACAGAGCTGGACAATCTGAATACAAGCAGCCCCTTCACAGATTCTGTCTGGAAAGGGCGATTGCGGCTATTATTCTCAGATATCGGCAGCAGTAGATTGCAATGAGCTGTGTAGCGAAACGAATAACATAGTGCTATAATAATTTAGATTGTAGAACAGCAAGACTTTCGCTGATCCGTCCGGAGGCTTGACCAATGAAATCTTATAGAATTCCTGAAATTGCTAAGAAGTACGTGGAATACGATATGATACAAACGTACACAGAGCTGCCGGCCTTTCCTGATTCGAGGATTCGGCTGCTTTTCGCTTTTCTGGCCCATCAGCGCATGCCGCAATCTACGATAGAGCTATTCTCTCTTGTCGCCTCGCTTGTGCAGCTGGGAATGGATACCCATGACCTGGTTGATCTGGAATCCGGTCATGTGTCGGAACGCGAGATGCGTTCGCGGCAGCTCAAGGTACTGGCGGGCGATTATTTCAGCAGCCGCTTCTATCAGCTGCTGTCGCAGGCCGGACAAGTGGATATGATCCGTCGTCTCAGCCAAGGCGTTTGCGAAGTGAACAGGCTCAAGATGAATTTGTATATCCGCATGGGGCAGCTCAACCTGTCAGCAGAAGACTATGTGCATCAATGCACCCAGCTCAGGACGGAATTGTTCCATGCCTTCTCAGGCATACTGGACGATGGAGTGGTGCGCTTATGGTCAGATCTTCTGGAAATTGTTGGAAGATGCGAGGTTATTATGGACGAGCTGAACCGCTGCGATGAACCGGAGCGATTTCATGGCAGCTGGGGGTTTTGGCATGTTTTTCAGGCTGGTACAGATGAAGAACGGCGCAAGCTTGCCCGGCAAAGTGATGAGCCGGCGTTTATTGAGGGGCTGCTGGTCAAATACGATATTCGCAGTCGACTTGCTGAGATGCTGCATAACACTGCCGGGCATATTCAGTCGATTGCTGCAAAGCTTGAATCCAGGAAGCTCGCTGATGAGCTTCGGCAAATCGGAGACGCATTTATAAATCCGATAATTCCCAAGGCTTCGGTACTTAATGAGAGAAGGTGACATCCATGCAGCAAGCTAAATCCAAAGAGCAGTTCGTTCACGAAGTATTCGAGAGCATTGCTCCCAAATACGACATGATGAACAGCTTACTCAGCATGCGCAGACATAAGGCTTGGCGTAAATTTGCGATGAACAAGATGGAGGTCAAACCTGGCTCAACAGCCATCGATATTTGCTGCGGCACATGCGATTGGACAATTGCGCTTGCGCGTGCCAGCGGCAAAGGCAAGATGGTCGGGCTGGATTTCAGTCAGAATATGCTCAACTACGGCAAGCTCAAAATTGAGAAGGAAGGGCTGGATGAGCAAGTAACGCTAGTCCAGGGCAATGCAATGGCGCTGCCTTATGAGGACAATTCCTTCGATTATGCGACGATTGGCTTTGCGCTTCGCAATGTGCCGGACCTGCGGCAGGTGCTGCAGGAGATGGAGAGAGTGGTCAAGCCGGGCGGTCTTATCGTTTGCCTGGAGCTGTCCAAGCCGATGTGGCAGCCGTTCAAGGCGATCTATTACTTTTACTTTCAGCGTATTTTGCCGCTGCTGGGCAAGTTGTTCGCCAAGCGTCATGAGCAATACAAGTGGCTTCCCGAATCGCTGAAAACATTTCCGGACTTGAACCAGCTGGCGGAAATTTACCGTGAGATCGGACTGCGCAATGTTCGCGCTTATCCGCTGACAGGCGGCATCGCCGCCTTGCATATAGGAACGAAGGGAACGGACGGAGCATGATTCGCAAAATTGGCATAATTCTCGAAATGATCAAGTTTGAGCATACGATATTTGCACTTCCATTTGCTTTTATGGGTGCGCTGCTGGGCGCTGTTGTGATGGAGAAGCGACTGCCTGATTGGAGCGAGATTGGTTGGATCATTCTCGCCATGATCGGCGCCAGAAGCGCGGCGATGGGTCTTAACCGAGTGATAGACAGCGCGATCGACAGGAAGAACCCGCGCACCGAGAAACGGGCAATTCCGGCTGGACTGCTCCGCGTAGGAGAAGTGCTGCTGTTCATTGCTGTATCCTTCGTGCTGCTGTTCCTGGCCTCATCAAGGCTGGACCCGATCTGTATGAAGCTGATGCCGATTGCTGTCGTTCTGCTCGTGCTGTACTCGTATACGAAGCGATTCACTTGGCTGTGCCATGTATTTCTAGGTCTGACGATTGGCCTTGCTCCGCTTGGCGGCTGGGTTGCCGTTACAGGCTCTTTTGATCTCACCGCATGGCTGCTGTATGGAGCTGTTGCACTATGGATTGCAGGCTTTGATATCATTTATGCCTGCCAGGATTTCGAATTCGACCGCAAGGAAGGCGTACATTCGATACCGGCCCGATTTGGCCTTACGGGTGCGCTATGGATCGCGCGCTGCTTCCATATCATTACGGCAGTCGGGTTTCTGACGCTGTTCTGGATGACTGATCTGAGCTGGGGTTACTTAATTGGCACGGCTGCAGCGGCTATCATTCTATTTTACGAGCATTGGCTGGTTAAGAAGGCGGATATGACGCGCATACAGACGGCTTTCTTTACGATGAACGGCGTTCTTAGCATGGTGATCTTTGCAAGCACGCTGCTGGATCTGCTGGTGCTTCGCCAATGGTAGCGGCGGTGGGCGTTCCGGCACGCAAGCGTTGGATTGTAGGAATTACTGGAGCGAGCGGCTCCATATATGGGACAAGGCTTATTCATGTCCTGCTAGGCATGGATATCGATGTGCATCTGATCATAACAGAAGCGGGCTGGCGCGTGCTGAAAGAAGAGCTTGGCTGGACAGCCTCCCGAAGGCAGGATGCGCTTGAAGCGGAGTTCAGGGATGCTTTGACTTCGGGAAGACTTGTTTTTCATCCCAATGCGGATATAGGGGCATCGATTGCCAGCGGCTCGTTCCGTGTGGAAGGGATGATTATTATGCCCTGCTCCATGGGAACGCTTGCTTCGGTATCGAGGGGGATATCCGATGATTTGATGACCCGTGCTGCGGATGTTATGCTAAAAGAAGGGCGCAAGCTGGTGCTGGTGCCGCGCGAGACGCCGCTTCACGCCATTCATCTGGAGAATATGCTGACGCTTGCAAGGCTTGGGGTGAAGCTGGTTCCGGCGATGCCAGCCTTCTACTATGGACCGCAGTCGTTAGATGATATTGTTAATTTTCTTGTAGGGAAAGTGTTGGATCAATTGCCGCTGGATCATGATTTGTACAGAAGATGGGGAGATGAGCAGGATGGGGCTACACCGCCCGATCACCATCGGACGAATTGATTACGCTAACGTTTGGCCGATTTTTCATTATGCGAAGCAGATGCTGCCTGACAGCCGATATATAATTGACAAAAGAGTGCCTTCAGCGCTTAACGGGGCCATACAGCGTGGAGAAGTCGATATTACAGCGATGTCCTCCTTCGCATACGCGCAGCATGCCGATGATTATTTGCTGCTGCCTGACTTGTCCGTCAGCGCCAAGGGCCGAGTAAATTCCATCCTATTGTTTATGAGAGAGCCGATAGAACGCGTGCTGAAGGGCAGGATTGCGCTCACAGCCACATCGGCAACCTCGGTTCATTTATTGCAAATTATTATGTCGCTTTACTATGGGGCGTCTCCATCCTATGTGACGATGGAGCCGGACCTTGATTCCATGCTTCAGCATGCGGATGCTGCGCTGCTGATCGGCGATCCGGCTATTCAAGCCTCCTGGCAAGAACAGGGACTGACGGTACTGGATCTTGGCGAGCTGTGGCGCAAGTGGACGGGCTGTGGCATGACATTCGCGCTGCTCGCTGTGCGCAAGGCGACGGCGGCAGAACGGCCGGAGGAAGTCGCGGCGGTGCTGCATGCACTGTCCGAGAGCAAACGAAGGAGCTTGCTGAATCCGCAGCCGCTTATTGATCAGGCTTGCAGACAGCTTGGAGGCGAGCGCGCATATTGGAGCCGATACTTTCAAGAGCTTTCCTATGATTTTGGCGCGGAAGAGCAAGCTGGCTTGCAGCTATATTTTAATTATGCGCAGCAGCTGCGACTGCTTCCCCACGAGGTTCGCATGCAATTTTTTATAGACGATACTGCCATACGGGTGAACGAATGAAACTACTCGATTTATATGCGAAAATGAAAGGTGATCTGGATGCCATCGAGCGTGAGCTGGCACATAGTGTCACTTCAGATCATGCTCTCCTCAGCGAAACGTCGACTCATTTGCTGAAAGCAGGAGGAAAACGGATACGTCCTGTTTTTGTGCTGCTTGCCGGCAAATTCGGCGATTATCGTCTCGATGTTCTGGAGCGTATTGCTGTACCGTTGGAACTCATTCATATGTCCTCTCTGGTCCATGATGATGTTATTGATAATGCACAGACCCGTCGCGGCCAGCTTACTGTGAAGTCCAAGTGGGACAATCGGATTGCGATGTTTACCGGCGATTATATTTTTGGCAAAGCGCTAACTGTCGTTGCTGAGCTGAATAATCCGCATATTCATCAAATCTTGTCCAAAGCGATGGTCCAAATGTGTGTCGGGGAAATCGAGCAGATACGTGATTTCTTCAATACGGAGCAGTCGGTGCGCAACTATTTGCGGCGGATTCGCCGCAAGACCGCGCTGTTGATCGCGATCAGCTGCCAGCTTGGGGCTGTTGCAGCCGGGGCAGAGCGCGGCATAGCGAATGCATTGTACCGGTTCGGATACAATGTGGGGATGGCTTATCAGATAGGGGATGATCTGCTCGATTTGCTGGGCACGGAGAAGCAGATCGGCAAGCCTCCCGGCTCTGATATTCGTCAAGGGAATATCACATTGCCTGTTCTGATGGCCCTTCAAGAACCTGAGATCCGAGATGCACTACTCGCCGAAATAATTAAAATTCGGGAGTCGGATGGAGCAGGGGATATGAAAGCGGTGTTGAACATAATACGTAAGAGCAAAGGCATCAACAGCTCGCAGGACTTGGCCAACCGCTTTATTGCCAAGGCGATTGCTGCACTTGATCAGCTCCCAGGCATTCCAGCGAAAAAGAACTTGTCCGATATTGCCCGGTTTGTGGCGAAGAGGAATTATTAAGCTGAGGGGATGAAGGGAGGGCGCTGCGTGGGTGGGTCATTCTTTCGATCGCTGCGCTGCGTGGGCGGATCGTTCTTCCGATCGCTGTTGTT
>NZ_CAKMMF010000034.1:7364-54520 GCF_927798095.1 Paenibacillus plantiphilus | reverse complement strand
GGACAAGGACAAGGACAAGGACAAGGGCAAGGACAAGAACAAGGGCAAGAACAAGGACAAGCGTTAGGGTCGGGGCAGTTGCCTGTGCTTGGGCAGGATGCAGGAGGCTCAGAAGGAGGCGGTTCACTCGCTTCGGATAGTAAATCTGAGGGGGATGGAAGTGCTCGCGAATCAGCCGTTTCAGATGGGTTAATTGACATTAATGCTGCGACCGCTGAGGAGTTGGATGCATTACCAGGAATAGGAGCGGCCAAGGCACTGGCGATAGTAAAAGAAAGGGAGAAGAACGGGCGTTTCCATTCAGTAGAGGATCTGCTCCGAGTGAAAGGAATTGGACCTAAATTGCTTGAAAAAATGAAGTCCTCCATTGTCGCGAAGCTGTGATTATGCGACAATGAGAAGGACGCAGGAAATATTTGCTTGTGTCCAATTCTGGCGAGGAGGAATATCTAAATGTCTAATGAAAGAAAGCCTTCCCTTGAAACGCTATCCATCCATGGAGGCCAGGAAATTGATCCAACTACATTATCCCGTGCGGTGCCGATTTATCAGACGACATCCTACGGTTTCCGCGATACCGATCACGCGGCGAATTTGTTCGCACTTAAAGAATTCGGCAATATTTATACACGTATTATGAACCCGACAAGCGATGTATTTGAGAAGCGGATAGCCGCACTCGAAGGCGGCCCTGCTGCGCTTGCAGTTGCTTCCGGTCAAGCGGCGATTACTTATGCTATATTGAATATTGCCGGAGCAGGCGATGAAATCGTATCGGCAACGAGCTTGTATGGAGGAACGTATAATCTTTTCTCGACGACGCTTCCCAAGCTTGGCATCAATGTGAAGTTTGTTGATCCATCTGACCCTGCGAACTTTGAGGCAGCGATTACTGACAAGACCAAAGCAGTGTTCGCTGAAACGATCGGCAATCCGCGCGGCGATATTATCGATCTTGCAGCTGTTGCTGCAGTTGCCCATAAGCATGGCGTTCCTTTTATTGTTGATAACACGTTCCCAAGTCCGTATCTATGCCGTCCGCTTGAGCATGGCGCTGACATTGTTGTTCATTCAGCAACGAAGTTTATTGGAGGCCATGGTACGTCTATCGGTGGTGTTGTCGTTGATGGCGGTACGTTCGACTGGAAAGCTAGCGGCAGATTCCCAGGTTTGACTGAGCCTGACCCTAGCTATCACGGTGTTGTCTACACAGATGCTGTCGGTCCAGTTGCTTATATTATCAAAATGCGCGTGCAGCTTCTGCGCGACATGGGCGCTGCGATATCGCCATTCAATTCTTTCTTGCTGCTGCAGGGACTTGAGACTCTTCACCTTCGGATGGAACGCCACAGCTCAAACGCACTGGCTGTCGCTCAATTCCTGGAAGGGCATGATGCGGTTGAGTGGGTTAGCTATGCTGGACTTGCAAGCCATCCTTCCCATGCGCTGGCGCAGAAATATTTGCCGAAGGGGCAGGGTGCGATTCTGACGTTTGGCATTAAGGGCGGCAGCGAAGCGGGCAAGAAGGTTATCAATGCTGTGAAGCTGTTCTCGCATCTGGCTAATGTCGGTGATTCGAAGTCGCTTATTATTCATCCGTCAAGCACGACACATCAGCAATTGGATGAAGCGGAACAGATTGGCGCTGGCGTACTGCCTGGCATGATCCGTTTATCTGTTGGAACTGAAGGCATTGATGATATTTTACATGACTTGTCACAGGCATTGGAAGCAAGCCAGCAATAATGAGGCAAGGCTGAAAGGAAGAATGAAGAAACGATGGTAACGGCATTACAAGATAATGAGCGCAAGGATTGGGACACTTATTTTATGGATATCGCCTATATGGTCTCAACGCGCTCCCGCTGTCCAAGAAGGCATGTAGGAGCAGTGCTGGTGCAGGGCAAGAAGCTGCTTGGCACTGCGTACAACGGCGCTCCTATGGGCGTGGCTGATTGCTCCGAGGCCGGCTGCATGATCGTTGAGGAGCTGGAGGTTAATGTTGTCGGTGAAGAGGAGCAGATGATCAAAAAGCAGCGCTGCATTCGCACCATTCATGCCGAGCAGAATTTGCTGCTTTTCACAGACCGTATTGACCGTGAAGGCTCCACGGTATATGTGACAGACCAGCCCTGCTGGACATGTGCGAATATGCTTGCCAACAGCGGTGTCAAGGAAATCGTTTATCATCGGGGTTACCCAAAAGATAGCGAGAAGGTTGTTGCGCTGATGCGGCAGAGAGGGATCGTATTTCGCTGCCTGGATCGTTACGAGCCGCCTGCTCAAGCAGGAATGAGTGTCATTTCGTAATTCGTAATTGTATAGGATGCAGACTAAGACTTGCGATGCGTCCGCCAGCGGCGGCGCATGGCTGAGAGTCGATTCCTATCGCACAACTAACGAGCATTAACTGCAATTTGTGAGGAAGAACCTCCGTTTGCGCCCGTATTCGGGCGCTGCGGAGGTTTTTTTGTTATTTGCTTGTTTGGGGAGGAAGCTTTAATTCGGAGGCTTATTGAAAAGGGGGAAAAGAGATGAGAAGGCCGCTTGTGCTGTTCACGGTTTGCTGGGTGCTTGGCAGCGCTGCCGCTGCAGGTCTTGCTGTCAGCGGCATTGTGCTTGCAGGCGGGGCGCTGGTCGTCGCCCTGCTTGCACTGCTTTTGCGGCGGCGGGCGTCTTGGCCGCTGGCCGCCGCATGTTTGACCGCGTTCGGCGTCGCTGCGGGGGAGCGCATGTGGGCGGATGCCCACAATGCCACTGCGCTCCCGGAGCTGTACGCCGCCGCAGCGGCTGCTGTTGTCCCTGATGCTTCCACCATGTATGAGGTGGAAGCGTCAGGGACGATTGTGTCCGCGGTCGAGGTCGATGGCGACCGCGTGCAGTTCGTGATGACGGCGGAGGACGTCGCCGTCATGGGCGAGCAGTCGCCGCGAGTACTCGGCGGCGAACGCTTGCTCGTGCAGGTCCGGCTTGCTGCGCAGCCGGACCAGACCGTCGCCGCCGCCTGGCCGCGCGGCGACCGGGTTCGCCTGGCCGGATCGCTCGGGCTTCCGGCCGAGGCAACGAACTTCGGCGGCTTCGATTACCGCCGATATCTGCACAGCCAGCGCATCCACTGGCTGCTCAAAGTAAAGGGCATCGCCGCCGTGGAGACAGGCGCCGGCTCCCGCTGGAGCACGGAATCGCTGCTGGGCCGCATCGATTCCATCCGCGCCTGGCTGGGCTCGCGGATGGACGAGCTGTACCCGGCTGAGCAATCCGGGTACATGAAGGGTCTGGTCCTCGGCATAAGCGAGGACCTCGACCCTGAGCGATTCCGCCAGTTTTCCCAGCTGGGGCTGACGCATATACTGGCGATTTCGGGACTGCATGTCGCCGTCTTCCTCTACGTGCTCGGCGGCATGCTGAGACTGCTTCGCATGACGCGCGAGCGTATGCTGCTTATAATGATCACGGCTGTGCCGCTGTACGTGCTGCTCGCTGGCGGCTCGCCATCCGTCATCCGCGCCGGCATGATGGCGATGCTTGGCCTGGCGGCGGCGCGAATGAACAAGCTCAAGGACGGCCTGCACTTGCTTGCTGCGGCAGCGCTTATCATGCTTGCATGGGATCCCTACATGCTCGGCAATGTCAGCTTCCAGCTTTCCTTTATCGTGACAGCCGGGCTCATTATTGGCGTGCCGCCAGTGCGCCGCTGGCTGCCGCAATCAACCCGCTGGAAGACGCTTTTTGATCTCGTTGCTGTGACAATCGTGGCACAGGCGGTCTCGTTTCCTTTGACTGTCTTCTACTTTAACGGATTCCATCCGCTGTCGCTGCCGGCAAATTTCATTCTCGTGCCGTTCATCAGCTTCATCGTCATGCCGCTAGGCGGGGCATCGCTCATATTGGACAGCATTTGGTCTCCGGCTGCCAAGCTGCTTGCAGTCGCGACCTCAATCGCCAATGAGCTGACATTCGGATTTGTACTGAAGCTTAGTGAAATACAGTCTCTTCAATTGATATGGGCAACTCCGCCAGTGTTATGGGTCGTCTATATGTACATGGCTCTATGGCTTCTATTCTTCCTGCTGGGCAGAAGCCATAGAAACGGTGAGGAATCACGACGAATGAACCAAGGGGATAAGGAAGAAGCCAATGACCTCTCATCCATCTCCTCGCCATTGCTTCATTTATCCAGCCAATCGGGGGAGATGACGGCACCGTTGGGACAAGGAGCGGCTTCTCCGAATCCGTTATCCATGCAGAGAACGTGGAAAGCTGGCAATCATCCTTCGAGCCGGGTTATCCCTGCTATCATCGCTGCAGCTTTAATAATTCCATTGCTGTGGGCTTACAAGCCGGATTGGCAGAATACCGATGCTGTTATTAGTATTCTTGATGTCGGGCAGGGCGATGCGATTCTGATTCGCTCGGTCACGGGCAAGCATGTGCTTATCGACGGCGGAGGAACTGTTATGTTCCGCAAACCGGGGGAGGAATGGCGGAATCGCCGCGATCCCTTCGAGATTGGCCGCCATGTCGTCGTTCCGCTGCTGCGGAAGCGGGGCGTTCATGCCATTGATCTCCTCGTTATCTCTCATCTTGACAGCGATCATATTAAAGGGCTGATGGCTGTTCTCCGAGACATTCCTGTGAAGCGCATCCTTTGGAACGGTACGATGAAGACTTCCGACGATGCCATCGGATTATTTCGTGAAGCCATTGATCGCCGAATTCCATTGTTTGAATCCTCTGAGGAAGGGAGCTGGATGATTGACGAGCACAGCCGTATCGAGATAGCGGACTCTGCTGAAGCTGCGAAGGACTTGTCCGTCGGGATTCCGATCGTTGAGGAACAGAATGGCCACAGTGTTATCATGCTGCTGCATATTTACAATCGGAGCTTTCTGTTTACTGGGGATGCGGACGCCAGGCAGGAAAGGGCGCTCGTAGAGAGGCTGGCATTGAAGCAGACTGAACGCGGTCTCAAGCCAAATATTGATGTTCTGAAGATCGCGCACCACGGCAGCAAAACATCAACGACACAGGAATGGTTGGATTATTGGCGTCCTGCAATGGCAGTTATTTCGGTTGGACGCGGCAATATATACGGTCATCCGTATCCTGAGGTGCTTCGCAGACTCGAACAGGAGTACATTCAAATTTTGCGTACAGATCGCGGGGGAGAAGTGCAATTTCGTGTGGATTCGAATAACAAGCTATATGTAAGGACCAGGCTTGCTGGAGGATAGCGTGAATTGGTAGAATGCTTGGACTCTCCTCAAAACGCGCAAAGGGAACGGTGTGTGATGCGGGTACAGTACGGTGCGAGTGGCGTAATGAATGCTCAGTAAGTTTACGGAGATCACAACCTATCAATTAGGATCTGACAAATCAAGGCTGTCCCATCCCATAAGTAGCTGCTGTTTGCTGCTGTGGGACAGCCTGATTGCCGCTTAAAGAGAGCCAAGACGGTAGACTGTTGCTCACTTCATGCGAAAGGAGTGATGCAATTTCTATTTTGATCCAATTGGCAGTTTTTCCAGCGCTGGAGCGTTGAAAAAAACTCTTACAGAAGCCAAGGCATCGCAGAAAGCTCCTCGGCTATCTCCATAAGGCGGAAAAACCCCGTTACAGCTCGAAAAAATGGATCGAAGCACGCTGTAACGCTGAAAAACCCTCTTACAGAAGCCAAAGCATCGCAGAAAGCTCCTCGGCTATCTCCATAAGACGGAAAAACCCCGTTACAGCTCGAAAAAATGGATCGAGGCACGTTGTAACGCTGAAAAACCCTCTTACAGAAGCCAAGGCATCGCAGAAAGCTCTTCGGCAATCTCCATAAAGCGAAAAAACCGCGCATACAGCACGGAATCGAGGAGCGAGGAAGTAGAGTCCATACTCTTTATAAAAGAAGGTGTTTCGCTGCATGACGGCGGTAGGTCGACCACATTGCCACATTGGAACTTCCAGCCCATTGGACGTTCTCAAAAGTCTGGAAATTGCATGAATAGAATAGTTTTGCTATAAATCGCATGCATTTAGTATGAATTAAATATTTAATAATACCACGTATTATAATAAGAAATCAACAAAAAAGTGTTGTATTTGTCCCGAAATTATAGTATCTTGAAAAAGGAAGAAAATAGAAGGAGAGAGGAGAGGTTACAAATGGAGAAAATGTGTATGCAAATGATGATGAACATGTGTATGGAAGACATGATGTGCAAGATGAAATGTATGAAGATGATGATGGAAAACATGAAAGAAATGAACATGATGGACATGAATGTTGACATGATGATGTCCAATATGCAACAATGTGATGAAATGATGACTATGATGATGTCCATGATGAGTGAGATGAAGCAAACAGCAATGTAGTAGCCGATGAATCCCTACAATTCATTGAGCCAGATAATCGTTTGATTAGGCGTACCAGTCATCTGATGCCTTTATCAATATACCACGGCAGAGCGGTCAACCGTATGCCAACACTTTTTAATCGGTATCGCTTCACACATTGATCTCCGCACAACACTTATTTACCTCCGCAATACACACATTTCCCACCAAATGTCCGCATCAAACTCCCGAAGTTCACGCACTTACCACTGAATGTCCGCATCAAACTCCCGAAGTTCACGCACTTACCACCAAATGTCCGCATCAAACTCCCGAAGTGTTCACACATTTCCCACCGCATGTACGCAACAATCACCACAACACACGCATTTATTAATGAATTACACGCAATACGCCTTGATTTTTCTGGCCAAATCAATTCTCTGCAGCTTTAACTTCCAAATTAATTCCCTTATTGAAGACTCTTCTTCTGAACTGGTGCTTTCCTTCATTTGTGAGAACAAGTCCAGCATTTTATTATTAATGGAATCGAACCGCCGCCATAGTTGTTGTGCGATAGCATATTGAATCTCTTTGTCTACACTTTTGTTCAGGCCATGTAAGGTTTCAATGATTTGCTGCTGCCACTCCTGATCTCCAATTTGCACGGCAAAGTTGTAGAGATCCAAATGATCGTCAATCCAACGCTGTGAAATTACTTTCGTATCTGGGATCATGGTCTGTTCTCCTCTCTCTGTCTCTATTTACCGAGTATTATACTCGGAATTATAAGGATTGCAAGTGGCTCGTGCTATTTTTTTTGTAATTATTTTGAGACTAGTGTGAAATTGAGCTGTTATTCGCTGTTTGTTTGACTGGGTGAAGCGCTGGTGATATGATTTCAATACGATTCATACATACAGTTTGAAGTTTAAGGACGGGCATACAGCGCGAGCTGACACCAGGTTCTTTTTTTGTTTGGACTTTCTCTTACATTCCGTTTCTACTATGAGGAGAGCGATTATTATGAGGACAATCGTAGCGGTACATAAGCTGGAGGAACGGCATCTAAGGAGGATTAGAGAGGCAGCTCCAGGTTGGACTGTCATTGATGGGAGCGATAAGGCTGCTTTAGAGGAGCATTTGCCAGATGCGGAAATTGTGTTTGGCTGGAATCGATCAGTCAGAGACTTGGTCGGGAATGGCTCTTCCAAGCTGCGCTGGGTGCAATATTGGGGGGCGGGCGTTGATCGCCTGCCGCTGCAGAAGCTGCAGCAGCTCGGAGTTGTATTAACGAATGCTAGCGGCGTTCATCCTTATCCGATTGCCGAAACGATTTTTGCGATGCTGCTCTCCTTCACCCGCCATCTTAATCTGTCGCTGCGAAATCAGGCTGAACGAAAGTGGGAAACGACAGGAACGCTGGGAGAGGCTCATGGGCGTACAATTGGCATATTAGGCGTTGGTGCAGTCGGACTGGAGACTGCAAGGCTGGCCAAAGCCTTCAATATGAACGTTCTTGGCATTCGCAGGTCAGGCGAACCGGCTCAATGGGTCGATCAAATGTACACGCTTGAAGGAATTCATGAAGTGCTGGGCAGCAGCGACTATATAATCAACTGCTTGCCCCATACCCGTGAGACGGAGCATATTATGGGCAGGGAGCAGTTCGAGGCGATGAAGCCGTCGGCCTACTATATTAATATTGGCAGAGGCAAGACGACGGATACGGATGCGCTTGTGGACGCCTTGCAAAATGGCCAGATTAGCGGAGCGGGACTGGATGTGTTTGAGAGTGAGCCGCTTGCGCCGGAGCATCCTCTCTGGGCGATGGAGAATGTGATCCTTACACCGCATATTGCTGGCGATACTACTGTATACGAGGAACGTATTGCTGGTATTTTCTTGGAAAACCTGAGTCTTTATCTGCAGAGCGGACAGCCTTCCCTCAATGTTGTGGACCTGCAGAAGGAATATTGATTTTCTGATTAACTCATAAAGAGCAGCAATCCGTGAGGCGTTTCTCGCTGAACTCGGATTGCTGCTCTGTTTATGCTTGTTTATTGTTATTTATTAGCATGAAAAGTGTGGGCTTAACCGGCCCGGAGAGGGCTAACTATAAGGCTATACGGTTCATTATTTTTCTGCTATTCTTAAACTTGGTGTATTTGTATCTACTTTTATCTGCTTTTATTTTTTCTAAAATTTTTCTAAAGAATTTGAATGATGGGGTGCAACATAATTACAGCGTATTGCGTCTGTAAGGTTGCAAGAGAGGGGGATCCTCCGTGGTAGAGCCCGGCCTTATCAAATCCGCTCAAGCGGGTGATGGCGATGCTCTGATTTCTCTATTGCGCGAGATTGAAAATCATGTTTATCGGACAGCTTATTATATACTAAACAACGAGCAGGATGCGATGGATGCAGCCCAGGAGGCATTGATTCGGATCTATACAAAGATAGGTTCCTATGAAGAAAAAGCACAGTTCAAAACATGGGTTCAACGCATTGTTACGAATATTTGCATCGATAAGTTCAGACGGAATAAACCAACGATTTCGATTGACGAGCATGAGATGGATTTTCGAGATTCGCAATCTGTTGAGGAGGAAGTGTTGTCCTCTTACGCAGCGCAGGATATTCGGAAGGCGATAGACAAGCTGCCCGAGCATCACCGAGCAGTTGTTGTACTGAGGTATTTGCAGGATTTTTCGTACAATGAAATTGCGGACTCTCTTGATCTGCCTCTGAACACGGTCAAATCTTATTTATTCCGGGCAAGGCAACAGCTTCAAACATACCTCCACGATTATCAGAAAGGTGGTGTCCGAGGATGAATTGTCAAGAGGTGATGGAATATATGCAAAGGCAGCTAGACGGCGATCTTGATGAACGGGAAGCCGAAACCTTGATGACTCATACGCGGCATTGCCAGGACTGCGCCACCATGCTTGATCGCTTGCAGCTGCTTTCTGTCGGATTGGAGAATCTGCCTAAGGTAACGCCGAGCTACAGTCTGGTTGATGCGATTATGCCGCGTCTGATGGACCTTCAGCTAGAAGCTGCACAACCAGCAATAACGGAGCAGCCGCTTCCGACTGTCACACGAACGGAGGTAGTCGGCAGATTCAGCGGCTGGAAGAATCGCTTCTCTATGCGGGCGCTTAGCGGTGTCATTGCAGCAGGGGTAGTAGTAGGTCTGTTTCTTGTCACCTATAATCCGAGTGCGTTGGATAATAATTTGGGAGAGACAGCTTCTCAGTCTATGACTGCGGATGAGGCTGTCCAGTCGAATGATTCATTGAACATGTCTGATGCTGATTTTACATCCCGCATAAGCGCGGGTGCGGCAGTAGACAAGAAAGTGGAAGCGGAGTCTGCGCCGCCACTGGCAGTGTTGGAATCTGATGTTAGCTTGCAGAAGGACACTTCCAAGAGCGTGATCAATCAGGAAGATGTGATGGTGAGCAACCAGCTAGGCGGCGAAGCGGCCGATGATACGGCGGCTGACGAACCGAAGGACAAGATGCAGTCTCCGAATTATGAGACGATAATTGCGGGTGGGGCGGCCGATGGGAATTATTCTATTGCGGATAGAAGCGGCAACGCCTATGGCGCAAATCAGATCCCCGAGAATCCGGTAACCGGAAACGCCATTGTCGGCAATGCTAACGATGGTGCAGCTAGCGGCAGCAAGAATACAACACAGGACAACAATAAGGCAATGGGGATAGCAGTGGCTCCCCAATATTCCGTGGAACAGACGGTATCGCCGGATGGCGCCTACAAAGTTGTCATCGTCAATAATCAGCTGCAAATTTATTTGATCACCGACAGTACGCTGCTCTTCGAGAGTGTTAAGCGGACAGCAGGGTTCGGACAGCTTCATTGGTCGGAGGACAGCAAGGCGCTGACCTACGAAACAACCGCAGATGACGGCAAGCTGGTGAAGTTCGTTATTGATCCGAAGAACGGCACGGAACAGAAGCAGCCATAGTAGAAGCAGCGGGTTTCTGCACATATTAGCGTGATCTGCATATACTATGTAGTGAATGGAAACGTCATAGGACGGTACCTTGACGTCGTATGACCATTCGCAGACGGTACCATGGCCCGTCATCATGCGGATGTTTATATAGATGTTCAGGGACAAAGGGATGAAGTCACAGAGGGCTTCATCCCTTTGTTGCGGTTACATCGATCATTGTGAATGAACGGCGCGAAGGGCTGCTGTTCGAGTGAAGGAGCATACAAAATGGACCTTAGGGATGCAATAAAGGAATGGAAGTCAGGCAAGTTTCGCCCTGTTTATGTATTGTTCGGCAAGGACCGCTATCGGATGCGAGAATGCTCGAACACCTTGATCGATTTGCTCCTGCCCCAGGAGGAACGGGAGCTTGGCGTAGTGAAGTTCGACACGTCGGAGTCGGCAATTGAAGAGGCGGTATTGGAGGCGGAGACGCTGCCTTTCTTTGCATCACGAAAGATAGTCATTATTCGTGATCAGTCTGTTTTGACGGCTGCGACAGGCAAGGAAGGCGGCAAAATCGAGCATGCGACAGACCGGCTGCTCGCCTATCTGTCCAATCCATGCGAGAGCAGTGTCATTGTCTTTCATGTGCTTGCAGAGAAGCTGGATGAGCGGCGCAAGGTCGTCAAGCTGCTAAAGGAGCAGAATGTGCTTCTAGCCTTTCAGGAGCTTCAGGAAGGCGAACTGGTGCAATGGACGATCAAGCGGGTGGAGAAGCAGCGGAGAAGGATGGATAGTGAAGCGGCCCAATTGCTGCTGGCCAGGACGGGAACTAACATGCAGCAGCTCGCTCATGAGGTAGACAAGCTCTGCCTCCACGCTGGAGAGGGCGGCTCAATAGGTGCAGCAGATGTTGCCATGCTGATTGCCTCCACTGTTGAAGAGGATGTGTTCGCATTAATTGACGCGATGGCTTCGCTGCAGGTGGACAAGGCGCTGAAGCTTTACGGAGAGCTGCTGCTGCGTCGCGAGGAGCCGATCAAGATTGCTGCCCTGATCGCCAGACAGTTCCGAATTATGCTGCAGGTGAAGGAGCTGGAAGGGCAGCGCTACTCCCCTCAGCAAATGGCTGGCCATATCGGGCTGCATCCTTATGCAGTGAAGCTGGCTGCGGAGAAAGCGAAGAAGTTCTCGGCCACAGCATTAGGCAATCACTTGAACCGGCTTGCCGATCTTGATTATAAGATGAAGACCGGCAAGGTGGACAAGACACTCGGCCTTGAGCTGTTTCTCTTGTCGCTTGCGGCTTGAAGCAAGCGGCTTGAAGCGAAGCGGCTTGAAGCGAAGCGGCAAATAAAAAAGTCCTGCCAGCCGTTCATGACGGCGAGCAGGACTTTATTCGTTGGAATTAGGCTTTAGCCGAAAGAGCGTTAAGCTTTTTGGCAAGGCGAGATTTTTTGCGGGAAGCCGCATTTTTATGAATCAGGCCTTTCGTAACCGCTTTATCCAGCTTTTTCGTAGCGAAGATCAGAGCCGCTTTAGCAGCATCGACATCCGTAGCGACAACAGCTTGATCAGCAGTTCTTACAGCCGTGCGGAGCGCTGATTTCTGCGAAGCGTTCAAAGCGCGGCGCTTCTCGTTTGTTTTAACACGTTTAACAGCGGATTTAATGTTTGGCATTGCATTCACCTCCTGTAAAAGGAAAAACCCCATTGTAACAAACACAACTTGAAACATTCTATCATGCGCATGCTTAAAAAGCAATAGTATTGCTATACTCGTTCTTCACTTGCTGTCCGCGTCCATCCAGCATCCCGCATAATTCGCAGAGCAAATTCGCAAACTAACGCAAACCGTATGGAAGGAGCGCCCCGACTCGCATGGACGATCTAGATTTGCAGCAGTATGCCGTAGGTATTGATTTGGCGCTTGAAGCGAAGGAATTTGCCGAATCCGGGGGCCAAGGCCCCATTCAAGGCGTTGTATCGGACATCTCCAAGGATGATGGCATCACAATTACACGTCTGCAGGTGACGAATGAGGAAGGCTCCAAGGCGCTTGGCAAAATGATCGGGCACTACGTAACGTTCGAGGTGCCGGATCTGCGAAAGCAGGATACAGGGCTTCAGGACCGCGTTGCGACGAAGCTGGCCCAGGAATTTGAATCTTTCCTGCAGCGTGTCGGAATTAACAAGCAATGCAATGTGCTGATCGTTGGACTTGGCAACTGGAATGTGACACCCGATTCGCTTGGACCGCTTGTGGTGGAGAATGTTCTGGTGACGCGTCATTTCTTTCAACTGATGCCCGATGAGGTCGCGCCCGGTTATCGCTGCATAAGCGCGGTGGCTCCAGGCGTGCTTGGCGTTACAGGAATAGAGTCCAGTGAGATTGTACAGGGCATTGTGGAGCGGACGAAGCCGGATCTTATTATTGCCATCGACGCTCTTGCATCCAAAGCGCTGGAACGGGTGAACACGACGATACAGATTGCGGATACAGGCATTCATCCCGGCTCGGGCATCGGCAATAAGCGTCGTGGTCTGACGAAAGAGATTCTGGGCATTCCTGTTATTGCGATTGGTGTTCCCACCGTGCTATATGCATCCACAATTGTGAGCAACAGCATCGATCTGGTCAGGGAGCATCTGAAGCGGCACAGCGCAAGCTCGGAAGGGTTTCTGGGCCTGCTGGATTCCATCAATGAGGAGGAAAGGCTTCAGCTCGTTCGTGAAGCGCTCGGTCCTCTCGGTCATGACCTGCTCGTCACACCCAAGGAAATCGATCAATTCATCGAGGATATTGCGAACATCGTCGCCAGCGGACTTAATGCAGCGCTGCACGATGCTGTCGATGCCTCTAATGTCGCGGCCTATACACACTAATTGCGCAAGCGGTTAAACGAAAGGCAGCGCTTGTCGCTGCTCAAACCGCTTGTCCCCACTCAAACTCTCGGAGCTTCGCTGCGCTCCGAGAGTTTTTTTGTGCCAGAACAAATGCATCTCGCCTGGAAACTAGTAAACTTGCAGTTCTATTAATTATTGCCCTCTCATAAGTTGATAGTAGTCTATCGCTAGGGGGACGAAATAATGAAACAGGTTGCTTTTACGTGGAATCTTGGAAGAGAAAGCTTGAAGCTGCGCCAACTGCTCGTGACGGGCCGAACATTCGCCCTTCTGTCGCTTGGATCCATGGTCATTGTTATTGTCATCGGAATTGGCGCCATCCTTCATCAGAACGCTTCCACATCGCCAGTATCCTCTATGAAGGGCTTTGCGGCCGCTGTCTCGAACGGCTTGTTCACAGATATGCTGGCAATGGAAATGCCGGGCGCTGGCGGAGAAGGCGAGACTGCTGCTTCTTTGTCAGGGAAGGAGATCAGCGCCTTTCTTGTCCGCTTGATGACAGACATTAACCCGCTGGACCCCAGAAGTCTGCTCGCTCGCGAATATCCCGGCATGGGGGGCAATGAAGCTTATCTGCTGCGTGCAGGAACGAGTGCGGACATGTCCATTGAGCCAGAGGATCATGATCCTCTGCCGGGCGCAGGAGAATCAGGAGGATCGGAGGAAGGCGGTCCCGGAGACGATTCCGGTCGTCCGGATCCGGGCCCTGATGAAGTCCGTTCATCGGACAAGGAGCAAGCCGAAGGCAGTGATCATCCACCGGATGGGGCTGACAATGAATCGAACAACAATGCCGACAACCCGGTAAAGCCTGTTCCGTCAAAACCTGTTCCGTCAAAGCCAACAACGGCAGGGCGCAATGTGGTGTTTATCTACCATTCGCACAGTAGAGAATCATGGTTTCCGTTGCTAGGGGACAGCAAGTATGCTGAATCGCCCAAAACCAATGTAACCTTGCTCGGCAAGCGTCTGCAGCAGAAGCTGGAGAAGGAAGGAATCGGAGCGATACAATCTGCAACGGATTACGTAACTGCGATTAAAAAATACAATTGGGCGCTATCCTATAAATATTCGAAAAAAACGGTGAAGGATGCAATGGCCTCGAACAAGGACCTGACCTTCTTCTTCGATATTCATCGGAATTCGCTTCGCAAGAAGCAAACTACGATTACGATAGACGGCAAGGCATATGCGCAGGTCATGTTTATTATTGGTCAAGAGAACCCCAACTGGCGGAAGAATGAAGCGTTCGCCAACAAGATACAGGACAAGCTGGAGGAGCAATATCCGGGCATTTCCCATGGCATATGGGGCAAGACGACTGCTAACGGCAATGGAGAATATAATCAGTCGCTGTCGCCGGGCAGCGTGCTGATCGAGATCGGCGGCGTCGACAATACGCTGGAGGAATCGTACCGTACCGTGGATGCGCTGTCCAAGGTGATTGCCGAGCTGTATTGGGATGCCAAAAAGGTGGATCTTCCGCAGGAAGCCAGTTGAGTTTACAAAGGAGGAATAACGATGCGTCGTCAATCAGTCAAAATGGCCGTTGTTGGCGGAGCGATTGCTATTGTGGTCCTGTTCGGGATCGATATGGCGACGAGCGGGGTGGAACGGATCAACGGACCTATTGACCAACAGCAGGCCCTGCCTGTGGACCCTCTGCCGAGCGAGGATGGACTAGGGCTTGATCCCGAGAGGGAGGGATTGATTCGCGAAGCGGAGCAGATGATTGAACGGCTTAAAGCGGAGCAGGCTCAGGCTTCAGCAGAAGAACAGAGTGAGAATGAGCGTCTTCCCGGAATGCCTGATTTGAGCGAGCAGTCGACGGTTAACAAGCTGGCCGACGGGACCGCCGGATTCCTGCAATCGCTGTCGAGCCGAAGCATTCGTTTCGTTGTTTCGATCTTTGATTCAGTAACAGATTGATGGGCTTCCCCCGAACTGATATAATAAGTGGAATGGTTAGCGATAACGTAATTTGTGATTCAGTGGGGGTTAGGCATGGCGGACGTACGTGACCGACAAAAGAAAATAAGAAATTTTTCAATTATTGCTCATATTGATCATGGCAAATCGACTTTGGCGGATCGAATTCTGGAGTTTACCGGAGCGCTCTCCTCGCGTGAAATGCAGGAGCAGGTGCTGGACCAGATGGATCTTGAGCGTGAACGCGGCATTACGATCAAGCTGCAGGCTGTTCGTCTCGGCTATAAGGCTGACGATGGCGAGGAATATATTCTGAACCTGATCGATACGCCTGGACACGTAGATTTTACGTATGAGGTATCGCGCAGTCTTGCAGCTTGTGAAGGCGCTCTGCTCGTTGTCGATGCTGCACAGGGAATCGAAGCGCAGACGCTTGCCAACGTCTATCTGGCGCTGGACAACAATCTGGAGATCGTGCCGGTCATCAATAAGATCGACCTTCCGAGCGCTGAGCCGGAGCGGGTCAAGCAGGAGATTGAGGATGTTATCGGACTGGATGCCAGTGATGCGGTGCTTGCTTCGGCGAAAGCGGGTATCGGCATTAAGGAGATTCTGGAGCAGGTTGTGGCTAAAGTGCCTGCGCCTACCGGTGATCCGGACAGCCCGCTTAAAGCGCTTATTTTTGACTCGCATTACGATCCCTACAAAGGCGTAATCGTCTATGTCCGTGTCGTTGACGGCAGCATTAAAGCAGGCAAGAAGATCAGATTTATGGCGACAGGCGCAGAATTCGAAGTCATCGAAGTCGGCGCGTTTATGCCGCGCATGGGAATCGTTGGCGAGCTGGCGATTGGCGATGTAGGCTTTATTGTAGCCGGAATCAAGAATGTGAAGGATACACGCGTCGGCGATACGGTGACGGAAGCGAAGAATCAGGCTGCTGAGCCGTTGCCTGGCTATCGCAGAATCAATCCCATGGTATTCTGCGGATTATATCCGATCGAGACGCAGGATTACAATGATCTGCGGGAGGCGCTGGAGAAGCTGGAGCTGAATGACGCTTCGCTTCGTTATGAGCCTGAGTCGTCTTCGGCGCTTGGATTCGGCTTCCGCTGCGGCTTCCTTGGACTGCTGCATATGGAGATCATTCAGGAGCGTATTGAGCGAGAGTTCAACATTCCGCTCATTACAACCGCGCCGAGTGTTATTTATCAAGTTACACAGACCAATGGCGAAGTGCTGTCCATTGACAATCCTTCTAACTATCCGGAGGCCGGCAAGATAGATTTCGTTGAAGAGCCTTATGTGAAGGCCGGAATTATCGTTCCTAACGATTATGTCGGTGCGATCATGGAGCTGTGTCAGAACAAACGCGGCGAGTTCGTCAATATGGAGTATCTCGATACGAATCGCGTAACGATTACGTATGAGGTTCCGCTGTCTGAGATCGTATACGATTTCTTTGATCAGCTGAAATCCAGCACGAAGGGCTATGCTTCCTTTGACTACGAGGTTTCGGGCTATCGCAAGTCGAACCTGGTGAAGATGGATATTATGTTGAACAACGAGCAGGTTGATGCCCTGTCTGTCATCGTTCACCGCGAGCGCGCTTACAATCGCGGTCGGGGTATTTGCGAGAAGCTCAAGGAGCTCATCCCGCGTCAAATGTTCGAGGTGCCTGTACAGGCTTCCATCGGTACGAAGGTTATCGCCCGTGAGACGGTTAAGGCGATGCGGAAGAACGTATTGGCCAAGTGCTACGGTGGCGACATCAGCCGGAAGCGGAAGCTGCTCGACAAGCAGAAGGAAGGCAAGAAGCGGATGAAGCAGGTCGGAAGCGTTGAAGTGCCGCAAGAGGCATTTATGGCCGTGCTCAAAATAAACGAAGATTAAACGGCGGATCGGCGGTGTCTCACCGAATAAGTATCCGTCTGGAACGAAGGGAGCCGCGAGCTCCCTTTCTTCAATTGGTTAGGTTTTTCAGTCTGTTAAGGAGCTGATTAGCACATGCTTCAACACGCGCCTCGCGCGCTTTATATTCATATCCCGTTCTGCACGAACAAATGTCATTATTGCGATTTTACATCATACGTGCTCAAGGGGCAGCCCGTTGATGAGTATCTGGATGCTCTAGAACGCGAGATGGAGCGGACGGTTGAGCTGCTGCCGCCAGAGGAAATTCACACTGTATTCGTTGGCGGAGGAACGCCGACAGTACTGACACCGCCTCAGATGGAGCGGTTTCTGGCCTCGGTGAAGCGATATTTTCCGATTCATCCCAAGGCTGAGTTTACGATGGAGGCGAACCCGGGTACAACGGATCCGGACAAGCTTGCTGCTATGCGGGCGGGCGGGGTGAATCGGATCAGCTTCGGCGTTCAATCATTTGATAATGTCCTGCTGGAGCGAATTGGACGAATTCATAATGTGGATGATGTGTATCGCAGCATCGAGAATGCCAGAGAGGCCGGATTCGATAATTTGTCGATCGACTTGATGTTTGGCCTGCCAGGTCAGACAGTCGAGCTGCTTGCAGATAGCGTCAATCGTGCCCTGACACTTGGTCTGACACATTACTCTCTCTATGGATTGAAGGTTGAAGAGAACACGCTGTTCCATGTGCTCTATGAGCGCAACGAGCTTCCATTGCCTCCTGAGGATGACGAGCTCGCAATGTACATGCTGCTGATTGACCAGTTGAAGGCAGCGGGCTATGAGCATTATGAAATAAGCAATTTCGCCAAGCCGGGCTATGAGAGCCGTCATAATAGCACCTACTGGCGGAATGAGCCCTATTATGGATTGGGAGCGGGAGCGCACGGCTATGCAAGCGGCGAGCGGCATGTCAATGTGAAGGGCATTCAGCCGTTCATTGACGCTTCGCTCTCCCGCCTGCCGCGGCTGGAAACCAATGCGGTATCGGAGCAGGAGGCAATGGAGGATTTCATGATGGTAGGTCTTCGTCTGCTGCAAGGTGTATGTGAAGCTGATTTCGGGAAACAATTCAATGGGCGCACGATAAAGGAAGTATTCGGCCAGCCGCTAGATCGGCTGCTGAAGGAAGGGCTGCTTGAAGAGACGGACACATTGCCGGGAGGCGGATATCGCCTGTCGGCGAAAGGTATCCCGCTGGGCAACGAAGTGTTCGGCGCTTTTATCGGAAGCGAGTAGTGATGCTATATAAGTTGAACGATTGAAAGGAACAAAGGAGTCGCTGCGCTGGGGAATGTTCTTACGATCGCTGTTGTTCCCGGAATTCTTGAATTGAGGTTGTTTATGGTGGAATTCCGGGAACAAAGGCGAGCGCTGACGGCTGGAGGTAATCAGCCTGGTTAGTTATTGCTCTTGCTGTCGCAGCTTTGCGTTGAATGCAGCGGACTCCCCCTTCTTAATGCTAAGACTTTGCCATTGCTCGGCGCAGCATGCTTTGGCGATATAGACGATTTGACCGACATGGTAACCGTAATGGGCGATCTGGCGATGAATCGCTTGGACAACCGTATGGGCTTCTCCGCGAATGCGCACAGTTGCCAGCAGATCATCGGGCTGCAAGCTGAGGAGGGTGGCCAGGAGCACCTTCCAGCCATGCTCCCAGCGCTGAAGCAGCTCAGCTTGAGTGGCCCCATCGATCTCGAATTCCTGGTCCCGATTCCGGTAGTCCTTCTCCCCGTCAGTAGTCAGAAAATCAGTCCATCTGGAGATCATATTGCCGGATAGATGATTCACGATAACTGCGATACTGTTGGAGTTCGCCTGCGGAGACCAGTGAAGCTGGTCTGCAGACAGCTGGGCGATAGCCTTGTCGCCAAGCGATTTCAGGCTTTGGAAATCACGGATGGAGAGGGAAAGCGTAAGCTCGGCCAACTGGTTGTCTTTGCCCTTGGACGGTCCGGCAGGTTCTTTCATATCTTTATCACGCTCCTGATAGGGGATATATTGCAATAGCAATCGGCTCATTCGCGCAATGGCGACGGGCCGATTGTTTTCCTATTTCCATTATAAAGTGAAAGCGGGAGATCGACAGACCAACATTTTTATAGATGCGATAGAGAAGTATGTTCAAATTTCTCTTGTACATTCATGCATGCTGTTGTATATTTATTCGTATCGATTTATATTCGGAGGCAGTTGAGCGGGGGGATGGGCATGCAAGCGGTATGCAGAAAGGCTACGGCGGATGACGTAGAGATATTAGTAGAGTTGATTGCGGATTATGCTGCGAAAGGGATTATGCTGCCGCGCTCTCGCGAGGTGCTGCTGCGTCAGATTGATACCTTTGTCGTTGCTGAGGTTGAGGGGACAGTGGTTGGCTGCGGCTCGTTATGCAGATTGGGAACGGATCTTGTTGAGGTTCGCTCGCTAGGCATTTCAGAGGGGTACAAGGGATTTGGCATCGGCAGCAAGCTAATCGACTTCCTGCTCGGAGAAGCCAGGGAGCAGCGTATTCCCAAAGTTATGGCGCTAACCTATGAGGCTCGTTTCTTTCAGAAGAATGGCTTCACGGTCGTAGACAAAGAGATTTTCCCTGAGAAAGTATGGACCGATTGCGTGAATTGTCCCAAGCAGCACGCTTGCGATGAAATAGCTGTACTTAAAACGCTGAACTGACTTGACAATTGGCAAGTCAGTTTGGTATTTTTGTAGTAATGATTAGCACTCGACGACAATGAGTGCTAACGAACAGGGTAGAACACGATAACGGGAATGCCCAAGGATGAATGAACAGGGGGAGCAGCGATGTTAACAGAACGACAGCGCATGATCTTGAATGCTATCATCGATGACTACATCCGCTCCGCAGAGCCTGTCGGCTCGCGAAGCATATCCAAGCGCGGCGATGTCGGCTACAGTCCGGCGACGATCCGCAATGAAATGGCCGATCTTGAAGATCTCGGCTTTCTGGAACAGCCTCACACCTCGGCAGGACGTATTCCATCCATTAAAGGGTATCGTTATTATGTGGATCATCTGGTGAAGCATGGCGAAGTGAATGAACAGGATTTATCTACAATCCGTTCTTATTTCGCAGATAAAATGAATCAAAGCGAACAAATCATCCAGCATGCTGCGATGATCCTTTCCAATCTGACCAACTACACTTCTATTGTACTCGGCCCGGAGACATTCTCGAATTCTCTGAAGCACTTTCAGCTTATTCCGATCAGCTCGGATTCGGCTGTTGCTATTGTAGTAACAAATACCGGACATGTAGAGAATAGAACCATATCGATTCCGACTGACATGTCAATGGGGGATATCGAGAGAGCGGTCAACATTCTGAACACGAAGCTGATCGGTGTTCCGCTAGTGCGCTTGAAGTCGAGAATGCACACAGAAGTTGGCGAAGAGCTCGGTCGATATGTCGACAAATGTGAAATGCTGCTCGGCGTGCTGGACGAAGCGCTTACGAGCGAGGACGAGAATCGGATGTTCCTGAGCGGGACGACGAACATGCTGACACAGCCGGAGTTCAAGGATGTAGATAAGGTCAAGACACTGCTGGATTTGTTCGACGAAACACCGACGCTAATGCGGATGTTTACTTCGCTCCCAAGCGGCATTCAAGTTCGCATAGGGACGGAGAACACGCATGTCGCCATTAACAACTGCAGTTTAATAACCGCTTCTTATTCGGTTGAAGGTCAATCGCTAGGCACCATAGGAATACTCGGTCCGACAAGGATGGATTACGGCAAGGTAATCGGCTTGCTTGAGGTTCTGTCCTCTGACATGGCAAAGCTGCTTGGCCGGCCCAAATAATGAGACTATGATTAGGAGGTGAAGCGTTCCGTGAGCGTGAATGAACAACAATCAACCGAGGAAAATAAAGATATAGCAGCAGACGCTTCGAACGAGCTTGGGCAGGATACAGAAGCTCAGACGGAAGTAATGGATGGCGATACTGTTCTTGAAGGCTCCCAGGATGATCCGCGTTATGCGCAGCTGGCTCTTCTAGCGGAAGAGAATCAGCAGCGGTATTTGCGGGCTCAGGCGGACTTCGACAACTTCCGCCGACGCACTTTGAAGGAAAAGGAAGAGCTTGGCCAGTATGCTTCTATGAAGCTGATTGGCGAGCTGCTGCCTGTCGTGGACAACTTTGACCGCGCGATTGAAGCGGCGAAGAGCGGAGGCGGGGAAGCTGATTCCTTCTCCAAGGGCATCGATATGATTTTCCGGCAATTGGTGGGGGTATTAGAGCAGGAAGGCCTGAAGCAGATGGAAACGGTAGGGCAGCCTTTCAATCCTGATTATCATCAAGCCATTATGCAGGTGGAGTCGGAAGAGCATGAGGAAGGCATCGTCGTTGAGGAAGTTCAGAAGGGCTATATGCTGAAGGATAAAGTACTGCGTCCCGCAATGGTCAAGGTAAGCGGGTAATCTCTCGACTAATGGATGAAATGAATTGACAAATAATGAGGAGGATTTCTAGTTATGAGTAAAGTAATCGGAATTGACCTTGGAACAACAAATTCATGCGTGGCTGTTATGGAGGGCGGCGAAGCGGTCGTTATCCCGAATCCGGAAGGCAATCGCACAACGCCATCTGTGGTCGGCTTCAAGAAAGACGGCGAGCGTATCGTCGGTGAAGCGGCTAAACGTCAAGCGATCACGAATCCAGACCGCACGATCAGCTCGATTAAGCGTCATATGGGTACGAATCATAAAGAAACGATTGACGGCAAGGAATATTCGCCACAGGAAATTTCCGCTATTATTCTTCAGAAGCTGAAGTCTGATGCAGAAGCATATCTTGGACAAACGGTTACACAAGCGGTTATTACCGTTCCTGCTTACTTCAATGACAGCCAGCGTCAAGCGACGAAGGATGCAGGCAAAATCGCAGGTCTTGAGGTTTTGCGTATCGTCAATGAGCCGACTGCGGCTGCTTTGGCATACGGGCTTGAGAAATCCGAAGACCAAACGATTCTTGTCTATGACCTTGGCGGCGGTACATTCGACGTGTCTATCCTGGAGCTTGGCGATGGATTCTTCGAGGTTAAAGCGACTAGCGGCGACAACAGCCTTGGCGGCGATGACTTCGACCAAGTTATTATTGATCACCTGGTTTCCGAGTTTAAGAAGGAGCAGAGCGTTGACCTGTCCAAGGACAAAGCAGCCGTACAACGCTTGAAGGATGCGGCGGAGAAAGCGAAGAAAGAGCTTTCCGGCGTTCTGACGACTACGATTTCATTGCCGTTTATTACGATGGCAGACGGTGTTCCTCAGCATCTGGAGATGAGCCTGACACGCGCAAAATTCGAAGAGCTGTCTGCAGAGCTCGTTGAGCGCACACTTAAGCCAACCCGTCAAGCGCTGCAAGATTCAGGCTTGGGAACAGGCGAGATCGATAAAGTTGTTCTTGTCGGCGGTTCCACTCGTATTCCTGCGGTACAGGAAGCGATCAAGAAGCTGATCGGCAAGGAATCGCATAAGGGCGTTAACCCGGATGAGGTTGTTGCCCTTGGCGCAGCCGTACAAGCGGGCGTTCTTACCGGCGACGTAAAGGATGTTGTTCTGCTCGACGTAACGCCATTGTCTCTTGGTATCGAAACAGCAGGCGGCGTATTCACGAAGATGATCGATCGCAATACAACGATTCCTACGAGCAAATCGCAGGTATATTCCACATATGCGGATAACCAGCCAGGCGTTGAGATTCATGTGCTTCAAGGCGAACGTCAGATGGCTGCCGGCAACAAAACGCTGGGCCGCTTCAATCTGAACGATATTCCGCCAGCACCGCGCGGTGTACCACAAATCGAAGTCACCTTCGATATCGATGCCAATGGTATCGTTAACGTATCTGCTCTTGATAAAGGAACTGGCAAGAGCCAGAAAATTACGATCACTTCTTCGAGCGGATTGTCCGATGAGGAAATCGAGCGCATGATGAAGGATGCGGAATTGAATGCGGAGGAAGATCGCAAGCGCCGCGAACTGGTGGAAGCGAAGAACAATGCGGATCAGCTTGTATACTCTGTTGACAAGACGATCAAGGATCTTGGCGAGAAGGTAGATGCCGGCGAGATCGACAAAGCCAACGAAGCGAAAGAGAAAGTGAAAAAGGCGCTTGAAGGCGACAATCTTGAAGAGATTACTGCAGCAACAGAAGAGCTGACGCAAATCGTTCAACAGCTGTCTGTGAAGCTGTATGAGCAAGCTGCTCAGGATGCGCAAGGCGCGGAGGGAGCAGGCCCTGAAGCAGGGGAAGCGAAAGGGAAAGACAATGTTGTTGATGCGGACTACGAGGTTGTAGACGAGAAGAAATAAGTTTGAGACGCCAAACGGTGCGCCGTCCGAGTGCTGGACGGCGCAGCCGTTTTTCGTGTGTCTGGATACTGGTTCGGCAATAAGGAGACGGGGTGACGGAGTTGGCAAACAAGCGGGATTATTATGAGGTGCTTGGCGTCGGGAAAGAAGCTTCCGATGACGAGATTAAGAAGGCTTATCGCAAGCTGGCGCGAGAATACCATCCGGATGTGAACAAATCGGCGGATGCTGAGGATAAGTTCAAAGAGATGAAGGAAGCGTACGATGTTCTGAGCGATGACGGCAAACGGGCTACGTATGATCGGCATGGGCATGTGGACCCCAATCAGGGCTTTGGCGGTGGTGGCGCTGATTTTGGCGGCGGCGGCTTCGGCGATATTTTCGACATGTTCTTCGGTGGCGGCGGTGGCGGTCGCCGTGATCCCAATGCGCCGCAGCGCGGCAATGATCTGCAGTATACGATGACTGTTGAGTTCAAGGAAGCGGTCTTCGGCAAGGAAACCGAAATTACGATTCCGCGCACCGAGACGTGCGACACCTGTGTAGGCTCCGGAGCAAAGGCGGGAACGAAGCCGGAGGCTTGCTCCGTCTGTCGCGGTACAGGCCAGCAGGAGGTTGTGCAGAACACGCCATTTGGCCGTATGGTGAACAGACGGGCGTGTACGAATTGCGGCGGCAATGGCCGGATTATTAAGGAAAAATGCGGTACCTGTCATGGCGCCGGCAAGGTGAAGCGTCAGCGTAAGCTGAATGTCAAAATTCCTGCAGGCGTGGATGAGGGCGCGCAAATCCGTTTGACCGGTGAAGGTGAAGGCGGACTCCGCGGCGGTCCGGCAGGAGATTTGTATATCGTGATTCGTGTCAAGGCGCATGATTTCTTCGAGCGTGAGGGCGATGATATTTATTGTGAGGTTCCGCTTACTTTCGCCCAAGCGGCGCTTGGCGATGAGATTGAGATTCCGACGCTGTCTGAGAAGGTGAAGCTCAAAATTCCTGGCGGGACGCAAACGGGCACTTATTTCCGCTTGAAGGGCAAGGGTGTTCCGCGTCTTCGCGGCTATGGTCAAGGTGACCAGCACGTCAAAGTGACGGTCGTAACACCGACGAAGCTGACGGATGAGCAGAAGGAGCTTCTGAGCCAGTTTGCAGGTCATGGGTCCGCTCCGGCGCAGGAAGAGCATCATGAATCCATTTTTGACCGGATGAAAAAGGCTTTTCGCGGAGATTAATCAGATCAATTTGGCTTTCGAAGAACAAGGCGCTACGGGTTCGGAGGGTTCTTCCGATCGCTGTTAAAGCCCGATTTCTTATCTGAAGGGTGATTATAGGTTGAGATCGGGCTTTAAAGGCGAACACTGTCGTTTCTCCAGAAACCCTCCGACCCTCCGCTCTGTTCGCATGTAGAGCCAAAAATTTAACAGGAAATCTTTGCTTCATGTATAGTTATGGGAATGTTGGTTTATCCTATCCTTTGTGACACAAGAACCTACTGTCCAAGGGAAGGAGGAATAGACATGACCGAACAAAACCAGAACAATCAAAATTACTCTAACTTGCCAGCAGGCCAAAACGAGGATGTCGAGTTCTCCGAAGCATTGGCTGATACGAACGATCAGCAAGCCCAGAAGCGTGCTGCCCGTGCCGATCAGAATCAACAAAACCAGCAAGAGCAAGAGTAGAAGGAACGCCACTGTATGACATCTCGTATTCATGCAAGCTTTCCGAATGGCAGCGGTGCCCGCGAAGCAGGGCTCAAGCTTCAAGCGTTAAGAATCTTGGAGCTGGAGGAGAACGGCGATGGCGCTTCATTCACCGCAACGGTGGAGGATGAGCTAATTGATCGCGCTCTTCATCTCATTCGGGATACTGGTGGAACGGCGCAGCTGTGAACAGGCCTTGTGCATCGGCCATTCTTGGACCGGTTGTACATGACGGCTCAGGTAAGCAGTAGCTGCGGTTATGAGTGGAGAACTTCGAGGAGAGCTTGGGCGGTCATTATGGCTGCTCAAGCTCTCTTTTTGTGTGAAGGGCTTATCTGGTGTAAAATAGGAAAGATAACGCAGAAATACTTTGGGAGGCTGTACGATAGTGAAATGGCATGAGCTTACAATCTCGACAACAGAAGAGTCGATCGAGATGATATCTAATTTTTTACATGAATTGGGCGCCGGGGGCGTATCCATTGAAGAATCCGGCACGTTGAACAAGCAGCGGGACACATCCCTTGGCCAATGGTACGAGGTGCCGCTAAATGACATTCCGGAAGGCAGGGCGGTTATAAAAGGCTATTTCGCAGAGGAGTCGGATATTGCTTCTATCGAGCAGGAGCTGCGTCCGCGGATTGATGAGCTTAGCGAATTTGATATTGATACCGGCGATTATGCGATCTCTTGTGTGATTGTCGATGAAGAAGACTGGGCTAACGCTTGGAAGCAGTATTTTAAGCCAATTCGGGTTTCTGAGAGACTGACGATAAAGCCGACATGGGAGGAGTATACAGCTTCTCCTGGTGAGCAGATCATTGAGCTTGATCCCGGCATGGCCTTTGGAACAGGCACGCATCCTACTACGGCGCTTTGTCTTCGCACACTGGAATCGGTTATTCGCGGTGATGAGGAAGTTATCGATGTAGGGACAGGCTCCGGCATCCTTGCTATCGGCGCTATTCGTCTTGGAGCAAGACGGGTTCTGGCGCTCGACCTGGACCCTGTTGCTGTATCCTCCGCGACGGAGAATGTGCGGCTTAACGGTCTGGATGCTGACATTCAGGTTGGACTGAGCGATCTGCTGGGCGTACTTCAGAACAGTGAAGTTCAAGGGGCTGCGGAGCTGCCGATTCAAGTAACGGTTCCAGTTGATCTGATCGTTGCGAATATACTGGCAGAAATTATTTTGCTGTTCGTGGATGATGTATACGCTGCTTTGAAGCCGGGTGGAACTTATATTGCATCAGGCATTTACAAGAATAAGGAAGCGGATGTCGATGCAGGGCTGCAGGCAGCGGGATTCACAATTGTCGACCGCCAGCGGGATCAGGACTGGATCGCATTCGTTGCAGTTAAGCCGGCGTAATTGATTCAATAGGAGCACTTGCACACCAGGCAGCAAATAACGAAATAAACTTTATAACTGCTCTTATCTTGTTTCTAATGGGCTATGGGCAGATTGGGAGGCCGGTCAGTGAATTTTCTTTGGTATCCATTCGAGGATTTGCCATTTATCTTTCTAACACTTGTGATCGCATTTACCGTTCATGAGTTTGCACATGCTTACAGCGCTTATAAATTCGGTGACCGGACTGCGTATGATGCAGGCCGTGTTACACTTAATCCTCGCGTGCATCTTGATGTGCTCGGTACGATTCTTATTCTGGTCGCAGGCTTCGGATGGGCGAAGCCCGTGCCGGTCAACAGGGGCAGATTCAAGCATCCGCGACTGATGGGCATCGTTGTATCCGCTGTTGGACCGTTGAGCAATTTGCTGATTGCCGGGATTGGTATATTGGCTGTTTATATGCTGAATCAATTTGGCGTGCTGGAATCGGCTTCGCCAGGTGTGTATCAGGCAATCGGGCATTTCTCGTACTATTTGATCACGCTTAATATTCTATTGTTCTTGTTCAATTTACTTCCAATACCTCCGCTTGACGGTTACCGAATTATACAAGATCTCGTTCCGCTGGATGTCCGGCACAAGATGGATCAGAATGCGCATTGGGGTGTCTTTGTATTCCTGCTCATCGTGTTTATTCCGCAGCTGCGCGAAGTGACATTAACGCCATTATTCAAAGTATGGCTCGAAATCTTCGGTTTCTTCGCAGGAACGTATGAAATTGTCTTTGATCCTGTGTACTGGGGCGACCTATGGAGCGGTGTCTAGGTTGAAGTGGGCAGCAGAATTCGAGTCCACTTGGAAAATGTTTAAATCTGTAGCGCATCGGGCATAAAACGTGTAAGATGAAAATTGGGGCTTCTCGGAGCTCTTTCTTTGCTTTATTACTATTAATTGTCGAAGGGTTAAATAGCGATGCAACGATATTTTGTAACGCCAGCACAGCTTGGCGATAATGAGGTTATTCTGTCGGGCGATGACGCGCATCATGCAGTGAGGGTCATGCGGATGGAGCCAGGCGATGAAATCATCGTCAGCGATGGCGAGGCGAGGGCAGCTAAAGCTGTCATTCGAGCTGCTGCGCCTGATCGGGTGGAAGCGGACATAGCAGCCTGGCTGCCGATGGACGGTGAGCCGCTATGGGCTGTGACGATAGCGCAGAGCTTGCCTAAAGGCGATAAGATGGAACTGGTCATTCAGAAGGGGACAGAGATTGGAGCGGCGGCATTCCTTCCTTTCCAGTCCGAACGGATGATTGTCCAGTATGATAATAAGAAGGAAGCGAAGCGTCTGGAGCGCTGGAGCAAGATCGCCAAGGAAGCGGCGGAGCAAGCGCACCGCAGCCGTATTCCGACGGTGGAGCCGGTAAAGACATGGCGCCAGCTGATTGCTGCAGCGGCAGCTTATGATTTGGTATTGTTTTGCTACGAGAAGGAAGGCGGATCAGGTGGCGCTGGCTTGCGCGACGCCGTTCGCGATTACCGTTCCCGCGAGGGCTCCCATGTAGAGCAGCTGAGACTGCTGCTTATTGTTGGTCCGGAAGGCGGATTCACGGAGCGCGAGGCGGCGGAGGCGGAGAATGCCGGCGCGGTTGTCGTCGGGCTTGGCAAGCGCATTCTGCGCACGGAGACGGCGGCGATGGTTGGACTTGCCTGTCTCATGTATGAATCCGGAGAAATGGGAGGCGTTTAACGACTATGCCGTCGGTTGCATTTTACACTTTAGGTTGCAAGGTTAACTTCTACGATACGGAAGCGGTTTGGCAGCTGTTCAAGAAGGATGGCTATGAGCAGGTTGATTTTGAGACGACCACCGCTGATGTGTACCTCATCAATACATGTACGGTTACAAATACTGGCGACAAGAAGAGCCGTCAAATTATACGTCGGGCTATTCGCCGCAATCCTGATGCGGTTATTGCCGTGACAGGCTGCTATGCCCAGACCTCGCCTGCGGAAATTCTCGCTATTGAAGGCGTTGATCTGGTTATCGGAACACAGGATCGGGACAAGCTGATGGATTATATCGGGCAAATTCAGCAGGATCGCAAGCCGGTTAACGCTGTTCGCAATATTATGAAGACGCGTGAATTCGAGGAGCTGGATGTGCCGGACTTCGCTGATCGGACAAGGGCCTTCCTTAAAATTCAAGAGGGCTGCAACAATTTCTGCACCTTCTGCATTATCCCTTGGTCGCGCGGTCTTTCCCGCAGCCGTGATCGGGAGAGCATCCTGAATCAGGCGCGTCAGCTTGTCGCTTCCGGCTACAAGGAGATCGTTCTTACTGGCATTCATACAGGCGGTTACGGCGATGATCTGGATAATTACCGTCTTACCGATCTGCTGTGGGATCTGGACGGCGTGGACGGGCTGGAGCGTATTCGAATCAGCTCAATTGAAGCGAGCCAGATTGACGATGCGATGATTGATGTGTTGAACCGATCCTCCAAAATGTGCCGTCATCTGCATATCCCGCTGCAAGCCGGAGACAATACCGTATTGTCGAGGATGCGCCGCAAATATACGATTGAGCAATTCGCAGAGAAGATTCGGCTGCTTCATCTTGCAATGCCGGGTGTCGCGATCACGACCGATGTCATTGTCGGATTTCCGGGCGAGACAGAGGAAATGTTCGAGACCGGCTATCGTTATATGGAGGAGCTGCAATTCGCTGAAATGCATGTGTTTCCTTACTCCAAGCGGACAGGAACGCCTGCAGCGCGAATGGAAGATCAGGTTGATGATGAAGTGAAGAACGAGCGCGTTCATAAGCTTATCGATTTGTCGGAGCGGATGCAGTTGGAATACGCCAAGAAATTTGTGGGCGAGGTCGTGGACGTTATCCCTGAACGCGAATATAAGGGAGCGCCAGGAACCGGTCTCATCATGGGCTACTCCGGCAATTATTTGCAGGTCGTATTCGAGGGGTCCGAGTCTCTGATCGGAGAGCTGTGCCGTGTCAAGATTACTGAGGCGGGCGTCAATGAATGCAAGGGTCAACTGGTTCGTGTTCTGGAAGCAGGTTCATCAGCATCGGAAGCTGCTGTTCAGCAAGCGATGCAGGCTTAATCTCAATAGGTTCATAAGCGAGGATTCTTATCTGCCCCCATCGGGTTGAGTCTAAGAATCCTTGCTCTACATAGGCACATATGCAAGGTTAGAGGGGGAACTATGGCGATGAAGGAAATATCGGCAGGCGGCGTTGTATTCCGTCGGATTGACGGACAGATGCAAATTCAACTGATTCAAGACCGTTACGGCAAAATTTCATTGCCTAAAGGCAAGATGGAGCCAGGAGAAACGATAGAGCAGACTGCGCTTCGGGAGATAGTCGAGGAAACGGGTATGGAAGGCGTTATTATTGCGCCGATTGATCAGATTAAATACAAGTATAACCACGAATCCAAGGGCAGTGTAGATAAAGAGGTCCATTATTATCTGGTAGAAGCTGTCGGCGGCAAGCTGCAGGCCCAGGTTGAGGAGATTCGCGGCGTTGAATGGTTCGAGCCTTCGGAGGCATGGCGCCGTCAGCGCCAGTCCGGCTACAATAACAACGATAGAATTTTGGCGGGAGCGCTAAAGCTGTTAGGTCTGGAGGTGCAGGGGAATGGTTGAAATTTGGGAGCCTGGCAAGCCGATTGCCCGTTTCATCGATCATACGCTGTTGAAGCCTGCCGCTGCGGAGCGGGATATTATTAAGCTTTGCGAGGAAGCGATGGAGCATGGCTTCTACAGTGTGTGCGTTAACGGCTCATGGGTTCCACTTTGTCGGGAGCAGCTGGCTGGCTCTGGCGTCCATATCAGTGTCGTTTGCGGATTTCCGCTAGGAGCCATGACAACGAAAGCGAAGGTGTTCGAGGCTGTGAATGCGGTGGAGGACGGGGCAAGGGAAATCGATATGGTGCTTCCGGTTGGCGCAGTTATGGAGGATCGTTTCGGGACGGTATCCCATGATATATCGGCGATTGTTCGCGCGGTTGAAGGCCAGGCTATCGTCAAGGTCATTCTCGAAACAGGTCTGCTGGACGATGGACACAAAGCCGAGGCTTGCCGCGTAGCAGAAGCTGCCGGTGCCCATTATGTGAAGACGTCTACCGGATTCGGCCCAGGAGGCGCGAGCGAGGCAGATATTAGATTGATGCGCGCCTCCGTATCGCCAGGCATTGGAGTCAAAGCATCTGGCGGTATTCGCGATGCGGCTACAGCCCTGCAAATGCTGAAGGCGGGAGCGAACCGGCTCGGAACGAGCTCTGGCGTCCTTATTGTCAGTTCGGCGACAAACGCTGAATCCGTGGAAGGTAACAAAGGGGCAGGGCCAGCAGAGAGCTCATCATATTAAAAATGGTTTGCGCATGCGCGATTTGAGCGGCCGGAGATGAAGATATCCAGCCAGCGATAGTGTGCAGCTCAGAGACAAAGGGCGCGAATAGCGCCGCGCCGCCTACGTTGAGCAGGATATGCGACCATGCGACGAACCGGCCGGACTTGGAGCCGCCAATTGAAGCGAGTATTGCTGTGACGCATGTTCCGATGTTCGAGCCGAGGACGACAGCGATGCCGACCTCGATCGGCATTGCACCGACAGAGGCGAGTCCCATGATGATGCCGATGACAGCAGCGCTGCTGTGTACTGCAGCAGTCAATACGATTCCAGCAGTGAGCCCCCACCAGACACTGTCCTCCGCGCGCTGCAGAAAAGCGTTGAAGAAGCTGCTCGCTTGCACGTCTGAGGCTACCGATTGCATGAGCCCGATGCCGATTAGCAGCAGGGCGAAACCTCCGGCAATAACGGAGCTGTTGCGGAGAGGCTGAAGCCAGCCTTTGCTGCTGGCTACACCTTTCGGCTGCGATTTGCTGAAGACCCCTTGCAGTATGCCGATCTCATCGAACAGTACGGTTATGAGCCAGAGCGCCAGCGAGATTTGAAGCAGCGGCCATGCCAGCCCGCTGAGGTTGAGGCCAATCAGCTCAGTCGTCAAGCAAGTGCCGATATTGGTGCCGAGAATGATGCCGAGCGTACGCGGGAAGGTCAGCAAGCCGGCATTGACGAGCCCGATTGTCATTACCGTTATGGCCGTACTACTCTGCAAAACGGCTGTTGCTGCTGTTCCAACGACGAGTCCGTGAATTGGCGTTGCAGTCGTCTTGTGCAGGATGCCCTGCAGATGTTGGCCGACAGAACGATGCAGCGCCAGCTCCATTATTTTCATACCGACTAGAAAGACGGCGAATCCTGCCAGAATGGGAAGTACGATCGCATGCATCCTGCTTCGCTCCTTTGCGGGGTCTTTAATGTGCGCGGTTCGCAATAAATCCCTACATCAATCTATATGAGCGCGGATAGACATGCATGACAAGCAGTCCTGTGTTTGACTTTACATAACATGTTTGATTTTCGGCAGCGACAGCACAAAAGTGAAGGGGGGAATGTTCAAACTTAATGGCGGAATTCAGAAAATTACAAAAAAGAAGAGGTGTTATTTATATGACAACTGTTAGTGTAATGTCTCTGAAAGAGAACGAAAAGGCAATTAGCTATGTGAAGCAAATGTTCGAGCAAAAGCTGAGCAGCAAGTTGAACCTGATTAAAGTGTCAGCCCCCTTATTCGTTACTGCGCATGAAGGATTGAACGATAACTTAAATGGCTGGGAACGATGTGTATCCTTTGATGCTATCGCACTTGAGAACACCCGTCTTGAAGTGGTGCAATCGCTGGCGAAATGGAAACGGCTGGCTGTCCGCTATTATGACATGCAGCCTGGTGAAGGGCTGTATACGGACATGAAGGCGATTCGCCGTGATGAAACGGTCGGTCCGCTTCATTCGATCCTTGTGGATCAGTGGGATTGGGAGAAGGCCATCTCGAAGGAAGCGCGGGGCATCGACACGTTGAAAGCTACTGTGCAGCTTATTTATGGAGCATTGAAGGAGACTGAAGCGGAGCTTGCCGCTATTTACCCTCATAATGGACCCTTGCTTCCGGATGAAATCAGCTTTGTGACAACGCAAGAGCTTGAGGATGCTTATGGGGACCTGTCGCCAAAAGAGCGGGAAAACCGGATAGCCAAGGAAAAGGGCGCAGTATTCCTGATGGGGATCGGCGGCAAGCTGGCTTCTGGCGAAGTGCATGATGGGCGTGCTCCCGATTACGACGATTGGCAGCTCAACGGTGATATTATCGTATGGAATTCGGTGCTGGAAATGGCTTACGAAATTTCCTCGATGGGCATCCGCGTTGATGAAGCGGCTTTGGACTACCAGCTGCGTGAGAGCGGCTGTGAGGACAGGTTTTCACTTCCGTTCCATACGATGCTGATGAATAAGGAGCTTCCTTATACGATAGGCGGGGGAATCGGGCAGTCGCGTGCGGTGATGTTTCTGCTGCGCAAATCCCATATTGGGGAAGTTCAGATGTCGGTATGGCCAACCGAAATGATTGAGAGCTGCCGGAAGAATGGGATAAATCTGCTGAGCGCGTTGATCTGATCGATTGGGGAAGCGGGCGGCGCATGATCAGCCGTGCATGAGAACCGAATATTCAGTCGGATATGCGGGGAAACCGTGTTATAGTAGAGGTTGTAATGGGGCTCTGGTGCATGCGTTGAGCAGAAAAAGCCGGCTTCTCAGAGATGCAGGGGGCGTAATATGATTACGCCTGCTGCATGTTAGAAATCGAAGGGATGGAACGTTAGAATGGAACGGGCTAAAGCAGTTTTGCTGAAGGAACGCAAAAAAAGGCTGGAGCTGGGGCATCCGTGGGTGTATGCCAGTGAGATAGCGAGGATAGATGGGGATGCATCGCCAGGAGAGCTGGTTGATGTAGTGAACCATCAAGGAAGATATTTGGCAACCGGATATTGGAACCCGAAATCGCAAATTACAGTGCGGATCGTTTCATATAAGGCTATTGAAGCGATGGATGAGGCGTTCTTTCGTGAGCGGTTCCTGCAATGCAAGCAGCATCGGGAACGTTTCGTGGATGGCAATGATTGCCGGCTTGTTTATGGAGAGGCTGATTTTCTTCCCGGACTGACCGTTGACCGCTTCAACGATGTGCTCGTTGTACAGCTGCTGACGCTTGGGATGGATGTTCGTCGTCAAGAAATTGTGAGCGCATTGCTGCATACTTTTAATCCGACCGGTATTTATGAGCGAAGCGATGTCTCTGTGCGTCTATTGGAAGGGCTGGAGGAGCGGACAGGTGCGCTTTATGGCGAATGTCCGCCGATCGTGGATATCCGTGAGAACGGACTGCTGCTGGAGGTCGATATTGCAGAGGGCCAGAAGACGGGATATTTCTTCGATCAGCGCGAGAATCGCGCTTCTATTGCGCCGCTCATGAAGGGCTGGGGAGCCCGAAGCGGTATCCGGCTTGAAGAGAGGCCAGCGGATGAAGCGGTGTTAGACGGGAGTTCTGCTCCTGGAAGCAAGGACTCAGATTCTTTAGTTGATGCTGCTGGGGTATATGTGGCTTCGAAAAGCATCGTGCAGGTGCCAGTCAATGCAAATGGCAAAGTCGTCACGTTCCCGTACTGGGATGGCGCGAATGTGCTGGAATGCTTTGCGCATACGGGCAGCTTCACGCTTCATGCTTGCCAGTATGGCGCGAAGAAGGTGACATGTCTGGATGTTTCGGAGCATGCCATCGAGACAGCTCGTCGCAATGTGGCCCGCAATGGTTTTGATGACCGGGTAGAGTTTGTTGTGGCGGATGCTTTCGATTATTTGCGCACCCAAGCGAAGGGACTGGAAGAGCGGACGGAGCGGAGCAAGGTGGAGGGCGGCAAGGTCGATACGTCCAAGCCGCTCAGCGGAGCTGGCCGTACCTGGGATGTGGTCATTCTTGATCCGCCAGCATTCGCGAAGACGAAGGGTGCAGTGCCGAGCGCTATAAGAGGCTACAAGGACATCAATCTTCATGGGATGAAGCTTGTTAATGAAGGCGGATATCTCGTGACCGCGAGCTGCTCCTACCATATGAGACCCGACTTGTTTCTGGAGACGATTCAGGCTGCTGCAGTCGACGCCGGCAAAACGCTGCGCCTTATCGAATGGCGTGCTGCAGGCAAGGATCATCCGCAAATTCTCGGGGTCAATGAAGGACATTATTTGAAGTTCGGGATTTTCGAGGTTCGCAGCCGTTAACGTTTTAACGATTACCAGAGGACGCAAGCTCACTGTTGAAGTGGCTGGCGTCCTTTTTTTCGTGGGTTCCCAATATGCACCAACCAATGAAATGATAATAAATAGAAAAATAGTGAATTAATTTATAAAATCATATATTATTAGTTAAATATATAAAGATAAACATTATGAAAATAAGAGGGGCGATTCCAAAAGATGTATGTTACAAAAGTTAGTATGGCTATGAGGATGGGGTGGCTGTGTGTATGTTTCTTGATTGCTTGTTCTACTTTGGGGAATACAGCAATTGTTCATGCAGACAATACGAGTGAAATATCAACGACTCAATTGAAAGCTATGTTTGAAAAGGCAACCGCTCTAAATAAACGAATTACCATTACCGATTCCGCATCCTATCTATTAGATACAAAGGGTAATCTATGGGGCTGGGGTGAAGTTGATACTTGTGGGTGCTCCTTGCTAAAACCTAAACAGTTAGCAGGTATGAATAATCTGGCTCAATATACAAATAACGCTGCTTTGTATAAGGATGGTTCGCTCGTTATTTCGTTTTATGGCAAGTCTGCTCAGATTTTAAAAAGCAAAAACATTGATAAAATAGCTGGAAATTACTTTTTGAAGAAGGATGGAAGTGTATGGAAATGGGAATACAGTTATGTTTCTTGGAATACATATGAGAAAAAGATTGAACAAGTTAAGGGGCTTAAAAATATTGTAAATATTGCAAATGGTGATAATCTTGCTCTCGCCTTAGATTCCTCAGGTCGAGTATGGGCATGGGGCGATACGACCATCGTCAACAGCAGTCAGCATAAAAGTAATATTTTTACCTATGATTGGTTTCCAGTTGAAGATCATACACCTATTCCAACTATTATTAAAAATATACCAAAGATGATCGATATAAAAGTAGGGGAGAACTATCCTGTCTTGTTATCCTCTTCCTATGATGTCTATGCGTATCAGATAAGAAAAGGTACGAAATTTGTCTATGATCCCGTAAAGGTAGTTGAAAAGGCAATAGGGATTAGCACATATAGCAGCAACAGTTGGGGTCGAACGGAACAGTATGCATTAAGAGCAGATGGAACGGTTTGGACGTGGGGAAGGGAAGCTACTGAAGCAGCGGCAAGGATCAACGAAATATCGGATGCCACCTATTTCTCAGCGGGTCAAAGTCATCAATTAATGATTAAAAAGGATGGGAACTTATATGGTATTGGTTATAACTCAAATGGCCAATTAGGAACGGGTGCACCCGTGCCAGTTTCTAACTATAGCAATCCTTATCAAGTAAAGGGGATCAACAATGTTGTCTCACTCTTTGAAAGTGACAGACATGTGCTGGCATCAACGAAAGAAGGGAAATTGTATGGTTGGGGCAACAATGAGAACAAGGAAATACTGCCTGGGGAAAAAACAGAAATATTGACTCCAGCGCTTATATCATCACTCAGCAATGTGAAAAAGGTTGGGGCTGGCGAAGGCTTTTCTATAGCACTTACAAGGGCTGGAGGGCTCTTTGCTTGGGGACTTACAGAATATTTTGGTTTGCAAGGCAATGTAGGCGAGCCGAGATTGATTGAGGGGGTTCCTGTAAATATAAAGAACTTTTCTGTTCACGGGAAAAAGATAACTGCGCTTACAATGGATGGATACATCTACCAAATTGGAGGTGAGCAAGGGAAAGAAATCACTCAGATTGATATTGATCAAGTTGAAGCTGTTGCAGCCAATTGGATTCATAGCTATGGTATTAAACGTGATGGATCAGTCTGGAGATGGAGCACATCTGAGGCTGGTATTGGTGTTAAAAAGGCGGTTAAAATCGATGGTTTGAAAGATATTAAGCAAATAACGACAGGCTATAGCAATGGTGAATATTTATATGCAAGAGACAATAAAGGAAATATATGGATGTGGGGTGACAACACGTCCCGTCGGTTAGATTTCCTTCCTGCTTCTGTAATAACGAAACCTGTTAATATTACTGGGAATCTACGGTCATTTACAAACCAAGGGAAAAATAAAAAGAAAGCTCCATACATCATTCATATGGTATCGGGTCCAAGGTTAACAATTGCAGCTGATAAGAGTGGTTCTCTTTATGGACTTGGCGGAATGTTTGGCGTTCTTAGCAACAGTAAGTTTAAGCTAAATATTAACGGTATTTTTCATAATAATAGCAATTACTATATCTTACAAAATAATGAGCTCTGGGTTATTGGAGGAAGCAATGCCTATGGGCAATTAGGTATTGGATTAAAAAGCTACTATGCAACGCCACAGAAGACTTTGATTGATCGGAAATTAATAACGAATTAGTTTAGCATAGTAGATGAGGCGATTCTGAACTTGGTTCGAGTTCAGGGTCGTTATTTTTTTTAGATGAGCATGCACATAAATTCCCTGTCTCCAAACAGAACAAATGTTTGTGTATTCGGATGAAAAGAAGTACGCTGATATGATAAAATGATAGAATCGCAAACGAGAAGAGGTGGGCGCATGGCGCTCCGTTTTATTATTGGCCGTTCGGGGACGGGGAAAACCCATCAATGCCTTCATCATATTCGCCATGAGGTGCTTCGTCAGCCTGATGGCCCTCCGCTAATTATGCTCGTGCCGGAGCAGGCGACCTTTCAGACGGAATACACCTTGTTGAATGACCCCGAGCTGGGAGGGACGATTAGAGCCCAAGCGCTCAGCTTTAGAAGGCTTGCCTTTCGCGTGATGCAGGAGACGGGTGGAACGGCGCTTGTGCCTATTAATGAGGACGGCAAAAACATGCTGCTCTATAAGATCGTTCATCGGCTGAATGAGAGTCTGCAGCTGTATCAAGGCAGTGAGACGCAGCATGGCTTTATTGAGCGGCTCGGAGAGCTGTTGACGGAATGGAAGCGGTACGGCATCTCGGCAGAGGACGTTCAGCAGCTTGCCGAGAGCAATCAGCTAGGCAATGGAAATTCGCTGCTGCATCGCAAGCTTCATGATTTGCATCTTATTCATGCGGAGCTGGATAGCGAGCTGGCAGGTTTATATATAGATTCTGAGGATTACTTGAGCTGGATGACTAAGGGCTTCGGCTTGGCATCAACGATGCGTGGCGCACATATATGGGTAGATGGATTTCACGGCTTCACGCCAAAAGAATATGAAGCGCTTGGCGCGCTTCTTCAATATGCAGAGCAAGTGACCGTAACATTATGTCTGGATCGGCCCTATGCTGCAGGTGAAATGCCGCATGAGCTGGATTTGTTCCGGTCGACCGCAGAAACGTTTATTGCGCTGCGTGATCTGGCGCTGCAAAGCGGCGTGCCGATTGAGGAGCCCTTGCTGTTAGATGAGGGAACTCCGCATCGATTCCGTGACCGTCCAATGCTGGCGCATATCGAGCGTCATTACAGGGATCGGGCTGCGATGGACCTTGCAGCCGAGCATCTGGAGCACGGAAGCGTATCGTTGCATGCGGCTGCGAGCCGGAGAGCGGAGGTTGAAGCCGTTGCCCGCGATATCGTTCGACGAGTGAAGGACGAGGGACTGCGTTATCGTGATCTGGTCGTTATGGTGCGGAACTCGCCAGATTACAACGATTACATAACTGCGGTGTTTAACGATTATGATATTCCTTGTTTTCTGGACCAGAAGAATGCGGCGCTTCATCATCCGCTTGTTGAATTCATTCGTTCGGCGCTTGAAATTGCTGAGCATGGCTGGCGCTATGAAACCGTATTCCGCTGTATCAAGTCTGAGCTGCTGATGCCGGATGACGGGAGTATGACAAGAGAGCATTTTGACCTGTTGGAGAATTATGCTCTTGCTGCGGGTATTGATGGCAATCGCTGGCTTACGATTAGCCAGTGGAAGCCGTTCACACGCGACTCGTTGGAAGGGGAACGGGCAGAAGCGGACGATAGGGAGAAGCGCTTGTTCGAGATTGTAATGAAAGCAAGGGAAGCCGTTGTTTCACCGCTGCACAGACTTAATCAAGAGCTGAAGCGGGCTGCCAATGTGCGTGAAATGTGCGAGGCGCTCTATCGGCTGTTGATCAGTATCGATGCCCCGGACAGACTGGAGCGATGGAGCAGGACTGCGCTGGCTGCGGGCCAGACTCAGCGTGCAAGAGAGCATAAGCAGCTATGGGACGGTGTTCTGAATCTGCTGGATCAATTAGTCGAGATGACGGGCGAGGAGCCGTTGTCTCTTGCACTCTTCGCGGGGATGATCGAAACCGGTCTGGAGAGCTTGAAGCTGGCGGCTGTTCCGCCTTCGATTGATGAGGTGCTTATCGGGAGCATTGACCGTACAAGACCTGGTCATGTGTCGGTTTGTTATGTGCTTGGCGCGAATGACGGCGTTATGCCGCAGCGGTTTCAGGAGGACGGCGTGCTGACAGAGCAGGAGCGTGAGATGCTGGGAAACGGCGGGCTTGTGATGGCTCCCGGTGTACGCAGACGTTTGCTGGACGAACGCTTCTTAATCTATAACGCGTTGACGATGCCAAGCCATTCGTTATGGATTAGTTGGGTGATGGCCGACGAGGAAGGGAAGAGTCTGCATGCTTCGGAGGTTATTCGCCAGATGAAGGGGATGTTCCCTGGCATTGAGGAACGGATGATTGCAGGCGAGCCTTCCATGGCGATGACGGAGGAGGAGCAGCTAGGCTATATCGCGCACCCGGAACGTACGCTGTCGTATTTGATTAATGGGCTTCGCGTTTGGCGGCAAGGGGGAGCCATCTCGCCTCTCTGGTGGGAGGCCTACAACTGGTTTGCCGTTCGGCCGCAGTGGCAGGACAGGCTGAGCCGTCTCGTCCAATCGCTCCATTATACGAATGAAGCGGCGATGTTATCTGCCGCTACGGCTGATCTGCTGTACGGCACAATGCTCAGAGGCAGTGTATCGCGAATGGAGCGTTTCGTTTCTTGTCCGTTCCAGCATTTCGCTATTCATGGCCTGCGGCTGCGTGAACGGGCGCAATTCAAGCTGGCAGCGCCGGATATCGGACAGCTGTTTCATGCGGCGCTCAGTCGTTTGGCTGTAACGCTCGGTGATCGGTGGGGGGAGATGGATGCCGCCGGCATTCGCAAGGAAGCGGCAATAGTAGTAGAGGAGTTGGCCGAACGGCTGCAATCGCAAATATTATTCAGCAGCAGCCGCAATCGTTATGTGGCTCGCAAGCTGCAGGATATTGTCGGTCAAGCAGCGGTTATTCTTGGCGAGCATGCAAGGCGGGCAGACTTCCAGCCTGTCGGCGTTGAGATCGGCTTCGGTCCGGAAGGACCGCTGCCGCCTGTCCGTATTCCGCTGTCCAACGGACGCGCGATGGAAATGTCGGGACGAATCGATCGTGTGGATGCGGCGGAGACGGAGGATGGTCTGCTGCTGCGCGTGATCGATTTCAAATCCAGCGCGACGCAGCTCAGACTGGAGGAAGTGGCATACGGGCTTGCGCTGCAAATGCTCACCTACCTGGATGTTCTGCTGCAAGCGGCTCCGGAATGGCTCGGTCAAGAGGCGCGTCCTGCGGGCGTCCTATATTTTCATGTGCACAATCCGCTGCTGTCGGCATCCAATGCGCTTACAGGGGAGAAAGCAAGATCGGAAATGCTGAAGCGCTTCAAGCTGAAGGGGCTGGTGCTGGCGGATGAGCAAACGGCCCGAATGATGGATCATTCATTGGATACGGGGTATTCCGAGCTTCTGCCGCTTGCGCTTAAGAGAGACGGAGGTTTCTACAGCAGCTCCTCTGTAGCGTCGAGCGAGCAGTGGGATGCGCTGCGTCAATCGGTAAGAACGACGCTGCGGCGAATAGGCGACCGGATCGCGGGAGGCGACGTGTCGATTACGCCTTATCGGCTCGGAACCAAGCTGCCCTGCCAGTTCTGCGCTTATAAGCCGGTATGCCAATTCGATCCTTTAATTGAAGGCAACGCCTTCGCAAAGCTTGGCAAACCGGGCAAGGAAGAAGTATGGGAGCTGCTTGCCGCTGGCAAGGAGCTGGATCGCGGACGTATTCTCGTTCCCGATGCCGAGCAGTTCAGCAGATTTCATATGACGAAGAGGGGTGAGGACGATGGCGGAAGCTAATCATGCGACAAAGCCTCAGGGCAGCATATGGACGGATGATCAATGGAATGCCATCGTCACAAGCGGCAGCAATATTCTGATTGCTGCCGCAGCGGGCTCGGGCAAGACAGCCGTCCTGGTTGAGCGGATCATTCGCAAAATTTCGGCTGATACCGATGTAGACAAGCTGCTCGTTGCCACATTCACCAAGGCGGCGGCAGCGGAGATGAAGGAACGGATTCGGATTGCGCTGGAGAAGGAGCTTGATCGCAATCCAGAGTCGGAGCATCTGCGCCGCCAGCTCGCTTTAATGGGTCGGGCCTCGATCACGACATTGCATTCCTTCTGTCTGGATGCGATTCGGCGCTATTACCCGCTCATCGGTCTAGACCCGGGCTTTCGTATCGCCAATGCAACGGAGACGGAGCTGCTGCGAATGGATGTGCTCGATGCTCTGTTCGAAGAACGTTACGCCGAGGCGGATGAGAACAGCGGCTTCATTGGGCTTATTGAGCGCTTTGGCGGTGAGCGGGGCGATGGTCCGCTGTATGCATTGGTGCTGCAACTGTATACGTTCTCGCAAAGTCATCCGTGGCCTGAGGTATGGCTTAAAGAAACAGCAGCAGCCTTCGAGGTGAGGGATGCTTCTGAGCTCGGCCAATCGGAATGGGTGGGCAGTCTTGTCGGAACGGTTGCATTGGCGCTTCAAGGGGCAAGGAATTTGCTGGAGCAAGCTATGGATGTGGCAAGACTGCCTGCAGGACCGGCTCATTATGCCGAGACGCTGGAGGATGATTTGCGAATTGTTTCCGCGCTTGCGGCCCGTGTGGAGAACGAGCCGTGGGAATCGTGGTCCGATGCTTTCGCAGAAGCGAGCTTCGGCAAGCTCAAGAGTCAGCGGGGCGGCGATGCCGACAAGACGTTGATGGAACAGGCCAAGGAGCTGCGGGACAAGGCGAAATCAATGATTGCGGATATGACGGATGAGCTGTTCAGTCGTTCAGCGGAGGAGTTTGCCCAGGAGCTGATGGAGCTGGCGCCGATTATGAGCATATTGGCGGAGCTTGTTATTGATTTCGGAGGTCGGTTCGAAGCGGGCAAACGTGAGAAGGGGCTGCTTGATTTTGGCGATATGGAGCATTATTGTCTGCGCATTCTGCGTGATCCTTCATCTACGCCGGAGCATTCAATTCCATCACCAGCGGCGCTTGAATACCAGCGTCAATTCGATGAGATTCTGCTGGATGAATATCAGGATACGAATATGGTGCAGGAGGCGATCGTAGCGCTGCTGGCGCGTCCTGGCGCGGGCAACCGGTTTATGGTGGGCGATGTGAAGCAGAGCATTTACCGGTTTCGTCTGGCAGAGCCGAATCTGTTTCTGCGCAAGTATAAAGCTTATTCCTCCGTCCATGATGTTCGGCAGCAAGCGGATATGTTAGAGAATCTTGCTCCTGAAGGTGATCGCGAGAGTGGTATTCGTATAGATTTGGCGAGAAATTTCCGCAGCAGGTCCGAGGTTGTTGATGGCGTCAATCATGTGTTTCGGGCGATAATGCGGGAGCGGGCTGCGGAGATGGATTACGACAAGCGCGCAGAGCTTGTGTGCGGAGCCTCGTATCCGTCCGCGAATGACGGCGGTTCTGCTGATCGGTATGCGATTGAATTTGCGCTTATCGACAAAGGGACCGGTCGGGATGACGAGAAGGATAGCGGCAGCTCTGGAGATGAGGAGAGCGATGACAATGTCTATGGAGCTGAGACGTCGGCCCTGGCACCATCGCCAACCGAGCCGATTGCCGATTTGCTGACCGTACAGTTGGAAGCCCGATATATCGCTTCACAGATCCGAAGATTGAAGGGCATGGATTCAGCGGAAGGAGGCAGCGCGGCTGTCTTCGAGGTGTACGATGGGAAGCGGGGCCGCAAACGTCCGTTAGCGTGGCGGGATATCGTTATTTTGCTGCGGGCGGACAAGCAGTGGGCGCCCGTTATTATTGAAGAGCTGCAGGCGCAGGGAATACCGGCTTATGCGGAGTTAAGCAACGGATATTTCGAAGCGACGGAAGTGGAGACGATTGTATCGCTGCTTCGCGTCATTGACAATCCATATCAGGATATACCGCTGGCAGGAGCGCTGCGCTCTCCGATCTTTGGTCTGAATGCGGAGGAGCTGGCATGGATTCGGATTCGGGGCGGCAAAACGGCTTATTATGATGCCGTTAGGCAAGCAGTTGGCGATGCATCGCTGCAGGAGGAAACGAGGGACAAGCTTACCCGGTTTCAAATTATGCTGGAGCAGTGGCGGGAGCAAGCAAGACGAGGCTCGCTCGCTGATTTGCTATGGGCTATTTATCGGGAGACCGGATATTACGATCTGGTTGGCGGCATGCCAGGCGGTATGCAGCGTCAGGCAAATCTTCGTGCTTTGCATGATCGCACCAGGCAATACGAGGCCACCTCGTTCCGCGGCTTGTTCCGTTTTCTGCGATTTATTGACCGGATGCGGGAGAGCGGCGGCGACCTTGGAACTGCGCGGGCGCTGGGCGAGCAGGAGGATGTGGTGCGAATCATGTCCATTCACAAAAGCAAAGGGCTTGAGTTTCCGGTCGTATTCGCGGCTGGACTCGGAAAGCTGTTTAATCGGCAGGACTTGAATGGAGCATTCCTTATGCATAAGCAGCTTGGCTTCGGTCCCCGTTTCGTCGACACAGCGCTTAGGGTCAGCTATCCAACCTTGCCCTATTTGGCTATTCGCCACAAGATGCGGATGGAGACGCTTGCTGAGGAGATGCGCATTCTTTATGTCGCGCTGACAAGGCCGAAGGAGAAGCTGTTTCTCGTGGGAACCGTCGGAGACGCGGTCAAGACGCTGCAGCAGTGGCAGGATTCTTTCGACGCCAAGGGCGAGATCCCTGATTTTCGATTGGGTCAGGCGAAACGATTTCTGGACTGGATCGGGCCGCTTGCGATGCGCGATGGCGTTCCGATCTCAATTGCAGCCAATGTAGAGAAGGATCGGATGGAAATGGAGACAGCAGTTGATGCGATGGCTGCTGACGGTTCAAGCGATGCGAACGATGTGAAGGACGCGAAGGATGCGAAGGATGCGAAGGACGCGAAGGACGCGAAGGATGCGAAGGGCTCGAAGGACGCGAACGATGCGAAGGACTCGAACGATGTGAACGATGTGAAAGACTCGAAGGGCTCGAAGGAGTCGAAGGAGTCGAACGATGGCCTAAGCTCCTATCAGGATTGGAAAGCTGGTGTTGTTCCTGCTTCAATATTCGGTCTTCAAGCGGCTGCTTCTGCTGAGGTGGATGAAGCGGCCGATGCTGCTTTCGCGGAGCGGCTTCAGGCGGTTCAAGCGCTTGTGCCGATCCCTGTATCGCCTGAGGCGGCAGAGGAGATTGAGGATCGTCTGACATGGACTTATCCATACCAGGCTGCGACGACAGTTGCGGCGAAAACATCTGTTACGGAGATGAAGCGGCTGCATGCCGAGCTGGCAGAAGATGAGGAGTCGGCTGTGCTTCCGTTTTTGGAGCTGGCATCGCATTCAGGTCCAGGTGAGGCGGCTGGAATCGGAGAAACGGGCAGCAAAGCTGGATCCGCTGCTCCATCTCAAGATAGCGGGGATTATACGTTCCGGCTGCGCCGTCCTAAATTTATGGAGGAACATACGCTTACCGCAGCTGAACGCGGTACAGTCAGCCATTTGGTCATGCAGCATATTCCACTTGATGGACCTGTTGATGAAGAGAGGGTGCGCGACACGATTAACGGACTTCGGGAGCGAAGTATGCTGACTGCCGGACAAGCAGAGGCGGTGGATATCGCTTCAGCCGCAGCCTTTTTTGCCACGCCGGTAGGAGCGAAGCTGCTTGCTGCGGATTGGGTGAGAAGGGAAACGCCGTTCAGCTGCACGTTCCCGGCATCGCGAGTGTATCCGAATGCGGGGCAGGAGGTCGGCGAGGAGCCGATTCTCATTCAAGGGGTTATCGATTGTCTGTTTGAGGACGGGGAGCAGCTTCTGCTGCTTGATTATAAAACGGACAGGATTCATGATGGGCAATGGGAAGCTGCGGCTGAACGGCATCGGTTTCAATTGACGCTTTATGGAGAAGCGATCAGGCGTATTCTGGGAAGGCCGGTTGACGCCTGTTATGTGTTCTTTTTTGACGGAGGGAAGACTGTGCAGTTGTACTAGAGGTTGTTCTAATTTATCGGAGCGGGGGTGTATATGGTGCGTATTTTGCATACGGCGGACTGGCATTTCGGGCGAACGCTTGAAGGGCGCAGCCGTTTGGAGGAGCAAGAGGCGTTTGTGGACGAACTGGTAGCGATCGTGCAGGAGGAGGCTATCGATCTCATTCTGCTTGCTGGAGATGTCTATGATTCGGTAAATCCGCCTGCGGCTGCAGAGCAGCTGTTCTATGAGGCTTTGTCGCGGCTTGCTGACAACGGCAAAGTATCAATCGCGGTTATTGCTGGAAACCATGATCATCCTGAACGTGTAGCTGCCTCGGCTCCGCTTGCTAGCAGAAGCGGCATTCATTTGCTCGGGATGCCGTCGGCGGGGCCACTGATCATCGATGCGCCGCGTACGGGGGAGCAGGCCATTATTGCGGCTTTGCCTTATCCATCGGAATCGAGACTTCGGGAGCTGCTTCGTGAAGAGACGGATGAAGCGCTGCTGAGAACGGCTTACTCCGAGCGTGTAGGACGCCTGATGCAAGGGCTTGGCTCGTCCTTTCGGCCGGACACGATTAATTTGGCGATGAGCCATATTTATGTATTGGGCGGCTTGGAGACGGATTCGGAGCGGCCAATTCAGATTGGCGGCGCATATACGGTTGATCCGTCCGCGCTTCGCATTGGGGCGCAGTATGTTGCGCTCGGTCATCTGCATCGGCCGCAGCGGGTGGACGGCGATGAGCGGATGAGGTACAGCGGTTCGCCGCTGGCGTACAGCTTCTCGGAAGCCGGACAGTCCAAGTCGGTTATCGTCTTCGACGCGGAGCCTGGGAAAGTGGTGGAGCCGCGAGAAATTTTCCTGAGCTGCGGTCGACCGCTCGTTCAGTGGAAGGCGAAGGGCGGCTTGGCAGAGGTGCAGGGATGGATAGACGAGGGACGAGATGCAGGAGCCTGGATCGATCTTGATGTATGGATGACGGAAGCGATGACGCTGCAGCATATTGGGCAGCTTCGCCGGCTGCATGACGGGCTTGTTCACATTCGGCCCGTGTATCCGGAATATGCAGCGACGATGGAGGAGGACGGGCGTTCACGCGAGCAATTGCCTGCGGAGGAATTATTCCGGCGGTTCTATATCCGGCAAACCGGAGGCGCGGAGCCTGATGCGGACACGGTGGGACTCTTTCTGGAGCTGATTGCGGAAGATGATCATCTGGATTCGGATCGGACAAGCGATGAAGGGCGTAGGGGAGAAGGTGAGGGAGCATGAAGCCGATATTGCTGCGATTAAGCGGGCTGCAAAGTTATCGCGAGGCGCAGGAGGTTGATTTTGAGCGCTTGTGCGAAGCGGGTGTGTTCGGCATCTTTGGCTCTACGGGGAGCGGCAAATCAAGCATTTTGGATGCGATGACGCTGGCGCTGTATGGCCGAGTGGAGCGCGCTCCGAATGGTACGCAGGGGATTATGAATCAGGCGGAGAAGCAGCTCGCGGTCTCCTTCACCTTTGACATGTCCGGCGGCGGCGAGAGTCGGCGCTATCGTGTCGAGCGCCAGTTCAAGCGCGGCGGTGATGTGTCCATTACGAGTGCGCTGAGCCGCTTCGTGGAGGTAACGGATGCAGGCGATATTGTTATCGCTGATCGAACCGGGGATGTGACCCGCTGCGTAGAAGAACGGATTGGGCTTAATATGCAGGACTTCACACGGGCGGTTGTGCTGCCTCAGGGCAAATTCGCGGAATTTCTGTCGCTGACAGGCAAGGATCGCCGCCAAATGCTGCAGCGGCTGTTCCGCTTGGAGCGGTTTGGCGATGGGCTGGCGCTGAAGCTTAGCCAGCGCTTGAAAGCGGCGGAAGCCGCGCTCAGCGAAGCGGCAGCCGAGCAGCAAGGGCTCGGCGACGCCTCGGCCGCCGCAGTGGATGCGGCGGCGGCCTTGCACCGCGAAGCGGGAGCCGCGGCAGCGGTCGCGCGGGCAGCGCTGGCCGAGGCGGAGCGGCTCCACGCGGAGCGGCTGCATGTGCGCGAGCGGCAGGAGGCGCTGCTCGCGAAGGAAGCGCAGCAGGCGCAGCTGCACGCGGATGCGCCGCGCGTGGATGCGCTGCAGCGCGAGCTGCAGCGCCTGGCGGCGGCGGAGCGGCTGGCGCCCGCGCTCGCCGCTGCCGAAGCGGCCGAAGCGGCGCTCGTCGCTGCCGCTTCGCGCCGCGAAGCAGCCGGGCTGGCGCATTCCGCCCGGCTGG
>NZ_CAKMMF010000034.1:0-7354 GCF_927798095.1 Paenibacillus plantiphilus | reverse complement strand
GCCGCCGATGCGGCCGCTGCCGAGCCGCGCCTTGCGCTGCGGCTCGACCAGCTCGCGCAAGCGCAGCGGCTCGAAGGCGAAGCCGCCGCGCTTGCGGCAAGCGTCGCCGACGGCGAGCGCCGCAGCGCAGCCGCCGCCTTGGAGCAGCGCAGCTTTGGCGAGGCTGCCGCCAAAGCGCAGGATACGCTCGGCCGTGCACGAGCGAAGCAAAGCGAGCTGAAAGCCGAGCTTAAGGCGGCTCAGCTTTCGAGCGAAGAGCGGGACCAGCGCAGCGCGCTTGCCAAGCGGCTGCAGCAGATTGAGGCGCTTCGCGCGCAGTTGGATCGCGCAGACCGCGACAGCGAGGCGCAGTCCAAGAAGCTCATCAATGCGAGTCAGACGCTAAAGGCGGCAGAAGCGGAGCAAGCAGCGGCTGTGGCAGCACTGCACGAGCATATATCATCCCTGCTCCCAGTGCGCTCCGAATTGTTGTCACTCGAAGAAAAGCTGAAGAAGGCAAGTGGGCGACTGCCGCAATGGATCGAGCGAGTTCGCGAGAAACAGCGCGAGGAGGAAATTGCACAGCTGGCAGCGACATTAGCGGAAGGGCTTCAGCAGGGGAGGCCATGCCCTGTTTGCGGCTCCTGCGAGCATCCACAGTTGACCGCGCATGGGGAACAGGCCGCGTCTATTGGAATTGCTCCATTGGAACGGGAAGGTGAACAGGCCGCGTCTATTGGAATTGCTCCATTGGAACAGGATGATGAACAAGCGGCATCTTCAATAATTGCTCCATTGGAACAGGAAGAGGAACAAGCCGTATCTCCATCTATTGCCTCATGGGAACGGGCACAGGGTCAAGCAAGTGAACTGCTGATGCGAATTGCACCGCTTCGCTCCAAGGTAGAAACAGCGTGTGAAAGGCTGTATGAAGCGATTCCCTCCACAAGCGGAGCGAATGGCGCGCTCTATACAGAAGCGGGCCATTCGCTCTCGGCAGTCCATGCTCTCCCTGCAGCAGTCCATCTCCCCTTCAATTGGGAGCGTGAAGCTGCTGCTGCGGGATCGGTTGATTCCGCAGCCGGGCAGCATGGCGATGCCTGGCTGCTTCATAATGAGCCTGATGGGGATACCTTGCATGCTTTACAGGCTGTATTGGCGATTGTATCGGATACATATACCGCGCAGGAGCAATGGGTGGCAGCAGCAGAGGCTGGTTTCAGCGCAAGCCGCAGCCTGGGACATGATGGGGCCAGGCGCTATGAGATTGCGGAGAGCGAGCTTCGCGCACAAACCGCGCTGAAGTCAGAGATGACCCATAAACGCAATGAGCTTGCTGCAGCCATGGGGCAAGAGCTGGCAAGCTGGACGGAGCAGTTTGGCAATGAGCTGCCTCCCGAGCATGCGCAAGAGCGGCTTCAGCAATATGAGCAGCGAGAGCATGCAGCGCTTGAGCTCAATAATCGGCTGGAACGCAGCGTCTCCTTCATCGAGGAGACGAGCGAGCAATTGAGCAAGAATGAGAAGCTCGTCCAGTCAGCACAGCTTGAAGCTGCGCAGCTCACAGTAAGATTGGACAGCCAGAGGCAGCAGCTGTCCGATAAACAACAACAGCTTCAGCAATGGACAGGCGGCGAGCCTGCGGGACAATTATTGCAAGCAGCAGAACGGGAGCTCGCCCACATCCGTTCCGAGTTAACCCGTCTCCAAGACTTGCACGAAGCCGCGGGGGCAGCGCTTCAGAAGGCTGCCGAGCTGCGCAGCGCAGCCGAAGAATCGGCGCGCCATGCAGAGACACAGCAGGCGGAATGCGCCAAGCTGTGGCTGTCTGCTCTGGAGCAGTCGCAGTTCGAAACAGCAGATGAGGTGAAGGAGCTGCAGCCGCTGTTATCGAAGCAGGAGGCGATTGCCGGGGACATCGATCGTTACCGCGCAACAGAGCGCCAGCTTGCGGCTCAGATCGAGCTGCTGCGAGACCAGCTGCAAGGCAGATCGGTAACGGTTGAGGAGTGGGAGCAATGCGTGCTGCTGCTGGAACAGTCTCGTTTATCGAATGAATCAGCGCTGCAAGCCTCAGCCAAAGCAGAACGGAATCTGGAAGAGCTAACATCGAAGCAGGACAGATGGCAGCAGCTGGAGACGATCCGCAAGGAAACAGAGCTGCTTGGAGGCCGGCTTAAATCGCTTCAATCGGTTTTTCGCGGCAATGCGTTTGTTGAATATGTGGCAGAGGAGCAGCTTGTTCAAGTATGCCGCACCGCTTCAGAGCGACTCGGCTTTCTGACCAAGCGGCGATATGCGCTTGAGGTGGATTCAGGCGGCGGATTCGTCATACGCGATGATGCCAATGGCGGAATTCGAAGGCCTGTTTCGTCCCTTTCCGGCGGAGAAACCTTCCTTGCCTCTTTGGCATTGGCGCTGGCGCTGTCCGGACAAATTCAACTGAGGGGCAAATACCCGCTGCAGTTCTTTTTCCTGGACGAAGGCTTTGGCACGCTGGACCCGGAGCTGCTGGATACGGTCATTACTGCACTTGAGAAGCTTCAGAGCGATACGCTGTCGGTCGGCGTCATCAGCCATGTCACTGAATTGCGGGCAAGGCTGCCGCGCAGATTGATCGTAACCGCTTCAGAGCCTGCGGGTCGAGGAAGCCAGGTTGCTCTTGAGACGATGTGATGCTGCAATGATTTGTCGCTGGCAATCGACAAGAAACAGACACAAAGAGACTTGCTGGAACGCTTTTAAATAGGGTAAGTTTAAAAGAGCAAGCAACAGCTTAATCGTATGGAGGGATAATCTTGGAGCAAAAGCAGCCAAGACGGTCATGGTTTGCGCCAATTATGCTCGTATTGCTGACGTTCAGCTTGATGGGCAACGTCTTCTTATACAGCCAGAGCATTCACGAGAAACAGGATGTGCGTGTACAACGCGGATTTACGATCATCGAATCGGGCAATAATGCAAAGCAGCATATCGATTCTGTTCTGAACAATGTGCGGCTGATGCTCGATAATGATACGATCCCAACCCGTTTATTGGCCAAAAGCTCCCTCATTCTTGCTTTCAAGAATGAGAAGGACCTCGTGACGTTCATAGAAGAAGCAGAGGTATCGAGCAGCGAGCCGTTCACATTCGCGGACAGAACTGCGGAAACCTATATGTCTCAGGTCGAAGCCTCGCTAATTGAGGTTGCGAATCATGAAGGACCGCTGACCGAGGCGGATCGGAATTATCTCAGCTTGATTGAAGGCCAATATGCGCAAATGCAAGCCATTATTGCCAATTTCGATTTGAGTACGATTTCCAGAGGTACGGCGCTCACGATCCAAGCTGGAGGCAAGTGGGTAACGATGGGCAAGAATCTGCTTGAAATTATGAACGAGCCGGATGATGTATCGTTCAAAAAACCTTAAAGCAACAGCACAGGAACCCATTAGAATAGGCTGTCCCATTTCGTCAGCTGCAGCATTTGCAGCATTAGCATGACGAAGCGGGACAGCCTTTCGTCGTATTCATCCCCCGTCTCTCTTGCGATAGGAGCTGGGTGTACAGCCATAGTGCTGCTTGAAGATGCCGATGAAATAGCTGGAGCTGCTGAATCCAACATCAAGCGTGATTTCCAACAATTTTTTGTTAGTCGATGTTAATAGAACAGCCGCTTGCTGAACACGATACAGATTGATGTATGCGACCGGTGTTCGCGTAGTGATCTCCTTGAACAGCCGGCAAAAATGAGCTTCGCTCAGCGATACGAGAGAAGCGAGATCCTTCAGACGGATAGGTTCACTGTAATGGGTATGAATAAAGTTTAAAACCGTTTTGAGCCGTTCGATTGCATTGGAATCGGAGGGCGGCGCTGCCTTTCTGCCGAGCGGCTTGCCTAATATGACAAGCTTGGCGGCGGCCTGAAACAGCAGCCCCTTTGTTGTGAGCTCATAGGCAAGCTCCTGACTCTCGTTCACCTTGATGATCCGCTGGAGCAGATTCAGCAGCTCATTCTCAATGACAGAGCCGGTTGTGAGATGCGACGGGATGCCAAGTCTTTTTTGAATGAGAGGGGACAAGTATTTCTCTTGCGTGATGTCGAAGCTTCCGCTCATCATGAATTCAGAATGAAAAACAATCGCTTTGAACGAGCAGGGGCGATCGCCTGCAATATAGCCGGAATGCAGTTCTCCGGTGTTTACAAAAATCGCTTCGCCCGCCTTAACCGTATAGTCCGTTGTATCCACGCGAAAGACGGCCGTCCCTTCGGTTACGAGCAGAAATTCCAGCTCCTCATGCCAATGCAGCTCCAATAAAGGCTCGCCTGCGAGGCAGGAGATTTCGTACAGGCTGATCGGATAATGAGGCGTTCCATGGATGCGATTTTCCTTTAATACCGCTTTGTTCATCGGAAGACTCCTTTTTCTCTCCTCTATACAAGTTGAACGATGTTCTTGTGATCGCTGTTGTTCTTCCCTTCGTTCAACTTATGCAGACGGATTTGCTCATCTTTGCGATGTATCCAGTCGGTAGACGATAGGATATCAAAATCGTGATATAAATGAGCAATATTTTAAAAGAAATGAATCAAAATAGTTAATATTATTATATTAAAAGAAACGGAGGGATTCTAATGAAATTTACAGACGGCTATTGGATGATGAGAGAAGGAATGACGATCGTGCATCCAGTTGAGATAAGAGATATCGAAATCCAGCAATCGCAGCTGTCGATTCATACGGCATGCAAGAGAGTGGAACGCAAAGGAGATACGCTTAACGCGCCTCTGCTCAATGTGGAGGTAAGCGCTCCAATGCCGGATGTGATTCGTGTCCGTTGGACGCATCATGCAGGCAAATATCCGAAGGGACCGGAATTTGAAATATACAAGAACGAGACGAATGACGTTCATATTGCAAATAATGACGACACCGTTTCTATGACCAGCGGCGGCTTGACCGTCAACATCGCCAAGAACGGCCCGTGGAATATGGCGTTTGTCAATTATGGGAAACGTGTGACAGGCAGTGGAAGCAGAAGAACGGGATATATCCAGAGCAGTGATGGGACGTCCTATTTTCGCGAGCAGCTAGATCTTGGCATCGGTGAGCAAATTTATGGTTTGGGTGAACGGTTCACGCCATTTGTGAAAAATGGCCAGAGCGTTGATATTTGGAATGAGGACGGCGGTACGAGCAGCGAGCAGGCCTACAAGAACGTGCCGTTCTATCTTTCCAGCGAAGGCTATGGAGTATTCGTCAATCATCCGGAACGCGTATCCTTCGAGATCGCCTCTGAGAACGTGTCCAAGGTCCAGTTCAGTGTGCCTGGCGAAAATCTCGAATATTTCATCGTAGGCGGACGCACGATCAAGGAGGTGCTGGCGAATTATACGGCATTGACCGGCAAGCCGGCGCTGCCGCCAGCGTGGTCTTTCGGTTTATGGCTAACGACCTCTTTTACGACCAATTATGACGAAGCAACGGTTAACAGCTTTATTGACGGCATGTTCGAGCGAGATATTCCACTGCATGTATTCCATTTCGACTGTTTCTGGATGAAGGAATATCAATGGTGTGATTTCGAATGGGACCCGGCTGTGTTTCCTGATCCAGAGGGGATGCTGCGGCGTCTGAAGGATAGAGGTCTCAAAATCTGTGTCTGGATCAACTCCTATATCGGGCAGAAGTCGCCGCTGTTCAAGGAAGCGATGGAGAAGGGATATTTGCTCAAAACAACAGGCGGCGATGTTTGGCAATGGGATATGTGGCAGGCAGGTATGGGGATTGTAGATTTCACTAATCCAGCTGCTGCTTGCTGGTATCAGGAGAAGCTGGAGCGGCTGGTGGATATGGGCGTTGACAGCTTCAAGACGGATTTCGGTGAACGCATCCCAACCGACAATGTTGCCTATTACGATGGCTCCGATCCTGTAAAAATGCATAATTACTACACGTTCCTATACAACAAAGCCGTATTTGAGGTGCTTCAGCGCAAGCTTGGGAAGAATGAGGCGATGTTGTTTGCCCGTTCAGCAACGGCTGGCGGACAGCAGTTCCCGGTTCATTGGGGAGGAGATTGCTCCGCATCCTATGAATCCATGGCGGAGACGCTGCGGGGAGGGTTATCCCTTGGCCTGTCCGGCTTCGGCTATTGGAGTCACGATATAAGCGGCTTCGAAAGCACGGCCTCCCCTGATATTTACAAACGCTGGGTTGCATTCGGCCTGTTGTCCTCGCACAGCCGTCTCCATGGGAATGAAACGTACCGCGTACCTTGGGTATTTGATGAAGAAGCGGTTGATGTGCTGCGATTCTTCACGAAGCTGAAAAGTCGTCTTATGCCGTATCTCTATGCATCAGCTATAGAATCATCCGTGATTGGCTTGCCTATGATGAGAGCGATGGTGCTGGAATTTCCAGAGGACCCTACGAGCCACCATTTGGACACTCAGTATATGCTGGGGGACCGGCTGCTCGTTGCTCCGATTTTTAGAGAAGACGGCATAGTGAAGTATTACATTCCCGAAGGAAGATGGACGAACTTCTTCACGGGAGAATCCGTTGCAGGGGGGCGTTGGAGAGAGGAGGAGCATTCCTATATGAGTCTCCCGCTGCTCGTGAAACCGAACAGTCTGCTGGCCATTGGCAGCAACGACCAGCGTCCGGATTACGATTACGAGGAAGGCATATCCCTTCATTTGTTCGAGCTGGAGGATGGAGCCGCGGCTTCCGCGATCATTTATGATGTGAACGGAGAACAGAAGCGCACCGTCACTGCATCAAGAGAGGGCAGTGAGATTGTCATCGCCACTGACGGAGCTGCCAATAAGCCGTGGACGGTAGTGCTAAGAGGCATCACCAACGCAAATCGTATTATCGGGGCGTCCGCAGCCCATAATGCCCAAGGTACAACACTGATACCAGATATAGGTGCCGCCAAAATTATCGTATCTCTGTAAAATGTGATCAACAAGCAACATGACACACTCAACAAGCAACATGCTTAACCAGCTCAGGCTCAGCAAGCCCAGCAAACTCAGCAAGCCCAGCAAGCTCAGCAAGCTCAGCAAACTCAGCAAACTCAGCAAACTCAGCAAGCAACATGTTTCAACAACTGACATAATCCATGATCGACAAGTAACGCCTATAAGGACGAAAAAGCGGCTTACAGCCTGTAAAATCACGGCCAAGCCCGCTGTAAGCATGAAAAACAGCCTTACAGCGACGAAGAAGTAAGAAATCGCGTCTTCCCAGTCCCTATAAGGATGAAAATGCAATTAGAATAAAAAGTGGACACCTCGTAACGTTGGACAGATAATAATCCTAATAAAAGGTGAGGTGTTCACAATGGGGAAAACGAGGCAGCATTATAACGACGAGTTTAAATT
>NZ_CAKMMF010000033.1 GCF_927798095.1 Paenibacillus plantiphilus | reverse complement strand
GAACACGACCGTTAAGCCCTCCAGCGCCGATGGTACTTGGACCGCAGGGTCCTGGGAGAGTAGGACGTCGCCAAGCACGAAGAACCGACCGTGGTACACGGTCGGTTTTTTGTTGTGTCAAAATCGCGAATAATATACGGGGGTGAATGTCTGAGCCACGGTACGAATGAGACGTTCAATAACCGCATATTGGGGTAATGATCTTTACAGGTATATTTCGTATGTATCCGCCAATCATAGTAAGGGAAGATAGGACAAGGACAGATAGCCACTTGACCTTTTGTTGATAATGCGTATAATAAAATTAAAGTCAAAGAAAGTCAAAGTCAATTGTCGCAAAACTTTGACTATTTTGACGGCATGGTTCAATGAACCAGTTCTGTTCTGCAACTGAAGGAGGTTAGCGAAATGCGCAACATTTCCGATCTCATTGAGCAGCATTTGAAGCATATGCTACAGGAGAGCTCCGAGGGTGCGGTAGAGCTGCAGCGCAACGAATTGGCCGATCAATTCTCATGTGTTCCTTCACAGATCAATTACGTCATCAGCACGAGATTTACTTTGGAAAAGGGCTATGTAGTCGAGAGCAAGCGAGGTGGCGGCGGATACATTCGTATTCAACGAATCGAGCTGCCGACATTAACAGCGATTCAAGGACATATCGCTGAAACCGTTGGCGACCAAGTAGATCAAAGTGCGGCAGAAGGATTGATTTATCAGCTGGAGGAAGCGGGATTCATTTCCAAACGGGAAGCCAATCTGCTGCGGGCCGCAGTCTCTCGTGAAGCGATTGCGGTTAAACTGCCGCTGCGCGACGAGATTCGGGCAAGGCTTCTGAAAGCAATGCTGATCACACTGCTTATCAAGTAAATTTGTGCGCCTTTTGGCCTTGCAAAAGGAGGGACTAATCCGGAATGATTTGTCAGGAATGCGGCAAGAAGCCGGCAACGCTTCATTTTACGAAGATTGTTAATGGAGAGAAGACAGAGTTCCATATCTGTGAATTGTGTGCAAGGGAGAAAGGGGAAGGAATACCGGGCACGTCGAACGGTTTCTCGATCCATAGTCTTCTATCCGGTTTACTCGATTTTGAATCGGCAAGCACGGTGCACGGATTTGGCGCTAAGCCGCAACCATTGCGTTGTGAGACTTGTGGTCTGACCTATACGCAGTTCAGTAAGATGGGACGTTTGGGATGCAGCAAATGTTATTCGCAATTCGGCGATAAGCTGGACCCAATTCTTAAACGGGTGCATGGAAGTACCGCTCATATTGGTAAAGTTCCGAAACGCGCCGGCGGTCAAATTCAAATTAAGCGTGAGATTGAGCAGTTAAGAAGAGATCTTCATGAGCAAATTGAAATTGAGGAATTCGAGAATGCGGCGCAGCTTCGTGACCAAATTCGAGAACTGGAGCGCAAAGTCGCCGACAGTTAGGCGGTTAGGAAGGGTGAATCGGTTTGACAAAACGTTCTTTTGCGCAGCACGCGCTAAGCGATTGGATGAAGGGGACCGGCCCAGACGCTGATATTGTCATTAGCAGCCGAATTCGGATCGCACGGAACATACGCGCGCATCCGTTCCCCATGCTTGCAACGAACGAACAGGCTCGCGAGGTTATGGAGCGGCTCACATCCGTTGCAGAGAATGGCAGGCTTGATGGACTCGGCAAATTCGATACGATTGAGCTGTCTGAGCTTAATGAGCTGGAACGAAGAGTACTTGTTGAGAAGCATTTGATTAGTCCGAACCTGGCCAACGAATCCAGACACGGGGCATTTATTCTTAGTGAGAATGAAGCTGTAAGCATTATGGTTAATGAAGAGGATCATTTGCGGATTCAATGTCTGTATCCTGGCTTTCAAATTAATGAGGCATGGGAGCAGGCGAGCCGTATTGACGATATTTTTGAAGAAGTGGCCGATTATGCATATGATGAAAGACGCGGCTATCTGACGAGTTGCCCGACGAATGTCGGTACCGGCATTCGCGGCTCTGTGATGATGCATCTGCCCGCGCTTGTTCTGTCACAGCAGATTAATCGCATTTTATCGGCGATTACGCAGGTGGGGCTTGCAGTACGGGGAATTTACGGAGAAGGCAGCGAGGCGCTGGGCAATTTGTTTCAAATTTCGAATCAGATTACTTTGGGACAGTCCGAGACTGAAATTCTGGATAATCTGTACAGTGTTGCGAAGCAAATTATCGAGCATGAGCGTGCTGCCCGCGGCAAGATGCTGGAGGAGTCGCGTGTGCGGCTTGAGGATCGGGTGTACCGCTCCTACGGCATTCTCTCTCACGCCATGATATTGGACTCCAAAGAAGCGGCGCAACGCTTGTCTGATGTAAGGCTTGGAATTGATCTAGGACTTATTAAAGATGTATCGCCGCAGGTGATGAATGAAATGATGGTATTAACGCAGCCGGGCTTCCTGCAGCAGGTGTTTCATGAGAAGATGAGCCCTGAACAACGGGATGTACGGCGAGCTGAGCTTATACGTCAGCAATTAATAAGCAAATCAGATCATGGGGGTGTATCTACATGATATTTGGTAGATTTACAGAACGTGCGCAGAAGGTGCTTGCACTGGCACAGGAAGAAGCGGTTCGTCTCGGTCATAATAATATTGGCACAGAACATATTCTGCTTGGCTTGAACCGTGAAGGGGAAGGCATTGCAGCGAAAGCTCTTATCGGACTTGGTCTAAGCTTGGAGAAGATTCAAGATGAAGTCGAAACGTTAATTGGACGCGGGCAGGAGCAGCCAACGAATATTGCCTACACACCGCGTGCGAAGAAGGTTATCGAGCTGTCCATGGATGAAGCGCGCAAGCTCGGTCATACCTATGTAGGCACAGAGCATATCCTTCTTGGTCTTATACGGGAAGGCGAAGGCGTAGCGGCACGAGTGCTTAACAACCTTGGCATCAGCCTTAACAAAGCGCGTCAGCAGGTGCTGCAGCTGCTTGGCAGCAGCGAAGCGGTATCCAGCAGCCATGGCGCACCGTCCAATGTGAGCACACCTACGCTTGACGGCCTTGCCCGGGATCTGACCGCCTACGCGAAGGATGGCAATCTCGATCCTGTCATCGGCCGGAGCAAAGAAATTGAGCGCGTCATTCAAGTGTTAAGCCGTCGTACGAAAAATAATCCCGTACTGATTGGCGAGCCTGGCGTAGGTAAAACAGCGATCGCAGAAGGTCTTGCCCAGAAAATCATTGCCGGAGAAATTCCGGAGACGCTGCGTGACAAACGAGTGATGACGCTGGATATGGGCTCCGTCGTCGCTGGCACCAAATATCGCGGTGAGTTTGAAGATCGTCTGAAGAAGATTATGGATGAGATCAGACAGGCAGGAAATATCATTCTGTTCATCGACGAGCTGCATACGCTGATCGGCGCGGGCGGCGCAGAGGGAGCCATTGATGCTTCTAATATTCTGAAACCTTCACTGGCCCGTGGCGAGCTGCAGTGCATCGGTGCAACGACGCTGGATGAATACCGGAAGTATATCGAGAAGGATGCAGCGCTGGAGCGCCGTTTCCAACCAATTACGGTAGATCAGCCATCTCCTGAAGAGGCGATCCAAATTCTGCACGGATTGCGTGACCGTTATGAAGCGCATCACCGGGTGAAAATTACCGATGAAGCGATCGAGCAAGCGGTCAAATTATCCGACCGTTATATTACGGATCGTTTCCTGCCGGATAAAGCGATTGACCTGATTGATGAGGCGAGCTCCAAAGTACGCCTGAAATCCTACACGATACCGCCAAACTTGAAGCAGCTTGAGAATCGTCTGGATGATATTCGCAAGGAGAAGGATTCCGCGGTTCAAAGCCAGGAGTTTGAGAAGGCTGCCGCCCTGCGCGATACAGAGCAGAAAATTCGCGAAGAGCTGGATATCACGAAGAATCAATGGAAAGAAAAGCAGGGGCGTACGGATTCCGAGGTCACAACAGAGGATATTGCTCAGGTTGTCGCCAGCTGGACGGGAATCCCGGTCAGCAAGCTGGCTGAGGAAGAAACGCAGCGTCTGCTGAAGATGGAAGAAATTCTTCATGACCGTGTCATCGGTCAGGATGAAGCGGTTAAAGCGGTATCGCGGGCCATTCGCCGTGCAAGAGCCGGACTCAAGGATCCGAAGCGTCCGATGGGCTCCTTCATCTTCCTTGGACCAACCGGTGTCGGTAAGACTGAGCTTGCTCGCGCATTGGCAGAAGCGATGTTCGGTGAAGAAAACGCGGTTATCCGCATCGATATGTCCGAGTATATGGAGAAGCATTCCACCTCGCGTTTGGTCGGAGCGCCTCCAGGGTATGTCGGTTATGAAGAAGGCGGTCAGCTAACCGAGAAGGTTCGCCGCAAACCATATTCTGTTGTTCTTCTTGATGAAATTGAGAAGGCGCATCCCGAAGTGTTCAACATTTTGCTGCAGGTGCTTGAGGATGGCCGTCTGACGGACTCCAAGGGCAGAGTCGTTGACTTCCGGAATACGCTTATCATTATGACATCGAATGTAGGCGCAGATCAGATCAAGCGGAATTCCTCGCTTGGCTTCACCGCAGTGCATGATGCGGGTCGTGATTTCAATATTATGAAGGATAAAGTTATGGCTGAGCTGAAGAAGAGCTTCCGCCCAGAATTCCTGAACCGGATCGATGAAACGATCGTGTTCCATTCGTTGGAGCAGGAGCATATCGCACAGATCGTTTCCTTGATGGGCGAGGAGCTGCGCAAGCGTCTGCGTGAGCAGGAGGTTGACTTCACGTTGACCGACACTGCGAAGGCATTCCTGGCGAAGGAAGGCTTTGATCCGCAGTATGGAGCGCGTCCGCTTCGCCGGGCGATTCAGAAGCATATTGAGGACCGTCTGTCCGAGGATCTGCTTATGGGCAATATCTCTAAAGGAGATAAGCTGATCATTGATGAGAAAGACGGAGCTTTGACGGTCACCCGTGAGAATTCGGAGCCCGAATCGGCTGCATCTGAAGAGCCAGCTGCCAAATCATAATCGACAGCTGGAGCTGCAGGCTACGTGTACGTGATGAATCGTCAGCGGAAGCTAATGATTCATAGGAAGCAAGCCGAATAAATATCCATATATGCAGAAAAAGTTCCCATTTTGCTCATAATGAGCGGATGGGAACTTTTTTGCTCAGAGATTAACATATAGGTTTCTTCCCTACGTAATAAATGGTAAACTTTTAATGTAGCGGAATTTGCATAAGGAGCCTTACATGGCAAAAGTTAAAATAAAGTTCGCTTGCACCGAATGCGGCACAGAAGCGCCTAAATGGCTGGGCAAATGTCCTGGCTGCGGCGCCTGGAATACGATGGTGGAAGAGAAGGAAACAGTTGTTAAGACGCAAGGGATAGGCACTTCTATTAGTGGGGCGAAAGAAAAGCCGGTTCCCATCATACATATAGATAATGGTCAAGAGCCGCGCATCGAAACATCGTTGGGGGAACTAAACCGTGTGCTCGGCGGAGGCGTTGTGCCGGGATCGCTTATATTGGTTGGGGGCGATCCTGGTATCGGCAAGTCAACGCTGCTGCTCCAAACGTCACACGCTCTCGCATCACAGCAGCTGACTGTACTCTATATATCAGGCGAGGAATCGGTCAGGCAGACACGCTTGCGTGCTGACCGTCTGGGTGCGTTGACAGATAAGCTGTACGTGCTGTGCGAGACGAATATGGAGCTCATAAATGATGCGATTGAATCCGTAAAGCCTGATTTTCTCGTCATCGATTCCATTCAAACGGTGTATGATCCGAGTGTGCAGTCTGCTCCGGGAAGCGTATCTCAGGTTCGTGAATGCACCGCCCATTTCATGCGGGTTGCGAAGATTAAGGGGATTGCAACGGTGCTTGTCGGTCATGTGACGAAGGAAGGCGCAATAGCAGGTCCAAGAATGCTGGAGCATATGGTGGACTGCGTGCTTTATTTCGAGGGCGAACGGCATCACACTTACCGGCTGCTGCGAGCGGTGAAGAACCGGTTCGGATCTACGAATGAAATCGGTATCTTCGAAATGGGCGAAGCGGGTCTGCGGGAGGTAAGCAATCCATCGGAGCTGTTCTTATCAGAGAGGCCTCTTGGCGTATCAGGTTCTACTGTCGTGGCAAGCATGGAAGGAACGCGTCCTGTCCTTGTTGAGCTTCAGGCACTGGTTGCATCGACGAACTTCCCGTCGCCTCGGCGGATGTCGACGGGCATTGATCATAACCGGCTGGTGCTTATTATTGCTGTGCTGGAGAAAAGAATGGGCATGTTTCTGCAGACACAGGATGCTTATCTGAATGTGGCGGGTGGCATAAAGCTGGACGAACCTGCCGTTGATTTGGCAGCGGCAGTCAGCATTGCATCCAGCTTCCGCGATGCGCCGACCCGCCCGTTTGATGTTATTTTCGGCGAGATTGGACTTACTGGAGAGGTTCGAGCAGTATCGCGAGCCGAGCAGCGGGTGAGGGAAGCACAGAAGCTTGGCTTCAAACGAGTCATTATGCCTAAGAAGAGCATGAAAGGCTGGAGTCCGCCCTCCGGCATACAAATCATCGGTGTCGAGACGGTAGCGGAAGCGCTCTCAGCAGCGTTCGAATAAGGGGGCCCCAAGATGAAAGAGCTTAACCAAGTAGAGATTATGAACCAATTGCTGCAAATGGTTGCGCCCGGGACAGCTTTCAGGGAAGGTTTGGATAATGTTCTGCGAGCGAAGACAGGAGCCCTTATCGTCGTTGGCTACAGTCCGGAAGTGATGGAGGTTGTCGACGGCGGCTTCTCCATTAATTGCGATTTCTCTCCTAACTACCTGTATGAGCTGGCCAAGATGGATGGAGCGATCATTCTGAGCGAGGATCGCAGACGTGTTCTGTATGCCAATACTCAGCTTATTCCGGATAGCTCAATCTCATCGATTGAGACGGGTATTCGCCATCGTACAGCGGAGCGGGTCGCGAAGCAGACTGGAAAGCTCGTTGTGTCGATATCTCAGAGACGGAATGTGATTACGTTATATCAAGGCCAATTGCGCTATTCGCTCAAAGAAATGGGCGTTATTCTGACGAAAGCCAATCAAGCTATCCAAACGCTGGAGAAGTACAAAGTGGTGCTGAATCAGTCCTTTACAAACCTGTCTGCCTTGGAGTTTGAGGAATTGGTTACTCTCCATGAGGTTGCGCACGTCATAAAACGGGTAGAAATGGTTATAAGAGTCAAGATGGAGATCAAGCGTTATGTGAACGAGCTTGGCACCGAGGGCCGGTTGATCAGCATGCAGATGGAAGAGCTGGTTGGCGGTGTCGAGGAAGAAGCCTGGTTCCTGCTCAAGGATTACGCGAAAGAGCCGCAGGAAGAGAAAATTCGTGAGCTCCGCTCGGCTATTCGCCGCCTGAATTCAGATGAGCTTCTAGAGGTGAATAGTATTATCAAGCTGCTTGGCTATTCGGTATCAGGCGCGGCTGCCGAAGAGATGATCTCCCCGCGCGGCTACCGGCTGCTTAGCCGTATCCCTCGATTGCCGGCTGTTATTATGAATAATCTCGTTGAGCAGTTCCAGCATCTGCCGCATATTCTTATGGCTACGATTGAAGAACTGGATGCTGTGGACGGGATCGGCGAGGTAAGGGCAAGGGCGATTAAAGAAGGCATGAAGCGGATTCAAGAACAGATGTTCATTGACAGACAAATCTAAATCCCATACAATGTGAGAATGCGGACAGCCGCAACTGGTTCTTTTTTACAGTTAGCTCATCCCCGAAAGACTTTCTAGAAAGTTTTTCTCACAGCTTGCCGACAGAGCTGCAAGAAGCGGTTTTGGGGCATAGTAAAGATGAGGTGGAGCATAATGATTACGAAATCGATACCGAGTCTTTTTACGGTGGCGAATTTATTTTTAGGTATTGTCGCCATCCTGCTCGTGTTTCCTGAGAATGCAAAGCCTGAAATCGCCGCGATGATGGTTATTATCGCAATGCTGATGGACGGTGTGGACGGCCGTGTAGCACGCGCGCTCAATGCGCAAAGCGAGTTCGGCAAAGAGCTGGATTCGTTGTCGGATGTGATCTCGTTCGGTGTTGCGCCGGCTTTTATTATGTACAGCGTTGCGTTTCAAGAGCTTAGTGCGGCTCCTGCCTGGATTATTACGGCGTTGTTCCCGATTTGCGGAGCTCTGAGACTGGCGCGTTTCAATGTTGTTTCGGGAATGCCAGGTTATTTCATCGGCTTGCCGATACCTGCTGCCGGAGGCGTTCTTGCTACATTGGCGTTGTTCCACAAGGATATATCTGTTGCCGTTTTAATGGCAAGTACGCTCATATTGTCATTCCTGATGGTCAGTACGATTAAATATCCCAACTTCAAGAAGCTGGGTATTCCTAAGAATGCGATTTGGGTCGTTCCTATTATTGTTGTTGTGGCAGTTGTGCTGGGTATCCTGTTCCCGCATCATTTGTCCAAAATTATTTTTATCCCGTTAGTGCTCTATGCGCTATACGGCTTAAAAAAAAACGTTGAACGGCGGTTGCCCGGACGCAAACGGAAGCGCCGCAAGCAAGAGGAGAACATTCAGACTGAGCATAGCGCTTAGACATAATAAAACCGCCTTGCTGATCCGATTACGGACAGTGGGGCGGTTTTGTTTTGTTCTGCCATTCTCTGTATGCATTACGTGAGATTGAATAAACCGAGGGTAGAGCATTTGTCGGATTCTTGCGCTACGACATCATCGAGTTGAATATCGAGCAAATTGCACATGGCGGACATATAAAACAAATTCCGTCCGAGCTCATTCTTGATGGCGTCTCTACAGTGCTCGCACAGATTGCCGGCGACGTGATAATGCAGATTCGTCTTCGCTTTCTCAAGATCAATGTCGTCAGTGAATTCTTGTCTGCGGGCATTAAGCTCAATACACCCGCATTCGGTGACGGATTTGGCTACGGCCCGATTAACGGAAGCGCCGGCCTGACCGTACTTAGATAAAACATCCAGCAAGCTCCGATGACGCAACAGCAGTTCGGATACTTGCTGCTGAAATTGCTCCAGCGTTGGGGCGTTCATCGATTCCACCTCATTTCGGGATTGGCATTGCTACTTCCCATTATAAGCGTCATAGCCTCGTATTTCAAAATAGTTTTACGAAAATTTAGACATTTCCTCTTCCAGTTAATAAAATCTCAGACAATATCGCCTTCCTAACGATTAACGATCGAAAGATTGGATCATAATTGTAATGGAGGTGGATTTATGTGATGAAAAGAATAATTCAAATGATTGGTTTGTTTTTTGGCGGTGCTCTTGGCGGTCAGGTTCATAGTTGGATGCATATGGGAACACTCTGGACGGAATCGGCTTATGGGGTCATGCAGCGTTCGGGGGGCTATTATATGAACGTCGGTATCGGCGCAATTTGTGGATTGGCAGCGGCGACGGTAATAGCGGGTCCCATTCAGAGATGGATGCAGCAGGGCGCTGAACGCGCTTCGGCCATGCCGACCGGTGAGCTGATGTCGGGAGCGGGTGGACTTATTAGCGGTTTGGCGGTATCGGCACTGCTCTATCCGGTTCTATCGGGCTTTACTGGCGCGGGTCTTCTTGTTCCGGTCTGCCTGACATTATTTCTGGGTTATTTGGGACTGCGCATTGGGATGGGCAAACGGGAGGAGCTGTCCCAGCGATTCTCCGCCTTTCTTGGCATGCAGTCAAGGTCGGCCGCATCGACGGAGAAGAGTTCTTTTGAAGAGCATAAGATTCTCGATACGAGTGTCATTATTGATGGCCGAATTGCTGATATATGCAAAACAGGCTTTATCGAGGGGACATTGGTGATCCCGGAATTTGTGCTTGAAGAGCTGCAGCATATTGCGGATTCCTCTGACCTGCTCAAACGCAATCGCGGACGTCGTGGGCTCGATATTTTGAACAAAATTCAAAAGGAGCTCGATGTGAAGGTATTGATCTATGAGGGCGACATGGAGGATGGAGAGGTAGACAGCAAGCTGGTCAAGCTGGCCAAGGCGCTCGGCGGCAAGGTGGTTACGAATGATTTTAACCTTAATAAGGTATGTGAGCTGCAAGGTGTCTCCGTGCTCAATATCAATGATCTGGCAAATGCTGTGAAGCCTGTCGTTCTGCCTGGCGAGGAAATCGTCGTTCAAGTGATTAAGGATGGCAAGGAGCATGGGCAGGGCGTTGCTTATCTTGATGACGGCACGATGATCGTGGTCGAGGGTGGACGCGATTATATCGGGATTACGATGGAGGTATTGGTAACAAGTGTGCTGCAAACCTCTGCGGGCCGAATGATCTTCGCCAAGCCGAAGCTGTTGGAAAAAGCGCTGTAACACGGTATGATATACTGAAGATGTCGCGTTTGCGACATTCAAGTTTACAGCGAGGCGGTAGGAAGGCATGTTAGCTGGGGCAAAATGGGATGTTATCGTCGTTGCGGCGGGACGCGGAACGCGGATGGGAACGGCAGAGAGCAAGCAGTATCTGCTATTGCAGGACAAGCCGATTGTGATCCATACGCTTGAGCTGTTCGAGGCGATGGAGGAGGTCAAGGAAATTGTGCTTGTCGTGGGCGCACAGGATGTGTCGCGCTGCGAGGAACTTCTGCTCCAGCATCATCTACATAAAGTGAAGGCCGTTGCCGCAGGAGGCAGTGAGCGCCAGCACTCGGTCAGAATCGGCCTGGAGCTGCTGCAGGGCGAATGGGTCATGGTGCATGATGGTGTGCGTCCTCTCGTAACGCCGGAGGCGGTGCGGGCTTGCATGGCTGCTGCGGAGAATGCCGGAGCAGCTGTGCTGGCTGTGCCTGTCAAGGATACGATTAAGCAAGTGAATGAGTCCGGCATTATTGTTGCGACACCTGACCGTAGAAGCTTGTGGGCGATTCAAACGCCGCAGGCTTTTCGGCGTTCCCTGCTGCATGAAGCCCATGAGGCGGCGCTGGCGGAGGGGTTCGTCGGAACCGATGATGCGATGGTGGTAGAGCGTTATGGCGCTGCAGTGGTGGTGGCTGAAGGGGATTATACGAATATTAAGATTACGACTCCGGAGGATTTGCCTTGGGCGGAGTTTCTGCTTGCGAATCGCGAGCAGCAGAAAGAAGAACGTAGACGAGAGGGGACAGGCAGATGATTCGGGTAGGTCAAGGATTTGATGTGCATCAACTGGTAGAGGGGCGTCCATGTATTATTGGCGGAGTAACTCTTCCTTATGAGAAAGGCTTGCTGGGGCATTCCGATGCAGACGTGCTGCTGCATGCCATCAGCGATGCCATATTAGGCGCGCTGGGTCTTGGAGACATCGGCAAGCATTATCCCGATACAGATCCGGCCTTCAAGGATGCGGACAGTCTGAAGCTGCTGCTCCATATTTGGTCGATGGTGAAGGAGCGGGGCTACAAGCTTGGCAATGTGGATGCAACGATAATTGCCCAGCGGCCGAAGATGGCGCCTTATATTCCGGATATGGTGAAGATTATTGCGGGTGCGCTTGAAGCGGAAGAGCTCTCTCAGGTCAATGTAAAGGCAACGACGACAGAGCAGCTTGGATTCGCCGGACGGGGCGAAGGAATTGCCGCGCAATCGGTTGTATGCCTAATAAAAGTTGTGCTATGATTCACTGATGAAGCTGGAATGATTGGAAGGAGCTTGAACGATAATGACGAATGAAATCAGGGTTCGCTATGCGCCATCGCCTACAGGGCATCTGCATATCGGCAATGCAAGAACGGCCTTATTCAATTATTTGTTTGCCCGCAGTCGCGGCGGCAAATTTATTATACGTATTGAAGATACGGATGTGAAACGGAACGTCGCGGGCGGCGAGGAGAGCCAACTCCAATATTTGAAGTGGCTAGGCATCGATTGGGACGAGAGTATTGATATCGGCGGCGGCTATGGCCCGTATCGCCAGACCGAGCGGATTGATATTTACAATAAGTATTGGCAGGAGCTGGTTGACCGCGATCTGGCGTACAAGTGCTATTGCACGGAGGAAGAGCTTGAGCAGGAGCGGGAGGAGCAGACGGCAAGAGGCGAGATGCCGCGTTATTCCGGTCGGCACAGCCGATTGACGGAGGAGCAGCGGGCAGCCTTCGAGGCTGAAGGGCGTGTTCCGAGCATACGGTTCCGTGTGCCGCAGGGCAAGACCTATACGTTTCAAGATATGGTGAAAGGCTCCATCAGCTTTGAATCCGATGGCATTGGCGATTTTGTTATTGTGAAGAAGGACGGGATTCCGACCTATAACTTTGCTGTCGCGCTGGATGACCATCTGATGGCCATCAGCCATGTGCTTCGTGGAGAGGATCATATCTCCAATACACCGCGCCAATTAATGATCTATGAAGCGTTCGGCTGGGAGCCGCCTCAATTTGCGCACATGACGCTAATCGTCAACGAGCAGCGCAAGAAGCTGAGCAAGCGTGACGAATCGATCATTCAGTTCATTGAGCAGTACGACAAGCTTGGCTACTTGCCTGAAGCAATGTTCAATTTCATTACACTGCTTGGCTGGTCGCCGGAGGGAGAACAGGAAATCTTCACTCGCGATGAGCTGATTGCCGTATTCAATCCTGACCGTCTTAGCAAGAGCACTGCTGTGTTCGATACGAATAAGCTTAGCTGGATGAACAATGAATATTTGAAGAAGGCGGAGCTGCCGAGAGTTGTTGACCTGTGCTTGCCTTATCTGCAGGCTGCTGGCCGGCTGCCTGAGGCTCTTGATGAAGCGGGGCGTCAATGGGCGAATGATCTGATCGCGCTCTATCAGGACAAGCTTCGTTATGGCTCCGAGATCGTGCCGCTGACAGAGCTGTTCTTCCGCACAGAGGTTGCCGATGAAGAGGAAGCGTCTGCTGTATTGGCGGAGGAGCAGGTGCCGCTGGTGCTGTCGGCGTTTGCGAGGCAGGCTGCTGCGCTTGAGGGCTTTGAGGTGGATGGCATTAAAGCGGCGATTAAAGCGGTTCAGCAGGAAACGGGCTGCAAGGGCAAGCAGTTGTTCATGCCGATCCGCGCCGCATTAACAGGCCAAACGCATGGTCCGGATCTTAACATGACGATTGCCCTGCTGGGTAAATCCAAAGTGGAGCAGCGACTGGGCGCCAGGCTGCGCTAGCTGCATCCTTTGAGCAAAAACGGCTGATTGATTAGGCAACGCGACACTTGTCAGTTATTCGACTGTCGGCTATACTTGAATTAATTAAAGGTATCGGTACAAAGCTTAGAACAGGAACGTTCATTTCGCGAAGGAATTGTCAGAGAGGGCGACCTATCAAGCGGAGCCAACAGTCGCAATGGATTGATGATGCGTGTTGGAAGTCGTGAGATTGGGTGGAAGTCGTTCATTCCTTGAAATGCAACATTGCGCCTGGGAGCTGCGCACCCGAGCCGAGCAACGTAATGATCACCTGTACTCTACCGTTAGCCGGAGAGCAGAGGCTGTTTCATCCATTGCGCGGGGTAGGCGGCGACGTGAGGTTCGCGTTAAGAACCGATGAGACGGGAGCTGTGCGTGTTGGCTGCTTCCAAGCAGAGTGGAACCGCGTTATAGAACGCCTCTGCAGCCGTAGGCTGCAGAGGCTTTTGTTATTCAGGCATAGATTGCAATTATAGATAGGACAACCGATTCTGTGCAATAGGGATGCCCGAATTGTCGATGTTCGAGAGGAGTCTTGACCATGTTTCGCCAACTAAGAACGGATATTGAGACGGTAATAGACAATGATCCGGCAGCCCGGAATAAGTTTGAGATTGTATTCACTTATTCGGGGATTCACGCCATTTGGGCGCATCGAATTGCGCATCGTTTCTACACGCGGCGTTGGTTTACCGTAGCACGGATCATCTCGCAGATTAGCCGATTTTTTACCGGAATCGAAATCCACCCCGGGGCCACAATAGGGGAACGACTGTTTATAGATCATGGTATGGGCGTCGTTATTGGCGAGACATGCGAGATTGGCAACAATGTTGTGATCTATCAAGGTGTAACGCTAGGCGGAACGGGCAAAGAGAAAGGGAAGCGGCATCCGACTATCGGCAATAACGTTGTTATTGGCTCAGGAGCCAAGGTACTGGGGTCCTTCGAGGTTGGGGATAATGTGAATATAGGCTCGAACTCGGTTGTGCTCAGAGAGATTCCGCCGAACAGTACAGTTGTCGGCAATCCCGGCCGTGTAGTGAAACGCAATGGGGAGCGTGTCGGCGACAGGCTCGATCACACGAAGCTGCCCGATCCGGTCATTGAGATGCTGAGAGCGATGCAGCATGAAATTCAGGTCTTGAAATCCGAACTGGAACGCGAACGGCATAGACAGCCTGTCGCTGGAGGAGATATTAGAAAATGACCTTGCATATCTATGATACGATGTCGCGCAACAAGCAAGAATTTATACCGCTTGAACCAGGTAAGGTGAACATGTACGTATGCGGTCCCACCGTATACGATTATATCCATATCGGCAATGCAAGGCCGGTTATTTTCTTTGATGTGGTACGCCGTTATCTGGAATTTTCGGGCTATCAAGTGAATTACGTTGTGAACTTTACGGATGTGGACGACAAATTAATTCGCAAAGCAGATCAGCTTGGAACGACCGTGCCCGAGGTTGCGGAGCAGTTCATCGCCGCTTTCAATGCGAACATCACCGCACTCGGCGTTCATCAAGCAACGCTTAATCCGCGCGTGACGGAGAACATTGCGGAGATTGTAGCGTTCGTACAGGAATTGGTGGACAGGGAATATGCGTACGAGAGCGGCGGGGATGTGTATTTCCGAACAGGCAAATTTACTGACTATGGCAAGCTGTCGCATCAGAATTTGGATGAGCTGCAGCTTGGCATCCGTATTGGAGTTGACGAGCGCAAGGAGAGCGGGCAGGACTTCGTGCTGTGGAAAGCGGCTAAGCCGGGTGAAATCTATTGGGATAGCCCGTGGGGACCCGGCCGTCCTGGCTGGCATATCGAATGCTCTGCAATGGCGCGCAAATATTTGGGCGACACGTTGGACATTCACGGCGGAGGCCATGATTTGCAATTTCCCCACCATGAGTGCGAGATTGCACAGTCGGAGTCGGTGACAGGCAAGCCGCTGGCCCGCTATTGGATGCATAATGGTTTTATTAATATCAATAATGAGAAAATATCCAAGTCGCTGGGCAACGGAATTACAGTGGATGAGCTGCTTAAGACGGTGAAACCATCGACCATGCGCTATTTTATATTGTCATCTCATTATCGCAGCCCGCTCAACTTCAGCGACGAGGCGATCGCACAGGCTGAGAACAGCGTTGAGCGGATTGCCAATTGCATCGGCAACCTGAAACATCGGCTATCGGTTGCTGTAAGCGCGCCCAGTGATGCTGAGAGCCACTTGCGGATTAGAATCGGAGTGATCGAGCATGGCTTCCGGTCGCGGATGAATGATGATTTCAATACTCCGGATGCCATTACAAGTATTTTCGAGCTGGTAAGCGAAGCGAATCAGTACTTGCAGCGGACTGTTGTGTCCGTTGAAGGCTTGGAGTTGCTTATAGGGGCTTTCAATAAGCTGGATCAAGTGTTTGGCTTGCTGTCGCTGGAGCAGGAGGGCGATATCCTGGACACGGACATTGATGATCTGATTGTGCAGCGTACAGAGGCAAGGCAATCCAAAAATTGGGCGCGGGCAGATGAGATTCGGGACCTGCTGGCAGCTCAGGGCATTGTGTTGGAGGATACGCCGCAAGGTATCCGTTGGCGGCGCAAATGAAGGACAGTATGGAATCATTAATTACTGCGGACGCGGGGCTTTGGAGTCATGAGCCAATGAAGCCGCCTCATCTGTTGAATCCGATTGTGCTGGCTTATATCGGCGACTCGGTATTCGAGCTGATCGTACGCCAATATCTGATATCGCAGCCTAATCACAAGCTGCAGCATCTGCACCGCCAGGCGACAGGCTATGTGTCCGCCAAGGCGCAATGCGCGCTGCTGGAAAAGTGGAGGCCGCTGCTCACAGATACGGAAGCGGATATGGTCAGGCGCGGGCGGAACGGCAAATCCGGCAGCCCTCCCAAAAATGCGGACATTGCGGAATACCGCCAGGCAACAGGGCTGGAATGTTTGGTTGGCTATTTATATTACAGCAAGCAGATCGATAGATTGCATGAGTTAATGAGGGTAGCGTTTGGCGAGAGAGCTGATGAGGCTGGAATAGCAATATCCAAGGAGGTCAAAGAATGACGGAGCAGGAGCAGGACGGACAAGAATGGATCGGGGGCAAGCATCCCGTTATGGAGGCGCTTCGTTCCGGACGGGAGATCAATAAGATATGGATTGCGGAGCAGGCTCAGAAGCATGCGATACAGCCAATTATTGCCGAAGCCAAGAAAGCCGGAATTATCGTCCAATTCGTTGATAAGCGCAAGCTTGATGGCATGGTGGAAGGCATTCAGCATCAAGGAATCGTGGCTCAAGCAGCTGCCCATCGTTATTATGAGGTCGATGAATTAATCGAGCGTGCGCGCGATAGCGGCGAAATGCCTTTTCTGCTGCTGCTGGATGAGATTGAGGACCCGCATAATTTGGGCTCTATTCTGCGAACGGCAGAATGCACGGGCGTGCATGGCGTCATTATACCGAAGCGGCGCGCTGCATCGCTCACTGCAACGGTCTCGAAGACCTCGGCTGGCGCGGTTGAATATGTGCCGGTAGCGCGAGTGACGAATATGGCCCAGACAATTGACAAACTGAAGGAAGCGGGAATCTGGATCGCGGGCGCCGATGTAAGCGCCCAGCAGGACGTCTTCTCATCTCGCAGCTTTGACATGCCGCTTGCCGTCATTATTGGCAACGAGAGTAAAGGAATTGGCAGGCTGATACGTGAGAAATGCGATTTTCTCGTCAAGCTCCCCATGCATGGAAGCCTTAACTCGCTTAACGCTTCTGTTGCGGCAGGGGTATTGATGTATGAAGTGGTGCGACAGCGTCGGAGTCATTGATACATGCAACGGCGAGAGGATATTATGCTGGTTGACGGTTATAACATGATTGGCGCATGGCCGATGCTTGCTGCAATAAGGGATAATGACTTGGAAGAGGCGCGTGACCGATTGCTGGAAATGCTGGCAGAATATCAAGGCTTTACGGGAGTAACGGTTGTAGTGGTATTCGATGCATATCAAGTACCCGGTGTCGGTTCGACATTCCACCAGCACCGCGTAACCGTCGTATATACGAAGGAAAAAGAAACGGCCGATGCTTGTATCGAGCGTCTGGCTGTTGAGCTTGCGATGCGGAGCCGCAATCTGTATGTGGCGACATCGGATTTGGTCGAGCAGCATGTCGCGTTTGGCAAGGGTGCGCTTCGCATCTCTGCCCGCGAGCTTCTGACGGATATCGAACAGAATCGGATTTCGATTGAACGAACCGTGAAGCATACGGCTAACAAGCGCAACGAGCTGGATGACAATTTGAGTATGGATGTTCGAATGAAGCTTGAACGCTGGCGAAGAGGGAAGCTGTGATCGGGAACAAATAAGGCAGAGTACTATAGGAGCAACTGTTGCGAGGATCCACCGGGCATGGACGGAAATTCCATTTTAACTAGATTATAATGAAACATTCGACATGAAGTCGATTGACGGCTTTAGGTTACATAATGTATACTAGGTTCTAGGTTTGGCGACAGGGATCGTTATGAGCTCCGTGCTTTATTGTAAGCCATATGACGACAAGTGTTGATGTCAAGGGGACATCATTTAACATTTGCTCGTAGCAGATTCAGAGTAATGTACGCCTTTCGAGCCGGAGGGATTGTTCGTGAGCATCGACCTCAAAGAGTGGAAAACGCTGGAATATGACTGCAGAACGGACGAGGATATTGTAGAAGCGGTTCGAGAAGGTGACGGCGAAGCGCTGGAATTTCTAATTAATAAGTATAAGAACTTTGTCCGTGCCAAGGCGCGTTCCTATTTCTTGATCGGGGCTGATCGCGAGGATATCGTCCAGGAAGGCATGATTGGCCTTTATAAGGCAATTCGGGATTTTAAAGGGGATAAGCTGGCGTCCTTCAAGGCGTTCGCTGAACTTTGCATCACGCGTCAGATTATTACCGCCATTAAGACGGCGACGCGACAGAAGCATATTCCGCTCAATTCCTATGTGTCCTTGGACAAGCCGATCTACGATGAAGACTCTGACAGAACGCTGCTGGATGTCATTTGCGGCACTCGCGTCTCAGATCCGGAAGAACTTATTATTAATCAAGAGGAGTTCGTCGGACTAGAGGATAAGATGTCTGAAATTCTAAGTGATTTGGAGCGCAAGGTTCTTATGCTGTATCTGGACGGCCGTTCATATCAAGAAATCGCAGTCGATTTAGATCGTCATGTTAAGTCTATCGATAATGCACTCCAACGTGTTAAGCGGAAGCTGGAACGATACTTGGAAGTTCGTAATATTAGCGGATAAATTGCGATAGAGAGAGCCTCAGGGCTCTTTTTTTTAGTCGCTTTGGGATAGAGAGCGTTTGGGGGCGATTTCTTTTGTCCATACTGAACGATGATGATGCCGCTCTCGACCACATTTCAGGAATAGTTTTTCGTTGACACTAACTATTGCTTGTGATAAAGTATTTTAGGTAGCCCTAAATAGGTCTTTTTTATTATGGGTACTGGACGAATCTTGGTCGCATAAGAGATTTACATTTTTTTATTTAGTTAGTTCGGAGGTGTACAGCAATGCGGGTAATTATTACGTTGGCTTGCACAAACTGCAAACAAAGAAATTATGCTTCGAGCAAGAACAAGCGGAATCACCCCGACCGCATCGAGATGAAGAAGTTCTGCAAGTTCTGTAACGAGCATACTCCTCATCGCGAGACGAGATAGCTAATTTGGAGGTGTGGAAGTGGCATTTTTCGCACAAGTGAAGAATTTCTTCGGCACGACGTTTTCCTTCTTGGCCGACAGCGTGGCAGAATTGAAGAAAGTTCGCTGGCCAAGCCGTAAAGAGCTGACAAGCTATACTCTCGTAGTTTTGTTCACGATTGTTATTGTCACGATTTATTTTTGGGTTCTTGACATCGGGATCTCCGAATTGGTCGAACTGATTGTTTAAGAAAGGCCAAAGGTGGCTTGTTTATGGAAAAAAGATGGTACGTTGTGCATACTTACTCAGGCTATGAGAACAAAGTGAAAGCTAACCTTGAGAAGCGTGTTGAATCAATGGGCATGGAAGACAAGATTTTCCGTGTGCTCGTCCCAATGGAAGAAGAAGTGGTAAACAAAGACGGCAAGAAGAAAACCGTCATGCGTAAGGTTTACCCTGGCTACGTCCTTGTGGAGATGGTTCAAACCGATGACTCCTGGTACGTTGTTCGTAATACGCCTGGCGTGACCGGGTTCGTCGGATCAACTGGTTCCGGTTCGAAACCGACTCCCCTGCTGCCTGATGAAGTGGAGCAAATCCTCAAGCATATGGGTATGGAGGAGCCGAAGCCGAAGATCGAGTTCGATGTGAAAGAAACGGTTCGCGTAACAGTAGGTCCGTTTGCCAATTTTGTCGGTACAGTAGAAGAGATTCTCCTCGACAAGAGCAAGCTTAAGGTTCATGTCAACATGTTTGGCAGGGAGACCCCAGTTGAGTTGGATTATACTCAAGTGGAGAAGATATAATTCCGGTTTCCGGGGGCCGTTTCTCTTAAACGGCGAAGGGCTTTGACGATTGCGGTCGATCAGAGTTGAATGGATTATTGGGGCAAGGAGGTGTGCAACATGGCAAAAAAGGTCATCAAGATGGTAAAACTGCAAGTGCCAGCAGGTAAAGCGAACCCGGCTCCGCCGATCGGTCCTGCACTCGGTCAAGCAGGTGTGAACATCATGGCGTTCTGTAAAGAGTTCAACGCTCGTACAGCCGACCAAGCAGGTCTGATCATTCCGGTTGAAATTTCCGTATTTGAGGATCGTTCGTTCACATTCATCACCAAAACACCACCGGCGGCCGTATTATTACGCGTTGCTGCGAAGATTGAGAAGGGTTCTGGTGAACCGAACAAGAAGAAGGTTGCTACTGTGAAACGTGCAACTGTACGTGAAATTGCAGAGCAAAAAATGCCTGATCTTAACGCAGCTTCTGTAGAAGCAGCAATGCGTATGGTTGAAGGTACAGCGCGCAGCATGGGCGTCGTAATCGAAGACTAATTCGATTACAGGGGCACGCCGGAAGGCGTTGTCTGCCAGGAGAGAGCTTATGCTCTGCTCTAAGTGGGAGGATCTCTTAAGGAGAGCTTTTCCGTTATTACCACACAAGGAGGAAGATTGACATGGCGAAAAAAGGTAAGAAGTATGTAGAAGCCGTTAAGCTGGTTGACAGCGAAGCGACTTATGAGTCTTTAGAGGCTATTGAATTGGTTAAGAAAACTGCGACTGCGAAATTCGACGAAACGGTTGAAGTCGCTGTTCGTCTGGGTGTAGACCCTAAGAAACAAGACCAAGCGGTGCGTGGCGTCGTTGTACTTCCGCACGGTACTGGTAAAACGAAACGCGTTCTCGTTTTCGCAAAGGGCGATAAAGCCAAAGAAGCGGAAGCTGCAGGCGCAGATTATGTTGGCGATGCTGACGTAATCAACAAAATCCAACAAGGCTGGTTCGAGTTCGATGTTTGTGTCGCTACTCCGGACATGATGGCTGAGGTTGGTAAACTCGGACGTATTCTCGGTGGTAAAGGTCTTATGCCTAACCCTAAAGCGGGCACTGTAACGTTTGACGTTACGAAGGCAGTTCAAGAGATCAAAGCCGGTAAAATCGAGTACCGTCTTGACAGAGCAGGTCAAATCCATGCTCCAATCGGTAAAGTATCGTTTGACGCTGAGAAATTGAACGAAAACCTTCGTTCTTTGGTTGAAGCGCTTGTACGTGCAAAGCCGGCTGCTGCTAAAGGTATTTACCTGAAAAATATTGCTGTTTCCTCGACGATGGGCCCTAGCGCTCGCGTAAACGTAGCGGCTTACCGCTAAGAGGGACAGAACTAACATTCGAATACGCATACCGTAGACAGTAGGTGCCGTAAGGCTTAATTTCCTACCGAGGTGTTATGATATTGTGTTTGTGCTTGGAGGAACCTTCGTGTTCCAAGGAGCTGCTGACCATCATGGCCTTCGCATTGTCTGCGGAGGTCTTTCTCATGCATCGAGGAAGAAGGAATTTGCCGCTAGAATCGGGATGTTGATTAACTTTACGGGAGGTGTACAGTTTGGCAAATGCAAAGATCATCCAAGGCAAGCAAGCAGCCGTAGAAGAAATCTCGGTGAAACTTCGTGAGAGCTCCTGCACGGTTGTTGCTGACTATCGCGGATTGAACGTTAAGCAAGTAACTGAGCTTCGTAAAACGTTGCGTGAAGCAGGCATTGAGTTTCAAGTATTGAAAAACTCAATTCTGCGCCGTGCGACTGCAGGTGCTCAGCTGTCAGAAATGGATTCAGTATTGACTGGTCCAACCGCTATCGCGTTCAGTAAGGAAGACGCAGTAGCACCAGCTAAAATTCTAAACGATTTCGCTAAGAAGAACGAGGCTTTGAAACTTAAAGGCGGCGTTGTTGAAGGTCAATTTATGGATGCAGTTCAAATCAAAGCGATTGCGGATCTACCGTCGCGCGAAGGTTTGCTCTCCATGCTCCTCAGCGTACTCCAAGCTCCTGTGCGCAACTTCGCCCTTGCGGTTAAAGCTGTGGCAGAGAAGCAAGAAGCGTAATTATAATCGACTCGGCAATGCCGGGTAATCGCAACAACCCAAATAAAACAAATTCACTGGAGGTTTAACCATGAGTAAAGAACAGATCTTAGAAGCTATTAAAGGCATGAACGTTCTTGAACTGAACGACCTAGTTAAAGCAATCGAAGAAGAATTCGGCGTAACTGCTGCAGCACCAGTAGCAGTTATCGCTGGCGGCGGCGCTGCTGCTGAAGCTGAGCAATCCGAATTCGACGTTATTCTTACTAACGCTGGCGCTTCCAAAATCAACGTTATCAAAGCAGTTCGCGAAATTACAGGTCTTGGCCTGAAAGAAGCGAAAGATCTTGTTGATGGCGCACCTAAGCCAATCAAAGAAAAAGTAGCTAAAGAAGAAGCAGAAGCAGTTAAAGCTAAGCTTGAAGAAGCAGGCGCTAACGTAGAAGTGAAGTAATTTAAGTCAACCTGGCTTATCGGCGAACCCCTTGAGGCTACTGGTCTCATGGGGTTCGTTTCATTAAAAATGTGAGAAAGGCGGGGCTTCATTAAAGCCGCTGCCAGGCTTTTCTGATATTTTTAACGTAAGAAGCTTGCACCGCTTTCTAGTGCATGAAGGGCATGATGGTCTAAAGGATGTTAAGTCAGCCGTGGAGGGAGTGGCAAGGGATGGGAGATCATTACTATACGCAGACTCCTGGCGCCAAGCATGAGCATCGGGAACATGAAACCGTTCTGCGTGGACAGCAGCTGCGTTTTATGACAGATGCCGGTGTTTTCTCAAAGACTGGTGTCGATTATGGCACTCGCATGCTTGTCGAGGCATTGGATATTGGCCCTGATGCACGAGTGCTTGATGTGGGCTGCGGCTACGGCCCCATTGGAATTTCGGCTGCCAGGCTTGCTCCAAGAGGACAAATCACAATGATCGATATTAATGAACGTGCTGTTCAGCTTGCAGCTAATAATGCGAAATTGAATGGGGTCAGCAATGTAACGGTCATACAGAGCGATTTGTTCGAGCGAGTGCGCGAGCAATCATTTGATGTCATCATTACCAACCCGCCTATCCGGGCAGGCAAAATGATTGTTAATGCTATATTCGAAGAAGGCGCCAAGCTGCTCGTTCCAGGCGGTTATATGTGGGTTGTTATTCAGAAGAAGCAAGGTGCGCCATCTGCTGAAGCCAAGCTTGATGCTATATTCGGCAATGTGGAAGTGGTAACGAAAGATAAAGGATATCGTATCTTGCGGTCACAAAAGGAAGAATAGGAAGATAGTGAACATTATGTTGACTTGACATTTGAATTGTGATATTATTATAAAATGTCAGTATTAATATGGGCTCAATCTCTTTAGTTAACTAAAATGTCAAGCGCTATTTTTATGAATAAAAATGAAGCGTTTGACGTATAATGTTTACATTTTGGGCAAAATTACATGGTATAAGACCTTTATTTCTTGTGATCGTGTAAGAGTTACTTGCGGAAACACGCTCTTTTTTCGAAACATTTCGATAAGGGCTTTTCTTTATTGAATCAGAATTTGCCTGCTGCACGTTCTGATTGACGGTGCGCTTGATGGTATCGTCATTTTAAGAAACAGCGCAGAAAGAACGTGAAAGTGCAAGGTGTTCGCGTTACGTGCAATGCCGTCTCATCATAGGATTGATGGGGATGTGCAACGTTCATTTTCTGTGGAAGCAGACATGAGGGGTGAGGTTAAGTTGGCAGGACAACTTGTTCAGTTTGGTCGGCGCACGCGCAGAAGCTATGCTCGCATCAATGAGGTACTCGAAGTTCCGAACCTGATTGAAATCCAGCAGAGATCGTATGAGAAGTTTTTGGAGAGGGATTTGCTTGAGCTTTTCCAGGATATTTCACCGATTCAGGATTTTACAGGTAACTTGATGCTTGAGTTTATAGACTATTCGCTCGGGGAACCGAAATATTCCGTCGACGAATCGAAAGAACGTGACGTAACTTACGCAGCGCCATTACGTGTTAAGGTTCGGCTCATCAATAAAGAAACCGGCGAAGTGAAAGAGCAAGAAGTATTCATGGGCGATTTCCCGCTGATGACTGAAACGGGCACATTTATTATTAACGGTGCTGAACGGGTTATCGTTAGCCAATTGGTCCGCTCACCGAGTGTCTATTTCAGCACGAAAGTGGACAAAAACGGCAAAAAAACATACACCGCTACAGTGATTCCGAACCGTGGCGCTTGGCTGGAGCTTGAAACAGATGCGAAGGACGTCGTTTATGTCCGCATCGACCGTACACGGAAAATCCCGGTGACGGTTCTTCTTCGTGCGCTCGGCTTTGGCACAGATGCAGAGATTCTGGATCTGCTTGGCCATGATGAATACATTCGCAATACGCTGGACAAGGATAACACCGATTCCACAGAGAAAGCGCTTATTGAAATTTATGAGCGCCTTCGTCCCGGCGAGCCGCCAACGCTTGATAACGCCAAGAGCTTGCTCGTAGCACGTTTCTTCGATCCAAAGCGTTATGATCTGGCGAATGTGGGACGTTACAAAATTAATAAGAAGCTCCATATCAAAAACCGTTTGTTCAACCAACGTTTGGCGGAGACGCTTGTTGATCCGTCCACGGGCGAAATTCTGGCTGAGGCTGGACAAATGATTGACCGTAGATTGCTGGATGAGATCATTCCTTATCTGGAGAATAACGTCGGCTTCAAGACCTACCATGTTGCTAATGGGGTGCTTGATGCAGATAGTATTCCATTGCAAGCGATCAGCGTATTCTCGCCAAATGATGACACGAAGGTCATCAAAGTTATCGCTAACGGCATCATTGACAAAGCTGTTAAGCATATAACGCCGGCGGATATTATTTCGTCGATCAACTATTTCTTGAATTTGCTGAGCGGTGTTGGCAGCACAGACGACATCGATCACCTTGGCAACCGTCGTCTTCGTTCTGTTGGCGAGCTGCTGCAAAATCAGTTCCGAATTGGTCTATCGCGGATGGAGCGTGTTGTTCGCGAACGGATGTCGATACAAGACGCGAATGCGATTACACCACAGGCGCTTATTAATATCCGGCCTGTTATTGCGTCAATCAAGGAGTTTTTTGGCTCCTCCCAATTGTCTCAGTTCATGGACCAAACGAATCCGCTTGCAGAGCTTACGCATAAGCGTCGTTTGTCCGCTCTAGGACCCGGAGGTTTGACGCGTGAACGCGCTGGCTTTGAAGTGCGTGACGTTCATAACTCTCACTATGGCCGCATGTGTCCAATTGAGACGCCAGAGGGACCGAACATTGGTTTGATCAACTCGCTCTCCACGTTCGCCCGCATCAACGAGTATGGTTTCATTGAAGCGCCGTATCGCTGGGTTGATCCGAAGACCGGCATCGTCACGGAGCAAATTGCATATTTGACTGCTGATGAAGAAGACAACTATATTATTGCGCAAGCGAATGCCAAGCTGACGGAAGAGAGCAGGTTTCTGGAAGATGCGGTTATCGTTCGCTACAACAAGCAAGCGGACAACATCCTGACGATGGCTAGTGATCGCGTCGATTACATGGACGTTTCGCCTAAGCAGGTTGTTTCGGTCGCGACAGCGCTCATTCCATTCCTTGAGAATGATGACTCCAACCGTGCGCTCATGGGCTCCAACATGCAACGTCAAGCTGTGCCTCTGCTTATTCCGAAGTCTCCGCTTGTCGGAACGGGTATGGAGCACAAATCAGCGAAAGATTCAGGTGTATGTATTGTTGCCAAACACGATGGAATTATTGAACGTGTTTCGGCTAACGAGATCTGGCTTCGCCGTGTTGAGATGATTGACGGCAAACCGGTAACCGGGGATCTGGTTAAGCAGAAGCTGCACAAGTTCATGCGTTCCAACCAAGGAACCTGTATCAATCAGCGTCCGCTTTGCCGTCGTGGCGACCACGTCAAGAAAGGCGATATCCTTGCAGACGGTCCATCGACCGAAATGGGCGAATTGGCTCTCGGACGCAACGTTGTCGTCGCATTTATGACGTGGGAAGGCTACAACTATGAGGATGCGATTCTTTTAAGCGAGAAGCTTGTGAAAGAGGATGTGTACACGTCGATTCATATCGAAGAGTACGAGTCTGAAGCACGGGATACGAAGCTTGGACCAGAAGAAATTACACGCGATATTCCGAATGTCGGGGAGGATGCGCTTCGCAACCTCGATGAGCGCGGTATTATTCGTGTAGGTGCTGAGATTAGCGCTGGCGACATTCTGGTCGGTAAAGTAACGCCTAAGGGTGTAACGGAACTGACAGCAGAAGAGCGTCTCCTTCATGCCATCTTCGGTGAAAAGGCTCGTGAAGTTCGCGATACAAGCCTGCGCGTACCTCATGGTACGGACGGTATTGTCGTTGATGTTAAAGTGTTTACCCGTGAGAATGGCGATGAGCTGCCGCCAGGCGTTAACCAATTAGTTCGTGCTTATATCGCTCAGAAGCGTAAGATTTCTGAAGGAGATAAGATGGCTGGACGACATGGTAACAAAGGGGTTATCGCTCGCATTCTGCCGGAGGAGGATATGCCTTTCCTGCCGGATGGCACACCAGTAGAAGTCGTATTGAATCCGCTTGGGGTTCCTTCACGGATGAACATCGGTCAAGTGCTTGAGGTTCACCTTGGCATGGCTTGCAAACGTCTGGGCATCCACGCGGCGACGCCGGTATTCGATGGCGCTCGTGAGGATGATGTGTTTAACTCCATGGAAGAAGCAGGCATGCAACGCAACGGTAAAACAGTTCTCTATGACGGCCGTACTGGCGAGGAATTTGAACGTGAAGTTACTGTTGGCGTCATGTACATGATTAAGCTTGCGCACATGGTTGACGACAAAATCCATGCCCGTTCCACAGGTCCTTACTCGCTCGTTACTCAGCAGCCGCTGGGTGGTAAAGCGCAGTTCGGCGGACAGCGTTTCGGGGAGATGGAGGTTTGGGCGCTTGAGGCTTATGGAGCTGCCTATACATTGCAAGAAATTCTTACCGTCAAATCCGATGATGTCGTTGGTCGTGTAAAAACATACGAATCGATCGTCAAAGGCGAGAACGTGCCGGAGCCGGGCGTACCTGAGTCCTTCAAAGTTCTTATTAAAGAGCTTCAAAGCTTAGGCATGGACGTTAAGATTCTGGCAGAGAACGAAGAAGAGATCGAAATGAAAGAAATGGATGACGAGGAAGACGCAACTAGCGACAAGCTGAACCTCAACCTTGAGGGTGCGGAAGTCGGAGTAGAGTAACGGTATACGTACGAACGCTAATGAGCATGCCGTAAGTCCGTGTGGTAGATGTCGGACCGGGCTTCATCCTTGCATGAAGCTCCAGTCTCGGCAACGGCTTTGCACACGTAACTGGCTTGACATAGTGAACCAAGACGAAGGAGGGTTGCTCCTTGCTAGATGTGAACAACTTCGAGTACATGAAGATTGGATTGGCATCCCCGGATAAAATCCGCTCGTGGTCCCGTGGAGAAGTGAAGAAACCGGAGACAATCAACTACAGGACGCTTAAACCGGAAAAAGAAGGTCTGTTCTGCGAAAAAATCTTCGGACCAACGAAGGACTGGGAGTGCCATTGCGGCAAATATAAACGTGTACGTTATAAAGGCGTTGTATGTGATCGCTGTGGGGTAGAGGTTACTCGGGCGAAAGTGCGCCGCGAACGGATGGGGCATATTGAATTGGCTGCGCCGGTATCGCATATATGGTATTTCAAAGGTATTCCAAGCCGAATGGGACTTGCGCTTGATATGTCTCCGCGTTCCTTGGAAGAGATTATTTACTTTGCATCGTATGTTGTAACCGATCCAGGCGATACGCCTTTGGAGAAGAAACAACTGCTGTCCGAGAAGGAGTACCGCAGCTACCGCGAGAAGTACGGCTACGGCTTCCATGCTGGCATGGGCGCTGAGGCTGTTAAGAAGCTGCTTCAGGATATCGACGTAGAGCGTGATCTTGAGAACTTGAAGGAAGAGCTTAGAACGGCTCAAGGCCAACGACGCAATCGTGCGATCAAGCGTCTTGAAGTCATCGAAGCATTCCGTAATTCTGGCAATATGCCAGAATGGATGATCCTTGACGTTCTTCCGGTTATTCCACCGGAGCTTCGTCCGATGGTACAGTTGGATGGCGGTCGCTTTGCTACCTCTGACCTTAATGATTTGTATCGTCGCGTTATTAACCGGAACAACCGCTTGAAGCGTTTGCTTGACCTTGGCGCGCCAGACATTATCGTGCAGAATGAGAAGCGTATGCTGCAAGAAGCGGTTGATGCGCTTATCGATAATGGCCGTCGCGGTCGTCCGGTGACAGGCCCTGGTAACCGTCCGCTTAAATCTCTCAGCCACATGCTGAAAGGTAAACAGGGACGCTTCCGTCAGAATCTTCTCGGCAAACGTGTTGACTACTCAGGTCGTTCCGTTATCGTAGTTGGACCTAGCCTGAAGATGTATCAATGCGGCCTGCCTAAGGAAATGGCTCTGGAATTGTTCAAGCCATTTGTGATGAAAGAGCTGGTTAACAAAGGTCTTGCTCATAACATTAAGAGCGCAAAGCGCAAGGTTGAGCGTGTAAGCCCAGAAGTATGGGACGTTCTGGAGGAAGTTATTAAAGAACATCCGGTGCTTCTCAACCGTGCCCCTACGCTTCATAGATTGGGTATTCAAGCGTTTGAGCCGATTCTGGTGGAAGGCCGTGCGATTAAGCTTCACCCGCTCGTATGTACCGCTTATAATGCGGATTTCGATGGTGACCAAATGGCTGTCCACGTTCCGCTGTCTGCAGAGGCTCAGGCAGAAGCTCGCCTTCTGATGCTTGCTTCAGGCAACATTCTTAACCCGAAAGACGGCAAACCGGTCGTTACGCCTTCGCAGGATATGGTTCTGGGCAGCTACTATCTGACGATGGACAACAAAGAATCCAAGGGCAGCGGCTCCGTATTTGCGACTGTGAATGAAGCGATATCCGCATACCAAAGAGGAATTGTCTCCTTGCATGCGCGTATTTTCATTCCGGTGAAGGTGCTCAAGAAAGTGAACTTTACTGAAGCGCAGCAGAATTCGCTGATCTCCACAACTGTAGGTAAAGTAATATTCAATGAAATATTCCCGGAAGATTTCCCTTACATCAATGAGCCAACCAAGGGCAATTTGCTGCAAGGTACGCCGGACAGATATTTTGTATATGAAAAAGGCACTGATTTGCGCAAGTTTATGGATGAAGTGCCGCAAATGGGTGCTGTTGGCAAGGAGTATCTGGGACTTCTTATTGCCGAGTGCTTCCGCCAATATCATACGACTAAAACCTCGGTCATTCTTGACGACATTAAACAGCTGGGCTTTACTTACTCGACTCGCGCTGGCATCACGATTGCTGTATCCGATGTTATCGTGCCGGAAGAGAAGAAAGAATTGCTGAAAGAGTCGGAAGAGAAGGTCAGAGTCGTTACGAATCAATACCGTCGTGGTTTGATTACGAACGAAGAGCGTTATGACCGTGTTATCGAAATTTGGAGCAAATCCAAAGACAAGATTACAGAAGTTCTAATGAGATCAATGGATCGTTATAACTCCATTATGCTCATGGTGGACTCTAAGGCACGGGGTAATAAATCGCAAATTACACAGCTTGGCGGTATGCGTGGTCTCATGGCGAATCCGTCTGGTCGAATTATCGAGTTGCCAATTAAATCCAACTTCCGTGAAGGTCTGACCGTTCTCGAGTACTTTATCTCGACTCACGGAGCGCGGAAAGGTCTTGCCGATACAGCGCTTCGTACTGCTGACTCCGGTTACCTGACCCGCCGACTCGTCGACGTTGCTCAAGACGTGATCGTCCGCGAAGACGATTGCGGCACTGACAAAGGCTTTTCCGTCAGCAAGATTCAAGATGGTAAAGAGGTTATCGAGGATCTCTATGATCGTATCGAAGGACGTTATTCCTTCGAGACAGTTCGCAATCCGAAGACCGGTGAAGTTATCCTTCATCGCAACCAGCTGATTGATTCCAACAAAGCGGAAGAGCTTATCGATGCTGGTGTTGAGAAGCTTCAAATTCGCTCTGTATTGAGCTGCCGCGCACGTCATGGCGTATGTAAGATTTGCTACGGACGAAACCTTGCGACAGGTAAATTTGTTGAAATTGGTGAAGCAGTCGGAATCATTGCTGCTCAATCCATCGGTGAGCCGGGAACACAGCTTACAATGCGTACATTCCATACCGGCGGTGTTGCCGGAGACGATATTACGCAAGGTTTGCCGCGTATCCAGGAGCTGTTCGAAGCGCGTAATCCGAAAGGGCAAGCGATCATTTCTGAGCTTGACGGGATTATTAAAGACATCCGTGAAGCGAAGGATCGTCGTGAAATAGAAGTGCAAGGCGAAGCGGAATCGAAAGTATATGCGGTCACTTACGGATCCCGTATACGGGTCGCTAAAGGCCAGCACATCGAGGCAGGCGACGAGCTGACTGACGGATCGATTGATCCGAAGGATATGCTTCGCATTAAAGGTATCCGTGGCGTTCAGAACTATATTCTGCAAGAAGTTCAACGCGTTTACCGGAACCAGGGTGTTGAAATTAACGATAAGCACGTGGAAGTTATGATCAAGCAGATGCTTCGTAAAATCCGTATCGTTGATGCGGGTGACACCAAGCTTCTCCCAGGTGCATTTGTAGATATTCATGAGTACGAATCGGCGAACCGCGAAGCGATTCTTTCCGATATGGAGCCAGCTGTTGCCAAGCCGGTATTGCTTGGTATTACCAAAGCTTCATTGGAAACAGATTCCTTCTTGTCTGCAGCTTCTTTCCAAGAGACGACTCGTGTTCTGACGGATGCGGCAATTAAAGGGAAAGTTGACCAATTGCTCGGCTTGAAAGAGAATGTCATTATCGGTAAGCTCATTCCAGCAGGAACAGGGATGAACCGTTACCGCAGCATTAGCTTTGCAGGCATGGAAGAAGAGCAAGCGGAAGACACAGCTCTAGAAGCTGCTGAAACGGTCACAGTAGAATAGTGTATCGTGGACGAAATGAACTGATCTAGTCTGGTAGCAGTACAGAGAGCGAGATGCGTACAGCCGGCAGGTTGACGGTGACGCTAATCGCTCTTTGCGCTGTTTATACAGCCAAGAAGAGATCGATTTACTGAAACTTCACAAATGTACTTTTACAACCTGCTTGACATGCAGCCAATCAAAGTGCTACTATGTCGTAGTGTGCCTATTGCATATCCTTGTTATTGTCAGATCAGAACTTACCCTCTATCATAAGTCGCTCGGTTTTGACTAGACATAGAAGGATGGGATATGATGCAATTTGTTATCGGCAGCAAGCAGACGGTGAAGATGGTAGAGCAAGGCAACGCCATACTAGTCTATGTTGCACAAGATGCAGATCAGCGGATGACGGACAAGATTGTCCGACTTTGCGAAACGGCGGGGGTTCCAATCTCCTGGGTGGACACGATGAAGAACCTTGGGGTTACCTGCGGGATCGAAGTCGGCGCCGCTATGGCGGCAGTCATACCTGAAATAGAATAAGGAAATATCGTTTTTACCGGGGAAAGACTGCGGTAGAAACTTTCGTTTGTTTCTTTATGAACCGCCTGGGTCTGTGGGCTTAAATAAGCCTTCATATTGGATGGAGCAAGACAGTCATTTGGGAAGGAGGTGGCAACATGCCAACAATTAATCAGCTCGTACGCAAAGGCCGTGAAGCGAAAGTCGTTAAATCGAAATCGCCGGCTTTGCAAAGAGGATTCAACGCACTGAAACGTGAAGAAACTAGCCAAAGCGCGCCACAAAAACGTGGGGTTTGCACACGTGTAGGTACGATGACTCCGAAAAAACCGAACTCCGCATTGCGGAAATATGCGCGTGTGCGTTTGACGAACCGCGTTGAGGTTACAGCATACATCGGTGGTATTGGTCACAATCTTCAGGAGCATAGTGTCGTTCTGGTTCGTGGCGGCCGGGTTAAAGACCTTCCGGGCGTACGTTACCATATCGTTCGCGGTGCACTTGATACTGCAGGCGTAAACAACCGTAAACAAGCTCGTTCGAAATACGGAACGAAGCGTGCTAAAGTGAAAAAATAATAATCCACAAGAAGTTATCTTTAAGGTAACCGAAGTGAACACTAAAGAAAGGGGGATTTCCTCATGCCACGTAAAGGTCCTGTTGTTAAACGCGATGTTCTGCCGGATCCGCTATACCATAGCAAACTTGTTACTCGTCTCATCAACCGCATTATGCTCGATGGTAAACGCGGTGTTGCTCAAACGATTTTGTATGATGCATTCACCCTTATTAACGAGCGTACAGGTAAAGAGCCGATGGAAGTTTTCGAAGCGGCAATCAAAAACATCATGCCAGTTCTTGAAGTTAAAGCTCGCCGTGTAGGTGGTTCAAACTATCAAGTACCGGTTGAAGTAAAACCAGAGCGTCGTACAGCGCTTGGTCTCCGCTGGCTCGTGAACTATTCACGTAACCGCGGTGAGAAAACGATGGAAGAGCGTCTGGCTGCTGAAATCATCGATGCTTCCAATAACACTGGCGCATCTGTGAAGAAGCGCGAAGATACACACAAGATGGCGGAAGCTAACAAAGCATTCGCTCACTACCGCTGGTAGGATTCATATAATCGAAAGGAGACGAAATCATGGCAAGAGAGTTCTCCTTGAAAAATACACGCAACATCGGGATTATGGCGCATATCGATGCGGGTAAAACAACCACAACTGAGCGGATTCTGTTCTACACAGGCCGTACCCACAAAATCGGAGAAGTGCACGAAGGTGCAGCAACGATGGACTGGATGGAGCAGGAACAAGAGCGCGGAATTACGATTACTTCCGCTGCTACTACTGCTCAATGGAAGGGTCACCGCATCAATATTATCGACACCCCGGGACACGTTGACTTCACGGTTGAAGTTGAGCGTTCCCTGCGCGTATTGGACGGGGCCGTAGGCGTTTTCAGTGCAAAAGAAGGCGTTGAGCCGCAATCCGAAACAGTATGGCGTCAAGCTGACCGTTACGGTGTTCCGCGGATCGCATACGTCAACAAAATGGACATCATCGGCGCAGACTTCCTCAACGTTATCAAAGATATGCGTGAGCGTCTGCAAGCTAATGCTGTCGCTATTCAATTGCCAATCGGTGCCGAGAATGACTTTGTTGGTATAGTTGACATCGTTGAACGAGTTGCTTACAAATACAAAGATGATCTCGGTAAAGATCCAGAGCAAATTGAAATCCCGGCTGATCTGGTAGATACAGTTGAAGAGCTTCGCAATATCCTCGTTGAGAAAGTTGCTGAGCTTGACGAAGAGCTCACAATGAAGTTCCTTGAGGGCGAAGAAATTTCAATACCAGAACTTAAAGCAGCACTGCGTAAAGGTGTTTGTGAAGTTAAGATCTACCCAGTAGTGTGTGGATCTTCCTACCGTAACAAAGGCGTTCAATTTATGATTGACGCAGTTGTAGATTACTTGCCTGCTCCAATTGACGTTCCAGCTATCAAGGGTACACTTGAGGATGGAACTGAGACGACTCGCAAGTCATCGGATGACGAGCCGTTCGCGGCTTTGGCATTCAAAATTATGACTGACCCTTATGTTGGTAAGCTGACGTTCTTCCGCGTATACTCAGGAGTACTTAGCTCCGGTTCATACGTTGTGAATGCAACGAAGGGCAAACGTGAGCGCGTTGGACGTATTCTTCAGATGCATGCGAACAGCCGTCAAGAAATTACCGATGTTTACTCCGGTGATATTGCAGCTGCCGTAGGTCTGAAAGACACAACGACTGGCGATACGCTTTGCGATGAGAAGAGCCCGGTTATTCTGGAGTCGATGAACTTCCCTGAGCCGGTTATCCAGCTCGCGGTTGAGCCTAAGACGAAAGCTGACCAAGATAAAATGGGTATCGCATTGCAAAAGCTGTCTGAAGAGGATCCTACGTTCCGTGCGCACACGGACGAAGAAACTGGACAGACAATCATCGCTGGTATGGGTGAGCTTCACCTTGAAATCCTTGTTGATCGTATGCTTCGTGAATTCAAAGTTGAAACGAACGTTGGTAAGCCGCAAGTTGCATACCGTGAGACGTTCAAGCAAGCTGCGAAGGTCGAAGGTAAATTCGTACGCCAATCAGGCGGCCGTGGTCAATTTGGACATTGTTGGGTTGAATTCTCGCCACAAGAAGCAGGAGCAGGCTTTACCTTCGAAAGCAAGGTTGTCGGTGGTTCAATTCCTCGTGAATTTATCGGACCGATCCAGGCTGGTATCGAAGAGTCAATGAAGAACGGTGTCCTCGCGGGCTTCCCTCTTGTTGACATTAAAGCTACTGTAGTCGATGGTTCTTACCATGACGTTGACTCCTCGGAGATGGCGTTTAAAATTGCTGGATCGATGGCGCTTAAAGCAGCTAAGGACAAATGTGCTCCGGTTCTGCTTGAGCCTATCATGAAAGTAGAAGTAACCGTACCTGAAGAGTATATGGGTGACGTAATGGGTATGCTGAGCTCCCGTCGTGGACGTATCGAAGGATCTGACTCGCGTCATGGTTCCTTGATCGTACGTGCGAAGGTGCCTCTGGCAGAGATGTTCGGATACTCCACAACACTTCGTTCCGGTACACAAGGGCGCGGCGTATTCTCCATGGAGCTTTCGCACTATGAAGAAGTACCACGCTCGATCTCTGAAGAGATCATCTCCAAATCCAAAGGCGCTTAATAGCAGCCTTTGACAAGCAGCATCTGTAATAAGCAGTACTTGGTCGAATGAAGGGAAAGCCAGCAGGTTGACCGAATTCGACCTATCACATATTTTCTATATATTAAGGAGGATTAAGTTCAATGGCTAAGGCAAAATTTGAACGTAATAAACCGCACGTTAATATCGGTACAATCGGTCACGTTGACCATGGTAAAACAACTTTGACTGCTGCTATCACGACAGTTCTTTCCAAGCGTTATGGTGGAGCTGCAGTAGCATTCGACCAAATCGACAAAGCTCCAGAAGAGCGCGAGCGCGGTATCACGATCTCGACAGCTCACGTTGAGTATGAGACGCCTAACCGTCACTATGCTCACGTTGACTGCCCGGGTCACGCCGACTACGTTAAGAACATGATCACTGGTGCTGCACAAATGGACGGAGCAATCCTCGTTGTGTCCGCAGCTGACGGTCCAATGCCACAAACTCGTGAGCACATCCTGCTTTCCAAACAAGTAGGTGTTCCTTACATCGTCGTATTCTTGAACAAATGCGACATGGTTGAAGATGATGAGCTTCTTGAATTGGTTGAGATGGAAGTTCGCGACCTTCTTAACGAATATGAGTTCCCAGGCGACGATACGCCAATCATCCGTGGTGCTGCTCGTGAAGCATTGCAAAACCCAGATGGTGCATGGGCTGACAAAATCGTTGAGCTGTTCGAGCAAGTTGATACTTACATCCCAACTCCTGAGCGCGATACGGACAAACCTTTCCTTATGCCGGTTGAGGACGTATTCACGATCACAGGTCGCGGTACAGTTGCTACTGGCCGTGTAGAGCGTGGCGTTGTTAAAGTAGGCGACGAGATCGAAATCATCGGTCTAGTTGAAGAAACTCGCAAATGCGTAGTAACAGGCGTAGAAATGTTCCGCAAATTGCTTGACTCCGCTCAAGCTGGCGACAACATTGGCGCATTGCTTCGTGGTGTAGACCGTGCTGACATCGAGCGTGGCCAAGTATTGGCTAAGCCGGGTTCCGTTAAACCACACACGAACTTTACTGCTCAAATCTACGTTTTGACTAAAGAAGAGGGTGGCCGTCACAAGCCTTTCTTCACTGGCTACCGTCCACAGTTCTACTTCCGTACAACTGACGTAACGGGTATCATCAACCTGCCAGAAGGCACTGAGATGGTAATGCCTGGCGATAACATCACAGTAACGGTTGAGCTTATCGCTCCTATCGCTGTTGAAGATGGAACTCGCTTCGCAATCCGCGAAGGCGGCCGTACTGTAGGCGCTGGCGCAGTAGCATCCATCCAAAAATAATAAAGCCCGGCATCAGCCGCGCTCATTATAATGGTAGAAAGGCCCTCACTTCGGTGAGGGTCTTTTGTTTGCCCAGTGAACCTTCAGCGCAAATAAGCAGCAAATAGCCTGGGGCACATAGCTCGGCTGGTAGAACGACAGATCGCTCCTTCGTTGAGGGTGGTATAGCAGCAAGTAGTCAAGTGGGCGAGTCTCCGATTGAGCGGTGTGAATCTACTTCATTCTGTTTCAATCGGAGAGGTTAAGCAGATAAAATTGGCTTATAGCATCTGGGAGTTTGTGTTTGAGCTGTGTAAGCAGGAAAAATCGTCTTAAATCCGGACTGCGCGGTAAAAGGTCGCATCGGGACAGACATTAAGCGGATAAAATCGGCTAACAGCTACGTCGAAAGTGTCGGCTCACTCGTATAAGCAGGAAATATCGTCTTAAGGTAGAGTGAATGAACGAAGGTGGCTCTATCGAAGGGACAGCATCTCGCCCTACCGTGCGGCGTAGAAGCGGAACGGCAAACAGTAGAAAGTAGCGACAGTTAATTGATGATAGCTGCAATGCTGCGCCATTACTTCATTATATATAGAAGAAGCAGAGTAAATATCCATCGCACTGCGACTGTTTAAGAATCCAATACAGCTGCAATACTGATAATAATGCAGTCTTGTTTTTCTTAGATGCGCGATTAGCGCGTAGTGATCTTGATGAATATGGGGAAGCGAAGCAGAGCAATAAACGAGTCGGAGAGTTTACGAGCCGCCTTTGCGATCATGTTGCCACCTTGGGTCACTGTTATAATGAAGCAACATGATCGCAACAGCGGCCGCAGACCGTTTATTGCCCCGCGCAGCGCCCCTAAATTCATCACAATCAAGTGCCTAATTTAGTTGTTGCATTCACCCATCGATTTAGATATAATAGTGAAGTTGGTCTGTGACGTTGCGATGATGTGAGAGGTTGCCGACACACACGGCTCCTTTGCCATGAGGGGCGTGTCGGGTTTTCTTACGGAGTATGTCCGATACTAAATTGGGCGATAAAAGGAGGGACTTATATGGCAAAGCAAAAGATTCGTATTCGCTTGAAAGCGTACGATCACAGAATTCTTGATCAATCCGCAGAGAAAATCGTGGAAACTGCTAAACGTTCTGGAGCAGGCGTGTCGGGACCGATTCCGCTTCCGACAGAGAAGCAAATCATTACTGTTCTGCGTGCGGTACACAAGTACAAGGATTCTAGGGAGCAATTCGAAATGCGCACTCATAAGCGCTTGATCGACATTGTTAACCCAACGCCGCAAACGGTCGATGCATTGATGCGCTTAGATCTGCCATCCGGTGTCGATATCGAAATTAAATTGTAATACAGCATAATGCAGGAAGGAAATGAGGTGTCAACATGAAGGGTATCTTAGGTAAAAAACTAGGAATGACGCAAGTGTTTACCGCTGAGGGTAACGTTATACCTGTAACGGTAATTGAAGCAGGTCCGTGTGTTGTTCTACAAAAGAAAGACCAAGAGAACGATGGCTATGAGTCTGTTCAAATTGGTTTCTCCGATAAGAAAGCTAGTAGAGCAACTAAACCGGAAGTCGGTCACGCCAAGAAAGCTGATTCGACTCCTAAGCGCTACGTTCGTGAGATTCGCGGCATTAACATCGGTGAATATGAAGTTGGCCAACAATTGAAAGCTGACTTGTTCGCTGCTGGCGAATTCGTTGACGTAACGGGTATTTCCAAAGGTAAAGGATTCCAAGGTGTTATCAAACGTTGGAACCAAACTCGTGGACCAATGTCTCATGGTTCCCGTTATCATCGTGGACCAGGTTCGATGGGTTCCATCCAAGCGAACCGCGTTCCTAAAGGCAAACGCCTTCCAGGACATATGGGTAACGAAACGGTTACAATTCAAAATCTTGAAATTGTACGCGTCGATGCAGAACGCAATGTGCTGCTCGTAAAAGGTTCGATTCCAGGTCCTAAAAACAGCTTCGTTAAAGTTAAATTAACGGTGAAGAAATAATCGCTTCTAAAGAAAGGAGGAACAAGCAATGCCGAAAGTAGCACTTTATAGCGTGAACGGCTCGCAAGTGGGCGAAGTTGAATTGTCCGAAACGATATTCGGAATTCAACCGAACGTACACGTCTTGCACAGCGCAGTTCTGTTGCAGCAAGCTGCAGAACGCAGAGGTACGCATAAGACAAAAGGGCGCTCCGAAGTACGCGGCGGCGGTCGCAAGCCTTGGAAACAAAAAGGAACAGGACGCGCGCGTCAAGGTAGCATTCGCTCCCCGCAATGGGTTGGCGGCGGTACGGTTTTCGGACCGACTCCTCGCAGCTACGGCTTCAAATTGCCGAAGAAGGTTCGCCGTTTGGCAATCAAATCTGCTCTGTCTTCGAAGGTGATCGACAATGACATCATCGTATTGGATCAACTGGCTCTCTCGCAGCCGAAGACAAAAGAGTTCGCATCAATCCTTAACAACCTGAAAGTTGCTCGCAAAGCGCTTGTAGTAACGGCTAATTACGAAGACAATGTTGCATTGTCCGCTCGTAACATTCCGGGAATCAAGATCGTTGCAGCTGATGGCATTAATGTTCTGGATGTGCTTGTATATGACAAGCTTATTATTACCAAAGAAGCAGTTGAGAAAGTACAGGAGGTGCTTGCGTAATGAAGAATCCACGCGATCTTATCAAGCGCCCGATCATTACGGAACAAACGAGTGAGCTTATGGCTGATAAACGCTATGTGTTCGAAGTCGACTTGCGTGCGAACAAAACACATATCAAACAAGCTATCGAGCAAATCTTCAACGTAAAAGTTGCGTTTGTTAACACAATGCGTATGCCGGCTAAGCCTAAGCGTTATGGCAAACATAGTGGATATACGTCCGAATGGAAAAAGGCGATCGTGCAATTGAGCGCTGAAAGCAACGAACTAGAATTTTTCGAATCGGTTTAGTTTGCAGGAGTAGAGCCTGATGGCTCTGCCTGTGGATAAACCGCAAGAAATCGGTTAAGGAGGGAATCGAAGTGCCAATCAAGAAGTATAAACCGACATCTCCAGCACGTCGTGGCATGTCCGTCTCGACATTCGAAGAGATTACGACAAGTACACCGGAGAAATCACTTCTTGCACCGCTTTTCAAAAAAGCAGGTCGCAACAATCAAGGTAAAATTACGGTTCGCCATCATGGTGGCGGCCATAAACGTAAATACCGGATCATCGACTTCAAACGTAACAAGGACGGCGTTGTTGGTAATGTAGCATCGATCGAGTACGATCCAAACCGTACGTCGAACATTGCGCTTATCCACTATGTGGATGGAGAAAAACGTTACATCATCGCTCCTAAAGGTCTGAAAGTCGGCGCTCAAATCGTTTCAGGCGCTGGTTCAGATATTAAAATCGGCAACGCTATGCCGCTTGAGAACATTCCGGTTGGTACAGTTATCCACAATATCGAGATGAAGCCTGGTAAAGGCGGACAGTTGGTTCGTGCAGCAGGCACAGAAGCACAACTGCTCGGTAAAGAAGAAAGCTATGTAACAATCCGCTTGTCCTCCGGTGAAGTACGCCGCATTCTGAAAACTTGCCGTGCAACAATCGGTTCTGTAGGCAACGAGGATCACGAGCTCGTGAAAATCGGTAAAGCCGGACGTTCCCGTTGGCTTGGCAAACGCCCAGAAGTACGTGGTGTTGTAATGAACCCGAACGATCACCCACACGGTGGTGGTGAAGGTCGTGCGCCAATCGGACGTAAATCTCCGATGTCACCATGGGGCAAACCAACACTCGGATTCAAAACTCGCAAAAAGAAAAAAGCGTCAAGCCAATATATCGTTCGTCGTCGTACGAAGTAATAGTCGCATGACGCATACGCGTCATGCAATGCTAGCGTGAAGGGAGGATCATCCATGGGTCGCAGTTTGAAAAAAGGACCGTTTATTGACGGTTACCTGTTGAAAAAAGTTGAGGTATTGAACGAGACTGAGAAGAAGGTTGTTGTTAAAACCTGGTCTCGCCGTTCGACGATTTTCCCGCAATTCATCGGCCACACTTTCGCTGTTTATGACGGTCGCAAGCATGTGCCAGTGTATGTGACGGAAGATATGGTTGGACACAAACTCGGTGAGTTTGCACCGACGCGTTCTTACAAAGGTCACGGTAACGACGATAAGAAAACAGGCCGTCGTTAATCGTTAATTGATAGCTTCTAATGAATGAAAGGAGGTTCATCCATGCAACAAGCTAAAGCGTTCGCTAATAACATTCGCATTGCTCCTCGTAAAGCCCAGTTGGTTGTGGATCTAATCCGCGGCAAGCAAGTTGGCGAAGCAATTGCGATTCTGCGTCATACGCCGAAATCAGCTTCCCCGATCGTGGAGAAGTTGCTTAATTCTGCAATCGCTAATGCAGATCATAATTTCCAGCTGGACGTTAATAAATTGGTCGTATCACAAGTATTTGTGAATCAAGGACCAACTATGAAACGCTTCCGTCCGCGTGCTATGGGTCGCGCTAGCCGGATTAACAAAAGAACCAGCCACATCACATTGGTGGTATCTGAGAAATAAGGAGGGATAACGTGTGGGTCAAAAGGTAAATCCAGTCGGTCTTCGTGTCGGTATCATTCGGGATTGGGAATCCAAATGGTACGCTGGCAAAGACTTTGGTGATCTGCTCATGGAAGACGTAAAAATTCGTGAGTACTTGAAAAACAAGTTGAAGGACGCAGCTGTTTCCCGCTTTGAAATTGAGCGCGCAGCTAACCGCGTTAACGTGACGATCAATACGGCTAAGCCTGGTATGGTAATTGGTAAAGGCGGTTCCGAGGTTGAGAACCTTCGTTCCGAGGTTTCCAAGATTGCTAAAGGCAAAAAAGTCCATATCAATATCGCTGAGATCAAACATCCTGAATTGGATGCAATCTTGGTTGCAGAGAGCATCGCACAACAATTGGAGCGTCGTATTTCGTTCCGTCGTGCAATGAAACAATCGATTCAACGGACGATTCGTTCCGGTGCTAAAGGAATTAAAACAGCTGTTAGCGGACGTCTCGGCGGCGCTGAGATTGCTCGTTCGGAAGGCTATAGCGAAGGTACAGTTCCACTTCATACGTTGCGTGCTGATATTGACTACGGTACAGCGGAAGCACATACGACTTATGGTCGTATCGGCGTAAAAGTATGGATCTATCGCGGTGAAATCCTTCCACCTAAGAAGAAAGCTCCGCAGGAAGGAGGCAACTAATCATGTTGGTACCAAAACGTGTCAAACATCGTAAGCAACAACGCGGTCACATGAAAGGTCGCGCTAAAGGCGGAACGACAGTTAACTTCGGTGAATTCGGCCTGCAAGCAATGGAGCCTTCATGGATCACGAACCGTCAGATCGAAGCTGCTCGTATCGCGATGACTCGTTACATCCGTCGTGGCGGTAAAGTGTGGATTAAAGTATTCCCAGACAAACCGATTACTCAAAAACCTCTTGAGGTGCGGATGGGTAGCGGTAAAGGTAATGTGGAAAAATGGGTTGCAGTCGTTAAACCGGGTAAAATTTTGTTTGAGCTTGCTGGTGTAAGCGAAGAGATCGCTCGCGAAGCTATGCGTCTTGCTGCTCACAAACTCCCGATCAAAACGAAGTTCGTGAAACGCGAAGAAGTGGGTGGTGAAGCAAATGAAAGCTAATGAATTGCGCAACCTGACCTCTACTGAGATCGAGCAAAAAGTTGCTGGATTTAAAGAAGAGCTTTTCAACCTTCGTTTTCAATTGGCTACCGGTCAATTGGAGAACCCAACGCGCATCCGTGATGTGCGGAAGGAAATAGCTCGTGCCAAAACCGTTCTACGTGAAAGAGAACTGGGAATCAGCAGCTAGTTGATTGTCCGTGAATAATAACGAAACGGTATAGTAAGGAAGGAGGAAGAACATGAGCGAACGCAATGCCCGCAAAGTTCAAGTTGGTAAAGTCGTAAGCGATAAAATGGACAAGACGATCGTTGTAGCAATCGAGACTTACAAAAAACACGATCTGTACCATAAACGCATCAAGTATACGAAAAAATTCAAAGCGCATGACGAGAACAACGAAGCCAAAATCGGCGACGTAGTCAAAATCATGGAAACTCGTCCGCTTTCGAAAGATAAACGGTTCCGCCTGGTCGAAATCGTTGAAGTAGCTGTTATTCTGTAAAAATGCTTTTCTAAGCATTTTCCCGAAAGGAGGACGTTGAAATGATTCAACCATTTACACGTATGAGTGTTGCTGATAACTCTGGCGCAAAAGAATTAATGTGTATTCGTGTGCTAGGTGGTACTGGACGTCGTGTAGCACACATCGGTGATCTGGTCGTCTGCTCCGTTAAACAAGCAACACCAGGTGGCGTTGTCAAAAAAGGTGATGTTGTTAAAGCGGTTATCGTGCGTACGAAACGTGCGGTGCGCCGTAAAGACGGTTCTTACATCGCGTTTGATGAGAATGCAGCTGTAATCGTGAAAGAAGATAAGAGCCCGCGTGGTACTCGTATTTTCGGACCAGTTGCTCGCGAACTCCGCGATCGTGACTTTATGAAAATCGTATCCCTAGCTCCGGAAGTTATTTAATAAGCCGAAATTTACTTGCGTATTAGCGCAAGATGCAGGAGGTGTAACTCATGCCAAAGGTGAAAAAAGTGTTGGAATCACACAACAATAAATTGCACGTGAAGAAAGACGACTCGATTATCGTGATTACTGGTAAAGACAAAGGCAAGAAAGGCCGTGTCATTGCAGCGTATCCACGTGAGAATCGCGTACTCGTCGAAGGCGTTAACATGGTGAAGAAGCATACGCGTCCTTCCCAGCAAAATCCGCAGGGTGGCATCGTTGAGCAAGAAGCGCCAATTCACGTTTCGAACGTGATGCACGTTGATCCGAAGAGCGGTAAAGTAACTCGTATCGGATACAAAGTGCTCGACAACGGCAAAAAAGTTCGGATCGCCAAAAGATCCGGAGAAGTTATCGATTAATTGACCGTTAGAGAAAGGAGGACCATGAACCATGGCAGCAAGAATGAAAGATCGTTTCTTGAATGAAATTACTCCTGCATTGATGCAGAAGTTCAACTATACGACAGTAATGCAAGTGCCTAAGGTTGAGAAAGTCGTCATCAACATTGGTATGGGTGAGGCTGTTTCGAACTCTAAAGTACTTGATGTTGCTGTTGAAGAGCTTCGCTTGATTACAGGTCAAAAACCTGTTGTAACTCGTGCGAAGAAATCGATCGCGGGCTTCAAACTTCGCGAGAACATGCCAATTGGGGTTAAAGTAACGCTGCGCGGTGAGCGCATGTACTACTTCCTTGACAAACTGTTCAACGTATCTCTTCCTCGCGTACGTGATTTCCGCGGTGTATCGAACAAAGCGTTCGATGGTCGCGGCAACTATACACTGGGCTTGAAAGAGCAACTTATCTTCCCTGAAATTGAGTATGATAAAGTTGATAAAGTGCGTGGTATGGACGTCGTCATCGTCACGACGGCAAAAACGGACGAGGAATCACGTGAATTGCTGACCCAACTGGGCATGCCATTTACGAAGTAATCCACAGGAGGTGTAATACCAAGTGGCAAAAACTTCGATGAAGATCAAGCAGCAACGAGCACCAAAATTCAAAGTGCGTGCATACACGCGCTGCGAGCGTTGCGGCCGTCCACATTCCGTTTTGCAAAAGTTTAAAATTTGCCGGATTTGTTTCCGTGAATTAGCACACAAAGGCCAGATTCCTGGCGTTAAAAAAGCAAGCTGGTAATCAGCCTAGTTCGGGAAGGAGGTTAATACAATGGTTATGTCTGATCCGATCGCAGATATGCTGACTCGCATTCGTAACGCTAACGTTGTTCGTCACGAGACGGTTGAAATGCCTGCTTCGAAAGTTAAGAAGCAAATCGCTGAAATTTTGAAGCGTGAGGGCTTTATCCGTGATGCTGAGTATATCGAAGATAACAAACAAGGGATTATCCGTATCTTCTTGAAATACGGCCCTAACCAAGAGCGTGTCATTACCGGCCTGAAACGTATCAGCAAACCGGGACTGCGCGTCTACACGAAAAGCAATGAAGTCCCTCGCGTACTGGGCGGCCTTGGAATGGCGATCATTTCCACGTCCAAAGGGATTATGACCGATAAAGAAGCTCGCCAAGTGAAATCTGGTGGCGAAGTAGTCTGCTACGTTTGGTAATTAACTGTCACAAAGATTGGAGGTGCAACAATGTCTCGTATTGGCCGTAAACCGATCCAAGTACCCGGTGGCGTAAACATCGACTTGGACAACAGCTTCATTACCGTTAAAGGACCTAAAGGTTCATTGAGCCGTGAAATCCACAAGGATATGAAAGTGGTAGTAGCGGACAGTGTAATCACTGTAGAGCGTCCTTCTGACAATAAATTGCATCGTTCCCTGCACGGAACAACCCGCAGCATCATCGCTAACATGGTGAACGGAGTATCCGAAGGTTTTGCGAAAAACCTGGAGCTCGTAGGCGTTGGTTACCGTGCAAGCAAAGCAGGCGATAAAGTCGTGCTGAACGTTGGTTACTCCCATCCGGTTGAGATTACACCGGAAGGCGGCATTGAGTTCGAAGTGCCATCTAACACGAAAATTATCGTGAAGGGTATCGACAAAGAACTCGTTGGCGCAACTGCTGCAAAAATTCGTTCCGTTCGTGAGCCTGAGCCGTATAAAGGTAAAGGTATTAAGTACGAAGGCGAGCGCATTCTTCGTAAAGAAGGTAAAGCAGGTAAGAAAAAATAAGCAGCCAAGAGCGGCTGCTTAAATAGAAGAGCTTCATAAGGACCAAGGAAAGGAGTGTGCAACGAATGATTACGAAAGCTGATAAAAACAAAGCGCGTCTGAAGCGTCACCTGCGTGTTCGTAAGAAAATCAGTGGAACTACGCAACGTCCGCGTCTCTCTGTATTCCGTTCCTCGAAACACATCTATGCTCAATTGATCGATGATGTACAAGGCGTAACAATCGCTGCTGCATCTACGCTTGATAAAGAAGTTGCAGCACAGGTGGGCAACGGCGGCAACGTCGAATCCGCTCGCAAAATCGGCGAATTGATTGCAGCTCGTGCAAAAGCAAAAGGTCATGAGGAAGTTGTATTCGATCGCGGCGGTTACTTGTACCACGGCAGAGTTCAAGCGCTGGCAGACGCAGCACGCGAAGCCGGTCTGAAATTCTGATTCAAATATTCATTAAGGAGGTAAAACGACTTGCGTATAGATCCGAATACGTTAGAACTGACTGAAAAAGTAGTCCAAATCAACCGTGTTTCGAAAGTTGTAAAAGGCGGACGCCGTTTCAGCTTTAGTGCACTTGTAGTTGTCGGCGACGGCAAAGGTCATGTTGGAGCTGGTATCGGCAAAGCGGGCGAAGTACCAGATGCTATTCGTAAAGGCATCGAGGATGCTAAGAAAAACCTGATCCTCGTTCCACTCGTAAACACAACTATTCCGCATCTAGTTCTTGGTCATTTCGGTGCAGGACGCGTGCTTCTCAAACCGGCATCGGAAGGTACCGGAGTGATTGCTGGCGGTCCTGTTCGTGCGGTTCTTGAGCTGGCTGGAGTAGGCGACATTCTTACGAAATCGCTTGGTTCATCCAATTCCATGAACATGGTTAACGCAACGCTGGAAGGGCTGTCCCGCCTGAAACGCGCTGAGGATGTTGCCAAACTGCGCGGAAAAACCGTACAAGAGCTTTTGGGTTAAGGAGGGAAATTCGATGGCAAAATTGCAAATCACCCTCGTTCGCAGCCTAATCGGTCGTAACGAGAAACAGCGTGCGACAGTTGCTACGCTGGGTCTGCGTAAGATTCGCCAATCGGTTGTCCACAGTGACAGCCCCGCCATTCGCGGTATGGTGAACAGTGTTAGCCACTTGATTAAAGTTGAAGAAGTAAAAGCATAAATCGCCATTAGTTGGTGGTAGAAATAATAAGGAGGTGCAACGTACGATGAAATTGCATGATCTGGCATCAGCACCGGGTTCTCGTAAAGAGGGCTTCCGCAAAGGCCGTGGTATCGGTAGCGGCAACGGCAAAACAGCTGGTCGCGGTCACAAGGGTCAAAATGCTCGTTCCGGTGGCGGTGTCCGTCCTGGATTCGAAGGCGGACAAAACCCATTGTATCGTCGCGTACCTAAGCGTGGTTTCAACAATCCGTTCCGTAAAGAGTATGCGATTGTAAATATCGATGAGCTGAACAGCTTCACAGATGGAACAGAAGTAACACCTGAGTTGCTAATTGAGCAAGGTATCGTCAAAAACCCACAAAGCGGCATTAAAGTTTTGGGCAATGGCGAAATCACGGCTAAGCTTACCGTAAAAGCAAACAAATTCTCTCAATCTGCGGTAGAGAAAATCCAGGCTGCCGGCGGTAAAACCGAGGTGATCTAATTGTTAAAGACCATTTCCAACATATGGAAAGTGGAAGACCTTCGCAAGCGGATTATTTTTACACTGTTCATCTTGTTGATTTACCGTTTAGGTTCCTTTATTCCGGTGCCTGGAGTAAATAAAGACGTATTCAAAAGTATGGATCAGGGCGGAGATTTGTTCGGTTTGCTTAACACCTTCTCCGGTGGTGCATTGTTCCAGTTCTCTATCTTCGCGATCGGGATCATACCTTACATCACTTCGTCAATCATCGTACAATTGCTGTCGATGGACGTTATTCCTAAATTTGCCGAATGGGCAAAGGAAGGCGAGAACGGCAAACGCAAGCTGGCTCAAATCACGCGTTACGGTACAGTTATACTCGCGTTGATTCAAGGTTTCGGTACAGCGATCGGCTTTAACAGACAATATCAATATGAGATGGTTCCTGGGGCTACGTTCACGGACTACGTCATGATTGCGATTATTCTGACTGCCGGTACATCCTTCCTGATGTGGCTCGGTGAGCAGATTACGGAGAGAGGCATTGGTAACGGAATTTCGATTCTGATCTTTGCCGGTATCGTAGCTGGTATTCCTGGTCAAATCCAGACGATCTACAACGATCAATTCTTAGATGCTGGAGATCAGCTGTTCTTGAACATCGTTAAGGCGGTTGTTATGGTCCTAGTGGTCATTGCAATACTAGTCGCCGTTATCTTTGTTCAGCAAGGAATACGCAAAATCCCGGTTCAATATGCTAAACGTGTTGTTGGACGGAAAATGTACGGTGGTCAATCGACGCATATTCCATTGAAGGTTAATGGAGCAGGCGTTATCCCGGTTATCTTCGCAAGCTCGCTCTTGGCATTCCCAGCTACAATCGCACAATTCTGGTCTACACATGCTTGGGCGATTTGGGTGAAAGACAACTTGTTCTATGATAAACCGCTCGGTATGGTGCTTTATGTACTGTTGATTATCGGATTTACATTCTTCTACACGTTTGTGCAAATCAATCCGGTTCAAATGGCCGATCAAATGAAGAAGAACGGTGGATATATTCCTGGCGTTCGTCCAGGCAAGCCAACCTCATCCTTCATTACTCGCGTTATGTCACGGATTACTCTGAGCGGAGCGATCTTCCTGGCGCTTATCTCATTGACGCCTATAGCTCTCGGCTCTCTTGCCGGATTACCTACAGGTGTTCAGCTTGGCGGTACCGCATTGCTAATCGTTGTCGGTGTTGCACTTGATACGATGAAGCAGATCGAGACACAATTGATCAAGCGCCATTACAAAGGGTTTATCAATAAATAATGATAGGTTCAAAACCGGGATTCCGCGCATGTTGCATGTGACGGAACCCGCTTAGAGCCTATTGTGCTTAAAGCGAGGAACACGCTAATGAACATTTTATTCATGGGCCCTCCGGGCGCTGGCAAAGGTACGCAGGCCGAACGAATTGTAGACACTTTCGGTGTTCCGCACATTTCGACCGGCGATGCTTTTCGGCTCGCGATGAAGCAGGGCACGGCACTTGGTCAAAAGGCGAAGGAGTATGTCGATCAAGGTCTTCTCGTTCCGGATGAAATTACGAACGGTATCGTTCGTGAGCGTCTGCAGCTTGAGGATTGCAACTCCGGTTTTCTGCTTGACGGGTTTCCGCGCACGCTTCAGCAAGCTGAGGCACTGGACGAAATGCTGGCTGAAATGGGCCGCAGCATCGATCATGTCGTTAACTTAAAGGTAGACCGTGGCTTGCTGCTTGCGCGTCTGACCGGTCGCCGCATTTGTAAAGCTTGTGGCGCGACTTATCATGTTATGTTCAATCCGCCGAAGCAAGAAGGCGTTTGCGATAAATGCGGCGGCGAGCTGTATCAGCGGTCAGACGATACGGAAGCGAAAGTCGGAACACGTCTTGACGAATATATCTCGAAGACATCACTGCTGCTTGATTACTATTCAGGCAAAGGATTGCTGAGAGAAGTAAACGGCGAGAAGGAAATCGACGAAGTAACAGGAGAAATTACAGCCTGTCTGCGGGGTTCGGTATAATGATCATATGCAAATCCGAAGCGGAATTGCGATATATGAGAGAAGCTGGCAGGATCGTTGCCGAGACGCATCGTTTGCTGAAACAAGCGATACGTCCTGGAATAACGACCAAGGAGCTGGATGGTATCGCCGAGTCGTACATTCGCAGTCAAGACGCATTGCCTTCTTTTAAAGGCTACAATCAATTTCCTGCCAGCATTTGCGCTTCTGTTAATAACGAGCTGGTGCACGGTATTCCGGGATCACGAAAGCTGAATGATGGCGACATTATCAGCATTGATATCGGCGCGCAATACGGGGGCTACCATGGCGATTCCGCCTGGACCTACGGCGTTGGCGACATCAGTGAAGAAACAAACCGTCTGCTGGAAGTGACTGAACAGTCCCTGTACGCCGGCCTTGCAATGGTGAAGGCGGATGTGCGGCTGTTCACTGTCTCGCATGCGATTCAACAAGTGATCGAAGCAGCTGGCTTCTCCGTAGTGCGAGAATATGTAGGTCACGGCATTGGAGCAAGTCTCCATGAAGAACCGCAGATTCCAAACTACGGCGTACCTGATCGCGGTCCACGTCTGAAACCGGGCATGGTTCTGGCGATCGAACCGATGGTTGTCATCGGCGAGCGTTATGTTCGTACGCTGGAGGATAATTGGACAGTCGTTACTGTGGATGACACATGGTGCGCTCACTTTGAGCATACTGTGGCTGTAACCGAGAACGGCTGCGAAATATTAACTCAATCCAGAGAGCAGGCAGGTTGAGCGCATTGGAACATATGCCAGAGATCGGCCGGATCGTAAAAGTTATGCGAGGCAAGGACGAGGGCGGCTATGCTGTCATTATTGGCGTCATAGACGAGCGCTTTGTCCTTATCGCTGATGGAGACAAACGGCGATTCGATCAACCTAAGAAGAAGAATGTAACACATCTTCTATTGCAACCGGTCGTCAGTCATGAAGTGACTGACAGCATGCGGGAATCCGGCCGTGTAACAAACGCCAAGCTGCGTTTTGTAATTCAGAAGTTTGCGCAACTGAAAGGGGAATGACTGTGTCCAAAGAAGACGTTATTGAAGTCGAAGGTACGGTCGTCGAGCCGCTGCCCAATGCTGTATTCAAGGTAGAGCTGGAGAACGGACACCAAATTCTGGCCCATGTATCGGGCAAGCTCAGAATGCACTTTATTCGCATTCTGACAGGAGACAAAGTAGTCGTCCAGTTATCGCCTTATGATTTGTCTAAAGGACGCATTACCTATCGGAAGTAGATCCGCAATGATCTGCTGACGAGAGAATTCAGGAGGTAATCACGATGAAAGTCAGACCTTCGGTCAAGCCCATTTGCGAGAAATGCAAAGTTATTCGTCGCAAAGGCAATGTTATGGTGATCTGTGAAAATCCGAAACACAAACAAAAACAAGGATAAAGGAGGAAACGACACATGGCACGTATAGCTGGTGTAGACTTACCTCGCGATAAACGCGTCGTAATCGCATTAACGTACATTTTCGGTATTGGTACTACGACTGCACAGAAAATTCTGAGCACGACTGGCATCAGCGCCGAAACACGCGTTCGCGATTTGACTGAAGATGAAGTAAGCCGTTTGCGCGAAACGATTGATAAATCGGTTAAAGTTGAAGGCGACCTTCGTCGCGAGATTTCGCTTAACATTAAGCGTCTGATTGAGATTGGCTGCTACCGTGGTGTTCGTCACCGCCGTGGTCTTCCTGTTCGCGGTCAGCGCACGAAAACCAATGCTCGTACGCGTAAAGGTCCTCGTCGGACTGTAGCGAACAAGAAGAAATAATAAGGGGGGATAACCGAAATGGCTAAACCAAAGAAAGTGGTTCGTACCAAACGTCGTGACCGTAAAAATATCGAGTCGGGCGTAGCACACATCCGCTCGACGTTCAACAACACGATCGTCACGATCACTGACCCTCACGGCAATGCGATTTCTTGGGCAAGCTCGGGTAACCTCGGTTTTAAAGGTTCCCGTAAAAGCACACCATTCGCAGCTCAAATGGCTGCTGAATCCGCTGCAAAAGCGGCAATGGAACACGGCATGAAATCTGTGGAAGTGGTTGTTAAAGGTCCAGGCGCTGGCCGTGAAGCAGCAATTCGCTCACTGCAAGCTGCAGGTCTTGAAGTGAATATTATTAGAGACGTCACACCAGTTCCACATAACGGATGCCGTCCGCCAAAACGTCGTCGCGTATAGTCAAATGCACGTGGTATCAAATATCTCCAACTTGTGAATAATGGTTGTGAAGGTTTGGCATACTACATGATTTGACATCACTAGCGATAATTGTAGCGGAGCGACGTTTTGAAGGAGGGTACTATTAGTGATTGAGATCGAAAAGCCGAAAATCGAAACCGTAGAACTGAATGAGGAAGGCACTTACGGACGTTTCGTCGTCGAGCCGCTGGAACGCGGCTACGGCACGACACTAGGTAATTCTTTGCGCCGGATTCTGCTGTCATCGCTGCCTGGCGCAGCTGTGACATCGGTTCAAATCGATGGAGTTCTTCACGAATTCTCGACGGTTCCAGGCGTAATTGAGGACGTAACCGAGATCATCCTGAACCTTAAGGGACTCTCGTTGAAAATCCATTCCGACGAAGAGAAGGTTTTGGAAATCGACGCTGAGGGCGATGGTATCGTTACGGCTGCTGATATTCGCGCCGATAGCGATGTCGAAATTTTAAGCCCTGATCTTCATATCGCAACACTTGCCTCCGGTGCACGTCTCCATATGCGGGTATTCGCAAATCGTGGACGCGGTTATGTTCAAGCGGATCGCAATAAACGGGATGATCAGCCAATTGGCGTGATCCCTGTAGATTCCATTTACACGCCGATTACACGCATCAACTATAGCGTTGAAAATACTCGCGTCGGTCAAGTGACCAACTATGATAAGCTGACACTTGAAGTATGGACTGACGGCAGCATCAGGCCGGAAGAAGCAGTTAGCCTCGGCGCAAAAATTTTAACCGAGCACCTTGATTTATTCGTTGGTCTGACGGATGAAGCCAAAGATGCGGAAATCATGGTCGAGAAGGAAGAAGACAAGAAAGAGAAAGTGCTGGAGATGACGATCGAGGAATTGGATCTCTCCGTACGCTCTTACAATTGTCTGAAACGTGCAGGCATTAACACCGTTCAAGAGCTGATTACGAAAACCGAAGAAGATATGATGAAGGTGCGCAACCTTGGTCGCAAATCTTTGGAGGAAGTACAAGAGAAGCTTGAAGAACTTGGTCTTGGCCTTCGCATGGAAGACTAGTCGACCGGTTACGTTACACAGATAGATTTGCTTTGCAAATCTTTTAAAGGAGGGGAAATCAATGGCATATTCAAAACTAAGCCGTGATGCTAGCTCGCGTAAAGCATTATTCCGCGATCTCGTCACTGACTTGTTCCTGTATGAGCGCATCCAAACGACGGAAGCAAAAGCGAAAGAGCTTCGCCCAATCGCTGAGAAGCTGATCACGCTTGCTAAGCGTGGCGATCTTCACGCTCGTCGTCAGGTTGCTGCTTATGTTCGCCGCGAGTCCATCGATGGCGGACCTGATGCAATCCAGAAGCTGTTCTCCGATCTGGCTACCCGTTACTCGGAACGTCCAGGCGGATATACGCGGATTCTGAAGCTAGGTCCTCGCCGCGGCGATGCTGCACCTATGGTGTACTTGGAACTGGTGGATCGTGCGTAAACAAGAAAGGGTGGGCCTTACGGCCACCTTTTTTTATTTGCCGATGTGACGAGCTCTAAGTGAACAGGCTGGAGGTGCCGGATGAGGAATATCAGGATGGTAGTCAGCTATGACGGTACAGGTTACTATGGCTTTCAGACGCAGCCGGGCGGCAATACGGTACAGGATATTATAGAGAAGGCCAATAAGGCTATCACTGGGGAAGATGAGCGTATTATTGGTTCGGGCCGCACCGATGCAGGTGTTCATGCACGCGGACAGGTGTTCAACTTTTTTACGCATTCAAGTATTCCTGTTGAACGTTGGGCGCTCGCATTGAACACTCGTCTGCCTAAGGATATTGTCGTTCTTCATGCTGATGAGGTATCGCTTGAATTCCATTCGCGTCGCTCAGCGAAGAAGAAGACGTACAAATATACAATCGATACTAACAAGTTCCCGGATGTATTTGAACGGAACTATCGGTTCCATCATCCCACTCCTCTTAATGTTGCTGCGATGCAGTCGGCGCTTGCTGCGCTAATTGGCGAGTATGACTTTACTTCCTTTGCCTCGCGGCAATCTACGAAGTCCAGTCATGTCAGAACAATATATGACGCCTGGCTTGTAGAAGGAGATGGCAAGCTGGACATCTATGTGACCGGCAATGGCTTCCTGTTCAATATGGTGCGCATCATTGTCGGAACATTATTGTGGGTCGGACAAGGGAAAAGAGAAGCTGCCCAAATGGCTGCTATTCTGCAAGCAAGGGATCGCTCAGCAGCAGGACCGACCGCAATGGCGCACGGTCTGATGCTGTGGGATATTGAGTATGCGGAATAAGTGTTGCATAAGGGAGAACAAGTCAATAAACTGCTTGCGTATAGCAATTATTTATAGTAGAATATAACTTGTGCTTTCTTAGTGGCTCTCCCACAGCCCCGACTAAGATGGCCCCAACAAAAGCAAATTCAAACTAGTACTTAAACAGATGAGACGTATAACGTTTCTTCATACATGAGAACGATTGTTGAAATGAAGAAGGAGGATCTTTCATGCGCACCACCTTTATGGCTAAGCCTAATGAAGTAGAACGCAAGTGGCACCTTATTGATGCGACTGGCAAGACGCTTGGCCGTCTGGCGAGCGAAGCTGCAAGCCTTATTCGCGGCAAGCACAAACCACAATTCACTCCGCACGTTGATACTGGCGATTTCGTTGTTATCATCAATGCAGAGAAGATTGTTCTTACAGGCAACAAGCTTGCAAACAAAATGTACTATCGTCACTCCATGCACCCAGGTGGTTTGAAAGTAACACCTGCTGGTGAAATGTTGAAAAACAAACCAGAGCGCGTATTGGAATTTGCTATTCACGGCATGCTTCCAAAGAATCGTCTGGGCGACAAACTGAAGCTCAAGCTGAAAGTTTACGCTGGTTCGGAGCACCCGCATCAAGCACAAAATCCAGAAGTTTACGAACTTCGTGGTTAATTAGAGGGAGGACAGTTTCATGGCTCAAGTTCAATACTATGGAACCGGTCGTCGTAAACACTCTGTTGCACGCGTACGTCTTGTGCCGGGTGAAGGACGAATCGTTATCAATAAACGCGACCTTAATGAATACTTTGGTCTTGAAACGCTCAAGCTGATCGTGAAACAACCACTTAACCTGACGGACACGACGTCTAAATACGACGTACTCGTTATCGCTCATGGCGGTGGTATTTCCGGTCAAGCAGGAGCAATTCGACACGGTATTTCCCGTGCTCTGCTTAAAGCAGATCCGGAATTCCGTCCAGCTTTGAAACGCGCAGGCTTCCTGACGCGTGACCCACGTATGAAAGAACGTAAGAAGTACGGCCTTAAAGCAGCACGTCGTGCGCCTCAGTTCTCGAAACGTTAATCTATTCAAAGGAAAATGCCTTCTCTGCACGCCAGAGAGGGCATTTTTTATCATTTTGGCTCAATTAGGTCATTGAACATTCATGCAGTTGGACGTATAATTTAATGTAGCTAATTTTAGGAATTCTAAACGGGGGGACTCAATCATGAACCTTTTTGAAAAAGAAGCACTAGTTAATCAAAAGGCGGAAGAGCTCGAGCATGCATCGCCGGAGGCTATTTTGAAATATGCGGTAGAAACATTCCCTAATATTACATTTGCCTGCAGCTTTGGCGCGGAGGATGTTGTACTTGTTGATATGCTGCAGAAGATTAGTCCGAACACGGATGTGTTCTATTTGGACACTGATTTTCATTTCAAGGAAACCTATGAGACACGCGATAAAATGATGGAAATATACGGTATGAAGTTTGTGCAGATGAAACCGGAGATTACGCCGGAGGAGCAAGCGGAGCAGTTCGGTGATGAGCTGTGGAAGAGTGATGCGAACCAATGCTGCAACATTCGCAAAGTACAGCCTTTGACCAAAGTTCTCTCAAGGTATGATGCATGGATTACCGGTATTCGCCGCGATCAAGCGCCTACACGTGCGAACTCGAAGAAAGTTGAATATGATACTAAATTCGGGCTGATCAAGTTCAACCCAATCGCGCACTGGACGACAGAGGATGTATGGAATTATATTCGCGAGAACAATGTATATTATAATCCATTGCATGACAATAACTACCCAAGCATTGGCTGCGAGTACTGTACGCGCCAAGTTATGCCTGGCGAGGATCCGCGCGCAGGACGTTGGTCTGGTCAAGAAAAAACAGAATGCGGACTGCATAAATAAAGGGAGGCCATTCATACAATGAGCAGCATTAAACCGCATGGCGGTGTTTTGATCAATCGTGTCGCAGCTGGCACGGAGCGCGAAGCATTGCTTGCAGAAGCAGCTGGTTTACAATCAATCACAATCAACAATTGGACAGTTTCTGATTTGGACCTCATTGGTGTGGGAGCATTCTCCCCGCTTGCTGGATTTCTGAATGAAGCCGATTATCGCTCGGTTGTTGAGCGTATGCGTCTTGCAGACGGAACGGTATGGAGCATTCCGATTACACTTGCTGTTGAGGAAGCCAAGGCAGCCGAGCTGTCGGTAGGCAAGCGCGCCGCACTAATCGGCGAAGACGGCATCGTATATGGCGTAATCGATGTTGAGAGCATTTATAGCGTTGATCAGAAGCATGAGGCGCTTCATATTTTCAAAACCGATGATGAAGAACATCCAGGCGTCGCGAAGCTGTATGGTCGTCCATCGACTTATGTTGGCGGCGCGATTACGGTATTGAATCGTCCTGTTCCGGAGAAATTCAATGAATTTTATTTTGATCCGGCTGAGACTCGCCGCATTTTCGCTGAGAAGGGCTGGCGTACAATCGTTGGATTCCAGACACGCAACCCGGTACACCGCGCGCATGAATATATTCAGAAGTGTGCAATGGAGATCGTTGACGCGTTGTTCCTGAATCCGCTTGTTGGTGAAACCAAATCCGATGACGTTCCTGCGAATGTTCGGATGAAAAGCTATATCGCTCTGCTGGAGAACTACTATCCACAGGATCGCGCGTTTCTCGGCGTATTCCCTGCAGCTATGCGTTATGCTGGACCGCGTGAGGCGATCTTCCATGCGATGGTGCGCAAAAACTATGGCTGTACCCATTTTATCGTTGGGCGCGATCATGCTGGTGTAGGCGACTACTACGGCACTTATGAGGCGCAAGAATTGCTCCGTACGTTCACTGCTGATGAGCTCGGCATTACGCCATTGTTCTTCGAGCACAGCTTCTTCTGTAAAAAATGCGGCAATATGGCTTCCAGCAAAACTTGTCCGCATGGCAGCGAGGAGCATTTGACGCTATCGGGAACGAAGGTTCGCGCATTGCTGCGTGACGGTGTTTGTCCGCCGCCGGAATTCTCGCGTCCTGAGGTTGCGAAGATTCTGATTGAAGGCATGTCCCAGCCGGTTAACTAATCGGTGCTGATGAAAGCATAACGAACCACCTCGTCCCATAAGATGATAATAAAGCGGAGGAACGTCAAATCCGCACATTATCTTCTTATGTGGAATAGGGGTGGTTTTTGTATGCGCGGAATTCGTAATCGTTTTGTTATCTGGCTTACATATCGCGGTGTTATTCGTATTGTAGTGGGCATGGTCGCCGTTGCACTCACTGTCGTACTCCTTACGCAAGACATACCTGCCAGTCGAACATGGACCTATTGGACGCTGCCGCTCTCCGGCAAGGTTGTAGCGATAGATGCAGGTCATGGCGGTGCGGATGGCGGTGCTGTGAGCAAGCAGGGCGTCGTGGAGAAGGATCTGAATTTGGCGATTGCGCTGCAGCTCCGCGATTATTTGCAGGAGGCTGGAGCAATCGTTGTTATGACGCGCGAGGGCGATTATGATTTGGCGGAGGAAGGAACACGCAAGCTTAGTCGGCGCAAGACAGAGGATTTGGTGAAACGGGCTCAATTCGTCAAGGATAAGGGGGCCTCGCTGTTTATTAGCATCCATATGAACAGCATACCTTCTGCCCGCTGGTCGGGCGCACAAACGTTCTTCTATCCGAATCATCCCGACAATGTGGTGCTGGCATCGTTCATTCAGCATGAGATTAAACGGAATTTGGAGAATACGGAGCGTGTGGCTTCCACCGTCAATACCGTTTATCTGCTGAAGGCGATGGATAATATACCAAGTGCTCTTGTTGAGGTCGGCTTTCTCTCCAATCCAGGTGAAGCGAGCAGATTGGCGGACAGCAATTATCAGAAAATGGTCGCTGCTTCGATCTATCAAGGGATACTGCGATATACGGCAAAGGAGAAATGGGGCTCGGGGGAGCCGGCTTCGCAGTGATATGGAAGTAATTAACATAAGAATAAATGGATTTATAGAAGTTTAGCTTAGATTCGTTTTGGCAGGAAGTCGGAATATGGTATTATGGTTTTATTACAATCGCAATAGTAGGTTTTCTATGTCTGTTGAATAAGGGGACGAAGTATAGATGCCAACTCGTGAAGAAGTTATTTCGGCCGCAGAATCTGCTGCGGCACAATTTGGTGCGGATGGACTTGTTGCCATCCGCGATGTTATGGTGAGGGACCGTCATGTGTCACTGACGGTCCTTGGGGTCAGCGAGGGTGCAAACCCCTCGCTGGAGGGCGCGCTGCGCGACGCGCTGGCGCGAGCCGGGGCCGAAACCGTGCATTTCCGGTTTCGGGCCGGTGAGGCGCGCGCGGATGCGCCCGCGCAAGCGCAGGGCGGCGCTGGCAGCAGCCGCGCCGCAGACAAGCCCGCCGCCGCTGCCGCAGGCGCGGGCGGCCAAGCCAGCAGCGGCCCCGTACGCGGGCACGGGGCCGGGCTTGAGGCACATCCGCTGCTGCAAGCCGGCAGCGGGGTGCAGTTCATCGCCATCGCCAGCGGCAAGGGCGGCGTTGGCAAGTCCACGGTGACCGTCAATCTGGCGGTCGCCCTGGCCCGTAGAGGCAAGCGTGTCGGCATAATTGACGCCGACATCTACGGCTTCAGCATCCCCGACATGATGGGGATCGAAGATCGCCCGCAAATCGAGAATGAGCGCGTCATTCCGATCGAGAAATTCGGCGTACAGGTCATGTCGATGGGATTCTTCGTCGAAGACAATGCGCCAATCGTATGGCGCGGGCCGATGCTCGGCAAGATGCTGCGCAATTTCTTCTCCGAGATCGAGTGGGGAGAGCTTGACTATTTGCTGCTGGACCTGCCGCCGGGAACGGGCGATGTAGCGCTTGACGTGCATCAGCTTATTCCACAGAGCAAAGAAATTATTGTGACGACGCCACATGCCACCGCGGCCTTCGTCGCAGCGCGGGCAGGAGCGATGGCGATCAAAACCGAGCATGAGATCATCGGCGTGATCGAGAACATGTCCCATTATGTAAGCAAGAGCGGTGAAGTGGAATACGTCTTTGGACGCGGAGGCGGCGCTCGTCTTGCGGAATCGCTCAACTCCGAGCTGCTTGCTCAAATTCCGTTAGGCGCGCCGGACAACCATCTGTCGGAGCCCGACTATTCGCCATCGGTTTACAAGGCGGATACCGAGAATGGCAAGCTGTATCTGGAGGTTGCTGATCGCGTTATCGACAAATGCGAAGCTCAGCGGCCATAAGTCTGAAAGATCCCATAAAGAAGCCCGCAAGGACATTTTGCTGAAAGGTGCGCACCATTAGTGCGTTCGTGCAGCATAAGCAGTCTTGCGGGCTTTTATTCGGCAGCCGCTAAGTTGAAGAGCCTTGGCCTTCGCCCTCGGAATCCTCCTCAGAGCCTCCGCCTGATTCCTCTTGGGATTGGCTGTCGCTGCCACCGCCGCCCTCGGCTTTCTTCACTTTCTCGTCGGGCTTCGGTTTAAGCTCCTCTTGAACAGCTTTTTTGAGTAAATCCAGAATTTCCAGGCGATACATTGGGCTTTGCATCGATTCCTGCATGATGGTTGAGACTTGCTTGCGGTACTGTGTGCTTTGAAGAACATCCAGAATCATCCGGTTCATCTCCGGGCTCTTCAATACCTGTATGAGGTCTTTCTGGTAAGCGGGATCCTTCATGAGATCTTTATGAATTTGTTTGTTCTGCTTATTAACTGATTTGGCGAATTCACCTGCAAATCTAGGGTCGGTCATCAGCTTCTCAATAACCTTATCGTATTCTGGCGACACAAGTGTTTCCTTGACTGCAAGCCGTACCTGCTCCTGATCCTGAACGCTCATAATTTTCGAGCTGAATCCCGTGCTGCCCGTCATTTGCTGAGCCGATTCCTGCAATGCTTTTTGAGCATCCTCGGTCTTCAGTATGTCAATAACCATCGATTTCATGTCCTTGTAGCTGACTGCTTCGTTCGACCCGCTGGATGGCTCGGCGCCGCAGCTTGCCAATATAGAAGCCAGCATGACGCACGCGATGAGCATTGCGCAACGTTTAAGCATGATTCACGCGTCTCCTTTCTAATTTAGCGACGTGCTTCATGTTCTGTAGTATGGCACATTGTTCATCGGATTATCATGGATGCAGCATAGCTTTTTGTAGTGGACATGGTAAAATAAAGCGATGCACACGAACCGGATAATTGACTTATATCCGGCATACCTCACAAAAAAGTTTAGGAGTGGACAGTTTGAATCTGCGCAAATTATTTTTTATATTTTGGAGTACGATGGCCTTGGGCGGTGTTGTAACCATACTGGTTGGAAGCATTCTGCAGTGGACAGACCCCTCCTTTGGATTTATGGGTCTGGAGGCGGCAGGATTTAATGCGGTGATGATGGGGCTTGTCGGCCTGCTGTTCGGGGCATTTAGTCAAATGGGCTTTTTCGCCTACCTTGTTCTGACCTATATTGCCTTAGGCATTATTCGCAAAAGCTATATGTGGAATGCGCTTCAAGGCTACACGACACTGTTCGCAGTGGGCCTGCTGGGATACAACCTGTACGAGGACAGAGGGGCGTTGAATAATAACTGGATCTTCTGGGTGCTTCCGCTTTCACTTGTTGCGGCCTCAGCAATTGTCACCTATTTCAAGGCAAAGCAGACCAATAAAAGCGCAATTGCGCCAACGATGTTCCTGTTGTTTGTCGTAACGATTCTAGAATCATGGCCAAGCATCAATGGCGATGAGAGCAACACGGCAGCTATAATCTTTATGGTCATACCATTGTTCGCCTGCAATGCGTACCAAATTATGCTTCTGCACCGTCTTGTGCGCAAAGAAGAGACCGACTCCGCAGCAGATGCGAAGCCGGCCGTTTAACGATACCACCTTAGTAACCAGCCAAAGCTGTATCAAAATGCTCAAACATCGTCGGTTTGTCCTGCACCGGCTTGCCTTGAAGATCCGTCTGCGCGATCAGCTCGGACACCGTTACAAAATCATAGCCCTTCGCACGCAATTGATCAATAATAACCGGAAGCGCCTCGTGCGTTTGTTTGACGGAATCGCTGGCATGCATAAGGATAATGTCGCCGGGATGCGCCTTGCTGACGACTCGGTTAATGATTTTATCCTTTCCGATGTTCATCCAGTCCAGAGAATCGGTGTCCCACTGAATCACTTTATAGTTGAGCTGCTCGGCAACACTCAGCACCCGTTTGTCAAAATCACCGTTGGGCAGCCGAATTAAGTTGGGCGATTTGCCGGTTACCTGTGACAGAATCGTGTGAGCGGTCTGGATTTGAGTGCGGATCTCATCCTCGCTAAGCTTGCTGTAATTGTCATGCTTATGGCCGTGGCTGCCGATCTCGTAACCTGCTTCAACAATTTTTTTAACGATTTCGGGATGCGACTGACTCCAGGGCGAGGATAGGAAGAAGGTTGCTTTCCTTACGTTCTTCTGCTTCAGCACCTCAAGAATTGGCTCTGTCCGCTTGTCTCCCCAACTGATGTCGAAGGTGAAGGCAACGACCTTTTTCTCCGTAGGCACACTGTAAATCGCTGCGGGCTGGTTGGGAGCGAACACCGTAATATTATCCTTCTCGGCATAAATAACTCCAGCGGCAAAAAGAATTCCGATGCCAATCAGCAAATAACGCTTCAACTTCCGGCCATTCCATACATAGAACATATTCATTCGGCATTAATCTCCTCTCTAATAGGGCTTGTTCTAGTACAATCTATGCCCGTACAATAAACTTATTCATTGCCAACCAGAAAAATAAGAAGAGGTGAGCGTTACTATGTTTGCGCTTCGCGAAATATTCGGACATCTGAAGGAGATGCGGCATTACATCATTTTTAGCACGGTCATTCTGATAGCTGGTATGGTTGTAGGGGCGACGAACCCCGCGCTGGACAACTTTATACAAGGGCAATTATCGGGTCTTGGTGAAGTGGCGCAAAAAATAAATGCGATGGAAAACTCTTCGCTTTGGTTTATGATCTTTATTTTCTTCAATAACGCGATCAAGGCGATTCTTGTAATGTATATAGGCTCCTTGTTCGGTATCGTTCCCTTAATATTTTTGGCGATCAATGGAATGGTGCTCGGTTATGTTATCGGCATCGCCTCTGAGGAAGGCATGTTATTTACGATCGTCGTCAAAGGTCTGCTGCCTCACGGCATATTGGAAATACCGGCTATCCTGTTTGCTTGCGCTTACGGCATGCGTTTTGGCAAGCTCATGTTTTCTGGTATAGGCGTTATACTCACCCGCCGCAAAGGATGGGGACAAGAGCTTGAATATTTCGTGAAAAAATCGCTTCCGGCAATGGTTCTTATCGTAGTTATGCTGCTTGCAGCGTCCATTATAGAAAGTACATTTACAGTTTGGCTGCTTGAGAGGTAATAAAATTTCCAATTTCTGAGCATACCAATAAGGCGGCGTCTAACGCGACATGCGTAAGGCGCCGTTTCTATTGGTCCAATAGGGCTGAATTGCAAAAGGGGGACACTGCCAGCTATGCTCGGAATACTGTTCAACGATAGAGAATGCAAAGAACTCGACTACGTCCTGCGCAAAGAGCTTGATGAAATGCTGCTTGATCTCAACGACTCCCGTTTAGACGGTGATATTAAAACCTCCATTGCGAAACGCTACAAGGTGATATTCCGCATGTACGCCCGTATTGCCTCGCCTAAAGAGCTGTCCAGATATGCGCTCAATATGCGTTCTTATCGTTGATGGAAGCGCATTGTCCACATGTGAATAAAATTATTTTAAAATAATGCTTGCATTACCCACAGGTCCTATGGTATCTTATAAAAGTCGCCGATGAGACAACGTCGTTAAACGGAGTTGGACGAGCGTAAGAAAAGCTAGACGCGACAAGGATTTCACAAGAATTTGTTCTTTGAAAACTGAACAATGAGCGACCTGTCAAACAGGTTTTAAAATGTAAGTCAGCGATGAGCTAACAAGCCATCCTTTGAAGATTTTTCTTCACCGGCTAGTCCGGTTTGGAAAGACTTCGTTGAAGCTTTTCTCTCTCGACTAGCGTCGAAAGCGAAAACTTCTTTTATGGAGAGTTTGATCCTGGCTCAGGACGAACGCTGGCGGCGTGCCTAATACATGCAAGTCGAGCGGAC
>NZ_CAKMMF010000032.1 GCF_927798095.1 Paenibacillus plantiphilus | reverse complement strand
TTCGTCATCTGTTAGAAGGTTTTTCAGGCTTACAGCGCATCTCACTGCTTTTTTCTGTGTTGTAACGCGGAAATTCCTGCTTACAGCGACAGCTCCAAGTGGTTTTTCGGAGCTTCGTCATCTGTTAGAAGGTTTTTCAGGCTTACAGCGCATCTCACTGCTTTTTTCTGTGTTGTAACGCGGAAATTCCTGCTTACAGCGACAGCTCCAAGTGGTTTTTCGGCGCTTCGTCATCAATGACTGGTTTGACTTTCTCAAAGGACGATTGTTGCAATTCAACTTTCCGAAGCGTTACTTCTGCAGGCTGCTCCGACATGCTTTACTTTACAACAGCTGAGCCTTTGCCAAGCAAGCTCTCGATTTGCGCGATAAGATGAGGCGAGGGCTTCACCCGATAAGTGTCGTTTAGCACCACGGTTTGCTGCTTGTTCTCATAAAATAGAACGGTTTCAAGAGGACCTGCGCTCCCAGCTAGCAGTGATTTCAACTGCTTCAGCGTGTCAGGCTCCTCCCGTCCGACAGCTATCTTGATGTAAACCCGCTGCTGCTTCTGCTGTGGCGCTTGGCGGAAGGAAGCTTCGCTCCCCCTGCCTGCAACCGACTGCGGTGCTCCCGCTGGCCTTGCTTCTGCAGGCGTGCCCCCAGCCTCCGCTGGCGCTACCACGCCTCGCGCCGCTCCCGCCGCCGCCGCGTGCGCGCCCCGCCGCATTTGCGGCTGCCCTGCGGCCGCAGCCGGCGCTTCCGCCCGCGCGCGCGACTGCTCCAGCCGCCGGACCTCTCCCGCAAGGTCGCGGTCCGAGCGGCCAAGCGGGACGACGTCCTCGACCAGCAGCTTGTAGTCGTCGTCCTGATGCTGCACCTTCGCCAGAATAATGGCGAGGCTGCCTTGCTCCAACAGCTGCGCGTGCCGCTTCCACAGGGTGGGGAAAGCGACCGCTTCGACGCGCATGATGCGATCCTCGATCTCTAGGAACGCCATCGCCTGCCCCTTGCGCGTCGTGAAGGGCTTGAGCGATACGACCATGCCGGCGACCATGGCAAGGCTGCCCTCCGGTGCTTCGCCAAGCTCGACCAGCCGATCCAGCGGCAGCTCCGAAAGTGTATCCGCATAGTCATCCAGCGGATGGCCGGACAGATACAGCCCCAGCAATTCCCGCTCCAGCGCCAGCAGCTGCCCCGTAGTGAACGGCTTCACATCCGGCAGAGCAACATCCCAGTTCTGCACCTCGTCAAAGCCGAACATCTCGATCTGCAGCTCCTCGCGCTCCTTCCGCCACTTCAACGCTGCCTCTACGGTTTCTTCAACGACAGCGACCAGCTGCGCGCGATGCTCAGCCAGTGTATCGCAAGCCCCCGCTTGAACGAGCGATTCCAGCACCCGCTTGTTCACAACCCGCAGATCAACGCGGCGGCACAGATCCAGCAAGCTGTCGAATGGCCGTTCCACGCGCTCCTTCAGCAGCGATTCGATCGCCTGTGCGCCGACATTCTTAATCGACGCAAGGCCAAATCGTACAGCACCGCCTACTGGCGTGAACGTCACATCGCTTTCATTCACATCCGGCGGAAGCACGTCAATGCCCATGCGACGGCATTCATCCACGAATTCGGCTGTCTTCCGCTGATTGCCCGTCACCGAAGCCAGCATCGACGCCATGAACGGCACGGGATGATTCGCCTTCAGCCATGCCGTCTGAAAGGCAAGCACGCCATAAGCGGCGGCATGGGCGCGCGGGAAGCCGTAATCCGCAAACCGTACGATCATATCGTATACGTAATTAGCTTCATCCTCCGAATAGCCCTGCCCCAAACTTCCCTTCACAAAATGTGCCCGCTGCTCATCGAGCACCTCGCGTTTCTTCTTGGAAACCGCTCGTCGCAGCAGATCCGCTTCGCCAAGCGAGAAGCCCGCCATTGCAGAAGCTATTTGCATAATCTGCTCCTGGTATACGATAATCCCGTAAGTATCGGACAGAATCGGCTCCAGAGACGGATGCGGATATTCAACCTTCACGACACCGTGCTTGCCCTGAATATACTTGGGGATAAACTCCATCGGACCCGGACGATACAGCGCCACGACCGAGACAATATCTTCAAACTGCGTAGGCTTCAGCTCCCGCAGCACCCGCCGCACACCGGCGGACTCCAACTGAAAAATCCCCGTTGTCTCTCCGCGAGTCAGCATCTCGTAGGTTAACGGATCATCGTCGGCAATCTGGCGAAAATCGATTGTGATGCCATGCTGCCGCTTCACCCAGTCCAGCGTCCGCTCCAGAATCGAGAGCGTTCGCAATCCCAGAAAATCCATCTTAAGCAGTCCGACAGCTTCCAGATGCTCCATAGAATACTGCGTTAGAGGCGTCCCCTCCGTCCCCTCTTGCAGCGGAACATAGTGGGTCAACGGCTCCCCTGAAATGACAACGCCTGCGGCATGCGTCGATGCGTGGCGCGGCATGCCCTCCACCTTCAACGCCATCCTCAGCATCTCGTCTGTGCGCGGCTGGCGCTGACAGGCGTCACGCAGCTCCGAGCTCGCTTTCAGCGCTTCCTCCAGCGTAATGCCAGGCTGGTGTGGAATAAGCTTTGCCGCCTTGTCCACCTCTCCGAAAGGGACTGCGAGCGCTCTGCCCACATCCCGTACGGCAGCCTTGGCGGCCATTGTTCCGAACGTAATAATCTGGGCGACATGCTCATCACCGTATTTGGTCGATACATATTCAATAACCTCATCGCGGCGCTCGTCATTGAAATCAATATCGATATCCGGCATCGAGATCCGCTCTGGATTAAGGAACCGCTCGAACAAAAGCTTATATTTGATCGGATCAACATCAGTAATTCGCAGCGTGTAAGCAACCAGACTGCCAGCAGACGATCCCCGTCCAGGACCTGTGCGAATGCCTTGCTCATGGGCATATCGAATAAAATCCCATACGATGAGAAAATAATCGCTGAACCCCATGCTTTCAATGACAGAAAGCTCATACTCCAAGCGCTGAATCGCTTTATCCTTGAAGGCTGCGTCCTCTGTCCATTGGCTGCTCCCGGCATAACGGCTCTCCAAACCTTCACGGCATAGCGCCGCCAAATAAGAAGCCGAGGTCATTTCACCGGGAATTGGTCGAAAAGAAGGGAGCATCGCTCTCCCGAACGTCAGCTCCAGCTCGCATTTGGACGCAATCTCCGCCGTCCGCGCCACCGCCTCCGGCACATGCTCGAATAAGCGTTCCATCTCCTCTGCGCTTTTCAAATACAGCTGATCTGTCGCCATTCTGAAGCGGCCCTCATCCTCAACCGTCTTGCCCGTCCCAATACAGATCAGCACATCTTGAACGGCTGCATCAGCAGGCTGCAAATAATGGGCATCATTCGTCGCCACCAGCGGAATCCCCGTCTCACGGGACAGCTCTATCATCGCCTTCATAACCTTCTTCTGCTCCAGCAATCCATGGTCCTGAAGCTCCAGATAGAAGTGCTCGCCGAATATCTCCTGGTAGCGATAAGCCGCCTTCCGCGCCTCCTCCATCCGGTCATGCAGCAGATGCTGCGATATTTCACCGCCAAGGCAGGAGCTTAAACAGATCAGGCCTTCCCCATGCGCTGCCAGCGATTCCATATCAATTCGCGGCTTATAATGAAAGCCTTCCAAATGCCCGATTGAGCACAGCTTCATCAGGTTCCGATAACCCGTTTCATTGCGGGCGAGCAATATTAGATGGTAGGTTGGATTATCCTTGCGGGCGCCTTTCTCAAACCGGGAGCCCGTCGTCAAATAAGCCTCACAGCCAATAATTGGCTTGATGCCCCGTTCACGACATGCTTTATAGAATGGAATGGCGCCATACATGACACCGTGATCCGTCAAGGCCAGCGCCTTCATGCCAAGCTCCGCCGCACGGGCAACCAGATCGCGGATACGAACTGCGCCGTCGAGCAGACTGTATTCACTATGAACGTGCAAATGTACGAAATTGCCGCCGCCGCTCACCACTACACATTCCTTCTTTCAATCGAACGATCATTTTTACTAGTTTATCATATTGACACCCTGCAAGCCCATACAATGAGATAAGGAAGGGACAAGAGTTCCTCAAAAAGAATGTACAGGGGGTGCGCCGCCAAATGGATTCCTTCATGCAAAAAGCGGCAATCGACTTCTTCATCGCATTCGGGGTCGTCTTCGGCGGCTCTATGCTCGCAGGCATCGGTTCAGTCTTCGTGCTGACTCCCCCTGCTGTCATCATGCTGGATACTGCATCCAGACTCAAAATATGGGCGATTGTCGCTGCTGTCGGCGGCACAATCGATCCGCTGCGGGTCATCGAGAGCAACATGCTGGAGGGCCATCTTCATCCCGTCGCCCTGCAGCTCGGATATATTGCTTGTGCTTTTCTAGGCGCTCATATGGGTACGGAGCTCATTCGCTGGTTCTGCAAAGGGGCGGTCTAAGCAATGAGAATACCGCCTTTCGAACGTTATGCTTCCTTCACCCAAACGGTTGCGATTCTGCTCGTTGGAGCCATCTTCGGAGCCATTGCTTATCATGCGGTTTATCTGATGAATTTCAATGCGCTCAGAACCATCAATTCCGAGCTGGAGGACAAGCTTGCTGACTACGAGGATCGCATACACAAATTAACGCAATATAGAAACCAGCATTCCATCGTTCAAACCGTGCTGCCCATTTTGCTAGAAACGAGAGAGAACGGCGTTGTCAAGAAGAAGGTCGACGAACTGACTAAAGCGGAATTGAAACGGAGATTAAAGAAGGATCTGGACGTTTTCATCGGCACCAGCATCTATGATATCGACTCCAATGCGGAGCTGGCCCGCCTTCTGCTGAACAAAAAGATATATTCTGCTGCCAGCAAGGAATACACAGTAGAAATCAAAACCATGCTTATTGTGGACAATGTGCTGCGCGTATGGTTCAAAGCCAGGCTGTATGAACGCCCTCCCGGTTGACCGAAACAGCGTTCTTCCCCTCGCACTTCGCCAATTGCCTGTCTTTCTGATACAATAATGACGTTAAACGAATTCAAAGGAGCTGCGCATTCAATTATGGAAATTGCCTTGCATTGGGTTATTATTATCGGAATTTGCATGACCTCTCTGCTGTCCGTATTTTTCAGCATCAAAGCGCGTCGCCAGTCCGACAGCCGGCTGCGCGGCTTGAACACTGCCCGGCTCAACATGAGTATGGGCGTCATGCTGGTGTTTATCGCTTTATTCTTTATGCTAGCCTATACCGGCTCTACAATAAAAGTTATTATCGGTACGCTGCTCCTGATTATGGGGTTGTTCAATCTGTTCGCTGGACTGCGCAATCATAGCGTTTACAATGCAATGAAGCGATAATCGGCACAATTGTTTAGAAAGGATCAATCAGTTGCGCCGTCAGCATCGCTTTGGCGGCCAGCCCGCTTTGATCCTCCACTTCAACTTCGAGCTTCACATTTTTGCGGCTCATCTCCAGCAGTCTGGGCTTAATCGATACGATGCTGTCCAGTTGGACCGGCCGCACAAAATAGGTCGTCATGCTCTCGATTACAAGATCACGCTTGCCCAGCTCCCGCACAAGACCATGTACAGCTTGCGTCATTAGTGTAACAAGAACGCCCTCGGATATGGTTCCGAGCGAGCCGGACATCTGCGGCGTGATCCGCCCCCGGTATATCCACTCTCCCCCAGGCTCACTGCCCAGCTTCTCAAATCCAGCTCTTATCAGATCATCAAATGTATCACCAGACTCCAGCTGCCTGCCCGTGTAACGCATTGCCTCCAGCACCTCGCTGCGGCTAAGCGCCGCGAGCAGCTTCCGATTCTTGTCAACGATCGGCAGCAGGTCAATTCCTTCTGCTGCCATCGTAAGCGCTGCGGATGCAATAGGAATGTTCGGCGCTGCCGTTATCGGATGACGGGACATCAGCTTGTCCACCAGTTGGGAGGGCGATGCGCCCTCAGCATCCTTCGCCGTCATCATGCCTACTACCCTGCGCCGGTCATCCAGCACCGGAAACCGGGAACCTCCTGTCCGGCCTGACTGTTCATGGAACTGAGCGGCTGTCTCGCCAAGCCGCATTGTCTCTACAGGACGGCTGTATGTAACGATATCCTCCACCAGAACAATCTTCTGCTTGATTAATCGATCGAACATCGCCCGGTTAATCATCGAGGCGACCGTAAACGTATCATGCTTGGAAGAGATAATCGGCAAGCCATGGGCATCCGCCAGCTTCATCACCTCATCACTCGTCCCAAAGCCGCCTGTTATAAGAACCCCCGCTCCTTGCTCTATCGCGCATTGGTGAGCCTTCTCGCGGTTACCGATAATAAGCAGACTTCCCGCATCAATATAACGGACCATCGCATCAAGCTCCATCGCGCCGATGACGAATTTGTGAAGCGTCTTGTCGAGGCCTGCTGCGCCTCCGAATAACTGGCCTTCGACAATATCCGCAACCTCGGCGAAGGTCAGCCGATCCAGCGAGCCTCTCTTCTTCCTGTCGATCCGTACAGTTCCGATCCGCTCCTTCGTACTGACCAGCCCTAGAGATTCTGCTTCTTTAATGGCTTTATAGGCCGTTCCTTCACTGACACCGAGCTCTTCCGCCATCGTTCTGACTGATATTTTTGCGCCGATCTCAAGCTTGCCTATATATAACATGAGCCGCTCATGCTTCGTTGGAGAGTCAAACCCTTGCAAGCCTTTAGTCATCCATGTATCCTCCAATTATATACATTTATCACTTTACATATTTCCATTTTAGCAGAAAGGAAGTAAATTAGAGAGTAGCGATAAATACATACCTCACACATCACATCAGCCACTCGCCTGTCTTCCAGCAGCAAGTAGTGCTGTTAACCTGAAGGGGCTTCCCAATGATGACATTACCACCGGATTATATTTCAAATACGTTGCAATTTTTGTTCATTATGTGTATTCCGCAATCTTTGACTGGAATCTGGTTCAGCTTCGTAAGTCTGAAACTCTTGCCGGATCGCTACGTCAAACGAATGATCATTTACAGCATCATACAATCCGTATATGTGGCCGTTCTCTTCTTCATCGTTCCATCCTGGGTTCATATATTGAATTCACTGCTCTCTCCTTTTCTTTTTCTGACACTCGTTTTCCCGGAAATTAGAATGAAGAATAAATTTTTTGTCATTCTTTTCATGACGGCCATCTCTGCCTGCTTTGATTTGATCTACGCCTATTTCGCCATTCTTCTCGGCGGGTATGAGCAAATCCTTTACAATTCGATTCTGTTCAAAATAGTGCTGTTCTGGCCAGGTTTTCTTGCCATCGCCTTCCTGACGGCATTCATGCTTAGGAAGAAAATCCATTTTGCTCGCGAGCTGCGCGCATTTACGATCCATGTTCGATCGGGACCCTACCTCATGCTGCTATCACTTGTGTTAGTGCAAGTCGTCCTATTCATGATCTTCTTCTCTCATGTTTTTATTAAACCGCTTCATGCTCAAACATTGCAGATCATGATCATCACCTCGATTATGCTCTTTATCTGCATCACCATCAAAATTATGCAGATCATCGCTTGCTCGCGCATCGAGGGCATGTACCAGTCTCAGGATACCTATATCAGAGATTTGACGCATATGTTCGCTTCCATCCGCGGCCAGCGGCACGACTTTGCCAATCATGTTCAGGTCATGTATTCCATGCTCGCGCTCAAGAAATATGAACAGCTTCAAACCTATATGGAAGAAGTCGTCAATGAAATTCAATCGACGAACGTGGCTATCGTCGATCTTCCATCTCCAGCGCTGGCTGCGCTCGTTCAAGCAAAGGCCGCCATTGCTGCAGAGAAGAATATCCAGTTCGACTATCTGATTCATACGACATCCTTGACCTTCAACTCCGTCACCTGCATCGATCTCGTGCGAATAATCGGCAATCTTGTCGATAATGCCTTCGATGAAGTAGTCAAGCTGCCAGAAGCCGAACGCGGCGTGCATCTGGAAATGTTCGTACACAACAACGAGCTGTATATAACCGTCATTAATCGAGGGAATCAGCTCTCCACCCATATGATCGCTCAAATTTTTCAGCCCGGCTATACAACAAAGTCAAATGGGCATTTGGGCCTTGGACTTGCCAACGTGCTTGAACGCGTCCGCAGCTACAACGGCAAAGTGTCCGTTGAATCGGATATGGAGCGCGGTGTCGTCTTCACAATTAAAATTCCGGAAACAAGCAGCGCTCAAGCTAAATTTGCTTAACAATAAGGCTGTCCGCTCATCATAATCGATGACGGACAGCCTTTTATTTGCTCTTCGAATGTCTATTTTTAGCTGCATTATATATTTCTATTACGCCATAAAACTAGTAAAGTTAGTGAATAGACATACATATATACATAAAACAGCAGCTCTTGCCAGTCATTTCGCAAGGGAATTGTTGGCCAAAAGGGGCTTTAAAAGCATGACTTTACCGCCAGACTACCTTTCGAACTTGCTGCAATTAATTTTTATAGTAACGATTCCACAGACATTAATAGGTCTTTGGTTCAGCTTCGTTTGTCTAGGATTTTTCCCCGAGCGCCTAGCAAGGCGTATCGTAATTTGCGGTATTGTCCACTCCATTTATGTCGACATTCCTTTTTTTCTCATCCCTACATGGGCACATATAATTAATTTCATTCTTTCGTTATACTTGTTGGTTTCACTTATTTTCCCGGAACTAAGGCCGAAAATAAAAATATTAGTTATTGTCTTTGTTATTATCCTAGCGATCATATTCGAGCTATTCTACGGTCTTGTTGCCCAATTTTTCGGTGGTCATGATGCCGTTATCGATCAATTTGTTGCCTTCAAGCTGCTGCTTTTTTGGCCGGGAATTGGGGTTTTCGCGCTCATAACAGGGTTCATGCAATGGAAAAAACTCCATATCGCACAACAGCTTCGCCATTTTATTATTCATGTTCGATCCATGCCATACTTCATGCTCTTTCTACTCGTTATTGTGCAGGTTTTTCTATTTATTATTTTTTCTTCCCACATATTCGTTAGACCACTTCATATTCTAACGTTGCAGGTTACGTTCATCCTCTCAATCGTGCTCTTCATCTATATGACGATCAAGATCATGCAGATCATCGCTTCAGCTCGTGTCGAGGGCATCTATCAATCTCAGGATACATATATCAATGACTTGACACGCATGTTCGCGTCTATACGTGGACAGCGGCATGATTTTGCCAACCATGTTCAGGTCATGTATTCGATGCTCACGCTCAAGAAGCACGATCAGCTTCGAACGTACATGGAAGAAGTCGTCAAGGAGATTCAGTCCATGAATGTAGCCGCCGTCGAGCTTCCCTCTCCCGCTTTGGCTGCGCTCGTTCAGGCGAAGGTCGCGATCGCGACGGAGAAGAAAATCCGTTTCGACTATCTTGTTCATACAACATCCTTAACCTTCAGCTCTGTTACAAGCATCGATCTCGTGCGAATCATTGGCAATCTTGTCGATAACGCCTTCGATGAAGTGGTCAAGCTGCCCGAATCCGAGCGGGAGGTTCATCTGGAGATGTATGTCCATAACAATGATCTCTATATAACCGTAATGAATACGGGCAAACAGCTGACGGATGAAGAGATAGAGCAGATTTTCAATCCCGGCTACACCACCAAAGCCGATGGACACACCGGACTTGGCTTGGCCAATGTGCTTGAGCGCGTCCACAGCTACAATGGTCAAATTTCCGTCGATTCTGACATTGATCACGGGATTATATTTACGATCAAGATACCGAATTCCAAGCATTCGAGAACGAAGTTCGCTTAACGAATAGAACGAGATAAAGAACAACAGTGCTTAGCAGGGGAAATGATTCTGGTGAAGCGTCAGCGCTCGCAAGAACTTTCCTTGCGCTGCACACGTCTGTTCATTTCAAACGTTCAACTTATATTATAACGATATTAAAGATAGCCTTGTAATTATAGATAGCCAAGTAATTATAGATAAAGCTGAATCTCTACTCAGAAGTACTGCAGAAGAATCATTAATCAACGGGGGCTTGGAATGATGACTTTACCGCCAGACTATCTTTCGAACACGCTGCGATTAATTTTCATATTATCTATACCGCAGGCTGTACTTGGACTATGGCTTGGCTTCGTTTGCATGGGGGTTCTCCCTGAACGGTTGGCTAAACGCATCCTGATCCTCGCTATAGCGCATTCCGTTTATGTCGACATCTTTTATTTTCTTATACATATATGGGCGAATTTTATTAATGCCGTTCTTTCGATGTATCTGTTGATTTCACTTATTTTCCCAGAGTTGAAATCCAAAATAAAAATTTTGTTAATCTTCTTTTATTTGATCTTTGCCATTATTTTCGAAATGATTTATGGTCTTATTGTCCAGTTTTCCGGCGGTAATGATACGCTTACTACTGTTTCGGTTTTGTGGCAGATTGTATTATTTGCACCGATATTCGGCTTGATGGCGCTCATAATAGGATTCATGCATTGGAAAAAAATCCATCTCGCGCAGCAGCTGCGCCAATTTATTATTCACGTTCGGTCTAAGCCGTACTTTATGCTCCTTCTACTCGTTATCTTGCAGTTATCTCTATTCATGATCTTTTTCTCTAATGTTTTCTTTAGAACGCATGCTATTCTAACGATACAAATTACTTTCGTCCTATCCATTATGCTCTTTATCTTCATGACGATTAAAATCATCCAGATCATCGCTCATGCTCGCGTCGAAGGCATCTATCAATCCCAAGAAGCATATCTTGGTGATTTAAATAAAATGTTTGCGTCTATACGCGGACAGCGGCATGATTTTGCCAACCATGTTCAAGTTATGTATTCTATGCTCGCACTCAAAAAGTACGACCAGCTTCGAACGTACATGGAGGAAGTTGTAAAGGAAATTCAGTCCATGAATGTAGCCGTTGTTGAGCTCCCCTCTCCTGCGTTGGCTGCTCTTGTGCAGGCGAAGGCCGCGATTGCCATGGAGAAGAAAATCCGTTTCGACTATCTTGTTCATACGGCATCCTTAACCTTCAGCGCTGTCACAAGTATCGATCTTGTGCGAATTATTGGCAATCTTGTCGATAACGCCTTCGATGAGGTGACCAAGCTGCCCGAATCCGAGCGGGAGGTTCATCTGGAGATGTATATCCACAACAGTGATCTCTACATAACTGTAGCGAATACAGGAAAACAGCTGAAGGATGAAGAGATTGAACAGATGTTCAATCCCGGCTACACCACCAAAGCCGAAGGCCATACAGGACTGGGCTTGGCCAATGTGCTTGAGCGCGTCCATAGCTACAATGGTCACGTATCTGTCGATTCAGACATTGATCGCCGTGTCGTGTTTACGATCAAAATACCGAATTCCGAGCTAGCGAAATCGAAGCTCGCCTAACCTGGAAGCTGTCCTTTCTTCATTACTGATGACAGGACAGCCTTAAATTTGTTCTTCGATGGTCATTTCTATTTTGATGCAAAACTAGTAAAGTTAGAGATAAACATTTGATCATATATAAAACAACATCTCTTTCCAGTAATGCTGCAGGAGAACTGTTGGTTAAAAGGGGCTTCACTGTATGACTTTACCACCAGACTATCTTTCGAACACGCTGCAATTAATTTTTATTGTGTCCATTCCGCAGGCAATCATTGGCCTGTGGTTTAGCTTCGTATGTTTAGGCTTTTTCCCCGAACGCTTCGCAAGGCGCATCGTAATTTGCGGCATCCTGCACGCCGTCTATATTGATATCCCTTATTTTCTAATACCGCCTTGGATTCATATATTTAATGTCCTTCTTTCGATATACGTATTGATTTCGCTTATTTTTCCAGAATTGAAACCAAAAATAAAATTATTAGTTATTCTTTTTCTTATGCTCCTTTCGACGGTTTTTGAAATGATTTACGGTCTCATCGCCCAATTTTTCGGTGGTTATGATACTGTTCTGAATCAAATTGTCGCCTTCAAACTGCTTCTCTTTTGGCCCGGGTTCGCCATTATTGCGCTCGCAACCGGTATCATGCATTGGAAAAAAATCCATATTGCACAACAAATTCGCCGGTTTATAATTCATGTTCGGTCTATGCCGTACTTTATGCTTCTTCTGCTTGTTGCCGTTCAGATTTTTCTATTTATGACTATATCTTCACATATATTCATTAAACCGCTTCAACTTATTACAATGCAAGTTATAGTTATACTCTCGATCATGCTCTTCATCTATATGACGATTAAGATTATGCGTATCATTGCTTCCGCACGTATTGAAGGTATCTATCAATCTCAGGACACGTACATTAACGATTTGACACGCATGTTCGCGTCTATACGCGGACAGCGGCATGATTTTGCCAACCATGTTCAAGTTATGTATTCTATGCTCGCACTCAAAAAGTACGACCAGCTTCGAACGTACATGGAGGAAGTCGTAAAGGAAATTCAGTCCATGAATGTAGCCGTCGTCGAGCTCCCCTCTCCCGCCCTGGCTGCGCTTGTGCAGGCCAAGGCCGCGATTGCGATGGAGAAGAAGATCCGCTTCGACTATCTTGTTCATACGGCATCCTTAACCTTCAGCGCTGTCACAAGCATTGATCTGGTACGAATCATTGGCAATCTTGTCGATAACGCCTTCGATGAGGTGAGCAAGCTGCCCGAATCCGAGCGGGAGGTTCATCTGGAGATGTATATCCATAACAGTGATCTCTACATAACTGTAGCGAATACAGGTAAACAGCTGACGGATGAAGAGATTGAACAGATGTTCAATCCCGGCTACACCACCAAAGCCGATGGCCATACAGGACTCGGCTTAGCCAATGTCCTTGAGCGCGTCCATAGCTACAATGGTCACGTATCTGTCGATTCAGATATCGATCGCGGTGTCGTGTTTACGATCAGAATACCGAATTCCAAGCTAGCGAAATCGAAGCTCGCTTAACCTGGAGGCTGTCCGTTCTTCATCACTGATGACCGGACAGCTTCTCCTATGATAGCGGACAATCAATGCGCATAACGCAATAGCATGCCGCACGATTGGATTCCTGCCCAAATATTGTCTCCTTATGCTCGCTCGCCGCTAAGGAGGAGCAATGCTGGGCAGCCCTTCCACAAATGCAGCGCCGTCAACGTCTGCGGCTATTTAGCCCCTTTCGAATTCCTTTGCTAAACCTCGGATTTTCCAGCCTATTCCCCCATTCCTTTTGTGAATTCTGCAAGGAAGGCCAATCACCAAGGTATAGATGTCCTCATATGATGAATTAATTCGTGTAAAACTTACAGACCGCTCGCTTTACGTCGTCATCCTCCAGCTTGGAAGGAGATCCGCGATGCTGAAATCGAAAGTCGCCGTACAGGTGATCAGCTCCGGCGTCTTGCCGGATGATGCGATCATGCTCGGCGAAGCTTATCTGAAACAATGGATGATCCCTCATGGACAGCCGATAACGATTAAATTCGGCGCATTCAGACACCCCGTCAAAGTGATACCGGTGGAGCGCTTCGACGGATTGCGCATCGGGCAAAGTCTAGCTAGGAAAATGGGCATCTATGTCAGTACGTCGTTGCGTATTCAATATCGCAGCACGACCTCCACGCTTGCGCTAGGTCCTCTCATCGGGGTGCTTGTAAGCCGCGACGATCCAAGCGTGCCCAATCGGCCATTCGGCTCCATTACATTGTTCTGCAAGGAGCTCGTCGATGCATGTGCCGCACAAGGCGCTCATGTATATTTCTTCACACCGAACCAGATTGTCGGCAATTACAACAGCATCGAAGGCTGGATCTACTCGGACGGCTGGCGCAAAACGGCTGTGCCTGCCCCCGACGTGGTCAATAATCGGCTTACAACACGCAAATTAGAGAACAAACCCGACGTACAGCATTTTATGAAAGAAGTCAAAATCCGCCATAACACAGCTGTATTCAATGAAAAGTTTCTGGATAAACCCGAGGTTTTTGAGGCGCTTCATAAAGATTCGACGATCGTGAAATATTTGCCGGAATCTCATGTGCTTCGGAATTACACGATGCTCAAGGCGATGTGCTCCAGGTATCCTGTCGTCTTCCTCAAGCCGGTTCGCGGAAGTCTCGGCAAAGGAATTATCCGTATTTCCAGACTTGATCGCGAGACGTTTCAAGCCATGTATGCGACAGTCGGCGGTACGCGAAGGCAGCAATTCTCCAGCTTGCTCAAGCTGTTCTCTTCCATCTCCGGCAAGATGAAGACGGTCCGTTATCAGATTCAACAGGGCTTGCATCTGATCGATATTCACGGCAGACCGGTTGACTTCAGAGCCCTCGTTCAAAAGAATGAAACTGGCAAATGGACGATAACCTCCATCGTTGCCCGAACAGCAGGCAGTCATCACTTCGTATCCAACCTTGCGCGCGGCGGGACACTCAGCACGGTTCGAGAGGCTGTTGCGAAGTCTTGCTTAACTGCCGCTCAGGGGCAGGATGCTTCTGCTCGATTGCAGCGCGCTGCTCTTGAAATTGCCAAAGGGATCGATACGAATATCCCCGCTCATTTCGGTGAGCTTGGAATCGATCTCGCGCTAGACACCAATGGCCGGGTATGGCTGCTGGAAGTGAACTCCAAGCCCTCCAAGAACGACAATACGCCTCTGCAGGATCAGAAGATTCGGCCGTCTGTCCGCAATATGATCCGTTATGCCAGACATTTGGCTGATTTTTGAACCTTTGCAAGATCGTTCTGCCATCGTCATGTAATGAAAGGTAATTCTAGAGGGAGGTTGAAGCATGACACGATTAATGGGGGTCGTTCCGACTGTTGGCGTTATGGTTAGCGAGCGGGCAGGCCGTATGGAAGAAGCAGCGAATGGCCCCATCATGCTGCCCGAGGATGCCTACTGCCGAAATCTTTGCCAATCGGGGAAGAAGCTCGGACTGTTGGTCTGTGTATTCGACACCTCATGCTTCGGCTCCAGCACAAGAGGCATGACGGGCTATCTGTTAGAGAATGGCCAGTGGAAGGCCACCTGCATTCCCTATCCCCATTGCGTCTATGATCGATCATTGTGCAGCAACACCGAGCAGAGGCAGCGACACAACCTGATACTGGCCCAACTTCAGCGCCGCAAACCGTATATCCTGTTGAACGGAGAGCTCCCTGGCAAATGGGAGGTCTATTCCGCAATGCGACAGGATGATAAGCTGCGGCCATATTTGCCCCCGACGTACCGCTTTGAAGGGATTCATACACTCGCTCATTTCATGTCCGATTACCTGCAAGGGTTGTTTCTCAAGCCATCCGCCGGCATGCAAGGCAGAGGCGCAATCCGGCTGCTGCAGACGCCGAAGGGATGGGAGCTCGATGGGCGGAATCGCCGCAATAAGCCCATTTCTTGCAAGCTCCTACGCAATTCCGCCCCTACCGATACCGATGATTCTGCAAGCGCCCAAGCACTTCTCGTCCTCAAGCGGTTTATCGGCTCCTCCTCTTATATTGTCCAGCCTTATCTGCGTCTGGTCGATCAGGATGGGAAGCCTTATGATATTCGAGCGCTCATTCAGAAGGATGAACACGGCCGCTGGTCGCTGACAGGCTCCGCCCTGCGTGAAGGCATTGCCGGTGGCATAACCGCCAACCTGCACGGCGGCGGGGCTGCACGACATGCGGAGGATGCACTGGAAGAGCGCTTCGGCCCGGATAAAGCAGCTAGTCTGCTCCGACGCATACGTCGGATAAGCGAGCATGCAGCCCTTTGCCTGGAAAGCCGATTCGGCCGTTTCGCTGAGCTGGGGCTCGACTTTGGCATTGAGCCTGACGGACGCTTATGGCTGCTTGAGGCTAATGCTAAACCTGGGCGATCATCCTTCGCAGCCGACCGGGACCTTGCAAAACTTGCTGTTGAGCGGCCGCTGCGTTACGCCAAGCTGATTATTACTCGCAGGTATCCCTTCGTTCAAGTTCAGAACCTTGTCCATCACCACGACGATGCTGCTGTTGACCGATTCCAAAGGAAATACGTCCAGGAGGTTCATCCATGAGTTTGACATCATGCCATATACATTTCTCACCAGCCAGCGAAAAGATCGTCTACTTGTCGGGTTCGCTCCTCAAGTCGCTCAAGCTGTCCGGCAAAAAAACGGTTCATTTGAAGCTAGGCAAGGAAACCATCATCGCCAATGTGAAACCCATCCAGCGCCAAGGAAACCACCTCTATCTATCCGCTGGCATCAGACAGTCTATAAGAGTGCCCAAGACGGGCAGCATCTCGCTGCTGAAAGCAGAGGACAACGAAGTGCAGATCGGTCCGCTGATCGGTGTACTGACAGATTCTGGCGACCGTTCCTCCGGTCAGCCGTTCGGCAACAGAACGGGATATATCCGGCAGCTGCTACGCACAGGCGAGCGCAAAGCTTACCTGTTTGCATTTACTCCGCGCGATATTAACTGGCAGCAGGAAACGATCAACGGCTATTTCCTGAACGGTCAGAGCGGGTGGTATCGCAAGGTCGTGCCGCTGCCAGATGTTGTCTACAACCGGCTTCCGAGCAGGAGAGCGGAGACAACGGCAACGATCATGTCTCTTCGCGAGCGGTTTATCCGCAAGCAAATTCCTTTTTTCAACTGGAGCTTCTTCAATAAATCAGATGTGTACAAATTGCTGGATCAGGACGTTGAGGCACTGCAATTTCTACCCGAATCCGTGAACAATCCTAAGCCTGAGAAGATTAAAGAAATGCTGGAGAAGCATCAGTTTATTTATTACAAGCCGTCTGCCGGCAGCCTTGGCATCGGTATTTACCGGCTAACCTATCACCCCAAGCGGGGATACTTTGCCCGTTATCGTCGCGGCAATACGAACGTGCTGCTCCGCTTCACCAACTTCAACAGTCTCATGCGCATGCTTCAAGCCAGACACGGCAGCACTCTTGGCCGCTATGTCAGCCAGCAAGGAGTACGTCTCATCGAAATTGACGGATGTCCGATCGACTTCCGATTTCATATGCATAAGAACGGAAGCAATGAATGGGTCCCTGTAGGGATCGGCGCCAAAAAAGCTGGCAGAGGCAGCGTCACAACCCACATCAAGAACGGCGGATCGCTGCTTACGCCCGATCAGGCGCTTGGCAGAACGTTCGGCGACCGCGCTGACGAGATGCTTATTAAAGCGAAGGAGGTTTCAATTAAGCTCTCGGAAGCCATTGAGCGCAACTTCCCCCATACGCTTGGCGAGCTTGGGCTTGACATCGGTATCGATAAGGACGGCGAGGTTTGGATGTTCGAAGCGAACGCCAAGCCCGGACGCTCTATATTCAGTCATCCTGCCCTGCGATCACAAGGCCGTGATTCACTCTCCCACATCCTGGATCACTGCATGTATCTGAGCAGGTTCCACGGGGGGGACAGTTAGATGGAATGTGAAGTCCAGGATGAAACGGCAATTGGTGAAATCCAGAGCAAGAAGCCAGTTCTGGCCATCCTGACCATTGAGGATGATGCTCAACTATTCCGCGGCAACCGCACCAATTTCTCCGATCTGATTCTTACCGGCCGCGAGCATGGCTTTATCGTCTATGTGCTGACAGTGAAACATCTGAAGCTGTCGGGAAATCAATTGAACGGCTTCAACTATGACCACGCAACCGAAAGCTGGCAGCTGCAGAAGTTCCCTTTTCCAGACCTCATTTACAACCGTATACCGCTGCGTGAGGATGAACTGCTTCCCGGGGTAAGGCGCAAGATTCGCGCCTGCCTCCATAATCCCCGGGTAACGCTGTTCAATCCCTCTTTCTTCAACAAATGGAGTCTGTTCAAATGGCTTCGGCAATCCAGAGTAACGAGGCCATTCATCCCAACAACGAGGCGCATGGTATCCAGACAAGGACTAGGAAAAATGATGATTAAACATAATTTCCTATACTTGAAGCCGATAAGCGGCAAAGCCGGAAAAGGCATCATGACCCTTCGGCTGCAGCCGGAGAAGCAGTTTCCCTACAAGCTTAAGATTCAAGCGGATAAGAAGAGCATTACCTACAACTGCGGATCGATTACGAAGCTCTGGAATCGGATTAAGAAGGAAAGCACCGGAGAAAGATATATTGCGCAACAGGGCATTCAGCTCGCTTCATTCAATGAGAGATGCTTCGATCTTCGGGCTCTTGTACAGAAGAATCAACGAGGTCAATGGGACATATCCGGCATTGGAGCCAGGTTAGCCGGTACGCTCAGCATTACGACTCATGTGCCTCGGGGCGGGAGCATTGATGATCCGGAACGGCTGCTTGTCAGTGCATTTGGTCAAGAAGAGGCGCGTAAGCTTCTAGTAAAAGCGCGCAGCACCTCCCTTCTCATCGCTAAGCAAATCGAACGGGGATCAGGTCAAAGCTTAGTAGAGATGTCCATGGATCTCGGCGTCGATTCGGATGGGAACATCTGGTTTTTCGAAGCAAACGCCAAACCGATGAAATTCGACGAGCCCGATATTCGGAAGCGATCCTTGGAGCGTATTTTTCAATATGGCAGATTCGTGGTGAAAATGAAGAGCAAATAAGAGGAGGATTCAAGGATGGAAGTGATGCTTCTTAATGCAGCGCAATGGCCCGCCGTCAAGAAGAAGCTCCTTGCATTCGCCAGACGTTACGGTGACTCCCGCCTGACTGCCGCGGGCCTCCGTGCATTGAATGAGCTGGAGCCCTTCCATTTACATGAGGCTGCATTTGATTCAACCGCAGCCAAAGATGCTGCCCCTGCCGTGGTTGCAATTGCGCTCCTTGAAGGGAAGCTGGCTGGATTCGCCTTCTCGTTAAGCGCGGGGGAGCATGCCTGTCTGGTTGTCGTCCGCCCGCATTCCCGCGGTCTTGGCATCGGAAGCGAGCTTCTGCGGAAGCTGCAAAGCCGCTGCAATATGCTCACCTGCAGCGTCGCCACCGATAATCCGGCAAGCATGGGAATGTGCTTTCGCGCAGGCATGAAAGCAGTCAGCCTGGAGCAAGGTCCCACAGGAAAGCCTACGCTGCGGTTTCAAAGCGGAGAGGAAAGCTGCCCGCTGCTATAGAAAGTCTCGCATGGAACAGCATGGCAGGCTTGCGATGCAGCCCTCTGCTCCTGCTGACGCTTCGCTTCTCAGATGAGGCGCAGAATATTTTGAGGAGGTATTCGCATGGGCCAGCCCGTGCTCGGCATTCTAACGCTCTATCTCAATGACAATGGATTGCTTGAAGAGAAGCCAATCTATCAGAAGATGACGACTGCCGGGCGAAAGCTTGGATTGGATGTTTTTGTTTTCACCCCGCAGGATGTTAATTATAAACAAAATAAAATCAATGCGCTCATCTACAATCCAAGCTCACATACCTGGACCCGCAAATGGCGCTCCTTTCCCCATATGATCTTCGATCGATGCCGAATTCAGCGCAGTCACAGATTCGAGCAGCTAGGGAAATTCCGCAAGCAATACGGCCATCTGACCTTTCTTAACCGGGTTCTGCGCAATAAGTGGATCGTCTACCGCACGATGAGCAAGGATATGCGATTTCGAGCCCACCTGCCCCAGACAAGGATGTATGAGGGTCAGAATGATCTGACAGAGATGATCCGCAAGTACCCTCTTGTCTACCTGAAGCCCATTAATGGTACTGGCGGTCGGGGTATTCTGCGTATCGAGAAGCAGCGCGACGGCAGCTATCTCATTCAAGGCCGCGACCAGTCCCGCCGTATTATTAGCCCCCAGCGGGTTCAACTATCCGCTCTTCATGGACGATTGGCGGAATGGGACTTGAAGGGCAACCGTTATTTGGTCCAGCAGGGCATACAGCTCAAGCTGCCCAATGGCCGCGTGCATGACTATCGCATGCTCGTACAGAAGAATGGCGAGGGCGTCTGGGAAGTGACCGGCTGCGCAGGCCGAATCGGCTCATCCGGGAGTATTACGTCCAATCTTCATGGCGGCGGTCAAGCGGTAACGATGCATTCGCTTCTTGAGAAGTGGATTAAGGATGACGAAATCGTGCAGGCCGTCAGGACGGAAGCTGAAGAAGTCAGTATCGAAATGGCAGCTTTTCTGGAGCAATCCTATGGACGGCTGTGTGAGCTGGCACTGGATCTCGCCATAGATCGCAGGGGACACATCTGGCTTCTTGAGGTTAACCCAAAGCCGGCTCGCGAGGTGTTCATGAAAGCCGGCGAACGGGAAACCTACAAACGCGCAATTGTTAAACCGCTGGAGTATGCTGTCTGGCTTTACAACGAGAAGAAGCAGCGCAAGGATAAGACCGTGTCTGTATCCGCGCCTTCTACAGAGCCGCAAAACGAAGAGAATCCCGGAATGTAATGAAGTGCCTCCTTATCGTCTAGAATAAATAACTGAATTTCAGAGGGCGAACGCCCTCTCTTTTCTTTTCCAGCTCCCCTTGTTTGAAAATGTTTAATACCCCTGTTCCCAACTGCATATCGCTGAGTGACCCTCCGATACTTCTCACATTCATACCGATCAAATGAAGGTACATAAGTTAAATTAATTCTTTTATATGAATAAAATCTTCCATATATGTTATGATCAATGTTACATTAAGTTCGAGATGTGAAATAATGAGAAAGCTAGCTTCATCCTGAGGCCTAATGAAAGGAGATTTCATGAAAGATAAAGCAACTTCTTTTAAATATATAGCCATGCTTTTTAAGTGGAATAGCAAGTTTAAGTATCTGTACTTTATTTTAATTTTAATGGTCATTATATCTTCTATTCTGGGAGTCTGTTATTCAGAAGGTCTTAAACAATTAGTAAACGGGGCCAATATAAAAAGGGAACAACTTTTAATAAGAGGGGCTTTCATCCTGTTCTCTGTCTTTATTCTTCAGTTCGTTATTCAGTATTTTTTTATTTTCGTAAAACAGAAGCTAAATAATTTGACCGTACTGAATCTTCAAGAAATAGTAGTAAATCACATACTTCATTCAAAAATCCATTCCCCTCAAGACCTGCAAACTGGTGATGTTGCATATCGAACTCTTGATCTTACTGAATCCGCACAGACTACATTTAACAACAAATCATTCGAATTTTTCAACAATATTTTGTCTGTATTATTTATAGCAATTTATTTATCTTTCATTAATATGGAATTAACCTTAGGTAGTATTGTAATAGGGTTTGTTTTTCCATTATTCGCTAAATTGATTGTTTCTAAGCAGGTACGACTTTCCTACGATAAAAAACAAGAGTATGATTCACGTTTAGTCAGTTTTTCACAAGAATCATTTGAAAATACCGAAATCATTCAAACGCATGCAATGAATACAGTTCTGGAAAATAAATTCAATAAAATTTTGGAAAACAGATTAAAAATTACAAAACGGATTCTAATATTTCAAAGTATCAATGCGCGTATTTCTACGATTGTAAAAATTATAGGATTATTGTTTATATTTGGTTACGGCGGCTTGCTCGCATACAATCAATCAATAGATATAGGCTCTCTAATCGTATTTTCAATCGCTTTCTTGAACACGATACTACCCCTTGCTAATTTATCCTCCATCTGGTTTGATCTTCAGAAAGCTATATCTGATCTAGTTAGATTGGAAAGCATACTTAATACTTCTATCAAAGAGGATGATGAGGAAGCTATTCTGGCAAATAGTGATGATGAGGCTCTCGATCGAATTGAATTTCATAACGTTTCTTTTCAGCACCATGATATACCGATTCTCTCCGGTTTGAACCTCATCATTGACTCTGGCTCCTTCGTAGCATTAGTAGGTCCAAGCGGTAGTGGAAAAAGTACCATCTTAAAACTGTTATTACGCCTATATGAACCGTCAAATGGAGAAATCCACATGAATGGTAAGCCTCTTAGTAAAATGTCAACCCAAGAGATCCGCAAAAAAGCCGCATATATTCCTCAGAATCCTGAACTTTTTTCCGGTACGATAAAAGATAACATTCGATACGGTAATTTAAAAGCATCGGACGATGAGATCGTAGAGGCTGCAAAGCTGGCCAATATACATGACTTTATAGAGACTTTGACAGGTGGTTATGATTCCCATGTTGCAGAAGAGGGATCTACTCTCTCAGGCGGCCAAAAGCAGCGAATTTGTATTGCAAGAGCTATACTTTCTAACTCAGCTGTTCTTTTATATGATGAACCGACATCGTCTCTCGATCCCTCCAATGACGAACATATTTGGAGAACAATATTACATCTGTCACAGAAGAAAACTTCAATTATAATAAGCCATAACATCAGCAACCTGAAGCATGTCGATCATATCATTTATATTGATAATGGATTAATTATTGAGCAAGGGTCACATGAGGATTTACTTAAACTAGGAGGGGCCTATTCTAGTCTTTATAGACTTGAGATTATGAACAGAAAGGAGAACGGCACTTGAACCTAAAACTTATTAAAGAAGACATGAAATTATTTAAATACATGCTAGACTATTTATTGCTCTATAAACCTTTACTAGTAATAGCATGTATATTACCGCTACTTGAAGTCTTTCATTATGTCTCATTTGCTGCAGTTCAAGAGATGCTCATTAATAACTTAAAGCTTTCAAACATTACAGCCCATAAAGAAATACTCATCATATACTCTTCTATTGCATTTGCCTTAATTGTTTGTTTTCTACTTTTCTTTTATATTAACAGCCTTTTAAACGAATATATTCAGAAGGACTTAATGAATCGCTTTTACCATAAATCCAATCGGATAAATGACGGCGACTTTGAACGCAAGCATACGGGTGATAGGATTACACGTTTAACTGTAGATGTTCCTCAAGGCTCTCAGATCGTAGGTTCCATTCTTTTTAGCATCATCTTTTGGTTAGCTTTTTTCTTAACAAGTTTTTATTACTTAGCGAAAATTAATTTATCAATTACAATTCTCGTAATTGCCACTACTCCAATCTATTTATTAGTAGGTAAATTTTTCACCAGTCGGATTCGCAAAGGTTTCTCTACTCTACAAATGATCAAATCATCCAACCGTTCAAAATTACAAGAGATGACTCAGAATATGATATCGGTAAAAACATTTAGATTAGAATCCTTCTTTCTGAAGCAGTTTCGCATGAATCAAACTGAATGGAATAAGAACACATTAAAAGTGACTCAATACCATAGTCTCTTAGAACAATCGATACAATTGACAGCTAACATTATTCGTCTCGCCGCATTCGTGCTTTTAGCCCATCAGGTCATGACCGATAAAATATCACTAGGAGCCCTCGTCCTCTTTATCTCTTTAATCAGTGCTCTGCAAGAACCTATAAAAGAGATCGCTAACGAAATCGGCAACTCTCAAAAAAGTTTTGTTTCACTTAAACGCTTAATGGATATTTTACGTCATCAACCACCACAGAACAAATCTTCCTTGCCCTCTTTTCATCCAAATAAACCAGCGCTACATCTTATGAATCTAAGTTTTAATCATCATAATCATACGATTATTGATCATGTAAATATTAAAATTAATCATGGTGAAAAGATTGCCATCATTGGTCCAAGTGGCTCAGGGAAATCTACATTAGCAAAAATATTATGTGGTCTGCACAGAGACTATTCAGGGAGCATTGCGTGTTATGGGGAAAATATACTGGACTATCCTAATGAATTGTCTTCAGCAATAACCTATGTTGCACAAGACGCCAAGTTATTTTCAGGTTCTGTAAAAGATATTCTTACTTGCTTCCAGAAATCTTATAGTCAGGAAGCTGTTATAAACGCTGCCAAAATGGCTGACGCTCACGATTTCATTTCGCTATTGCCAAATAAATACGATACCTTAATAAAGGAACGCGGCCATTCACTTTCCGGCGGACAGAAGCAGAAGCTGGCAATCGCATGTGCTTTATTGCGGAATACACCAATAATAATATTCGATGAGTCCACGTCAGCACTTGATAATCAAAGTGAACAACGTATCCTGGAGAAATTATGTTTGTTAACGGATAAAACTATGATCTTTATTACACACAGACATATGACACTTAAAAACATGAATCGTATTCTTAAATTATCAGAAAAACGGCTAGTTGAAACAATCCCAGAAAGCTAAGCAAGCTAACTGGCTTCTGTATGGTACTCACAGAAGCCAGTTAGCAGAGTAGCAATAATTCTAAGTGTCACACTAAATGAAGACCTTTCCGATTATACAAGCTCCAGCAGCTCTCTGAAATCAGTAATGAGCTTGTCCGCGCCGTTCAATTCTTCCTTGCGCCCATATGCGGCATATGCGCAGCCGACAACGGCCAGTCCATTGCTTTTGCCCGCTTCGACGTCGGAAGAACGATCTCCGACCATCCATCCGCTCTCGATTGAATGATCCTTCAATAATCGGGCTACCAAATCATTCTTGGAGGCCGTCTTATATTCACCTGCGCTGTACAAGCCGTCGAACAGGTCGCTGATGCCTTTGTAACGGGCAATTTCCTTGACATATCGCTCCAAGCCGTTGCTGGCTACGAACAGCTTGCACCCGCGAGCCTTCAGCTCCGCCAGCGTTGATTCCACATGGTCATACAAGCGGCCCTCGCCAGCCTCCAGCGCTTCAATCTCATATTGAAGCATGAGCGTATCCGCACGCTTGCGGGCCGCTTCTGTGCTTCCGGGTATAAGGATATGCCAGATGTCCTCCAACAGCATGCCGAGACAGCCCAGCAGCTTATCGATCGGCGGCGCTGGCTCCGTGTATAAGCCCTCTTCTCGAAGCGTTCGAAAAATCCGCTCGTGTACGCTAACAAGAATTGTCTCCGTCTCGAATAACGTGCCGTCCATGTCAAATATAAATGCTTGAGGCGCTGCAGACTTGCTTCCGATGTTCATTGGCCCATCCCCTTCCCAGTCTGCCCTAATAATACTGAAAAGACCGTTCAGGAGCAAGGAGCGTCTACCACTGGGCCGCATTGATATCTTGTGGTCGAAGTCCCTCCCAGATGTTCGGAATGTCGACCTCCTCAGGATGCTCGAATACAAGGAAAGCAGTTGGCAAATACCGTCCGTTGCCGCTTTTATCCGATGGCTTATTCAGTATCTCGCCGTCCTTGACCAGCACCGACGATGAGCCGCCATCCAGATTTGCAGCGATTACCGCCCCATTCTCAAGCATAATCTGCTGCACATCATACAGATTCGCTCCAATGCTATGGCCTGGCTGCCTGCCGTCGATGACGACGAATAGAATTGCGCCGTCCTCCCGCTGGCCCATTGCCGTGCGAGGGGCAATGCCCCAGCCGTCCTTGGCGTTCTTGATCAAGCCCTTGCCATTGACGATAATTCGCGGCTGAAAGGTAACTGCTTCACGAATGCCCAGCTCTTGCATTTCCTTCATCGAATAGCGTCCAGCGATCATCGTGCCGGACTCATCGATTCCAACGACCTGTGTCGATTTGCTCTTCCCGATGTCATCGTAATAGACCTTCCCTTGCGAGATAACAACGCCGATAGGCTGAAATCCATTTCCCTGCCAATTCGGATCTGCAAAGCCTCCTCCGTTCACGCCGGCAATAGCGCCTGTCCGTTTTACCATACTGTCAACCTTTTCACCTCTGCCCAGCTTGGAGGGTACGCCCAGACGAATTTTGGTCGGATCGCTAACGATCATCAGATACCCCTTGTATCCAATTCCGGAAATCGGTTTAATCTCCACAAGCGGCTTGTCCTGCTCCTCATCAGGCTCCGACGCATTCGAAGGATCGGTCACCGGAAGATGGATGACATGCGTGTCCCGCTCTACCCCCATCGCGTCAAAGTTGCGCTGATACTCGGCAACACGCTGATCCAGCGCTTCTTGACCGATTATATATTTCGCCCAATTGCGATGCTTTGTAGTTATCACCGTATCTGCCATAAGATAACGGAATTCATTGCCCGATGGAGTTAGGAAGAGCCATCCTAGCGCCAGCGTGCCCGACAGCATCATAAAGGTCATGGCATACAGCATCCACCTAAGGAACCGACCCCTTCGCTGCTTGACGCGCTTTCTCCGAATCGTCCCTAACCGATTGAGGACCGGCTGGCCCGTGGGATCAATCGACCTCATTTTTGTTTCCATACACGCACTTCGCCTCCTCCAATCTCATCCCATCAAATCAGTTGACGAAGTGTGGATGAAAAAGGTTTCAGCAAAGAAACAGCAGCATCAGCGATAAATCCGCTCCAGCATTCGGTCGCCATACAAGCTGGCAAGCTGCAATTCCGGCATATGGATATACCCAATATAGCAATCGCAGCACTTCATCCTGCATGGGCGGCGCTTCGACAGACCCTCCAAGCCGTCACGATAAAGACTCCCTATCACTTGGCGGTCCTTGTAACAGCGCTTTACTATACCGGGTCCCTGTACATAGAACACATTATAGCCAGTATCGCAGTCTCTGCCCGTACTCTCATAATCCGTTAAATTACGGTCAAACAGCGGATCAATGGCACGCAAATAATCGACATCCGCCTCGGAATAATAGTCCGGCTTGTCCTTGAAGGCGTTGACCCACATGTAGACATCATCCGGCAGGGCACGGCGAAGCGATGAGATTGCCTGGAATGCGCTCTTCACTCCAACCGAACCAACACTGAAAGGAATGCCGCGGCGATACAGCTCCCTGCACTGCGCAGCAAACTGGCTCTCCCCTGTCTGCCCTGGATGATAGGTGACCCAGAAGGCGGCTTTGGCCGGGTTCAGCGCATCGGTCCAATCCAGTCTTGCCGAGAGATTGGTCTGTATTGCCACCTTCTCGACATGCGCCATATGCGACAGCTCCGTTATAGCATTGCGGTACCAACGATGGGTGAGACCTTCGCCATAGGGATTAAAAAATATCGACAGCACATGGCCCATTCCAGCCTGCTCGCGCACCCAATCGACGAATGCCTCCAGCCCCTCCCGGTCCTTTGCAAGCGTCGCTGCGCTGTCCTTGTTCTTGCTGAACGGACAATATGGACAGTCATAATTGCAGGAGGACAAGCTGCCGCGATAATAGAGTGCAGCCTTCATGCCAACACATATCCTTCCATCTGCTTCCGAACCTCAGGCGAGATGAACCAGTCCCCGATGGCATCCGAATAGGCAATACCCTCATCCGTAAGGCGAAGCAGCATCGCATCTAGCTCAGCAAGCCCTGTTTCGGTCAGCAGCAACAGCTCTGGAAAATCATCAAGCACGCGGCTCCCAAATCGTTCCTCATAGGCAGCTAGCTCCAGCCCTTCCCGATGCAGGATCGCTTTCAGAATGAAGCGACGCTGCTGCTCGGGTATGCTCAGAATGATGCCGTAATCTGCCGTATCATACCGCTCCGCTGCAACGTAATCGGCGATAATGCTGGCCGTTGCGCTGCGGCTGACGCCATAGCGAGATGCGTAGTGGACGCTGCGAGTATAAGAACGTGCACCGCAGCCCAGTCCCACCATGCCTTCTTCCTGACAGCCATAAGGCAGAAGGGATTTGACAGAGCTCGCATCCGCCTTGGCGAATCTGCGCATGGAATACTGCGTATAGCCCCGTGACAGCAGCTCCTCGCGTGCGGCAATATAATGGGCCATACGGTTGTCCGTCTCACTGCTCTCCTTAATATCCTTAGGCTTTACAATAGTATGCTCGCGCGTATACAGCGGATAGAGGAAGATTTCTTCGGGCTCATAGGACAGCGCACGACCGAGAGAATACATCCATGATTCTATCGTCTGTCCTGGCAGGCCATAGATCAAATCAAGATTTAGGATCGGAAACCGCTGTAATTTCAACAGCTCCAGCGCTCGTTCTACTTCAAGCGGATGCTGTGGACGGTAAATGGCCGCCGCTTCTGTCTCCACAAAGCTTTGAATGCCCATGCTGACCCGATCCACATGATGTGCCTTGAGTATGCGAAGCCGCTCTTCCGTTACCGTCTCCGGCGATGCCTCAACAGAAATTGATGCCTTCTGCGAGTCCAGTCCCATTATTCCACTGGCAATATGGAACAACCGCTCCAGCAGCGCCGGTTCCAGCAAAGTAGGCGTTCCGCCGCCAATGGCGAATCGGGCGAATGCCTTATGTCCCACATAAGGAGTCCATTGTCTCGCTTGACGTTCCAGGGCATTCACATACTGCTCATGGACACTATGCCGCTTGTCCGGCAGAGTGAATAGATTGCAGAATCCGCAGCGCGCCCCGCAAAAGGGAATATGCATATACAGGAAGAAGGTCTCTGCCGGCTCGGCGCTCCACAGTTTTGACAGCTCTATCCCGCTCCCCAGCTCGCCATACGCTGTCTTATGCGGATAGGAGTACAAGTAGGAGCGGTATGGCTCGGCAAGCAAGCTTTCCTTCCAATCGCGGAGAAACTCTGCGTCTTTCTCCCCTTTATTCATATAGAGAGGATGAGCTTCCATCATCTTCAGGCCACATCCTTTTCAATTAAAAAGCTATCTTATTATAGGTGGCAGCTATCGTGCTTCCTTTGACTTGCCATTGGGAGCCAATTTCATTTTAATCCCTCATATATCTATAAAATAAATTCACGATAAGGCACATTCCAGACCACCTCATGTGCGAGCCGATGTCCTTCATAGCCGTCCTCGCCATAAGCGGTGCCATGATCCGAGAATACAAGGCATAGCACCGGACGCTCACGCTTCCGCATAGCCGCAAACAATCGTCCAAGCTCCCCGTCCACATATCGCAGAGCGGCGCGCTGCGTCTCAACGGAGTCTCGCCTGGCTCCGGGCACATAATAATGATTGGGGCCGTGTATGGCCGATACGTTCAGAAACAGGAACAGACGCTCATTCCGTTCCACCTGTTCCAGCAGCCGAAGCGCATGGTTAACCTGATGCTCTGTGGAGCGGGGGTTCGTCACGCCGAAGGTCATGCGCCAGAAGCTTTGCTGGAAGTAGCTAGGAAGCACCTTGGCTAGCGCCACCTTTTTCGTAAAAAAAATGACGCCTCCGATACAAATCGTTCTGTACCCCTCCGCTTGAAGTCCAGATACAATATCCGGCGTGTCGAAAAGCCAGGTATGAGGATGCGTCCTCATGCCCGTATTGCGGGAATGAAACAGCCGAATATGCTCGGATTTGTCCGTTGTCGCCGGCGTAGGCAGGAAGCCCCCGAAAAAAGCATGATGCGCCGCATAAGTAAAGCTCCCCGGCGTGTGCCGCTTCTCCCAATGTCCGCCGCCGCATAGATTCGGACAGTTCTCCTCCTCCAGAACGGCTGCATCGTAACGCAATGTATCCAATGTAATCATCACAATATCGTGGCTGCCAACAATTTCATTCATATTCATGACTACAATCTCTCCCTACCTCTCGAAGCCAAGCCGCTTCATTTGCCATGCATAGGCGTCCATACCGTGATAGGTTACGTTGTACAGCAAATCACCAAACGGATTGACGTCCACCACGTAGGGCTGTTGCGATCCTCTTCCGATCAGAACATCAATGCCCGCTACAGATGAGCCAGGGAAGGCTGCAAGCGCTCCCTCTGCACAACTCTTAACTTGATCCTGCACACCTTGGGATAGCTGAAGTTCATCCAGACTCATTCGCTCGCTGCGCAAATGGAGGTTCGTAATGGGGGTTCGACTGACACGCGCAACGCTATGGCAGGCTTCACCGCCGATGACAAGCTGCCGAATATCGAACGTTCGATCACCGTATCCAGCCTTAGCCACCCACTGCTCGGCATGAGCGCCATGCTTCAGGAGCCAATTCATTATGGGACGGATTGCCGCTTGCTCGGTATAGCGGCGCAGCTTCAACGCGTTGTAATATTGCGGCGGCTTGGCAATAAAGCTGTCGAAGCCGACGGTTGTGACCGCCAGCTCTGCGCCCGTCCTGGGATTGATCTGGTAAGCAACAACCCCGCAAGCGCCTGATCCTGTGGCCAGCTTGAGAAAGATACGATGCAGCCGCTTCTTGATCATCGTCTCGTGCAATGTCTCGTAATCCGGTATCTCATCAGGAGATGCCAACAGCCGGGGTACGGGTACACCGGCCGTCGTAAGCACTTCATGGGTTCGACGCTTATCGAACATGTCTGCTATATCCGCTGGAGCATTCATCCACCTTGGGGCGGGCCATAACGCTTCCGCCTCGCGTTCTAGCCGAGCGAGCAAACGGCTATATCCCCGAAACCACTGTGAGGGATGATACAACCGGCCCCTCTGCTCCACAAGTGCTGCCGCTGCACGTACGGACATCGGCTGTGGATCACTTCTGTCTCCGGCCGGATGCAGACGATCGGCATCCCTTTCCCTTGCAGCATCAGGCGCTCCAAGCATGATCAACTCACGCTCCACCTCGAAGTGCTCTCCCGGCGCATCAAGCCGCAGCAAGGGCCGCCCGCCGCTTCGCCCCAGCATTCCGCCCCGCTCCGCTGCCTCTGAGAGAGATTTCGATCCCCTTAGCAGATCTAGATACGGTACGACTACGGCTGGCGCTAAGCCCAGCAGCTTGCGTGCTTCCTGCAGACCCGCTGTACGCCGATTCTCAGCATTGCCAATAACGATCATGCGTTCCATCCTATTCAGTCAAGGCAGGGTAACGATAGTCATCATCCGATTCCTGCTGCTCGCTCACATCCACATGAAGTCCCGATTGCTGCAAACGGCTTATCATTACATCGGACATGTAATGATGGCTTAAATTCAGAAACTGCAGCTTCTTCACTCTCTCGCTGCCCAGCAGCGCTTCCGCCCCTTTGTCCGACAGCGTGCCCATTGACAGGTCCAGCGTATGTAATTGATCGAGAATTGGAGCCTGGGCCAGCGCAATAGCGATTTCATCCTGAATCTCGCTATTCTTCAATCCTAGATACGTTAATGCCGGGAATTTGTCGGGTTCGATAAGCGGAAGAATCGTGTCCAGATCACCGTCGAAGCCGTAATCATCTACACCCATATACAATTCCAGCTTCTTCAAACGCGGAAATTGTCCACCATGAATACTGGCTATAACATCCTCACCCAGCCCGCCGCAAATGATGACTAGCTCTTCCAGCTTCTCATGGCGCGCAGGGTCAAGCTCAAGCTGGCTGCTGCCCTTAATCGTTAATGACACCAGTTCGGGATAAGCGGTCAATAACGGCGCCAAATTCGATTGCAGAATCCAAGAAACTTCACATTCTTCAAAGTCCATATCCCCGATAAACAGCTTGCGCAGACCAGGGAATTGTCCGTTCAGCCGTACAAGCGTCTCCACAATTTCACTGGAATCATTCTCATATGCGCCTCCCCAATCCCCGATAATGAGGCTGGTCAGCTCCTTGGCCGCTGGACCATTAGCCAGCTCCTCCAGCATATCCTGCATTTTCTTGCCCTCTTCATACTCATCGTAGCCAATGGATAGCTTCACTTCAGTCATTGTCAGTTCCTCCTACTAGATGTGTATCAAATTCTTTCATTTTCTCGCATGAAGATCCTTATAAAGGTTGAAAACAGATTGCCAAGCTTTCGGTAATATACTACCAATATTTATCATTAGCAGTCTATATAAAATGAACGTAAACTTTTTTGTTTTTGGCTTAAAACCAAAATCAGCGGTTGACGTATCGAAGAACAAGCCGCTGCGGGTTCGGAGGATTCTTCCGACCCTTCGCTGTATTCGCACAGAGCCATTTTTTTGTATCGTTCATGAATCAGAAATCCCCGCATACGATTCATCCAGCCATCGTATGCGGGGATTTCATGCAAGCTTGGGTCAGCTGTTGTACATAAGCTCATCTGCTAGAATCGTTGTTCCCGTACGCACCACGGCAGAGCCTGTGCTCAGCTCAAGCGCGCCGCAACTGACCAGCGCTGCAATGTATTTGCCGCCGTAAGGTGTAGACGGCGGAAGCAGGCCAGCTACTCCGCCTACAATATTGCCGATGAAGGTAATGACGTCCTCGATTCCCTTCCACGATGCCAGTACGATCCGTCCCGCCTTGTCCCGATCGGTATAGATCGCATAGATCAGCTTGGCCACATTGGCGATCTCCGCAACGATGGAGATGATGATCTTAATGATATGCCCCGCCTTGGATTCCCCCGGGAAGCAAATATCGTATAGATTTTTGATCAGGAAACCCCACTTGATCGCCCATGCGGCGATATTGCCCGGATCCGTCCATTTGCCAAACGGTACCGTCAGCGCCACCTGCAGCAGACAGAACGGCGACTCCACAGCAGCCGGAATCTTCGACTCCGCGCAGGTTGCCACTACCTCCGCCTTGCGCCAAATATGATACATGCTCGCGCTTGCCAAGCCGCCGATGTAAGAATAGATCTTCAGCACGCTGGCAGTGTCATTGGCTGACGCTTCATCCGCAATGCCCTGCATAGGACCTTCTTCTTTTATTTTGCGGAAGAACGTCTCGCTATCCATTGCTGCAAGCTCTCCCCCGTCTTTCGGGAACGGCGCTTTACCCTTCAACAGCTTGTACGCATAGGTTGATGGAATCGCCAGAAGCAGCGAAATAATATCGAGCACCGACATTTTGTCCGACTTGGCGAACTCCTTGTAGAAGGCCGAGATGATCGGCAAATTGACATCCTTATTGATCAGATCCTCGACGGTATGCATAATCTCCTCGATCACCTTGAGGAGGCTGACGATCATATTCTTGCCGACATTAAGCAGGCCGATCGCTGCATCACCAGCCAGAATTTCCAGCGATGAAGCCACAGAAAGCTCCTTGTCCTTGAACAGCTTCTGGAAATCCTCGCCGAATCGCTTCACATCCTCTTCGACATCATGAAGCGTCGGCACTATCGTATCATTGAACAGCTTGCGGAGCCTGTCGAGATAGCCGTCGTTCATCACATTGGGAGCCTGAAGCGATGCCAGCACCTTTTCATGCATCACCCCACCGCGCATCAGGTAGCTGGAATAATGGCCTGCCGGGCTCTGCTCCATGAAATGAAGCGCCTTCTTGCTGTCCGGCGCCGCGTCATCCTTCTTCCCTTTATCAGCTGATTGAAGCGTTGCGTTCAAGCCTTTCATATCCTTCAGCTCTCCGCGCCTGTTCTTAAGTGAATGAACGATATCCTCGAAGAACTTGTCGACTTTCTTCTCCGCCTTGCGAATTTCACTGCGCCCGAACGCCAGATTGTTGTTGACGGCTTGCACGAGAACCTGCTTCGTCGCCAGAACGTCATCCCAATTGAACAAAAATCCGAGCCAGCCGACAATTTTATCAAGATCTATGCCCAGCGTATTCTCAAGCAGCCAGCTGAGCGTGCTGTATACATGACTCAAGCAATTCATTGTAAATTTGTATATTTCCCGGCCAATCTTGAGCGCGAATTGCCAGATCGGCCCCGTCTTCACGACGATGAACTCATAGGCATCGTGCAAAGCGTTCTTCGCCCAAGCCAGCACATCGCCGGTGAATCGTCTGATGGCCTCCTCGAACCAGTCCCCGTTGGCTGCACCGGGCAAATCGAGAGCCACTGCCGAGGACATCATCATAAATGCCTCTTCCTCTTGATAATAGTTCAATCCAGCCTCTCGGCTGAAAGACATGCCGAATGCTCCAGACCATTGCTCCCTGTCATTGGCAGCCTCAAGAGGTGAATGGACGCTTGCAGCTGTCCCGTCCTTAGGAAGATCGCCGGCAACCTTCTGAAGACTGCAAACTCCCTTCACAGCAGAATCCAGATTTCCTTTGCGGTCCGCATCAACAAGCTCGCGGCCATCCTGCAGCTTCACCTTGCCCAGGTCATCCGCGCTCTTGATTGCATTCAATCCGTCATGTACTTTGGCTGCAGGATTTATGACAATTCGGCTTGCAAAGGACGGATGCTCCAGATACAGCACAGGCGTGCTTATATCGTCTGCAAGCGTAATAATCGAGATGTCGCCGTATGCATCCGGTGTTATCATAACGGAGTCGCCCTTGCTCAATGTATAGCTGATGCTGTTAGCCTCAAGCTGAACATAATCGGAGGCTGACAGACGGAATTGGAGCGAGGCTTCTCCTTCATTCTTCCCGCTGCCGTCACTCTCGGCCAGCTTCTGCTCCAGCTCAGGGAAGAATGGCGATCCATCCGCTTTCTTCATATGCAGCTTTGTGGCATAGGCTTTAAGCTTCCGTACCTGTCCATCATCCGGCAAGGAAATACTCGTCGAGCTCCACAGCCTTGTCTCCGGCGCTTGCGCCATAACGAGCAGTTTGTTCTCTCCTTCCTTCATTAGAACAGTGTCCGCCTGCAGCTTGCTGTTCCGAATCGGAGCAAGGCTGGTCACGCCGCTGCGGATAACGATGGCCTTCTCCCATGCCGTGTCTTCCGCGCCAAGCAGTGGACCTCCTTCTGTTTCATCCTCCGCCTCTGTCGCCAATGCCGCTGCAACCATCGCATTTTTGATGCCGCTAATATAATGCAGCCGGTTTTCCTTCGAAAGACCCCATACCGAAACCTTGTCTTCGTCATCACGCACAATAATTTGCTTAATGCCAGCTGTTGTCGCTGCATTCGCGAGCTCTGCGACATACTGTCTGCTTTTCACAGAGGATTGATTGCGCGCTGGTATGCGATGAATGCCGTCTCCGCCAATATACAGATCGGTGAATCCCTTCGATCCGGCTGACAGAGCATCGAGCGAGCGGGCCCCTTGCGGTACAGGAAGCTCCACATTATGCGTCTTGCCGTAGGTATCCTTGACAGAGGTGAATACAAGCCGAAGCGCAGCCTCCTTGCGATACAGTGTGTAGACTCCCCGACCGAGCGCATGGCTGCCCGGTGTCAGCGCAATGATTTCCTGGGCGTTCTCCGGCATCGGGAACTGCTCCCACAGTCCGGCTTGCGCGCCAGGAGCCGTTTGCACGATATAATGCTGCGCCTTATCATGCGCTTCATCATCCTGCGTTGCTGCTATCAATATCGGAAATCCCGCCTTGTCGTCATCCGTTCCAAGATGAAGGCTGCCGATTCGGTGCGGCTTGACATCAGGGCGCTCCGCCCATTCCATCCGCTCCCACCGCTCGACATCGCCTGCCGTGTTCGGCAACGTTCTCGATACCCACAGGCTGTGGTTGCTCCCTTCTACTGCAGCAAGCGCAACTGTAATGCCGCCGCTTCTGTTCTGCGATACGGCATACGTTACAACGGGGCCACTGGCGACCTTGCCCGATAGATTAACAGCCTTCCATCCTGTTTCGGAGCCGTTTATATTCAGCACCAGATGCAGCTGACGATCCTTCATAACGGCGAACACCATCGAGTTCCCGTTGGCGTCCTCAACAACATTCAGCGGGAAGCTCTCATCCGCACTAAGCAGCGCTCCCTGCAGCGTATATTCCATCAGCTCAGACGAAACAGAGACATCAAGTTTCGTCTCCTCATTCGCTCCCGGCTTAGACAGTGTAACCTCAAACTGTTGATCAACAATATTCCTCATTTTTCTCCTCCTCAAGAAATTTAAGATTGAACATATACACAGGTTCTATGCAACGATTTCCGGCCACTCACGACCATCAATTCGAGACTGTAGTCAGCATTATTCTTTATAGGTAATATTGAAGCGTAAATTGCACTCCTGAACACCGTCAAACGCAGGGCTCGCGAAGAAAAACCGGTCTCCGAGAGGTAAAATAAGCGGCTGCAGAACAGGATAATAGGTATTGACCGATAGCAGACTAAAAAAATGAAACGTCCCCCACACACCGCTCATCAGGTTGGCGAATCGGTCCCGAATCCTCTTGTGCACGTTGGATGCGTTCGCGTAATCCTCCCGATACAACATATTATGGTTGGCATTGGCCGTGTAATCGGCGGATCGCGTAACTTCACCGTTCACCGTAATCCGGCAGTCGTCCGTGAGGGTCAAGTTCCATACCCCGCCGAATCTATCCTCCTGAACCTGAAGCGGACTAAGGCTGCCTGGCTGCCCATCCACGCTGTAGACCACCTCGCTCAATGTTTCAAAGGTAATGTCGAATACGTTCGGAAATGTCCGTGCTTGCATCTTAACTGTGCATACTGGACACACCCTGCCCTTCGCGGATAACCGAACCGAAGGCTCTGTCAGCGTCTCATCAAGCTCATCTATCGCGATCTCGCTCTGCAACGTCCAGCATTGCTTGTCCGCATGCCATTGGAATGGCTTGTCCGTCTCCATCGCATCTCTGATCGGATCCAGGAACAATCGCTGCATGAGATGCGCGGCAATCCAATACCTGCCCTGCACATCACCGGAATCTACAAGTGGTATAGAAATAGCCGGCTTGCCCGGAGGCATCTCCCGATGCTCCGTCATGATTACATAATTGAATGTGCTCCATCCTTGCCTTGCATGATGGGTAATGGTGTAGGCGATAGAAGTCGGTCTTAGCGGATCTCCGGCCTGATTAGCTCCAGAGGAGCTTGAAGGCACATAACCAAGGCCGAAAGGCTGCACGTCTTGAATTCCTTCGCGATAAAACTGCACAATAAGCGGAAGCATCACCTTCAGCGCATCGAAATCAGCGAAATTATCGATACGGGTAAGCCGGCTCTGATCGATCGTATGGACAATATCGAGAAAAAGCTGTTCAACGTCGAAATCCTCCTCCGGCAGTCCCTCCAGCCGCTTCTTCACTGAATCGGGAACGATCGGGCTGCCTAGAAGGCTATGCATCGGCAAGGATTGCTGACCGATCAATGCTTTGAAGCTCAGCACCATACCTTCAAAATCGACCGTATCCCCCGAGCTGTACGTCAATGTCCCTTTGTCAAAGCTGAGGTTCAGAATAACGTCGTCCGATTTGGCGGTTTTTTTGAGCGTTAACGTTGGAGCGCCAAGAGAGGATTCAAGGACATCGCCGCTATCTCCCTGCTGCTTCATTTCATCGCTAATCCACCCTGCCCGGTACAAGCCGAGAAGCTGTGAATTCAACGTATCCTCCGATATCGCTATGACAGCATCATAGCCCGCAAGGTCCTTCGAAGAACCTGCTTTCATCAAATCCCTCCTTTCTAAGCACTCATTTTGAAATCGTTTACAAACGACAAATTATGAGGCTCTACTAAATACGAATCGCCCATAATAGGTTTATGCTACCATATGGCTCCTATGTTGAAAAGTCATTTGCAGGACTAAAGACTCTCTCATCTAGTACCTTTAGCTCCCCCGTCTTTCAACAAACGTTAAGCTTACGCTAAGCTGCTCTTTAGTCAGGCCTAATCCTGCATTCAGGTAGCGCCTTTATACTCGGTTTTGTAGCACAGCATACGACAGGAAGGAGGTACTGCAAATGGACAACCCCAGCAATAAGCAAGGAAATTCAGACATCTGCAACGGCCCCATACATGAAGTCATCAACATTTATTCATAGAAGGAGGTGATCAGCATTGAAGAGACAATATAGCGCTATCACATGGTTTCTTGCAGGAGGATTGTTGGCTGTACTGGGTTATCTCCTCTACCACATGCCTTGGTTTCAAGGAGCCCCCGGCCACTTTGTCCAGGAAAAATATCGCTCTATGAACGGTCATGCTCCTTTCATGCGAGGCGGATTCCGCGGAGAACCGATTCATCACTCCATCCATTGGGCGTCGCTGCTATTAAAGGTTGGCGTACTGCTGCTGGGCGGGCTGATTTGGGCCAAAGGCAAAGGGATGGCGAGATGGGCCGGTGGCATACTGGCCATTATTGCAATGCTGTCCTTGTTAAACCCTCTTGTGTGCGCAGTAATCGTAGCGTTGGTCTATTTGCTCCACAGAAGATTGAACAAGCACGGTCAGACCGTGCTGCTTCATGAACCGATATCGAAACCTTGCTTGCAGCCGGAATACGACCGCGCTCAATTACTGGACGAATGGGAGAAGAACACCACTAAGGAGGAGCACTAATATGAAAATTTTCGGACGAATGAAAGAAATTGCTGCAGCAGATATCCACCACATGCTGGACCGCTTTGAGGACCCGATCAGTATGGGAAAGCATTACATTCGCCAGCTGGAGGAGCAAATCGCGAACATTCATAACGCGCTTGCCGAGCAATACGCGGCCGAACAGCAGAACAAAGCGCTTATAGCAAGGACCGAACAGGTTGTGGGCAAGCGCGCCCGTCAAGCCCAGCTTGCCGTTGACAGGGGGGAGGACAGCATCGCAGAGATCGCTTTGCAGGAGAAGCTCTATCATGGGCAAATGCTGAATGCCTATGTCGAGCAGCAGGTCATTGTCCGGCAGCAGATTGCAATCCTGAAGGAGGAGCAGATCAGGCTTGCTGATGCCTACAGGGAGTTGCAGAGCAAGCTCTCATTCCTCATTGCAAGAGTCCACGCAGCGCAAGCGATTCAAGCGGCTGCCACAGCGATGCCGTCCTTTCAAAAGGAAAAAATAATGCGCGGATTTTCCCGTATGGAAGAAAAGGTAGGGCTGATGGAAGCCAGAGCGAACGCCGTGCGGGATGCGCAGCATTCGCCATACGCCGTCCCTTATTCCCTGGACATGCAGGAGGAGGTTCAAGCCGAACTTCAGAAGCTGAAGGAAGAACGACAAGCCCTTTAACAACAGGAGTGCCCAGTAATACAAATCAGAGAGCCGATGACGTCATCGCGATTGACGTTGTCGGCTCCCTGCGTTCTGATGCGGCAGAACGGGCATTCCTTATATCATCACTTTTTTTTCAGAGATGCAATCAAACTATCATCTAATATTTCATAAGAAAACTCTGAAGGAACAACCTCTTCCCTAAACAATAAGTCTTTGCTTTCTCCATTCAGCGTGTATTGCAGATACCATTCATCACCAATTCCACTCAAAACTACTTTAGGATACGGCTCTTTAATTCTATAATGCACGCCGTTGCCCATTTCAAAGTACGTCGTACAAATAAGCTCATCCCCCCAGTATCCGTACACCGTTATTTTTTCTGGCGCCCTTGTTGCCTCAGCAATATTGCTTGGAAGATTGATTAAATCAAGATAAAATCGATTCATCATATATCTCGCGGTATCTTCGTCCATGATTCGTGATTCTCCATTAGATGCCGTTTTCATAAAATCGAAAAATTTCTCTCTATCGATTCTTAAATATAATTCCAAATGCTTCTCTTCAGCATGATAGTTCAACAAAGGCTCTGACATATTAATTAAATTGGAGCTGCTAATATTATTACTCTCGATATATGATCTAATTAGCTCATCATTGGGCTCCTTCGTTTTCAAATCAATCTCTCTTTGCAGGATCGGTACAACAATAACGATTGCTATTAATACTGCTGGGATTAAGAAAGCAACGCCTGCCAGCCGTTCTTCGGACAACCACTTTTTACTCTTGAAAAACAAGTAAACAGAAAATAGCACAGAAAATACTACAAACGTATCCTTGAAAATAAATAAAAACGGAAACATCAACAGCAGTATAAAACCAGATTCATACGATGCGAAAAACAATAATAACCATATAGCTAATAAAAAATAACCTGCAATTAACAAGATTCTCCTGCGTTTCGACATCATTGCACCCTCTTCTTTTTCATGTTCGCATCCTATCTATATATTAATTAGGAATTAAATCTATCCTTTTATTCTAAACATATATTTGAATTAATTCTTTAATTAGACATCATCCATTTAAGTTTGTAAAGCAAAATAACTATAAGTCTGGACAAATAGAGCCGATGCGGCAGAACGGGCACATATGCAAGGGGCTTTTTGGAAAAGATAAACCTCACGAAACCATTCTATACTTCATGTGATGAGGTGCAATCATGACAAAATCGTTCCGTGGGCCTATGAAACGAATGCCGTTCCACCGCCAAGCGCATATGCAGAGAGGCTCCGCTCCCAGCCCTATCTTGTCGCCTCATCTGAAGGACAATGTGACAGCGCTGCGCGCCATTTATTCGGAGGGCTCAGATGTCACATTTCATACCTTTCACATCCATCAAGCCGTTGAAGCTGTCCTCATTTTTCATTCCACATTATGCGACACCGAGCTGCTTGACCGCCAGATTCTTGGACCGCTTATTGCATGGAACCCGGACAGTCTGCTGATAGACGCCGCCGCTATAGCAGGTATATTGCCAATATCCTCATCTACAATAGTAGCCACACTTGAGGAGGCCAGCCTGAGCATCAGCGGCGGACATCCGCTCCTCCTTCTGGAGGGCAGCTCATGCGCGCTAACTTTTGGTCTTTCAAAATCCGAGCATCGCAATGTTGAAGAGCCCACAGCAGAGGCAACGCTTAGAGGCCCCCGCGAGGGCTTCACAGAAAGCTTGGCCGTCAATATCTCGCTGCTGCGCAAACGTTTGAAAAACCCCAATCTCAAGATGGTGAGCATCTCCATCGGAGAATATACCCGTACCACCGTCAGGCTCGCGTACCTGGAGGGAGTGATTGAGCCTTCCATCGTTAAGGAAGTCATGCGCCGACTGTCTGCCATTGAAACTGACGGCATTCTGGAGAGTGAATACATTGAGGAATGGATTACCGACCAGCCCAAATCCCCCTTTCCGCAAATGCTGTCAACCGAGCGTCCTGATGTAGTCTGCGCTAATCTGCTGGAAGGACGGTTTGCTCTGCTTATTGACGGAACGCCCTTTGCGCTCGTCGCTCCCGTCACGCTGTTCTCCATGCTGCAATCGGCTGAAGATTACTATCAGCATTTTATAATGAGTGTTTTCGTCCGCTGGCTGCGTTATTTGTTCTATATTTTGTCGCTGCTGCTGCCCTCCGCTTATGTTGCCATTACTACCTATCATCAGGAAATGATTCCGACCGTGTTGCTTCTGAGCGTGGCCAAGGCGAGAGAGGAAATTCCTTTTCCCGCATTAATTGAAGCACTCATTATGGAGATCGCTTTCGAGGCGCTGCGAGAGGCTGGAGTACGGCTGCCCAAGCAGGTCGGCGCTGCCGTCAGCATCGTAGGCGCGCTCATTATCGGACAAGCTGCCACATCGGCAGGCATTGTATCTGCGCCCATGGTCATCATTGTAGCTACGACAGGCATCGCTTCCTTTATGATCCCCCGCTATTCCGCTGGTCTTGCCTCTCGTCTGCTGCGGTTTCCAATCATGCTGCTGGCAGGTACTCTTGGCCTGATCGGGATGATGCTCGGAATGATTGTAATCGTCATTCATCTATGCGGACTGAGATCCTTCGGCGTTCCCTATCTCTCTCCAATGACGCCAACCTCCTCGGGGCTATGGAGAGATGTGTTCTGGCGGTCACCTATATGGGCCAACCGAAACCGCTTGCGAGGGAGGCATAATGGAATCAAATCTGGCACACCGATCATCGCCAGACAATCCAGCAAGAAATAACGGGGGTGCTCGGGCAATGATGAAACAGGGGGAAATATCGCTGGCGCAGATGAACATTATGATTTATCCCGCTATATTGGCTACCTCCATTCTGTCCGTTCCCAGTATTACGATGGCTCATGCCGGTCATGATATGTGGCTCTCCCCCTTCTGGGGCTCACTGGTCGGCTTGCTTACCGTATTCGTCGCTCTGGGTCTGAACAAGCTCTATCCCGACCGTACGATGATCGAAGCAAGCGTATCTATTTTGGGAGCTGTTCCGGGCAAGCTGTTCGGTCTGATCTATATGTTATACCTCCCCCATATTACGGGGCTGATCATTCGCACCTATGGTGAATTCATTATTAGCAATGCGCTGCCCCAAACCCCGATGTACGTCATTATGGGTACTATGGTGCTGGTCTGTGCCATCAATGTCCGTTCAGGCATTGAGGTTATTGGAAGAAGCGCTCAAATTTTCGTCGTGCTGTTTATTTTTCTGGCTGCATTCCTGTTCGTGCTGTTAATTGGAGAGCTTCACCCCGCAGACCTGCTGCCCATTGGGGAAAAGGGACTGCGGCCGTCGATTGTCGGAGCGCTTGCGCCCGCAGCCTGGTTCAGTGAGTTTATTCTCATCGCCTTTCTGCTCCCGTTCGTGCACAATCGTAGCAAGGTTGTCCGCAAAAGCATGCTGTCCGTTCTATATGTCACACTCTCCATGGTTGTCACCAATGTCGTATGTCTGCTCCTGATGGGCGATATGACAGCAAGCTTCGTCTATCCTGTTATGATTGCTGCCCGTTACATTACAATTGCCGACTTCATGCAGCATCTCGAAGCACTTGTAATTGCCCTCTGGATATCCGGTATTTACGTCAAAATCTCTACCTTTCTGTACATCTATTCGCTATCCATCGCCCAGTGGCTTGGCATGAAGGACTACCGTCCGGTCGTGATTCCGACAGCATTCCTATGTACAGTATTTGCCTACTGGATTGCTCGCGGCAAGTCGGATATAAGCAGCATGATCAGCGCTTCTGCCAATATTTATACGCTTGTCATGCTGCTTATACTGCCAGCTCTGCTGCTTGGAATCGGGGCAATTAGAAAAAAAATCCAGAAACAAAGAAAAGGACAGACATCCCCATGACGGCGAGAGTGACTGCTTGTCTATCGCGAATTGCTGCACTGACACTTTCCCTCTCCATGATCGCTGTAACGCTGACTGGCTGTTGGGATCGGACCGAAATCAATGATCTGGCCATCGTACTCGCCTTAGGCATCGACAGCCCGGAGGGCAAGGGAATTCTCTTGTCCGCACAAATCTACAGCCCTCGCCAAAGCGGCGGAGGTAGTCCGAGCGGCAGCAGTGAAGGCACTGCCAGCGGAACTACAATCGTAAAAAGCGCGAATGGCAGCAATCTGGCCGAGGCTATGAGCCGGCTGCAGAGAAAGTTATCCCGCCATGTGTTCTGGGGACACTCCGAGGCTGTCGTCATCGGACAGAGCGCTGCCAAACGCGGTCTGCGCGAATATCTCGATTTCCTGCTGCGCTATTCCCAATTCCGTGAGCATGCATACGTTTATGTCAGTCAGCAGCCAGCTAAAGAAATACTGGCGCAGCTGCCTTCGCTGGAGCGCAGCTCGGCCGAAGCGATGCGTGAGATGGGCATTATGAAGCTCGGTGCAAGGGTCACCATTCTCGACCTGGCCAAGTCGATAGAGGGCCCCGGGCAATCAGCCGTCCTCTCCCGTTTGAAGATACCTCCCCCGGAGGAGGGAAAGGACAAGCTTGCTTCCATCCCCTATATTCGAGGTCTCGCGCTCTTCAAGAAAGCTGCTTACATCCGCACGATCACGGAGCCCTTAAGTATAGGCATGTTAATCATGTTGAATCAGCTGGAGGATATTGTCTTCAGCGTACAGCCCGATAATAATAGCAAGGGCGTTGTTGCCATTAAGCCGTCCACCATCAACACAACATTGACTCCGCGCATCCGTAACGGAGTATGGAGCATACAAGCTCATGTGAAGGCAAGAGGCGATATTGTGCTGAATACGACTGATCTGTCGCTCGCTGCTCCTAATCAAGTGAAAGACATTGAGAAGCTTTGGAAGGAAAAAATGACCGGTATCGTTCAATCGGCCATCAATCTTGCACAGAAGGAGCTCAAGACTGATTTTTTCGGCTATGCTGCTGAATTCCGCCGCCATTACCCCAAGCAATGGAATGCCAATCTCTCCAAATGGGAGAGCATCTATCCCAATATCGAGACTGGACTACAGGTGGACGTGCTCATTATGCGGTCGGGAAAATCTGAAAGCCCGCAGGGCGTGCCGGACGAAACCATCATTCACAAATAACGGGCGATAGGAGCGATTTTATATGAAATGGATGGCTGCTGCTGGTCTTTGCCTGATCGCGGGCTTGATTATATGGGGAGAGTACAAGGCCGCAAAGGAACAGAGATCCAGGCTCGCCATTCTTGTCATTACAGCGAGCGCATTCGTGCTGGCTGTCACTCTGCTCATCAATCCCGAGCTGCCGGGACCTACTGAATTTATGAACCTTATGTTTGACGGGCTATCCAAGCGGTTCGGACTCCAATAACGCAAAAAAGAGCTGCCCGCAGTACAATTCAATCCAGCATGCGGCAGCTCTCTATAATAGTGCTCTCAGATGATGCGACGAACCGCTTCATTATGTATTCGGTCCGTGTTGTTTGGATTCGTCTGTCAAGGCACTTGATCGATCAGCTGTTTCTTTATTTTGCCTCTCTTCTCGGGAAAATCCGGAAGCTGGTTGACAGAAACAATCTGCTCCGTTTTCTTCTCGGGCTTGCTCCAGTAAGCCTCATTTCCCGGCAGATCGTCAAACCAGGAGGCCTCCTGCGGGCAATCCAGTATCATGAAATTTCCATATTGCCCCTCGCGGGATTGATGATACTTCAAATAAGCTTTGCCATTCTCGATTGCCAATATTTCAATCTTTCCTGATGTATGGCTCATGACAAGTCGAACACGCTTGCCCAAGCCGGAAGTGCGGCCCTTCGCTTCCTCAACGAGTCGATAGACCTGTTCCAGGGAAAGGACGAATTCACGGTTGCCTGCTACAGGCCGGTTGACGAAGAAATAATAGGGAGTAACGCCAGCCCACGATAGTTTGTCCAGCAGCTCGCCCAGAACTGCGGGATCATCATTAATGCCTTTCAGCACAGGCGTCTGGTTGACTACGATAGCACCGGCATCATGCAGTGCCTGAAAGCCTTGTTTGGCTTCGGATGTAATTTCACGGGGATGATTGATATGCGCCATGACGTAGATTCGCTTCTCGGGTGTGGAGTAAGTGCGAATCACTTCCAGCAATCTCGGATCCTCATAGATCCGCATGGGGTTGAATACAGGGATTTTGGAGCCGAATCTAATAATTTTGACATGCTCAATCTCGCGCAGCTGGCGGAGAATCATTTCTATTTTCCCCGTATCCAGAATAAGACTGTCGCCTCCGGTAAGCAGCACATTGCTAATCTCGGGATGCTCCTTAATATAGTCGATGCCTTGCTGGACATCGGACATCGCTTCCTTGACATCGTTGCGGAACAGCCGCTTGCGGAAACAATACCGGCAGTAAGCGCCGCAAACCTCGGACACGATAAGAAGCGCGGTGCTCCCATATTTGTGCTGACAGCCGGGCACGACATAATTCGTATCCTCATCCGACGCGTCCCAGCGCCCGTATTCCAGCAGCTCTCCTTCGCCGGGGATGATAAGCTTGCGAATCGGGTCCTGCGGATCATTCCAATCAATGAGGTTCAAATAGTAATCATTGACGCGAAAAACAAACTTTTCAGTTATTGGCTTGAGTCGCTCTCTCTCGGCTTCGGACAGCATGGTCAACTTGTCAACATTCATTATATATTTTGCTTTGGCCAATATTTTTCCCCCTCTACGCGATTTGTGCAACGAATGGAACAGCAAAAAGACCTCCAGTCCGGGGTCTTGGCACAGCTCCGCCAGCAGGGGTCTAGAAATAAACAGAAAAAGACCCTTAACAAGGGCCTTAGCGTCTCAATTAAAATATGAAACAGACCCATCCACTGCTGACGAGGTTAGCTGACGGACTCGGGTAAGATGGTACCCTACACTCATAAAAAAAGTGATTCGCCCCAAAAGAACTGGTTCCCCCGCTTTCCGGAATGACACCCGGAAACTAAGCGTGTGTCTATGGTAAAGGCAATATAATGAATTGTCAATATATTTTCATCATTCTAAACCTGCTTTCATCTATTTCGAAAACCATGTAAAGTTACATGAGGCGGCGTCAGTTCCGGCTTTGACAGGTTTTTGGCGCATGATGTCGAATTAGTAAGAGAGCATGAAATACGAATGAAACTGCAACTAACGAGGGGATTCCAGACATGCAGCAGCTTTACCAGAACAAATTTATGAAACGAAATCGTGTTAGTTTGACCACGCTTCTAACCGGGTTGGTTTCTCTATCCGTTATTATGACCTTGACGATCCTGCTTATTTCTTCCTATCAGTCCAAAAAGCAGTCCTTGTTTGAAACGACACTTAACTTGAATCTGTCCAACGCGGAGAAGATGAGTCAGACCGTGGACTCTTTGTTTATTTCGATGAGGGGCAGCTTGCAATATAACGCTGGCATTTTTGCTGATATTACCGCTATGGACGATAAGGATATCAACCGCCATCTTGAGCTAATGCGGCACAGCAGCAACTATTTCAATTCCATTATTATTGTGGATGAGACGGGGCTTGTTCAAAGTGTCTCCCCCCAATCAATCGGTTCTCGCGGTAAAATGATTGCCGGAGCCGCAGCAAAGGATGCATTGGCTTCAAGAAAGCCTTATGTCTCCAAGCCATACACGACGACCACTACAGGCCGACTTATCGTATTTATGAGCGAGCCCTTGTATGACCACGAGGGCGTTTATCGCGGGTTTATCGGCGGGACGCTCTATCTTCAGGAAAACAACATATTGAATATGATCTTCGGAAGCACCAGCAGAGACGATACGGGCTCCTATTTCTACATCGTCGGGTCTGACGGCCATTTGCTGTATCATCCTGACAAGGAGCGGTTAGGTGAGGATGTCAGCGCCAATAAGGTCGTTCACAAGCTGATGCAGGGCCACAGCGGACATGAACAGGTAGTTAATTTGAAAGGAGTGAACCTGCTCGCGGGATATTCCAATGTTCCGGCTAACGGCTGGGGTGTTGTAGTAGTCTCACCGACCAGTATGATCTATGAACAGTTAATGCGGCATATTACAACGATTGTGCTTTATACATTGCCGCCATTCGCTATCTTGATGCTGGCAGTTGTCCTGCTCGCACGCAGATTGGCCAAGCCCTTCGTTGCTCTCGCCAATCTCATCAGCACAGTAGGCACTGAGAAATTCAACCTCCCAGAGAGAAAACGGCATTGGAACCGAGAGGCTGACCTGTTGACGGAAGCGATCATTCTGGCATTGGCTGATTATAAAAAAGAAAGGGATCAGCTGACACATGATGCCATCACTGATCCGTTGACAGGCTTAATGAACCGCAGAACGCTAGATGCCATCATGAATCAATGGACATTAGAGCAAACGCCGTTCGCAATCGTCGTATTGGACATCGACAGATTCAAATTGGTGAATGACACCTACGGACACCAAGCCGGAGATGAGGTATTGAAGTTTCTAGCGGCTGCAATGACAGCAGCTGCCCGCTCCACTGATGTGTGCTGTCGATATGGCGGTGAGGAATTTGTCATGCTGCTTCAACATATGACAGACAACGACGCCTATGAGGCAGCCGAAAAAATTCGCCAATCGCTTGAAAAAACACGAAGCCCTATTGGCAAGCCGATTACAATCTCGCTCGGCATCGCCCAATATCCGGCGCATGCCGATTCCCCGGATGAACTGTTCCATCTGGCGGATCAGGCGCTCTATCAAGCCAAGGAATCGGGAAGAAACAAGACCGTCGTCGCGGGGGCTGCGATGAAGCAGCATTCGCTGAATCGATAGCGAACAGGATGCCGGGCTAACGAACAGAGTCACCTGGCAAGGGGGATGTTCTTCCGATCGCGAGCGCTTACGCTTCCCCAAAATCATTCCCTCTGCTCTGTTTCGGACCCTATTTTATGTGCAAAAGCAGCCTCCTATCCTGTATTAAACGGGTTTGGAGGCCGCTTCTCTTTAAAGGATGCTGCTGGTCGTTGATATTGCCTGCCTGCTTCAGCCGTTTGGCTATCTGCTTGAACTCGTCCGCCGAAATTCCCGGCGCAAACTCTTCCTCCATCGAAGGCGCTTCCTCAATCGGAAATCCCTCCGGAGCGCCCTTCAGCACTTCGAGCGGAAGGCCGTCCTATCCGGCTCCTTGTACTGACCATTGACCAAACGCTAGCAGGCGAAAAATTCCACCGCTTTCGCTATAAGCGGGTATTTCCGTGTTACAGCATGGAAAAATGGTGCGCCGTGCGCTGTAAGACGGAATAATCCTCTTATAGATCGCAACGAGGCGCAGTTACTACTTCCGCTATTGCTGTAAGCAGGAATTTCCGTGTTACAGTACGGAATAACGGCGCGCCCGGCGCCGTAAGACGGAATAATCCTCTTACAGATGCTACGTGTCAAGCCTGAGAGTACAGTTGCAAATCAGAAAACTCGGCGAATCCTGCCCCAAATTCAACTCGTGAGGATATTTCTAGTGGAGGCTGGAGTCAAATTGCTCGCTGGAGTCCTTGGCGCCAATATGATCGGGATGCGGCATAGTGAATGGGATCGCGCTTAACGCTTCCGCCTGCTGATCCGCCGCTGTCCATCCCCATTGTATACCGGTCGTACGGGCGACGTCGGCATCGAGTGTGCACAAGTCGCTCTTCGAGATGTCGGAAAGCGAGGTTCTGCCGAGCGACTGGGCAACCTGCTCCATTTCCATGACACTGGCGTTCAAGTAACGCAGCAAGCTGCGGGCCCCAGCGTCGACGTCCAGCTCAGATGTCATCTTCCCCGTGTAGACGACAAGGCTTGTCGCTGCTTCGAATGGCGCGGTTTTAACGAGCTGTTCCCCGATTAGAGCCAGAATCGCGGCTGTTCCAATGTAAACGGCATCAGCCCCTAGCGCCATCGCTTTCAGCATGCTGCCAGGGGTAACCAGCCCGCCTGTCGCGATCAGGCTAACCTTGCCGGTTGCTCCTTTGCGCGCCAAATAATGCGAAGCGCGGGTAATCGCAAACAGCGTTGGCAGACCGACATCGTCCTGCAGCGTTGGAGCGCCTCCATGCGTTCCGCCCTCTGCTCCATCCAGCGTCAAGAAATCGACTCCCGCTTCAAGCGCGATCTGCAATTCCTTCTCCAAATGATGTGTAGCAGCGATTTTCAACCCAACAGGCACACCGGTTTCATGTCTGAGCCGCCTTACAAGCTGGATGAAATCATCTGCCGTATTCACACCGGGAAGCCTGGAATGAATAATGGCTGGCTCCCCTTCCTTCAGCTCGAATACTTCCCGGTAATCCTCCCCAATGTTCTTGACCGAGGTACGTTGCGAGGCAGAGCCCTGCGCTCCTTGGCCGAGCTGAATTTCAATCGCATCCAGCTGTTTATATTTATCGGGCGTATTCATCCATCCGCCCCGGTTATATTGACCAATAAACAATTGAGCCGCTTCCCGCTCTTCCCTCATCAGTCCCGCTTCGCCGGAGTTCGTGGCCGTTCCGGCCGCAGTCGCTGCTTTGGCAAGAGCGAGCTTGGCGCTCTTGCTCAGAGCGCCTCCGAACGACATCGCAGCGATCATAATCGGAATCGCGATCGTCAGCGGCTTTCTGGCGAGCGGTCCAATTGTGACAGAGGTTTCAATACGCACCTGCTCCGGTGTCGGCATGCGGAACAAATGAACAGGACTGAACAGCAGGCTCTCCCAAGGGGAGAAGTGGATATAGCTTCCGAGCGGCCGGGGAATCGGCGTTCCTTGCGAGGAGCGCATAAGAATTTCCGTGAAATTCGGAAATCCGACTTTTCGCCCAACCGGAATCATTGCCGCCATATTCTCCGTATATTGATCCTTGATTAAGCGGGATAACGCTTCATCCATAGCCTCATTCATGACATTGCGAACCATATTCTTAATGAATTTCATCTCCGGCTCCCCGATCCATATTGCGTATCATCCCATCGATTTGCTGGGACATGTTCAGGCACATCTGCTTTACAGCACCAAGCTGCCGGGCGGCGCTTTGCTCCTCTACCGCAATATCAACCAGCTCCTTCTGATCAAAGTTGGTCAGCTTCTGGTAATGCTCGTGTTCGACGCTTGCTAACGTACCGCTAATCGTTTCGATCCGGACTATCTCCGCATGCAAATAATGAAGCACCTGCTTCATATCATTCGTTTCAAGCATTTCATGGTCCCCCTTCGGTTTTGTTCCCTTATAATGTGGCCTGTTTCCTTGAAGGCCATTCATTGGGAGCCTGCCTGCCCTGTGACCCTAATCGATCAAACTTCCAAACTCCGTTATTTTCAGCTTTACCTTGTAATGGATCAGAGATTGGCTGAATACCGAATCCCAGTCCTTCTTCACTGACTGCCACAATCGGGGATGCTCGATTCGAACATGGCTGCCAAAGCCAGCGACATCCACCCGATACTGCTGCTGCATCTTCTTAATCGCTTGATCGATCAGCCTACGGACCTTCTGTTCAAAAATAGCTTCAAGCTCCTTCGTCGCAGGCCGGTTAAAAATAGAAGCATGGTTCCATAATTCGATTAGCCGGCCCTCGGACTCAATATTCACATCAAACGATAACTTCTTGCCGTCTGCACGAGATTTGATTGTGCTTTTCATCGACTTCATCTCATAGGCCATTGATCTGCCGGAATCGTTGTGATCATAGGCTTTGACCAGTCCGCCCTTGCCGCTGCCTGTCAGCCAGACGAGTCCCTTTAGCTCCTCTTCACTGAGATAGCCGATAAGCTTCTTCGTTTCCCCTTTTATTACAGCAGCGCCTGAGAATTTAATTTCTCCCTGGGCGGACAAAACATTTTGCAGAATAAAGCTTGTCCCGGATTGCAAATAACCCTGCAGCTTGGAAAGCGATACCGAGGGGATGACCTCAAGTGTCCGATTCCGATTATCCAACATGCCAACCAACCGGAAAGCAGGGATACCGCCGGGGACCTTTGTTTCAAGCGTCTTCCTCGCCTCCCCTCTGCTCACCACCACAAAACAGCTTGGTCTGATATCATTATCCCGATAAAAGAAATCCAGCATATCGTCGAGCCGATTAGCCCGCGCCAGTCCTCCGCTAATGACAACGATCTTCATATGATGACCGATAACAGGCTGATCCCTTCTTGAGGCGAACTCGCGAAAAATCTCGAATACAGAATCACCCGTTCCTGCCGTATTAATAAACGGCTTCTGGTCAGTTTTCGTGGACTGGTCGCTACTGCTGGAAGATTTCGATGAAATGATTTGGAGCGTTGCGGTGACCTTGTCGATATTTTTTTCTGCCGAGCCTTGCTCCCTCAATTGCTGCTCTTCAGCGGTCACCTCGCCTTTATCCAGCGCGATTCCCACATATACGCTTAAATCCTCGATCTCATTGCTGCTCCAGCAGCCGGTTAATAACAACAGCCACAGCATGACAAAAGCCCGTTTGAGATTAGGATACAGTCCCATCCTTCTTTCCCGCCTTCCATTTGGACAGAATGAGCAGCAGCAGCGGAAGCAGACCAAACAAGCAGAGAGCAGTAAGGCCCAACATATCTCCGAGCTTGTTTAAATCTTTGAGACTGTGCGGTGCCATTGATAAAATATAGATAACAGGCAGCAGCACGGTAATGACGGATTTCAGATTCCTTCCGGTCAGCTGTGCAATACCCAGAGCTGAGGCATAACAGGTTATGGTGAAAGTAGAATATATCTGCATAATCCAGATGACCAGCAGGAAGGATTCGAAGCGCTCGAAGATGAGTCCCGACAATTCGAAGCTTCGTATCAAATCCATTGTCGGCCATGTTTTCGTTACAACACCATCTACAGTCAGTGCTCCAATAACCATAACGACAGTCGTGACATAGAACGCAGTCGGAATCAATATCCCCGCGATGACAGATTTGGCAGCTTTCTCGGGCTTTTTCATAAATGCCTGCAGAACGATAATGGTCTCGAAGCCGATAAAAGAGAGCAGGGCCGGTTCAATTCCTTTAAGCACCGGTGTCATGCCTAATCCCAGCACCGGACGCATATTGTGAATATCGAAGATGCCGAAGCTAAGAAACATCGTCAGAAAAAAAATAATGCCCGTGATCGGAAGTATGACCTCGCACAGACGGGCTAATGCACTCACTCCCCCGCGAATCAAATAGCCTCCCACCCACAGAAAGGGCATGATGATGGCCCATGACGGGGTCCCCTCTAACAGATAGAGCCCTGTCACCTCAGACAAAGCTCTAACCTCGAAGGAGGCCACCAGCATAAAATAAACAATAACAACCAAACTCAGAAATGCTCCAATCCATCTCCCGGTAATTCTGCTGACGTATTGATAGAATGTCTGGCCTCTGTATCTCAGCCCTAATCTCACCAACACCATTCCAAACAGAATGATGACGAATCCACCTACCATAATACTGAGCCATACATCGGGCGTGTGCGCCGCGTTCACAGTAGTACGGGGAAGGGTGAGAATCCCTGCTCCGAGCATCGCATTGATAATGACGACTGCAACTTGGGCCGGCGTTATATAATCATTCTCATCCATGAGACAGCAACCCCCTAGCCCTTCCGTTTCGTGTTCTTGGTATGGAGCAGCTTAGGCCTGCTTTTCATAAACGGAATGGGAGCACGAATGAAGAAATCCTTCCAATCGCTTATCCGAATGGATGAAGCAGGACTGGCATAAGGAACGCCGAAGCTCTTGAGCTTGACCATATGGCTGCAAAGCAACAGGAAAAACAGCACAACGCCATATAATCCAAGCACAGCCGAACAGAACATAGCGATGAAGCGAAGCATCCGCAGCGTGATGCCGGCATTGTATTGAGGTATCGCAAAGGAGGAAATAGCCGTCACTGCCACCACGATGACCAGAATCGGACTGACGATGCCCGCTTGTACAGCGGCTTCACCGATGACCAGTCCTCCAACAATTCCCATAGCAGGCCCGATCGGCTTAGGCAAACGCAGTCCCGCTTCCCTCAATATTTCAATGGAAACCTCCATAATCAACGCTTCCACCAGTGAGGAGAAGGGGACTCCTTCTCTCGTTCCAAGAATCGACATTGCCAGCTTCGTCGGAATTAATCCCGGATGAAACGAGATGAACGAAATATACAGCGCAGGTACAAGCAGTGAATTCAATGCAGCCAGCAGCCGGAGAAGACGAAAGAGCGTGCCCGAAATCCAGCGTTCAGCGTAATCCTCCGGGGATTGCAGAAGCATGCTGAACGTGACGGGAGCAATAAGCGCGAAGGGTGTTCCATCAAGCAGAATGCCAACCCTGCCTTCCACCAATGCCGCCATGACTCGATCCGGTCTCTCTGTGCTTTGAAGCTGTGGAAAGGGGCTAAGATAACTATCCTCGATCAGTTGTTCCACATAACCGGATTCATGAACCATATCCATGTCGATTCCGGCTATTCTCCGCTTAACCTCCTCAACCAATTGCGGGTTAGCGATCTCCTCCATATAAGCAATGACAAGGTCCTTCTTCACTCGCTTGCCGACCACGAACCGCTCGATGCATAGCTCATCACATTTGCCCTGCTGCCGCAAAATAGCGATATTATCGCTCAATAATTCGGTGAATCCGATTCTAGCCCCTCTTACAACCGCTTCGGATACCGGCTCTTCCAGCGATCTGGCCTTTCCTTTGGTTGTACCGAGAATGAGGGCTTCCTTTGATCCGGCGATTAGAAGTGCGGTGCTGCCTGCCAATACTGCGGTCATAACCTCCTGAACACGCGACTGTGCCGCCCATTCACTGACCGACAGAACGTTATTGATGAGGAATGAGCCCGATACCGTCCCCTCCGCATAGGAGGCGTCCCCTTCATATCTTTCGGCAAAATTGGACATCAATGGCCGGATGATATTGTTCTGAATCTCGCTATTGTTCGACAGACCTTCTATGAAGACAATCGCTGCACGAACATCTGTATGACCGATATGAAGCTCGCGAATGCGTGTATCAGAATGGCGCTCGCAACATTTTTGAAGCAGCTTAAGATCACTCACTAAATCTCCTGTGAAGTTCGATTCCTGCAACCGTTGTTCCGATTCCTCCGATCCGCCGGAGTGTCCTGCTGTCATCTTTCTGTCTCCTGCTTACTAATCCGGCCGTAGAAAATTGACAATACAAACGGAACTAGAAATACGATGACAGCCTGTACAAGCACTTCCCAGCCTGGAAGGTACGCAGCCAGTGTCCTCCACATCATCATTGATCCTCCTGTCAGCCATTTCTTAGCCACCCCGAAACATAGGTGCGACAGTTAGAATTTTCCCATCATACCCATTATTTATTCAGGAGAAAGCTTCACCCAGACAACAGGAGATCAAACTTGCCCCTCGATGAATGCTCTTCATACTACTTCATATTCATATATCATGGGTGGCAGATTAGTCGATGGCTACGATAATACGAGTGGCAATTACGGCAGGAAAACAATTACAAAACTTGGTGCATTATCATTATTGAAGAAAACTGAAAAATCTCCTGTTATTATGTCGCAAAATGGCTTAAAATCACTTTAAGGATTCATAGATACGAGGGGGGACAACGCGAATGGAGAACATTATTTGGGAAGGAAAGCCATTCAACTTTGGGTTTCCCAGCTTTACGAAATATGTAATAACGGATACGAGAATTATTGTTGAGAAAGGGCTGCTGACCAAGAAGCGCGAAGAAATCCGTCTGTATCGGGTACGTGACATTGCCACGAAACGGAATCTATTCGAGCGTATGCTAGGCATTGGTGATATTACCGTTATCTCGACAGATACTAGCCAACCGGAGTATATATTGCGCAATGTTCGAAAATCTACAGAGGTCGCTGATGCTCTGGGCATGGCGGCGGAAAATTCACGCATCAAGCACCGGGCAGTAGAGGTAACAGAAGTGAACGAAGGCTGAATCCTGCTATCATACGGCAAACCGCTCGATTATACCTCGAAGCGGTTTTATTTATTTTCTGAAAAACGAGTATGTCGGAGCCCTTCCTCCTACTGCCACATATTAAGAGCTCCTCCGAACAGTAAATAGCAGTATGAAAGATAGTGCAATAATAGCGCCTGTCCATGCCCATGCCATAGTCGTATTGCCCGAATCGACCGCAACGTAAATAGCGGTTGGAATCGTCTGTGTCTTGCCAGGAATATTCCCCGCAATCATCAGTGTAGCTCCGAATTCCAGCTTCGTCGTCCCAGCATAACAAGCAGCAAAAAGCCTACTACCGTTGGCGGAAGCACCAACGGCAGCATGAATAGCGTTTCAATTATGATCTTGCCTTTAAACGAGCGGCGGGACATCCACCATGCAATGATCATACCGATCAGAACGACAACTACGCTCGATAGCAATGCAATTTGTATGGATAGCCGGATCGGCTGCCAAAATTCATGCCCATTCATAAGTGCCTCTACTGGTTCGAAACAGAAAAGCCATATTTAACAAATACGTCAAGCGCTTCTTGTGATTGCAAATACGTATAGAAATCCTCGGCTTCCTTGGCATGCTTAGTCGCTTTTACGATACCGATCGGATATTGAATCGTCTTATAAGTTGCTGCATCAACCGCGAAAGCGACTTTTACTTTATCGGATGTTAGCGCATCTGTTTTGTAAACGAAGCCAGCATCTGCATTTCCGGTTTCTACATATTGCAGCACCTGTCTGACGTCCTTCGCCTGTACGGACTTGGATTGCAGAGCGTCCCACAGCTTTGCATTCGTCAGCGCTTCCTTGGCATAGTTGCCGGCAGGCACGCTTTCCGGAATGCCAATGGCCAATGTTTTCACTTCCGCTTTCGTTAGATCGGCTACATTGTCAATCGGCGTTGTGCTGTCTGCCGGCACTACAACAACAAGCTCATTTTTCAGCAAATTCGTTTGTTGATTCGCATCAATCAGCTGGCTGTCAACGAGCGCCTTCATGTTCTTAACTGCCGCAGACAGGAATAAATCGGCTGGCGCCCCCTGCTCGATTTGCTGCTGCAGCGCACCGGATGCGCCAAAGTTGAAGCTAAGCTTAATATGCTGATTAGCGGCCTCATATGCTTTCTGAATTTCCGTCAAAGCATCAGTCATGCTCGCTGCTGCCGAGATCGTCAGCTCTACCGTTTCGGCTGGCTGCTGGTTGGACGAGACTGCACCTTCCGCCGAACCGTTCTTGCCCGCATTGCTATTCGTATTTGGTGCTGTGCCGCAGCTAGCAACTACCAGAGCCATTGCAACAATAATAGAGAGAAACAGGCAACCATTAATCGTTTTTTTCAACACACGATAACCTCCTAAGGACAAAACGTCCGCTTCTTAATATGGTACAATAATAATGATAACGAACAGCCAACAAAGCGAATAAGGAGGAGCGCCATGTCCAGCGATGTCTCGTATACGACCGAAGAACTTGCCAAGCTATTGAAAATATCCAAGCTGACCGTGTATGACCTTATAAAAAAGGGCGAGCTGCCTTCGTACCGGGTAGGCAAACAGATGCGTGTGGACTCCGCCGACCTTGAAGCCTACAAGCAGCGAGCCAAAGGCGTACCTATTAATGAGCGCCCAGCAGCAGCAGACCAGCCCGCGCGATCATATACGCATACGCAAGCCTTCCATACAGGGCTCCGGCCCCTCGTTATTACGGGTCAGGACCTTAGTCTAGATATTCTAGCAAAGCATATAGAAAAAAATATAGACGGCATTCGACCGCTGCGCGCTTATGTCGGAAGCCTTGACAGTCTGATCTCGATGTATCGCGGCGAATCCGACATCGTCAGCACTCATCTGCTCGATGGCGATACAGGCGAATACAACCTTCCCTATATTAGAAAGCTGCTCGTCGGCTCCTCCTATATCGTCGTCAATCTGCTTTCCAGAAATGCGGGTCTGTATGTCAAGCAGGGCAATCCGCTGTCGATTAAGGGCTGGTCCGATCTAGCCGCTCCAGGCTTGCGAATTGCGAATCGGGAGAAGGGCTCCGGCGCCCGTGTACTGCTGGATGAACAGCTCCGTCTGCATAGTATCAAGCCGCAGCAGCTTCATGGTTATGAACAGGAACAAAACAATCATCTCGGTGTAGCTTCAAAAGTGGCATCAGGTGAAGCAGACGTTGGCGTTGGAATAGAGAAAGCAGCTGCCATTGTAGGGAACATCGACTTTATTCCGTTAATTCAGGAGCGTTATGATCTCGTCATGCTCAAAACCGCAAACAACCAATCGTGGATTCAATCTCTCCTCCACATTCTCGGATCAGATGATTTCAAGAAGGAGCTGCAGAACATTACAGGCTATGACTTGACACGAACTGGCGAAATATTGCTGGAAACGTAAATACGGTCATCCTTATTGGCGGCATCCTCGTTCGAACAAAACTTCTTTTCTAAATAAGAACAGAGAGCAGAAGCTCATGACCCGATCTTCTGAACAACTGTTCTTCTTGCGTTGTCTCTGCATTTCTCTTGCCACCCCATCCTTCCCCACTCAAATCTAAACCACATCAAATATATCTAAACCATATCATCCTTCATCAATATATATCGTTTTACGACATAAAGCAATAATTTTTATGCCTTATGTCAGTTTTCCTAACATAATCAACAAGCATTGGAGTTGATATAGCAACACAACAACAAAAAGAGAGTGTCTCTCAGCAGGTTGCTGCTAGTGACACCCTCTTTTTTTTGCAACTTAAAACGCAAGCAAGCCCGCTCTTTTTAATTCTTCGACATGAATTTCGGATAGCTCCTCCAAAATGTCCATTCCGGATTCTGTCACACGTATAAAAATACTGCGTCCATCCTGCGGATTCGGCAATCGCTGCACGAGCTCAAGCTCCTCACAGCGCTTTATAAGCTCCACACAAGCATGCGGAGTGATTTGCAGCCGCTCTGCCAATTCCTTAGGTGTAGCCTGTTCCCTTCCGGGAAACCCCATAATAGACAACATGAGCTGGTGATACTGCGGGGTAAGGCCCTTGCTTCTTGCAGCTTCCTCGCTAAAACGAATAAACTTTCGGATCCGATATCGAAACGATGCGAGCTCTTCATATACATTTTTGGGCAACCGATTCCTGGTCATGTCCAGCTCCTAACATTAAGAAGGATTACCTCCAGTCTATATCAATCCAATTGCGCAGACAATTAAAAACAAGGAAGCGTCACCTATCCACAGCAAGCAGAATCTTATGTGAGATTATCTAACTCAATATAAAGGATTTAGATAGATGTCCAAAAAAAATTCTAAATTCATGTTAGACAACTTAACATTTGCTTATTGACTTGAATCGTAGTGCGATATATATTTGAACATATCTAGTTATAAATAGTTATGTTTAGTTTCTAAATCACTGAGACACAGGCCTCTATTTTGCTTATATTACGCTCCATGTTGGTGGTGAACCATGATGACAACAACCAAATCAGTAAAAAGTGTATGCCCCTATTGCGGCGTTGGATGCGGAATCGTGCTCGAAGTAGAAGCCAACCGTGTCGTCAAAGTGACCGGTGACAAAGAGCATCCTACCAATTTCGGAAGGCTCTGCACCAAGGGCAATACCTGCGCACAAGCCATTACAGAATCGGGCCGAATGGAATATGCCTACGAGCGTCCCGTCCGCAGGGGCGAGCCGAGAAAAGTCGGCATTGACGAGGCTATCCGCAAAACTGCCAAGCAGCTTCGCGCCATTCTCGATGAACATGGCCCTGACGCCCTATCCTTTTATGTATCCGGTCAGATGTCATTGGAGTCGCAATATCTGATTAATAAATTAGCGAAAGGCTATGTAGGCACGAACCATATCGAGTCGAATTCCCGTCTATGCATGGCCAGCGCCGGCAGCGGCTATAAGCTGTCACTCGGAGCGGATGGCCCGCCCGGCTCTTATCAGGACATGGACAGCAGCGATTTATTTTTCGTTATTGGAGCCAATATGGCTGATTGCCATCCGATTTTGTTCTTGCGTGTTATGGACCGAGTTAAAGCGGGCGCCAAGCTCATTGTAGTTGACCCTCGCCGAAATGCTACAGCAGATAAAGCTTCGCTATATATGCAAATCAAACCTGGCACTGACCTCGCTCTTCTTAATGGCCTCTTGCATCTGCTTGTGAAGAATAACGATATCGATCCTTCTTTTATTGCTGAGTTCACTTCTGGATGGGAGGATATGCCCGGCTTTTTAGAGGATTACCCGCCCGATAAAGTTTCTGAAATTACCGGCATTCCAGAGGCTGATATTCGCCAAGCAGCCGCCTGGATTGGCTCGTCGCCCGAGTGGATGAGCTGCTGGACGATGGGCTTGAACCAAAGCACGCATGGCACCTGGCATACGAATGCAATCTGCAACCTGCATCTGGCAACCGGAAAAATCTGCCGCCCCGGCAGCGGTCCGTTCTCGCTTACGGGTCAGCCCAATGCGATGGGCGGTCGCGAGATGGGGTACATGGGCCCCGGCCTGCCGGGACAACGTTCTGTTCTGGTAGAATCGGAACGCTATTTTATGGAAGACATGTGGAAGCTGCCGCGGGGCACGCTCAGAACGACGTTCGGAACAGGCACGGTCTCCATGTTCGAAAGCATGAAGTCTGGGGACATCAAGGCTTGCTGGATTATATGCACGAATCCCGTAGCCACGGTTCCCAATCGCAACAACGTTATCGCAGGCTTAGAGGCTGCTGAGCTCATTATTACGCAGGATGCTTTTCTCGATACAGAGACCAATCGATATGCGGATATTATGCTTCCAGGCGCATTATGGTCCGAGGCCGAGGGTGTTATGATCAACTCCGAGCGAAATTTGACATTGATGCAGCAAGCGGTACAGCCGCCGGGCGAAGCGCTGCCGGATTGGCTTATCATTGCCCGCGTTGCTTGTGAAATGGGTTATTCCGAGGCATTCACATACACGTCCTCAGAAGATGTCTATCGTGAGATTCAACAAGCTTGGAATCCCAAGACTGGTTATGATATTCGGGGCGCTTCCTACGAGTTGCTGCGTGAAACTCCCCTGCAATGGCCATGTGCTACGGCAAGCCAATCTGACCGCAGCCCAATCCGCTATTTGAATGATGGCATAAGTCAAACCTTGAAGGTGCGCGAGGATGGCAGCCGTCCACGTCTTGTATTTCCGACTGAAAGTGGCAAGGGCATCTTTCTAGCTCGTCCCTATGCGCCGCCTGCCGAGCTGCCGGATATGGATTATCCACTCATCTTGAATACAGGCCGTTTGCAGCATCAGTGGCACACCATGACCAAGACAGGGAAGATTGCGAAGCTGAATAAACTGAACCCCCGCCCGTTTATTGAAATTCACCCTGAGGATGGAGCACTCCTTGGCATAAATAATGAAGATCAGGTCGAGATTCGCTCAAGACGCGGACTTGCAATATTGCCCGCTGTCATTACCGATAGAGTTCGTCCAGGCAATTGCTTCGCCCCGTTTCACTGGAATGATGTATTCGGCAATAATCTCGCAATCAATGCTGTCACCAATGATGCCATTGATCCGATATCCTTTCAGCCGGAGTTCAAATTTTGCGCAGTATCGCTAGTCCGTGCTGTCAGCCCTGCAAAAGAAAAGCTTGCCGATTCATCTCAACCAGGAGCCGCAGTCTCTTATTCGGCATCCAGCGCCGAGAGCAGCATCCAAAAGGAGGAAATTTATATGGCCAAAGTTGACACACTTGCCAGCATGCTTGGCATTGAAGCCGCGTCCGCCATGACACTGGACAGCCATGAGAAAATGTATCTTACTGGTTTTATTACAAGCTTGCGGACCGATGAGCTGCGGCCTGTGGCGGGCGTTCCCGTCCTGCCTCCTACTGCGCCGCTTGAGACGTCCAAGAGATTCTGGCTCGATGGCATGCTTGCAGGCATGTTCTCTCGAACCTATTTGCCAGAACCAGAGCACGCCCCGCCACTGGCGACAACTCATTCCATGCAAGCAACACTTGCTCCGCCGGCTCCTTCATTACAACCAGATGCAGCTCCTTCGGCTCAAACGGACACATCCCACTCCTTGCGCATAATGGTGCTGTGGGCTTCACAAACCGGTAATGCCGAGGAAGCAGCCCAGAATTGCGCTAATAAATTAAAAGCAGCAGGACATCATGTCCAACTCATGAATATGGACAGCTGTTCCATGGAGAGCCTTGCTTCCGAGAAGCTTGTTATATGTATGGCAAGCACGTTCGGAGCCGGTGATCCGCCGGATAATGGCGCTGGCTTCTGGCAATCGCTCCAAGCTGACAGCGCTCCACGGATGCCCGGGCTGCGTTATGCCGTGCTGGCCTTCGGCGACTCCAATTATGATCTGTTTTGCGGATTTGGACGCAGCCTTGACGCTCGTTTTGCACAGCTGGGCGCACAGCGCCTTATCCCGCGCATCGATTGCGATACTGACTTTCAGGAGCAAGCCGACGCGTGGATGGCCTCACTTGCCAAAGAGCTTGATAGCGCCGCCCATGCCGATGAAGCTTCAGCCTCGCTCCCAATAGCCCTCAGCACAGTGAACCAAACCGCACAACCCGCTGCTGCCGAGGAGTCTGCTTTACTACGCAGCTATAGCCGCAAGCAACCATTCCCGGCAACGATTATTGCCAACCAGCGTCTTAGCAAAGAGGGCTCGGAGAAAGAAACGCGCCATTATATTTTCAACCTGACAAACAGTGGGCTGGACTATGAGGTTGGCGATGCTTTAGGTGTCTGGCCGACAAATTGTCCAACGCTCGTCGAGGAGATCCTGCGTGCGGTCAATCTAGATTCCTCCGAGCTTGTGACGGTCAAGGAACAAGGGACACTTCCGCTAGCCAAGGCTCTTGCTCGATATTGCGATATTTCTCGAATAACGACCGGTATCCTGAAAGCTGTCCAAGAACGGATTAATAGCGATAGGCTAGGGACTCTTCTGAAGAGCGAGAACAGCGCAGAGCTGAAGCAATGGCTGTGGGGGCGCCAGATCGTCGATCTCTTGCAGGAGTTTCCTTTATCCATCAGCTCAAATGATTTTGTTGGATTGCTCAAACCAATGCAGCCTCGAATGTATTCGATTTCCTCCAGTCCGACAAGGAATCCTGACGAAGTGCATATTATCGTCTCTACGGTGCGCTATGCGTTCAACGGCAACGCCAGAAATGGCGTTTGCTCCGTCTTTCTGGCTGATCGTGCTGAGAAAGCGTCCGAGGTGCCTATCTTTATTCAGAAGACCTCTCATTTCAAGCTTCCTCCCAATCCAGATACGCCAATCATTATGGTTGGACCTGGAACTGGTGTCGGGCCTTTTCGCGGCTTCCTTCAGGAACGTCAAGCTACCCGTGCTACAGGGGGAAATTGGCTTTTTTTCGGTGAACAAAGAGCGGAAGATGATTTCTATTTCCAAGAGGAGCTGGAGAATATGCAGCGGGACGGCATTCTTCATCGCCTCGATACGGCGTTCTCACGTGATCAGGGCGAGAAAATTTATGTTCAACATCGAATGGAAGAGCATGGAGCAGAGTTATGGTCATGGCTACAGGCAGGCGCTCACTTCTATGTATGCGGGGACGCCAGCAGAATGGCCAAGGATGTCGATGCCGCGCTGAAGCAAATCATCCAGCAGCACGGCGGTAAAAGCAAGCTGGAAGCGGAGCAATATGTGAAAGATATGACTCAGGCCAAACGATATGCCCGTGATGTATATTAGTCAGATATGGCAGCAGCAATCTAGCAAGCTTGGAGGAATCATTATTAGAGTGGATGCGGCTCTCAAGCATTACTAATTTTACATTTGTAAACATTTTATATTTTTATTTACAACTTTAATGTGCTGATGTATTATTATTCACTGAAAGCTGACAAAAAATATGTGATATGAAGATTATGTATGAAGAGAATCACCGTTACAGTTACTGCACTGATTTTGGTATATTAACAGCAACACCATTCGCTCTTGCGCAAGGTAATCAGACTGCAGTACAGGAGGAGCAGGTATACGAAGCACCAACTGCTGAAAAGTTCGTAAAGTCAAAATATGAAAATAGGAAATTTAAGAGAGCGGATATTAATTCGGTGGAATATTATGTATTTGTTCATAATATTCCTTGGGAAGAAGATCAGGAGATTGCAAAAGATTCTAATTACTTGAAATATTTCAGGTTTGAATAAATCATTATGGTGATTGAGGAGAATTCGTGTCTAAAAAACTTATCTTTGGTCTAGTTTCAGTACTTTTGGTCTCGTTCATATTCGTTACTTACTTTGTCAGATTCAATCATGAGATTCATGTATCTGCCATCGATGAGAAAACGTTAAGCAGCAATGATAACTGGATCGAGAGCATTCGAAACACGGCTCATGATCGAAGTAAGATGCTTGAAATTCACGATGTCAATCCAAAATTGCTGGAGAAAGATGGAGAGTATAAATTAATCATGGTTACATTCGAAATTGACAATCGGAATTTCTGGTCAATGGATAATGTTAGATTTGATTTTGAACCATCTGAAAAGATAAAGAACGATATCGTTGTTTTCTCGGATGAGCCAGTAATGAGGAACATTGAACACCGAAGTCGTGGATTGGTTAGTTTGCATCTTTTAGTCAAGATATCCGACCAGAATGCAAATACTGATCCAAAAAAATTAATAAAAGACAGCATAGCCATTGTAAAGTGGGGCAAGTCGGGCAAAAAAACAATAACGCTATAACGAAACCCAAAGCGGCCTCAGTCTGATGTTCCATCGGACTGAGGTTTTTTCGCATACAATTCTTATTGTTGATATCGCGTGAGAGCCGAATTAATCATCAGGATTCAATGACAATACCGCTTAATTGAAGTTTAACTGTATTCGCAATCGTGTCTCCTACGGGGCATGTCTGCTCCAGAAATTCGATGAACTGCTCAACACGTTCCTTGGGCGATTCCGTTTTAATATGGAACGTATAACGAATATCAGAATAGCCGGGACGGACATCTGATCTCTTGAAGAACCCGTCCAGATCAAGGTCACCCTCAAGCTCTACCCAGAAATCATCAAGCTGAATATCAAACTTCTTAGCGTATACTCTCGCTACAATGGCTTGGCACGCGCCCAATGAGCCGAGCAGCGCCTCCACAGGATTCGGACCTGTATCTGTTCCGCCCAAGCTTCTGGGCTCATCGATTGTGAATTCGAAATTTCTGGAGCGTACCTTTACAACTACACCCTCCTGCAAATGTGCTGACGCTTTAAAAGTAGTAATTGGCATTGTGAATGTCTCTCCTTATGCAAATTTTGTGTTCTTCAATTATAATAACATATAATTCCGATTGTTTTAATATGTTTTTATTAGTGACAGCAACTAATAAAACCACCTGCCTATAATCGGCAAGTGGCGAATTCCCTTTATAAGATTGACAGCCACCTACAGGGGTGACCAGAAAGCGTACTCTTCTTTTGTGCAACGCAGACAGCGCATCAATAAATCTTCTTCGTATCCCGATCCGCTTTAATAATCTCGACCGCTTCCTTGAAGCGCATGGCATGAACGATCTCCCGCTCGCGTAGAAACTTCAAGCTATCCTGCAAGTCCACATCATCCGTCATATCGATAATCCATTGATAGGTCGCCCGCGCCTTCTCCTCGGCGGCGATATCCTCATAGAGATCAGCCAGCGGATCGCCTTTGGATGCGATGTATGCGGCAGTCCACGGGACGCCAGCAGCATTATTATAGTAAAGCGCGCTGTCATGATTGGCATAATGCTCTCCCAATCCGGCCTCTTGAAGCTGCTGAGGCGTCGCATCCTTCGTCAGCTTATAGATCATCGTGGCGATCATTTCGAGGTGCGCGAATTCCTCTGTGCCTATATCAGTCAACAGTCCGACCACTTTGTCCGGGATCGTATACCGTTGATTCAAGTACCGCAGCGCCGCAGACAGCTCTCCATCCGCTCCGCCGTATTGCTCCACCAAATATTTTGCCGTACGCGGACAGCACTTGCTTACCCGAACGGGATACTGCAGCTTCTTCTCATAGATCCACATCCTTGCCCATCCCTCCCAAACGCACTTCTATGTTCTGCATCACGCTCTTCCACTACACCTGCCAAGGCCATGGAGTCTCAATCCATTGCCACGGATATTTGGAGTAGCTATGTCCAAATTGCATAAGCGGCCCATACAGCATCTCAAATTCATGTGCGCACTGCTGCCGCTGCTTTGCCAGCTGATTAAACTGCTGAATCGCCTGCAGATCATTGGGATGCGTATCCAAATAAAGGGTCAGCTCAACCAATGCAAAATCAAGCTGCTGCAGCTCAAGGAGCTTGCTATAATAATTCGCATCCAGCTTCTTATTCATTGCCTGCCCCCTTGCCGCATTTCGATTCATAAGGGCTGAACAGAGCCGGCCATAACGTGCCGAACCTGAGCGCGTCTTGAAGCGAAAATTGCTGCAGTCCCATTGGCTGAAACGGAATATACTGGTTTGGCGGAACATAATAAGTTTTCACATATATAGGCGGACATGGGTCAAACGGGCCGATAAACGGGTACCAATCGCGAGTTTGCTTAACAACATTCACCTGCGGTTCCCTCCTTGTTCAATCGGATTTCTCAATTCCTCATCCTATGACAATCGCCCAGTTTTGGTTCTATAATGTGTATTCTCATCAAGGTGGAAGTAGAAGACTGATGGGCCGCTTTCAAAAAAATCAGGCTGTCCTCAAGTGCCCTCCCCGTCAATCATTGGGACTGGACCTCTGTCAAGAAAGTAGACACCAACTAACGTTGCTTACAAATGCTTTTATAGTACTCAGCTTCAAATCGGTCAGGAGATAGGTAACCCAATGAACCGTGGATTCGCTTCCGGTTAT
>NZ_CAKMMF010000031.1 GCF_927798095.1 Paenibacillus plantiphilus | reverse complement strand
GCGATAGGCTGCTTCTTTCTATGTGATTTATCATTGTTCGGCGCTGCGATTCGACCTCCCCTGAGCGAAGGGGATAGTGGGCATAGGGGCGATAGACTGCTTCTTTCTATGTGATTTATCATTGTTCGGCGCTGCGATTCGACCTCCCCTGAGCGAAGGGGATAGTGGGCATAGGGGCGATAGACTGCTTCTTTCGGATATTTTTTCATTATCCTCCTCCCTTCATCCACTCGATAAAGCCCAAGCGATCATCGCTTGGGCTTTATCAAGGTCTCTTGTTGAATAGCGCTTAGAAAACGCTCAATTTGCTCTACTGTCGGGGGCTGCTGCCAATCGGCACTGGCACTGTATCGAGCTTGCTCCTCCCAGCATATGAAATTTGCTAGGAGGGGAGCCAGCAGCGGCGGCAAGGACAATGCCGCCGCATATTCGCGTGCGGTGCGGCCGCTGGCTCTCGCACCGCAGCGTTTGTACAGCTCGCGCCAGCATGCGTCCGCGAGCGGGAGCAATTGGCTGCGGGCCGCTGTGCGCCGGCCCGCTTGGAGCGCGCTGCCGTATCGGCGCAGCGCGTAAGCGAACGCTATGCGTTCGCGTTTGCGCCAAGCCGCCGCTGCCAGCCATGCGGCGGCTATGGCGCCTGCGGCTAGCGCGGCCACGGCCCATGGCCTGGCCGCTGCTGCGCCGAGGGCCGCTTGCGCGAGGGCATTCGCCTCTCGCGCTGCGGCTTCGGCGGCCCGCATCGCGGCCGCCGGCAGCCGGGCTGCGCGCCCCGCAAGCTCCTGGGCGCGGGAGCTTGACGGGGCGGCAGCATTGCCCGCCGCCCCGTCCAGCATGCGCTCAGCATCAGCCATTCGGCCTGATGCTGCTGCGCTGGCGGCCCCGGCTTCTCCTATCGGGGCCGCAAACCCCGGGGTCGGCTCGAATGAAACCCAGCCGAGCCTGGGAAAGTAAACCTCAACCCATGCATGCGCATCGCTCGCACGCACCGTATACCCTCCCTGCTCAGGTACTGGACCCTTCACCGCTGCGGGTCCATCACCCACAGCGGTGATCGCTCCCTTCGCCATTACAATACTCCCGCTGCCCCCCCTTACAGCATTCTCGGCGGCAGCATCGGTCAGCATCGGCTGCGCTTCGGGCGCACGGCTCCCTTCGCCAACTGCGAATCCCTTAACATACCGTGCGGGGATGCCTTGTGTTCTCAGCATAATGGTCATCGCAGTAGCAAAATGAACACAATAACCTTTGCGCTGCTGGAACAAGAAGTGATCAACAAAATCTGCACCCTTAGGCGGAATTGCGGTTTCTGTGAGCGTATATGCATAGCTGCTGCGCAAATAAGACTCGATAGCTTTTACCGTTCCATATCTGCTGCCATCACCCTTGCCCGCAATTTGATCAGCTAATCTGCCAACACGTTCAGGAAGCGAAGCTGGCAGCTCCGTATACTCATCTCTTAATTCCAGCGGCTCAGACTTAAAGCCCGTATCCTCCAGCCCTCGCAGCACCGCAGCATCCGCATTGGGCAGTAACGTTTCGATGGTGTATGTTTTAAGAGACTCACTGTCCGAGGCAGCAAACAATGCACCCGTCAGTCGATCAGCTCGGTAATGCATTTCTTTTTCAGCATTCGCAGACTCATCTCCCCCTGCTACAACAGCCGCATTCACTCCCGCAGTAAATAGAGGCAAGCCTTGAGCTGGAGATGCCATTGTTATCGTATGCCTCAATACTCGAAAACCCTCAGCACCCGATTCTCGTTCTGATTCTGATTCTCGTTCTGATTCTCGTTCTGATTCTGATTCAGATTTTGGTTCTGATTCTGATCTTGAGTCCGACTCCGAATCCGAATCCCGGCCCGAACCTGCACCCGAATCCAAGTCCGCCCTCCCCCATCCCTCTCCCGTCATAAAAGAAGCACTGGTTTTAAGCTGAAGATCATGCTTCAGCTGGCTCCAGCCTTTCCCATCGTAATGACCTTTGCTATCCCCTCGCAAATAAATCGGCTCCGGCGACTGCACATGAAACATTACTTTTGTATCGGGTGAGATGGCTGCTCCCAGATTGCGGTCATCCAATCCATAACCTACTGATCCCATTGTACTCCACTCATCGTCAACGCCAGCCCCCGCCCCAGCACGCAGCGCGCCCCGATTCCCTGTCGTTGACCAATCCGGCAGAAGATGCTCGTTGCTCCAATTCACTGCCTCGACAGCCCATGGAGCAGGTCCTGCCGATTCCGCCCTGCCCCAAGCCGCGCCGGCTCCGACAGCCGCAGCAAGCACTGCCAGACATACGGCTCCCCACCACCATTTCAGGGACCAGCCAGTAAACCACCCTGTACGACTGTCACTCCCCCTCGCTCCTTCACAGCTTCCCAGCAGACGCTCAATTCGCGGAACCGTTACAAGCACACTCAACAGCAGTCCCTCAATAATCGCCCGAATGACGCCCGCCCTAACATCCAGTTCGAGAAATGAATAAAGGGCGACCAAATACGCCACGGTTAAAGCAGTCAGCCCAAGCCCCCATTGACGAAGCCACACTAAGGACTGCACCGCTGTCACCATCATGCCCAGACCAGCGAACATAAGCAGCGTTCGCGTCTCTCCGCTAAACATCATATCCCCTGCACCGATACCAAGCACATCCTGCCAGACAGCATCAGCAACCCGAGCCAATGCAGCAACTGTACTAGGCGATTGCTCCCCGTATAAATACAGAACAGCGCTCAAACAGACCACGCTGTTCATAACAAGAGATATCCACAATGGCAGCACAAAAAGCCCTACCGCCAAAAAACCAGCTGCCGCCGCTACGACCGGCCCAATGCGGTACAGCTCCGTATAGGCTTCAAGCTGGGCAAGCGGAAGCAGCCATTCCATAATTAGACCAAGCAGCAGCAAGCTGGTGACAAGGCGAGGAGCCGCATGGCCGAAAAACTGCCCCTCCTTGGCCGCCAACTGCTGTACGTTGTCCCTTTTCCCATTGCTATAAGCCGATTGTCGCAGCAGCATCACTGTCCCTCCCTTCAATGACCGGAAGCTTCCGATACTCCGAATGAATCGGCATATAAGCGATAAAATTGTTGAACCCGTGCGGCCCGCTATGTGCCCCGCCGCTGGCAGCAGACTGAGAAGCCTCCTCACCAGCCAGCCAAAAGCATGCCCGACCCCCTCGGACAGCTGCAAGCCTTGCCGCCTGCTCAACAGCTTCTCTTTCCTCGCCGATACGGAACGATGACCCTGCAGTAATACAAATGATAGTTATGCCCTTCGGCAGGCGGCTCATCCTGTCTTGCAGCCACGCGTACAATGGAAGCGGTCCGTCTGCGCGAAGACGAGCCAATTGCTCTTCTGCATGCCGAAGAGAAGCGCGATTTCCTGCCGCAGCATGAAGCTGCAGCTCCTCTTTGCCGCTGGCAAGCAGCTTCACATCTTTGCCGGATTCAAACAGATTGCGCAGCGCCAAGGCTGCCCGTCCAACGCAAGCGTCGAACATTCTCTGATCCCTGCGAAATGCTTCACTGCATGCATCGAGCAATATGATCGTATCGCATGGCGAATCCGATTCACTCAGCCGGGTCTGCATGCCGAGCCCTCTGGCCATCGCCCGCCAGTTGACCCGTCTCAAAGGATCGCCAGGCGCATACACCCGCATATCGATCCCCGCTCCTGCTCGTCCCGCAGCCGCTGCACTGGGCCCCATTGGCGCGCCGTTTATTACAACCCTGCGATCACCTGCGGATTTGGCGCTGGGGAGCCATTTGCTCATGCTAGCTTCTGGCGGCCTGGACATCACAAGCGTATTTCCCGGGCACTCGATTTCGAACGTCCGCACAGTCATTCCGAGCAAATCGCCGACCATTACACGCAGAGGAAGAAAAGACAGCTCCCCGCGCTGCAGCCCATTGACCCTGTAGGTAACCGTCTGTTTCTGGGTGAGCCAGGGAAGCAGCACCCTTTTATAGGACAAATCAGCTCTGGAATTTGCTGTAATATTCACAATACCCTCGCTGATCGCGAGCCATGCTAGAGGTAGTGGGCGTGAGGTTGAGATAACAAGCCGAATCTGCATCTCATCCCCATCTGCCAGCACCTTCGGTGTTTCAATTAAACGTTCTGCTTCAATTCGGCCCACCATGATATAAGGGATAAGCAAGCACCATACGGACACTGCAGACAGCGCGCCAAAAACCAGCCATTCAACCGCACCTCCCCGCGACCAAAGCGCAGCAGCGCTTGCTGCCAATAACAGCAGCAGCACGAATCTAACAAAATGACGGCTGCCCACCAGCCGGCGTCCACTGCCGAAAATTAACTTGCCACCATTGTCGGCAACCCCTGCACCGCTCCTCATTCTTCCAGCTGCCGCGCCTTTGCTGTCGGCAGCCCCCAAGTCGATCCTGATGTTGCCTGCCGCTCTACTCGCGGCAGTCCCCACGATGCCTCTGACCGAAACTCCCTCGCGCCTTCTGCCGCTCATCGTCTCCTCCGACTGCTCTCACCAGCCGGCACAGGAACCGGCTCCGCCGCAATTAATCGATGCAGCAGATCGCCTACCTGCAATCCGGCTGCCGCAGCCTCGTCCCTGACAATGAGTCTGTGCGCAAGCACCGGCTCTGCCACAGCCTTCAGATCATCCGGAACGACGAATCGTCGTCCCTCCATATATGCTGTCGCTTGAGCCGCGCGAACCCAGTCACGGGTAGCTCGTGGACTTGCTCCGAGCGACAGCTCTGCCGCGATCCGGGTTGCCCCTGCAATTTTTACGGCATAAGCAAGAAGAGCCGTATGCACATGCACAGATTGAGCATCCCGCTGCATCCGCAGCCATTCCTCTGGAATAATGACCGGACGCAGCTGTTCTGGCTGCAATCGCTGCGCTCCGCTCTCCAGCATCGCGATCTCATCCTCAACAGAAGGGTAACCGACAGACAAACGCATCATGAAACGATCCAGCTGCGCCTCCGGCAGCGGATATGTGCCATCGTCGCGCAAAGGATTCTGAGTTGCCAGCAGCATAAAGGGCTGTGGTAAAAGCATCGTCTCGCCATCCGAGGTCACGCTGCGTTCCTCCATCGCTTCCAGAAGCGCCGATTGTGTTCGTGGAGGCGTTCGGTTGATTTCATCCGCCAATACGACGTTAGCTGCGATTGGACCTTGGCGAAATACGAGCTCCCCTCGCTTGCCATCCCATATGAGACCCCCTACCACATCTGCCGGAAGCATATCGGAGGTAAATTGAATACGCCGGAACTCACCGCCCATCACACGAGCGATTGCCCGAACAAGCAGCGTTTTGCCTACTCCCGGCACATCCTCCAGCAGTACATGCCCTCCTGCGAGCAGCGCGGCAAATACACTGGACACCACTTCATTTTTACCCAAAAACACACGATTCACCTTATCCATCATCAGCCTCAGCAGCTGATTTGATGCCTCCGTCCAGCTATCTTGCTCGTGGGCAACTGCTGGAAACACACCTGTTGATGCTTCCTCCGCCGATTGATTGGGGATCATTGGGACATCCTATCCTTTCCCTGCTAATATCGCTCATTGTACAAACTAGTAAATTCTCTATTAACAGCTTTGCCAGACTGCCGGTTATTTACACCTGTCCCTGCAAAGAATAGAATAGCCGTGACCCGATACACAGCATCAACAACCGCCTCTCACCCTGCCAGCTTTGCCCTGCAAAAATACATCAACAAACAGAAAAACACCCTCCAGTTGGCTCACACTGTGGAGGGTGTTCTACTCTATTGGTCTATTTAACCGCACGCACGGCGTCAAGCACATTTTGAACGTGATTCTTGACCTTCACATTCCGCCATTCATGGATCAGCTTTCCCTTCTCGTTAATGAGAAAGGTGGAACGGACCAGACCCATGTATTCGCGGCCGTACAGCTTTTTCAGCTGCCATACGCCGTACAGCTCGCATACGCGATGCTCTGTGTCAGCCAGCAGCTCGTAAGGCAGCTCGTATTTGGCCGCGAATCGCTCATGCGTGTCAACCGGATCAATGCTAATGCCGAGAACGACGGCTCCGCAATCCCCGAACTGCCCATATGCATCGCGAAAATCACACGATTCCTGCGTGCAGGCTGGCGTCAAATCCTTGGGATAGAAGAACAGGACAACCTTCTGTCCCTTATAATCACTCAGCTTAATCTCCCGTCCACCTAAAGAAGGGAGAGTAAAATCCGGCGCTTTGCGCCCGACAATTGCCCTTGCCTTAATAACAGCCACAGCTAAATCCACTCCTTCCCCGCACTATCCACTATTGCACTTGTGCACGCTTGCACGATTCACTCTCTCGCTGTTCACTCTCGCACGCTTATGCACCGTTCACTCTCTCGCTGCTCACTCTCGCACACTTATGCACCGTTCGCTCTCTCGCTATCCACTCTCGCACGCTTATGCACCGTTCGCTCTCTCGCTATCCACTCTCGCACACTTGTGCATCGTTCGCTCCAGTTCATCCACGCTCGCGCACCCTTCACTCCATCGCTGCTTTACGATCCCGCGCCACGATAGCGTTTGACGCCGTGATTCCAGATCGTCAGTCCAATGACCAGCACAACAATTCCGACAACTGGCGTGAACAGCGCCAGCGTTGATAAACCGTCCTCATGCCTATCAAGGAAATAAGAAGCCGGAATAACCCCAACGAAAGCGAATGGAAGCAGCCATGTCAGCAGAAACCGAATCATTTTGTTATAAATATTGATCGGATAACGTCCATAGTTCTGGATGTTCCACATTAACGGGAGTATGCCCGTCGGCGCATCCGAATAGAACGAAATCGCCGTCAATGCCGTATACAGCCCCGCGTAGATCAGCACCGCCCCCAGCGTAAACACGACAAGCATCAGCGCATCCAGCGCCTCGAATGGGAGACCCAGCTGCGACCAGCTGATAATCATAATAACAGCGCCGAAGACAGAGCCGAAGATGGATGGCGGATCGATATTTTCCAGTACAATCTGATACAGATTATAAGCTGGCCGCGTCAATATCCGATCCATCTCGCCCTTAACGATATAACGCTCACTGAAATTCCACAGGTTGAAAAAGGTCCCGAAAACCCCATAAGGGATCATGAAGAACCCATATACGAACACAACCTCCGCCTGCGACCAGCCGCCAAGCGATGGTGTATGCTGGAAGACGATAAGGATGAAGATCAGATTCAGTCCCTGGAACAAAATATCCGAGAGCACCTCGATCCAGAAATCCATCCGATAGGTAAGCCGTGTCTTGGCATAGTTTTTCATATATTCCACACATAATGACCAATAGAACATCATCCGTTTAGCCCCCCTGCACAAACAGCCGGTATCGCGCCTGACGCCATACCAATAAGATCGGGATAATAAGCGCGAGGAACCAGATGACCTGCACCCCGAGCACGCGCAGCGCAGCATCGCCCACTGTCCGCCCTGTGAATACGGAGCTTGGCAAATAGGTAATCGCCTGAAACGGCAGCCACTTCATCGTCTCCGCCAGCCATCCCGGGAAGAACGAGATCGGCACGACGACCCCGGAGAACAAATCTACCAGTACGCGCTTCATCCGCAGCATGCCCTCGTTATTCTCGACGAAGAAGGCGAACAGCCCCGTCAAAATATTAATTTGCGAATTAATCAGAAAGCTGAGCACCAGCATGACAAAATAGAGCGCCCACACACTCGGCTCCGTCGGCAGCTCGACCGGAAACAGCAAGCATACAATGATAAGCCCCGGAACCATGAACAGCAGCAGCCGAAAAATTCCTTCGCCGAAGCCCTGCATCATTTTGACCATCAGATAAGAATACGGACGAATAAACTGTATCGCCACGCTGCCATCGCGAATTTCATTGGCAATCTCACGGTCCAGATTGTTGAAATAGAACGCGCGCGCCATCCACGACACAGCGACATAGGTGGTCATCTGAGCCAGCGTGAAACCGCCCAGTACTTTCTGATCGCCGAAGATCGCCTCCCACAGAAAGTAGTAGGCTCCAATATTTATGGCATAAATAATAATGCCGCTATAGTAATTGACCCGGTAAGCCAGCATCATCAGGAAACGTATGCGGATCAGATCAAGATACGCGCTATTCATTGTCAGCCGACTCCTTCTTGCCGCCGGTAGCTGCTTGTCCCGCCGTCCCCGCATTCGCTGCGACATGCCCGAGCTTCCTCGTCGCCTCCGAGGAGGCTGAACCGGATTGATAGATTTCACGGACGATCTCATCCGTATTCGTCTCCACAATTTTAATGTCGCGAATGCTCCCGCCGCCTCCAACCACTCGCGCGAGCGCATCGGATACATTGACCGCGTGCGGCAAAAACATCGCGGCCACCAGCTCGTTCTCTTGCGTCCATGTTACGCCAAGCCCCTCAGTCAGCTGCCGCAAATCATCCAGCTGCGGCGGCTCGGCAAACTGAAAATGAATTTCCCGCCCTTTGCTCCAGCGGGACTTCAGCTCATCCAGTCCGCCGTCATATATAATTCGGCCGTCATCGAGCATGACGACCCGTGAGCATAAAGCTTCAATATCCTGCAGGTCATGGGTCGTAAGCAAAATTGTCGTCCCCTGCTCACGATTTATTTTCATCAAGAAATCGCGGATTTCTGTCTTCACAACGATATCAAGACCAATCGTCGGCTCATCGAGAAATAGAATGGACGGGTTATGCAGCAGGGATGCAACCAGCTCGCATCTCATCCGCTGACCAAGACTAAGCTTTCGCACCGGACGGTTCAGCAGCTCGCCAAGCTGCAAACGTTCGACAAGCTCATCAAGGCGCTTGCGAAACTCCGCTTCCGGCACACGGTACACCTTGCGCAGCAGCTGGAACGATTCGATAACGCCAATATCCCACCAGAGCTGGCTTCTTTGCCCGAAGACAACCCCGATTTCCTTCACAAACTTCTCGCGTTCCTTGAAGGGAACATACCCGTTCACCTTGATATGCCCCGAAGTAGGTACTAGTATGCCGGTCAGCATCTTGATCGTTGTCGACTTCCCGGCTCCATTCTCCCCTATGTATCCGCATATTTCGCCCTGCGGAATTTGGAAGGAAATATCCTTCACCGCTGTAATTTCATTGTATTCCCGCTTGAACAAGTCTTTAAGTGCGCCAGTAAGACCTTCGCGGTTCTTCTGGACCTTGAATTGCTTGCGCAGATCATGGACATCAATCGCTAACATATTGGCTTCTCCTGCTCCTCTCGCTCGACATTTCCTGGGAAATATCATCCTGTATCGATTCCAATAGATAAAACTTGCTTCTATACGACGTTACATTTTATAATTTTATGATATGTAATACTACAATAGATTAAAGATAGCGTAAACGAAAGAACGAATCTGGCGCATCCTTTATCGCTATATTCATCATTAACCCCAATCATTGTAGCTCATTATAGCACTGATTGAAATGGAACAGCTTGCAGAATGGGAGGAACAGAAGTGGCACGTGCCAAAGAACGCACTAAGAAACGAAGAAGACCCTGGCTATGGGCTTTGCTGGGTGTACTAGTCATCATCGTATGTATTGCAGGTTATTTTATTTATATTACTTTAGATTTTGCTGAAGGATTCAGCAAGCCTAAGGAAGAATCCCGCTTCGCACAGTTCGAGGAAAAGGAATCCGAGAAGCCGCCCGAATGGGAAGGCACGGAACGGGTCAACATTTTGTTGATGGGCGGCGACAATCGCGGTCTGGAGAAGGATGAATCTGCTCGATCAGATTCCATGCTTGTTGCTTCGATTGATCCCGTCACCAAACAAATCCATCTATTGTCCGTGCTGCGCGACACTTTTGTTCCGATTGAAGGACATAAAGATGACCGGGTCAATACCGCATTGGCGCTTGGCGGACCCAACCTTGCGATGAAAACGATCGGGAATATGCTCGGACTCGATATCCAATATTATGTTTATACCGATTTCGAAGGATTCAAATCGCTTGTGGATGCGATTGGTGGCATTGATTTTTATGTGGAGAAAAATATGAATTATGTCGATAATGCCGATGGCAACCGGTATGATATTCACTTGAAGAAGGGCCAGCAGCATCTCGATGGCGAAAAAGCACTCATGTATGTCCGTTTCCGGCATGATGCGATGAGCGATTTCACTCGCACCGAGCGGCAGAGAAATGTTCTTGCCGCTGTTGCTAAGGAGCTCCAATCGGCAGAGCATATCATTAATATGAAGGCTATACTGGATAGCATTCAGCCTCATGTGGAGTCCAACCTTCAACCGATGGATATTTTCAAGCTGGCTCAGCTCGGAATTAGCAGCCATATGGCCGGCTCAGCACAAGTGCCGCCAATGGAATTAATCAGCGACAGGAATGTCGGCGGCGCATCTGTTCTCGCCATCCGAGATGAAGCGAAGCTGATGGAGTACGTGCAGGATGTGCTGTCGAAGGATTCCTCTGTGACAGATCCAGCGACAGCTGGCGCTGGGAGCGAAGCCGGCGGCGGTACAGACTCCAGTGCAGGTGCAGACAGCTCGGATAAACGTTAAAGGCGGATCAGCAAGTTATTGCTATACGACAGAGGGCAGATTCGTGACCGTATCGTTACGGCCGGGATCCCCTCTGTTTTTCTTGTACAAGAAGCGAATGCATACAGTCCAGCCAACAACAGCCACAGCACGCTTATTATAAGGAGGCTTTCCCTATGTCAACCTCTCGTCCGCGTTCCGAGTTATTGTATGCCGAAGCGCTCTTGCATATTGTCGGCGGCGTCAACAGCCCTTCCCGTTCGTTCAAAGCGGTCGGCGGCGGTGCGCCGGTATTCATGAAGCGCGCGCGGGGCGCTCATTTCTGGGATGTCGATGACAACCGATACATCGACTATCTATGCGCGTACGGTCCCATCATCACAGGCCACGCGCATCCGCATATAACAGCTGCAATAACCAGGGCTGCGGAGAACGGCACCCTTTACGGGACGCCGACCGAGCTGGAGATTGAACTGGCGCGCATGTTGAAGGCGGCGATTCCATCCATGGATAAGGTCCGCTTCGTCAATTCAGGCACAGAAGCCGTCATGACGACAATTCGTGTCGCACGCGCCTTCACGAAACGCAGCAAAATCATTAAGTTCGCCGGCTGCTACCACGGCCATTCCGATCTCGTTCTGGTCGCGGCAGGCTCCGGCCCCTCAACGCTAGGCATTCCTGACAGCGCGGGCGTACCCGCCAGCATTGCCGGCGAAGTAATCACCGTTCCATTCAACGATCCAGAGAGCCTCAAGCAAGCGCTTGAGCGCTGGGGCGACGAGGTGGCCGCCGTCATGGTGGAGCCGATCGTCGGCAACTTCGGCATGGTCATGCCGAAGCCCGGATTTCTGGAGGAGCTGTGCCGCATGACACGCGAAGCCGGTGCACTCGTCATCTATGACGAGGTGATCAGCGCCTTCCGCTTCCACTACGGCAGCGCGCATACGTATGATGTATTCCCTGATAAAGCAGCCATTGAGCCCGATCTCACAGCACTGGGCAAAATCATCGGCGGCGGACTTCCCATAGGCGCTTACGGCGGCCGCAAAGAAGTGATGGAGCAGGTAGCTCCGCTCGGTCCTGCGTATCAGGCCGGTACGATGGCCGGGAATCCGGCTTCGATCTCTGCAGGCATCGCTTGCCTGGAGGTGCTGCAGAAGCCGGGAGTGTACGAGGGAATGGACGCGCTCGCTGTTCAGCTTGCCGACGCGTTGCGGGCATCTGCGGACAGCTATGGCATCCCGCTCCAGATCAACCGCATTCGCGGCTCCTTCTCCGCTCATTTCTGCTCGCATCCCGTAACGAACTATGACGAAGCGCAGGATACGGATGGCGAGCAGTTCGCCCAATTTTTCCGGCTGATGCTGGAGCAAGGCATCTGCCTCGCCCCTTCCAAATATGAAGCATGGTTCCTGACCACGGCTCATACGGAAGAGGATATTGCCGCGACGATCCAAGCGGCCGACCAAGCTTTAAGAGCAATGGCAGCTGCACATGGACAGGGCTAATAGGAGTTCGAGCAATCTATACTAAGCGAGTTTATTTGCCCTTCCGCTTCCCATTGCAGGGATCCGGAAGGGCTTTATTTTGGGCTGAACAATTATTGAAAAAGATTGAATGCGAAGGCTTTATCAAGTAAAATGTTAATGCTTCTAAATATTTGTATAAAAGGGATATACAATGATGGATTCATTGCTTTTCATCGGCTTAACATGACCGTATGAAAGCTGCAGCATACCAAACAGACTGGAGGTTATATCTAGCATGAATTATGTATTCCTTGCCTTCATTTCAACGCTTAGTATCAGCATGATTCTTTTTATACTATTGGCTTTGATTCTTGATAATGGACATGGCGGAGATAATCTTGCCTTATTCACAATAGGTATTGTGATCTCTGTTCAAGCCTCGTTTATAATCGCTCTGCTCGTTACTAGAAAACAGCGTTGAACAATGCTCCTTGTATCGCGCGCAGTCCCTTGTATACGGCTTGTATACAGTTAAGTACCGTGCTTGTATCTCCGCTGCTGCAACAATACAGGTAATAGTGCCAGAAGGGACCATTTCAAGCCACTTACCTGCAAAAGTACATCAAATAAGCAGAAAATTACCGTATACACCGGGTTGTGGCGATATTTGATGTATTATCGCAGTTACTTCGGCTGCGAGGGGCTGTATTGGATGCATAAGATGTACTTTTGCAGCTATGTGCAGTTTAATAGTAGGTACTCTGGGGGTTTGCAACTCAATATCCATCCATAGAAAAAAGACCAACCAGAATTCCCCGATTGGCCTATTCCTATTCCTATTCCTATTCCTATTCCTATGAAGACACTCTGTGAACCTCAGTTATCCAACAGCTTCGGCCTTCTCCAGCTCACTTAGAAGCTGGGCGTGAATATGACCATTGGAGGCGACGACATGGCGGACGCCGAGATCATACGGCCTGCCCTTCGTATCCGTAACCCGTCCGCCTGATTCCGCAACCAGCAGCGCGCCCGCTGCAAGATCCCATGAATTCAGCCCGATCTCCCAGAAGCCGCTCAGACGCCCGGCAGCCAAGTAAGCCATATGAAGCGCTGCGGAGCCTCCTGAGCGAATATTGCGCACTTGCGGCACTAAGGCTTGAAGCCCCTTCATATTAAGCGGCAGAGCGAATTGCTGATCCGCAGGGAAGCCGGTTGCCAGCAGGCTCTCTCCCAAGGCCGCCTCTTCGGATACCTGCATCCGCTTGCCGTGAACGTACGCTCCCTTGCCCTTCTCTGCTACGAACAGCTCGTCACGCATCGGGTCATAGACCACTCCGACGATGACCTCGCCCTTATGCGCCAGCGCGATTGATACGGAGAAAAAAGGAAAGCCGTGCACGAAATTCGTCGTCCCGTCTATCGGATCAACGATCCAGAGATACTCCGCATCCCGCACATTATCAAGCGCCCGCTCAGACGCCTCAGGGCCTGGCTCTACACCCTCTTCACCGAGAAATGAATGATGGGGAAAATGCGTCAGCACCAGATTTTTTATCATCATCTCCGAGCCTTTGTCCACTTCTGTGCAAAGGTCTTGGGCAGAATATTTTAACGTTAGGCTTGTATAATTTCCGAGCTTTGTTTTGATCCATTCTCCTGCTTTAGCCGCGCAATTGATAGCGACAGCGGTAAAGCTTTTGCCCCCGATTGTCGGGATGTCATTCTGGTCACTCACCGTCTATCACACTACTTTCCTATGAGTTCGATCATTGCCTTACTACTATACGTCAGCCATTCATCAAAGTTTCGCCCGAATGTCGGAAGGAGACGCCTCAACTTAGCGCAATTCCTTCAACTACAAGCTCAATCCCCAGCAGGACGAATGCTGCTCGCATTACCCACATCAGCCCTCTGCCCGTCATTTTGCCAGCTATGCGCGCACCGATCCTGCCGCCGATCCATGCGCCTGGGAGCAACGCGAGAACCAGTATAGGGTCTGTCTCCCCGAGCCATGCATGCACACCGCTGCCAAGAATCGAGGACAGAAAAATAACGAACATGGAGGTCGCTACCGCCACATGCGGCGGATAACGGAACAGAAGCACCATGACCGGCACGAATAACGAGCCGCCGCCAATGCCGAACAGCCCGGATACAAGCCCGACACACAGACCGATAAACAACGCTGGAAGCACACTGTAGCTATACGTATGCACAGCGCCAGCAGCATCTGTATACGTTCTGATGATCGGCCACTGTTTCCGAATCGGCCTCATATAATCCTGTGCGACCAGCAAAGCTGCCATTAGCAGGATGAAGATGCCAAAATAAAGCTGGAACGCGCCATTCTTCAATTGGCTCGTTAATAATGAGCCGCCCATCGCCGCAGGACCGCTTGTAATAAAAAACAGCCAGCCGCTGCGGAAATCGACACGCTTGCTCTTCGCATAAGCCAGCGTAGAGGACAGCGCCGTAACTACGAGCACTGTCAACGAAATGCCAACGGCTGACGCATGGCTAATTTCCGCACCTATCAGCTGCGGGCCCAGCAGGACCAGCGCCGGTACAATAATTATACCGCCCCCAAGTCCAACAATGCTGCCAAACACAGCAGACGTAAGCCCCAGCAGAAGAAGCAGCAGTATGTCGAATAACTCTAGCATGTCAATTATCCCTCTTATCGCCATTCATCACAAGCAGCGGTTTTTCGTCCTCGTCACCCCTGTGGCGCATCCGCCATCCGCAATGACAACATACGGCTCGCAATTACTATTTTACTCCAGCTTATAGCAATTCCGCCACCCTTCTTGTCAATGAATGGAATAAAGAGGGCGATGGATGACTCGGCGCTCCTGGTGAAGCTTTCAACAACCCCGTTCCGTTATGGAACTGCCTGCTTTGCTGTAATTTCACGCTTCGTTAACCTATGCCGCCCTCTGCAAGAACATTCGCACTCTATGCTCGCAGCGAGAGTCCGTCTACAGGCGAAGGGGCAGCGGACGCTTGCGGTACAATCCTCCGTGCGCGTGCAGGACAGGCGCACACAACAAAGAGGACCGCCGAATACAGGGGTCCTCTTTGTTCCTTCTGCCCTTTCAAGCCGAAGGCTGCGCTGTCTTGATCATGCCATACAGACTCGGCTCTAAACGCCTACAATGTTGTAGCCGTTGTCTACATAAATGATCTCGCCTGTAATTCCACGGGACAGATGGCTCATCAGGAACATCGCCGTGTCTCCAACCTCTGCAGTTTCCGTAGTTCTGCGCAGCGGCGCTCTCTCTTCCACTTGGCGCAGAATGGAGTTGAAATCTTTGATCCCCTTAGCAGCCAGTGTTCGGATCGGCCCAGCAGAGATAGCGTTCACACGCACGTTGAATTGTCCAAGATCAGCAGCCAGATAACGAACCGATGCTTCCAGCGCCGCTTTGGCTACACCCATAACATTATAATTGCGAAGCGCGCGCTCTGCGCCCAGATACGTCATCGTCATCATGCTTCCGCCCTCAGTCATAAGCGGATAGACACGCTGCGCCACCGCTGTGAGCGAGTACGCGCTTATGTCATGCGCCAGTGCAAAGCCTGCACGGGAAGTATCGGCGAACATGCCCTCCAGCTCCTCCGTCTTGGCAAAAGCAATGCTGTGCACCAATCCATGGAGAACGCCAAAGTGCTCCTTAAGCTGTGCCGCCAGAGCATCAATCTCTTCATCCACCGTTACATTGCAGGGCAGAATAATCGAGTCTGGAATCGTATCCGCCAGCTTGCGGACCCGTTCCTCAACACGCTCGCTCTCATATGTAAATGCAAGACGTGCACCCTGAGCAGCCAAGGATTGCGCAATCGCCCATGCGATGCTGCGGTCATTCGCAACACCCATAACAAGTATATTCTTACCAGCTAATAGTCCGTTCATAAACAATAAATCCTCCTCTCCCTTGCGGGAAAATCATTGCATTTCTGTTACCCAAAATACCCCATTTACCACAATAATTCAAGCATTATATAAGTAATGCGAATGGCAGACCTCTCTCACAGAACGCAGACGCATCGTATACTATGCCTTCTATACTCAACTCATCAATCGATCTCAATCGTCGCGCCATCAATAACGCGGATGCCTTGGCCTGCTGACTCCAACGCCCGCATGTCCTCCATCAGCTTGAACACCGCAGCATCCTTCTGCTTCGCTTCCAGCATAACATCAAGCCGCTCCAGCGATCCGGCGACTTCTTTCAGAAATCGCACAACAGGTCCGGCTTCCACATAGTCGGCATGGCTTCGCGGTTCCTTATCGCTCTTCGGACTGGAGGCGTGCAGCTTGGGAGGCAGCGGCTGAAGCGCTGATGCCTGACCGTCAGGCACCATAAATTCATTCGCCCATGTCCGCACAATACGCGGCCACAGCTCGCCGTACAATGCGCTGCCGCTTTCACCGCCGTCGTTAACGGCATGATGATGGATGTCCAGCACCATAGGCGTCCCGACAAGCTCCGCTGCTTCCAATGTCTCACGAACGGTGTAGGTCTTATCGTCATTCTCCAGCGTTATTCGTCTGCGAAGCCGCTCCGGCAGTGCGCTGAACTGCTTGACGAACCGCTCTGAGGACAGCGGCTTGTCCCCATAAGCCCCGCCCATATGAATGTTGCATTTGGCTGAATCATCCAGTCCCATCGCCTCCAGCATGCGGCAATGATACACCATATCCTCCTCGGATTTGGCAAGCACCTCTGGCCGAGGCGTGCTGAATACGCAGAAATGGTCAGGATGCAAGGACACCCTCATGTTATGCTCTCTTACGAAGTCGCCGATTCTAGCGAAGCCGTCTGCAAGAGCAGGCCAAGGCGACCAGTCCAGCAGCGCATCATGCGTCACAAGCGGAATCAGCTTCGAGGAGAAGCGATACATGCGGATGTCATTAGCGGCGCAGTGCCGCAGCAGCCGCAGCGTATTCCTCAGATTCTCTTCAGCAAGACTCTCCAGCCTGCGCAGTCCTGCTTCGCGATCCGTCAGCTTGGAGAAATTCGCATACGTCATCGTTCGCGATGGAGATGCATTCTCAAGCTGCATACTCATCGCAACAAAACCGAATCTTACAATCACGCATTCTCTCCGAAGAACATCTCGAATGCCAGAGCGGTCTGGACGCGCGCTTCCTCTTCCGTCAGCTTGCGAACCAGCTCCATCTCCACCTGTGTAATTTCCTCGCCCTGAAAGTTGATCTCGGCGATCGACACGAGAATGCGCACGATGGCAATAGCTTCATTATCCGGTGTATACGCAATAACCTTCTGTCCGGTAGGATAGACGCGGAAACCGCTCTTGACCATTTTGCCCCGGCCGTATTCCAGCAGCTCGTACAGCTCCTGTGCCGATTTGAACTTGCAGACTGAATTAAACTCTGTCCCGAATCCCATCATTCAACCTCCATGTGTGCGAATGCAATATTGATAGTGCTTGTCCCTTCAAGCCCGCAGACTAGACGGGGCTTCCTCCATAATCAATACGCTGCTTCTCCGAATGCCGGATGACAGCCAGCTCAATAAGCGTATCCAGCAGCTCTGGATACGATACGCCGCTTTCCTTCCACATAAGCGGATACATGCTGTATGGCGTAAATCCCGGCATCGTATTCACTTCATTAATGAATAGCTGGCCATCCGATTTGCGCATGAAGAAATCAACGCGAGACAGTCCTGAGCCGTCAATCGCCAGATAAGCGCGAAGAGCCATTTCCCGAATGGATTCCGCTATTTCATCAGCGATACCAGCCGGAATATGCATCATCGACTTGCCATCCATATATTTTGCCTTATAGTCGTAGAATTCACTCGATGTTGCAATCTCGCCGCATACAGATGCCCGCGGCTCATCATTACCAAGGACGCTCACTTCGATTTCCCGCGCATCGACGAACTCCTCCACAATAACCTTGCGGTCAAAGCGGAGCGCGTAGCCGACAGCGTCAATAAGCTCCTCGCGGTTCCGCGCTTTGGAAATACCTACGCTGGAGCCCAGATTGGCAGGTTTAATGAAGCATGGATAGCCGAGAGACACCTCGATCTCCATAATAAAGAACGCTGGGTCCTTCTCCCATTGCGTCCGGTTGAAATGGCGAAACACGCATTGCGGCAGACCTTCCTGCGCGAATACCTTCTTCATCATCACCTTATCCATGCCAACCGCCGAAGCAAGAACGCCTGCCCCGACATATGGAATATTGGCCATCTCCAGCATGCCCTGAACCGTGCCGTCCTCGCCGAAAGTGCCGTGCAGCAGCGGGAATACAACATCAAGCGGCTTGCGATCATTCGATTGGTCCCCGCCATCAACCGCTGCGCCAGACAATCCGTTCAACAGAGGCTTCAATGCGTCCAGGCCAGATTGAGCATCATCGTCCGCAAGTCTCAGCTGTTCAATGCCGGTTGGCGGATTCAGCAGCGTCTCACCCGAACGCCACTGTCCCTCTTTGGAAATATAGAAAGGTTTAATCACGTATTTATCATAGTTGAATGCTTTCATCACCGCCAGAGCAGTTTGCAGCGAAACCTCATGTTCGCCAGAACGTCCCCCGTATACGAGTCCAACGCGAACTTTCTCCCCCATGACCAATCCTCCGGTTACATATAATTTCATACCTGTACATTCCGATGCTCCTGCTTGTATCCTGCCTTACATAAACTCATCAGCAATATGAAAAAAACGATATTTGGTGGATTCCGTCCAAGCGTAAGAATCTTGATAATCCCAGAATCTGTGGCGGCTTGCAACCGTATTGGCATTCACAAGCGGCATGCCCTGCGCATCGAAGGCCGTTACAATCGTACTATGCTGAAAGCGGTTGTCGCCGCCCCAGTCATACGTAATGACATCCCCTAATTCCAATTCCTCGGGGGAATGAACGACCGTTGCTTTGAGACCCTTTTGCCTCGATCCCGATAGAAAAATCTGCAGCGCATTGGATACAGCCCAGCTGTAGCTCCACTGCTCGCGTCCGCCGCTCCGGCCGCGATACCACCAGCCCAAATCTCTTCTACCAGTATAGTTCATCGGTGCATGGCCTGCAAAGAGGCATTGGGATACATAATTCGTGCAATTCACATCGAAATTCTCATACGCCGGGTTCGGCTCCTCCCACCAGCGGTCCGCATAAGCAGCCGCCAAATCCCTGCGATATCGTATCCCTGCGCGCGGATGATTAAAAACAGGCAAAATATCATAATTTATATAGGGTATGGACTGCGCCTTGTACAGAACTCCTTCAACATTCTCTTCGAGGTAAAGAGAAGGATCATGACCGTCTGCCGCGCTGAATCTTGGACGCCGCTCCGAGACAATCGGCTCGATGCGCGTAATGCAGTATCGGCCGTCATCCCTGCTAAGCCAGATGCGCTCACGTTCACAGCGTTCTTCTGTGTAAGCCCGGCCGGACTGTTCCATCGTGCGCTTAATATGAAGACCGAGAATAACAACGATTTCAGCGCCTGAGCTGGATTCACTGACTCGCAGCAGCTCTGCCTTCGTCTGGCTGTGCGTGGGCAGCGCACCCCTCAGCAGCTCCTGCTCCTTCATTCTATACATCCGCTGGCTGCAGCGGGATAAGTGATCGCCATCTTTTACAAGGCCGTCGAATACGGGGGGATAACGATCAATCTCAGCTTGATTGAACACATTGACATAGTTATGAACAACAGCCTTCCAGCCTTGGGCCACTGGCTCTTGAGCATTCCCATTGCTGCGGCTTGCGACACTCCGTTTACCGCCACGGCTCGATTTGCTCGGCGTTCTCGGCATTCATATCCCTCCCTGCAGTCATTCTGGACAGACAAAGCTGTTTCATTATATGAGTGAATAATTGAAATCATGTAAATGTTAAAAAATTAGGAGAGCTACCGTCTTTACGAAACCACCGGATTAACGCTATACTAGAGCTATAAGTGATTTATGAAATCGTGTTTCACAGAATGAAACCATAACAGGAGGCGTCAATCCGAATGACTCATCAAAACGAATACTCCGTTCGCACTTCGCTGGAAGTCGGCGGAAAGCCATTCGCTTACTACCGTCTGCAAGGGCTGGAAGAGCAAGGCGTAGGCAACATTTCCAAGCTCCCATTCTCCATCAAGGTTCTGCTCGAAGCCGCTGTTCGTCAATTCGACGGCCGCGCTATAACGAAGGAACATGTCAAGCAGCTTGCAACATGGGCTGATGGCCGTGAAGATAAGGAAATCCCTTTCATCCCCGCACGTATCGTACTGCAGGACTTCACAGGCGTACCTGTTGTCGTAGATCTCGCGGCAATGCGCGACACCGTTAAGAAATCCGGCGGCGATCCCAAACAAATCAATCCGCTCGTGCCAGTTGACCTTGTTATCGACCACTCTGTCATGGTTGATGCATTCGGCAGCCCGGAAGCGCTTGAATACAATACGAACATTGAATTTCAGCGCAATGGAGAGCGTTACCGCTTCCTTCGCTGGGCTCAAACGGCTTTTGACAATTTCCGCGCTGTACCTCCGGGAACAGGTATCGTTCACCAAGTAAACCTGGAGTATCTGGCTTCCGTAGCAGCTACCAAAACAATCAGCGGCGAAACTGTCGTTTACCCTGATTCACTAGTAGGTACGGACTCCCATACAACGATGATTAACGGTCTTGGCGTTGTAGGCTGGGGAGTTGGCGGCATCGAGGCTGAGGCTGGCATGCTCGGCCAACCGCTGTACTTCGTTATGCCGGATGTTATCGGCTTCCGTCTGACAGGCCAGCTCTCCGAAGGCGCTACAGCAACTGACCTTGCGCTGACGGTTACCCAAATTCTTCGTAAAAAAGGCGTTGTCGGCAAATTCGTCGAGTTCTTCGGTTCCGGCCTGTCCAACATCAGCCTTGCAGACCGTGCAACAGTCGCGAACATGGCTCCTGAATACGGTGCAACTGTCGGATTCTTCCCTGTTGACAGCGAGACGATCAACTTCCTGCGCCAGACTGGCCGTACAGAGGATCAGATCGCGCTTGTCGAAGCTTACTACAAAGCTCAAGGCATGTTCCGTACAGATGACACGCCAGAGCCGGTATTCTCCGATATCGTAGAGCTTGATCTCTCGACCATCGTTCCTTCGCTTGCTGGCCCTAAGCGTCCGCAAGACCGTGTGGAGCTGACGGCAATGAAGGATGCATTCAATGACATCATCCGCACGCCGATCGACAAAGGCGGCTATGGCCTTACCGACAACAAGATTGAAGAATTCGTTGAAGTGAAGCATAAGAACGGCTCCGTGAGCAAGATGGGAACAGGCGCAGTCGTAATCGCCGCTATTACGAGCTGTACGAATACGTCCAACCCAAGCGTAATGCTCGGCGCCGCGCTCGTCGCGAAGAAAGCTGTAGAGCGCGGCCTCAAGAAGCCGGCCTACGTTAAGAGCTCGCTCACACCGGGATCGCTTGTCGTTACCGAATACTTGAAGCGTGCCGGCCTGCTCGAATCGCTTGAAGCGCTTGGCTTCCACGTTGCTGGGTATGGCTGCGCGACCTGTATCGGCAACTCCGGCCCGCTTCCTGACGAAGTAAGCAAGGCAATTGCTGACAATGATATGACAGTTGCGGCAGTATTGTCCGGTAACCGCAACTTTGAAGGCCGTGTTCACGCACAGGTCAAAGCGAACTATCTCGCATCGCCGCCGCTTGTTGTCGCTTACGCGCTCGCCGGCACCGTCAATATTGACCTTGCCAACGATCCGATCGGCTACGACAGCAGCAACCAGCCGGTATATCTCAAAGATATTTGGCCAACGTCCAAGGAAATCGCTGACACTATCGCAATGGCGATGAGCCCTGAGATGTTCCGCAGCAAATATGAGAATGTATTCACGCAGAATGAGCGTTGGAATGCAATCGATGTGCCGCAAGGCGAAAGCTACGAGTGGGATGCCAAATCGACCTACATCCAGAACCCGCCGTTCTTCGAGAACCTGGGCGAGGTGGGCGATATCTCTGATATCAAGAACTCCAACGTGCTCGCTCTGCTGGGCGACTCGGTTACGACCGACCATATCTCGCCTGCTGGCAACATTACAGTGAAAAGCCCAGGCGGCAAATATTTGATCGATAATGGCGTTCCGCAAGTAGACTTCAATTCCTACGGCTCACGCCGAGGCAACCATGAAGTTATGATGCGCGGCACGTTCGCCAACATCCGTATCCGGAACCAGGTGGCTCCAGGCACAGAGGGCGGCGTAACGACTTACCTGCCGACTGGCGAGGTTATGTCGATCTATGACGCATCGATGCAGTATCAGAAGAACGGCTCCAACCTGATCGTTATTGCAGGCAAAGAGTACGGTACAGGCAGCTCCCGCGACTGGGCGGCCAAAGGAACCTTCCTGCTCGGCGTGAAAGCCGTTATCGCTGAAAGCTTCGAGCGTATTCACCGCTCCAACCTTGTCGGCATGGGCGTTCTGCCGCTGCAATTCCAGGAAGGCCAAGGCTGGAAAACGCTGAACCTGACTGGCCGCGAGAAATTCGATATTATCGGTCTGAGCAATGACGTGACGCCAGGACAAACCGTTCAGGTTGTCGCAACGCGCGAAGACGGCACAACCTTCGAATTCCCGGCAATTGTACGTCTCGACTCCACAGTCGATGTCGATTACTATCGCAACGGCGGTATTCTCCAAACCGTGCTGCGTCAAATGATCGCAAACAACGCATAATTATGTAGTATCGGGGGCTATGCCCCTGAATACGATAAAGAGGCTGTACGATAAGTCCAATATCCAATGAGACAGCCCCGAATGATGTGAAAAGATGCCTCCAAAACCACTATAAAAGTGGGGCTGGAAGCATCTTTTTCTTCGTAAATAGGGGACTTAACAGCCCCGTTCAATAGCTAAACCGCCAGCCATCGCCACTCAACAACGCGAACAGTAAGTTTTTCCGGCAAGCAGGCAATCACACAGGAAGCCAGCCAAATTTCTTCCTCTCTGAGCGACGGGGATAGTGCCCTTAAGAACAAAGTACCCCTATCCAGCTCTCCTGCGATTGCCCCACTATTTCAGCATCGTCCCGATATGACGGGCTGCCTCCATGATCGCTGGCGCTTGCTCGCGCATCTTGTCCAGCGTCAAACGATTGGCAGGACCGGATACGGACAGCGCAGCGATCAGCCTGCCCGCGCGATTGAAGATCGGAGCCGAGACGGCTGCTGCGCCTTGCTCACGTTCCTCTATACTGGTGGCATAACCTAATTCCCCTATCTCCTCCAGCTGCTCTTGAAACTGGATCTTGTCTATTGAAGCTGGCCAGGTGTTGTCCGCCAGAAGCTCCTCGCGTTTGCTCTGCTCCTCGAAGGCGATCAATATTTTACTCGATGCCCCGACATATAGCGGCAGACGCGCGCCGATAAGAGCTACCCTGCGCACCGCCTGATTGCTCTGCAGCGCTTGAATGCGAATCCGCTCATTGCCATCTCGAATATATAGGCTGATGGTCTCCCCCAATTGATCGCGAAGCTGCTCCATCTCTGGAAGGCTAATAACAGCGGGGTCATCCGCTCCCCACATATTAGCCGACAGCTCCCATATGCGAAGCCCCATGCGATAGCGGTCCGAAGCAGCATCCCTCTGGACGAAGCCTCTTTCCTCCAGTGTTGCCAGCATCCGATGGACGGTGCTCTTATGAAGCCCTACCTTCTCGGCTATTTCAGTCATCGCCCATTCATTCTTCATCGTAAAGCAAAGCAATATATCAAGCGCCCGTTCAACCGCGCGAACAGTCGATTTATTTTCTACTGACATGGTGTATCCACCCTCTCTCTCAGTTTCATTGAATGAAACCGAGTTACATTCAGTATAACCCAATCCTGATGCAATGGTAAAGCGGTATGCTAGAAGTTCCCATATATTTTACAGCTATATTACAAGTCGCTAACATTACATCGACATACATTGACATGTCAGGTGCTGGACCATACGATAGGAGTATAGAACTAATAAAAACGCTTACATTATCTACGGCCTACAGAGGGGGGAGTACACCATGAGTTCAACTATCATACCTATGCTGCCAGCAGGCGGCAACTTCACACCTGATCTCCTTTCCCCTGAACCGGGTCCGAAGCCAGCCGCTATCGGCAGATCCCGCCGCAAGCATGCAGCTATTGCTGTATTATCTGCTTTCACGGCGTTAATTCTGCTCACTGGACTCGCTTTTCACGGGTATGTCGCCTGGATTATTGCTCATCCTTATGTGGCTCCTCTGACCTCGAACCCAATGGACGCTAAAGGTCTGGCCTACTCTGATGTATCATTCCCAAGCAACAGCGGTCAAACGGATGTTCACGGATGGTTCATCCCGGCAGTGCCAGCAGATTCTCCAAACGCTAGCGGAGCAGTAGAATTGGCTTCCGCAGCAGCAGCCGACTCTAAGCGAACTGTTATTTTCAGCCATGGCTATGGTGCTAATCGCGAAGAGACATGGGTGCCCATGTATGAGCTTGCCAGTCTCCTGCACCAATTAGACTATAATGTGTTGATGTTCGACTACGGATACGCCTACTCCGCAGATCCTTCGCCAGCAACGGGCGGTCACGAAGAATCACAACAGCTACTCGCCGCTGTGAACTATGTCCGTGAGCAAGGCGCTGAGCAGGTTATCGTCTGGGGCTTCTCCATGGGAGCCGGAACCGCATTGCAAACAGCGCTGCAGACGGATCAGATTGACGCGATGATTCTCGACAGCCTGTTTCTGCCGAGCCCGGAATCGCTTTACTCCAATGTGCGCCAGCATTTGGAGCTGCCTCGATTCCCTTCTCTGCCGCTCATCGAATGGATGCTTCCCTTCTGGACGGGTACGAAGTTTAATCAAATTCCAGCAGACCAGGTAATGGAAACAGCTTTCTCCATCCCGTTGTTCATCATTCATGGAACGAATGACGCCAAGGCTCCGCTTGTAACCGCAGAGCATATCGCTTCAGGCCAGAGTGAGCCGTTATCCCGCGAATGGATCGTGCAGGGCGGCAAGCATGAGCTGATTTTCCAAACCCGTCCCAAAGAATACATTCAGCGCGCCGCCCTGTTCTTGAGTCAGGTGGACGCTGCGTTCAAGCAGGAAGCCAGCAACAGCTGACCCACAATGCTGTGCGAGCCAGCTTGCAGCGCTAATGCAGTGCTTACAAACACAACATAGAATAGCCCTCATTGGAATACATCTAGTAGTGGATGCATTCGAATGGCGTTTGGCTGATAAGCCGTCCGATTCCGGGCGGCTTTTGTTATGCGCCTCAGAGATGTGAGGAGGAGTGGTCGTGCTTTTTGTATATGGTTCATTCATGCCTTTACGAGTGCTTGAAGAAATTTGCTTCTGGAAAATGCAAGAGATGGAGCATACCGTTGTCATTCGCCAGATCGTCCCCAATCTGGAGCAGCCTTATGTTGAGCTGCTGAAGGCTTGGGAGCCGATATTCGCCCGCACTGAGAAGATCGCACAGCGGGTGCTGCAAACCGCTTTAATTTGTCCTACCGACCTTTCACCGGCAATCGCCAAGCAGACAAATGCGCTTCTGCAAGTATCTGCCCTTCAATCCAGAACCTTTGTTGCGCAGCTAACCCACTTGCTAACAGCTAGTCCCGCTGTGGCAGCCAGCCCCATCGCCGTGACCGTAATCCATCACATCATCCGTGAATCGGACTACTTCCTCTGTGTACTAGCCACCCTGGTGCATCCTCATCAGCCGCATGGCCTGACCGGACGCGAGCCAGAGCTCCCGGCGACAGGTGACGAAGCCTCATCTCCTGCGGTTGGGACTTTGAATGAGACTGCGGATGGGACTGCGGACGGGACTGCCGCCGCATCTGACGGCGTTCCCAGCTCATCGGAATCCGGCATCGAGCGTGACAATCCCGCTGGGATTACGTCGCCTCCCGAGGCAGAAACCATTCAAGAAGAGACAGGCGCAGAGGCCATCGCAATATCGCGCGATGACCGTGTGCGTCCTGCCCCAGTTCCAATCGGCGGCCATACGCTGCCGCCTCTTCCCTATCCCTATAATGCGCTTGAGCCCTACATTGATGCAACGACAATGCGCATCCACCACGACAAGCATCACCAGAGCTATGTTGACGGTCTGAACAAAGCCGAGAAGGAGCTGGAGACTGCGCGTCAGCAGAACAATTTCGACCTCGTTAAGCATTGGGAGCGGGAGCTCGCCTTCAACGGCGCGGGACATTATTTGCACACCATCTTCTGGGACACCATGTCCCCCCAAGGCGGAGGTCCCGCTACCGGCCCCATTGCGGCGCAAATTCAGCAGGATTTCGGCAGCTATGATGCGTTCAAGAAACAGTTCAGCGCAGCAGCCGAAAAGGTCGAGGGCGGCGGCTGGGCCATTCTGGTCTGGAGTCCGCGAAGCCGGAGACTTGAGATTCTAACCGCTGAGAAGCATCAGAATCTGTCGCAATGGGATGTCATTCCGCTGCTGCCGCTCGACGTGTGGGAGCATGCCTATTACCTGAAGCATCAGAACAAACGCGCCGACTATATTAAAGACTGGTGGAATGTCGTCTACTGGCCTGCCGTGAATGAGCGGTTCACGAAAGCTAGCAAGCTGGTATGGGAGCCTTACTAGACGCATTGTGCTTCTCTTCGCCCGCTATCCCCCGCAGCCAGGCGATATCCTGCGACAACGCGCGATAGGGCTGCGGTCCGAACCACTCCAGTGACGCATACAGCCCGGATTGCTCAATCGCCTCAATGATCGGCCGATACTCCAGCGCACCTTCGCCAAGCGTCACAATCCCATCCCGGTCGCCGCTGGCTGAATAGACCTGATTCGGCTGGAAGACGCCAAGGCGGTCCGCTGACGAGACATTTTTAAGATGAAAATGCTGAACCCAGGGCTTCAACTGCTGGTAGGAAACGAGCGGATCATCTCCAGCCTCCCACAAATGCAGGAAATCCAAATTAATGCCAAGGCTCTCATGCCCTACCTCATCCACAAGCAAACGAACGGAGTCGAGCTGATCGGCCAGTGTATCGGGATGCGTCTCAACGAGCAGCTTCAGCCCATTGTCCGAGCAAATTTCGCACAACTTACGGAGCCGCTGAGCATACTGCTTTCGTTCCGCTGCCTTCACATTCATGCTGGGACTTGCTCCGGCGAACGTTCGGATTCGATCTGCGCCGAACCATCTCGCCAAGGCCGCAAGTCCTCTTAATCGTTCTACAGTCGCGGGGAAACGCTCCTCTGATGCAATGTCCAGATAGTCGCTGATCATCGTAATTCTCAGCCCCCGGCTATGCATAATTCTGAGCTGCTCCTTCGTCCGCTCCTGCTCCTCACCCGCCAGATAAGAGGCGTGCGCGCCCCACAGCTCAATCCCATTGAAGCCCTGCTGCGTTGCAAATTCAACCAAGCTGCCAAACGATACAAGCCCATGACGGAACGAAATGGTGCACAGTGCGTATTTCATCAATTGTCCCCCTTTCTCCCTTCGATTCAAGTAAGCAGCCGCTCCGCAGGTGAATAGACCGACTCCTTCCACAGCCAATACTGCCTGTCTATCTCGGCTTTAATGCTGAATTCAATCGCATCCGCACGGTCCAGCTTCGACAGAATTTCCGGCAGGAGCGCCAGATCCTTCGTCATCGACATCTTCACCGCCATGAACTGAATCGTGTTGAAGACCTGAACCAGATCGCGGATCTGCTGGCACCAATGCTCATAATTGTCAGCAGAAAGGCCCAGCTCATCGCGAAAATACATAAGCGCATAATCATAGCTGTACTTGCGGATAACGAGAATATTCAGCTGCTTGACCGCTGGCATCAGCATTTCCAGCGAACGTCCATCCCGCCCCTCAGCCATGCTTAGCACAATGTCTCTCAGTCGGGAGATCAGCTCATTGCCATCCCGCCGCATCGTTGCTCCATAATATTCATCAATAACGTCAGGAGCAGGCGCTGTTATCGTATCTGCATCAATAATATAGCCGCCGCCAAACTCATTTCCGAGAAAAGCCTCGATCACGCGTTCCTTCGGAAGGTTCCCCTCCCAGCGGAAATCGGGGTCGAACATAAACCATTCATCCTCATTGTCCGTCTTGGAGAGCATCAAATAATGGGGAAACGGCTTCTGCGCGAACTTGTTCTCTCGCTCTGGCAGGAACGACATATCAATCTGTACGACGATATAGCGGTGCTCCGGCTTATTATCCAGCAGCTCCAGCAGCACATCCAGATTCGATTGGCGATCCTTCGCGGGATCGTACCATTCCGAGATCGACACGCCAAAAAATTTGCGATACCAATTCACGAAATGATCATGGCTCGTCCGTCCGGAATAGTAGGTGATGCAGCCATTCTCCGTCACATCGAAATACGAGTCCCACACACCGAAATAATAAGGCCAGTGATTGACCTTGCTCCGCCTCTTAATAATTTCGCAGAAGCAGCTGACCAGACAATGCACCTTAATCATCCTTCAGTCACCCCGATCCTAGAAGGAACAGGCTCGCTCAAGGCATCTGCATCCCGCTGGCCTTCAATCGGCGCAAGCCGCTCCAGAAAATCAAGCAGCGAGCCGATTGTAGCGAATGCCTTGGCGTCCACCTCTTCCTCAGGTATGCTTAACCGCAAATCCTGCTCAATGAATACAAGCAGCTGCAGCAGCATAATAGAGTCGACCCGCAAATCCTCATTAATTCGAACCGGGTCCTCCAGCGGCATAGCAATAGGAAGCTTTAGCCTATTTTCCATTACGGCCTGCAAAGCGCTTCTTAATTCATTACGACATGCCATCATACGTCTCCAATTCCCCCTTCTCCTCCAGCTCTTGTATCCATCTCCGGCTTAATTTGCCCGTTGCTGTGCGCGGCAGCTTATATGCCATTCGTATCTCCGAAGGAACCTTGAATGACGGCAATCCTTCCTGACACCAAGCCCGAATGTCGCTCGGCAGCACACCCCCATCGGCAACTGCTATTGCCTTCACGCTCTCTCCCATTATCGGATGCATGCCCCGATAGACAGCGGCTTCCTTAATACCGGGAAGCTGTGCAATCCTCTCCTCGACCTCAAGCGGGAATACTTTCTGGCCCCCGATATTAATGACATCATCCATGCGGGATATATAGATCAGACTTCCATCTGACGCCCTGTAACCAAGATCGCCTGTTGCAATGTCCACTGTACCGCCCGATATATTGGCAGAGATGACAATTTCTGCTGGCATTGCCGCCTGATCGCTCGTCGATACCGTCAAATGGCTCAGCGGCTTCCCAAGATCGGCAGCACTCGTCATTTGCTGGGCAACGCTTATACAGCCGACCTCCGAGCAGCCATACTGGCCCATAACAGCGACATCCGTCATTCGCTCCAATAGGTGCAATAAAGGTTGCGGCATCGACGCGCCTGAGCTCATCAGCCGATGGAAACGGAAGCCCTCCGGCGCAATACCTGCGATCACATGATGCAGAAGCGGCACGCCGTAGACTAGATGCTCCGGTGTATCCCGAATAATGCCAAGCGCAAACTTCGGATTGGAGTTGGTCACAACGACGGGCGCAATGCCTCTCTTCAATGCGGCGAGTACGCCGCAAATCAGGCCGTACGAATGCGACACTGGCGCAAGCACAACAGGCTTGCAGCCCGCAGCCTCACCGAGCGCTGCATTATAAGCGTCGATCTCCCTCTCCACTTCCTGCCAGGATCTTCTCACAAGCTTCGCATTGCCCGTCGTGCCTGAGCTGTATTGCAGCAGGGAAGGCTCCACATCCGATTGCAGGAGCTGCTCCGCAGCCCCCTGCCCCTCCAAGTGCGGTTGAAGCTGGACCAACGCTTGCGCCGATTGCAGCATCATTGCGCGGCAGCCTGCCTCTACAGCCAGCTGTTGCGCACGATCCGGCGGCGTATCGCCATGGATTAGAAGCACCGATGCCCCGCGCTCTCTTAACGCGAGTATAGCCGCGATGACATCAATAGGGTCCTTCAAGCAGAGAGCAATCCGACTGCCCCCGCTTCTCGCGATTGGCTCCATATCCTGCATCGCCCTTAGACGGGCGCTGAATAGGGCAAGCCCTACCTCTTCGCGATTAATCGTCAGCATGACAGGTTCTCCTCTCGTTCTCGGTTCATCGATGCCAGCCCCCTGCTCGCGCTATGCAAAGGATTGGGAACCTCATGCATCAGCGCCTCCGAGGAAACAAATAACCGCTTCTTCGTCAATTGCTCCAGCCGGGTCGTCTGCGCATATACATCCAGTCCCTCCAAGCGGGATGCCAGCTCAGGGAATTTGCGCAGATGCGCCTCAAGCGTTCCCGCAGCCAATGCCCAGAAGTCTGTCTCCGCATAGCCGTATTTGTCAGACAGCAGCATCGCAAGCTCGCCTAGATTAATACAGTACAATGCGCCTAGAAGAAGATAGCGGAGCGGCTCCACATTCTCCTGCTCGAAGAACTTGAATGGAGCAGCCTCAGCAAATACCCGATGCACGCCGCCGAAATCCGGGCAGATATCAGGGTTGCTCAGAAACGACCGGCAGAACATCGCATCCTCGTGAAAATCCTTCAGCGCCACCCTGCCGGGCAGGCCATTGTGATGAATCAGCACCATGTTCTGAGCATGGGATTCCAGCGCAACGCCATGTGCGACCAGCAGGTGAACCACAGGCAGCACGCAGGTTTCAAACAATCGGGTCAGCCACGTCTGCAGCCCGTTAGCCTGAACCCACGGGTCGATGAACGGCGTGCCATCAAGCTCCAGCGCGTTCAGCGCATGGAATGGAGCCGCCTGCTCGTCTGTCAGCAGATGCGGTTCAAGCCGTTCGCGCCAGACACAGGAGAGAGCGCCCTCCATAAGTCCTTTATCTATGGATGAATCCCGGTTAACAGGGTCGTATCCGATTCCGGCAAACTCTTTTAACAGAATCACTCTCGCTTCATGCTTCAAATAAGGATCAGAATCTACCAGCTGCTGAAGCCATGCCGAGATCGCTGGCGCCACCGCTGCATAATGCGGCTCAATGTGACGGTAGGACGACGTATTGAGCAGGCTCAGCGACAGCTTCACATAAGGCTTGGCGGCATCCGACATATTGGCCAATGTCCGAATAGACTGCTGTGGACGGTATTCGTCCTGTGAGGGACCGAGCGGGATGATCCTTCGGTTCCGCAGCTCATGCAGCAGCGAAGGCCCTGCAATATTGTGCCACTGCCAAGGATGGACCGGCAGCAGAGCCACCTGCTCCAGATTCATCCCTTCACCCAACAGTCGTTCTTCAAAAAGGTTCAGTTGGCGCTCGCCGAGCTCACTTCTCCATAATTCATGAAAAGCAAGCCCTTCGCTGATTGCCATCGCCGCTTCCTCTCTACGTATGGCAATCCAGTACGGACGGATTCCTTCACCGGACTCTGGTCCGTATGCAAGCCCGTCCTGCGGGGTAAAGCCAATGCGGGACTTGTAGCTGGGATGATACGGATGACCGTCCATCGCTGCTGTTTCCAGCGCATCATAGCCCCTCCGGCTGTGCAGCCGCTCACCGCTCTTCTTTCGTGCATGCTGGGCAATCGTATCGTTGAGAAATGTTCTCTCCAGCTCTTCCGCGAATGCGGACAGTTTATCGGGGTCCGCGCCAGAGAATGCGATAACCTCCTGCAGAAACTGCCCGATGGAGTCGGCCTCCTTCTTGCCTTCCTTGGATATCCGCAGAACAGAATCCGCGAGCAGGCGAATTCGTCCGAACGTCAATCTTCTGCCCCCTCGACAGTTGTAAGTAACTGGCGTCCCGTCCGCATCTCGTCCATGCAGTATAAACAGCGTTTCCTTGCCGAGCTGAACCGTCTCAACGGATACAATCTTCTCGAATATCGCGGATTCCAGCAGCTGCCGGAATATTCTGCGGCGTACGTCCACATAAGCTTCCGATGCAATTGCCTCGAATAGCTGTGTATCCCAATCCAGCACTCGCTCCATCTCTATCCTCTCCTCCTTTGCTATCGCTATAGTCGGGCTCCTAATTAAGCCCCCAACTGCAGCTGATTCAATCCGGGTCAGGCTGCCTGTTCAACTGCAGCGCTTGCTCGCCAATGCTTGCGCAAGCGGATGAAAGCTGCAAACAGGAGCAGATTAGCGGCGCTTATAATCGCTGCACCCACGAATGGCGCAGACAGACCTGCCTGCTGCACAAGCGAAGTTGCCAGCAGCGGCGAAGCCAGCTCGCCCAAATTCTGAAAGGCGACAATAATGCCGAAATGCACATGCAGCTCTCTGCCCTCGCTTTGATTGAACAGCATCATATCCAATGCGGCCATCGTCAGCGCCATGCATAGTCCGAAGGCAATTCTGCCTGCGGCCAGCAGAAGCAGTGAATCAGCAGCCTGGAGCAGCAGTCCTGCTGCCATTAAGGCCATGCCAATTCCATATACTCTTGTCAGCTTCTCGGGCGTGCACCACCGCCGAATGAGCGGCAATGCCAGAACAGCCATCAGGTTCGGAACCAGGAACCACCACCCGCTTCGAACCGTATCCATGCCGTATGCGGCACTCTCCATATAAGGCGTAAAGTAAGGCCGAATCATATTGCACGCAATCATCATACTGAAAAATAATGCCCCTATCAGCAGTACAGTCCCATTCCAGCTCTGTGCAAATCCCCTCCAAGCAGCAGCCGCACGCCGTCCCATTGTCAGGCCGCTACGGGAAACATTATTCCCTGAAGCCGCATGCGTGGAAGCAGCATTGCTAGAAGCAGCATGCGTGGAAGCAGCTCTTCTAGAAGCAGTACTTGCGGAGGCAGCACTTCCGGAAGCATCACTCGCGGTCTGCTCGTCCGTTTCGCCCCAGCCCGCACTTTCAGCCTTATCGCTGCTGTTCCGCAGACCTCTTAAAGCCCATACGCATATTCCAAGCTGAATAGCGTCCAGAATAGCGGCGAAATAGAACAGCGACAGCGGATTTTCCATTTCCAGCATGCGGGCCCCTGCCAGCGTGGAGAGAATAACAGCCGCATGGTACACCGCGTGGAATACTCCGGCGGCGCCTGCTCTCTTTTCCTTCCCTGTCAGCTCCATAATCATCGGATAAATAAGAATGTAGCTGCTTTTGAACAGAATCAGAATGATCGTAACGGCAATGAATTGCCCTGCTGTTTCGGCAGCCGCCATCAATGCGGTGCAAATCGCTGTGCCCAACTGGCCGACGAAGAGCAGCTTCTTGGCTGCGAATCGTTTGGTCAGCATCCCCCACAAGGGCGAGAAAATGACCGCCGCCAATCGGCAGATGAACAAATAAATCCCTGTGAAGGCGAACCCTTCCACCCCGAACACTTTGGAGAAAAACTGCGGGTAATACGGTGACAGCAGCACCTCCGAGAACAGGCCGAGGAAAACGCAGCCCAGCAGCACGAAGCGAGCGCGGGCGGCGAGCCGTACAGCCTGAGGAACAGATACCGTAACGACTTCCCTCATCGCGCTCCGAACTGCTGAAACACATTTCGGTCACTGACCGGATACACAACCCGTCCCGCGACAGCATTAAGAATGACACTGTTGCGGTATGCGCCCAGCCCCAAATCCGGTGCGCCGACGCCATGGGTATGCAGCTCTCCATTTTGCACGAAAATGCGCCCCTCGACCGGTTCTCTCAGCTTTAGCCTGTAGTCCTTCTCTACGAAATATCTTCCCTGATCATCCCATTCCACAAGCTCATGAAGCGGGTCTAAACAGGCCGGTACAGGATGCGCATATCCTGTTGCAAACACGATTGCCTCGCTGTCATGCAAGAAGGCTGTTCCCTGCTCCCGATGGCAGCAGTCCAATCTATAATTGACGCTATCGACAGCAACAGCTGTTGCTGCTGGCGTACCTACTGATACAGCAATTCCTGCAGCTACTTGTGCTCCTGCTAGTACTGGCGTGCCTGCTGATACAGCAACTCCCTCTGATATTGGCGTACCTGCAGATACTGGCGTGATGCTCATGACCTCGGTATGCGCCAGCAGTCTGACGGGCGGTTTTGCGCCTCCGACGCTCATGTCGTACAGCCGGTCGTAGATCGCCGCAATCGTTACGGCGCTGATGCCTTTGTACAGCAGATGCTGGCGGCTTCTGACGTCATCCTTCTGCTCCTGCGGCAGCCCGTAGAAGTACTGGGTGTAGTCCGGCGAGAAATGCTCCAATCCAAGCTTGGAATATTCCATGGGGAAAAATCCCGGCGACCGCGTGAACCAGTCCAGCTTGTAGCCCCTCTCCGGCTGCTCCTCCAGCAGATGGAGGAATACCTCGGCTGCGCTCTGGCCTGAGCCGACAACCGTCACCGACTTCGCCTCGCGGCAGCGCTCCAGCCGCTCCATGAATTGCGCGGAATGAAAAACATCCTCTGACGGGAGACCTCTGAATGGCTCGCCGACAGACGGCACGCTTCCAACACCCAGTACCAGATCGCGGGTATAGTAGACGCGGATGCTGCCATCGCCGCCCTTCACCTCTACCGCATATTGCGCCGCTCCTTTGCCCGCTTCCTTGCTGCCAGCCTCACCAGCGCCGCTGCGCTCACTCGCTGACAGACGGCGAACTGCCGTCACCTCTTCACCGAAGCGGCATGAATCAAGCTGGTTGGCCGCCCACTGGCAGTAGTGATTGTATTCCTGACGAGGAATTTGAAATTTCTCCAGAAAGTAAAAATGATACAGCCGCCCCTGCTCCTTCAAATAATTCAGGAAGCTAAGACGGTGCGTAGGGTCCGCCATCGTTACCAAATCGGCGAAGAATGGCACCTGCAGCGTCGTTCCGTCCAGCAGCATGCCTGCATGCCACTGAAATTGCGGCTTGCGGTCGAGGAAGAGCGCGTCGACCTCAGAGGCAGCCTCCAGCAGAGCTGCGAGCCCCAGATTGAAGGGTCCGATACCGATACCGATCAGATCGTAGACCCGATTTCCGTTTTCTTTTGACGCCGCCGTATTCATTGCCTTATCCATCAATCCCGCCCCCGTCTTCCGGATGATTCCGATAGGCGAACATCAATGCCCCGGTTTTATCTGGCAGCTCCACTTCCTTACGGAATCTGAACCCGCATTTGTGAAAAATATGAATCATCTTCGCATTGCGGATATCCGGCTCGGCAACAAGCTTCTCCGTCTCGGCATGCTGATATTGAAACCGCATCATCGCCTGCAGCAGCGGAGCCGCCAGCCCTTTCCCGAGATATTGCGGGGGACCGATCAGCAGATGAATGCCTTGATCCGCAGCCGCCGCCTCATAATAACGGCCAATGATATCCGGCTGTGCCCAATAGGACTCGAAATAGCTCATCGGCTCGCCATCCAATAGCCCGATATAGAGCGATTGATGCGTATCCGCCAGAAACTTCTCCAGATGCACGCGGTATTGCGCCTCCGGTATATTTAGATTCCAGTAAGGGACTACATGCGGCTCCTGCTGCCAGGCATGCAGCCGGGCAAAGTCGCGCTCCATGGACACCTTGCGGAACCCAATTGTCATTCCGAGCGTTGCATTGTATTCCTGATAAACGCAGTCTTCATTAGAAGATAGCGGCGGTTGTTGGTTAGAAGCGGCCTGCAAGCTGCGGCACCTCCTTCACGAGCGGGTTCGGTATGCTCACATAGACGGATTGCGCTTCAAGCGAGCCTACCAGCTCATCCATATCGTAGAGTCGAGTCAGCAGATTTGCTTTGCACGGGAGATGATCCCATTCCAGCAAACTTTTCAGGAAGATAGACGGCTCGCGGTTCATCGGCACGAACGCTTCCAGTGCTTCCCTCAGCTTAGCGAGCAGCAAGCTCTCGCTTGCAAGTCCGGCGTAGCCGAAGCCATTAATCAGACCGAACATATGATTCAGCACCATATAATAACGGAAGCGTTCGTCAGCAACCGCATCCTCGCAGACAGTCAGACTTTTGGACCCGATGCCGGGAAGCAGCTTCTCCAGCGTCTGCTCTGTCGATTTGCAGAAATAGTACCCCTGATTATCTCTAAAATAATAATGGACCGGATAACCGTCCTTCAGCCTCACAACGCTGTTCTGCTGATGCGCCTCCAGTGCAATGCCCCATTGCTGGTACAGCCACACCATAGGCTCCAATGACAGCTTCAGATAGCGGTTGAACCAGTCCAGGCTGACCTCTGCCTCGCTCCGGCCTTCCCGCTTGGCAATAGCGCGAATCGAATGCGCAAGCAGCGTTTCTCCTCCAGGCAGCGGGTCCTGCACAAGAGCAGCGACCATAACAGCGCCCTCCGCCAATTCTCCACGAAACGGATTATCGCGCAATACAAGCTCGAAGCCAGACTCCTCATCCTCCTGCCCCTCAAAGCGGAGCGTTATGAATGCAGGGTCCGCAACAATATCGAAGCCTGCGAACCGATTGCAGATCCCGCCAATCTCAGTGCCCATCAGACGATGGACCTCCACCCCGCGCTCCAGCTCTTTATACTTGTTCACGCGCAGCGAATTCGTGACCTTCACAGGGATGGAGCATTTGTACATGAACTGTGCATCGGGATGATAGATCGTCCGCAATGAAGAGGTTGCCATGAAGGAGCGGCCGATTGCGCCCAGATCCTGCAATAGTCCATGCGCGATCGCATCCTGCACAGGCTGCTGCTTGCGCAGCTGCTCCGCTTGCAGCGGGTGCACCGGAACGAGCGACCAATCCTCCGCTGACGCAAATTGCTCCAGCCACTCCGCGCTTACGGATGAATCCCCGCGCAGATCGCGCTTGATCAGCTCCGTAGCGGACAGCCCCAGCGCGGAATCCTCAAGCACGATGGAGCGATGTGCACGGAAGTAATGAAGCGGGAACGCTCCTTGCAGCTCGGGTGAATAAATCGCATTCTGCTCCTCCGGTATCCCTTGGCGGCTCTTCGGTGTAGGATGGAGCAGATGCCCATACAGGAGCGACTGCTCTGCAGCAATGAAGTCCATCGGCTGAGACTGCTGCTTCGACTTCATCTGCTGTTCCGCCTCCAGCCGTGCCTGCACGAAGCTCTCCACATTGCGGCAGCTCTGAATGGCCCGCAGCATTAATTCATCCGTGCTTGCGCCCTCATTGGCAGACAGCGACAGCTCTTTTCCCAGCAGCGCAATAAGTGTGACATAATCAGCTTCGGTCGCGCTGTCGGCGTCTGCGCCATCGCCCGTTCCCGGCAAATAATAAATCGGAAAGTCAAACCTGTGTCGGCCGGTGGGAGAATAATAGTCCACTCCTGCCAGCAGGGTTACATTTTGCTTTGCGAGGCGGCATACCAATGTACCTGCGGCGCCAGCCGCAACAGCTGCGGCCCCGCCTTTCAATCCCGCCAGGAAGCGGTACTCAGGCCGCAGCGAGTCTTCCGCCGGCAGCTCTCCGGCAGCGTATATCAATCCATCCCCCGTTTCTCTCAAATAGCAGTTCAGCATATTTTGCATCGCAGCCTGATCGGCAATCCTCTTGGCAGCGCGGCTGTTTTCATTGAACATCCTATACTCTCCCCCTTGAATCTAGTGATACGGCAAGCTCCCTTGCCAATGCCTCTCCCGTCTCAACCACCTTGCGCAAAATAATTGCCGTATGCTTGACCTCCGTCCGTGGATTCAACAGGGTCAGCTTCAAGCATCGCCGCCCGTTCACCATCGTTCTGGCCAGCACCGCCCAGCCCTCTCTCAAGAGACGCGACCGGATGGCATTATTAAGCTCATCTGACCATTCGCCCGGCTCTGTGCCTTCCGGACACCATGCTGGAGCGTAACGAAACACAACCGTGCTAAGCGCAGGCTCCGCGATCAGCTCCAGCTGCTGCTCCTCGCGGATGAGCCGCGCCGTTGCAAGCGCAGTTTCCATCGTATGGTCCACCATCTCCCCGAACGACTGCCTTCCATAATGCTGCAGCGACAAGTACAGCTTCAATGCATCGAAGCGGCGGGTTGTTGCAATGGATTTGACCACCAAATTCGGAACGCCATCCTCTTCATCATCCTGCGGATTCAAGTAATCCGCATTTAGCCGAATCGTTCCAAACCGCGACTTGTCCTTCAACAGAAAAGCGCCGCAGCTGATGGATTGATAGAACCCCTTGTGGAAATCAACCGTAATGGAGTCCGCCTGTTCAAGCCCTCGCAGAAGGCCGTTATAGCGTTCACTCATCGCAAGCGTCCCGCCATAAGCCGCATCCGCATGCAGCCAAATTCCATATTGCTTCGCAATAGCAGCCAGCTCCGGCAAAGGATCAATGCTGCCAAAGTCGGTTGTTCCCGCAGTTGCCACAATGGCAAAGGGCAGCAGACCGCCATCAACAAGCTCCCTTACCCGGCGCTCCAGCGCCTCTGGACGAATCCGGTGATTATGGTCCGTCTCGACAGTTACAACCGCTTGCTCGCCAAGCCCCAGCAGTGCAGCAGACTGTTTCACAGTAAAATGCGCCGCCTCTGAGCAAAGCACCCTCATACGGCAAGCAGCCACGGGCAGGCCTCGCTTCTGGATATTCCAGCCCCATTTGATCCGGGCATATTCATTGCGCGCCAGCAGCATCCCCATAAAGTTGGATTGTGTCCCTCCACTGGTAAACACGCCATCCGCTGAAGAGCCATATTTGTACAGGCGCAACAGCCATTCAATAACTCTTTCTTCCAGCAGCGTTCCGGACATGCTCTGATCCCATGAATCCATCGATTGATTCGTTGCGCCAATCCAGGCCTCCGCCGCTATCGACATCATGAGAGGCGGACAATGGAGATGCGCGATGCATGCCGGATGCGTAACGACCGCAGAATGCCGCAGCACCTCTGCACCGACGCGCTCCAGCAGCGTCTTCATGTCCGTGTCGGGCTTTTCCGGGCAAACTGGCTGCCTGCCAAGCGCTGCCGCAATTTGATTCGGCTCCGCCCCGCTGTATGGCTTGCTTGCAGATGAGAATTCCCGCAGCAGCACATCAGACACGAGGTCCATCATCTCACGGTAAACCTCTTGGCTCTGCGGCGACTCCGTCAGGAACATACCCGCAAATCGCTCCGATTTGCGCGTCCCGGCGGGGGACTCCGCAGAACTCCGGCTTCCGGTATTCTCCCTCGCAGTTTGCGGATCACCGGCTGTCGCCTCTGCTGATTGTGAGCCCCCGACATTCCGCTCTGCGCGTTGCGTGTCATCGGCTGTCGCGTCCTCGGGCTGCAGCACATATGTCTTGGGGCTGCTCATATCCGCGCCTCCTGAAGAACGCCCAGCAGGACCCGTTCTGCCGCACCAACTGCATCATGGAAGATCGCCGCTATCTCCTCTATTTGCTCCTCTGTCACAATAAGCGGAGGCAGGAATCTCACCACACTGCCATGACGGCCTCCGAGCTCAATAATGAGTCCCCGTTCCAGACAAGCCTGCTGGATCGCTCTGGCCATCTCCGGCATAGCCGGATAGCTGCCCAGCACATCCGCACCCCCGCGCTTATCAACAATCTCAACACCAATCATCAGCCCGCGGCCTCTGACCTCTCCAATACACGAGGACTGTTCCTGTATCTGGCACAGCCTCTCCTGCAGCCTGCCGCCAATAGTGGTTGCATGCTCGTCAATCCGGTTCTCACGGATAAAAGCCATCGTAGCCAGGCCAGCCGCCATAGCCAATTGATTCCCGCGAAAAGTTCCGGCATGCGCCCCTGGCCCCCATACATCCAACTCCTCGCTGTACACAACTACCGAGAGCGGAAGACTGCCCCCGATTGCTTTCGACAGCACCAGAACATCGGGTACGATTCCTGAATGCTGGAATGCAAACATAGCGCCTGTACGTCCGAAACCCGTTTGCACCTCGTCCATAATAAGCGGAATACCGCTCTCCTTCGTAATACGGCGAACCTCGCGCAGCCATTCATCAGGAGCGGGGATAACGCCGCCTTCTCCCTGCACAGCTTCAACAATCATTCCGGCTGGGGAAGCAATGCCGCTCTCAGGATCATTCAGCGTTCGTTCGATGAATTTGCTTCCAACACGCCAGCCCTGCTCCCCGCCAAGCTCAAAGGGGCATCGGTAGGAATAAGGATACGGCAGAAAATGAACATCCGGCATCAGTCCTGCTATATCTCTCTTAGGCTGCAAATTGCCCGTCAATCCAAGCGCTCCATGCGTCATTCCATGATATCCGCCCTGATAAGAGAGCATCGATCTCCGCCCTGTCGCTGTCTTCACAAGCTTGACTGCAGCCTCGACGCCATCGGCTCCCGATGGACCGCAGAATTGAATGCGAGCCCGGGAGGCAAACGATGGCGGAAGCAGACGGAACAGCTCATCGACAAACGCCTCCTTCACAGGCGTAGTCAGATCCAATGTATGAAGCGGAAGACCGCTCTCCAGAACATCACGTATGGCCTGCACGACAACGGGATGGTTATGCCCCAAAGCGAGTGTGCCCGCGCCAGCCAGGCAATCATAGTACATTTTGCCGTCAGCGTCCTTCACCCTGATCCCTGACGCCTCACGAATAGCAATCGGGATTTTCCTCGGGTATGTTCTGGCATTGGATTCACGGCGCTTCTGGCTTTCCAAATAATGCGAATTACTTGGAATCACATTATATTCCTCCCTCGAAAATGAGAATCATTATCATAATACTACCTGTATGATTGTAAATGATTCTCATTATCATCGCAATAGGAAGTTTGTTTTATTCTGCGGGGTCGAAGCAAGAAAGCTGTTGACGCTGATAAGGTTCTCCTTGAGCAGTCAGCTCCAGCACTTGGAAAAGCCGTCTCTTCGGTCAGCCCTCGCTGATCTCGCTGCGGCTGTAAGCCGATTTCGCGACATGTTTAAATAAGCAGCGGCAGCCTGAACATAATTAAATGTTGTAGACTGTCGCTGCTTATTGAGCTGCTGTAGACGAAGCTCAATAGGGCCTCCGCATCGTTGCTCGCTGTAACCCATGTATAGCTCCATTTCTCTCAATCTTCATTAGATGGTGCTGGGTCACTTTTTTCGACATTGCTACCACCTTTGTATGCCTTTATTCCATTATTCGTCACAATCACCATGCCATTATCTATTAAGGAGGGTGAATAATTGATAAAGTCATCCTCTTGATATCGCCATTGCTCGTTACCTGTATTTACATCTAGAGCAAATAGAGTGGAGTACCCTGCATATGCTTTGCGCTGTTCATTCTGTCCTTCCCATACACTAATATAGAGTGTGTCTTCGGCAACGATAGGGTCATTGAATGTTCCACCATAAATGTGCGCGAACCATGGCGTCCCCAATACCTTCTTCCATAATTCTTTGCCAGTCTTTCCATCCAGCATGACAACCTCGCCACTTCTTACATAAGTTAGAAGCACCTTGTCATCTAACAAGATCATATTAGCCCTCGGTCCCATTCCCTCTATTTCTTCAAGCACATATTCCCATTTATGATCGTGGCTCTTTAGATCAAATGCATGGATACTTCTATTAAAGTCGTTGTACTCCGCTATCATGAGGTTATCACGAACAGCGATACTTAATGCCTGCATTTTCATTTCTATAATATCGATTTCTTTTCCTGACTTCTCATTGAGCACATGTACCTGATCCATAGAAGGTATATAAAGCTTATCACCTACAACTATTGGTGTGCTAAGAACTCTTTCTCCGAAGCTCCAGCTTTCCTTTCCTGTTTCGATATTCAATGCCTTAAATGTTGTGCGGCCGTCTTCAAGAATTTCATGAAATAATATATGATTTAACGAGCCCACGGACATTGCAATCATTGTATCTTTGTTGCGCTCTCGTTCCCAAACCAACTCTCCTGATTGTGCTCTCAGCGCATGTATACCCGTCTTATCAATGTAGCTGACTATTCCTTCTACTAATACTGGCTTTAATATTCCGCCGTTAGTCTGATGAGTCCATTTCTGTTCACCTGTCTTTGTATCAACCGCATATAACGTCTGATCGTCACTAAAGTACGTTGTAGCTTCAGTAACCAGTGGACCACTCAATTCACCATTAAAGTCTGATTCAAGTGCCCAGGCAACGCCTGATACACCTTCTATGGCTTTACCTGGATAGACTCCTGTTTGAGCGTTCGAACTACCATTATTACTGCATCCTGAGATAATTAATAGGATTGCAATTAGGACTGGCGCTAACACGTTATTCAACATAATACCCCCTACGATCTACTTAAGTAAGCCTTGATTACTTCTGTTACTTTTGCTGTAGCTCCATTATCACTGAAGTCGGTCACATTAGTCCGACCAATAGAAAGAGTGCCCCAGCTGTTACCGTTTTTATAGAAAGAATGCCAGCCAAATGCGAATAAATTACATTTAGTAGAATTGAGAATGTTATAAAATTCCGTGTAATGGTATGTAATTTAGGTTGTCATCGAACATTTGAACTTGCCCCGAGGTCTATATAGGGATATATATCTATTATTCCATGTACTAAGACCTACTGCAACTAAATATACCATAAAATATCTATTAACAGTATATTGTGGATTATTTAATTCAAATGAAAAATATTGGAGAAAGAATCAGGAAACTCGACACTCTCCTGTATGAGAAAACAGTAACAGCGTGGAAATAAGTTATAGTACGTGGCGGCACCATACCTTGAGTTATGTAAAATGATGAATAGAGAAAAACAAAAAAAAGCACCTGACACGGCGCTTCTTCAGATAAATTTAGTGGAGGCGAAGGGATTTGAACCCCTGTCCGAAGACATCGCCACACAGGCATCTACGGGTGTAGTCACGGTTTTGATGTCACCTTAGCAAGTACCCTTACCCCTACTGTCATCCAAATTTAGTGTTCAATTTGTATCATTCCCGTTAACCGAAGCCCATTGATACATAGGGATAAATTTAGAAGTATTTGCGTTCCAGCTTAACGGGGTTTGCAAATACCCCAACGTATCTGCATTATACAAACCGATCACACGTTGGAAAGGCCATATTTCATATACACGATCCCCTTGCAGGTCGATCGGATAAGCCCCGCTTACGCCCATGACGCTGCCTTCAACTGGTTTTTTCAATTTCCCGTTCGAATCATACAATTCAGACAAGTACGATGGGTCGCGCTTGCTGATGTCCAGAATGTATTCCTTCTGCAAGGATCGATTCACAATTCGAACCTTGTAGTTGTCCTCATAGAAAACAGAGGCGTCACTGTATGTTTCGTAGAACCATTCATTGTTATAGAGCTCGCGAAACACGTTCTTCATAAAGGAAAAGATGTAATTGTAAGTAAATCCACCGCTACCGCCAGAGTCGATACTTACAAGAATATTATCCACGCGTTCTCCCGTAAAATCACCTAAAAAGAGGCGAGCGTTATAACCTGCATTGTCCTTCAATTGGCTCGTGTATCTTACACCGCTGCGTCCATCCACAACGACCAGTTGTATATTCTGGACAAAGGAGCTGGTCGTGTCTCCTGTAGGATTACCTGTCAAATATACTTGGTCTGGCGTTCCATCCCCGTTTACATCCCCCCACTTCACATCCAATACGACTGTGCCGTTTCTGATCATGTAGTGACTTCCCCAAATATATGCATAAACCATAATGAATCCACCTCTCTGCATTTGCCAGCCATAACATCTTATGCAATGGCCCAGTTGAAGGTTTCATTTGAAATGTCGGACCTAGCAAAGCGGCGACTGTTACTTTAATCAGAATATATTACAAGTATTGGGATTTGAATTGCTCTTGTCGCGATTTTCAGTCGGCTCAGGGGTATCCCATTCATGATTAAAGTTGCTAAAGCAAAGGATTCGCGGATGACGTTCTTAGATGAAGGATCAGATGCCGTGCTCGCTCTGCTCCGCAGACCTGTGCGCGGAACGAAACCCAATGTTCTCCTTCGGGCTGGGTCGCCCCCTCGCCACCACCATATAGAATAAAAAAACACTGACCTCATGCGCACCTCATGTGGTCAGTGTTCTTATGGTGGAGGCGAACCGTGGCTGTGCATAACCACAATTCGCCGCGGCGTATTGCTGAAGTTGTTTTTGGGCTCACTAAGATGCAGAAAAAGAAACTTTTTTCTGCATCTCAATAGTAGTCCAAAGTAACCCCGCCGTTTCACACTGTCCTTACACCGCAAAAGAAGCATCCTGCTCGGATTCGTTCACGCACTTGGAACTATCGACTACTATACGCCGCCCCCTGCCTTGCGGAACACATAACGGTGTGCCGAAGAAGGGGTCCACCATGAGCTCGCATTCCATGCCGAATACGCTTCTGACCAGTTCTTTGGTGATGATATCCTCCGGCCTGCCTTGCGCGGCAATGGTTTGATTCTGAACGGCAATCAAATTATGCGCATACCGGCAAGCCATATTCAAATCATGGAGCACCATGATGATGGTGCTCTGCTTTGTCTCGTTCAACTCAAACAGCAGGTCCAGCACATCAATCCCATGCGCTATGTCCAGATAGGTCGTCGGCTCATCAAGCAGAATCGTCTCCGTGCCCTGTGCCAATGTCATGGCAATCCATGCGCGCTGACGCTGCCCGCCTGACAAGGAGTCCACAGCACGATGAGCAAGCTCTGTCATCTTGGTGGCCTGGAGCGCTTCATTGACCATCCGCTCATCTTCTTCGGACCACTGATTCAGCCAGCTTTGATAAGGATATCTCCCCTGCTTGACCAGTTGAAACACCGTCAACCCCTCCGGGGTGACCGGACCTTGCGGCAGAATCGACAGCGTCTTGGCTACCTGCTTGGTTGACATACGGGCAATATCGCGCCCATCCAGAATAACTGCCCCCTTCTGCGGCTTGAGCAGCCGCGCCAATGAGCGCAGCAGCGTGGACTTTCCGCAGCCGTTCGGCCCGATCATAACGCTAATCTGCCCCTTGGGAAGCTGCAAATTCAAGCTGTCCAGAATCGTTTGACCATCGTATGAAACCGTCAGCTGCTTTGTCTCCAAGTGCGATGATTGCATGTAAGCCACTCCTTTCTTATCGTGCATGGCGCGTTCGATAGAGCAAATAAATAAAGAAAGGCGCTCCGATTCCGGCAGTAAAGACACCGACCGGTATATCCTTCGGAAGGAATAGCGTTCTCGCCACCAGATCGGCGATGAGCACGATCAAGCCGCCCAGCAGTCCCGCTATCGGCAATACACTGCCTGCAGTCGGCCCGACAAGCCTTCTTGCCATATGCGGCGCCAGCAACCCGACAAAGCCGACCGGCCCTGACATCGAGACTGCCGAGCCCGCCAGTCCGACACTGACAGCCAGCATGAGCAGCCGCTTGCGTTGAACCGAGCTGCCGGCACCTGCCGCAATATCATCTCCAAGCTGATGAATATTCAGCTCCTTGATGCAGAATGCCGACAATATGAGGAAACCGGCCGTCCACGGCAGCAGCGAAAGCACATTATCCCATGATGTGCCGTAAATAGTGCCCGTCATCCACAGAAAAGCGGAGCCAGCTGTATAGATCGAAGGCGACATGACAATCATGACAGTCGTCAACGACGACATCAAGGAAGCGATGCCGATGCCGACAAGCACGAGCCTGACCGGCTTCACTCCTTTTTTCCATGCCAGCAGATAGATGATCGTCGAAGCCGCCACTGCGCCAAGCATAGCCGCTACAGGCAGCAAATGAATGCTGTACAGACCAGGAAGAAGGGTCAGAAAGGCTACAGCGGATAAAGAAGCGCCTCCGGTAATGCCGATAATATCCGGCGCAGCCAGCGGATTGCGGATGATGCCCTGCAGCATCGCCCCCGCCACCCCCAGAGAGGCGCCAACCATTACGGCTATTACGATGCGCGGCAGGCGAAGCGTCTGCACGACCAGCATATGATCTGCCTGTCCATGTCCCATTGCCGCCCGCCACACATCGAGGGGATCAATATACATATCGCCGATTCCCGTACTGACGATCATCGAAAGAGCTACAATCGCAAGCATTAGCAAGAACAGCAGAACGATCCGCTTATGAAGCTGAAAGGAGACGGACAATGCGGAGGAGCGAATGGTGATATATTCCTTTCTCATTTCGCCAGCCCCTTCCGCGCAATGATGATGAAGAATGGTGTGCCGATTACAGCGGTCATAACCCCTACCGGCAGCTCCTGCGGCATAATGACATAGCGGGCCATAATATCCGCAGAGAGAAGCAGCAGTGCGCCCGACAGAGCGCTGTACGGAATGAGCCAGCGATAATCCATCCCGGCGAACAGACGACATATATGCGGAACGACGATGCCGATGAAACCGATAGGACCCGCTACAGCAACCGAGCTGCCTGCCAGCATGACGATAATGATGCAGCTGATGATTTTCACCGCTAGCGTCCGTTGTCCTAAGCCCTTCGCCGCATCCTCGCCCATGACCAGCACATTGAGATGCCGGCAGATGATCAGCGCCAGAATTCCGCTAATCGCCATATAGGGCAGAACCGTACCCAGATTCTCAAGCGAGCGTCCCGCGATTGAGCCTGTCAGCCAGAACAGCACATCATTCAGGCCATTCTCATTCATGACAAGCATACCTTGCGTCACGGAAGCGAACAGCGCCGTCATCGCAGAGCCTGCAAGCACAATACGGAGCGGAGACAGTCCGTCCCGCCCTAACGAGCCTAGTGCAAACACCGCAGCGGCGCCAAGCGCTGCGCCGGAGAATGACAGCCAGACCAGCACATTCATCGAGCTGATCCCGAATACCGTAATCGCGGCAACAACTGTCAAGGTTGCGCCTGCATTGATGCCCAGTACAGTCGGATCGCCAAGCGGATTGCGGGTAATCGCCTGCATGATCGCGCCCGCAATAGCAAGACTTGCTCCGATCGCAGCAGCAATCAATGCGCGGGGAACCCTCGTCGTCCGTGCAATAATCTGCTCGTTCGAGGAATTGTCGTATTCAACGATAGAGGCGACAGCCTGCTGTACTGTAATTTTGGTAGCGCCCAGCACGATGCTTAATCCTATGAATAACAGCGTCGCCGCACATAAAACCGCAAGTCCGACACTTCTCGCCCAAGGATTCGTAATCCCTTGTGAAGTCAATTTACTCGCCCCTGTCAGACGCACAAAAGAATGAGCATTCCCGCCCATTCTTTTGTGGTGCTTATAAGATGTTGGCTGACCGACTAGTCAAGATCAAAGTAGAAGTAAAGATCGTCAAGCATCATTTTCGCTGCTTGCGGTCCGCCAGACATATTCCAGGAAACAACGTTAACCTTGTAGTATTTCTTGTTCTTGACAGCATTGAGGTTCTTCCACAGATCGCTGTCCGTCCATTCCTTCTGATGCTTGTAGACACCGCCGTCGCCGGTCCAGTCCGTTGTGAAGTCAAAGATGTAATCGCCGTCCAGCAGCGATGTTTGCTCCAATGTCTTAACCGTTACGATGTCGCTCTTCGCATCCTTCTGCGCTTTAGGGAAATCGAAGCCCAACTCTTTGAAAATGTTCGTTGCGAATCCGGCCATGTAAGCGCGAGCCGATCCGTCCGGATTGAAGCGGATAACGGACACTTTCGTTTTTGCCGCTTTGGAGCCGATTTGGGATTTGAAATCTGCTACACGTTTGTCCCAGTCTGCAATGTATTGGGAAGCTTGCGCTTCTTTGTTATATACGATACCGCCGATTTCCAGCGTTTTCTTCCAGGAATAGATATCCTCTGTCATAACCGTTGGAGCGATGGCTTGAAGCTGGCTGTAGATTTTCTCATGACGCATTTTGGAACCGATAATAACATCCGGCTTCAGGGCAACGATTGCTTCAAGGCTCGGCTGTGTCTCATCTCCCAGGTTTTTAACGCCTGACATTTTACCCTTCAGGAAGTTGTACCAAGGCTGCTCCACATAGGATTCTACAGCGCCAACCGGTTTAACGCCCAGTAGAGTTGTAGCATCAACCATACCGTTGAAAAGAACGACAACGCGCTCAGGAACCTTTTTCAGCGTCGTCTTGCCCATTGCGTGTTCGATCGTTTTCTGCGTTTCAAGCGATACGGTAGCTGTGGAAGCCTTCCACGATACCCATACGCCAAGGGACTCGCCCAGGAAGCGCAGCGGAACGAGCGTGCTGCCATTCTTCGTTATTGGAGCTGCATCCAGTTTAACTGCTTTGCCGTTGATGGTAGCATTCGTGCTGCCAATCGTCAGAACGACCGTTTTGCTGCCTTTAACAACACTTACTTTATTCGTTTTGGAATCATATTTAACCGTTGCTTTCAGTTTCTCAGCAAGCGCACGGTAAGGAACCAGCGTGCTGCCATTGCTGATTTGCGGCTTCGTATCGAAGGCAATTTGCTTGCCGTCGAGTTGAACCTTAATGTCTTTGCTTGCCGCAACCGCGAAACCCGGTATAACGGAAATGGTTAATGCGAATGTCAGAAGCAATGCTAGAATACGAGTCTTATTGATTAATTTCATGATAGCGATCACCTTTCTCTTTCTGGAATGATGAAACTTTTGACCGTGCCCCTAACTCTTTGTCCTCATGCTTGCAACTACTCTTTTACTCTTTCAACGCTTTGCCAAGGTCTCTGAAGCGTTGGTATAGCTGGTAATCCTGCTGTATGACGAGCTCTCTATCGATGGCTTCCCCACTGGCAGAGTCAAGGAATGCTGTCATCTCCTGCGCAACAGCCGGATATGTATCTCCACTCTGTGCCTCCAGGTCTGCTTTGATCTCTTCCCAGACACCAGCAATTTGGGCGACCAGCTCTTTCCTCTGTCCCTCGTCATCGGCTTCAACAGCTTGCTTGAAGTCTTTCGTCAACGTGCTCAGCATCGAAATCCCTGTTGACAGATCAGCTACCTCCATCTTCTTAGGCGCGACTGCCTGCTGACGATCCTCCTTCCCGCCCCCGTCTGATCCAGCATTGCCGCCACCCGTACTATCCGGGCTCGAACTGCATCCGATCATTGCAAAGAGCAGGAATATAGCAAGTGTTACTTGCCAACCCCTCATTTATGAATCCTCCTATCATTTTCATGATAATTGATAATGAATATCACTACCGCCATAGAGTATGATAATCATTCTCAACGATTTTGTCAATAATAACCTTAACATTTTTTCGTTAATTGCCAAGCTTTTAACAGTACGCATTGCGAGCGCTATCGAGTGAACCGATGTCTAGTGTATACTTCCTGAGATATTGCCCAAACATTATATCAACTGGTAGATGTATGAAGCAGGGGAAAAGCAGTAAAATAAATAAGAATCCTATTTATGAGAGAGGTGATGATAACATGACCCATACAAACGGAGAAAAGAAGCCCCTTCACAAAACACAGCCAGAACCGATCCTCTCCAGCCATAAAGACTCCGTTATTCACGAAAATCTGCTGCCCATCCAAAGAATTGAAGGGGGCGGTCCTCCGAAAAGAGTAGATTTCAGCACATTACCTAAGCCGATTCGATATTTTGGCTATTTTCTTGTAGCGGCAGCAGTGATTATGGCAGTTATGGTGGCTGTGGTCTCATTGTTTCGCTAATGGTTGACCAGTTGCACGTTAGCCGGCAGTGGCAGGCAGATTAGTCCGCTTAAGCAAAAAAAAGGCTGCCCCAACAGTGATATGCACTGTAGGACAGCCTTTTCCATATGAAAAAACCTGTATGCTTCTATTGCTTGAGCAGCGAAAGAAATTCCGAGCGAAGCGCCGAGCTTGTGCGGAAATCGCCGCGTACAGCGGAAGTGACCGTCTTGCTGCCAGGCTTCTTGACGCCGCGTGCGCACATGCATAGATGCTCGCCCTCGACAACAACCATGACGCCGTTTGGTTTCAGAACCTCATCAAGAATATCCGCAATCTGTGACGTAATCCGCTCCTGTACCTGCAGACGTCTGGAAATCGCTTCAACAAGACGTGCAAGCTTGCTCAGTCCTGCTATCTTGCCGCTGGGAATATATCCAATATGCGCTTTTCCGAAGAAAGGCGCCATATGATGCTCGCATTGACTGTAGTAGACGATATCCTTTACGATAACCAGCTCTTCATGCTGCTCATCGAACGTAACGCCCACTACATCTCTTGGATCGACATCATAGCCTGCAAATATTTCCTCATACATACGGGTAACCCGTGCAGGTGTCTCTAGCAATCCTTCGCGCTCCACATTCTCGCCGATCAGCTTCAAAATCTCTTTGACATGAAACTCGATTTGCTCGCGATTGTTGGAAACTTTGGAGTTTACGTAGTCCTTCATACCCGCCACTTCAATTGCCCCCTTCTATAGCAGGCCAAAAGGTCACTATCTGCGCCCGCCGCCTGGACGTCCGCCCTTCATCATCTGCTGTGCCTTTTGCATCTGCTGCTTGTTCATATTGTATCCCATCTGCTTCGCCATTTTCTGAAGCATTTCAGGATCGCTCTGCATTTTCTCCAATTGCTTCCGCAGATAGTAAACGCCTACAAAAAATCCGCCAACAGCGCCTACCAGCAGCGTCACAATCGCAATAATGACCGTCCACATGACTCAATCACCATACCTTATCTGTAATGACTAACCTAATCAGCATTCATCATAGCATGTCCGAACGAGCCTTCGCAATCCGTTTGACAGAAGTCCCTCTTAACCAAGCACCTGTTCGATAAAAATCGTATTATGCTTGGCGAGATCAATCTCCCTGCTGTTGATATCATCATCGCTTTCCCGATTCAGCAGTCTTATGACCGGCCTCCCAGGCAGACCGCGATGCTGTCCGACAACTACGCCGGCTTCCCGTGTGGAGAGCATGACGGAAACGCCATTCGGATAGACGGACACAGCGCGCATGAATTGAACAACGACCTCGTGGTCAAGCTCCTTGCCTGACATAGCAAGCATCTTCTCGCAGGCGATATGAGGCATCATTTTCTTCCCGTGATAATCCTGCTGAAGCAAATTGTCGAAGGTGTTGGCTACCGCAACAATACGCGAATAGAGATGAATTTGATCCTCGCTTAGCTGCCGGGGAATGCCAGAGCCATCCACATGCTCATGATGCTGCAGGGCAACATGGGCGATTAGCAGACTGAACTCCCGCTTGGACCGCAGCAGCTCGAAGCCTACCCAGGTGTGATGCTTGGCAGGCGGCTCTCCTTCAATGCCAGGCTTCTCTGAGGCTTTGCCGATATCGTGCAGCAGCGCCCCAATAGCCAGCTCCTTGAGCTGCGTTTGATTCAAATGCAGCCCCATGCCAAGCAGCGAGGAAATCATGCACACATTCATCGCATGAACGAATTCTGCATTATCCTTCGTCCGAATCTCATTCAATTGGATCAGAACCTCTTTATTCCGCATCACATCATCAAGCAAATCATCAATCACCAGACTAATAGAGCGCGAATTGAAGTCTTTGCCGGAACGGATGGAATCCATCGTCTCTGACATGTTGCGAATAAGATTCCGCTTGGTTTCTTCGGACAATATTTCCTCCGGCTCTACATCCGGCATTAACGGGTCTCTGATATAAATGTTCGTAACTCCGATTCGCTTCAGCGTGCTGATCATATAGACGGTCAATTGGATGCCTGCCGACAACAGCACGGTACCATTCGTTGCATAGATCGTCTTCCCCAGAAAATGTCCGGGCTCTACCATTTCAATATCAATGTACCTCATGGCACTCACCCCTTCGTATCTGTACGTTCATGCTGCAATCAACAGGCTTTCAAATCAGGCGTTGCATTCATCCTCTTTGGAGGCCTCATCCTTGAAGGAGGCCAGCGCAGCAGCAATCGCCTCGATAACGGGCTCCTCCCGCTCGCGCCCCGCTGCGCTCCTGAGCGCCGTCTCCGCATCATCCCCGCCGATGCGGGCTAGTGACCAGGCTGCTGTCGCTCTCAGCTCGAAACGAGGATCCTCAGCCAGCACCTTGGCAAGATGAGGGATCGCGCTCTTGTCTTTGAAATTGCCCAGCGCGATAACAGCATTGCGCTGAATCGGCTTCCTGCCGCGCCAAGCCGATGCCCCGCTGCCGTAGACCTCCTTGAAGGTTCTGTTGCCCATCGTGAGCAAAGGAACCAGCAGCGGCTTCACCTTCTCTGCATCCGGCTGCAGCTCCGGCTGATGCGTCCAATTCTTGCCCCGATTCTCTGGACAGACGATCTGACAGGTGTCACAGCCGTATAGCCTGTTGCCGATCTTCCGCATCATCTCATCCGAGACAAGCCCTTTCGTCTGAGTAACGAAGGAGATGCAGCGCTGCGAGTTAAGCTGTCCCGGACCAACAAGGGCATCAGTCGGGCAAGCATCTATACAAGCGGTGCAGGTGCCGCAATTGTCTGTAATAGGTATATCGGGTGGAAGCGGCAAATTCGTAATCATTTCACCAAGGTAAACCCATGAACCCCACTCAGGAGTAATAATTGCACAGTTTTTGGCGCTCCAGCCTATGCCCGCCCGTTCCGCTACAGCGCGGTCAGAGAGCGCTCCAGTGTCCACCATGCTCTCCACACGAACATTAGGCACATGTTCTCTCAGCCATGTCTCCAGACGGCTTAGACGGTCACGCAGCACCGTATGATAATCCACCCCCCAAGCAGAGCGCGATAAAATGCCTCGTCTGGCTCCCGGCTCAGACTTGGGCGCATCCTGCAGCTTGGAGGGGTAAGCGATTGCAATTGCAATAATGCTTTGCGGGTCCTCGAACAGCAGCGCCGGTTCTGTGCGCCGGTCCAGATCAGGCTCTTCGAAGCCGGATTCATGGCCCCGCTCGCGATGAATCAGCAGACGCTGCTTGAGCGTTGTGAACGGCGCAGCCGACGCTACGCCAATTTTGTCAATGCCCAGGCTCGCCGCAGCTTCCTTCATATCTGCTTTCAGCTTAACCCATGCTGCCGTGCTGTCCACTTCAAATGTCCTCCTTCGAATACTGCCCTGCGGCCCTCAGAACGCTGCCGCTCGGCCCGCGAAGCAGATCACCCAAGCGAAGCCTACATACGTTTGATCGCCTCGCGTGCAAGCTCGTCACAGCGATTGTTCCACTCATTGTCGCTATGTCCCTTGACCTTGACGTAGCTGACTTGATGCTTCTGCATAAGCGCCCACAGCGCTTGCCACAGATCTTGATTCTCAACAGGCTGCTTCTTGCTGTTCTTCCATCCGTTCTTCAGCCAGCCCCTGATCCAGTTTTGCTGAAAGCAATTGACGACATAAGCAGAATCACTATATACCGAAGCCTTGCATGGCTCCTTCAGCAGCTTCAGCGCTTCAATAACCGCTTGAATTTCCATACGGTTGTTCGTAGTTGCCGGCTCTGCTCCTGATATTTCTTTTCGGTGATCACCATAAAAGAGGACGGCTCCCCAGCCACCAGGACCGGGATTGCCGGAGCAAGCGCCGTCCGTATAGATCATGACATCCTTCAACCTTCACAACTCCCAACGCTTACAATGCGTTCATTTTGGTAATGGGCCATAGAATGAAATCTGCGCGGCCCTTGATCAATTCACGCGAAACGGGACCGAATTCACGGCTGTCCTTGCTTCCGTTCGCATGACGATTATCCCCCATAACATAATACTTGTCGGCATCGATTTTAATTGGTCCGTAGTCCATATCATCAATTTCCGAATCGGTGTAAGCCTCGATAACGAGCTCTCCATTGCGATAAAGCTGCCTCTCCCGAATCTCAATCGTATCGCCTGGTATTCCGATGATCCGCTTAACCAGTAACTTCTTCTTCTCTGGACCATTCTCCGACGGGTCTTCCAAAATAATAACATCGCCACGCTCCGGCGATCCGAAGCGGTAGGGTAATTTGTTCACGAACAGCCATTCCTTCTCCAGAAGTGTAGGCTCCATGGAATGTCCTTCCACCGTGGATAAATTAAATACGAAATAATGAACCAGCAGAACAATAGTGACGGCAATAACCAGCGTGCGACCCCAATCCCACAGCTCTGCCGCCCACTTAGGCATTGGCTTGCCCGGCTTCTTGTCCTTCTCCCGCTTGCGAGGCTTGTCCGGCTTGCTTACTTTCGGCGGCTTGTTGTCAGCTCCCGAACGTTTGCGGGGACCGATTGAAGCAGGCTCAGCTTCATTAAGCGAATCCGATAATTTCGTCATCCTGTGCTACACCTCGCCCATTTGTTTGTGCCATGCCTCATAATATGCGATTACTTCGTCATCATGAAACGGCTCACTTCTCTTCTCAATCCGCTTGCTCAGCGCTTGAAGACCGCTCATAACCTTCCTGTCCACAACCGCCGAATAATGATAAGCGGCCTTGTGCAGCTCATACTCCTCGCGATCAACCACTTGAGCGGCGCCGCCATGAGGCAGAATAACGTCCAGATCATAATCGATATACGTCAGTATCCCCTGCTGATAGAATAGAGGCGATGCAATATTGCAGTAGTACCGGACGCCAGTATTCTCCAGCAGAGCAACGACATTAAACCATTCCCCCGGAATAAAGAAAGAAACCGCCGGAACCCGGCTAATCCACTGCTTGCCGTCGGCCTCCTGAATCGGTGTCTGCCGATTGATGAGCACGATCATGGATTCGGCTGCATGCTGAGGCCGAAGCCGTTCATTCGGAACCTGCCAATTCTCAAGCCACATGCGATGCAGACGACCATTATGCTTGAAGCTCTTAATAAGACAATGACGGTAAATTTCCATATCGTTGTTGTGCTCCCACAGAAGTTCTTACTATAAGAAAAGCATATCTGCACGCCAAAATCAATGGCATACAAATATGCTTCTCTCTTTTTATCTTATGCTCTTAAAGCGATTTCAAGCCCCGTACCGCAGTTAGCCTGCAACAATACTCAGCTTCTGGAACGAACGAAAGAAATCCGTAGCTGCATATCCAAGCGATTCGTACATTTTCAGAATCGGCTCGTTATGCTCGTCCGCAGTAATCATGATTTTCTGTACATTCCGCTGCTCAAACCGCTGACGCAGAGAACGGATCAACAGCTTGCCAATACCTTGACGCTGATATTCCGGCAGAACAGCTATGCGATAATAGTATCCTTTGTTGTTATCTATGGTGCCAATAATCATACCGACAATCTCACCTTCAATAGAAGCGACAAGCACAAGCTCACTGTCCCATGACAGCTGCCGGGCAAACGCCTCAATTGTCAGCTCATAGCATTCTTCCGACAAAACCGTTTCAAGTAATTGAGTAACAGGCCGGTAATCGGACAACTGGAAAGTACGAACGTCCATGATTCAAACCCCTCTACGTGCAGTCTCGAAAAATTTAGGCAAAATTAATAATACGACAAAATCATCCGAATTCCTTCTAATTTCTTTAAAAAACCTTAAAAAAATAAAGAAATAGCCGTTTTTCTTTTGAAAACGCTATCAATTAAGCGCTTACATTGAAATTCGACTTTTCATTCCCATGAAATAGAAAAAAAGTCCCGCTTCATAATCGAATATCGGGACCATTCGAGTCTATTGTTAATTTGCACGCATTGACATTTAGCGATAATTGTAGGAGGTTTCCACTCGCCCGTCTTTGCGATGAACAATTACAATGCCGTTATCGTCTGAAGCCATCTCCTTCGCTTTGGCCAAAGTCTCTTCTTTCGTATGAAACACCGCATCTGTAATGTTTGACCCTTCGAGCTTGATCGCCCAGCCTCCCTCATGCGGTACGACATGTCGAATACTGTGAGTTGGCGGTGAGACCGCGTCCTGACCGTCTTTCGAATGATCGGGATGCGCTTCATTCCACTCCTTCGCTTGTGCGGTTGCTATAGCGATTGCCCGTCCTTCCTCATACCCTTCCTCTTGCAAAGCATTTGCGATTTCAATCGCCTTATTGCGCACGCGCGGCTCAAAGTTTTTGAGTGACTCGGGGTAATTCCGGCTGTTCCATGGCATATTCATCCCTCCCAACATTTTGGCTAGGCTGTGGTTTGCCAGGCTCCATTCTTCTGTGAACATAAACACTCCTTTGTTGAGCTTATGCTCACAGCCAAGACACCAAGACATAATTTATAGTATCTTTTTACCCTATTCAGAGCCAATCCAATCCGAACGGGCATGCTCACATATTTCCATGTTTCAATAAATGCGCAGAGCGGTTAATTGTAATTGTCCTTTTTTGGAGAAGCTATAGAGGATCTTTAGAGGGGTATAAAACGAATGGTTAAGGTAATTCTATTCGAGTATTCGATGTCAAATCAACATAGCTATGGATCACAGACTTTCTAAACATTTATGTTGATTTATTATCCTTAATCAGAGATAATGAGTAGTGAAAATGATACATAAAACAGGAGGTTTTATTAAACATGGCACACCAACTACCTGCTTTATCTTACGCGAACAATGCACTTGAGCCGCATATTGACGAAACGACGATGATGATCCACCATGACCGTCACCATAACGCTTATGTAACGAACCTCAACGCTGCGCTGGAGTCCGCTCCTGAGCTGCAAGGCAAATCCATTGAGGATCTCATTGCTGATCTGAACAGTGTTCCTGAAGCGATCCGCACTGCAGTACGCAACAACGGCGGCGGTCACGCCAACCACTCCTTATTCTGGGAAACGATTGGTCCTAACGCTGGCGGCGCTCCTGCTGGCGCACTGGCAGCAGCAATCGACAGTGAGCTTGGCGGCTTCGACAAGTTCAAAGAGGATTTCGCTAAAGCGGCTGCTACTCGCTTCGGCAGCGGCTGGGCATGGCTTGCGCTTGGCAAGGACGGTCAGCTGAAAGTTTACAGCCTTCCGAACCAAGACAGCCCAATCATGGAAGGCGATACGCCGCTCCTTGGTCTGGATGTATGGGAGCACGCATACTACCTGAACTATCAGAACAAACGCCCTGATTACATCGCCGCGTTCTGGAACGTTGTGAACTGGTCTGAAGTAGGCAAGCGTTACGAAGCTGCGAAGTAATACTTGCAACCAGCGTACTTAAAGCACCTCTTAGAATAGACATTGGACAATCTTGTCCGATGGAATTCTGTGGGGTGTCTTTTTATTAAAGTTGCAAAAACGACAAAAACTGACGCCGGTTCAACACCGGCGCCAGTTTTCTTTTCTTAATATCATTGCTGTTTTATCTTAATCAACGCTTTATTACGGCTTTGGCGGGTATACACCCTGCAGTGCAATTATAAAATTCATGGCCACAAAAGGCTGCATGTTGTTATGAGGCTGACTGCCTCCTGTAAGATTTAGCGCCAGGGGACTCATCGCTACATTCGGAGTAGCGCTATAGATCGCCTGCCCCCTGTTTGCCGTCGAGCTGGCCCATATAGCTCCTGCCGGATCTGCCTGCGTCGGCGTTGTCTGGGCATTGACGCTATGCGTATGATAAGGAAGCTCGGTCGTTATCAGCGTCACCGCCTGGGAGCCTCCACTCTCTCCTAGCGTTCGGGGAGTCAATCCTGCTCCGCTTCCCTGATGGATTGGAGCAGCTCCCATGAAGTTCGGCAAAGCAAACGTAGTCTTCCCATCGCCGCCATAGGTCGTGCCAAGGATAGAGAAGAGCACCGAATTCTGCTGAATACTTACTAGACTTCCATCACACAGCGCCCAATCCCTAGGCGCGAAATTCCCTGCAAAAACTCGTATCTCACCAACATACGGATCTGCCATAATAACCCTCCTCTGGATTAACCTCTGCTCGGGAAAATGCCCGCCAGCGCTATACAATAATTCAATGCTGTGTACGGCTGCATATTGTTATGAGCCTGGCTTCCGCCGCTTATTCCAATAGAATTGGGACTCATAACAGCATCAGCCGTGGTGTCATATATATTAGTGTTGGTGCTGTTCGTCCCCCAAGTGAAATCCGTAGGCTTGGATGAAGTAGCGGGGTCCATGCTTCCAAACACCTGATGCGTATGCATCGGCATTTCGTTTATCGTCAACGTATGAGTGCTTTCCCCGGCTGATGTACCATATGGAATGGTGCTGCTTCTATGGATAGGGACCCTTCCCTGCAAATTCGGAAGTGCGAAGGTGGTGCGTCCATCTCCTCCATATGTATTTCCAAGAAGAGAGAACAGCGCTTGATTCTGTTGAATCGAAAGCAGCTGTCCGTTGCAGAATGCCCAGCCCCGAGGGGCAAAATTAAATGAAAAAGATCTGATCTCGGCCAAAAACGGCTCCGCCATAATGAAACCTCCTTATTTTTTCTTTAGCCCTGGGATGGGAAGATTCCTTGCAGTGCGATAATGAATGAAACCGTTAAGAATGGCATCATGTTGTCATGCGGCTGGCTGCCCCCGGCATTGCCAATACTTTGGGGGTTCATTGCTGTGTTAGGTGCAGTAGCGGCATATGGAGTAACATTCACAACAGTGGTTGCTGACCATACAGCGTTCGCTGGATTCGCGTTTGTACCCTCGACATTTGAAGCATTCGGTATATGAGTATGCGCAGGCATCTGGGTAGAAAGGAGTGTCACACTTTCCGTGCCGCTTTTTGCCCCTATGGGATAGCTTGAGTTCATATGAATCGGAAGTCGTCCCTGAAGATCAGGTAACGCAAAGGTCGTCCGTCCATCTCCTCCGTAGGTCGTTCCGATCAGTGTATATAAAACCTCATTTTGACTAATGCTCAGCAATTGGCCATTGCACATCGCCCAGCCCACAGGAGCATAGTTTCCCGTAAACATCCGAATTTCACCTACATACATATCACTCATGCCGCTTCCCCTTTCGAAAATAATGAGATTGCCAACAATTAATCCTATTTAGCCTCCATTTGATGGAGCACGCAGCAGGCTGAAAACCGCTTCATAAAGATAGCTGTCCGCTTCTTTGCCAACAGGAACGAGCAGCCATTCGACGATCCCAAGGCGCTCCTCCTGCAGTGTATACACGCCCTGCGGCATTGGAAGGTCCACTGATCCTCTGAAGAGAAGCGCAAACTGCTCAAAGCTTGCATTGGAGCCTCTGTCCATAACCTCGTCCAGCGTTAGCGTCAGAGCATCGTAAGACGCATTGCACACTTGAAACCGACCTCCCGTCACGCTATTGGCAAGGGAAAGCGAGAACATATTATTCACCTCCTTCAGCGTAATATGACTGACTGTCAGGCAGCTTCCACTCCATGGATAGATAGGGAGGCTGTTCGCCTGTAACCTGGAAGCCCATACGGTCATAAAGGCGCTTCGCGCGATTATGCTGCAGGACGTGGAGCCTGAGGTTCAGTCCCAATGCTGCGGCATGCTGCTGGAGACCGGTTATGATCTCTGTGCCGATGCCCTGATTGCGACAATCAGGCAGCAGCGTCACATCAACAAGCACAACCGCATGCTCCGTGACAGCGGTGGTAAGCTGGCCTGCCCGCCTCTGTTCGAACATTACAATTTCTTGCCGAAGTTCAGAATACTGAAACCGATAGGAACGCCGTTGCGCGTCGAATTGCATGCGGAGAAATGCTTGCTCCTGCTCCTCCTGCCAGTTCAGCACACTCAGTTCCTCGCGTCTTGTCTCGGCATAAAGCTCGTACAGAAAGAGCTCGTCATCCGAAGACGCTTGTTCAAATTGAAGCATTCTTGTTCCCTCATTCATGTCTTTTCAACGGACTAATCTATCATACGAAAGTCCTGATTTCAGTTTGCTAGAAAAGTCGAAAATTGTCAATGACTGCATTGCGCTAGCGGATACAGAAATCGGGAAGTTCATAGGAACTTCCCGATTCTGGCCGATTTTTAAATCAAGTCTGCAGCTACCAGCATTCTCTTGACCATTGCCGCTGTCTCTGCTCTCGTTATGTTGCTCTTCGGACGAACCGTACCGTCGCTTCCCTGAACAATGCCAAGCTGGCTGGAAATCGCCGCGGAAGGTCTTGCCCAATCCGAGAACATCGTCTTGTCATCATATACACTCAGTTGAGCTGCAATCTGATCTTCGGTCAATTCAACATGGGTACCTGCAAGCTTCAATGCCCGCTGAATGATCGCCATCGCTTCTTGACGTGAAATGAGCTTGCTTGGTCCAAACTCCGAGTCGCTGTAGCCCTTAATCAATCCGTATTCCTGCCCAATCGCCACCGCTGTATAGAACCAGTCGTCGGCAGCTACATCAGTGAATGCGATTGACTTATTCGCATCACGGAGCCCGAGGGCACGCACAATTACTGCCGCAAACTCTGCTCGGGTAATCGCGAGATCGGGAGCAAATCGCTTGTCATCCACTCCGTTGATGACGAGTCTTGCACCCATTTCGTTCACAACCTCCTTGGACCAGTGCTTCTCCAGGTCAGCAAACGATTTCTCGTTGTAGATAACGGAATACACGTTATTCGTCAAGCTGTTGATAACGGCATAATACTTGCCGTCCTTCTGTATCACTTTAGTAGGCACGTGAACCAAGGTTCCGTCCGGCTTCGTTGTAACGCCTGTCGTTATTTTCCGGAAATCAACACCATCGGGAATTGCAATCGTTCTCTCTACATAAGCGTCGAATTGGTTGATCTCCACCGTCTTGCCGTTATAGCTGGCGAATACTTTGAACGCTACTGCTGGGGCAACAATCGCCACATTGCCGCTGCCCAGTTTCTGAAATGCTGCTGAAGTATCTTCCTGCGACAGTCTAGTCATCTCCACTTTCACTTCAATATCAGCCAGCTTCGCATTATCCAACTGCGAGGACAATGCGCTCAAGTCGATGAGTGCTGTTGGAAGGCTGTATGAAGCGATGTTCGTGTGCATCTGCAGCCTAGCTTGCTTGTCACCCATGCTCTTGACCATCTGGCCGTTCAGCACGCTGACAACACGCTCGCCCTCTTGCATGGAAGATGTCGTTATAATTGAGATATTTCCTTCTTTATCCAGAATGTCGTTCAATTGCTTCTCATCAATCGTTATCGTACTAATTTTTTTACCATCAGAGCCTTTCGTTGTTTGGGTAGTACCCAGTCCCTCCTGGACGTTGCCGTTAATGGTAATGATTATTGAACCCTCAGTCGGTGTAACCGGCACATACACACCGCCGGAGACGACTTTCAGAACGATGCTCAATGAGGCTGCCTCATCGGAATACAATTCTCCGTCGTTGCCGTTCCATTCCAGCTTTATCGTGCCGCCCCAGCCGCTTTGCGGAACATAAACAAGCTTGTTGATATCTGCAAGATCAATCTCCTGACCCACTTTAACTGCCACATCATTCAGCTTGAGCATTCCATGCTCAGGAAGGCTGACGAGCTTGATCTTCTGCAGCTCGCTGCCATCCTCACTGCTGTACCCAAAGTCAGCAAGAGACAGCTGAATACGCTGGTTGTCCTGACCGCTCTTATTGATATTCGCCAGCTTCGGCAGCGACTTGTAAATAATCGTATCCGTTATAGCCGGGCTGATGTTCCCCATCGCATCCTTCAACTGCATGTATACGGTCTTGACGCCCTTGCCGTTCGTCAGCGTCCATTCCTTGGTCAAAGGCGCGTTCTCCCAACTGCTCCACGTCACACCATCATTGGAGAACCGCGCTTGAATGCCGCCTACTCCGGTTCCGTCACCGGAGGTCACCGCAAGATTAACCTTCTTATGCTTCGTATTCGCATCGCCATCGTTAATGATTAATGTGCCGGTTGGAGCGGTCTCATCCAGCATGATGTCGTCCTCATACGTTGCGCTGGACAAATGCGCGTCATCGCGCAGCTGCATGTATACGGTTTTGCTGCCATCCGGCGCAGCTAGCGTCCATGCCTTCTGGGCCGCATAAGCTTCCCAAGCGCTCCATACCGTTCCATCGTTGGAGAAGCGCATCTCCAGAGAGTCGCCATCCGGGTCGGCAGCAGTCACGTCCAGCACAACCTCGCTAGAAGCCGTATTGACTGCAGAATCGTTAATAACGACAGAACCCGTAGGGGCTTCATTGACATCATCCACTGTAATGACAAGCACTTTCTGATACGTATGATTAGCAGAATCCTCTACCTGAATACGAATGCTGTAGCTTGCCTTTGTTTCGAAATTGAATGCATCATTCGTCTGCAGCGTATCGCCGGAAATGCTGAAGCTGGCATTGTCGGCGCTTCCGATTCCGCTAACCAGACTGTAGGTGAATGTTTCGCCTGCATCGATATCCGCCGCGCTGATTGTGCCGACCGCCGTCCCTGCCGGAAGATTCTCCGCCACGCTCGCGTTTGTCAGGCTAATATCTGTCGGCGCATCGTTGCCGTCAGTGACTGTGATAGCAAACTCCTTCTCGAAGCTGAATGCCGGCGTTCCGCTATCCGTCACTCGGATACGAATGCTATAAGCATTTTTGGACTCATAATCAAAGGTTTCATTCGTTAGCAGATTGCCTCCGGCGATCGTGAAGCTGGCATTGTCTGTATCACCCGCGCCACTCACCAAAGTGTACGTAAACGTATCGCTGCCGTTCGAGTCAACCGTGCTGAACGCCCCCACCGTTGTACCGCTGGCTTCATTCTCCGCTATGCTTGCGGAGGATATTGAGATGTCAGTCGGAGCGTCATTTCCGTCGACGACTGTTATTGCGAACACTTTCTCAAAGCTCAGTCCATCGCCGTCTGCCACCCGTACCCGGATGCTGTATGAGTTCTTCGTTTCGTAATCAAGCGCTATGCCCGTCTTCAGCTCGTTGCTCGTTATGGAGAAGCTGGCATTGTCCGTGCTGCCCGCGCCTGCTACCAAGGTGTAGGTGAATGTATCTCCCGCATCTTCGTCCGTGGCGCTCCATGTTCCCACGGTCGTGCCGATTGGCGCATTCTCCGACACACTGTCATTCGACAGATCGATATCCGTCGGCGCTTCATTCACATTCGTCACCGAGATCGTAAACTCTTTATCAAATGTATTGTTGGCCGAGTCTGTTACTCTCACACGAATGCTGTAGCTGGATTTCGTCTCAAAATCGAGCGTTGTGCCCGTCACCAAATTGCTGCCAGAAATCGTGAAGCTCGCATTGTCCGTGTCGCCCGTTCCGGCAACGAGGCTATACGTGAATATCTCCCCAGCATCCTGGTCTGTCGCGCTCAGCGCCCCCACCGTTGTGCCGCTCGCCGTATCCTCGGACAGGCTTGCATTGGACAACGCAATATCGGTTGGCGTCTCATTCACATTCACGACAGTTATCGTAAACGGCTTCTCGAACGTATTGTTCGCCGAATCCGTCACCCGCACGCGGATGCTGTAGCTCGACTTGGATTCATAATTCAAAGCCGCATTCGTCTCTAGCGTATTGCCGTCAATCTGGAAGCTAGCATTGTCCGTACTGCCGGCCCCGCTTACCAAGCTGTAGGTGAATGTTTCGCCTGCATCGATATCGGCCGAAGTGAACGTGCCGACTGCCGTGCTGCTGGCTACGTTCTCATTCACAGTCGAATTCGACAGCGTAATATCGGTTGGCGCGTCATTGCCATCGAGAATTGTAATCGTAAATTGCTTCTCCACGATCAGTCCGCCATTATCCGTTGCTCTGACACGGATGCTGTAGGAATTCGTCGACTCATAGTCGAAGATCGCATTCGTCTGCAGCGTCCCGCCTGAGATCTGGAAGCTAGCATTGTTCGTGTCGCCCGCACCGGTCACCAGACTGTAAGTGAACGTATCGCCGGTATTCGAGTCGACCGTGCTCAACGTTCCCACCGTTGTACCGCTGACCATATTCTCCGCAACACTTGAAGCGGAAAGTAAGATGTCTGTCGGTACATCGTTGCCGTCGATAACTGCTATTGCGAACACTTTCTCAAAGCTCAGTCCATCGTCGTCTGTCACCCGTACCCGGATGCTGTATGAGGTCTTCGTTTCGTAATCAAGCGCTATGCCCGTCTTCAGCTCGTTGCCCGTTATGGAGAAGCTGGCATTGTCCGTGCTGCCCGCGCCTGCTACCAGGCTGTAGGTAAATGTATCTCCCGCATCTTCGTCCGTGGCGCTCCACGTTCCCACGGTCGTACCGATTGGCGCATTCTCCGACACACTGTCATTCGACAGGTCGATATCCGTCGGCGCTTCATTCACATTCGTCACCGAGATCGTAAACTCTTTATCAAATGTATTGCTGGCCGAGTCTGTTACTCTCACACGAATGCTGTAGCTCGGTTGTGTCTCAAAATCAAGCGTTGTGCTCGTCACCAAATCACTGCCAGAAATCGTGAAGCTCGCATTGTCCGTGTCGCCCGTTCCGGCAACGAGGCTATACGCGAATGTCTCCCCGGCATCCTGGTCTGTCGCGCTCAGCGCCCCCACTGTTGTGCCGCTCGCCGTATCCTCGGACAGGCTTGTATTGGACAATGCAATATCAGTTGGCTTCTCGTTCACATCCACGACTGTTATCGTAAATGGCTTCTCGAACGTATTGTTCGCCGAATCCGTCACCCGCACGCGGATGCTGTAGCTCGACTTGGACTCAAAATTTAAAGCCGCATTCGTATCCGTCTTCAGCGTATTGCCGTCAATCTGGAAGCTGGCATTGTCTGTGCTGCCTATCCCGCTAACTAAGCTGTAGGTGAATGTTTCGCCTGCATCGATATCGGCTGAGGCCAGCGTGCCGACTGCCGTGCCGCCGGCTACGTCCTCATTCACAGTCGAATTCGACAGCGTAATATCGGTTGGCGCGTCATTGCCATTGAGAACTGTAATCGTAAATTGCTTCTCCACGCTCAGTCCGCCGTTATCCGTTGCTCTGACGCGAATGCTGTATGAGTTCTTCGTTTCGTAATCAATCGCTGTGCCCGTCTTCAACTCATTGCCCGTTATGGAGAAGCTGGCATTGTCTGTGCTGCCCGCGCCTGCTACCAGGGTGTAGGTGAATGTATCTGACACATCGTCATCCGTGGCGCTTAATGCTCCCACGGTCGTGCCGATTGACACATTCTCCAAAACGCTGTCATTCGACAGGTCGATATCCGTTGGCGTTTCATTCACATTCGTCACCGAGATCGTAAACTCTTTATCAAATGTATTGTTGGCCGAGTCTGTTACTCTCACACGAATGCTGTAGCTGGATTTCGTCTCAAAATCGAGCGTTGTGCTCGTCACCAAATCACTGCCGGAAATCGTGAAGCTCGCATTGTCCGTGTCGCCCGTTCCGGCAACGAGGCTATACGCGAATGTCTCCCCGGCATCCTGGTCTGTCGCGCTCAGCGCCCCCACTGTTGTGCCGCTCGCCGTATCCTCGGACAGGCTTGTATTGGACAATGCAATATCAGTCGGCGTCTCGTTCACATTCACGACTGTTATCGTAAACGGCTTCTCGAACGTATTGTTCGCCGAATCCGTCACCCGCACGCGGATGCTGTAGCTCGACTTGGACTCAAAATTTAAAGCCGCATTCGTATCCGTCTTCAGCGTATTGCCGTCAATCTGGAAGCTGGCATTGTCTGTGCTGCCTATCCCGCTAACTAAGCTGTAGGTAAATGTTTCGCCTGCATCGATATCGGCTGAAGTGAGCGTGCCGACTGCCGTGCCGCCGACTACGTTCTCATTCACAGTCGAATTCGACAGCGTAATATCGGTTGGCGTGTCATTGCCATTGAGAATTGTAATCGTAAATTGCTTCTCAAAGCTCAGTCCGCCGTTATCCGTTGCTCTCACGCGGATGCTGTAAGAGTTCTTCGTCTCATAGTCGAAGACCGTATTCGTCTGCAGCGTCCCGCTTGAGATCTGGAAGCTGGCATTATCCGTGTCGCCCGCACCGGCCACCAGACTGTATGTGAACGTATTCCCAACGTTTGGATCTGCAGCGGTAAGCGTGCCGACTGCCGTGCCGCTAACCATATTCTCCGCAACACTTGAAGCGGAAAGCGAGATGTTCGTCGGCGCATCATTGCCGTCTGTGACTGTAATTGCAAACACTTTCTCAAAGGCTAGCCCGCCGCTGTCTGCAGCCCGTACACGGACGCTGTAGGAGGTCTTCGTCTCGTAATCAAGCGCTATGCCCGTCTTCAGCTCATTGCCCGATATCGAGAAGCTTGCATTGTCTGTGCTGCCCGCACCTGCTACCAGAGTGTAGGTGAACGTATCTCCCGTATCCGGGTCTGTAGAACTCAGCGTGCCAACTGTTGTTCCGATGACTGCATTCTCCGAAACCGAGCCGCTGGAGAGCGCAATATCTGTTGGCGCTTCGTTCACATTCGTCACTGAGACCGTGAACTGCTTGTCATACGTATTGCTCGCTGAGTCTGTGACCCTTACACGAATGCTGTAAGACGATTTGGACTCATAATTGAAGCTGCTAGCTGTTCTCAGATCATTGCTGGAAATCGTAAATTGCGCATTGTCCGTGTCGCCCGTACCGGAAACCAGCTGGTAACTAAACGTCTCTCCGGCATCCGCGTCAGTCGTGCTCAGTGTTCCAGCCGACGTGCCCGGAGCTTGATTCTCAGCTACTTGACCAGGAGACAAGCTCATATTGGTCGGAGCGCTGTTCATTGATCCAGCAAAGATCAATTGCGGCTTGTAAGCCGCATTCTCGTCGGGATAGATGGAGAAATAGGATGTTTTTCCCGCATCTTGACGACCCGTCATCAAAAAAGTAACCTCCGACTTACCTAACGTTGTTATTTGATTCATCACATAATTCGTGACATCAAATTTCAGGCAGCCCAGAAGAACATTATTGATTGGCGCACAGTCTCCTGAAGTATCCAGATGCATCGTTTCGTTAACATCTGCAACCAAGATGTTCTTCACGGCGGCAGTCAGCAGGGGATCGTTGTTGTTCGCCGGAAAATTAGCTATGTTGTTGCTCAGCCCTTCGGGCCAGGCAATATTGTCAGACCCGTTAAGCGATACCCTGATGTCGTTATTAGGATGTGTTCCAATGTTAATATAAATATATGGCACGAAAACCTTTAACGTAACGGATGTGATCGAACCCGGAAGGCCGCTGTTCAAATCGTTGAAGCCAATTGCGGTCTTTTGGTTGCCCCCATCAAAATCGGGACCAATAACATTGATACCTACATTCGGCTTTCCCGGAATAATAGTCCCTGCATTTATGCCAGTTGGATAAACAAACGCATTATCCACAAAAACGTCTTTATAAGCAAATTTTGTAACCTCACCTCCAGATGCATAAACTGTTTGTCCTATCCCGATCGGTTGCAACAACGCGATCAATAATGAGCAAACAAGAAAAAACGATATCCTTTTGACCAAACTCCTCACCTCAACACTTTCCATTTATTTATAGGACCAAACTCACTCCTATTTAACAATACGAAACCTTCAATAATTTTATTTCGACATTAATTTACAGATCCCTTCCTCCCTACTGGCAGTTTTGTTCATTTTATGTATAAAAAATGTCTCTGGCCTCCAAACTGCAAAGAGCCGCCCCTACAGATCACAAGCGATCAGCGGGAGCAGCTCCTTTGGGATATATTAGATTATTGACTTGCAACGGACAGCAGCCGCTATAAATGCGATTGAATCGCAACGCGAATCTGCTCCAACGTGCGGGTTAACTCCACATTCTCGATCACATGCTCGCATTGCTTCCTATACACAACTTCTTCAGGATATTGCTCCAGGTAGCGTTCAACCACATCATAGGACATTCCCTTGCTCTCCAGGCGCTCTCTGACTGTGCCCTTATCGACGTATATAAACAATCGAATGACCTTGTCGCCGTACAGCTTCTTCAGCAAGGTTGCCGCTTCGCTGTTGAGTACCAGGTACACATGCCTGCCATCCTGCAGCGGCCTGTCAAGCTCATGGCTGAGAACGCCATAACGCTCTTTGCCAATCGTTGCGGTCTGCAAAAATTGTCCTTGCCCATCCAGCTCATTGAATTGATCTCTGGAAATGTAATGATAATCCTGATTCTTCACTCCTGTTGTGCGAGCCTTGCGTGTTGTGCAGGACAACACTGGCACGATGCCAAGCTCTGTTCCAATGCGATGAGCAATCGTTTTTCTGCCCGAGCCACTCGTCCCGGTAAATACGAATATATACGGTCCTGCCATACATAAACGCCCCCTTCAAATGCTCTGTTATCATGTGATCACTAGGAGTATGGAACCAATTCGACATACGACGGGGATTCTCCTGTTTATGGATGAAGCTTCGCTAAGAAACTTCTCCATCTGCCGTCGTGGATATCAGCCGATTGTATCTGACAGGTTGCCGTTCCGCAGCAGAGGCTCAATCTCCTCCACCGCTAAAGGCTTGCTGATCAAATAGCCTTGGACCTCGTCGCATTTGCGACTGCTTAAAAATGCCAGCTGCTCCTTCGTCTCCACGCCCTCGGCGACCACCTTCAGCCCAAGCCTCCGGCCTAGCGCGATAATCGTCTTCGTAATTGCCGTGTCCCGCACTCCATGGGGAACATCCTGTATGAATGACCGGTCTATCTTTAGCGCGTCAATCGGGAAGTGCTTGAGATAAGTAAAGGAAGAATAGCCCGTCCCAAAATCATCGATAGACAGGAATACGCCCAATTCCTTGAGCTGCCTCAGTTTGAGAATGACCTCCTCATCGCTCTTCATCACCATGCTCTCGGTCAATTCAAGCTCCAGCATATCCGGCGGCATCGCTGTTTCCTCAAGAATTCGCCGGATCAAGCTGACAAACTCATCCCGTCCAAACTGGACTACAGATATGTTCACCGATATTCGAAGCGGCGGCATCCCTTGCCTTTCCCACTCTTTATACTGATTGCAAGCAGCACGCAGCACCCACTCGCCGAGCGGAATGATGAGGCCTGTCTCCTCGGCTAGAGAAATGAATTCCTGCGGCATTCTAATCCTTCCGGCTCCCGGTTCCGGCGATATCCACCTGACCAATGCCTCCAACCCGACGATACGCTTGCTGGCCGTCTCCATCCGAGGCTGGTAATATAGCGACAGCTCATTCTCATCCAATGCCCTGCGCAGGTCATACATGAATTGAAGCCGTTCGAGCGTCCCTTCGTTCATGCTCGGATTGAAAAATTGATATTTATTCCTTCCATGACTCTTGGCATAGTACAGCGCTGTGTCCGCACGCTTAATCAGCTCCGCGCTTTCCTTGCCGTCATCGGGGAATATGCTAATGCCGATACTCGCTGATACGACGATCTGATGTCCACTAATTTCCATAGAAGCGCACAAGGCTTCAATAATTTTCTCAGCTGCTCTTCCTGCATGCTGCGGGTCCTCCAGGGATGGCACGAGCAGCAGGAACTCGTCCCCTCCCATTCGCGAGACGACAGCATTGCTGTCGATGCTCCCCTTAATTCGGCTAGCAATAATGCGAAGCAGTTGATCCCCCGCATCATGCCCCAGCGTATCATTAATGTGCTTGAAATGATCCAGATCGATGAACATGACCGCTGCTTTCAGCCGCTCTCTCTCCGCTTTTTCCAGAACAGTGAGCAGCTTCTGTTGAAATAATACGCGATTCGGCAAATCTGTCAGAGCATCGTAGAAAGCCATATACTCGATACGTTCTGTTTGCCGTCTGCTCTCCTCCATCGTTTGGTCGAATGCCTCAACCATTTTGTTGAAGGCTGTGCCTACATGATACAGCTCATCCTTGGTATCCAGCGCGACCCGAGCAGTTATATCGCCGCCAATAATTCGAAGAGCCGTACGCTTCAGTGCGATGACTACACGAATGACGGAATAGTAGAAGGCGACGAAAATATACAGCACCATTGCAATAGACAGTACAGACAGTCCGATAAACCACAGCTTGCGCTGCTGCAGCTCAGCGATTCGCTTCTCAAGTCCCGTGTAGAGCAGCGGCGATTCCAGATCGTACAAACGAAAGAGCTCTTCGATCGCATCGGTTCCTATCCGAAACAGCTCATTGGAAGTGATTGTAATCTGCTCATTATGAACGACCTCCCGCTCCAGCACTTCAAGAAACGAATTTGTTGTCGATAGAAACGATGTGATTCGGGGATTCAGCCTCTCCAGCTGCTTGTTTTCCCACTGCTTCCCGGGCAGCTCCATGCCTAGTTCATTCAAATGCGTGCGAATCATTCCCGAAAGCACAATCAGACGTGTTTTATCCTCTGCCGCTATGAACTTCACAGCCGCGCCCCCTGTGCCAATCCCCCTCACCTGACCCATCTGCTCAGAGATAGCAGGCAGCTTGCTGCTTATAGAGTCCATTATGTAGTACGTATCCTTGCCAGGATCGAGCTTCAAGCCAGATGTATCACGAACATGGCCGATAAGATAAAGCAAGTCCGTGATCATATCGGAATGCTTCTTGAAGCTGATGCGGCTCATCATCGATCGTTGGGAGTAATTGTCCGGGGCGTTGCCAGGATAATTTTCTTTTAATACAGCTCTCCATTGCTCCTTGATTCCAATCCAGCGATCTCCAATTTGAAGCTCGCCGCCGAGTTCTTCGTCCACTTGGTCAACCGACAACGTGATGTTCTCTATATCGCGCTCTGTTTGAGCAATTGGCCCGATGAAGGAGCGATCCCCATGCAAATAGGCATTAACCTCTCCACGGTGACGCTGCAGCTTCTCAAGTAATTGCCGTACTTGGTCGGTGTAGCGGATTCCTTGCATTTCCTTCCGGGCAAATGCGATCTCGCGGTTTATATCAGAGATTAGCAGCTGTACCGCAAACCCCACAGGAAGAAAGCAAAGAATACCGATCAACGCAAATTTTTGCAAATAATTCAGCCTGTTCATTAATCCCACCGCAGGAAAGAGAATACGGTTCATGATGCTATTGCCTCCTGTGAAGAAGTTGCGCGCGCATCAAGGAATTAAGAAAGCCCCGCAAGCACGAGCGGCCTACCAGTACAACGCCTCCGGCGTCTACCAGTTAAACCGCGGCTTGCAGGGGCTCCTTTCCAGTGCTGCTCACGCCATCTATCATCCAACTAAAAACCTATTTATATAGTTCTCTAATACTATAAATTATAAATAGTAAAGGACCATGCGTCAACTATTATGACATTTAATGTTACTGCGTTTTCGATGGTTTCACATTATTAATAGTTACACATTGTTGCAAGCCATTGAATTCATTAAGAGCGCCTTATCGCGGGGGGATGGGATTGATAATTGCATGAGCTGCTGATTAAGGATTAGGAATGGGCTGAGAAAAAACGTTTAAGCAGAGTATAGAAATTTTCAATATCTGCATGATCCGGCAAACCCGACACTTGTGCATCGCCAAGCTCAACGATAATCCAATCTCCGCTGTCTGTCTGTGCCAGATCCATGGTGAAAAACGGGCTATTGACTTGTTCAGCAACTTGATTGAACGCACTCAACTGGGGCGCAGTCTCATCATATTTCCCCTCATCCCAGTAATTCACCAGAAAAATGGGCTGCCCCTCGAAATAGAAAACACGATACTCCTTGGATAACGGCATCCCGCTTATCGAATGATCTGTTAAATGTGCAAGCTTAACATATGCTCTGAAAACAATTCCTTCATTCAACCCCGTGCCTTGAAGCTCCAGAAACTTCTCCAATACCCGCTGCACATGATTAAGATCTGACGCATCAGGCACAAAGCATGCCTCATGCCAGTGATGCTTTTGCGATTTAACAAAATCCTTGATCATTATCGGCGATTGACCGAAGCATTGCAGAGCTTGTTCCAGCTTAATAGAATCGTTAAGATCCTCCTCATGCAACCAGACTGTGCCAGGCGTATATTCCTTTATTACAGGATAAGATTCTGGAAGATGATGACAATTCCTGTAGGCGAGATTATCTGTTATCAACATAATATTGTTTCGCTTCAGGCACTCATAAAGAAGCTCGTAGTGCATTGGTTTCATCATCCAGCCTCTATATATTGCTCGCTCGACATTATCCGCCGCAGGAATTGATCGGATGGCACGCACCGGATTGCCTTCAATCAGCTCCTCCAAATTTATCAAATCCACTTTGAACCCCGCGTTTCTAGCACATTCATATTCTTCCCGGTAATCCGCATCAACCTCTCTTCGATTCATCGGGTCGCTGCAAAATAGAATCCTCATCGCTAACTTCTCCTTGGTTACGCTATAATGCCCCCCATTATATCATTAAACGGAAATTGGTTTGGTTTCAGTTTTCACTGCTCGCCCAACGATTCAAGCGATTCATAGCTTCGAAAAAATTCACACAAGTGGACCAGCTCTGTCTGCATACAATTAATCGGAGACATCTGCCTAACCATTACAGGTAAAGGAGAAACGTACATGTGGCATAACTGGTACACACCCGGCCAATCACCGGGAGGATATTTTTATACTTACCCGCCTTATGAAGGTGCATTCAACTACAGCTACGCTGGGTCACGGGGTATGGGACCTGGCGGCATGGGACCCGGTGGCATGGGGCCCGGTGGCATGGGGCCCGGTGGACCGGGGGGGATGTTCCCGTTTCCACCTGGTCCTGGTCCTGGCCCCGGCCCAGGCCCGGGGCCATTCCCACCGCCTTTCCCACCACCTTTCCCGCCGCCTTTCCCACCACCATTCCCGCCACCTTTC
>NZ_CAKMMF010000030.1:56696-73650 GCF_927798095.1 Paenibacillus plantiphilus | reverse complement strand
ACGCTTGAACTCTTCATCAAAATGCTGACGGATATCGCCCATGACACACCTCGACCTTTTCATTTGTTTTTATTGTAACAGGTCGCTGATACAGCGTGTCTACTTTCTAGTCTACAAGCATATTCCCATTGAGCAATATCCTGCGCAAATAAGCAAGGCAGCAGCAAAAACCCATGACATCGCTTGTCATGGGTTGAGGGCAATACAAGCTTAATCATGCAGGAGTTGCCTCACTTCAGGCCGTTCTAATTCACTGGTTCGAGGTATGATATTTTCTTGCCTGCGCGGGCAGCATATTCAATCTCTTGTCTGGTGCTTTGACCAACATATCCATTCACATTTATAACATAAATTTCATCGGACATATCAATTTTGTGAAAGTGAAGTCTTCCCAATAGCGCGGCCTGTTCTTCTGTTATTTCAATCTGATCGCTTTGCTCGAAGAACGCTACGCCAATTACGATATTTCCCTTCAAAGTCAAATCAGCCATCGCCTCTTCAAATGGCCCTTTGAACTTTGTTGAACCGCATAGTGTAATGACATTGGGTTTCCCATCGCGAAATGATTCTTCCAACATCTACTCCCCTTTGCACGGCTGCAATTTCGGTAAACGGTAGCAAGTAGCAGCATTGTTCAGCAGTTGAATTTCCGCCTGCTCTACAGCGATTCCTTTCAATTCCGCAATGGCCGCAGCTACGTCCTGCACCATCATTGGATGAGTCTCTCTCCCGTTAAAAGGACCTTCGAACGGCCATGGGCCATCCGTCTCAGTCATCATCAGCTCCAGGGGATAGTCCCTGACAAGCTGCTGAATCTCCGGCTCATACACAACATCAGGTGTTATGGAAATAAAGAATCCGGCTCTCGCCATACGTTCAACCGTGGACGCTGAGCCTTTGAACCAATGGAAATGAGCGCGTCTAACGTCATGCCGCTCAAGCAGGTCGCATACCCCATCCGCATCCTCGTAGACCGCATGAAGCACAATGGGCAGCTTCGTTTCAGCAGCAAGCTTCACGAACCGTTCCAGAAGCCGAATGTAGGGCTCCTCGTCAAAGGAAGCTCCCTTCTCTTTCGCTTCCATCCGCGAATAATAGGGGAGCCCGACCTCGCCAATGGCAAAATGCTCTCCAGCACGCAGACGATCATCCAGCCAGTTGAACAACTGCTCCAGCGTTTCTGCATCTGGCAAAGCCTGTTCGGGATGAAATCCGTAAGCAGGCATTACCTGTCCAGGGTGGCGCAGCGACAGCGCTCTGTTGCTTCTGCTGGAGGCAAGATCCATGGATACCGCTACAACAGCAGCGACACCGGCAGCGAATGCTTCCTTCAGCATCGACTCTCTTCGTTTTTCCTCGTATAGATCAACATGCAGATGGGCGTCAACCCACCGAATAGGGCTCTCTAAGCTTCCCATCGGCGCCCCCCTCCTTCTTCTCTCCTCCGGCATTCAGCTCAGCAGGTCTTAGCAATTCGTAAATTTCCCGCTTCAGCGCATTGAATAGCGGATCACTCCAGATCAGCTCGCCTCGCGGTCTTGGGAAGGGCACCTCCACCTCGCGAACGATGGCGGCTGGAGAGGCTGACAGTACGATGATCCGATCGGACAGAAGCAGCGCTTCTTCAATACTGTGCGTCACGAACAGAACAGACCGGCGATGCTGCTCCCAGAGCGATAGCAGCCATGTCTGCATCTGCATTCTCGTTAATGCGTCCAATGCCCCGAACGGCTCATCAAGGCACATGAGCGGCTGCGGCGACAGCAGCGCTCGCAGAAAAGAAACACGCTGCTGCATGCCGCCTGACAGAACATGCGGATACGCATCTCCAACCTCGGCAAGACCAACCCGTTCCAGCCAATCTCGCGACAGCGTCCTCGCCTCTTTGCGCCCTACACCAGCAATATCGAGCGCCAGCTCAATATTGCGGGCAACAGTCAGCCATGGCATGAGAGACGCCTGCTGCGGCATATACGCGATCTCTCCTCGTTTGCCGAGTGTGCTTTCGCCATACAGCCGAATATCGCCCGTCGTTGGCTGCTCCAGTCCGCCTATGATATGGAACAGCGTTGTTTTACCGCTTCCTGACGGTCCGAGCAGCGTGACAAACTCGCCGTCCTTAATATTGAAGCTTAATCGATCGAGTACAAATTTGGGCGCTGCATTCCCTTCTCCAGGGAATATTTTGGATACAGCATCAATTTCCAAAGCCAGCCGCATGATGCTCACTCCCCTTTGCTGCTGCGTGCTGTTCCTCTTAGAAACAGTCGTTCAAGAGCGAATATAATACCGAACAGAACAAGACTAAGCGTAATGACGACAGCGATTGCGGCGAACATATTGGCTGTCTGCCAGCCGCGCATAGATAGCCGCATATAGACGCCCAGCCCTTCGCTCCCGCCTATCGTTTCCGCATAAATGGCGCTAATAACGCTGTAGGATGCCGCTATTTTCAGTCCTGAGAACAGGTACGGAATCGCATGCGGAAGCTCCAAGCGCCAGAAGAGCTGGGATTTGGAAGCCCCGATCATTCTCATATAGCTGAGCAGCTTCGGATCGCTCTTGGTCAGCCCTGTCAGCATCGCGACCGAGATCGGAAAGAAGCATACTATCGTAAGCAGTATGATTTTGGGCATGAGTCCGAAGCCAAACCAAATAACGAGCAGCGGGCCAAGCGCCATAACAGGCACGTTCTGAGTCAGAACCAGCAGCGGGTAGAAGCCTGCCTTGGCTCCTGGAATAAGATGCAGCAAAGCGGCGAGCAAGAAGCCCGCCGCCGCTCCAAATATAAAGCCAAGCAATGTAATGCCAAGAGTCGCCGATGTATGCTCCAGCAGACGCGGCGCTTCCTTCATGACAGTTGAAGCAATGACTAGAGGCGATGGCAGCACATATTCCTTCGTTCCGAACAGGACGACTGCAGCCTGCCAGCCCAGCACTACAATTGCCAGCACCGCCAATGGCGGCCATAGTTTCAGAAGTTTATTGACCATCAGGGTATTTCTCCAGCAGACGGTCCATTGATGCCCCATTCACCGGATTGTGGTACACCTTAATCTGTGAAATAATCGATGGGCAGCCCATATCGCTCATCGCCTCGTTCATCTCCTGCACGATTGCAAGCAGTTGTCCCAGCTCGCCCTCCATCGTCGTTTCAAGCGGCGCTACACGATAGGGTACGCCTGAAGCTTTAATAATATCAATCGCCCGGTCTACATAGGGGATAACGCTCGAACCATCCGGTGTATGGGGAATGATCTGTATACTTAGAAGTGTGTTTGCCATTGGTATGTTAACTCCTTCTTATGATGAATTTGTCCCTTATTGGGCTGCTGGCAGAAAATCGTTCGTGAATGCTTTCTCCGCATCCAGCTCCTTGTCAAGAAGCTTATGCTCGTACATCCAGTCCGCGTAGTTCGTCCATACTTCCAGCTTCTGCTCGCCCCAACGCTTTGCATCGTCCTGATAACGCGGGCTGAGCCACTTCTGGCTCGCCTTTACTAGCGCAGCATCCAGATCAGGCACGGCCTTGATCAGCACCTCAGCCGCCTCCTCGGGCTTGTCGATCGCGAATTGATAGCCTTCTGCAGCGCCTGCAACAAAGGCTTTGACAATATCGCTCTTCGTTGCAATCATATTCTCGTTCGTCGCGAGCACAGGCGTGTAATAATCAAGCTTATCCGTATAATCGGTCAAATAAAGCATATTAATCTTCTCTCCGCGAAGCTCCGCTTCCACGCCTGTCCATGCATAGTAGATCCATGCGAAGTCAATGTCCCGCTCAACTGCAGTGAAGAAATCCGCATCGCCAATGCTGACGATATCTACCTTCTTCACATCAGCACCTTGCTCCTGCATGAGCGAGCCGATTACCGCCTCTTCGACCGGAGAACCCCAGCCGCCATAGGCTTTGCCTTCAAAGTCTTTGGGAGAATTAATATTTTTGGCTGCCGGAGAAGCAAAGCCGGAGGTGTTATGCTGGATGACAGCCGCGATCGATACGAGCGGAACGCCCTGAATCCTCGCCTGCGTAATCCCCTCCTGATAGCTGACGCCAAAGTCAGCTGCACCCGTAGCGACCATTGTATCCGCACCGGCATCTCCCGGAGATATAATTTCGACATCCAGTCCATGAGCCTTGAAGAAACCATTGTCCCGTGCCACATAGAGGCCAGTATGGTTCGTGTTCGGCGTCCAGTCCAGCACCACTTTAACCTTTGTCAGAGGCTTGTCCGCCGTTTGCTCTTCATTGCTGCCGCCAGTGTTTCCCGCAGCGTTGTTCTTCGGCTCATTGCCCTCCTTATTCGCTCCGCAGCCAGACAGCGCGAGCAGGGCGACGATACATATGATTCCCCATCGTGCCATTGCAAACGATTTGTTTCCCTTCATGATGCACATGCTCCTCTCATTGTTTACAAGATGAGCGACAATGCTGATGATCCCCTGCTGTTCCCTACAATAAGAAAAAGCGTCCTCCGCATAAGGAAGACGCTTGGCATTGTGATGTCATTCTGTCCCGTCTGGCAGCCCCCTTACTAGGAAGAAGCAATCGGTACAGCTACAACGCGATTCCTACGCTGGCATTATCCAGATCAGGTCATCGGTCGGAAACGGATTCTGTTTCCCTCTCAGCCTAGTATGTGTCCCCAAGCTCCCGTAGTTTCATATTCAATTGTCGCACATCCTACTTCATCAGAAATTCTACACCTAATTACGCAATATAGCAACAACGGAAATCTAATTCATATTTGCTGCCGCACTCGCTGGTAAAATGCTGGATAGTAACCCAACTAAAACGGATATGCCGATAGCTAAAAAGACGGTCAACATGTCGATTTCAATCTTATAGCACCTGTCAATATGTCATTTTGATGAATAATTTTTTCTCGTCCAATTTAAACCTTTTTATATTTACTATTAAAATACTAGTTATTATATAGGCTTAGTGCTACTATATGATCACAACGTTGGTATATACGTAAAAAATAGTAAATAGGAGAATGGAGTGTTGTAGAAATGAGAAGAATTTGGTTAATGGCATTGGCGGTGTTTATTAGTGTGAGCTTATTGTCCAGTCAAGGAACTGCCGAGGCAGCGACGACGACAACAAGCGGGAGTATTGATCGAACCGAAGGAGGAACGATTTCGGTAAGCAGTGACCAAAGTCCGGATTTTGAGGGCAAGGAAAAGGCATTTGACAACGACCCCTATTCCAAGTGGCTGGTGTTCTCCGAAAACGCCTGGATTCAATATCAATTTGCCGGCAATCAGGCCTATGCTATCAACAGCTACTCCATCACTGCGGCAGATGACAGTCCAGAAAGAGATCCGCTCAATTGGACTTTGAAAGCCTCGAATGACGGCACGAGTTGGACAACGCTGGACACGCGGCAAAATGTGGATTTTGACTATCGGTACAAGACCTTGTCCTTCACCTTCACAAATGCAACGGCCTACAGCTACTATAAGCTGGAGCTTGCCAACAATAGCGGGACCATCCTCCAGCTGGCGGAGATCAAGCTTTATGACGGAACACCATATACGACCATTCACCCAACTGTTACCGCAAGCGGGGAGAATGCGCCTAATGAATCCAAAGAGAAGGCAGTAGACGGCACCAGCACGACCAAATGGCTGACTTTCCAGAACAGCGGCTGGCTGCAGTTCGATTACGGCACCCCCGTCACGATCGACGGATATGCCATCGCTGCTGCCAATGATGCGGAAGAGCGGGACCCTAAGCAGTGGACGCTGAAGGGCTCCAATGACGGCACCCAGTGGACTGACATCGACACCAAAACCAATGAAAATTTCATTAAACGGCATCAGCGCAATCATTATTTGCTAAGCCATAACACTGCTTACCAATATTACAAGCTGGAGCTGCAGAACAACAGCGGGTCCATCCTGCAGGTAGGAGAAGTAGAGTTCTCCCTTGTCAATGACAGCTGGCATCTCGTTAATCCGGTCGTAGAAGTTCAGAACCTGGACACTGCTGGCAACGGTTATCTGTTCGAGCAAGCACTGCCCAATCCAGAGCAACATGTTAAAGCAATTGTGCGCGAGCTCGTGAGCATTCTTTATGCGAACCCGGGCGAACTGCCTTTCGATCTCCAAAAGATTGTCATCAAAATTGTGGATGAGCCGGGCGTCGCATGGAAGAGCGGCAGCTCGACCGAGGCTCACATCGGTTTCTCCTCCAGATATCTCAAAAGCTATTATGACTCCGGCCAGCCGCTCAGAGAGGAAATTATCGGCATTCTCTACCATGAGCTGACCCATGCCTATCAGTTGGATGACAGCCGCTACGGTGAGATTGGCTATATGGTGGAAGGAATGGCCGACGCGGTACGTTTCGAGGTCGGTTATCATGATCGTTACCATCAGCAGACGCTGGGAGGAAATTGGCAGGGCAGCTATGGGGTAACAGGCAACTTCCTGCGATGGATCAGTGAGCATAAGCATCCGGGATTTCTCCGCGACATCAACGCCAGTCTGAGTCCGTTCGACGGGGTCAACTGGACGCCGGACGCATTCCAGACCATTACGGGAATTCAAGTAAACACCTTATGGAATGAATACCAAGGGTTGGATGTACAGGCTCCGACAGCGCCAACAGCACTTGTTTCTCCTGCTCATACGGATACAACGACGAGCCTGTCCTGGACAGCCTCAACCGATAATGTCGGCGTGACAGGTTATGACATCTATCGTGATAACGTGAAGATCGATTCAGCGACGGGCACCACTTATACAGCGACGGGATTAACAGCGGCTACAGCGTACAGCTTTGCGGTTAAGGCTAAGGATGCTGCCGGCAATGTGTCGGCGGCAAGCGCTGCACTTACGGTAACGACGAACCCGACGAGCAGCCAAACAGCAACGATCTATTACAAGCGCGCCTTCGCAACGCCATATATTCACTATCAAGTGGACGGCGGTTCCTGGACGACTGCCCCGGGAACAGCAATTGCCGCTTCCGAAGTAAACGGCTACAACAAAATTACGATCAATCTGGGTTCAGCAGCAGGCCTGACGGCTGTCTTCAACAATGGCAATGGAACCTGGGACAACAATAACGGCCAGAACTATCGTTTCACTGCAGGGACCTGGACCTTCACAGGAGGTGCGATCACGCAAGGCGTGCCGCAGCCGCAAGTCGACAGCTTAACCCTTGTCGCAACAGTCCCGTCGAATACGCCAGTCAGTGCGGATGTCTATCTGGTCTCCAGCCTGAACGGCTGGAATCCGAATGATGCGAGCTACAAGATGACCAAAAATACGAATGGCACGTACAGCATCACACTCAACATCGCAGCATCCACGTCCATCCAGTACAAATTAACCAAAGGCTCATGGGCATCCGTCGAAGTATACAGCAGCGGATCGGACCGCCCTGACCGGACGCTCACAACGACCGGTGGCCCGCAGACCGTGAATGTCTCCGTGGAGCGCTGGAAGGATCAATAAAACGAATGAGTTAAACGAATGAAGCAGAACTAGCAAAGGACCGAACCCGCGAGCATCACTGCTCTTGGGGACGGTCCTTTGTCATCTATTCCGCTTAATCTACAAAATCAAGATCTTTCAAAGCTCTTAGCAGTATAACAGCTCCCTGTGCACGGGTTGCATTGTACGCCGTAGCGAATGCGCCCGGCATGTATCAGGTGCGCTAAAGAGCTTGGTTAATCTGAAAGAGGAATGCTGCGTATCCAGTCCAATGCCTCCTCATAGTAGGGTTCGTCCTTGTAGTAGGCGGTGAATTTCTCCTCAAAGCCGCTCACATCAGTGCCAAGCCTCTCCTCGACAATTTTTTTATACCAGGGCAGCAGAAAATGGGTCAGCATCGTCTTCTTTTCCTCGCGAATATCGTCCTCTCCAAGCTCGGCATCGCGATAATTGTTCAGAATCGACAAGTAGCCGACAATGCAATAATCGGCGAGATTGTAGCCTGCTGGCGGATTGTAGGCATAGCTGAACATCGCTTTGTGGATGACAGCGAAGCGGGGCTGCTGGCGCAATATTTCATACTGCAAATAAAGATGATTGAAGCCTGAATCAAGGAACCGGGATTTATCGGCAATTTTGTTGTAAGCATCTCGTCGCAGAATAATAGCAGAGATAAAACCCGAAGCGATGGAGGTTGTACGGACAAAGGCAGCCATTCCCTCATGCTGCTCCACTTTCAGGCTGTTATCCAGCACATTAATATAGAACAGTCCGCACTCCATATTCGTCTGAACGATATTCAGCAGCGACAGGACCGAGAAATCGACGAAGAAGTCATCATCGCCCTGCAGCTTCACATAGATGCCTCGCGCTTCATCCAGCAGCTTCAGAATATTTCGTTCCGCACCGATATTGCTCTCGTTCCGCCAGTATCTTAAGCTGGAATGAATCTTTCCGTATTTGCGAATGACCTCTTCTGTTCCGTCCGAGGAGGCATTGTCAGATACGATCACCTCGATCAGTGAGCAGTCCCCAATCTGGCTGTAGATGCTGTAGAGGCAGCGCTCCAGATCTTTCGCGCGATTGAAGGTCGGAATGCAGATAGACAATAGCGGCTGCTCACGCCGTCTTCTCAGCACCTCTGCCGTCTCTGCCGGACTGTTCACCTTGATCCAATCATTTGCGACTGTATCGAACATCCTGATGACCCGCGCTGGCGACCCGACGGCTACGCTGTAATCAGGAATGTCTCTTGTGACAACACTGTTCGCCCCGATTACCGAGCCTTTGCCGATTGTAATGCCTCCGCCCGAAATGATGCAGTTCGCCCCAACGAAAACCCCTTCCCCGATGATCGTCGGCTTCCCGCCGATAATTCCCTGATACAGAAACGGCACTCCAACCTTCCTGTACTCATGCCCAGCGTCCGAAATGTAGCTATTGTGTCCGATTCCCGCGAATCTTTCAATAATAACAAGATTAAAGGCGGATATAGAAACGCCTTTATTGAATTGACAGCCGTCCCCGATCATAATTTTCGGGCGCTCGCCTGTCACTTCGGAGGCAATATTAAACCAAGCGCCGCTACGCACGAAAACATGCGAACCGATGCTCATTTCCTCCGCGCCGTGAAACTGACAGCCCCCTTCGATCATTGTATGGTCCCCAATATGATGAAAGCGAGGCTGCTGAGGCTGGTCCAGAACCGCCGCTTCATCCATCGCATTGGAAGGCTCCGATTGCTCTTCCTTCTCAGGCTGCTGATGCATTTGATGCACAGACTGATGCTCTGACTGCTTTGTTTGCTCTGTCTGCTGCCGATGCTCTATCTGCTCCGACTCCCCGGTAGAACGATCCCGCCGCTCCTGCGGCTGCTGCTCGTTCATGGGATCACAGCCGGATATACGATATCCACGGATCGGTGGGAAACCGTTCAATAGATACGTTTCGTATGGGAAGCATCTCCAGCAGCGCTGTCGTTTCACCAGGAAATGAGGCGCAATTCAGCTCATCGAAGCAAATGACAGCTCCTTTGCCCATCCGTGGCAGAAACAGCTCAATCGCTTTGCGCGTCGGCTCGTACAGATCAAAATCCAAATACAGCAGCGCCACAAGCATATGCTTGTTCTGATCGATGAAGCTTGGTCCTGTTTGCATAAAATCACCCTGTACAAGCTCCATATTCGGAATATGCGACAGATAGCGCTCCGCTGTATATTTTGCCGCAGACAGCTGCAGATTTTCCAGTGTCTCGCCCTGCAGATCGCCAGCTTTGAATTCCTTATCCGGCTCCTCATCCTCACCGCTCAGGGAAGGAAAGCCTGCAAACGTGTCAAAGCCGACAATTTTGCGCGTATGATTGGCAGGCTCGAAAATATTGGCAAGCTGCGCCCAGGTAAACAGACCTCCGCCATTGAAAACGCCGCATTCGACGATGGAACCGTTTATACCCGCAATTCCCTTGTATATTTCATACCGGCATAAGAAGCGGGACAGACTCCGTTTGGTAGCAAAACGCGGGAAGGCCTCCAGCTTGTTGAAGATGGAGAGTCCAGACGCAACAAAAGCTTCCTCCGTCAAACGATACGCCTCAAAATCGCTTTCACTGTGATGCTTGCTGATCATCCCCATCGGACGAAACGACTCCGACATTACGACATCACTCCTTTAACCGTTTCATAAAAGGCTTCATAGGTCAGCCCTGCTCGCTCGCGCAAATACGACTGGCTTCCTACGTCATGCATGAAGGAGTCGGGCAGTCCCATTCGTTTGAAGGGAACCGCAGCTCCGTTCTCCGCTATCCACTCCGCTACAGCGCTGCCCAGACCGCCAATCCTGCTATGCTCTTCAATTGTAATAATAGGGCGGCCGAGCCGGACAAGTCGGCTGACTGTCTCAGTATCCAGCGGCTTGATCGTAGGCACACTCATCAGCGCCGCTCCAAGTGGAGCCGATTCGCCCCGCAATCGCTGGACCCAGTCGGAGGCCAATGCGAGAGCTGGACCTGTTGCCAGCACCGCAAGCTGTTCTCCAGCTATGATTTGAATTATTTTCCTGCAATCCGGCTGTTCTCCCTGACTGTGAAGTGCCCGCTCCCCGTTCTTGCCTAGCCGAATATACATCGGACCGGGCATATCGAAGCTCGCTCTCGTCAAGAGCCGTGTCTCGATCGGATCGCCGGGACTGCACACCGTCATATTGGGCAGGGCCCGCATTAGCGCCACATCCTCCAGAGCATGATGCGTCGCACCTTGAGCTCCATAAGTAAGACCTGCCCCGACGCCAACTATGCGAACCGGCAGCTTCATGTAGGCGGCATCGACGCGAATTTGCTCATAACATCTCATGACGGCAAAAGGAATGATGCTGTACACATAAGGGACGAAGCCTCCCAGCGCAAGACCGGAGGCTACCCCTACCGCGCTCTGCTCTGCGATGCCTGCATTAATGAAGCGTTCGGGAAATGCCTCCTTGAAGGGCTCCAGAACAGAGAAGCCAAGATCAGGCGTTACGACAACGATACGCTTGTCGGTCCGCGCCCGTTCCAGGAGCGTTTCAATAAAAGCGCTGCGCATGTCATGTAATCCCTCCAAGCTGCCGCATGGCCGATTCCCACTGCTCCCTGCTCGGCGATTTATAATGCCATTCCAGACGGTCCTCCATGAAATCGACGCCGCAGCCTTTGATGGTTAAGGCCAGAATTACTGATGGTTTACAAGAGGGAGTCTGCAAAGCTTCGATCATCAAAGCTGGATCATGTCCGTCAAGCTCCACCGTCTCCCAGCCGAATGCCTGCCATTTGGCAGCAAGGCTGCTCTGCGGCATCAGCTTCTCTGTCGTATCAAAGCCTTGAAGGCCATTGCAATCGACAATGACCGTCAGATTGCCCAGCGACAGGGAGGATGCAAGCATTGCCGCCTCCCATACAGCGCCTTCATTGCATTCCCCATCACCGAGAATGGCAAATACCCGGCCCGGCCGCCCTGCTGTCCGCTCCGCCAGGGCCATTCCGACGGCAATGGGCAATCCATGTCCAAGCGAGCCTGCGGAGACATCGATTCCAGGTGCGCTGGTCCGGTCGAGATGGCCGGGCAGCACCCCGCCATCTACACAATATTGACTGAGATAATGCTGTGGAAAAAAGCCTTGATCGGCCAGCACCGCATAGAGCGCGGAGCTTCCATGCGCCTTGCTGAAGACCAACTTGTCGCGCTCCGGCCAATCCGATTTGGCAGGATCGACCCGCATAATATGCGCATACAGCGTGTGGACAATATCAGCCACAGACAATGCTGCGCCTACATGCGATACGCCCGCTTCATAGGCCATCGTCACAATGGATCGTTTCACCGCGAGCCGCCGCTCGGCTGCAAACCGCTCTCGCTCCGCCTTCACAGTAAGCGCAATCCCCTGACGCAGCGTTGTTCGCGGACGCCAGCCAGTAAGCGCCGCAAGGGGCGAAATATCCGCTTCCAGATGCATGACCTGATCCTCTCGGTAAGGCAGCTCGCCGAACTTCAGCTTGATTCCTTTATCTGTCTCATCTCTGATCAAGGATACGATGTGCCTTATCGTACGGCTTTGACCAGAGCCAAGATTGTACACGCCCGGCGCATGCTCGCCGCTCTGCTCTGCGACTGACAGCAGCGCAGCGGCCGCGTCATCCACATAGAGGTAATCCCACCGCTGCTCTCCCTTAGTCAATGGCGGGCGCTCCCCGCGAAGCAGCTGGCGGATACAGTCCCCGATCAGCCAGCCTTCATTGTCGCCGGGACCATAGGTGCTGAATATCCGCATCCAGTATGCGGGAAGTCCCATAGACGCCGACAGCGCGAGCGCCTCCTGTCCAGCAGTCAGCTTTGCCAATCCATATGCCGTTGTTGGCCGTGCCTCGAACTTCTCGGTGACGCGTCCCTCCAGCCTGCCGTATTCAGCCTGCGAGCCAGCGCCTATCCATACCGAGCAGTTCAGCCTGCGAGCAAGATGAACCGTATCCACGGCAGGCGCAATGTTATGCTGCTGGGTCGCATCATTGCGCATATCTCTGCCGACCCCATTCCAGGCGAGATGAAAGAAGGCGGTGAAATGAACACCTGCTTCAAGTAATGCCGCCCCCCATGCTTCGATCGTAGACAGATCCCCTTCAATCCGTATGAGCCCGTTATGCTTAGGAAGTCGGCCACAATGAGGAGATTGCGGGCGAATGATCGCATAGACGCGCCAGCCCTTTTGGAGAAGCTGCCTGCATAGCGCAGCTCCGATAAAGCCTGTTGCGCCGGTTACGATGGCGGTTCTTCTGGAGTCCCGGCTGATAGCTGCGCTCGCTGTCATCCGCCCAGCACCTCCAGCATGGAGATGATTCTCGCAGGCGCATGCGGCTGTGCCCGTACGGCTGCTGCAATCTCATCCATGTAGCCATAGCTGAATACGAGCAGTGTATCGACTGGATGGCTGGCAAGCATCTCGATGCCGACGATAGGAACATTTGATTTCGGCGCTATTGTGCCATGAAGCCCGCGATTGCTGTCGCATACGTACGACAGCAGGGCGGCGCTTCGCATAGCCGCCATCGTCATGACTCCCCGCCCGCCCCCGCCGTATCCGGCAATCTTGCGGCCAGCGGCGGCCTCGCGTTCAACGAAGCGGTCAAGCGCCGCGATTCCTTTGTCCAGCTCATGCTGAAATCCATCGTAGCGGAGCTCTATCGGGTTCTCTGCATCCAGCGCCGATTGGTCAGGCTCGTAATGCGCTGCCATCGGTGCAGCAACGACAAGCAGAGAATTGCCTCTCCGCTCCTGCTCCGGCAGAAGCTCCGTCGTAAGCAGCTTGAACCCGCAGCGAGCCAGCGCCTTCCGCAGTGTATTTGCTGTCCAATAAGTAAAATGCTCATGCTCAAACAGACAATATTCTCGGCGGCGCACAATGAGCGCCAAATCATGAACCTCCAATACGAGCAAGCCGCTATTCGGGTGAAGCGACATATGCGCCGCAGCAAGTGCGCCTGACGGGTCGGGCAGATGGTCGAAGGTATATGTCATAAGGACGACATCAGCACGCCCGAAGGCGGCTGGCAGCAAGCTGATGCTGCTTGCTTCGAATAAGCCTTCTATTACGGGAATGCCCCGTGTGCGGCTGATCCTGCAAAGCAGCGCGGATGGCTCGAAACCCAGCACCACTGCCCCGCGCCTTTGGAACGCTTGAAGCTGGGCGCCATCGCCTGACCCCACCTCAAGAACGCGGCAGCCTGGAGGGAGCTTGAAGCGATGAAAAAGCGTCTCGGCGAGCCGATCCATGAATCGGCTCGCCAGACCGGAAGATGAGGTTGTATAGTGATAGTCGACGTAATAATCGCCGAACGGAGGCTCATGTGTGGTCACAGATGCCCCGCAGCCCGCACAGAGGTAGACATCAATATCTGCAAGAAAGACAGGATTCGGATCGTCTGCGGAACGCAGCTCCTCGGTGAATGGCATTTGCGGCAGATGTACCCAGCGGCGCAGCTCATTGCAGCCGCACACTCTGCATTGCGCCACCCCCGCCCCCTCCAATGCTCTTAACTCCTCGTCTGCGTTCATTCTACGTCCCTCCTTGGTCAGCCCCTGCATGATGTTCCAAGGCAGCGGCATTGGGCTCTGATGAGGCAATCGGATCCGAAGTAGCATTCTGTTCTAGTGCGGGATTCGGCTCCGAAGTAACCCGTTCTAGTACAGGATTCGTTTCTAGAGAAGCATTCCGTTCTAATCCGGCATTCGGCTCCGAAGTAGCTCGTTCTAGTGCGGGATTCGGCTCCAAAGCAGCCCGTTCTGATCCGGCATTCGGCCGCTTCATAGCTGCCTCATATTGTGAAATTTGCGCATCCGTCAGCTCTCTAACTGACGTTCCCTGCATCCAGCAGGAATACCAATCGGCCGTGAGCGCTACCGCGTGCGCGGCATCCCAGCACGGCCGCCAGCCGAGGCTCGACTGCGCTTTGCTGCTGTCGAGCAGCAGGATGCCCGCTTCGTGCTTCGCCGAAGCGGAGGAGCGTGCCCGCCCAATGCGGCTCGCACGCAATCGGGCACGATCCGATCGGCGGCAAAATCGCCGCCGCCGATCACATTCCCTGCCCGCACCGTAGCCAGTGCGGGCGAATCTCCGGCGGCGTAATAGGACCGCCGGAACGCCGACACCACCAATTCCGCGCATGCCTTGCTCGCGGAATAGGGATCATGTCCGCCAAGCGGATCAGATTCGCGATAGCCTCGCGTCCATTCGCCGTTCGCGTAGCATTTGTCCGATGTTGCTGCAACGATTGCCTGCACGCTATTCACGCCGCGAGCCGCCTCCAGCAGTGCTGCCGTTCCGATCGCATTGACCGCGAATGTATCTACAGGATTATCATATGAAGCCAGCACAAGCGGTTGTGCCGCCAGATGAAAGATAAGATCAGGCTTCCATTGCCGCAAATGCTGCCTCAGCGCGGCAACATCCCGAATATCGCCGCGCACCCAAGGAACATCCCGCTCCAAGCCGCATAGCCTGTGCATCGCCGGCGCAGTCGGCAAACCGTTGCTGAATCCAATCACCTCAGCACCCAGCCTGCCAAGCCACATACATAGCCAGCTGCCTTTAAATCCGGTATGGCCGGTAATAAATACCTTCTTCCCCTTCCAGAATGCAGCATTCATAGCGAGGCATCACACCTCCCAGTTCTGATCCCGCTGAACCAATAACCAGCTACTCGCCGTTGCGTCAATCCCACACATTCCACGGCGCACGCCCTGTCTTCCAATGCTCCTCAAGCGTGTACCGATCCCTCATCGTATCCATCGCCTGCCAGAAGCCACCATGCGCATAGGCCATAAGCTCCCCGTCCGCAGCCATGCTCTCAAGCGGCTCCTTCTCCAGCACGCTGGCATCTCCGTCAATGCGTTCCAGCACCTCTGGCTGGAAAACAAAAAAACCGCCGTTCACCCAAGAACCGTCACCCTTTGGCTTTTCAAAAAAGCCGCTCACCAGAGACGAATCATTGATCGTCAGCGCTCCGAATCGCCCGCTTGGCTGCACCGCCGTTACAGTCGCTTCCTTGCCATGAGCATGATGGAAAGCAACCAAATCGCGAATATTGATATCTGATACGCCATCTCCATAAGTAAGCATGAACGGCCCTCGATCCAGATAGGGCGCCGCACGCTTCAACCGCCCGCCTGTCATCGTATCCACCCCGGTTCCAACCAGCGTAACCCGCCACGGCTCAGCAGCATGCTGATGAATAATCGTATTGGCTCCGCCTGTAAAGTCAAAGGTAACATCCGATTCATGCAGCATATAATGGGCAAAATATTCCTTGACTACATAACCCTTGTAGCCCAGGCAAATTACAAAATCATTGAAGCCGTAATGCGAGAAACCCTTCATGATATGCCACAAAATAGGCCGTCCGCCAATTTCGATCATCGGCTTGGGGCGCAAATGCGATTCCTCGCTGATGCGAGTGCCGAGACCGCCCGCCAGAATGACAACCTTCACCGATCATCCCCTCGCTCTCTTCTTCCGGCACACCGCAACAACATACATCGGTTCCCCGCTTTTCAGCTCGGCGAGCGGTACTAGCGAATGCCCACGGCTCTGGACACGCAGCGTTTCCATACGGTCCGCAGGCAGATTGTTGGCAGCTCGCAGCCAGCGCATTGCCGCGAATTGCGAATCGTCATACACATTCTGTCCGTACAGCGCTTCAAGATCATAGACCTGCAGCAGCTCGCCGACCAATTCCGCCGTCCGGTATTCGAAACGATGATGCGGGTTGAAGGGCTGTTCTTCGTAATAATTCGCTGCATTCGTAAGCGCGCGATTCGGCGTCGACACGATAAACCGCCCGCCCTCCTTGAGTACACGGGCGGACTCACGAATCCACTCGCTTCCCGACTGCACATGCTCAATCGTCTCAAACGACACGACAGCATCGAAGCTGCCATCATCGAATGGGAGCGCCAGCACATCTCCTGCAAGGAAGGAAATGCCGTCAGCGCCATAATCAACGGTTGCGCGTTCAACAGATGCTGCGTCCACGTCAACGCCGATCACTGATGAAGCCCCTGCTGCCCTCAGCATGGCGGCTCCGTAGCCTGTGCCGCAAGCCGCATCAAGCACATGAAGGCCGCTTGCGAGCGAAGCCGCCAGCTCATATCTGATCATATGCTCCTCATATACATCCCGATACCGCTCCTTGACCTCACGGTTTACAACAAGACGCTCACCAGTGAACGAAACATCATTCTGCTCCGTTACAGAACGAATACCGGTTGTTCTCTCTTTCGCACCCTTGCCAGCCCTTACTCCGACTTCCTCGATATCCTTTTCTCCCACTTCTCCGATATCTCTTTCTTCACCCTTCTCGATTTCGCTTGCTCCGGCTTCCCCGATTTCCCTTTCTCCACCTTCTTCGATTTCGCTTCCTCCGACTTCCCCGATTTTCCTTTCTTCACCTTCTTCGATTTCACTTCCTCCGGCTTCCCCGTTACCG
>NZ_CAKMMF010000030.1:40965-56596 GCF_927798095.1 Paenibacillus plantiphilus | reverse complement strand
GCTTGCTCCGGCTTCCCCGATTTCCCTTTCTCCACCTTCTTCGATTTCGCTTCCTCCGACTTCCCCGATTTTCCTTTCTTCACCTTCTTCGATTTCACTTCCTCCGGCTTCCCCGTTACCGCTCTTTTTCAAAGCTGAAGGATCGTTTCCTGTCTCTGTCAGAATCTCATTTATCTCAATATCCAATTGACCGTTATGATCCCCCGGATCGCTCGCAGCTTCACCTTCTGCCGAAGGCTTCAGTCCCAAGCCTATGAAGTAGACAGCCGTAAATGGCTCCTCTGACGTTTGCTCCATCCATTCAGTAAGCCCTTGAATAAAGCGTTCATCCTCCGCAGACAGCGCGTCTGCAGCATAGGCAAGCTTCAGCGTATTCAGTCCTGCTTCACGCAGCATTCCACGAACCTGCTCAGTTGTATAAAGCATCGAAGTATCCAGATTCCTTGCAGATGACATAAACTGCTTCACAAGCCGGAAACAATGCCGATTAGCGTATGCACCTACCAGCCAGCCCTGGGGCTTTAACAGCCCGGCGAGCGCCTTCAGTTCCTCCGGCTTAGAAGCAAACTCATGCGCATTGCCGATAATAATTGCATCAAGTGAACCTTCCCTGATTCCCCAATTCCGAGCGGCTTCTGAACCAACAATTGTAATGCCTGCTGCCTCAGCAATTCGTGAGATGAGCGGATCGCGCTCCAAGCCGTACAAGGCTGACCCGGGATGATTGCGTTTCATCCTTAGCAGCGTGCCTCCGCAGCCGCAGCCAATGTCCAGTACTGCTATCGATTCGCCGTGCCTGTAATCGGGCAGCTCCTGCTCGACCACAGTGAGCAAATCCAGCCGCACATTCATCGCTGGACCTGGTTCAAAGCCCCATTTTTGCACAAAGTGAACGTGATTATCCGATATAATCGTCTCATATTTCTCCCTATCCGCTCCAAACGAAACACTGCCAAAATGATGAATGAACGTATCCCCGCACAGCAGCAGCTTGTAGCCCGCCAGCAGCAGCCGAAGGGAATAATCATCATCCTCATAATTACCGATCCCGAACCGCTCATCGAGAGAACCTGCAGCCTCGCATGCCTCGCGTTTCATCAGAAGGCAGTAGCCAATAAGCTTCAGGCGCTCCTCCCATTTGGCGGGGTCATGGACATTATGCCGAACTGCGAACTGCTCCATCTCTTCCAGCGTTTCGTAGTCAGTTGGAATCTGGGTCATATAGGAAGCATAATTCGTTACAGGCCCGACCGCCCCAACCTTCGGATCGCTGTGCAGCCCTTGCAGCAAGCCCTCCAGCCAGCGAGGCGTAACAATCGTATCGTTATTGAGCAGCATCATTTGCTCGCCGCTGGCAACCGCTATTCCTTGATTGCAAGCCTTGGGAAAACCCTCATTCCGGCCATTAAGCTGGCAAATGATATCCTGCTGCTCCTCCAGCCATACCGGGGTATCATCTGTTGAACCATTATCGACAACTATGATCTCGTAGCTCCCGGACATCGTATGACGCCGAATGCTCTCAATACAGGCCTGTGTATAGGCCAGCTTATTATAGGTCACCAGAATAATGCTCGTTATCATACAATACCGCCATCCTGACCACTATCCTGACCCTGTACTTGCCCCTGTTCCTGATCCTCCACTTGCCCCTGTTCTGGCCCCTGTTCCTGCTCCTGCTCCTGCACTTGCTCCTGCACTTGCTCCTCCACTTGCCCCTGTACTTGCTCCTGCCCATCCTTATGCCGACGTTTCACATCATTATGGATTTGCAGAATCTCCTCCAGCCTTCGCTTGTTATCCTTGAGATTGGCATCATCGGGCAAATAATGCAGCGCCTTATCGTTGTGCTCCATCGCCTTCCGCAGCTCGCCAACCTTGGCATAACAAATGCAGAGCTGCACATGCGGCAGCCACGTCCAGCACACCAGATTGAGCAGTCCCATGCTGAAGGCCGGCTTCTCCAGTCCAAGCGCCATATTATACCAGTGTATGGCCAACGGCCATGCTTCCTGCTCCTCAAAGCAAAATGCGATCGAACAGCAGAAGTCCGCTCGCGGCACATCATATTTGAACGCCAGAAGCAGACTTTCCAGCTTCTTGTCCTTGCGGCCAAGATGATGATAGCACTCCGCCAGCTTGCTGCAAGCAAGCATATGATCCTCGGAATATTCAACCGGTCCCTGTAGAAACAGCGTGTAGCTCTGTACGGCCTCCGCATATTCCTTCTGATCCACCAACTCGTTGGCAAAATAATAGAGGTCGCGTCCCAGCAGCTCCTTGCCGTCAGCGACCTGCTTCTTGAATATTCGCATGTTCCGGTCAGAATGATCTCCCATCCGTTTGTGCGATATGGCGATATCCGTCAGCATAATATTTCCTTCGGATACTTCCAAATACTCATGTATCGGGTTATGCCACTGGTAGCCCATGCTCCGCTTCACAAGCCGGTTGCGGCGGGAGCCGGCAGCTGCATTGCCCGCCATATCGAAGGTGAGATGATATTCCATAATGACGGAATCCACCTCTGGAGGGAGCGATTGTTTCAGCTTGCGGAATTTCTCTCTATCCTTCTCGAACAGGACATCATCGGCATCGAGCCACATCACGTACGTTTGGGTAGCCTGTGCGAACGAGAAATTTCTCGCCGCCGCGAAATCCTCAATCCACTCGAACTCAACGATGCGCGCGTTATATTGCGCAGCGATTTCCTTCGTTCGGTCCACTGATCCTGTATCAACAATAACGATCTCATCGACAAGATCCGCCACAGAATCAAGGCAGCGTGCGAGTACCTCCTCTTCATCCCTGACGATCATGCATAAGCTGACCGCAATCACAGGCATTCTCCTCCCCGAATAAAAGACATGTGTCATTAGCGTATGACATACCGGCGGAAGACGATTGGACGCGATGCCCGGCAGCGCAGCAATAAAAAGAACGAGTCCCGTATCTGCAATACTGGACTCGCCCCTATATAAAGACCAGCCATGAGATGGCTGGTCCGCTTAATGAAATCGCTTACTATTCTTTGGTTGACAATACAGCGAAACTATAATTTCACCTTTAAATAGGCTTGACCTGCTGCTTCCTTCATCTTCTCCCATGTTGTGAATATAGAATTCTCCATCACATGCCGATCCAAAGATGTTTTGTTTATATTTTCCAATTCGGCCGCGCTGTTAACTTCAAAAGACCCGCCTTCAAAAAAGGAATGGATGTCTTTGAACTCGGTATGCTCCTTCATAAATGCCTCAGAGAATAGTTCTTGTAATTTCACTCCTCCGTTAACTTGATTATGAATGCTTCTCTCGATTTGTAGAAGAAGCTTGTTATAATCCCTTTTTCCTTTCATTTTCATTATGGACTACACCTCCTGAGTTACGTAGTTCCACATGAAAGCGCAATCACCTTTTTTGATTTTGAATAAAATACATATATTAGAAAATATTAATTTTCGCAAACGTTTACGCCTTCCTTGGATCAGTTTGCAATTGTAAAATTGTCAGATCCCTCGTTGCCGCTGCTACTGCAATTTACCGTTCCATGTGTTCGAGAGTTTGGTATTAAATCATACGCACAAAATTGCTTTTTCACCTGATAAGTATTGTCTATTCTTATAACGTGATAATTTGCTGCAGGCAACTCCGGTATATTTTCATACTTTAAGTTAACAGTTACCTTGATGTCGCTGAGATCTGAGCTATCGACATTAGTAATTTTGAAATCTGTTAGAGCAGCCCCGCCTTTCCCTTCTTGTTGCATGATCGCACTAAAATAATTGCTAACCATACTTTTTGCGGATTCTTCTGGATCTTTTTGAACGTCCTGAACCGATTTTCCAGTCAGCTCTTCGAGTGATTGTTCTGAACCTTGAGCACTAGCAATCCCCACACACAAAATTACAAATACCGCCATTAAAAGCAACATGAATTTTTCATTTTTAAACATCATTCATCATCCCCTCCAAAAAAATACACACTATTAATATAGACGCTGGTTACAAAAAAAAGGTTTTAAAAAATTTACACAATTGAAGATATCAGGAATACATCACCCTACGGGATATAATATAATCGTCGAGGCAGCCATCCCATTTAGCGCGCACGAAAAAAAGCTATGCGGCTGACAATCGCCGCATAGCTTTCAACCAACCATTAAATCGTGCTGGAAGCCGTTCCGTAGAACACCTCAGGACCATTGCGCGTACCCGTAAGCACGGCCAGCGGGCCTCCTGTAATAAAAGCGGTGTAGATCGTTTCAGCAGCTGCCGGAGCCAGCAGATCCTGTGCGGTGAAGGAATAGATGTCAGAAGAGTTTGCGACACTTAGCGCTATTGCCATTTGAGCCGTGTAGATCACGTTGGCTGGAACAAAGGTTGTGCTGCCGCGAACGATCTGAATTGTGAACGTGTTGCCGATCAAGCCGCCGCTAATCCCAACTGTTCCTGCAAGTGTAACGATCGGGTTGGCAACGTTTTTCGTTTGCAGACCAATAACTCCGAACAAAGCAGGTGTTAGGGAGAGGCTTACTCCCGGAGCCCCGGAGTGGTTGGAGTTCATGGAACTTCTCATATCCAAAAAAGTACCCATTTCGAATCACCTCCTACTAAGGATACTCTATTATATGTACTCTATTATCTCGCGGATTGGACAACTTGCTAGTTAGCTGCTCATATTTCGTCTGCGGTATGAGCAGTTTCAGGCTCCGTCCCCTTCTTCCCGAGCCCTCTCATAGCACCTACGGCAAGCACCACAATCGGCAATGCAATTTGGAAGATGGTAAAAAGCTTAACCATAACAGTAAGCCCTAACCATAGACGAACGGTATTATTCGGCTCCAGGAAGGCGAGTCCGCATATGATCAGTATAATAGCTGCAGACCATGCAGCATGTGAGCCCTTGAACAGGTTTTTCATCATAATAACCGCTGCCATGCAGAACAAGGTCATTTTCACATACAGTCCTATATAGAGCAGCAGCGTAACAAACACATCAAGCCGTTCTAGAATGTTAGCTATCCGAATGAGCTGTACAACCTCCAGCAGAGGAAGTGACGAAATGGAAGAAATCTCGGGTCCGAGAACCGCCATCGATATGGCGTTCAACACAATTAGCAGCACAGCTACAATAATATAGCCCATTGACGCTATTCTCCCAAGCTTTTTGCCGGGCGACAATCTGTGCCAGAACATCAGGAATACAACCATCTGACCGAATGGGAATGAAACAATGTCTGGAATAGCAGCTGACACTACTGGCCCCACACCGTTCTCAAGCATCGGAAGCAGTCTGTGATAATTTGGAAGCCGCGCGATAAATAGAAGGATAACGATAACGCCATAGCTGAGAATGACAATCGGAAACAGCATTTCAACAACCCGGAAGAACACTGTAGGACCTTTGTAAACCCCGTACAATGAAATCAATGCAGTCGTGAAAATAATAACCCATTGCGGCGTTTGCTGCAGAATCGTCATAACGGTTAATTCACTGAAGTCACGCGCATTTCGCGAAGCTTCATAGGTGAAATAGAGGCCGAACAGCAATCCGGTAAAGGTACCTAGAAATTTGCCGAAATGTACGCGGAGCAGATCCGCCAAACCCATCCCGGGAAACCGTCCCTGGATGCGCAGGTAAACCCACAAAAGCAGGAGCCCGATGGAGGCGGCAAGCGTCATAGCAAGCCACGAATCCTGTTTGGCCTTGATTCCAAGCTCGAACAGAGGCGTGCTGCCCAGCTCAAACATGATGATCATGACTACAATCTGATAGCCGCTGAGCTTGCCCACCGGATCGCCTCCATCCTTCATCCGCCTTGCTTTCTTAACTTCGACCGAAAGGAATCAATGCTCATTCCCGTCTGATTTACATGGACCCGCACATGGCATTTAATCTGCAACTGCCCCAATTGCTCATTCCATGAGGAAGCAATCTCCCTCCATCGCTTAGGATACTTTTCATGTACAGCCCCGCCGAAGCCGACAATATCCGCTCGCTGCTCGCTTATCGCTTTCCAGCCTTTCATCATCGTTCGCTCAATTTCAGCTGCGATAGCCTTCTCGATTTGGGCAATCGTTTCCGGCTTCGCCATATCAGCATCACAGTTGTATTCATATAGTGTGCCGTTCACCTTCGCATGGACGTTTATGATGAAGCTGTTTCCCTTAGGCTCGGGGCTAACCCGAGTAGAGGTCTGAATGATGCGAAGGGTGGAGTCTTTTTTTCTCGATGGCTCGCATGCGAAGGGCACTGTTGTTCTCTTGACACGATTGGCAAGCCACATCGCCCCCATGCTATCCTCCGCGTTGATCCATCCAACCAGCTTGTCACCCTTAATGATACCCAGCTTGCTTAATTTGACCTTGAGATCCGAATGTGTTTTTTTCATCCCATCAAGCGAATCGAATGAGCCTCCCTCACCGGCCAACGCAAGACTCGGAATGCCTGTTGCATGGGTCCCGTCGAGCAATTCCTGCTGCACCTGAAAGACGGTCATCTGCGGGAAACTGCCTCCATTGAAAGCTTCATTTTGCACCATATGGTCAATAGCTGCTCCTGGAATCTTCTCCATGGAGATGAGCTGCTCCAGCATGTTGCGGGCACTTCCCTTTGTAAGAAAGATGGTTACCGTCTCTCTGGAATCCGTATTGCGGATATAAGCCTCCATGAGCGTGTTGATCCCGTAGCGTGCCGCTTTCTCGCTAATGACAACCATCTGATTGTGGGAAAAATACAGCTTGCGCGACAGCTCCAGACTCGTTTTCCGAACTGCGCCGCGCAGGCTTTCATCCTCTGTCGAAAACACATATACAGGAGCCGCATTTGTGGATACACCTGAAGTGCTGGAAATCGCTTGCGGGATGACAAGCTGAAAGGAAAGCCGCCATCTTCCATTATCTTCAATGTCAATGCCTGTTGCAGATATGATGCTCAGCTCGTTCAATTCCACTCTGTTCCAGCAGCCGCACTGTGCTGTCAGGATGACGAGGGCCAGACCAATCTGCAACCATCGCTTTACCATTCCTATGCCTCCGTTTATTCAGAGCGGGACCGCTGCCAGTCCGGCATCCTTGCATTGTTCTTCCGTTTGCTGCCGCCCAACATTTCAGGCCGGGATTTCATCGCCCATCTTGGAACCCGAATAAAAATATCCTTCCAGCTGCTCCAGATGAATGGCGCTACTGGGGCCATATAGGGAACACCGAATGACTGCAAGCCGGCCAGATGCGTGAGCAGAACTATGACACCTGTCATAATCCCGTACAAGCCGAGCATCCCCGCCAACAGCATTAGCGAGAAGCGAATGAGCCTCGCTGCAATGGCAATATTGATCTGCGGCGTAACGAAGTTGGAGATGGCAGTAAAGGAAACGACAATGACCATCGCAGGCGATACAAGACCGGCTTGAACAGCCGCTTGTCCAAGTACAAGCGCGCCAACAATCGAGACAGCAGGACCTATCGCTCGCGGCATCCGCACACCCGCCTCCCGAAGCACCTCGAATGTGATTTCCATCAGAAACGCTTCGAAGAGCGCCGGAAACGGTATGCCCTCCCGCTGTGCGGCCAAACTAATGAGCAGCGTAGTTGGCAGCATTTCCTGGTGATAGGTCGTAATGGCAATGTATAATGCCGGAAGCAGCATCGATGCGATAAAGGTAATATGCCGAAGGAGTCTTAAGAAGCTCGCTATATCGAATCGTTGATAATAGTCTTCAGCAGATTGGAAAAATTTAAAGAAAGTAACCGGAGCCAGCAGCACAAAAGGCGTACCATCGACAATTACTGCCACCTGACCCTCCAGCAATGATGCTGCTACAACATCGGGACGCTCGATATTCATCAACGTTGGGAATGGAGTAAACGTTCGATCCTGTATGAACTCCTCGACATAGCTGCTTTCGATAATTCCGTCTATATCAATGGCATCCAGTCTGCGCAGCACCTCATCCACAACGCTCTGCTTCGCGATTCCTTTTATAGAAGCGACAAACACATGCGTCTGTGTCTGCCTCCCGATGCGTTTGCCTTGAAGACGAAGGTTTGGAGACCGAATAATACGTCGAATTAACCCCAAATTCGTAAATATATTCTCCGTAAAGCTATGCTGCGGTCCGCGTATGACCGTCTGGGTGACGGGCTCATCTACCGATCGCTGCTCACCTCCAGCTGTAACAGCAATCAACGCTTCATCCGTACCGTCAACCATAATGACACAGAAGCCGTTAAGCAGCGCTTCGAGCGCCTCTTCCTCTGTTCGAATGACTGCAACTGATCCTGCGGCAATCACATGCCTTGATAATCGCTCCAGCATTCCCTGACCCGTCGGCTGCTCCTGCTCCGCACCCACAAGCAGCGCATTCATGAGCGGCTGCACGATATGATCGTTAATGGTTCGTTGATCAACCAGGCTGTCGATATATAGAATGGCGATCGTTGCAGCTGAATCCGAATCATCACCGCCGATTCTACGGGACACGACATCCAGACTGTTGCCGAGTCTGCTGCTGATAGAGATTGAATTATGGCTGAGCTCCTTGCTTAGCGGTATTGCTGATGCCACTGGACCACCTTCTTACTTTCTGAGCGTACGAGATAGACGTAGTATAGCTAGAGAGGCTGGCATTTATGTATAGCGCGGCAAAGCAAAGCGGCGGCAAGAGATCATGAAGACCCTCTGCCGCCGCGAAATTTATTCGTATATGCTCTAGCTTCATCTACATTCGTTACCCGATTCCTGCTCCACTCGATCAATATCCGGTCGATATACCGGAAATGCAGCTTGCCTGCGAATACGGATTCCTTGAGCGCAAAGCGAATCAGTTCCTCCTGATATCGATCCTGATCAAGCCATGCGCTGATCGTTTCGCATTCCATCGGTGACAGCGGACGGCCGAATTCCTGTTCGAATACGGTGAACAGGTCTGCTGCCTTGGGCTCTGAGTTCCGCTGCTCCCGCTCCGGTCCCATAGCGCTCTTCCGCGCTTCATCCGCAAGCCATTCTGCGCTTCTAATAATAAGGCCATTCCAATTGTAACGCTCGGACTGAACACCTGAAATGCTGTCCATCTGTTCATCAATTGCCAACAGGCCTTCCTTCATTAGCCGGCCAAGCAGTTGGCCGACCGCCTTGGACGTTAAGCCCAGCCGATCCGCCAGCTGCTCCGGTGTCGGAAACTCCACCCCCTCCAGCTGACGGTACATGAAGAGCTGAATGATGAGCAGCATTTCGGTATCCGTTAAGCCAATCCCGCGATAAGCGCGAAGCAAGCCGGCCGGAATAACAACGCCGCCGCTGTTCATCGCTGCGGCCATGCCTCGCGCGTACGCCTTCCACATATCTGTTTTCATCGATGCAAGCCTCCTGCTCTGCAGCTACGGATAGAGACGATACAGCATTCTCGGGAACGGAATCGTCTCGCGTACATGGTCCAGTCCGCATATCCAGGCAACCGTCCGCTCCAGCCCGAGTCCAAAGCCGGAATGCGGGACCGTTCCATACTTCCGCAGATCGAGATACCATTGATAGGCTTCCTCAGACAGCTCATGCTCTGAGAACCGCTGTGCCAGCAGCTCCGGATCATCAATCCGCTGAGAACCCCCAATAATCTCTCCATAGCCTTCCGGCGCGATCATATCCGCACATAACACGACCTCCGGTCTGTTCGGGTCCGGTTTCATATAGAACGCTTTAATCGCAGCCGGATAATGGGTAATGAATACCAGCCGTTCAAATTTCTCTGCTATAGCCGTTTCATGCGGGGCGCCAAAGTCTTCGCCCCATTGCACCTCGAAGCCCTGCTCCTGCAGCAAAGCGATCGCTTCGTCATAGGAGATGCGCGGGAACGGCGCAGCAATATTAGCCAGCTTGCCAACATCCCGGCCAATCGTCTCCAGCTCCTTGCGGCAGTTTTCCAATACGCTCTGGACGATGAAGGCAATCAGCTGCTCCTGTACGAGCAGGCTGGCCTCATGATCAACGAAGGCCATCTCCGGCTCAATCATCCAGAATTCAATCAAATGCCGCCGTGTCTTGGACTTCTCCGCACGGAAGGTCGGACCAAAGGAATAGACTCTGCCTAGCGCCATCGCTGCAGCTTCCATATACAGCTGGCCGCTCTGCGTCAAATAAGCATCCTCGTCAAAATATTTGGTATGAAACAGATTCGTCGTTCCTTCGCAAGAGGACGGGGTCAGGATCGGCGGATCAACCAGCGTAAAGTCCCGAACATCGAAGAAAGCTCTCGTGGCACGAATAATTTCCGCCCGAATGACGATAATAGCCCGCTGCTTAGCCGTTCTCAGCCACAAATGACGGCGGTCCATCAAGAAGTCGACCCCATGCTCCTTCGGCGTAATCGGATACTCCTGTGTCTGCTGAATAACTTCCAGCTCGTGAACGGTCAGCTCATATCCGGAGGAGCTTCGCGGCTCCACCCTTACTGTTCCCCGGACATACAGCGAGCTCTCCTGTGTAAGCTTCTGCGCCGCTTCCCAGGTTGACTCGGATACTTCGCTTTTCACCACAACCCCTTGAATGTAGCCGGTTCCATCGCGGAGCTGAAGAAACTGGATTTTACCGCTGGAGCGCTTGCCATTCAGCCAACAGCCGATCCATACCGATTGCTCCGCATGCTCGTTCACTCGACTAATTAAAGTCAGGTTCTTCATCGTTAATCTCACCCTTCTGACTTAGGCTCGGTTCTGTACGATTTGATAAGTATCCCGCGCAATCAACAATTCCTCATTTGTCGGCACCACAAGTACAGTGACACGGGAATTATCCGATGAGATGACTCTCGCTTCCTTCGATCTTTCCGCATTGCGCGTTTCGTCCAGCTCAATACCCATAAAGGTTAATCCGTCGCAAACCGCTTTCCTCAGAACGACTGAATTCTCGCCTACACCAGCAGTAAATACTAGTGTATCCATACCGTTCATCGCAGCGGCATATGCTCCTATATATTTACGCAGCCGGTACGTATACATGTCGAAGGCAAGCTTCGCCTGCTTGTCGCCCTCCTGCATCGCATCCGTAATCTCCCGCATATCACTGCTGATCCCGCTAATTGCCAGCATGCCGCTATGCTTGTTCAGCATCGAATTAACCTCGCTCAGCGTCAGATCCTCTTTATTCATCGTAAAGGGCACAATCGCCGGATCGAGATCACCGCTCCGCGTCCCCATCATCAAACCTTCGAGAGGCGTCAAGCCCATGCTCGTATCAAAGGACTTGCCGTCCATAATGGCGGTGCAGCTCGCACCGTTTCCAATATGACAGGATACCATTTTAATTGATTCCAAAGGCTTGCCCAGAAATTCCGCCGCCTGCTGGCTGACATAGTGATGCGATGTGCCGTGGAAGCCATAGCGGCGTATTTTGTGGCGGCGATATAGCACCATAGGAATCGCATACAGGAACGACTCCTGCGGCATCGATTGATGGAAAGCCGTGTCGAATACGACCACCTGCGGAACCTCGGCCATGTTCGTATCCACTGCTGCGATGCCCATTAGAGCAGGCGGATTGTGCAGCGGCGCCAAGTCGAACAGCTTGCGGATCTCAAGCTTAACATCAGGCGTTACCAACGTGGAATGCTTGAAAATCTCACCGCCGTGGACGACCCGATGGCCAACCGCTTTAATTTCATTGATGGAGCCGAGCACGCCATGCTCCTTATGAACGAGCAGATCGATAACCCGCTTCACAGCAGTATTATGATCAAGAATTTCACTTACTAGCCGCACCTCGGACTTGCCCTCTGGCTCATGGGTGACGATCGAAGAATCCATACCGATTCTCTCGACTCTTCCTTGAGCAAGAACGGACTCTTCCTTCATATTATAGAGCTGGTATTTAAGCGACGAGCTGCCGGCATTAATGACGAGAATTATCATACGCGATCCCCATCCTTATCATATTTGAAAAAACCAATGCCGCTCTTCACGCCAAGATGGCCAGCACGCACCATTTTCTTGAGCACGATAGACGGTCTATACTTCAATTCGCCATACTCGCGGAACATCCGCTCAAGCGCCGCGAGCACTGCATCCAGCCCGAATCTGTCCGCCATTTCGAACGGTCCGTTCTGGAAGGAGTAGCCGATCCGCATCGCGCTGTCGATATCATCAGCCGATGCAACGCCTTCCTCCAGCACATGAAGCGCTTCATTAATTAATAAACAAATTAATCGCGTTGTGACGAATCCTGGCGATTCGAACACCATAACGCCTTTTTTATGTATAATATTTTCGACAAAATATTTGGTCTTTGTGAACGTTTCTTCCGACGTCTTAAGCCCGCGAACGATCTCTACAAGTCCTGTCTTCATAACCGGATAAACGAAATGCATGCCGATTACACGTTCCGGATTTTTCGTCATGCCCGCCAGCTCCGTCATACTTAGCGTTGACGTATTGCTGGCCAGAATGATGCTGGCATCGCAGATTCGATCCAGCTCCTCGAAGATCACCCGTTTGCTCTCAAGATCCTCCGTAATCGTTTCGATTACGAGCTGGCATTCAGACATCGCAGACAGCCGTTTGACCGGATGAATGCGGTTCATGACCAGCTTCTTCTCCGCCAGTGTAAGCGCCCATTTCTCAATTTGCTTATCGAGGCTTTGCTCTATCAGTGCAATGGATGCAGCTAATTTCTCATCATTTTGTTCGACTACATATACATCAAGTCCGTTGAAGGCCAGCATCTCAGCTATGCCTTGCCCCATCGTTCCAATGCCAATAACGCCTACACTACGTACTGTCATCTCGCCATTCCCCCATCTAGTACAGCAGAAGTATGATTCGCTTTCTGAAGGTCATCCCTCTTATTATAACGCTTTTATAGCAAAAAAGAAGACGGACCGCAGTCCGCCTTCAAATTGTAACTTATGACATTATCGTTTCCTTCGCAACATCGCCGGATTGATCCAGCAAGTCGCGGAATTGCTGGCCTCCGAGCGTCTCCTCTGCCGTTAGCACTTCCAGGGAGCGGATAAAAACATCCTTTCTTTCTTCCAAAAGCTGCTTGACACGGCTCATCAAATGATTCAGGATATTGTTGCTCACGCTCGCCCATTTATCCGGCGTCATCATCGATTCATTGACAATGCCCATCTCCGTCAAGCCTGATTCCACCATCGTACGGACAATGCTCATCGCCTGATCGAAATCGCCGCGCGAGCCCGTGCTTCGGTCTCCATAGAATTGTTCCTCCGCCGCTGCACCGCCAAGAGCGATCATAATCTGCTCCTCAAGAAACTCCCTTGTGTACAAATAACGGTCCTGCTGCGGATTATGGCGCACATAACCAAGTGCCTGGCCTCGCGGAGACAGTGCAACCTGTGATACACTGCCAGGTCTGACAATCTCAGCAGTAATCGCATGGCCAAGCTCGTGAAGCGCAACACGCTCCCGCTCCTCCTTAGTCGATTCGCGATCCGTCTTCTCGCCCATCATCACCTTGTCAATCGCCATGGACAGATGACGCTGCATAATGGTCTCGCTCTCTTCCCGCATCGCATAGATGGCAGATTCATTCATCACGCTTTCCAGCTGCGCGCCGGAGAAGCCGAACGATTCCTCGGCAATCTTATCCATGCTGACCTCGTCATGAAGCGGTTTATTCCGTGCATGAATGCGCAAAATATGATTGCGGCCTTTCTTGTCCGGCAGATCAACGCCGATATGACGGTCGAACCTTCCGGGACGCAGCAGAGCGCTGTCCAGCATCTCTTTGCGATTCGTCGCGCCAATGAGCAGAATGCGCGGTGATTCCGAGGTATGAATCCCGTCAAGCTCAGTCAACAGCTGGTTGAGCGTCTGGTCATATTCCCGCTGCTGTCCGCCGTCACGCTTGCCCCCGATCACATCAATCTCATCGATGAAAATAACGGCACTGGTCTTGCCAGCCTTCTGCGCCTTCTGGCGCGCTTCCTTGAACATATCACGGATACGGCTCGCGCCGACGCCAACATACATCTCGACAAATTCCGAACCGGATGCGGCAATATAGACAGAATCCGTGTAGGCTGAAGCGGCCTTAGCGAGCAGCGTTTTGCCTGTTCCCGGAGGTCCAGTCAGCAGTATGCCCTTCAGCGGGCGTATGCCGAACTTGGAAATTTGATCCTGATGGACGAGAAAATCCAGCGCCTCAATCAGCTCCTGCTTCGCACGATCCTGACCGCCGATCTCATCGAAGGACAACGGTACAGCAGGACGTATTTTGCCTTTGCGTTCCCCGCCCATCGCAGCCAATTGACCTCGTGATTTCGCCACATACAATAACCCGCCTGCAATACCGGCCATGAAGACGAGCGGCAGCGTATTAACGCCAACGACAAATTGCAAGAAAAGAATGAAAACCGGCACGAAGCCAATCGCGATTTCCTTCGTATAACTACGCATTCGGCCACACCCCCAGCTTCTCGGCTATTCTTGGCAGCACAATATGCTTCACCGTTTCGCCGTTCTTCAGTGTAATGTAGACGTTCACTTCATCGATCTCGGATGTCGCTTGCACATCAGCGAACTGCTTCTCCAAACGGTTCATCGCAGCAGGAATGTCTGTATATTGCCGATTCTCCATCGCCTCAGCTATATCAAAGAGAACGGTTGACCATACCTTGTCAAGCTCCTCTTGATTACCCTTCTCTTGAATGTCGAACTTAAGCTCTCTGCTTCCGATTACAGACTCGCCTTCTCGCACAATCGTCTCATATACCTCTTTCACATTCGCATCCCGATCCAAAGTAAGCTCCATCGTCACAGAATCTCTATCGATAATCGGAGCAGCAGCTGAAACGCCCGGCATGTCGGCAACGATTCGTTCAAGCGGTCCTAATGTAGCAACATTCCGATACGTATACCAGCCACCGACCAGCAAGCCAGCCGACAACACAGCAGTTAGAATCGCAGGTAAAATTCGTATTTTCACGGCAAAAGCCCCCTTATGTTAGATAGCGTATATATAATCGTATATCAATCTCTCTATACGAAAGTATATCACAGCATCCGACCCAAGAGGGTGTGTAATAATTAGGAGCATTGGCGCAAACTGCCGCTGCTGTTGCTATCGACTGTGCCGTTCCATCTATACTGCGTGCAGCCTCCAGTGCATGAGAGGCGGGGCGATCCAGCGGGGTGATATCGACGGGGCGATATCCGACGGGGCGATCCGGTGTTGCCGTTCAACCGCATTCCAACTTTATCCCGTCAGGAACAGGGGTCGCTGCGCAGGCTGAAGGAGCTTCCGATCGTTGTTGTTCCCGGATTTCCTGGTGGCAGGTTCGAGTTGAAATCGAGAAACAAAGGCGAACGCTCACGCTTCAACAGGTTCCTTCTTACTGCTCCGCTCCCTTGTCCGTTACTTATGCTCGTTTTTATTTAGCTGGTAAAAAATAAGCTGTATACAGTTTTAACTGTAACAGCTCATTTTTGCTGTAAACGGCTTTTTAGCTTTACAGCCCCATAGCGTGCGCCAGTCAGGCTAACTTGGGGCCGTAGCAACGTTTTTCCGCCTTACAGCTTACAATATTTTTGTTTTCAATGCTGTAAGCAGCTTTTTTAGCTTTACAGCCCCATTTCGTGCGCCTAGTCAAGCAAAATTGGGGCTGTAGCAACGTTTTTCCG
>NZ_CAKMMF010000030.1:0-40865 GCF_927798095.1 Paenibacillus plantiphilus | reverse complement strand
TTTTTCCGCCTTACAGCTTACAATATTTTTGTTTTCAATGCTGTAAGCAGCTTTTTTAGCTTTACAGCCCCATTTCGTGCGCCTAGTCAAGCAAAATTGGGGCTGTAGCAACGTTTTTCCGTCTTACAGCTTACAATATTTTTGTTTTCGTCGCTGTAAGCAGCTTTTTCAGCTTTACAGCCCCATAGCGTGCGCCTAGTCAAGCAAAATTGGGGCTGTAGCAACGTTTTTCCGCCTTACAGCTTACAATATTTTTGTTTTCGTCGCTGTAAGCAGCTTTTTCAGCTTTACAGCCCCATTTCCATGAGCCAACAAACATACACCATCTACTGTGATGGAAGTTTATAAGTCGTCACAGCGCTGCCATCTTTGAAGCGATAGAAGTCATAATAATAATTGCCGCTGCCAGCCTGTTTTCTATAATAGAAAACTTCCCACACAGGTTCGCCATTTAGCATGCCGAGTGTGACGCGCTCCATATCTGCATCAGGCTTGGACTGGTTGAATTGTTCCTCAATGGCCTCGGCAGTTACCCCCTCCTTAACCTTGAGGATCAGCGGTTTATCTTTGTCCTCCTGCTTCAACCAGACGTAGGCCTCGTCGCCGTCCTTATCCTTGCCTTCTACCACCCATAATGTCTCGTCCCAAACGAACTTGTGGGCATCCGCCGTCTCAGTGAATTCCGCAGTTTCTATCGCTTGCTTCTCGGCAGCACGCTCCTCCTCCCATAGCGGAGATTGCACGTGGCGATAATAACCGTTGACGAGAAGCACTATCGTAATGAGCGCAGCTGCGGCGAGCAGCGTCCACTTCAATGGAGTCATGACCGGCTCGCGTTTACGGCTTTTTGCGCGCATTAGCTGTTCAGCAGCCTTTCGAAGCAACGCTGCGACTCTGCCAGTACCTTCTCCTCATCCAGCAGCAGGCATACGCCACTCTTCACCACTTGACGACCGTCAATCCATACATGCTTGACGTCTCTTCCCGATCCGGAATAGACCAGATGCGATACAATTTCAGTCTGCGGGTAAAAATGCGGCTGCTCAGCGTCAAGCGCGATGAAATCAGCGCTCATCCCTTCCTTGAGCACGCCGATCCGATCCTCTTTCCATATCGCGCGAGCGCCGCTTGATGTAGCCAGCTTGAGCGCCTCCCATGCGGGAACGGCGGTCGGATCGCCGGAAACGCCTTTATGTATAAGAGCAGCAAGCCGTATTTCATCGAACAAATCGAGATTGTTGTTGCTTGCAGCACTGTCCGTTCCAAGTGAAACGGTCACACCGGCCTTCAGCAGATCCGGCACTCGCGCAACGCCGCTGGCAAGCTTGAGATTGCTCGCAGGATTATGCGAGATGGCCGCGCCCCGCTCTGCGAGCAGACTAATTTCATCATCAGTCAGATGTACAGCATGCGCCAGCAGTGCCGGACGCGAGAAGAAGCCCAGCTTGTCCAGATGCTCAACAGGACGGCAGCCGTAATCGTTCACATTCTGCTGCACCTCTGCCGCAGATTCAGACATATGCGTATGAAGCGGAACGTCCAGCTCATGGGCGGCTTCAACGATACGTGCAATGTAATCCGGCGGGCACGTATACGGCGCATGCGGCGAGAGCATGGCAGTGATGCGACCGTCAGCCTTGCCGTTCCAATCACGGACAAATTGCTTCGCCTCCGCCAGCTTGGAATCCTGTACCTCAGGCGGACACAAACCGATAACACCGCGCGTAAGCAAGCCCTTGATGCCCGACTGCTCTACCACCTGGGCTACAATATCCATACGATCATACATGTCTACGAACGTCGTTGTGCCCGATTTGAGCATTTCCGCTACCGCAAGCGATGTTCCCCAGCGAACATCATCATCCGTGAACTTTGCTTCCATTGGCCACATCTTCTCTTCCAGCCATAGCTGCAAGGACTGGTCGTCAGAGTAGCCGCGCAGCAGGGACATAGCAGCATGTCCATGCGTATTGATCAAGCCAGGCATGAAGACGAGTCCCTCGCCATTTATACGTTCCGCCCCTTGAGGCTGAGGCTGGGGCGGCTGTTCGCCAATATACGCAATCTTCCCATCCTCAATTACCATATGTCCCTTTACAACAGGACGGCTCTCATCCATCGTAACGAAAGTGCCATTCTCAATCCATAGCTGGTTCATTCTCTTCGTTCCCTTCTTTGTCCAAATAATAAGCCAGGCTAAGCAGCTCTGTTGTGAAATCAGCATAGTGAATCCGAATATCATCCGGCACTCGCAGAACAGTCGGCGCAAAATTCAGAATGCCTTCAATTCCAGCCTCAACAAACCGATCAGCAACACTTTGCGCTTCAACAGCCGGAACCGTAATAATACCGATCCGAATATTCAACGCGATAACCGTTTCCTTGAGCGCATCTATCGGCTGAACAGTCAAGCTGTTGATTTGCGTCCCGATGATGGAAGGATTCGCGTCGAAAATAGCTGTTATCTTCATGTTGTCCTTCAGATAAGTCGTATAATTGCTAAGTGCGCGGCCTAGATTGCCAGCTCCGACAAGAGCTACGAACAGCGGCTGGTCCAGCTTCAGAATTTGCCTGATCTTCTCTATTAAATAAGTCACATCATAGCCGATTCCCTTACGGCCAAAATCACCGAAATAAGCGAGATCCTTGCGTATTTGCGCCGGATTCAAGTCCAGCTTGTTCCCGAGCTCCTGTGAGGAAACAGTCTGTACATCCCGTTTATGCAGATCGTTCAATACCTGCAAGTAAAGCGGCAGCCTTCTTACGACAGCCTCAGAAATTTTCACCGGTTTCATGACTCCGCACTCCCTTCGCCATCCGACAACCATTCCCTGATTCGCGGTACGATTTGCTCTAGATGCATATGCTCGATTTTGGGGCCTGGCAGTGAGTAGAGAAAATATTTTCCGTAATACGAATCAATAACACGGGTATCGTAAATCAAGACAATGCCGCGATCCGTTCCCGATCGTACGAGCCGCCCGAAGCCTTGCTTGAACCGAATGACCGCTTGCGGAATGGACAGCTTCATGAACGGATTCTGCTTTTGCTCCTGCAGCATTTCCGATTTCGCTTCGACTAGCGGGTGGTTCGGAGGCTGGAATGGCAGCCTGACAATTGCAAGACAGGTCAATGCCTCGCCAGGAATATCGACGCCCTCCCAAAAGCTGCTCGTACCAAGCAATACAGAAGCAGTTCGCTGCTGAAAGCGCTTGGTCAGCTTGCTTCTATTGCCGCTATCAATGCCCTGCCCAAGCAGCTGAATGCCGCTGGGCGCAAGCAATTCCTTGAGCGGCTCATACACCTGCTTCAGCATACGGTATGAAGTGAACAAGACGAGCATCCGTCCCTTTGTTTCAATGGCGGCTTGGGCGAGCGACTCCACCAGCATTTCATTGAACAGCGGATCGCCTGCCGCTCCCTTCAGCACAGGGAAGTTGCGCGGAATACAGACCAGCGCCTGTTCCCGGTAATTGAAGGGAGAGGGAAGCTGCACCGTCTTGAGCCGTCCCTTCTCTTCCTCCTCCTGCAGTCCTAGCTGCTCACAAGCATATTGAAAGGACTTCTGGACGGACAGCGTTGCGGATGTAAGAACGACACTTTTCTTCGTATCAAAAAAATAAGTGCGCAGCTGCGGGCTGACATCAGCCGGCACAGCGTAGAGATGAATCGATTTGGCGCGTGAAGTGCTGTTCGCTTCCAGCCAGTAGACAAGCTCCGACTTGTCCGCCTTCATGAACTGGCGGATTTCGTCCCGTCCGCGGGCCAAATCCTTCACCGTGCCGCTCAAATCGGTCACAAGCGCAACGATGCCGGGATCATCAACATGCTCCTTGATTTCAGCAAACATTTTGTCAAGCGGACGAATAATGGCGCTAAGCTCCCCATGAACACGTTCCTCGACAAGCTGCGCTTCCTCCCAATGGGCTGGAAGCTGGCCGCTGCGAAGCCGCAGCACAAGCTGGCCGCCCTCGCCGCCCGCTTCCTGAGATCCGCTGCTGCCCGCTGCTCCGCCAAGCGCATACAGCATTTCGAACAAGCGGTCCCAATCATCGCGGAGCTCGCCGAAGATCGGCACAATCTCATCAATGATTTCCCGCCATTTATCCGATTTATCCGTATCCTCATTGGCAAGCCTGGCCTTGAGCCCGACTAGCTGTCCGTTGCGCGCATCCTTGCATAATCTGCTCACCGGATGGGGGATCGAGTAATAAGATAATTGCGTTCCGAGATGTTTGCCCGCGACCTCCTCCAGATGATGCGCCTCATCAACAATGAGATGCTCGTAGCCGGGGAGAAGGCGATGGTCTGCCCGTATATCCGTGAACAGCATCGAATGGTTCGTAATGACAACATCTGCCAAATTGGCCTCTTGCTTTGCTCTATGATAATAACACCGTTTGAACCAGGGGCAGCTGCGATTGAGACAGGAATCTGCATCGCTTGCTACCGTCCCCCAGAAATCGGAGCCTTTATTGCCAAAGTTAAGCTCTTCCTGATCGCCATGCTCCGTTTCACTTAGCCAAACGACCATTTGAGAAGCGGTGATTCGATCTTCTATCGGAGAGGTGAAATCTCTTGCGTGGACTCTTCCTTCAAACTTGCGCAGGCACAAATAATTGCCTCGACCTTTGAAGACAGCAGCCTTGTATGGGTATGGCAAAACGGAATGCAGAAGGGGGAGATCTCGCTGCCTGAGCTGTTCCTGCAGGTTAATCGTATGCGTGCTTACGACTATCTTCTTATTGTGCTGGACACCATAGTAAAGTGCCGGAATGAGATAGCCTAATGATTTGCCTGTTCCAGTACCGGCTTCAATCAATAAATGCCGGTCCCGCTCCAGAGCTTCCAACACTTCCTGAAACATTAAATTTTGCGGCTCTCGCTCCTCATATCCAGGGATAAGCGCGCGAATGCCTTCCTTAATGTGGGTCATATAGCTTTCAAAAGTCATTTCACTAACCGCTTCGGCTATTTCTTCCTCGCTTCTTGGCGGCTGCTCATCCGTCCAATCCCCCGCTTTCATAGCGAATTGACGGTAATACGTGTATGCATTCATGTCAATCGAGGTTTCTGTTTCCTTATGAAGCGCAATCGCTCCGATAAACCAACCCAGATCATCAGAATCGTCGCCCAATAAACCAGCCAGCCGTTGCAAGGTGAGCAGCGGCAGCTGCTGAAGCTTATTGTAGCATTCCGTGAATAATTCCGCCGTCGCCATCGCATCGCTATCCGCTCGATGCTGCTGCTCATGCTGAATGCCGAATTGCTCCGTCACAGACCCCAGCTGATAAGACGTCAGCGTGGGGTATAATATACGCAGCAGATCGATTGTATCCAGTCTGCGCCCGGTGAATGGCATATAGCCGCATCGTTCGAGCGCCGAGCTTAGAAACCCGGCATCGAAGCCCACGTTATGAGCTACAAGAACTGCATCGTCCAATAAAGGGATAAGCTGGAGCAGAACATCTTCAACCGCTGGCGCATGCTCAACCATGGCTTCATCGATTCCCGTTAGCTGGGTAATGAATGGCGGTATCGGTATTGTCGGTTTCACAAATGTATAATAAGACCGGATCACTTGCATCGTTTCATCGAGCAGAACAAGTCCGACCTGTATAATTTCATCGCCGGCGCCATGACCGGTCGTTTCCAAATCCAGTACCGCATAATTCATCCGGTTCGATCCTCTCGCATTCACTGTAGCTAAAGCTGTCCACTTCCAAAATACAACGATAATTGGCCTTTATGCTGCTGACATGCATGCATATTGGAAAGCGGCTCAGTAAAATCAGGGTCAATCTCATGTGCTTTCATAAAATATTGCTCCGCCTGCTCCAAATTCATGCGAACCGCTTGAATGCAGCCAAGCGCATTGAAGCCAAGCGCCTGCCATCTGACGTTGTCGGTCAGCTCGACAAGCAGCTGAAAGTGCCGTTGCGCCTCCTGCCATTCCTGCAAATGCATGCAGGTCATCGCGAGAAACAGCCTTGCCCGATTGTCTTCCGGCGCGCATCTAACCGCCTCGCGAAAATATTGCGCGGCATGACGGAACATGAACAGCTTGAAATAGCCTTGCCCCTTGCACATTGCAGCATCACGCTGTTCATCGGATGAATGCACAGCATCCTCCAATGCCTCCTCCGCAGCCGAGCTGCCGATCACGGAAATCTCCATGGGCAGCGTTTCCATTGCGGCAGCCGGATAAAGTGTGTGGGGGGCCGTTCCAATCATGGAGGGCCCGTCCTCACTGAGCCCGGCTTCCTTTTGGAGGCAATGCAAATCGCGAAAATCCGCGAATTTTTCTTCGAATTGCAGCCATTCCTCAATGAAGGCATCGCTGAACTGCTTTAGAACAGCCAGCTGCTCCGTCAATTGCTGCTTTCGCTCGGAGCTTGCGTTTGAATAATGAATGATAATGTCGTCAAGCATTTCGTTCATTGTCGCGAATACATGCTTTATCATCGCCCGCATCCCACCTTCACGCCACAGTGTACTGTAGTGAAATTGTTATGCTCATTCTTTGCTCGGGCGATCCATTTCATACTCTGTCCCAGACGTTACACAAGTTTGGAATAAGAACTTGCCTGCTGGCAGTTATAGAATAGTGGCGTGAATTTCTTCCGACAGCGTATCAACGGGGCGATTGCTCGCATCCATAATAATTACCTTCGGTTTATAGGCGCGCGCTTCCTCTTCCGTCATAAGTCCGTAGGAGATAATAATAACATTATCCCCGGGCTGAACCAAGCGCGCAGCAGCTCCATTCAAACATATAACGCCTGAACCGCGTGGCCCGGTAATGACATACGTCTCCAATCGTGCGCCATTATTGTTGTTCACAATCTGAACCTTCTCATTGGCCCACAAGTCGGCAAGCTCCATCAGATCCTCGTCAATTGTAATGCTGCCCACATAATTCAAGTTCGCTTCCGTTACCGTCGCACGATGAATTTTGGACTTCATCATCGTTCTATACATACTGAACACCTCCGAGCGGGATAAATAATCGGTTGTCGATGAGACGTGTCCCACCGAATTTGACCGCCAGTGCAATAATTAGCGTATCCGGATAATTCGGCAGCAGAGCCTGCGCTTCAACGGGCGACAAGTCCGGATAGGTCAGCAGCTCGACATAATCAATGACAGCCAGCGGCGCTTCCTCAATCGTCTTCCGAACCATTCCTGCAAGACGTTCCGCCGTCATGCCCGGCTCCCGCAGCCAGTGCTCGGCTGCTTGCAGCGATTTCGAGAGAACGACAGCCTGCTGCCGCTCCTGCTCGTTCAAATATACATTCCGTGAGCTCTTGGCAAGCCCATCGTCTTCACGCACCGTGTCGCATGGAACAATCTCAACTGGCATATTCAAATCATCGACCATGCGCTTAACAACAGCAATCTGCTGTGCATCCTTCATTCCGAAATATGCCCGATGGGGCTCGATAATATGAAACAGCTTGCAGACCACAATCCCTACCCCGTCGAAATGGCCTGGTCTTGAAGCTCCGCATAGCCGATCCGTCACCGAATCTATAATGACGCTGGTCAGCGGCTTTACCGGATACATCTCGGAAACTGTCGGCATGAACAAGAGATCGATGCCGCATGCTTCAGCAAGCGCAATATCCTGCTCCGCGCTCCGTGGATAACGGTCGAAATCCTCATTCGGACCGAATTGAAGCGGATTGACGAATACCGACAGCACCGTATAGCCGCATTCCTCCTTCGCTCTTCGCATCAGGCTGGCATGGCCCTCATGAAGATATCCCATCGTAGGGACAAGCCCGATCGCAACTTCAGGAGCATCCAGACGGCGCTTCGCGAGCTGGGCTCTGGCCTCATTTATCGTTGTGCAAACGATCATCCGCATTCAGCCCCTTCCTGCTGTCAGATAACGCTGGAGAAGGGGAGTGCTCATCAGAGCCTGTCGATTCGCTGCTGCTGCCGTACAAGCCTTTAATAATCTCTTCGTCCATCGGGAAAACATGCTCCTGTGCCGGAAAAGCTCTCGTCTTGACATCCGAGACATAAGCCCCGATTGCGCTGCGGATCGTTGCTCCGATATCCGCATAAGTTTTCACCATGCGCTTCTCCTTGTAATCATCGCTATACTGCAAAATATCATGATAAACGAGAACCTGTCCATCACATCCGCGTCCAGCTCCGATGCCGATCGTCGGGATAGACAATTGCGATGAAATATAGGCTGCTAACGGCTCGGCAACGAGCTCCAGCACAATGCCGAATACGCCCGCCGCCTCCAATGCCTTGGCATCCTCCAGCAGCTGTCTTGCCTCCTGCTCCAGCTTGCCCTGCACCCTGTAGCCGCCGAGCTGATGCACAGACTGCGGTGTAAGGCCAATATGGCCTAACACCGGAATGCCTGCCCGAACACAAGCAGACACTTCCTCCGCAATATCAGCTCCGCCCTCCATCTTTACCGCATGCGCGAAGCCCTCTTGCATAAGCCGGGCCGCATTGCGCAGCGTCGTCTCCACGCCGAGCCGGTACGTCATGAACGGCAGGTCCGCAACAATAAACGTATTCGTCGCGCCGCGCGCCACAGCCCGTGTATGATAAACCATATCTTCCAGTGTTACAGGTATTGTCGTATCATAGCCAAGCACAACATTGCCGAGCGAGTCACCTACTAGAATGGTGTCAATGCCCGCTGCCTCCGCGAGCTTGGCGGATGGATAATCGTATGCGGTCAGCATTGAAATTGGCTCGCCGCTTTGCTTCATTTTTTTGAGCTTCGTAATAGTCAACGGTTGTTTCATTGCTTCGTCCTCCTCTTAGGATAGATATAAACACAAAAAAACCTTTCAGCCTCCGCTAAAAAGGTTCCAATCCTAAAAGGAACGTCACTGTAATTGCGAGTTTCCTTCTGTCTCGGTCCCTACGGCTCAGAGCAGAGTTCACTTCTATGCAAATAACATATACAACGGGCATTCCATGTAGTGAAGCAATAGATAACGGGTGCAGTTCGCATGCAACGATACCGCCCTGTTAGTCTAACCTTTACTCAGATACAGTATAACAAAAATAGATGTTCGCGTCTATCAACCGCCAGCCTTCGGAGCGGACATTTCCGCAGAGAATACAGGCACGATAGAGCCGTCGGATTTCTTCACCAGAAGAGCCCCCCGCTCATCCAAGCCGATCGGCGTTCCTTCGAATTCACCCGCAGGAGAATACAATCGGGTCAGTTTGTGCAGCGTCACCGACAAAGCTTCCCATAACGTCCGGATCGGACCGAATCCTTCCTGCTGATAAAGCGCGTACAGATGCTCGAATTCGCGGATGAATGCGGCTACAACATCACTTCTCTCTATTTGCCCGCCGCTTTCAATTAGCAGCGAGGTTGCCACATCGAGAAGCTCTGGCGGATAATCGCCTCGCTCCAGATTGACGCTGACCCCGATTCCGGCGATCACATAACGAAGACGCTCGTCCTCTGCGGTTGATTCCAGCAAAATTCCGCTAATTTTCTTGCCCCCAATAAGCAGATCATTCGGCCACTTAATCCCGATCTCTAGCGACGTAACCGACTTTAAAGCTCGACAGAGCGCTACCGCTGCCAACAAGGTCAGCTGGGGCGCGAATTGCAGCGGAATGCCTGGTCTGAGCACCAGGCTCATCCATACCCCTTTGCCTGCTGGCGACACCCAGCTTCTACCATGGCGGCCTCTTCCGCTCGTTTGGTGATCGGCTATGATCAGCGTGCCTTCCGGCGCCCCTTCCTCTGCCAGACGCTGCGCTACGTTCTGTGTGGAATCCACTGTATCCAGCAGCTTGATCGAACGAACCAACGCAGTTCCTTCAAGCTTCTTCAACAAGACGGGCAATGTCAGCTGCGATGGCTTGCTCATTAAACGATAGCCCAGCCTGCGGGATGCTTCTATCTCAAAGCCTTGCGACTCCAGCTTCTTAATTTGCTTCCATATAGCCGTCCGGCTAATTTGAAGCTCACGGCTGAGCGCTTCTCCAGATACATATTGCCGGGGCTGTTCCTCCAGTAATTCAATAATTCGATTGTTGTTCATGAAGACTCCTTATCCGCCTTGTTTACACTGCCAGACACTTCCATACTTGCGGCCGCGTAAGCGAGCAGCCTGTCTCTATCATTAGATACCTGATGGCTTGCGACAGCAAACACCAGCTCATTCAGCAAGCGGCCCAACCACGGTCCCCCCGGCCTGCCGAGCGCCTGCAGCATCTCTGCTCCATCAACAGCCAGCTCCCTCAGGGACGATATCGGCAGCTCATCAAGCCAGCGCTGCAGCGGGGCAAACTTCCCGCCGCCATCGGCATGCCTCGTCTCCGTTCCACCGCTGGCAGGGAGGAACAAAGCAGGAAGCCTGTCCATAATATGAAGGCAAGCCTGTGAGGCTTGCCTTCCTTCATCCAGCATTACCCGGGTCCATTGGAGACGCAGCTGCCCATCCTCGATGACGGAGGCAGCCGCTTCCGTTTGAATCCAGCGATACACCCGCACGACTGCACTAATCTGTGACCTGCGCCCATTGGAATAACACATGCTCGCGATGAGCTCCGCAGTCTCATCTGCTGTCAGAGAGCATGCCATACATAGCGCAGACCATCGATCATCCAGATGCTCCAGACTGCTGATAGCACCCAGCTTGCAGTGTGAAGGAGCCATCACGCTAACACAGCGTTCACCCGCATCATTGTCACTCAGCTTCACCTCAGCAGCAGCAGTAAGCTTATCCGATAGCTTCTGCTTCGTATGGGCAAGCAGCCCGCTGGCCGCCATCCATAGCAAAGCTCCCAGCGGGTTGCTTCCGCCCAGCATTTTGTCCGATTCCGCGCCAACCCGCTCCATCGCAACATGCGACAGCAGCTTCCCATGTCTGCGCAACGCATGCCATGTATCAGCAGCAATGTCCATCCGAAACTCCGCTGCGAAGCGGACAGCACGCACCATCCGGAGGGCATCCTCCTGGAATCTCGCATCGCTGTCGCCGACACAGCGGAGTATGCGTCGCTCCATATCCAGTAAACCGCCATACGGATCAACTAATGTTCCGTCACGCCGCATTGCGATCGCATTGATCGTAAAGTCCCGCCGCTCCAGGTCCGCTTCCAGACTCGTTACAAACTCCACCTGTGCCGGTCTGCGAAACTGCTCATAGCTCGATTCCGTCCGATAGGTCGTTATCTCATAGGCTTCGCCATCCTGCATCACTGTCACCGTGCCATGCTTCAGACCGGTCGCAATCGTATGCGGGAATATCTCCATCACCTGATGAGGCGTCGCTGAAGAAGCGATATCTACATCCTTTAGCTGGCGGCCCATTATCGTATCCCGGACGCATCCGCCGACGAAGACCGCTTCATAACCGGAAGACTCCAGCGAATCCAATACCGGGAGCGCTTTATAGAGTGCCTCATTCCATTTCACAACGCTTCCCTCCCTAGACTTCACAGGAGCATTGGCCCCTTATTACTCCTGGCAGATCGGGATCGGGACATCGACATCAATGCCCAGCACCCGATAATAAATCCGTTCATATTCAGCCGTCACCAGATCATTGCAGAACTGAGTTCGCGCCCTTGTCAGACATGCCTCGCGGAACTGGTTATAAAGCGCCTCATCCTGCAACAGCTGGGTCGCATGGTTCGCCATATCCTCCGTATCCCCAATCGGTGACAGGAACCCTGTCTCGCCATGGGTTACAAGCTCAGGAATCCCGCCGGCGAAGGAGCCGATAGTCGGCACACCGCATGCCATCGCCTCAAGCGCGACGAGACCGAAGCTTTCCTTCTCCGATGGTAGCAGCATCAGATCGGCGATGGAGATCACATGCGCCACATCATCCTGCTTGCCGAGAAAATGCACCCTGTCCTCCAGCCCCATATTGCGAATCTTATATTGAATTTTCGGCAGATCCGGTCCTTCACCAACAAGAAGCAGCTTGCTCGGAACCTGCTCCTGCACCTTGGCGAAAATATCAATCACATCGCTTACACGCTTCACCGGCCTGAAATTGGAAATATGCATCAGTATCTTCTCATTGCCGGTTACGAAATCATTGCGCAGCGATGCGCAATCCCGTGGATAATAAACACGCTTGTCAACAAAGTTATAGGTGAGATCAATCGGCTTCACAATATCGAGCATATCCCGGGTTTCCTGAATGAGATCATTCGACACAGCGGTTACAGCATCGCTCCTGTTGATCGCCAGACGAATCAAATCCTTGAGCGATTCATCCTGCGCCAGCACCGTAATATCCGTCCCGTGAAGCGTTGTGACCGTACGCAGATTGTCGCCAACCATCTGTTTAGCCAGATAAGCGCATATCGCATGCGGAACCGCGTAATGAACATGCAGCAGATCAAGATTTTGCATCTTGGCCACTTGGGCCATCTTGCTCGCTAACGATAAATCATAAGGCGGATAGCGGAACACATAATAATCATTCACTTCCACCTCATGATAAAATATATTTTTATGAAATTGTCCCAGTCTGAATGGAACGCTATGGGTTATAAAATGAATTTCATGGCCTTTTTCCGCCAGCAGCTTGCCCAGCTCAGTAGCCACAACGCCAGATCCCCCAAGTGTAGGGTAACAAGTGATCCCGATTTTCAATCGCTTCATTGCCAGAAGCTCCCTCCGTTAAGCACAGCATATGCTGCTGCCTATTGATTCTTCCATTATATGACTGACCTCAAGAAGATACGGCTGTCGTCATGCTTGACAGAGGAGTCAGCTACTTCTGCCTTTCACCAAACAACGCAACCGGATGAGGCCGCTTGATCGCGAAGCCCTCCGCATACGCCCACTGGCGTGTCTGTCCAAGCAGCAAATCACGCGCCTCGACGCGTTCGATGTACCGATCCGTTAGCGGTGTCTGGACATGGTTCGCATCCGTTGGCGCAAACTGCGAGCGGTATGCGAGCAGAGCCTCGCGCTTCTTGTCATAATGAGCGCTGACATCTACGATTAAGGAAACATCATTGCTGTCGTTTATGTAATAGTAATAGAGCTGCTCCACAGCTACAGCCGGCGTATCCGGCATATAATTGCGCAGCTTGGCGTTGAATACCGCCTCTTCAACGAGACCGCTGCAAGCAATATGATCAGGATGCCGGTCTACCCAATAGGGAGCGAATACGATTCGCGGACGCAATCTGCGGATTTCGCGGACGATCGCTGCAATTTGCTCCGCTGAGCCCGTAAGTCCCCGATCCGGGAGACCGAGACAGGAGCGCGCAGATAAACCAAGCACCGCGGACGCTCGGGCAGCTTCCTGCCTCCTCGTCTCCACGGTGCCGTTCGAGGACATCTCCGCGTTTGTCAGATCACATATCGCGACACGATAGCCGCTCATCACCTGCTTGGCAATCGTACCGCCCATCCCGATCTCTACATCATCAGGATGAGCGCCGAATGCAACAATATCAACCGCAACATGATCCATCATTATTCACCCGGCTTATATTTATGAACGAGCTCGCGCCATGCGAAGTCGCCGCGCTGCAGCGCCTTCACAAGGAGCTCGCCCGTTGCAATATTTGTTGCGACCGGAATGCCCTGGACATCACACAATCTGAGCAGTGCAATAATATCCGGCTCATGGGGCTGCGCCATCAACGGATCGCGAAGAAAGATGATAAGATCCATTTCATTCTCTGCCACAAGCGCGCCAATCTGTTGATCTCCGCCTAGCGGACCTGACATAAAGCGATGAATCTGCAGATCCGTCTGTTCCATAATGCGCGCACCCGTTGTACCCGTCGAATAAAGGGTATGGCCTTCAAAAACTGCCTCATAAGCGAGTACGAAATTCACCATTTCTTCCTTCTTGCGATCATGCGCAATAAACGCGATGTTCATATCCAATCTGTCCCCTCTCCCGTATATCCCGCAATCAGCCGCACTATTCGTCCATTAGTCCATCACATGCTCAAAGCCATAAATAAGTCCCGTATATGTCATTACCTTCTTCACTGCAACGTTGACACCCGGCATATATCCGGCACGCTCGTAGGAATCATGACGAATTTTGAGCGTCTGGCCGTAACCGCCGAAAATTACCTCCTGCTGAGCAAAAATACCCGGCAGCCGTACACTATGTATGCGGAATCCGTCGTAATGGCCGCCGCGCGCGCCCTCGATCGTTTCTTTCTCCTTCGGATTGCCTTGGCGAAGCTCCTGTCTTACCTCCGAGATCAGCTCAGCCGTCTTGATGGAGGTTCCCGATGGCGCGTCAAGCTTCTGATCCCCATGATATTCGATGATCTCGACATGAGGCATATATTTGGACGCTTGCGCAGCGAACTTCATCATCAGAATAGCGCCGATTGAGAAGTTCGGGGCAATTAAGCCGCCAATGCCTTGACTTTGGCACAGCTTGTCCAGTTCCTCTATTTGCTCCGGCGTAAAGCCTGTCGTTCCGATAACGGGACGCACACCGTGCTCAATGGCTGTTTTTGTAATGTCATAAACGGCATGCGGCACTGTAAAATCGACTAGCACATCTGCCTGCGCATTAGCCAGCGCCGTTTCCAGATCCGGCGTCACGGTCACGCCGCACGCCTGCAGTCCGACCAGCGTTCCCGCATCGACCGGTCCCGCAGACGGGCTGACCGCTGCTGCCAATGTCAACTGCTCATCCTGCAATACCATCTTCACTACCTCACGGCCCATGCGGCCGCCTGCTCCTGTAACCGCAACCCTTATCGTATCCATTATCACGTATCACCTGTTCCTTTTTCGTTGTCTTCTTTGTTTGTAGGTTCTCAGAGCAAGCCTGCTTCTTTTCACATCCGAGAGCAGCCTCTGGGCAGCAGAATGCTCCGGATCGAGACGAATCGCCTCTCTAGCGCATACAGCCGCTTCATCATACCGCTTGCTTGCCAAGCATGCAGCCCCAAGTATAAGCAGGGCATCCAAATTCAATGGATCGAGCGTGATCGCCTCTCGAAGCAGGGCAATCGCCTTCTCCTCCTGCCTATTCTTGGTCAGCAGCGATTCCGCATCCATAACAAGCACCATAGACTGTACCGTGCGGAGATGATAGCGCCGCTCCTCCTGATCTGGATCCAGCGCTGCCGCTTGCTCGGCATAATATAGCGCCTTCTGCCATTTGCCGCTGCGCGCGCATGTGATTGAGCATTTATAATAATGATCGCCATTATCCGGCTCCAGCGCAATCGCCTCTTCAAACCGGGCGAGCGCCTGCTCGAAATCGCCATTCAGGATGGCCTCATAAGCCATCTTAATGCTGCTGTCTCCGTCCATCCGCCATCCTCCTTGTGCAGGGGTTGATGGTACAGCATATGTAAGAGGCCGAGTTACGGTTCGACGTTTTTTCGCGTCCAGCGATTAGCGTCCCTGGTATTGAATTTATTCATAACGCCATCATGCGCATCGGTCAGATCAATGCCCAGCGAATTCGCGAAGCACATGACGATAAACATAATGTCGCCGAGCTCCATCTCGATGGAATTGTCCGCTTCATCCGCCTTCTTAGGCTTCTCGCCATAGTGATGATTAACCTCGCGCGCCAGTTCTCCTACCTCTTCACTCATTCGGGCGAGCATGGACAAGGGGCTGAAATACCCTTCCTTAAACTGCGAAATATAGCGGTCCACCTCGCGCTGCATTTCCGCAAGCGACTTCTCCGTCATATTCTCTATCCCTCTCTAACCTTGATGTTCACTCCATATGTTATCGCAAAGCGAATGTGAAAACAATGCTTTTGATTGGGAGCAAAATAGCCATACTACTATTATAATAAACGATATAGAGCTTGCTCGATCTGAAAGGAGCACGATGCCATGAACAAACGTCTTCCCTTCCTGCTGCGCACCCTCCCCATGGTCATGCTGGGAACTGCGATTTACGCATTTGGCCTGCAATATTTCATCGTTCCGAATATGCTGATGGAGGGCGGTGTCACCGGGATCGCCATTCTGTTCAACTATGCGCTTGGCTGGCCGCTCTCCATCTCCACAATTGTGCTGAACATTCCGCTCTTCATCGTCGGATGGCTCGTGCTAGGCAGAGCGCAAACCGGATACTCCATCTTCGGCACAATTTCCCTCGCCCTATTTCTGGCCTTAATCGAGAAAATGATTGCCGCCGGCTGGATCGTACCCTTCCGCACATCGAATGATTACATTCTTGCGGCGCTGTATGCAGGGGTAACACTAGGCACCGGACTGGGCATCGTATTTCGGTTCGGCGGAACGACCGGGGGAGCTGATATTATTGCACGAATCGCCTCCAAAATGAAAGGCTGGAGCATGGGCCAAATTATTTTGACACTCGATGTCGTCATTATAGGCCTATCGCTGTTCTATATTCCCAAAGAGAAAGTGCTGTATACACTCGTCGCCGTGTACATCGCCTCAAGGATGATTGATTTCATACAGGATGGCGCCTATGCAGCCAAGGCCTTATCCGTATTTACCGATGATGGAGAGCATATGGCAGCCGTTATTACGCGAGAGATGGATCGCGGAGCTACTATATTTGCGGCCAAGGGCGGTTATTCCGGCAAACAAAAGCAGGTCGTCTACTGCGTCGTCGCCCGTCATGAAATTAGACGATTAAAGACGATTGTGCGCAGCAGCGACCCTCATGCTTTTATAGTTATATCCGATGTTCATGACGTGCTAGGTGAAGGCTTCAAGACGGAGTGAGCGCCTTATCGTCACACCGCGCGCAGCTCCCAGCGCACGGTGTTTCGCTTCAATGACGGCGGTCGGTAGACCAAGTCTCAGCGTTTTCTCTCCCAATTGCTGCTTTGATAAGAAGCAGGGGAGCCATGCGCCTGTTCATATGCATACTTTCGCCAGATCGCATAGGCAAGGATGACGAGAATGAAGCCAGCAATGAAGAAGAGAGCTAGCCACTCTTCAACCGATATGCTTTGGTGAAAAGGAATTCCAGCCCCCAGCTCGGCCTCGGCTGCAAGAGCTTCATCGAACAACCATGCTGACGTTTCTTCCAGTGCTGAGAATGCTGCAAGTATGCGATAGGACTCGATGCTGTTCGCTCCATATGCTGCATCAAGCAGCTGCCCCATGTGATGAAGCTGCTCTTGCAGCAGCATGAGCGGCTTGTCCTTGTGACCCATAAGCGCCGCAATCTCCAATCGTTCCACATGCATGCGGTATACATGAAGCGATGCGACAGCACCGCTCATTCGGCTGTCCGATGACGCTTGCCACGCCTTTCTCATCCGTGTCCAATCATCCACAAGAACCTCATGGTATTGCAGCCATAGCGGGGAGTCGGGCCTGGAAATCGCATCAACCGCAAGCTTCAGCTTAGCCGCAACGATGTAGCCTTCACTGCCGGCCTTCTTTCGTTCCAATATATCCCTCATCTTCTTCACATTGTTGTCAAATGCCCGCCAGCCCGCAGTTGTTCCCAGCCTCCGTATGGATGCCTTGCCAGCTGCCAACTGCAGTCGGTTAATATGCGTGTAAGCCAGCTGGCGATTGCCTGCTTGGGCAGCAGTATACAGCTGCTCCGACAGCTGGTTCAATTGATTCAGAGCTCCTGACTGCTGCTTGTCCGCTCCTCCATAGCCTGCACTTGAAAGAGCAGCATCGGCACTCTCCAGCCTGTTCCCGCAGCCAGCTGTAACAAACAGCACTATGAATAGTCCCATCACTAGACGAATCGCTGACTTCTGCACGATTATCCCCCCCATAGCATACTATGAGGGGATGTCCTATATTAGACCTCTAGTAGAGAGTAGAATAGGAAGCGTTAGCGGGCAATTCTATCTTTGGCTCGCCAAGCAGTTAACGTTCCAAGATAGCTCGCAATAGACAACCCGAAAGTAAAGACTGCGATTGCAAGCAGATCATCCTCAAGCTCACTCGGAAGCCATGGGAAAACCATATATGTATAGTCAATCGTATCATTAAGCAGCAGCCACATCGTCGCGAGTAGAGCGGCCAAACGATGAAACACCATAAATCTCACATACAGCAAAGCCTCGAATGCCATGCCAAGATGAGAAGCAATAAGCATGTAATGCTGCCATTCCAGCGTATCGCCCTGCATCGCTCCCCCGACGATCATCGCCACAGCCCAGATGCCGTACTTGACCGAAGTGACAACAGCAAGCGCCTCGATTCCCATCCTGACAGCGGTGAAAGCCTTAGATGGAGTACCTTTGCGCGGGAAGAGCAGGTAGAGCAGCGACAACGTAAAGAACAGGCTGGCTGTAGGACTGTCCGGCACAAAAACCAGCTGCCACAGCGGATGATTATCAACCGTATATTGCAGCTGATTCCCATACCAAATGTAGCCATAGAACGTCCCGGCAGCATTGACAAGAAACAGCAGCCACAGCATGGAACGACTCGTAAGAAACGCCTTGCTCCAAAAAAACGATATCGACGACAACGGGAAACACCCTCTCCACAATTCATTCCTTAGCTCTAGCTACAACGAAAGAACTGGCTGCATTGTTCAGACTGTTAAGAAAAATAATATTCAGCACGCTTTCCGATAGGCATACTGCTCCATCTGTTGCTCCTCGTACCTTCCTTAAGCTAACCTCAAGCTTCCGCTGTAAGCGGGAAATTCCGTGCTACAGCTCAGAAACTTGGCACGCTATGCGCTGTAAGACGGAAAAATCGGCTTTCAGCGCATCATGACGCGCAGATTACACGCATGCTTCCGCTGTAAGCGGGAAATTCCGTGCTACAGCTCAGAAACTTGGCACGCTATGCGCTGTAAGACGGAAAAATCGGCTTTCAGCGCATCACGACGCGCAGATTACACGCATGCTACCGCTGTAAGCAGGAAATTCCGTGCTACAGCTCGGAAACTTGGCACGCTATGCGCTGTAAGACGGAAAAATCGGCTTTCAGCGCATCATGACGCGCAGATTACACGCATGCTACCGCTGTAAGCAGGAAATTCCGTGCTACAGCTCGGAAACTTGGCCCGCTGTGCGCTGTAAGACGGAAAAATCGGCTTTCAGCGCATCACGACGCGCAGATTACACGCAAGATTCCGCTGTAAGCGGGAAATTCCGTGCTACAGCTCGGAAACTTGGCCCGCTGTGCGCTGTAAGACGGAAAAATCGGCTTTCAGCGGTTCATGACGCGCAGATTCTTCTCAGCTTTCGCTAACTGTGTGTATGTATATATGTCATATAGAATAATCAAGAGTTGGGACTCCACAGTGACGGTTCCTACACTCTAGAAGCTACCTCATTCTTGAATTAGAAAGGCCTTCGACGGCTTCCTTTGCCACGGACAGCTTAACAACCATCATTAAGAACGAAAAACGAAAAGTGGCTGGGCAGGTTTAGTCCCCTGTTCAGCCACTTTTTCGTAAAACATGTAAGGTTCGTCCTTAAAGCAGGAACGAATCCCCTTATGGACAGCGCTTAATGTCTGGAATTATTCTGCTTTTTGTTTCGCTAGCCAGGTTGCTACCTGGTCAATTTCATCCGCGCTTAACGAAGCTTTGAATGAAGGCATCGCGCCGCCACCCTTACCATTCGTTATGATCTCAACAAGCTCTTCTTTCGAATGACTGTCGCCAACACCGCGAAGTGCTGGAACGCCCGAGCTTTCATTGCCTTTCATATCAGTACCATGGCAAGATAAACATTGGGCTTTAAGAATATCCATTGCTGGATCGTCCCCATCAACGATCGGAATGTTAGCTACTGGCTGCTCGTCTTTCTGGCCGCTCATAGCAGCTTCACGCGCTCTCTCTTCACGAAGATGATGCTCAGGAATCGTGTTCGTCTTGGCCAGCTCGTGTTCATAGTGATCCCACGATACTTTAGTCAAGTAGAAGAGCGAGATGAGAGACAATATCATCAGCGCAGTCGTAACCGGACGTCTGTAGAAGCGGCGTTCCTTGCCTGTATCAAGGAAAGGTGCAAGCAGCAATGCTCCGAATGCTACGCCTGGAATACCAACTGTTCCGAGTACGATGTAGTCCCCGGCAACGTATGGATATTTCAGAAATTGATAGAGAAACAGGAAGTACCAGTCCGGCATCGGAATAAATGCTGCGTTTGTCGGATCAGCAGGATAACCGAGCGGCGCCGGCTCTGCAATGGTTAGTACAAGGAATCCGACCAGAACAACAACGCCGACCATCCATTCCTTTAGCAGGAAGTTCGGGATGAACGCCTCCGACTTTCCTGGATAAGCGGAATAGTCCGGCGGAGTCGTATTGGGAGCACCCGTACGTTTGCGAACCCGTGAATCCCCGACGAAAACTACTTTTTCGTTCGATTTGTGACCGTGTGCCATTCGCAAATGACCTCCTTTCGGCTTATAGTGGTCCCGAAATACCTTGCTTCCGGATCATGAAGAAATGCGCGGCCAGAAGAGCAAGAAGTGCGCCTGGCAAGAAGAAAACGTGAATCGCGAAAAAGCGCGTCAGCGTCTCTGCACCGACGATCTCTCCGCCCTGCATCAACTCTTTAATATAAACCCCGATATACGGTACTGATTCAGCGATCTGAATACCAACCTTGGTCGCAAAGTAAGCTTTGTTATCCCAAGGAAGCAAATAGCCGGTAAAGCCAAGGCCCAGCATAATGAAGAAGATCAGCATGCCGACAACCCAGTTCATTTCACGAGGCGCCTTGTAGGAGCCGGTGAAAAATACGCGAAGCGTATGAAGGAACATCATAACGATTACCAAGCTTGCGCCCCAGTGATGCATACCGCGCACGATGCCGCCGAACGCGACTTTATGCTGCAGGTAATCAACACTCTTATAGGCATTAATGATATCCGGCACAAAATACATCGTCAGGAACATGCCCGACAAGATTTGAATAACCGTGATAAAAAAAGTCAGACCGCCAAAGCAATACACGAACGCGGAGAAGTGGTGCGCAGGGTTGACGTGCTCAGGCACCTCGTGATCCGCCACGTCCCTCCACATTGGCGTAATATCAAGACGTTCATCGATCCAATTGTATACACCTTTTAACATCTGAGCTTACACCCTCCTTATACCCGCGTATTTGCTTTGATTGGTCCGAGATAGACCCAACCATTGTCAATCTTCAAATCGTATTCATCAAGCGGCTTTGGAGCAACAGTCAAATTCTCGCCGTCTTTCGTGTAGTGGGCATTGTGGCACGGACAAATATAAATATCCGAGCTCCAGCTGATCGTACAGCCGAGATGCTTGCACACTGGCGACAGTGCAAAGTAATTGCCCGAGTTATCCTTGGAAATCCATGCAGAGAGCTCGGGATCGCTCACATACCATCCATCTACCTGGTGAATGTTGAATTTGAACTCTTGGGGATCGTTTGTTATTTTGTTTTCCTCGACGACTTTGATCCACGTGCCGCCGACTTTCTTCTTTAGGATTGGATCTACCGCGAAACGAATCATCGGCAGCGACATACCAGCAGCCATAAATGCTCCAGCTCCACCGAGTGTATACGACAAAAACTGCCGCCTTGACAATCCGCTGCGTTTAACTGGCTTATTCCCGGTATCTTCGTGATGTTCGTGGTTACTCATCTTCTATTCTACCCCCTTTGCGAGCCATATCTTGCGTCTTGCCGGAGAAGGCAATACGTACGACGAACTAGGACATTACCTATAATAGCCTAGGTGATATAGAGCGTCAAGAATATGGCGACTAATTTGCTTATCGGAACAAAAAGCGCAGCACTATTTGTTATCATTTTGTCACAATTGACACTGTCTGGACTTTGTTTTTCCCTAAGATCAGCCTCGTTATGCAGAGATCGTCATTTGATGTCACTATCGTCCAAGCCACATCATGCGAACCGCATCATTGACTTCAGCCCCCTCAGGCATTGCTCCGTCCTGCTTCAAACTGACAATCAGGTCTGCGTTAACCTGTGACGCCGCCCCCTCTTCTACAGAAAACGCTGCGACAATCACTATAAATTTGAAGCCGCATTGCTTCAGCTTAAGACTCATAGCCGCCGCCTGTGCGACTCCACCGCTGTCCCATGCGCCATAATGGTTGGCGGGATATGTAACGATTCTTCCTTTGAAAGGGATTTCAATCAGATCCAGAACATCACGCAGCTTCTCCAGCGCTTCTGTCGCTTCATAAGGCATTTCCCCGCCTGATAAGCCGGTATAAGGAATAACTGCCGTGTCCAGATAAGGCTGCAGCTCTGCCCACTGCTGGGGCGATAGGTCGCTGAATTTCATTATTCCACCCGTCCTTGTGCTTCTTCTGTTGATTATTAGCAAAGATACTATTATCCTATCACATTACGCTGCACAAAAAAACGGCCCGCTTCCACTTTTCGGACAATCATCCGAACAGCAGCAGGCCGTTTTCATTACCCTGACAACATACTTGCTAAGCATACAAAGTTTTCAGTTCCTCTGTTAGCCGACAGAACGTATCTTTATCGCCAACTGCCAGCGCCTTGTCAATGGCTTGATACAATTTGTCGGAACGAAACTTGAACACCGCTTCGTCCAATACCATCTCAGCAGCAAGACCGAGCATCACTTCATAAGTCACCTTCATTTGATCCATAGGATAGATACACCTCCAACACGAAGTTTAAGTGATCCATATCCGTTTCCTTATCGCCAGGCAGTCTTCAATCGTCTCTCTTATTCGCAATAGATTATCATCGGGCATTCTCTTGACGACATCGGCAAGCGAGTCAAGTGAAGCGCATAGGGTTCAAATATTCTTTATTTCAGTACGTGATGCACGAACCGGCTCCTACTAAAGCATATTCATCTCAGCGGGCACAGCGCAAGACGATAGCCTTCAATTAGAATGAATATGTTAACGCCTAGTTTTCAAGAACGCAGCTGACTAGCGTATCATAATAGCGTCATCGTCAATATTGAAGCCTGCAACGATACTGCGTCCAATCGGCGTCATACGAATAACGCTGCCATGCTCCGCATGCTCTCCGATTCGCAGCAGGCCCAGGTGCATCATCATTGCAATTAACCGCTGGTCGAAGATCGGCTCCGGTTCATCGTAGTAGAACGGTTTAATATAGGGAAGCAGTGCAGACCTCATCGTCTCCATGCTGGCCCACTGCTGCGACAGTCGATCAATCCAATGCACCAGCGCTCTTACATTGGGAATGGCTCCCCTGTACAGCCGCAGCCAGAACCGATACAGCTTGTCCGGCGCTTCAACCGACCGCTCCTCTTGCCGCGCAGCCCCTGCAGCAGTCAGAAGCAGCCGGGAGCTTGATTCCGACAGCCATCCCTTGTAATAACAATAATCATAGAGCAATGACATGCGGTTAGGATAATCATTGATATGTCTGCCGTAGCCAAACCGCCACTCTCCTCGAACCGGAACCCGCTCCTGCACGCCAAGACGCTCCAATAGCTGCATAATATTGCGCTTGTACATGATTCCTTCAGCTGTCAGCTGGATTTCATTATGATGAACATAGGTTAGCAGCTCCGTCACATCCTCGCCCAGCAGCCCCTGCTCGTCACGATACGCATGCGGTTCTTCGCGTGGACCCTTCACCTGCGCCGACAGCCTGCGCTCCATCACTTCCTTGAAGCGGTCCTTCAAATCCTTGGGGATTTGAAACAAATACCGATCTGGACCAGAGTAGCCGTTGAAGAGCCACCCGAACTGCTTAAACCGGGATATCGTCTCACGTGGTCCTGATTCAGTGACAGCCTTCTCTTTCACTGGCTTCGAACGCTTCACATTTTTCTTGATCATGACTGGCTCCTGCGGGGGCGGATTCACAGGCGCATGCTCAGAGTCTATAGTACCTGAGCTGGGAAACTTGCTCTGTTGAACCCGCGCCAGCAGCTCCTCCAGACTGAATGAATCCCTGGAATCAAACAGCAGAGAATTCATAAATCGCAAATCCTCCAGCCCCATAGAGCCTACCTGCGACTCAAATACATCTCGACGTGTAATCGTAGACAGAATGGACTGAATCAATTCATTCTTCGAATTGCCATTGCATTCGCAGCGGTATGCCGCAGCAATTCTGCTTAATTGTCCGATATCCGTATAACTCAGCATATCCGCCAAATTCATGTCACTTCCTCCATTCCCGTTCGGTCCAGCAGGTTTACTACCATTATGGGAACATTGCTGAATTTTATAACCAGTCAACAGAAAAAAGCCGCTGATCGCATAAATGCGACCAGCGGCTTTCAGTATGGATAAGTTTAAACCTGAGCAGAATGCTCCAAATGAAGCGTACAATTATGCAGCAACGGCTTCCAGCTTTCGCCGTCCCGCTCCATAATCGAGAACGACATGTTCAATATCGGCTTATCTTCCAGCTCGCCGCACATTCCCTTCATAAGCTGGGCAAGCAGGCTGCCATGCGAGACAACTAGCAGACGCTCGCTCGGCTGACGGGCAGCGATCTCATTTACGAAGGCAAGCGCACGGCTTCTCACCTGTTCATCCGTTTCCTGGCCGCTATTGCTTCTGCGCCAATCCGGTCCCCAGCGAGCAAGGCGCTCTGCTTCTGTCGTCCCTTCAATTTCTCCGAAATACCGTTCCCTTAACCTTGCGTCACTGTCCAGCAGCGGAATTTGCAGCGTTTGCGCAATAATTCGCGCCGTCTCGTTGGCCCGCATCAGATCACTGGATATAACAGCATCCCATTTCATCGTCTCGCGGCTAAGCCGCTCCGCCAATGCTTGCGCCTGTCTGATGCCCTCTGCATTGAGCGGTGTATCCGTCTGGCCTTGAATCTTGCCCAGCGCATTCCAGTCCGTCTTGCCATGCCGAATTAGTCCGATCTGCAAAGAAATTCCCTTCTTTCTTCCTGTTCTAGTTTCGTGTTCGGGTAAACCAGTTAAGAATTAGAAGCGTCATAATCATACCAAGCAGGGAAAGCGCAACCCAATATTGCGGTATCGTTGGCACAACATTAAGCACCAGCGGGTCGCTAATGCTCGCTACTGGCACATCGGCATAGAAATCGGCGCTTATTAGCGCGTTGTCGCCGGTAGCATTAGCTGTTTCCAGAAGACCCGTGAGCTTCACAACCTGTGACGAGGAGCCGTCATTGCTGCTCGTTAATATATAGAATAGACCACATACAAACATCGCCAAACAGCAGGCGATTGTTGCGGTAATATTGCGGCGGAACGTTCTGGTGAATTGATAGCTCCGGCTTGCAACCGGCATATACCAGGCTTGCTCAGCGTAGATGCGGTCCATCACATCGCGGTTCATATCATCAACAGGCGTAAACTCGTCCCCGTCCATCGAAAAACTGCGAATGAGTAGCTCGCTCTCTTCCCATATGCGGAATTCCTCCCTGCATGACTCGCAGGTTTCAAGATGTTGGTCAATTCCTAATCGTTCCGCATCGCTCTCGGACAAATCCCAATAGGCGCCGAGCGATTGTTGAACCTCGAGGCATTTCATCGCGTTTTCATCTCCTCGTATTCTTCCGGCACTGGCGAATCACCAAAATACGGTTCCAGTTGCAGCTTTACGCTGCTGCGCGCACGAAACAAGAGCGACTTGACGGAGCTGACCGTCTGACCCAGAATTCCTGCAATTTCCTGGTAGTCTAGCTGATCATATTCCCGCAAAATAAGCGCTGAACGTTGTTTCTCAGGCAAGCTGTTAATCGCCTCTCTAACCATCGTCATCCGTTCATTCCGCAGCAAAGCCTGCTCGGGTGTGGAATCGGAAGGCGCAACCGGTATGACACCGGCGTCTTCAAGCGAAACATTGCCTGTCTTTTGCTTGCGCAGCTCGCTAAGCACCGTATTGCGAGCGATTGTATACAGCCATGTGGAGAAGGAAGCATCTACTTCCCGGAACGAGTGCAAACTGCGATACGTCTTGTAAAACGTTTCCGAGCATAAATCCTCTGCCAAGAGCTCCAGCTTCGCGCTCTTCAGCATATGGTAGATAAAAGCTAGGATTTTACGTTGGTAGCGCCGCATCAGTTCCGAATAAAGCTGTACGTTACCGTCTTTTATTTCACGTATTAACTGAGAATCGGTCATCGCGGGCGACCCTCCTGGCCTTCGGAGTGTACCCGGTTCGTATACTATTGTACCGAGCCGGGAGAAAAAAGTTGCGCGATCGATTTTAAAAAAAACGAAAGCATCTATTTGATCAATAAGTAAATTCGAGAAACACAACCATAATCCTGCTTTTTTCGACACCGCTCCTCCAGCTCATCAACATTTAGCTACCCGTATTGTATCACAGCCGCTTATAAATAGGGGGGACTTTATTTCCTGTTTTTACAGTCCTTGGCGGAATAGTCATGGTAAAAGCGTATGGAGTAAATGCCCAGTCTAAATTAGACGACAGAGGGCCGCCTTTAGTTGCAATTCCATGCGCAAAAAAAAAACCGCCTTCAAAAGGCGGTCCGCATAAAATGCGAAGATTTGGATAGGAGTGGAGAGAAACCATACTGTACTTTTATTATATGTATACGTTTTCATTTTGTCAATAAGCGTTTACATTATTCCAACTGATTATTTAAAAATATGGCCGTTCGCCTCAATAATGCACAGAAAATCCGTTTTCGCCCAGCTTATCCACTGCTTGATCAAGGTCATCCTGCGTCCGGAATGAAAGCCTCAGCACACCAGGAACATCCTCTCTGCTCTCGATTACATGAATGTTGCTAAGATTGATCCGGCTGTTGCCAAGCTCTGTCGCTATGCGGCCAATAATACCGGGATGATCCGGGACATCCACATAACATTCATAGATCGAATGGATCATTCCTTTGCGCCGCTCAGGAAGCTGGCTGCGGAATTGACCGGATTCCATAAAGGCCTGCTCAATGCCCTCACCGTCTTCCTTCTCCAGCATTTCAATAAAGTGAGCGGTCTCTTCCTGCCAATCCTTCAACAGCCCCAGCAGTACTCCTCTGTTGTTGACAAGAATGTCGCGCCACACAACGGGATCGCTGGAGGCGATTCTCGTAATATCGCGGAAGCCTCCTGCCGCCAAAGTGCCATACAGCTCATTGGATGCATGGTATCGGCGAATCTGATTGACGAGCGCAACCGCAATAATATGCGGCAAATGGCTGATCGCGCCAACGATCTCGTCATGCTCTTCCGGATGGACATGCACAATATGCGCCTTGGTCAGCTTAAGCAGCTCTGTCAGTCTGCCGAGCTCCGCATCCGATGTTCCCACCTCCGGTGTCAGCACATAGAAGGCGTTCTCGAACAGATGGGAGGACGCTGCTTCAACACCAGAGCGCTCCGAGCCTGCCATAGGATGTCCGCCTATAAACGTTATGCCCTTCAAGCCCAAGCCTCTCGCGCAAGCCGCTACTGAAGCTTTCGTGCTGCCGACATCGGTTATGATGCATCCCGGCTTCAATTCCAGCTCGCTCAGCTCGCGAACGTATTGCGTCAGGTTCCCTACAGGAACGCATAGAAATATAAAATCCGCGTCTTCAGCCGCTTCACGCAAGGACGTTGTCGCATAGTCGACAACGCCTCTGTCCACATATTTGGCAACGGATGATTCACGTATGGAATGGCCGACAACGGTAATCCCCGGCTTGCCCTTGAAGCAGAGCGCGAGAGAACCGCCGATCAGGCCAACTCCGAATATCGCAATTTTTGTCATAATGTCAACCAAGCACCGCCGCTTCTTCCAGCACTTCTTCCAGCGCCTGAATAAACTTCTCGTTCTGCTCCATGCTGCCTACCGTAATTCTTAGATGCGTCGGATAATAGGTCCACCGCGCTCTTGCGATAATACCCTTCCGCAGCAACGCATCAAACACCTGCTTGGAAGGCAGCCCTGTATCCACCAAAACAAAATTGCCATGCGGCTCAAAGTAGGGCAGACTCAAACGGTCGAACGCTTCGCACAGATAGCTTCTGCCTTCGGAATTGCGGTCTTTGCAGCTCTGCATGAAGATCTGATCCCCGATTGCAGCTGCCGCTGCAGCTTGCCCGAATCTGGTCGTATTAAACGGCTCTCGCACCTGATTCACATAATGAATAAGATCAGCGTGACCAACACCATATCCGACACGCAGCGCAGCCAGTCCATATATCTTCGAGAATGTACGCAGCACAATCACATTGTTGAATTGCTGAATGAGCGCTACGCTGTCGGGATAAGCCGCATCAGTAACAAACTCGTAGTACGCTTCATCCAACGCGACAATAACGCTGCTCGGCACCTTGCGCAGAAACGCGATCAGCTCGTCCTGACGGACAATGGTTCCTGTTGGATTGTTAGGATTGCAGATCCAGATGATCTTCGTCCGCTCTGTTACTTTGGCGAGCATCGCATCCAGATCATGTGTCCCGTCCTTAAGCGGCACTTCAATAATTACAGCACCTTCAATTTCGGAATTATGCTTGTATTGCGGGAATGTCTCGTCCGCCATAATCGTTTCATCGCCAGGCGAAATATACGCGCGGGCCAGCATCAGAATAACCTCATCCGATCCAGCGCCAAAAATTAACTGGTTGCGCTCCACGCCTAAATGACCGGCAACAGCAGAGGTCAGAGCCGCACTGAAGCTGTCGGGATAAATGCTTGAACTTGCGATCTCATTCTGTATAGCCACTTTGGCCTGTTCTGAACATCCGAACGGATTCTCATTGGAAGCGAGTTTGATGACATCCTTCAGCCCAAGCTCGCGCTTCACTTCCTCAACCGGTTTACCAGGCTGATAAACAGGCAGATGGATAATGCTTTGTTTCGGTTTCACCTGCATTCACCTCATGACAATGACTTTTCTTGCACCTTATGTGCTGCTCTTAATTGTCTCATAACTGAAAGACGTTGAAAAGTTGTTTTTCCATAACAGCAGTCCGCAGCTACTGTACAAACGGGAAAGCTCTTCATTACCGGCCTGTGCCGAATGAAGAGCTTTCCCGTTCGTTATACGTATGTGGTTAGCCTTTCAATTGGCTGACGAATGCTCTGATCCCCTCTAAGCCCTCCTGCTTCGTAGCAGGCGATTGCAGAAGCGGAACCATTTCCTCGATCTTGCGCACGATCGCGCTGCCGACAATGACGCCGTCCACCTGACCTTCGAACCGCTGCACCTGCTCCCGGCTCGATATGCCGAAGCCAACAGCAATCGGAGTCGTCGTTGCCTCGCGTACGGCCGACAGGAAAGCTTCAATCCCTTTATGGAAATCCGCACGCTCGCCCGTAACGCCCAGTGAGGACACGCAATAAACAAAGCCGCGCGCTTTGCTCGCAATATGAGCAACGCGTTCATGCGAGGTCGGCGCCACAAGCGGAATCAGATGAATGTTGTTCTCCTCCGCCTTGGCACGCACTTCAGCATCCTCCTCGATCGGAAGATCTGGAATGATTAGACCGCTAATCCCCTTCTCTACTACTAAGGAGAAGAAACGGTCCAGCCCGAATTGCAGCACCGGATTATAATAAGTAAACAGAATGAATGGCAGCTTGACGCCTGCATTGCGGGCATTCTCTGCGGTTTGAATGCAATCAACAAGCGTAACCTTATGCTTCAAGGCCCGCTCTGATGCGCGTTGAATGACAGGGCCGTCCGCAAGCGGATCGGAGTAAGGCACACCCAATTCAATCATATGAGCGCCAGCCTGCTCAAGCGCCTGTATGATCTCGACGGAGGTATCAAGATCAGGATCGCCAATCGTAATGAATGGAATAAGAGCTGTGGAGCCCCCTTCGCGAAGCTCCTGGAATACCGCATCAATGCGATTCATGATCCGAACCTCCCAAATAACCCATGATCGACTGCACATCTTTGTCCCCGCGCCCTGACAGACTGACAACGATAATTTGCTCGGTATCCAGCGTTGGCGCCAGCTTCATCACCTGTGCAATGGCATGGGATGATTCTAATGCAGGAATAATGCCTTCCGTACGGGACAACAGCTGCAGCGCTTCCAGCGCCTCGGCATCTGTAATCGGTACATATTCCGCACGTCCTGTATCCTTCAAATAAGCATGCTCAGGACCGATTCCCGGATAATCGAGACCCGCTGATATCGAGTGAGCCGGAAGCACTTGACCATACTCGTCCTGCAGCACATAGCTCAGGGAGCCCTGGAATACTCCGTGGCGGCCCTTGGTCATCGTTGCCGCATGCTCCTCCGTATCAATACCGCTGCCTGCTGCTTCCACACCGACAAGCTTAACACTTTCATCATTGACAAAAGGATAGAAAATGCCGATTGCATTGCTGCCGCCGCCTACAGCAGCGACTACATAATCCGGCAACCGTCCCGCTTCGCTCTGAATCTGCTCGCGCGCCTCGTCTCCGATAATGCGCTGAAAATCACGAACAATCATCGGATAAGGATGCGGCCCTGTAACAGAGCCGAGAATGTAATACGTATCTTCCACATGGCTGACCCAATACCGCAGCGTTTCGTTGCATGCATCCTTAAGCGTGCGTGTGCCTGACATTACAGGTACGACCTCTGCGCCGAGAAGCTTCATTCGGAATACGTTCAGCTCCTGCCGCTTCGTATCCTCCTCGCCCATGAACACCTTGCATTCCATGCCAAGCAGAGCTGCTACCGTTGCAGAAGCAACGCCATGCTGGCCAGCGCCTGTTTCAGCAATGATTTTGGTTTTGCCCATTCGTTTGGCCAGCAGTCCCTGGCCGATCGTATTGTTGATTTTGTGCGCGCCCGTATGATTCAGGTCTTCACGCTTGAGATAGATCTTGGCTCCGCCAAGATGCTTCGACAGACGCTCCGCATAATAAAGCGATGTCGGACGACCGGAATATTGCTTCAATAAATAGTGGACCTCGGCAATAAATTCAGGGTCCTTCGAATAATGCTTGTAAGCCTCTTCTAATTCCAGCAGCGCGTTCATCAATGTTTCCGGTACATATCGGCCTCCGAATTTACCGAAGCGACCGTTAATATCTGGAACCTGATTCATTTGCGTTTCACCCTTTCTACAAAATGTCGAATCTTGTTCGTATCCTTCCAGCCGTCCGTCTCTACACCGCTGGATACGTCCACACCGCTCGGGGCATAGGCTTCCAGCAATTCGGAGACATTGTCTGGATGCAAGCCTCCTGCTACATATAAAGGCACGCCGATATCCTTTGCCGCTTCCACATAGCTGTCAATAACGGACCAATCAAAGGTTCGTCCCGTGCCGCCGCCCGCCGTATCAATAAGAACAGCATCGACAGTACCGCCATAACGGGCCAGCCGAGCCGAGCCGGCAATAACAAGCGGCTCGCCTCCATCAGAGGCAGGCACATGATCTTCGCCAGTAGCAGAGAATACCTTCCATACTTCAATACCCAATTGGGACTTGATTGCCGCACAGATTGCAGGCGTCTCCTCGCCATGCAATTGAATGACATCGAGCGGTGCGATGGCGAGCAGCTCTCGCAGCTGCTCCAGCTCCCCGTTCACGAATACGCCTACCATACGCGGCGCATGACCGGCTGGCGAGCGCAGCTTGCCCGCTTCCGCGATCAATTCCGCAGCAAGCTCAGGGGATACCTGGCGCTTGCTCCCCGCGAACATGAAGCCCAGCTCATCGACGGGCAGCCCATTCATCGCGCGAATCGTCTCGACGTCACGCAGACCGCATATTTTCACACGGGTCGAATGCGTTTCCGCTGCGCTCATTAGCCCTTCACCGGTCCCATCAATTGGTCGACAGCAGCCCCTATATCCTGTTGGCGCATGAAATGCTCTCCGATAAGCACGCCTTTCGCACCGACCGACTGCAGATAAGCAATGTCCTCAGGCTTCGCAATTGCGCTCTCGCTAATAACTGTAATACCAGCCGGAATGAGGTCAATCAGCTTCTCCGTCGTCGTCAGATCCGTTTCGAACGTTTGCAGATTTCGATTGTTGATGCCGATCAGCGTTGATTTGCCATGGCCGAGAACCGTCTCCAGCTCCTCGCGGTCATGCACCTCGACAAGCACATCCAGACCGAGCGACTTCGCCAGATCATACAGCTCTGAGAGCTGGGACGGACGAAGAATGGCGGCAATGAGCAGTACCGCATCTGCACCGATGACACGCGCTTCATACACTTGACGATAGTCGATGATAAAATCCTTGCGCAGCAGCGGCAGGTCCACCGCTTCATGAATCGCGGTCAGATATTCATTCTTGCCTTGAAAATAATCAACATCAGTAAGAACGGAAATGCAGTCCGCTCCCGCTGCCTTATAGGTTTGCGCCAGCTCTACAGGATGGAAATCAGGGCGAATCAGCCCTTTGGAAGGGGATGCCTTCTTCACCTCTGCTATTAATCCGAGCGAGCGATTCGGGTTGTTCGTCAGCGCACGCTCGAAGCCTCTGCACGGGGCCAAGCCTGCAATGATTCGTTCATATTCCTGAATCGAGAAATTCTCGGATAGGTCATCGACTTCTTTGCGTTTGGAAGCTACGATCTTATCAAGAAACATGGGCTACCTCTCCTGTCGTCGCAATCAATTGCTGCAGCTTGGCTGCAGCTTTGCCTGAATCAATCATAGATGCGGCAAGCTCTACGCCATCACGAAGTGATTCTGCCGCACCTCCAACATATATGCATGCGCCTGCGTTAGCAAGCACGATATCCCGATAGGCTCCCCGTTCATTGCCAGCGAATATACCATGGATAATAGATGCATTCACAGCTGCATCGCCGCCAGTCACCTCATCGATCGGCCGAACAGCTAATCCAAGCTCATCCGGAGCAATGTCGAACGTACGGACAACGCCATCGCGCAGCTCGGAGATCTGGGTTGGCGCCGAGATGCTGATCTCGTCCAAGCCATCATGGCTGCTCACAACCATCGCCCGCTTGAGTCCAAGGTCGCTAAGCACCTGTGCGACGACCTCTGTTCGGGAACGGTCATATAGTCCGAGCAGCTGACGATCCGCACCTGCAGGATTCGTCAGCGGTCCCAGCATATTGAAGATTGTCCGAACGCCAAGCTCGCGGCGGGGTCCGGCAGCATGCTTCAACGATGGATGATACAGCTGGGCGAACATAAAGCAGATGCCGATGGATTCCAGACAGCGTGCGGCTTGGTCAGCGGTCAGCGAAATATTGACGCCGAGCGCTTCCAGCACATCGGCGCTGCCAGCCTTGCCCGACATGGCGCGGTTGCCATGCTTCGCTACCCGCACACCTGCCGCGGCTGCAATCATCGATGAAGCCGTCGAGATGTTGAACTTATGAATGCCGGAGCCGCCTGTCCCACAAGTATCGAGCAAACCTTGCTGCTCGGTATGCACATGTGCGGAATGTGCCCGCATCGTTTCGGCGAAGCCCGTAATTTCGTCCTTTGTCTCGCCTTTCATCCGAAGCGCGGTAGCAACTGCGCCAATCTGAGCGCCCGTAGCCTCGCCGCTCATAATAATTTCCATCACATCACGCGCTTCCCCGCGAGTCAGGTCTTGACCGCTAATAATGGTCGCAAGCGCGCGCTGCATCGTCATCGTTTCAATGGTCATCACGGCTCATCCCTTCGCCCCTGCATAGTAATCGGAATTAATCATCGTGCTTCTGCGCTCCGGCGCTGCGAATATAGCCTCTGCGGCACGAATCGCTTTAAGACTCGCCATTGCTTTATTGACCGTTTCCGTATATTCACTCTCCGGCACTGAATCCCAGACGATTCCGGCGCCCGCCTGCACATAGGCTCTTCCGTTCTTGAACACAATCGTTCGAATCGTAATACATGTATTAAGGCTGCCGGCGAAGCCGAGATAACCGATCGCACCTGCATAAGGGCCTCTCGCTTCATTCTCAAGCTCTGCGATAATTTCCATCGCGCGAAGCTTGGGAGCGCCTGATACCGTGCCTGCTGGCATGCAGGAGACGAAGGCATCAAAGAAATCCTTATCCTTGTGAAGCTTGCCGGAAACGTTGGAGACGATATGCATCACATGCGAATAACGTTCGATATCCATGTAAGAATCACAACGAACCGTTCCGAATTCAGACACCCGGCCAATATCGTTCCGGCCGAGATCGACAAGCATCAGATGCTCTGCGCATTCCTTCTCATCGGCCAGCAGCTCCTTCTCAAGCGCCAAATCCTCTTCCTCCGTCGCTCCGCGAGGACGTGTCCCCGCGATAGGACGGGTCTCGACAACATCACCATCCACCTTGACGAGCGCTTCCGGCGATGTGCCGACAATAATCTCATCGTCCATCTTCAAGTAATACATATAAGGCGATGGATTCATCGTTCGCAGCACTCGATAGACATGAAGCGGATCAACAGTCGTCTCAATACTGAAGCGCTGGGAGAGCACCACTTGAAAAATATCCCCGGCGCGAATATATTCCTTCGCCTTGTCCACATTGGCGATAAATTGCTCTTTCGTCACATTCGACTGAACCTCGCCAAGCTCAGGGTTAGTCGGTATCGCGCCTCCAGCCATAATCGCAGTCGGCAGCGGCTGCTGAATACGTTCGATCGTCGCCTCGATCTTGGACAATGCGCGGTCATAAGCGGCTGCAATATCATTTTCCACAGCGCCTTCCCCAATATGCACGTTGCCGATGATTTGAATCTGCTGCTTGAAATGGTCAAAAACAATAATCTGATCGCAGAACATAAACTGCATATCATTCATGTTCAAGTCATCGATGCGATGCGCTGGCAGCTTCTCATAATATTGCAGCAGATCGTAGCCGAAGAAACCGATGGCCCCGCCTGTGAATGGCGGCAGCTCAGGAATAGAGGGACTGCGGAACGAACGCAAATGCTCCTTCAGCAGCTCTAGCGGCTTCTCTCTCAGCGTCTTGACTTCACCCTGCTGCTCGATGTGCATCTCACCGTTCTTGCCTTGAATGAGCATGAAGGGATCTGTCCCGATGAACGAATAACGCGCCCATTTGACCCCGCCCTCAACACTTTCAAGTAGAAATGCGCGGCGCTCCCGGTAAAAATGCTGAAACAGCCGAATCGGCGTCTCCGTATCCGCCATCACATGACGGACGATCGGAATGAGATTGTACGTACCCGCAAGCTTGATGACTTGCTGCAGCTCTTGATTCATGCTCGCTCTCTCCTCTATTTTGGGAATAAAAAAACTCCTGCCGCAGCAGGAGTGTCCGTGTGCATATCAGAAGATGGTACATGAGTGCTGGAACACAAATTCAAAGCATGATGGAATACATTGCGCATGACTGCATGCAGCAGCGCGATTCCCATTCATGACCTATGAACTCGGTTTATTCTTCACTACAACTCAGCTCTACTCATCTCATCTCAAGTTACACGAACGCTAACTTGCTGGGCTCAACTCTGCTCTGCTCTTACATGTTAATTACACATACTATACCTCAGGTCTATCTATCCGTCAACCTGACTTGAAGCCCCTGCTTATACTTATGCTTTAGTCAGATCTGGCCGCAGCGCCTGTGCGCCGCCCAAATAAATATGCTCGATCTCATCTTGGGACTTGTCCGTATTAACGAGAACCATCAGGCGGATACATTTTTCCAGGCTGCCCTTAACCGGCACTTCAAGCGCGCACATGAGCGGGACTAGCTCCCAGCCTTCCATCTGACGAATAGCTCGTGCCGGGAAGGTTGTGTCCAAATCGCCGGTAACCGTTACGAAAACACTGCAAATATCGTGAGGCGCAATGCTGTTCGCATTGATGATATCCGTCAGCATTTCGACAGTTGCCTGGAGGATCGGCCCCTCTTCATTAACATCTACTGTAATTGCGCCGCGAATTCCCCGAACACTCATGTTAAACGGCCTCCTGTTTCAATTGCTCCACAATCTCTCTTACGAGCTCCGTAGAGACGGATTTGTTAATTTCCACTTGCCCAATAGCTGTTGGAACGACGAAGACCATCGTTCCTTCCGAGAACTTCTTGTCGTGCAGCATCGCTTCCATGATCGCATCCGTGTCCAAATGCTGTGGCAATTGAACCGGCAGCCCTAGACGGGAGAGTACTCTTTTGGTCACGTCATAGACTTCCTGAGGCGCACCGAGCTTCACGCCGAGTCTGGCGGAACCGACCATGCCGATGGAGATTGCCTCACCGTGCAGCAGCTCATTATATCCGGCGACAGCTTCAAGCGCATGTCCGATCGTGTGACCCAGATTGAGGATCATCCGCAGGTCGTTCTCGCGCTCATCCTTCGAAACCACCTGCGCCTTAATGCCGCAGCCTATCGATAACGCATAGCCAAGCGCCTCTGGATCAAGCGCGAGCAAACGTTCCGCATTATCGTCCACCCAAGCTGTAAACGCCGCATCCCAGATCAAGCCATGCTTGATCACTTCGGACAATCCAGCTTTGACATCTCGCTGGGGCAGCGTTTGCAGCGTTGCAAGATCATAGAGCACAAGCTCAGGCTGATGGAACGCGCCGATAATATTTTTGGCTAGAGGATGGTTGACAGCAACCTTGCCTCCTACGCTGCTGTCATGAGCAAGAATCGTCGTCGGGATCTGAATGAACTTGATTCCTCTCATATAGGCGGCAGCAACATATCCGGCAAGATCACCGACAACACCGCCGCCAAGAGCGACGATTGCCGATTTGCGGTCAAGACCGCATTCCAGCCCTTTCGTTACGAGATCCTCAAAGACAGACAACGACTTCGATTTCTCTCCTGGCGGGACTACAGCGCTGTGCACCTGGAAGCCGGCAGTCGTGAGCGCCGACTCCAGCTTTGCCAAATGCCGCTTCGCGACATTCTCGTCCGTAACAATCAAAAGCGGCGACTTCTTGCTGATCTCATGCTTGGTGAAATACGTTCCGGCCTCTTCAATAAGTCCTTCCCCGATATAGATCGGGTAAGAGCGCTCGCCTAATTCAACCGTCACCTCACGCACTAGTACCGCCCCATTTGCGTCAAATAGTTATCGTAGTTGGCACGGATTTCCTCCATGGAATCGCCGCCGAATTTCTCCAGAAACGCCTTCGCTACTTCCCAAGCTACGACATGCTCCATAACAACACTTGCCGCAGGTACGGCACAGCTGTCCGAACGCTCAACCTGAGCGGTGAATGGCTCCTTCGTATCGATATCTACGCTTTGCAATGGCTTGTACAGCGTCGGAATCGGCTTCATAACGCCTCTTACGACGATTTGCTCGCCATTGGTCATACCGCCTTCAAAGCCGCCGAGACGATTGCTGGCGCGGTAAAACCCGCGATCCTCCGTGTACATAATCTCATCATGGACCTGCGAGCCGCGCAGTATGCCAGCTTCAAAGCCGATCCCGATCTCGCAGCCCTTGAATGCATTGATAGAGACGACAGCTTGCGCAATGCGGCCGTCAAGCTTGCGGTCATACTGGACATGGCTGCCCAGACCGACCGGAACGCCTTCAACGATACATTCCACAACGCCTCCGATGGAGTCGCCTTCAGCCTTAATCTGATCGATATAAGCAGTCATCTTCTCTTCCGTCGCCTTGTCAACGACACGAACGGACGATTCCTCCGTCAAGCGGATCAGCTCATCAACGGGCAGAGCATTCGCAGGCGCTTCAATATCGCCGATTCGGATAACCTGACCTGCAACCTTGATGCCGAAGTTCGCCAGAAATTGACGCGCTACAGCTCCAACAGCTACACGAGCAGCAGTCTCACGCGCGCTGGAGCGCTCCAGCACATTGCGCAGATCCTTCAAATTATACTTCAAGCCGCCGTTCAGATCCGCATGGCCTGGACGCGGGCGGTGTACTCTGCGCTTATCCTCATCGCTGCCTTCAATCGGCTCGATATTCATAACGCTTGTCCAATGCTTCCAATCGTTATTGGCCACGATGAGCGCAACTGGAGCGCCCGTCGTCTTGCCGTGGCGCACGCCGCCGACAATATTCGCCGTATCCTTCTCAATTTGCATCCGTCTCCCGCGCCCGTGGCCCTTCTGGCGACGGTGCAGCTGGAAATTCAGCTCCTCAAAATCCAATTGCAAATTGCTTGGCAATCCTTCTATAATGGCCGTTAGCTGCGGGCCATGCGTCTCCCCTGCTGTCAAATAACGTAAACTCACGTAATTGCGCCTCCCATGCGTAAACAGATGCCGTTCCTATATGAACGGCCTCTGTCTCGTAATTTAATATTATAAGCCAAGCATCGGCTGCGGCAGTACTGCTGCTGTGTCTAATTGCGCCGCGTGCCGCTATCGGTTGTCCGAATATGTAACTCTGCCCAAATGTCTTTGCTCATTATAGTATAGCCTTGCCTGTTTGACAAGAAATTCAGCAGCCATCGCAACCCTTGAGCATGTAAAAAGAAGCTGCCCCGAGCACCGTAATGACAGCGTGCAGAGGACAGCTTCAGGTTGAACAAGGTTATCCGTTTACGGATTGGCTGCTCCGCAAAGTCTGTGGATCGGCAATCAGGTAAGGATCATTGATCAAGCCTGATATTTGGCCGATGTCAATGCCTAATATTTGCGCGCATTCGCGGACATTGATAAAACCTCTCCGGTATGCCGCAATTACTTTGCGTTTGTCCATTACGTACCTCCAAATCCCATTGTTACCCTATAGTATTGGAGAAGATGGAAAACGATATACATCTCAGTCCGCGCGGCGACGGTAGAAGAACGTTTCGATCGATTCGAAATTATATTGCGCAGGCGAAAAAATCTGTTCCGTACTGCCGACAAAGAGCAATCCGCCAGGACGCAGGGCGTTCGAAAATTTCTGATACAGCAGATGCTTCGCTTCTTCAGTGAAATAGATCATCACATTACGGCAAATGATAATATCAAAATCATGACCAAAAGGATCATGCAGCAGATTTTGCTGCTTGAAAGAGATCATTTTCTTGAGCTCGCCGGACACCTCGATCCCGTCATGACCCTTCTTCACCAGATACTTGCGGGCATAGGATTGCGGCACATCACGAACCGAGCGCTCCTGATATACCCCTTGCGCTGCTTTTTCCAGCACAATATTGTCCAGATCCGTCGCCAGAATGGACGTTCGATCCTGCCCCCCCAGCTCTGAGGCTAGCATTGCAAGCGTGTATGGCTCCTCGCCGGTAGAACAGGCTGCGCTCCACAGCTTGACGCGGCTTTGGGTCGCGAGCAGCTCAGGCAGAAATCGTTTCTCCATCGCTTCCCAGCGGCTGGGATTACGCCAAAATTCGGACACATTAATCGTCATGCGGTCCAGAAACTCATTCATGAGATTAAGGTCCCTGTCAATCGCATCCCAGTAGGCGGCGAAGGTCGTAAAGCCATGCTTGAGCCGCAGCGTCGTAAGCCGGCGTTTCATCTGGGCCTCTTTATATTGCGAGAGATCAATGGCAGTCTTCTCTTTAATTCGTTTTACAAAAACATTAAAATCTGCATCTTCCATCTGCGGTTCCTCCGATGATAATTCTTAGTTGGATTTAAATTAACTTAAATCCATCGTTGAATTGTTTGCACATATTGAACCAGCTCATGATCAGAGAAAAAGATGCCGATTTCCCGCTTCGCGCTCTCTGGCGAATCTGAGCCATGGATGAGATTGAAATTAGTATGTACAGCATAGTCTGAGCGGATCGTGCCTGGAGCTGCATCGATTGCGTCTGTTTTGCCGATGAGAGCACGGGCCAGCGCGATCGCATTATCCCCTTGCCAAACCATCGCGAACACCGGACCTGAAGTAATGAAGTCAACGAGCGGCGGATAGAACGGTTTGCCGACATGCTCCGCATAATGCTTCTCAGCAAGCTCAGGCGTAATTTGCAGCAGCTTTGCAGCAACAAGCTGCAGACCTTTACGTTCAAATCGCAACAAAATCTCCCCAATCAAGCCACGTTGAACCCCATCCGGCTTCACCATCAAAAATGTTCTTTCCATCGAAGTTGCCTCCTCAAAAGTTTTTGCGAGCCCTGCCGACCGGATGAAAGCTTGTCCATCCGGCCGAGCAAAAACTCACATCGCAAGCATGCTGTTCATTAATTGGGATTACCCTACAAGCTGCGTAGACACATTGGAACAGAAAACAAACCAAATAAGCTTCATTCATTCGGGCTTAGCTGAAACGAACCAAAAGGCGCCATTAAAGCAGCTTATCCTTTAAGACTAACCACTTAAATTGACTTGTTATACATGTGTATTCAGCGAGCCTATTTACAACAGCTAATCGGCAGACTCAATTTCAGCCGCCTAACCATGAAAACCGAAGGGGATTCTACGTACGTTGTCATCTGTAAGAAGGTTTTTCAAGCTTACAGCGCAACTCAATCCACTTTTCCGTGCTGTAAAGCGGTATTTCCGCCTTATAGCTACAGCAGAAGGCGATTCTACGATACATTGTCATCTGTAAGAAGGTTTTTCAAGCTTACAGCGCAACTCAATCCACTTTTTTGTGCTGTAAAGCGGTATTTCCGCCTTATAGCGAATGTCTCGAATGACTTACACAGCAGACTGAATAATACAGGTGATTCTTCCGCCATAGTAGCATTGAAATAGCTGGACTGACTACCTCTAAATTTCTGTATTGTTGCACCATTAGGCGCATTTCATCAGCAGGGAGCTTTTCCATATAATCGAGCCAAAGAGTCGCAATAACAATAGGCTGTTACCAGTTAGTTTTCAACTGGGATCTTCAATCAGGGCGTAACAAGGTGCTGCCGAGCGACTGTCGTAGAGCTGCAGTTACAGTTCAGCGCCGTGCTGCCCAGCGGCAGCGGTAGAGCTGTAAATACAGTTCAGCGCCGTGCTATCGAGCGTTGCGATGGCAAGCTGTTAAGCAATGCTTGCAATACTTGCAATGCTTGTTGCTATGCTTGGCTTACAATGCTTGCTTGGCTTGCAGTGCTCGCAATGCTTGTTGCTTGGCTTGCTTGGCTTGCTTGGCTTGCTATGCTTGCAGCAGCAAAAAGGTTTAACTATCCTTTAATGATAGTAAAAGACTGATGATCGGACAAGCACTAGACGTCCGATCGACCTTTCTATCTTACAAATTATTAGTGGGGGGGAGGAAGGGGAGAGTAG
>NZ_CAKMMF010000029.1 GCF_927798095.1 Paenibacillus plantiphilus | reverse complement strand
ACCGATTAATCTCATGAACTGCATAAGTCATGTATGAATCTCTCCTATGTAATTATTTGTATGATTATTAATATTATACAAAACAAGGATTGAGGTATATAGAGTAGTCAGAGGTGAGGTTATTAGGAGCCATCGTTATTGTTAATTATTTGCGGTTCAGTCTTTGAACGAAGCCCTTTAGCAGTGATAGATTTGATTGTGGATTAGTATGGGTGCTGTTTCCTCGTTCTCCCTGTAATCGTAGATGTGGATTCGGGAACTATCGCATGTTATTCTAAGATCACCCTTGTATCGCAGGGAATTCGGAGGTAAACGACAATGATCATGAATGAAAAAATCAAAGCATCTGAGGTTCTGTTGACAGGATTAAATGGTGAGAAAATGGGGATCGTATCGCGTGATGAAGCACTTGCGCTGGCAAGGGAATTAAAGGTAGATCTCGTCTGCACCTCTCTCATGAGCAGTCCGCCCCCATGCAAGCTGATCGGCCGGGGAACGGCCAAGCAGGAAGCGCAGAATGAGAAGCGAGCGGAACGGAAGAAGGAACAGCCGCTCAAGGTGAAGGAGATCCGACTTACTCCCCATATAGAAGAGCATGACTATGACACCAAGCATCGACAAGCGGAGAAGCTGTTGACCTCAGGCAATGCGGTACAGCTCGTTGTGAAGATTCAGGGGAAGGAAGGACAGCGAGCCAAGGAGCTGCTTGAGAGAATGGTGAAGGAGCTTGCTTCGTGCGGGAAGAAGGAAACAGGCATCCAAGTCAGCGGCAAACAAGCGGCTGTGCGCGTGAACCCGCTGGACTAGGAATGGCCTCAGCCGTATGGAAAAGCTCGATGCGACGGCTGCTTGTTTGACCAAGGGACCATAACGGTATGCTATAGGAGTGGCAAACGTTGCAGTTCCGTATACAGCGGAGGCGGCTGGTTCAAGCTGCTGCTGTACAGAGCGATATCTTGGACTGACCAGCCTGGAATTTCGCCGTCCGGCGCAGACGAGGGTACAGTGAAATGCTCCAGCAGCCCATGGTCGAAGGGAACGTTTCCATTATAATTCCGCGCCAGTGTAATATGGGGATGGTAGGGACGATCCTCAGCTTTATACCCAAGGGGTGCAAGGACGGAAGCGAGTGCCTGCTGAAGCGCATGTAGCGGGCCAAGCTCGCCGCTAATACCGACCCACAGAACGCTGGGATTATCGGGACGGCCAAATAGACGCAGGCGCTCCAGCTTCAGCTCAAACGACTCCGGGCTGGTGGCGATACCGCTGCGCAAAGCGTTCGTAATAGCATCAATCTGCTGGGATGGCGTATTGCCGAGAAACTGCAGAGTGATATGAAGATCACTGGAATGGACCCACTTGCGAAACGGCAGCTCCAGCCGAAGCTCCTCGCTCCAGTCGGATAGCATCCGCTGCAGACCTAGCGGCAGCGGTAAAGCGATAAACAGCCGAATTGATGTATCCGTCATGGCGGCGAAATCTCCTTCTTATGGGTGGTATGCTAGTACCTGATCTCGCAAATAGCCGATCGGGTACTAGCATACCACAAGGTCGAGGCGGTTAAACATTGCTCATATTAACGTTTCACTACATGAAAGTTATCCTCGATTAACAGCCAATTTTGGGGAAAGCTAAGCCCCAGCTTCCAATAGCTGACCCCGCGCAAGCCCAACTCCTTCAACAGATTGAACTTTGCTTGTATCGAGCGCGCGTCCTCGAACCAGACGACATGCTCCTTGCCGCCCGTCCAGTAATGGAAGAACGGTGCTTGTGCCGTTGCATCGTATTGTATGGCAGCATTGTTCGTTCTAGCGAGTTCAATCGCTCTTTGCGGACTGATCGCTCGCGCATAAGGGCCTCCTGGAACGTAGGGCAAGGTCCAGTCATAGCCATACAAATTTTGTCCCATCATAATTTTTGAAGCGGGCATTTCACTGATTGCATATTCCAGCACATCGCGGACAGGGCCGATCGGGGAGACCGCCATCGGCGGCCCGCCGCTATAACCCCATTCATAGGTCATAATTACGACAAAATCAGCAATCTCTCCATGAGCCTTATAATCATGCGCAGAATACCAGGGTCCGGTCTGAGCGGCACTTGTTTTGGGAGCGAGAGCTGTAGACATCTGCATTCCTTCCTGATGGATGAGATGTACGGCTTTGCGCAGAAATTGGTTGTAAGCTTCCTTGTCATCCGGACTTATATGCTCCAGATCAAAGTGAATATCCCGGAAGTGCAGCTGCTTGGCAGTTCTGATGATTTCATCCAGCAGCCGGTTCTGAATGGCTTCGTCATTCAGGATCAGATGTCCAATCTCTTCACTGAATTGTTCATTTTCGAGATTCGTAATGACCATCATAAGAATGACGCCGTTCTCATCGGCGATTGTCCCGAAGTCATCGAGAAGCGGAGGCTGCAGTGTTCCATCCCGATTAATGCGGAAGCTTGAGGGGGCGAGGTAAGTCAGCAATGGAGCTGCTTCTCTGGCCGCTTGGGTCAGCGCCGGTGATACGGTATCGCCTCTTGGCTCTATGTAGGCGATAATTTCCGCATCTCGTTTTGGCTTGGGCGGGATATACAGCCTTGTGCCTGTTACTAAGGGAGAGTTTGCGGACAATTGATTAACAGAAACGAGCGTGCGGACGCTAATGCCGAATCTCTGGGCGATGAGGAACAGGCTGTCACCAGGCTGAACCCAGTAATATTGGCCGACAATGGGGATTACAAGCGCCTGTCCGATGACCAATGTATTGGTGGGGACAATCTCGTTCGCTTCTGCGATGACCTCAATTGGAATACCGTAAGCCTGCGAAAGCCGATATAAAGAATCACCGGACTGAATAACATGAATTTGCAAAATATTCACCTCCTTAATAGTTGCGCAGCATCGCATAGATAGCTCCACTACAATCTATTCGGAGGTTCCGTAATGAATGTCGCAGAAGGCAAAAAAGAGGAGCAGGCTAAGAACCTGCTCCTCCATGTTTATTGTGCCGGCAGACGTTTGCGAAGCAGCTCCAGCTGCTCATCGACGAGTGCCGCTTGTGTAGGATGAAGCCCGGCAGCTTCATTCTCCTTCGAAGGGTAAGCACCGCTGGAACCTGCGAATGGCCGGTTTGCAACCTCAACTTGGGCTTCCCATTGCATAATTTTATCTTCCATCCGCTGGAATCCTTGCGACGCTGAGCCGCCGTCAAGCCGACAGCCGAAGCTAGGCATAGAAGTTCTTGCTTTGGCGGCAGTCGCTTGTGCGCGAGCCGATAGTTCGTCGCGTTTCTTCTGCATCACGTCCAGCTCTGCCTTGGCCTCCTCCAGACGCTGGGCCAGCTCGCTGCACCGCAGCCGGGCGCTTTCGCTCCAGGCCTCGCTCTCACGGGCTTTCTCTGCGTATTGAAGCTTGATAGCGAGCAGCTCTCTTGCCAGTGCTTCTTGCTCGGATGACATCGCTTCAAGCGCTCTTGCTTCACTCTGTTCCGCAAGCTTGTTGTATTCATCAGCTTGCAGGCGAAGGTGCTTAGCTGCTGCTTCCTGCTTGAGAATCTCGGTCTGGATGGAATCGATATCGTTCTTCATTGTGCGTACATAGTGGTTCATCATCATCGTGGGATCTTCGAGCTTATCCAGCAGCTCATTAGTTGCTGCTTTAGTCATGTCAATCAATCTTGTTAATACGCCCATCTTTCATCCACTCCTAGTATCGATTTTGGTAAAACTCATTGTAACGGTATGGGTTGCCTGCTGTAAGATCATCAATCGGGGCCTTGGGCACGATAAAGCTTGCTGCAAGGTAGATCAGAAATGCGGAGCCGAAGCTGAAAATCGCGATGACGACAAGCAGCAGCCTTACAATCGTAGGATCAACACCGAGCATTTCACCAACGCCGCCGCACAAACCGGTCAGCTTTCTGTCTGTTCTCGAAAGGTACAATTTTTTCACAAGAGAGTCTCCCTTCTTCTATCGGTAATCGATTGCTTGTTAAAGTGAATCGTTGCGTGTTCTCGCTTATAACTACATTCTAACGGTGAATAGATGTCTTCAGAACAGTCCCGCGACCGTATTTTATGCTGGGCTTTAGGCGGGGAGCATCTAAGACCCGAGGCCATGGCAGCATGCAAACCAGCGTGCAGAATCAGCGTGGACCAGCGTGCAGAAGCAGGGTGCAGAAGCAATTAGTATGAAGAAGCAGCGTGTGCCGAACCAGCGTGCCGAGCCAGCACGCAAGCCAACATGCAAGCCAGAGTGCATGAGAGTGCATGCAGGTGTCAAGCATAGCAGCCGCTCTGCATTGCACGCGCAGCAAAAAAAGAACCTCCCGCTTCGCGGTTTGCGCGGAGCGGAAAGTTCTGAGAGGCGGCAGACTTAATATTGGCTGTTGCCTACTGGTTAATATATTTTTCGAAAGTTTCTCCGAAATCACTTGCCTTGAATTGATTATGCGTGTTGGCGAGCCAGTTGAAGGCAGATTCGTTCAAGGCGTCGAACTGTGCAACGAGATTGGCGTCGATTTTGGCGATTTTGCCGAGCGCGGTGGTGGCCATGTCGATGCTTTGTCTTGAGAACCCCAGCGCAATTTCATTTTCATGCATAATCTCGGCTATTTTGAGAAGCGCCTTGTACAAGTCCTTCACTTCTTCTATATGCTTCTTATGAATATCGATGCTCAGGGATACTGGTCCAATGGTGAACTTGATCTCGACATCAAGATCGACGGTTCCGGCTGTTTCCAGCGACACATTCATAATTTTGTTCATATTATACGGATAGCGGCGAAGTGTACGCTTCTTGCTGATCGCGCTGACCCCGTCCAGATGAATGAGTGCAAGATTCGTAAAGCAGTATTCGTCAGCCTTGGATTTGATCAGAAAATAAATCTTCTCGTTGTCCTCATGCATGACATAATCGTCAGAGTCCACCTTGTCGTAATCCGCTGGCTTGATAACCGAGCCCACATCGCTTAAACCGAGCAAATCGGCTGTTACTCTTCCAAACATGTGATCATTCCCCTCTTATGCGGTTCAGTTAATGAAATCTACTCCATTATAATATAAACAGCGAATGCACACGGCTTTTTTACACAAATTAATCCTTATAAGCATGTCTTGTGTCGAGCGCTAAATACGGTATTGTGCAGATCCGATCCGAGCCCAAGAAGAAGGACCTTACTTTTTCTTTGCTATCGAGAAAATAACGGTCTTGGTTGCAGCGTCTACCTGGATGTTCACATTGTTGTCCCCGATGATGACCGAGGTCGAATCTGTCTTCTTGCCAGCTTCTACACTAGCACAGATCCCGCTGAACGTCTGATGGAAGGTGGAAGCGTTATAACCGAACAAATGATTGGCGAACAGCTGGATCGCCTCTTGATTGCGTGCTAATGTTCCCGTGCGCAGATGGATTGTAATGCCATAGGTGTTGTACTGGGGATCGAGCCATAAAGCAGCTTCCTCAGAAGCGCCTGATTGCTTCGCAAGGACGAGATCCTTCTCCTCCTGATCCTTGAATAGACGAAGAGTCGTTTCGAACAGATCATGGTTGGAGCCGCGCAATTGTCCTGCCTTCCCTAGCGTCTCGTAGGCGTCCCACATGTGCTGATCCGGGAACACGACGATTTTTTTGCCTCCGCCAAGAGTGGGTACGGTGCGCTCCAGCTTCTCTGGCGATACCTTCATGGCTATGCGCTTGGTCTTGTCGGTGAGACGATTGAGAATGACGAGTGATTCTGCACGGGTCACTGTCTGGCCTACACCAAAGTAACCGCTAGGATAGCCTTGCATAATGCCTTTCACCAACGATTCCGCGATAAATTTCTGCTCGCGTTCAGAGGCGCTTCGGAGGTCGCCATACGTTTGCGCAATACTCTGGCTGAACTGCGAGTCTTCAAGGAATTCCGTTTCCTGAAGGGTATAATACAGAATTTCGGCTACATTCTCACGTGTCATATCGGCTTGAAAATCATTGTAGCGGGACCTGTTCAGCAGATGCAGATCGCTTGCCACATCGATGTATGGCTTGGCCCAATATCCAGCCGTGCTTGCTTTAAAGTCGAAGTAGCGGTAGTCCTGCTTCAGAATCGCTTGATTCTCGGCGCTCAAGGATTGAAGGAAGGAAGAGTTCCAACTGCGGTCCCCATTCTGATGAAGGTCTGAATAGGACAAAATAAGCATTTTTATAAATTGATCTACCTTCACCGGCTCCTGCGGACGGAAGGTTCCATCCGGATAACCGTCAAGTATGCCGCGCTGAACCATCTCTTCAATTGTCTTCACCGCCCAATGGGATTGAACATCGGTGAAGGATTTGCTTGCTTCCCCCTGCGCGAAGCCGGTATTTCCGACTGCTGCCCATAGCATAATACAGATTGCTGTCATCCATGTGATCCGTTTCATCGTTATCCCCCTGATATGCATCTACAATTAAATTCTACCTTGTCTAGATAACCATAAATAAGTCGAAATGAGAAAGGTCAATATAACTATTGTCTCAACAGTCTTATAGTCTTGCTTATGCGGCGCTCTGTAACGGGACTTTAGTAGTGGTCGTCACGCGGCTAAGTGCTGGGCAAGATATCATCACTAACAATTGAAGGAAGCGGGTAAGGAAATATTGCTATTCGAAGTGTAATGTGGTATGCTGTTCAAAACGGAATTGAACCTGAATTCACATTTTGTAAAGGGTTGCTGTTTTGTTCATAGGAAGGAACCTTTTCCAATATGTGAATTTTTATTTCGTAAAGAATAAAGAAAACACATGTAAATTAAATTTTGGAGGTAATACAAATGCAAACAGGTACAGTGAAATGGTTTAACGCAGAAAAAGGCTTTGGCTTCATCGAAGTTGAAGGCGGCAACGATGTATTCGTACACTTCAGCGCAATCACAGGCGAAGGATTCAAAACGTTGGACGAAGGACAACGCGTAGAATTCAACGTGGTACAAGGCAACCGCGGACCACAAGCTGAGAACGTTGTAAAGCTGTAGTATATCGTTTAAAAAACGCCCTTAACTCTTGTTAAGGGCTTGTTTTTTTGGGCAAGATAGGAAGGAAGGGGGCTTGTCGATGTACTCACGGAAAAAGTCTTTTGAGGAAATTCCTGAAGAACTGACGGCAATTTGGTCTTGCTCTAATGAAGGTTGCAATAGCTGGATGAGGGACAATTTTGCATTCGAAACTGTGCCAACATGTCGACAGTGCTCTTCTCCGATGGTCAGCAGTACGAAGATGCTGCCCCTGCTTGTGAATACGAACAGCAATCAAAAAACGCTCAAAAAGGGTGTGCAGATCTGACCGATCTGTACGGAGCTCTTGGGAAGCGGCATGCAAGTACGCCAAGGGGCTGTCCCAACAGGGCATACCCGAGTGGGTAATCCCATAATATGTACAAAAGAACCTTCAACACCGCTATTAAAGTGGAGTTGAAGGTTCTTTCGCACTCCATAAGATGTATAAAGGGAAAGCCCATAGGTTGTCATCTGCCCGTGATCAGCGGGGGTGAGAATGTAATTTACTGCGATATCCCGCGAGAACAGACGATACCGCTAGAAATAATAAATTTTTCTTAATAAAATGGTGATTTATTGATGAATATCATGGAATTAGGTATAATAAGGCTTATAGGTATGCAGGCCCCATCGTTATAGACGCGCGATATATGCGAATTAGGAGGTTGTGAGAATGGTAGAACTCAAGGATCGGGAACTTATCTTCGTATTCACCGGACCAGACGGCTCCGGACGCAAGACAATAGCGGACAGTGTGGGCTCGACATTGGGTATTTCCAAAGTATTATCCTATGCAACGCGCAAGCCGAGGCCTGGTGAAGCCAATGGGCAGGACTATCATTTTATATCCTCTGAGCTGTATGAGCAGTTTCATGCCGGCGGCGAATTTGTAGAGAGCGTCACGATCAATAACAACCAATACGGCTTAAGAGACAAGGATGTCGCACAGAGCTTTGAGAATAATGGCTGCATATACCTCATTTTGAATCCTGAGGGCGCGGAAATTTTGAAGCGCATGTACGGAGATCATGTTATCCGTTTATTCATCTATGCTGACCGTAACACGGTTGAGAAACGTCAGCGCGACGAAGGTCTTAGCGAGGAAGTTATTGCTGCGCATCTGAGTCACTATGAGAGTGATATGGACTATCAATCCCAATGTGAGCATGCTTATGAGAACTATGATCTGGCGCATACGATATTTGATATCAGCAATAGGCTGGAAGGTTACTTGAAACGTAACCTGGTGGAACGAGATTAGCCAGAATGGAGCCCGCACTCTAACAGGAGACGCGGGCTTTTGTCGTTCAGGGGATAGAAGAAGGAAGGAGATGATCGTCTCGATGGCGAGGCTGCGAAATAAAATTGGTGTTATTGTAGACAGCTTTCAATGCGGGGTTCAAGCGGGCCTGCAGAAGGCGAAGGAGGTCGGAGCCGACGGGGTGCAGATCTATGCTGTGGCTGGCGAGATGGCCCCCGTTAATTTGACGTCTGCAAGGAGGCGAGAGCTGCGTGAGCAGATTCAGGGAATGGGACTCGAAATATCGGCCCTCTGCGGTGACCTTGGCGGACACGGATTTCAAGATCGGTTGGCAAATCCGGGCAAGATAGAAAGGTCGAAGCGAATCCTTGAGCTGGCTGTCGAGCTCGGGACAACGATTGTGACGACCCATATCGGCATTGTGCCGCAGGATGCTAACAGCGCCATCTATGAGGCGATGCAGGAAGCCTGTGAGGAGCTTGGGCGGTATGCCAGGAGCATGAATGCCTATTTTGCTGTGGAAACGGGGCCTGAGACTGCTGCGCATCTGAGAAGCTTTCTCCAGACGCTTGGCACGAACGGAGTGTCGGTTAACTTTGATCCTGCCAACATGGTGATGGTCACGGGAGATGACCCTGCTGGCGGCGTGCATCTGCTCAAGGATTATATTGTGCATACACATGTGAAGGATGGCAGACGGCTTCAGGCGGTCGATCCTAAGGGGGTATACGGCTATTTGGGCTACGAGCCGATGAGCCATGCGCATATTGCCGAGCAGGCGGAGAGAGGCGCTGACTTTGAGGAGCTGCCGCTTGGCGAGGGCGATGTGGATTTCGATCGTTATTTTGCAGCGCTGCAGGAGATCGGGTATAAGGGCTATCTAACGATTGAACGTGAGGTGGGCGTTCAGCCGGAGCTGGATATAGCCAGAGCGGTTGATTTCATCAAGGGCTATCGCGCGTAAGAGAGGTTTCGTTGTACAATTCATAAGGAGGTGATCGTGATGAGCGTCTATGATTTCAGTGTGCAGACCATTCGGGGAGAGCAGAAACCGCTGGCAGATTACAAGGGGCAGGTGCTGCTCATTGTTAATACGGCATCCAAATGCGGATTCGCCCCGCAGTTCGATGAGCTTCAAGAGCTCTATGAGAGGTATAAGGATCGCGGTTTTACGGTGCTGGCATTTCCGAGCAATCAATTCCGGGAGCAGGAGCCAGGAAGCAATGATGAGGTGGAGCAGGTATGCAAGCTCAACTTTGGCGTCAGCTTCCCGCTGTTCGCCAAGATTGATGTGAATGGAGCGGGTGCTGAGCCATTGTACACGTACTTGAAGAAGGAGCGCGGCGGCATGTTCGGTTCGTCGATCAAATGGAATTTCACCAAATTCCTCATTGATAGCGAGGGCAGGGTTGTGAAGCGGTATTCCCCGACGACAAAGCCGACAAAATTCGAGAGAAGGATTGTGGAGCTGCTGGATGAAGCGAATCGATAATGCGTGAACCCCTTGAGGTTATATGTCATATGCCCGGGCAGGCTGTGATATAATGATAAACGCTCCGCCATGAGTGGAGCCGCGGTTCGCAAACTCCCGCGTTATCAAAACTAAGGAGGTTTTATTTAAGCGTGGTTAATTTTTTATGGGGTGCATTGTTCGTTCTGGTAAATTTCTCGTTATTCCTTATTTGCTATCGCGCTTTCGGCAAGACCGGCTTATATGCGTGGGTAGGCGTGGCGACTGTGCTGGCCAACGTTCAAGTGGTGAAGACCATCGACATGTTCGGTTTTGTCATGACGCTCGGCAACACGATGTACGGCACGATCTATCTGGCTTCTGACCTGCTGAACGAGAAGTACGGGGAGAAGGCGGCGAAGAAGGCCGTGTGGTTCGGCTTCTTCACTTTAACCATGATGATCATCGTGATGCAAATGGCTGTCATGTTCGAGCCGCAGCCCCATGATCTGGGCCATTCGTCGCTGCAGACGATATTCGGCCTTGTACCGCAGATTGCGCTTGGAAGCTTGACGGCTTACTTCGTCAGCCAATTCCTTGATGTGCGCATCTATACCATTTTGAAGCGGTTATTTCCCGAGCGCAACCAGCTCTGGATTCGCAACAATGGCAGCACGGCCATCAGCCAGCTGGTGGATTCGCTTATCTTCTGCGGGATTGCGTTCGCAGGACAGTATACATTCGATGTATGGCTGGAGATTTTCATAACAACGTATATCATTAAATTCATTATTTCAGCAGCATCCACACCCGTCATCTACGCCGCTAGAAACTTCAAGTTCAAAGCGGAAGAGTGATTGCGGCGCCCTCATTGGCGGATGCCTGCTTGCGGCATAGAAAAGGGATGGACACGGATCAAGCATCCGGGTTCCATCCCTTTTGTCATTATTGCGCGTAATCGCCGTTGTAGCTGACCACGACGACGTCCTGCACGCCATCGGTTGCTGATAAGGCGTTGGCAATAGATAAGTTATCGCCCTTCATCTTGATTTCTACGGTTAGCTCGATGCCGGTCTTGCGTATAGTCTTGGACTTCAGAACGGACTGGATCTTCCGCATCTGGCGTTTGACATCTTCTTCGGCACGCTCTTCATAATGGATAATGATGAGATAAGGAGACCCGTTGTCCTTGCGTTTGGAGAGCACCCATATTGTAGCGCCCACTACAAGGGAGCCAACCACAGCTATGGGGTAGATTTTCGCCCCGCAGGCGATACCTGCCGATACAGACCAGAACATATAGATGATGTCCATGGGGTCCTTGACCGCCGTGCGGAAACGGACGATACTGAGAGCGCCGACCATCCCGAGCGACAGAACGATATTCGTGCTGATCGTCATAATAATGAGTGTAGTAATAATGGTCATCAGGACGAAGGTCATGTTGTAATTGTGGCTGTAGACGACGCCGCGATAGCATTTGCGATAGATCCAATAGATGAAAATTCCGACCGACAGCGAGATAAGCAGTCCCCAGAACATGTCCACATAAGACAAGCTGTTGAATGATTCCAGATTAAGCGCACTCTTCTTGAAAATATCCTTGAAATTAAATAAGTCTTCCATATCGTTCTCCTCTGCTGCAACTGATAGAGCGGTAGTACGCACCGCAGTTTAGTTGATATTGAACTTCCACAGGCTCTAAATCTAGCTCAAATATACCTTCTGCCGCTCTTTGCACAGGACATACTTAGAGATTGTCGTTCTTTGATGGGCGCTCATCTGCAGCAATGACTGGATGGAAGCGGGCAGGTACTGATTGAATTTGACCTCCAGAATTCGGCGTGGTCCGTCAACGGCCCGCCATGTCGCAAGCTCCTTGTTGAACAAATCGAAGGAATGCATGCCAGAGGCGAGCTCCTTGTCGAACGTAATTCGCGTATCGGAATACTTCTCGATATAGGCTTCGCGCACATAGTCAACGATAACGGAGGGCTTCATAGCGCCGCGCTTCATATCCTGGTAGAAATCATCGAGCAGCTGTGCTTTGCCCTCGCGCAGCCCCTCGATATCGCCGGCGAGCAGCCGATCTACCTGCTCGCGTGTCAGGCTGACCGATTCCTTGGCGACATAGTCGTTATACTTGCTCTTCCGCTCAAGCTTGATGATATGGTCACTGATATTGTAGATGCGAATGCGGTACTTTTTCCGCTGGAAAACGCCATCGTTTTTCAATATTAGAGCGCTCTCGTGGATATCGTCAAAATATAAGCTGCGGATGTGGTAGCCTTCATCGCTCAAGGAATTTTTGTCTATCGGCAGCAGCTGCTTAATTCGCTGACGCAGTCCTTCATATTCGGTTGGCGATACATAATATTTCTGTTCATGCCGAAGTCGCTTGCCGTTGAATTCCATTTCTGCGATTCTCCTTTACTCCACGAAAAACTGACGGATACCGTGGTAATCGTTGTTATTCTCGTCCTCATAGCTATCGAATGCTTTCATCTCGTTCCCTTTGCTGTCGGATACGACGACACGCCAATAGTATCGGCCTTTAGCGATGTCCTTGAGTGTCAGTGAAGTCGTTTGAAGATTCTTTTGTGATGCCAGAGGTTTAAGGAATGAGGGCTCCTTAGCCAATTGGAACGAATAGCTGAGCTCATCGCCCTGCAAATCATAGGACATGTCCCAGTTGAAGGTCAGTTCCCTCCCTGCCTGCTTCACTTCACCCAAGAAGATCGGCATCGGCTTCTCAAGATTGGCCAGGTAGCGCTTCTCATTGACAGCGGTCAGTCCAATGATGCGCTCCAGCTCTGCCTCATAAGCGCTAACCGGTCCCGGCAAATACTCGATGTCAGGCTGGCGCTGAATGAATGGCTTGACGATTTCCTTGTAGGATTCGATCATTTCACGGGTATTGTCTGGATTGATGATCTCGGTCAGATCGCTAATCTTCTTGGTCAAGTCCTCCACATTGGCTGGATTCTTGAAAAATCGCTTCTGCAGAATGCTTCCCCAGAAGTTGGACAATCCCGTCTGCCAATCCGCTCTGCTGTTGGGCTCCTCGCCATACTGCTCATGGAAGCCCCAACCGCCGTCATAATCCCACGGGAGAAAATAAAACTTCTCCGAATTCAAGGGTGAATACAGCATATAGTTCTGCGTAATCGTGTCCATGTTATCCATCAGAATGTTGACCGCCATCCAGGTGAGGAAATTATCGCGGTCAAAATATCGGTCGAATACTTGATCTGCATCAAGACTCAGATTATTGAGGTCATCGAGCATTTGAAGCAGCTTGGTATGATTGGTGTCTCCTTTGGGCTCCAGTACGGAATCGAATGCCGCTTCGTCGAAGGTTGGATCTGTTGCAAGCTTGAGCTTGTCCGGGTAGCGCAGAAATTCAAAGTTGGCAGCTTTGTAAAGATGTCCGTAAGGATCAAGGCCATGTGCTCTCAGGAAGGATTTATTCGGCTGCTCGATCTGGGTGTATAGGCCGTAATCTGCGAATTCAGTGGATATGCTTCCATTCGTCAAATCCTTCACATGCAAATTAACGAATTGTGTCCGCAGGCTTGTGAAATCCGGAATGGTCTTGAAGTAATCAAAGCTCAGTTTATTCCGAATGCGCGAGAAATCGTAAGCATGCTTAATGAGATTGACGGTTTGCTGCTCGCGCCACTTGCCGCTATTTTTGGACAAGTCCACTTTATATGATTTTTGTGGCGCTTTAAGCGTTGATTTGCCCCGCAGCGATATGACGGCATTGGGGTAGATCGATCCGAAGCCCAGCATGCCTGCTCTAGGCCCTTCCTGGTCGCCTTCCTGAAGGATAATATCCATCTTCTTGGCTTCGCCGGAAGGTGCTGCAAGCGATATCCGATTCAGCTCTGCCCACTCTATGGGCTCCTCTGCAGTCAGATTGCTGTCTGTAACGGTAATATACAGATGTGCAATGGAGTCAGCCTTGTCATCCTTGTAGATCATGCGATTCTCCGTCAATTTGGGCGAATACAGGATGGGAGCAACAACCTCTGTCTCGGGCAGGTTGTTGTTGGATGACGGCATACAGGCGGTGGCTGAGAGCATGGCGGCAAACAAGGTTGAGGCCAGTGCGGCAGCCCGCAGTTTCGTACTATAGCGCTTCATAAGCATACTCCTGTTTCTTAAAAGTAGATGATTCCTGAATGATTATTCTTGATTGCGAACGACTAATGGCTGGGCGCTGAAGGTTACATAATGGAGCGTTTTAATTCGGTAAAGCAATCGCCATAGCGCTGCAATTAATACAGGGAATGATGCGGCAAACAAGGACAAGCCTTGAAACTCTTCACCTCGGAACAGCAGAGAGAAGATGATGTTCAGGGCAAGGAAAGCGGCGGAGATGGTCAAAGCGCCGCGCCGATCATCAAAGTAGAGCAGCAGCAGCAGCAGGATACTGACCATCACATAAGCATAGAAGGCCATCACCAGTATGTTGAAGGTGTCCACCTGCTGCGCGGTAAAGCCGATATAAGGCAAGAATTGCACACCGCAAGCGATGGAGAAAATGGAGAAGGCAAGCTGGATGCCCATCAGCTTCGCGAGCTCTGAAATAAGGGTCTGCTCCATCTCCTTGCGCGATCGATCGATATCCGAGATGGTTCCATGTCCAAGTATATAGTCATAATACATTCGGAATTTGGGATAGAAGGTTGTCTCTACCGAGACGACGAACCAGACAAGTGTCGGCAGAATGGACAGAATCGCATAATAGACGGACACGTCATACATCGGTGAAACCCGGAAGGTATGAGTGCCTCCAGCCCATTCGCCGTTCATGAGCCACTGTGCGATTTGATGCTCAAACATGCCGAGGCCTGTGAACAGGCCGATTGCCAGCAAGGACGGGTAACGGCGCAGATCGCGCAGGAAGCCCATGGAAGGCGATTGCGTCGGCGTCCGGAAGAAACGCTCAATCTGCCACAGCAGCATGCATGCTGTTACGATGAAACCCAGAGCCATCGCGACGAGCATGTACAACGCTGTTGCAAGGCCAAGCTGAATCAGCAAATAGATCACGCCAACAGCAATGAACATTCCAATGAAGAAGGCAAGTGCCACCTGCCGATAGGCCTTCATCGCGGATATGAATATAACTTCAATCCAAATGATCGTCAGCGACATATAAAGCATAATGAGCGCAACCTTGAAGCCTGGTGTCAAATCGCTGAAAATGAGAAGGGCCAAGGCCGGTATCGCTGCAAGGATTAGAGTTGCCTGCAATCCGCCATAGAAGATAGGCAGGAGCGCGTCATAATCGCGGTTGTACAGTCGATCCGACAGGGAACGCGTCAGGAATAGCGAGACGGGTGAAGTAATCATGAACGAGAATGCAAAGGCATAAGATGTGCTCGCCTGATACAACTCACGCTCCAGAAAGGGAGTCTCGCCGCCAGTCATCAGCAGGAAGACGGCTGCCATTCCAACCATACAGCAGATCATGGGCCCAACGGTGACGAGAGAGGCATACATGACCGCCTTGATTCGGCTGCTTAGGCTCTCGCGGCCGAATAACCCTTTAAGTTGAAAGCCTATGCCTGCCAATCGGTTGCTCTCCTTTCGCAAATAAGCTGTGATAAAGGGCGTCGTAACGGGTAATGAACATGTCATGGGTATATTCTGCCGACATGCGTTGCTTGCCGTTGCTGCCCAGTTCCATGCGAAGCTTGTCATTGCGGCATAACGATATAATGGCCGCTGCCAGCTCCTCTTCATTCATGACAGGAGCGACAAAGCCGGCGGGTCCGAAGCTGTCGTCGCGTCCGTGCAGCAGCTCGCGGCAGCTGCCAACATCGGTCGTGACACATGGCTTGCCTGCTGCCAACGCCTCCAGAATAGCAAGGGGCTGGCCTTCGCTAATGCTCGTAAGTACGATGACGTCCATTTTGCCAATATAGGACTTGATGTTGACGCTCCCCGTGAAATGAATGTCCTTCGCATCGAGCAGCTTAAGCAGCTCCAGGCATTCCTCGTAATATTCCATATCATCATCATAGGGTCCCATTATGGTGAAGACGGCTTGCGGCAGCTCACGCTTCACAAGCGCGAAGCAGGCGAGCATCGTCTTAATATCCTTGATCGGCACCACACGGACAATTGCGCCGATATGAATCTCGGGATCATCCGGTCCTTTGGCAGGCAGGCCTTCGTAATCGGAGACGCGAACACCGTTAGGAATGATCGTAATTTTGTCTGCGGGACATCCAAGCTCGATCTCAATCTCCTGATTGCGCTTGAACAAGGTGATCACCTCATCCGCACAATTGTAGGCGCAATGGGACAAGCCGTAGAAGAACTGAATCCATATATCCTTGAAATAGCCCTTCACCCAGTCTGCTTTAATAATCTCTTCCTCACGCTCACGGGAGTAGATGCCGTGCTCTGTCAGCAGCATCGGCTTGCCATAACGCTCCTTGCCGAAGCTGGCAATTACACCGGCATAACCCGTGGATACCGCATGGTAGATGTCAGCCTCGGGAATCGGTTCGCGAAGCAGCTGCATGAGCGGAAGCAGCATGGAACGGACGGTCCAGAACATTTCGCGAAAGGGAAGCTGCTCATAACGCTCGCGGCACAGCTCGCTTAATACGTCGAAATAATCATGGCTCATCAGAAACTCTGTCGGTGTCTTCCAACGCTGGTCCCGGAGCAGTTGGAACAGCTTCTGCCAGTCTGTGCCGGGATCGCCGGCAATGAGCAATTGCAGCGCTTGCCGCTCCTGGGCGGACAAATGGAAGGAGCGGCCCCAGCAATCCTCCTCTCGCAGGTAAACATCGAGGAAGGATTCTTTGACCTCTACTACATTATCGAGCATCGTATATTTGAAGTTTCCGCGGTTGCGTTCCTCTGCGCCAATGGCATAGATAATAAATTGATGCTGGGGCATCGAGGTTATCAGTGAATGAATCCAGCTTGAGACCCCTCCTGTAACATAGGGGTATGAGCCCTCGGCCACGATACAGATTTTCATGCGATTACTCATTCCATTCCACGGTGAAAGTAGGGTTCAGCGCCTTGATCAGGTAGACATCATCATCGATGGCGCTTACTTCGCAATGCTGTGTACGGCCTATCTGTTTATCGGATCGAAGTATGAAATATTGCGGACCCGTGTAATGATTGATATAGCCCTTCAGCGCATCAGGCGTCTTGTCGAAGGTTGGCTTGGACAATGTGACCCGCTCGACCTCGTTGCTGGCTTCTGAAGCTGTCATGCTTCTGAGCCAGTCGAAGCGGTTCTCGATATCATTAAGAAAGATCTGATACTGATCGCGCATCTGGAACCATACAAGTCCCTTGTTTCTTCTATCGTCAGTGATATCGTCAGGATGTATGAAATGCGAGAAAATGCCGGCTGTAGTCGCAACATTCGCAATCGTCCACAGCTCGAAGGTATCAGGAGCAAAGCCTGAGCTTACCCGAGGCAAGCTGACATATCCGTCCTCATTGATTCCGAATTCCTGAACATAGGACAAATCATTCGCGTCCTCCAGATAGAGCGACGATATATTCGTGAGATCGGGCATCGACTGCTTTAGCGCTTCTATTCCGTTCGCATCGAGTGCATTGGAAGGAGGAACATAGGTTTTGATTCTGTAATTAGGCAGAACGCTCTGGGAGAATTGAAGGGCTGAATGAATGGAAGCCGCCATATCATCAATGCTTGCCCATGCGTTGTAGCCGAAGCCTTTGGACACCCGCTTGTCCAATGTGAGGGATTGATGGTTGTAGCCGTGTATCCCAATCTCCCCGCCGAGCTTCATGACTTCGCGGCCATAGCGTCCGAAAGTCTCCATATCGCCTCCGTCAATGCGCCAGTTGAAGGGAGGTGTGACATTGTCGCTGTAGTTATGGATAAGAACAGCGGTATAAATTAAGTTATGCTGCTTGGCCAGCCTTATCATATCAGGCCACCAGATGCGGTTGTAGAACTGCTGATTGTTCATCTTGTATTCCCGGAATATATTCAGGTTCGGAACGATCGGAATCGGCGCGGGAAAATCATCAATATACATCAGCTTCGCGTTATAGATGGGATAGATAAAGTCAGGCAGCATCTTGGCGACTGATCCGGCAATGAGGCCGCGGCTTGTTTTCTCCTGCAGCATGGTTCCGTTGCACATGATGAATGTTCCTTGGCCATATGGCATTTCCCATATCAATGGGATGTCAGCCAGTGTAGAGGCATGAACGATTGCCCGCTCGTCCAATTTGAAACGCAGCACGGTATTTTCCAGGGAAGTACCTTTGAAGTCGTAGCCTTCGTAGCCTATGAGCAGGTTGGTGTTGAAATGAATATTGCTTGCGCTCATATATTGACCGACTTCCAGGATGCCCAGCTTGCGATACAAGCGGAAGAACGCGTCATTGTTGTCGGGAAGCGCTGCTAGCATAGCGCTGCCGCCGTTATGGACATAGGAGATAAGCCAGTCCATATCATTAAGCTTCTCCAAATTAGGGAGTGCGAGAATGACGCCGTCAGGCCGAGCATCATTCGGGATGCCCTGAGCGACATCGATCAGCCGCACTTCCTTCTTCATTTCCTTCAGCACCTGAGCCGTATTGTTCTTGATTCGGGTGCTGAATGTATCGGCTGGATCGTATATGATCCACAGTCTGTCTAACGGAATAGCGCTCCAAGCGTTGTCTTGCAGCGCATCAACAGGTTCCAGCTCCGAAGGCCGGAGATCACTGCTTGCATCGCTGAATGACTTCAATAAAACCTCTGATCGGGACACTTGAAGCAGCACTGTCAATATCAGAATGGCAGCCAGAATCAAGGCGATGTGGTTAATAGCTTTTGTCTTAAACATGATGAGCTCCCTTATTCCAATAGCGGATAAGCTGCAGCGTTCGTTGCGAGACCTGTATCGGTGATTGCTTGAGCGCCTCTAGTGTCGTGGTGAAGCGTGCGGCGGAACGCAAACGATACCATAGCTTCAGTTGCACATAATAAGCGGCTTCCGATTCCGGAAACTTCTCCAGGAAAGCGATGCTGGAATCTCTGGCCTTGTCGAAGCGTTCCAGAATAAGCTCGCACTCCACCTTATCTTCGAACTGCTCCTCGCTGCAAGCATCCATCTCGATCAGACCGCCCAGCACATCAGCCTGAAGACGGCGATAGGTGCGCTCCATCCGTCGATCCATGAGATCGGAGTTGAGATAGTGCTTCAACACAGCAGCAGTCTCCTCCAATGTCCGGACATCGCTCGGATTATTCTCATAGGCAACAGATATCTTCTGCAATTCAGCAAGCATGATGCGTTTGAGCTCCATAATGGCAGCGACCGCATAATGGGAGGTTTCTGTATCGTCATTCCGTGTTGCTTTGTTAAGCAGAGGAATCATAGCGATGGAATCGTCCTTAAGCGCATCAAGCACGATCCGCCTCCGTGTGCGATGGTCATTGACGACAAGCGCCTCTTCCAATGGAATCACGTTCAATTCCTTGGCTACATCGATATTAACCAGTGTGTTCCTGTAGGATTCATTAGCACCCATAGCCTCTACGAACCGTTCCGTGTCGGAGTGGGGTTGTCTGGACATGGCGCAGGCGGCGATCAGAGCAAGCAGCAATCCCAGGAACGGGAGCAGCGCTGCGACTACGGCAAGTATGATGTGCTGGGAGCTGCGATTCTGAATGGCATACAGGATATATGCGGATGTAAGCAGATAGTAGGCCATGAGCGCATACTCAAGCATAGGCTTCCTCCTCCTGCAGCAACCTTGCGATGATGCCGCTCTTCTCTAGGCGATCTATTGCAAGCTCCGCGTCTCCCTTGCCTGTGCTGGATAGAAGCATCGTCAATTCGCCATCCAGCAGACCAATGTAATCCGTGCTGCGAAGCGTGTTGGAGAGACTGGCCGCGATATCTTCCATCCTGCGGTTGCCGATCTGTACCGCGAGCAGAATAAAGTCTGTCTGGTTCCGGCTCTTGGCAGCCCGCTTGCTCTCAATCACTTCTTTGAACACATGCTCCTGCATGATCGAGGTATCGTCAATATAACGCTCGCTGCGAGTTGCGGCAACGTACTTGAATGAACGCGAGAGCGAACGGGATACAAGGTCGGAGGCAATGCGGAATAGATTCTCATGATATAACGTGAAATGTCCGAAAGGCAGATCATGCACGCAAATGACAGCGCTTGTCTGGCCTTCATGGATAACTGCAGCTGCCAGCATGGGCGCATTCGGGATTAAGTCCTTGTTGGCATAAATCGCGCCAGTACGAATGACCTCCGCAATCTCCGGGCTGCTGTTGATGTTCAACGATCGAGGCACATCAAACTCCCGGTCGGAGGATTTGGCCATCAGCCGCAAATAATCGGAGTCGTTGTTTACGGCATAGATGGACAGCTGCTTCGTATCCAATAAATCCTCCATCACATTGACCGCCATCATGACGACGCGATCCGGCTCCAGACTTTCGAGCTCGCCCAATATCGTATGCAGGCGGCCGAGACTGTCGCGGCTCGTTAGAACCTGCTTCTGCAGCGTATCCTTCACGTTGCGAGTATCGTTATAGACATTCATCAGGAATTCATACTTTTGCTGCTCCAGCTTAAGCTCTGTCCGCTGTTCCTTCAGCTCTCGCTTATACTTATCTCTTATAAACCCGATGACCAGTCCTATGAACAGATAGATAGACGCTTTGAACAGAATATCTGGATCGGTTATAATAGAGCCCCAGAATCGGCCAGCATTCACATTCTCGAAGAATACGAATGCTGTGGCAGCAAGGGCAGCGGGGAATGATTGCTTGGTTCCATGAAATAATCCCATGAGCAGAATATATAAAGTAAACAGGTCAATACCGTTCGAAGAATACAGTGCGGCGTCTGATGTCGAGACAAATATTACTGCTGAGAACAGCAGGGCGTTCTCGATATATCCGCGCAGCTTGCGTAACCACCTCCATCCTTTAGTCGTTACTTTTTTTCGATTGCAGGCTCCAATTCTGCCGCAGTCATCCATTCATAGGTGAGCAGCAGACCTTCATTGATTGTATAGAGGGGAACCCAGTCAAGCTGGTGCTTCACTTGCGTGTTATCCAGACATGACCGGTCGATATCGCCAAGACGAGACTCGCGGTAGGAGGGCGACTTGACCGTTGCGAAGGAACGGATCGTCTCAATCAGCTCATTGATGCTCGTTTCCCTGTTTGTCGACAGGTTCATCACACCGGTCGCATCGCTGAGCGCGCCACGGTATACCGCATCAGCCACATCATGCACATAAATAAAATCGCGAGTCTGCGAGCCGTCTCCGAACACTGTAAGCGTCCTGTTGTCTCTGACGCCCTGCAAAAAAATCGAGACAACGCCGCCTTCTCCGCCATTGCCCTGGCGGGGCCCGTAAACATTGGCAAAGCGGAAGCACAATGTATCCAGGCCGTAGAATTGGCCCCACTTCTCACAATACAGCTCGCCGAGCCGCTTGTTCATGCCATACATCGATTCCGTCTCGCAGATCTCATCCTCTTTGAGCGGCAGTGTTGAGGCATTGCCATACACAGCGGCGGAGGAAGCGAAGATCACTTTTTTAACGCCATTCTTCGAGGCGCAATTCAATATATTCACAAGTCCAAGTATATTCGTCTTTGTGTCTACGGCAGGCTCATTAATAGAAGTAACAACATCGATCTGCGCCGCGAGATGAACAACAATGTCAAAACCTACGCTTTGAAAAATCTGATCGCAGGCAGGGTCCTCGACATTCATCAGGAACGACTTGTGCGGAATCGCAACATGCTCTTCCCGGCCAGTTATCAGACTATCAATAATATAGATGCTGTGTCCCTCTTTATAGAAACGCTCTGCAACAGCGGAACCTATAAAGCCGTAACCGCCTGTAATGAGTACATTCATGACGACACTCCTTAGTGATGTTTAGCGAAAGCAAGTCTCTTGCTGATACACTGGCATTATCCTGCGAATCATCCTATAATCGACATACAGTGACTTGGATGGGGGAAAGAGGATGTCAGTCTACCGCGTATTGCTGCTGGTTCTTTGTCTCACTGTAGGTATAGGTGCTTCAAGTTCGCCAGCCAGCATAGAGAGAAAAGCAGGGTATAGATTGCTTATTTATTATGGCAGCCCGGAAGGAATTAATGATGTCTGGGATGTGGGCAAGGCTGCAGAGATATTCGCCGAATATGACTATATCGTTCTGGGGGCTGGTCTGGAGGAGTCCAAGCATTCCTACCATGACTCAACGATTGAGGTCATAAAGGTAACAAAAGAGCTTCATCCAGATGTTGTTATATTCGGATATGTAGATCTTGGTGTTACGACGGATAATCACTCCATGGCCGTGCTGCAGGATAAAACAAGAAAGTGGAAGGAGCTTGGAGCGGATGGCATCTTTCTGGATGATGCCGGCTATGATTACCATGTTTCACGAAGCAGGCTTAATGAAACGGTAAAATTCATACATAACAACGGCATGTCTGCTTTCGTCAACGCTTGGCGCCCGGACGATATTATGGGAAGCAGCTTTGACCGTGTATACAACCCGCGAATGCAGGTGACTTTGCTGGATGAACGTGATTATTATTTAGTAGAGGATTTCATGCTGCCGATTGATGTGAGCAATCCGATGAGCGAGAGTGTATTTCGACCCAAGTTCAAAACCAAAATGGACAAGTCGCTCTATTATCGAAATAAACTAGGCATCCGATTAATGAGTGTAAGCGTCATTGACTACAGAACATTTTCGGAATCGGCGGTACGAAAGTTTTTTCGTATGAACGAGGCAGGTTCTGGAGTATTCTCGCTTGATGCTTACGGTGTTGCTCCGACACATTTCAGTGCGGCAAAACCCCATCAGAACGAAGTGAGGCTATTCCCTTATATGGAAAACTATATGGATTACTATGATCGCAAGGGCAAGGTCATTGCAAAATATAACAATCAAGACTTTGCAAGAGATTCGTTCAGGGTGCATTCTGTGAAAGGCCTGCACTATTATAACTATCCCAGGCAATGACGGGATCGTAGAATGAGTAGCGGCTATAGAAAATAATTGTAAGCCCTTTTATGAGGGAATACAAGCATGTGTTAACATTAAATTAACAAAAATCGATAATAATCGACCAATTCTGCATCATTATTTTGGTATAAATGGAATACTGAAAGCGATTGCATAGAGTGGTGGAAATTAGTCGGCCCTCGCTTCATACAGCGAGGGCCATTGTGTGTGTTCGCAGCTTTACCAGCGTTAGCTAGACACTAACGGAGGATACGATGGCGAACGATATATTTAGCGTAACGCATTGGTTTTATGACTCACTTCACGAAAACAACGAAAGCCCTAATCCTCTCAGTCGTCCTTGCGGTTCCAAGACCGCGCCAGTATGAATCCGTGTTCCTTCAAGCAGCCGGAATAAAAGGAAAGTGTTAACTGGATGGGAGGTGATCCAACATCATAAATCGGGGTTAAACCGGAGGTTACACTAACATACAATCATTTATTATACATGTGATCGCAGTATGTGTCAATATTGAATATCGTGCTGTGTGTCATGCTGCTGAGATGCTCATGGGATGAGAAGGAAGCAGGATATAGTCTGCAGGAACTACCGTAGAGGCAGAGAAGTTATGGTATGATGAATGAAACGCAGTCGAAATTTAGGAGGAAGCTTCGCATTATGAATGTTAAACGCCTTGCTGCAGCAGGGATACTCTGCCTGACAGCTCTAATGATGATGACGGCTCCGATTCGCACTTATGCCGCTAATGATGCGCCCAGTCCATGGGCGGTTGCAGATATTGCGGAAGCAGAGGAAAGCGGACTTATTCCCTCCAAGCTAAGCAAGCAGCTTCATGGGGCGCTCACTCGGGAGCAGTTCAGCCAATTGTCGATTCTTCTCTATAAGGCATTAACGAATATAACACCTTCTACACCAAGGGTGAATCCGTTCAAGGATACGAGCAGCTTCAGTGTGCTGCAAGCGCTCGGGCTTGGCATCGTGAAGGGAACAAGCAGCACCGCTTTTTCTCCGAATGCGGCAGTCACGCGTGAGCAAGCGGCGGTCATGCTGCTCAAAACGCTGGAGAAAGCGGGAAGGACAGACAGGCTGCAGGTTGATGATGCGGCAATTCCCCTGTTCGCCGATGCGGCCAAGCTGTCGGGATGGTCTCGGGATGCTGTTGAGACATTGAGCGCGCTGGATCTGATGAAGGGTGACGACAGTGGCGGCAGCTTGCGGTTTTTGCCGCAATTGTCGATTACTCGTGAGCAGGGAATTGTGCTTGTGAACCGGATTTATAAGCAGCTTGGAACCCTTCATGTTAATGATGAGTTTGACTTGCTGAAGGTGCCTGGCCAGCATTTGCCTGTCGTTATTCACGATGCTCGGACGAAACAGGTCTATGAGAAGGCAAAGGATATTTTGAAGGAAATAACGAAACCGGACATGACGGAATATGAGACAGAGCTGGCTATTCACGACTACCTGCTGCAGAATATTGCTTATGATTATGACAATTATAAGAAGAATACCGTGCCGGATGATTCCTATACGATGTATGGAGCGTTAATCAATGGAGTAGCTGTCTGTCAAGGGTATGCCTATTCGGCCAAATTGCTGCTGGAGATGGCTGGCATTGAAGCGCATATTGTGACAGGAGCAGCAAACGGTATCGCTCATGCGTGGAATAAGGTCAGAATTGGCGGTGAGTACTACAATCTGGATGTGACCTGGGATGATCCTGTGCCAGATGTAAAGGGACGGGTAACGTACGGTTACTTCAATGTGACGGATGAGGAATTGAGCAAGGATCATAAGTGGAGCGACAAGCTGCCTGTGGCGAAGAGTGTGACGTATAATTATTTTGCCTACAATGGACTGACAGTCTCCAGCAAAGCGGAATTCGATGCGCGTATCACCAGCGCCATTGAATCCAGATTGAGTTCGATCACGCTGAAAAGAACGTTCAAGGACGAACAGGATACTGCCAGCTGGAAGAGTCTTATCGGGCAATTCGCTTTTGTTGCTCAATATTCGATTGTTACCGATCAAAGCGGTGTTATTACAGTGGCCTTCACGTATCGGTAATGGTGATGTGTCCGAAGATGGTCCGCTTCTTAGGAGAGGAAGAGACGGAATGATCCGCACGCTTATTGTGATGAAAAACCACGAAATTTATGAAAATATTCCGCTGCAGGATATCAATCGGGATGAGATCAGCTGGTTTTGGGCGGATTTCAGCGAGCCGACAGAGGCGGAATCGAAGCTGCTGGAGAGCTACTTTCAGTTTCATCCGCTAGCGATTGAGGATTGTCTCATGTTTCTTCAACGGCCCAAGATGGATCATTATTCGGATGTTCATTTTCTCGTGATGCATGCGCTTCATGAAGGGACGCTTCAGGCTGATGAGGTGGATATGTTCATCGGGCGCGGATATCTGGTTACCTTCCATCTGCAGCCGCTTAAGGTCATTGATGAGGCCTGGTCCAAGATCGGAATCATGCCGCCTCCCCAGAGGTACGGCTATTTGCAGGCTGCTCATTTGGTAATCGACAAGATGGTGGATTATTATTTTCCCGCTGTCTATGCGATTGAAGATCAACTGCTTGAATTCGACACCTCCGAAGACAGCCATACGAATCAGAATGAGCTCAGTCAGGTGTTCAAGATGAGGACGAAGCTGCTCAAGCTGCGCAAAACGATAGTTCCGATGCGGGACCTGCTGTACCGCATTATTAATTCGCAGCGGATTGAGGGGCTGCAGGAATACCTGGTGTTTTTTACGGATATTCATGATCATTTGCTCAAGCTGTCTGAGATGGTGGATTCCAACCGGGATATGACCTCCGATATACGGGATCATTATATGTCGCTCAGCTCGAATCGAATGAATACGATTATGAAGACGCTCACGGTTATTACGACCATCTTCATGCCGCTCACGTTCATCGCCGGAATATATGGAATGAATTTCGACCGTATGCCTGAATTGAGCTGGCCGTTCGGGTACTTCATTGTGCTCGGAGCCATGGGCTGCCTTGGGCTAGGCATGTTTTTCTGGTTCAAGCTGAAGGGCTGGTTCAAATAGGTGTTAGATTGTGAATGCTCCACTGTTCTTTATCGATCGCAGATAAGGGACGGTGTTTTTTTTTGCGCAAATCGGCAACTTTACAGGTTTCAATTCGTCTAATTGGCGTGCAAAGGGGAGGGGACGAATTGGACAGAGACAGAGAGGACGACTCGCTCAAATATGTGACGGCTTTAGAGCCGCCGGATTTCAGGAGGGTGATGGAAGCTTACAGTGAGGATATTTGGAATTATGCCTATTTCCTAAGCAAGAAGAGGGAGCTCGCTGACGATCTCGCTCAGGAGACGTTCGTTAAAGCATTCAAGCAGCTGGGGAGCTACAGGGGAGAAGCCTCTGTAAAAACATGGCTGATTGCGATAACACGCAATACCTGGTACAGCTATCGAAAAACAGCGTTTATACGAAAAGTAACCCTTGTCGGCTTCCTTCCCTCGAAGGGAGCGGCGGTATCGGCAGAGACGGAATATATGCGCCGAGCTTACAGCGACGAAGTATGGGAGGCTGTGCTTGCTCTGCCGTTGAAATATCGGGAAGCGCTGGTCCTTCAAGCGCATTATCATATGTCGGTAGAGGAGATTGGGAAGATGCAGGGAATCAGTGCAACTGCAGTGAAATCCCGCTTGCGCCGGGCCAAGGAACGGGCTGGCAAGCTGCTGAAGGAGAGGGGGGCTTGGGATGAAGAGGACAGAGTCTGATTGGACGAAGCGGTTGGAGAAGCGTCCGTTTCGCGACATGCAATTTACGACTGGGATGTGGGAACAGGTTGAGGAACGATTGCATGCTGCGAAGCAGAAGCGAAATCGTCGGATACAGCGCAGATTAGCTGGAGGCGGCCTGGCTGTCGTTGCACTCTTTATGATTGCGGCAGTGGCGCTGTGGGCGGATCCTTCCTTGCAAGCTCGATTGTTTGGCCGATTCGATCAAGGGCGCTCGCCAATTGTAGATACATCCACTCCGGAGATGCTTCCGCTTCTGCAAGAAGCTGAGCCGTCGATGTTTATTCATGAAATAAGCGATGATGCGATGGCATGGTCCTATGGTGCGGGAACGGCACTCGTCATTGATCCCGATTATTATTCCGCGCATGCTGTTTCGAGAGGTGACATGATCTACTATAAACGCAAAGTCCCGAAAGCGGAGACAGGACCTGGTGGACGCTACGCTTATTCGGTAATGCGAGTAATCGGGATGCCGGGAGAACGGGTGCAGATCAGGAGGAACCAAATTTACATTGATAATCACAAGCTGGAAGCGTTCTACGGCAATGGGACTAGAGGAAGGCAGGATATTCAACTGGACGAAGCCCAATCGGCGCTGGCTGATGATGTTCAACTCGGAGAAGGGGAATATTATTTGCTGGGAGATATTTGGTGGCGAAGCGGTGACTATGGCGTCTTTTCGCTAAGTGAATTGGCAGGGAAGGCAGTAGGCTATGTGAAGAAGCAGCCGAAGACAACGGCGAGTTGGGTGAAGCAGTACCATGAGGGGGAATTTGTGATCTATGCGGAGGAAGGCGCGGAATCGGGGATGTACCGCAGGTACGAGGTCGCATGGAGAGATATGGCTAAAAATTTCGACTGGAGAGGAACAGACAATCCCTCCTATACACCACAGGTGATGCTGGCCGATGTTGACCATGACAAGACGGTTGAGGCTGTTATTGTGATGGTTACAGGGTATGGGACCGGAGTCTACGAGAAGGAGGTTCATATTGTCCGTGAGAATCTCACAGAGATACCGGTCGCAGATCCGGTAGACGCAGCTCAAAAAGCGGTAACGAAAGCGCAGGTTCGAGCAGAGGGGGAGCGGGTAGTCGCTGAATTGGCCATCGGCGGGCAGACGTTAACGGAGGAATATGCGGCTGATGATGCGGAGCTATGGTTCGAGGAGCCCGGTATCGGCTCTATCATTGAATTTCGGATGGATGAAGAGGGCTATCTGACAGCCGACTTGTCGGTATTCGCATCGCCGGGAATGTACATGGCAGATCTATCTGTCAGGTACGATTGGAAGGACGGCGAGTTGATCCCTGTACGATTTGCAATCACTGATCGATCGTAGTCGCGGGAGAAAATGAAGAGGCGGGCGGTTCGCCGGGCCATTGGACTGCTGAAGCAGCCCGCTTTTATTAGACGAGTCACCATATAATCGGCAGGAGTGCTATAATTAGGGGCGCAATAATTTAATTGCTTCAGAAACGAAATTGCAGAATAAAACAGAAGAAACTATATGTTGAATGAAAGAACAACAGAGCGGAGCAGGGGAATGTTTCTGGAGAAGCGTCAGCGCTCGCCTTTGTTCCCGGAATTCCACCATGAGCCACTTAAATTCAAGAATTCCGGGAACAACAGCGATCGAAAGAACATTCCATAGCGCAGCGGCCTGCTTGTTCCTAAAACTATACAGAATGGATGGTTTGCGTGCTTATGCAAGTTGGGAATGCAGGATCGCCAATCTATTTATATACCTTTGTCTGTCATGAGGATGAGGCTGAGCTGTGCGCGATGGAGCTGCGGGTATTATTCGGCTGTGCTGGAGAACGGGGTTATTTATTAAGTGCAATAGATGTTCCTCTCGGACGCAGCCCCTTCATCAAGAACAAGCTGGATATCTGGTTTCGGGGATGCGATATCGCAGGAATCGCTGAATATGCGGCTGGAATCGAGCTGAACAATGCCACGTTCAAGGTCAGCTTCATCGCAACGGACGGCAGCGAGTCGTATGAGGATAAACGGGGAATTGAACGGCAAATTGGCGGCAGTATTCGCGGTAAAGCTGAGATGAGGGAGCCGCAGCGTTCATTCGGTGCGGCAAACATACATGGCGAGTGGGTATTTGGCGAGTATGGGAAGAGTGAGCCAGTGTGGTTAAAATATAATGAGAAGCCGCAGCATTATTCCACGGCGCTTAGTACACGAGTAGCGAGGGCGATCGTCAATATAGCGGCTCCGCAGCCAGAGGGCTTGCGTGTCATTGATCCCTGCTGCGGAATCGGGACTGTCATTATTGAGGCGATGTCGATGGGAATCAACATTGTTGGAGCGGACATCAATCCGTTGGCCATTCGCGGGGCGCGGATTAATTTGGCGTATTACGGCATGCCTGATGTCGTACGTCTTACAGATATGCGGACACTCAGCGGTCATTATGATGTTGCGATTATTGATCTGCCTTACAATTTATGCTCTACATTATCAGATGAGGAACGGTTGTCTATGCTCCAGAGTGGAAGGAGATTGGCCGACAGGATAATCATCGTCACCACAGAGGATGTAGACGAATCTATTGCTCAAGCAGAATTGCGTATAGATGATCGTTGCATCGTTCGTAAAGGCCGGTTTGAACGGCATATTCTTCTTTGCAGCAGCAAGAGCAAGCTGGCTTGATTTTGCTGCTGCTCTAAAGCGCGGAAGGATAAAAGCCGATAGACAACTTATCGGCCCCATATCGACGCAAGGCATGTGGTCGACCGCTGTCATGCGATGCTTCACCGAGCCCAGGGAGCTGCGCCCGGTCGATAGTCTGCAAGCTGACAGCAAGAAGTATGCGTAAAACATTAGTTAGGAGGATGATCATTATGGACATCCAAAGCATCAGTTCGGCAGCATCAGGACAGGCAATGTCACAACTGAAGCAGCAGGCGGGTATTGCTGTAATGGCAAAATCGCTGGATAATATGCAGCTTCAAGGCCAACTGCTCATTAAGATGATGGAGCAGAGCGTTCAGCCTCATTTGGGCGGCAATCTCGATATCCGTTTGTAACAGACGTCAAGCACAACGAATAGGCTGTCCCAAGAGCAGGTTGCTGCTAATGGGACAGCCTATTCGTTTAGGTGTCATCGTAAAGCTGCTCTTATATTCTCAGGGAGTTCGAAAGACGCTTTTGCGATAGAGGCATTAATATACCGGGTTTCGAGCGGGAGCTTGTCAAAGCTTGCTGTAAGCGGGTCATGCCGTTTCGAGGCAACGGTGAAGCTCCAGATGCCCCCGGGGAAGGATGGGATTGTCGTCAAATAAGTCCTTACGATGGGAAATAACGCGCGCAGCCGTTCGCGAGTCCTCTTCAGACCCTTCATATCAAAGAATGGCGACCCGGATTGGAATACTGCTACGCCGTCATAGCTTAGACTAGTATAAATATGCTTGTAGAAGGCTCTGGAATATAAGACAGCCGCTGGCCCGTAAGGGTCTGAACGGTCGACGAGCAGGACATCGATTCTCTCCTGCTGCTTCTGAATCCAGAGCGCCCCATCCTCATGGCTTATCGTAATTCGCGGATCGTCTTCCAGTGTCTGATTGGGGTTGAACCACATTCGGCTGACGGTGGTTACCCGTGGATCGATCTCTACAACGTCAATTTGCTTAATGCCCGGATATTTCACTGCTTCTCGCGATGGTCCGCAGTCGCCGCCGCCAATCATGGCTACATGCTGAGGAGCCGGATGCGTCAGCAGCCCGATGTGCGAAATCATTTCATTGTAGATGTACCCGTCCTTCTCTGTTACTTGCGGTACGCCATCAAGGACAAGCATGCGACCGAAGGCAGCAGTCTCCGCAACGCTAATCTCTTGATACTTCGAGCGTTCGAAATGGAGCAAGCGGTTGATCCGATAACCGACCTCCATATGAAGCTCTGGCAGATCATCCCACAGCCATAGCTCGGCATCCTCCTTCTCATAACCGGTGAGCAGCCCATCATCCGCCATAGCTATCGCCCTCTTCTTCTGTCCAGACGTGCATGCGATCCAGCAGCAGTCCTTCTGATTTGTCATTGCTTCCGATGACAAACTGTGACATATAATAGCTCAAATAATCGCCGTATCGGCATTCCTGTCCATATGTTTCCAACAGCTCATCCACCCAGTACACACCAGGAGCGACAGCATCCAGCAGCAGCGTGCTTATTGCGCCGTATACGCCACAGGCTACCTGCCAGTACGTTGCATTCGTCCCGAACAAAGGGTAGATCGTTTCGCTGCTGGAGACATTATACATATATCGCTCCTTGTCTTTATAGACTAGTAATACACCAACCAGATCTTCTCCGCTTAGCTCTCCGTCTGCAGGGTCCAGCACCTTCTGTTTCCAATCCCATAATACATCTGAGTCGTCCAAATGCTCACGAATTGCGGCAGTCGTAACATCGTTAACCTGATAAATAAATCCGCTTTCCACACCATATTGACGAGCAATCGTGATACTCTCCTCATGGGGCATCAGACAGCCTTTGAATTGGATAGAGCCGAGAGTGACGTCAAATTCCAGCTCGAACGGCTGGTAATAGAGGAACAGAGGCGTTTGCTTCGAAACGATCATCGGCAAATTCAGAACCGCCTCGTCGAGAAAGCAGTCCGCTGACCAGGTAGAGTAGATCGTTTCAGCTTCCGCAAGTGATCGATCTGCGTAGAAGGTGCTGTCCCGTTCGACGATGTAGCAGCCCAGCGGCTGTTCGTCTGGATGCATCCCTATCAGTTTATGGGCCATCCATTGTACGACACCGGGATTCATGCCGGAGCCGATAATGGCTTTCAGTCGGGTGAATGAATGCCGTGCCTCTTCAAAACGAATCGACCGTTCGATCAATGTGAAGCTTTCAAGCTCGGGTAGATCATCGACCTCTTTGTTCTCCAATGCAGTGTTCACATAAGCGATGCCAAGCTCATTGCAGCATTCCATTACTGTAATTGTATCCGCCCACGACAAATCAACGACGAGCTGAGTGCCGGTCGCTTGCAGATGCTGCAGCAGCTTGCTGCTGTCGTTCAAATCGAATTGATGCAGCTTCAAGCTGGGTGTCAGATTCGGGCAGCAGCTGTTGTAATGGGATAGCGGACGTTGTTGTTGATCGATACAATGAATCCTGCTGTTTAAGAGACGATGATACAGCGGGCTATCCGGATCAGCGGCAGAATGATTCAATACGGATAGTACAGCTTTGGCGACACCGCCGCCGCTGCCGAATATCGAAATGACAAGTTGCTCTTCCATGGAATAGCTTCCTCCTTGTTAAACGAGTGTTAGTTCTAACTTATGAGCAAGCAGTGGGACGTGCCTGATTCGGATGACAGGCGACTAACATCCAAGCTGTGCGCAGGATCAAAGTGATAGTGGCGGATAGGCAATTGCAGAGAGGCATCTGGTTACAGGCAATTGGAAGAGGAGAAGGGGAATGAATTGTAAAGATTTAATAAAATTTCCCATGCTATGTTGCATTAATGAATAGTAAGTCATATACTATAGCTGTAAGAGCTTATTTTTTTGGACAGCTATTCTACAATGATGAATACCAAACGATATTTTATAGGGAGCGGCTGTTATGAATGTGCAGTTTAAGAAAGGCGTATTGGAATTGTGCGTGCTGACTTTGACAGCTTGGGAGGATCGGTATGGTTATGAGCTTGCCGTATCGATCTCGCAAAAATTCGAAGTGGCAGTCGGAAGCGTGTACCCGCTGTTGAATCGATTGACGATGGAAGGCTATTTCTCGACTTACTTGAGGGAGTCTCCGGAAGGGCCCCCTCGCAAATATTACAAGCTGACACCACTCGGTCATTCGCATTTAATTGCGCTGACTGTGGAATGGCGAACGTTTGCGCAAGCAGTGGACGAAATTATCAAGGAAGGTGTCGAACGATGATAAGACAGCAATATCTTCAGCAGCTATGGGAGCTTCTATCGCCTGTGCCGGAGCCGATCAAACGGGACTGGATGTATGATTATGAGGAGCATTTCCGCATTGCGACAGAGAGCGGCAGATCAGAGGAGGAAGTGGCTGCCGAGCTTGGCGACCCGCGCCAAATTGCCAAGGAGCTGCTTCTCGGATATCGGGTTGAGCAAGCAGCGGACAAGAACGGCAGCATTACGCATGTATCGCGGGCGGTACTGGCGGCGGTCAGTCTGGGGTTCTTCAACTTAATATTCGTGCTTGGGCCTTACATCGCGCTGCTGGCTATACTGGTAGCCTTCTACACCGTTTCCTTTGCATTGTGTGTTGTAGCGCTTGGCGCAATTTATGAGTCGATATGGGGAACTGACTTGACTTATTTGCAGGGCTCGTCACTGGCTGCGGTGCTGATGGGGCTGGGGATTTTGGCTGGCATCGGAACACATCGTCTGGCTCGCGGAGTGGCAAGAATGACGCTTAACTATTTGAAGTTTAATTCCAAAATGATTACCAGGGGGAATAAGAAATGAGAAACTGGATTGTTGTCGCTCTCATATTAATCGTTATCGGACTTATCGGAATGACCTCATCCTTCAGCATTGAAGGACTGCTCTCTGGAGGAGCAGAGCAATACAGCAAAGAGGAGACACTCGATGCCGCTGACGTCAAGGAAATCCAATTCGAGGTTGGGTCCATGGATATGGAGATTGTGCCGAGTTCCTCGGATATGATTAGAGCAAAAATTTCTGGCGATGCGAGCAAGAAGTTTCACGACAATATTATTTTGAAGCTGGAACGTGACGGGGATAGAGTGAAAATTATTGCGGACACGGACGAAGGCTTCTCAATCGGCTTCAGTGTAATGAATCTTGACCTCAGAGTTGAGATTCCGGCTCGCAAGTGGGAGGAGCTCATGCTCGATACAGGCAGCGGCAATATGGATGTGAAGGACATTGCGGCAGAAGTCATCAGAGTGAATGGCGGTTCTGGCGATTTCACGGTAGAAGGAATCGAGGTGGATCAATTCATCGCTGAATTGGGCAGCGGCGAATTCGATCTTCGGGAGCTGAAGGCAGCGAATGTCGAAGTGAAAGTTAATTCAGGCAACACAACCTTCAAGCAGGTGACAGCAAGCAAGATAGCTATTGAAGGCGGCAGTGGCAATGTTGAGCTGATTGACAGTGATGCCGAGTTGAAGGCGTCGATCAGCAGCGGCAACATTACGGTGGAGTTGGATGAGATTCAGCATGCAATGAATTTGGAGACGGGAAGCGGCAATGTTACGATCGCTACGGACAAGAAGCCGGAATCGGCACGCATTAAATTCAACCATGGCTCAGGGGACTTGTACAATGATTGGAATGACACGGATGAATCTATCGACGGCGACGACACAAAGAATGTTACATTTGGCGATGGCGATGCTGTTGTACAGGTGAGGACAGGCTCAGGAAATTTGACGCTAGAGCATCGTTAAGATGGAATTCGCAGTATTATATACGAGGAATTAGATGGTTGAGAAGGACTTCCGCCTTGCTTTTGTGAGGGGAAGTTCTTTCTTTATGTTAATTATGTAAAGTATTTGTAAGAAAATTAAATTGATTGCATAATAAATTTAATATGTTATGACTAAAGTACTAAATATTTTCGGTAAAATAACCGATATTGTCGAAGAAAGACTATTTATAGATGGCGATATGTTTGTCGAAGCCTCCATAAGCTATTTTGTTGAAACAATTGGCGGAGGTCGATGGTGCTAAATAATTCAACTTCCGCATTCTGCCTCCAATGCTGTAGGGGACAGGATGCGACTCCAGTAGATGTATAGTCGGTCAGTCATCATGAGTTGAACAGGAGGAACTTCCTTGCGTGGAAGAGTTAGGTCCATTGTTGGGCCGTTATTGTCGATGGTGCTGCCAATCGTAATCTTCGAATGGCTACGCTCATCGCGGGACATCGATATTTCTGTACATTCGCCAACCGGACATTTTTACATTGTTAGTGCAATATCCGGGCTTGCCTTGATTCTTGCGGTCGCTGTCGGCATTGCGGGACAACGTTTGCGCAACTTGAAGGTTGGCTTCTTGTCCCTGTCCTATGTATCGTTAGCGGGGGTGTTTGTCCTTCACGGTCTGTCGACGCCAGGATTTCTGATGGATCATGCGAGCATGGCTGGCGTTGCTGCTCAAATCAGCATCACACTAGCCGCTCTATGGTTGTGCCTATCTGCTGTATCGCCTGACAATTTTGTCATTCGCATGCTCGCCAAACGGAGGAGATGGTTGATTCCGGGCTGGCTTCTGCTTATGGCATTGTTTGGTCTGTTCTCGATGAGCTATCCTGAGTTGATCAATCATTTGCCTCTGGAGCGGGAGCCGTACAAGTGGATTGTTGCAGGGATGACGGCTGTTGTCTGCTTGTGGACGATGTATCGTTATTGGCAATCCTATCGCGCAGCTCAATTTCCGCTGCAGGGCGCAATCGTCTACAGTCTTGGCTGGCTGTTTGCATCGCAATATATTATGGTGACGGGGTCGATTTGGCAGCTTAGCTGGTGGTTGTATCATTTGCTGCTGCTTGGCTCGATGGTGATGATGATCGGCGGACTTATCCAGCAGTATTTCTCGCAAGGATCAATTAGCTCATCCTTGAAGGTGCTGTTCCAATCCGACCCTCGCGTATGGCTGGAAGCATGCATGACGCCAAGCGTCCGGGCTCTGATTATGGCGACCGAGGTGCGCGATGCGTACACCGCAGGACATAATATGCGAGTCGCGTTATATGCGCTGCGTCTTGCGGAGGAGATGGAGCTGACAAGCGACCAGCTTCGCGCGATTGCGCAAGGAGGCGTCGTTCATGATGTCGGCAAGCTGAAGGTGCCGGATTCGATCTTGAACAAGCCAGGCAAGCTTACAAATGAAGAGCGCCATATCATAGAGCTGCATCCCGTGTCAGGTTATGATATGTGCAAGCGGCTTGGATTCTTGCATGATGAGCTGTCGGTTATTCGATCCCACCATGAGAAGTGGGACGGCTCAGGCTATCCCGACCGTATCGCAGGGGAGAATATTCCGCTGCTGGCGCGGATAACGGCTATAGCAGATGTCTACGATGCTCTGACCTCATCGCGCTCCTATCGCAAAGCGATGTCGCATAAAGAGGCGATGGCCATTATTGAGAAGGAGCAGGGGACGCACTTTGATCCTGTCTGCGTTGCGGCATGGGTGCGTCTTGCTCAGGAGGACATCGAGTTCTTCCGCGAAATGGCAGCCAGCGACCGGGGAATTAGACTCGTTCAGGCTCGTGAAGCGGCGCAATAAACAGCTAGCTGGAAATATAGGAACAGCCGATTGCTCATACTTTTGAGCATCGGCTGTTTTTTTGTGGTGGCGGCTTATAGAACAAGCCGCTGGGAAAATTGACTCCATGTTTTTTATTTTCACTTTTTTATAAATGATTGCAACCTTTTAACGGAAAAAATGATTTAAATAGTGTGGGGATCGAGATCGATCGGGCAAACAGTTATTGCGGGTTTAATGGCAAGAATTGCGAGTGAGCAAAGGGTCGAGAGGACGAAGCTAAGAAATGCTATGAATATAGTGATTCTATAAATAAGGCGGTGTATTTTCGCTGCAAAAGAACCTTTACCCAAATATCCCTTAAGTTTACAAATTAATTAATGTGTGATATATTTAGCGTAATAAAGGATTTTACTCGAACAGGGTACGTCCTAGTCTTCGTCCTAGTCTTCATAGTAGATTTTAATTACTTAAGCTATCTGCATTAAAATCTCCCCATGTTGATAAGCTGGCCAGCTATCATAATAAAATGAACTAGGAGGAAAATAATTGAAAACAAAACGATTAGTCATGTTGCTTTTTGCTGCTCTGTTGGTAAGCGGGATTTCTTTCTCTCAATCGGCATCTGCATATCCAGGTGTTGCAGAAACGCCGTACACTGCTATTTCGCTTCAAAATGACCAATTCTACAGCGGTTACATCTTGTATCCTAATTATGCAGATGTAGATTGGTTCAAGTGGACGAATAATACAGGATCAAATGTTAATATTAGCCTTTTCCTCTGGTCTCCTAATTACACTAATTTTGATTTCGTAGTCAGAATGTTTAGTCCCGATGGGAGTTCATTGCCTGCATACGAAAATGAAGATGGCACAATAGATTCTTTTGGGATCACTAATTTGCTACCAGGAGCAACTGTATACTGGAGGGTTGCAGGACATAACGGCACATACAGCCTGTCTGACCAATACACGACATGGATTCACATTAATTGATAGGGTTTCAGAGTCAGAGGTTTTGAAGAGTTGAAGACATCAAAAACAGCCGATCCCGCATGTGCAGGATCGGCTGTTTTTTACCATGTCAATTAATAAGCGTTTAATCAGGCCAAATCTGCCTGGGGGCGACGAGCAATTCTGCAGCGATCAGTTCGGCGGTCAGGCGCTGTGGCTTGCGGATTTTGCCATTGCGCAGCTTGGATATAGTTTGCTGTGAGATGCCGGTCATATCGGACAGCTGCTGTGTGGATATGTTATTTCTGGCCATGAGCACCTTCAAGGTGACGGAAGGGGAGGTTTTCTCTGTTAGGGGCCGCAGATCGGTTACGACAAAGGCATATTGCTCCAATCTGCCGTCCCCGTTGAAGAACGGACAGAAGGTGACATGTACTTCAAGCTTGCATACATTTGCGATTATGTTAGTACGCACAATTAAGCTTTCAGCCTGCTTCCGATTTACTGCCTGCTCGATAACTCTCATCATATGATCGGTCTCGCTTTCCTCTATGAAGCTGAAGGCGGATTGCCGTTCTACAGGCAGGTCCCCGCTAATCATCGGCAGGGGGTAGTTTTGGTTCATTTGTTGAATAATAAAATCAGGACTGGTAACGCCGGAAATAAGCACCTTATGCGATTTGCTCAACTGATTGATCCATGATTTAGCGGAAATATCCTCAGCTATGATAAGATAAGAAGGCTGCTCGGCATCCTCGATGAATTGCCATGTCAATTGCAATTGTATCGCAGGGCTGGCAGGCTTATGATGATTTAGGCAACAAGATATGGTTCCTTGATTTTTGAAGCATATACTGTCGTTCCAAGCCGCGAACAATTGGCCAGGCAATGTTCCTATTAGCTCTGCTTCCGAGCAACCGACGAGCCGAGTGAAGGAAGGGCTGGCACATTGGAACTGCAAATGATCGCCTTTTCTATAGATAACGGCCATCGGTGTATGAATGATTTGTGAGATAGAGTCGAATACTGTCATACTGCCTGCTCCTTATGGTGTGTCTCCGGATGTCTATCTAGAAGTATAAAAAAGCTGTCCAATATTATCAACTGGTTAATAATTTAAACTCGCTTGCAAGAAAGGGTTCTATCGGTCGAATATTGAATGTAGGAAAGGATGGGACGCTTCAGCAGAGCGTTGAGAGTCCTTTATAATAGAATGAAATTCTCTCATAATAAAGTATGACGATATTCCGTCTCTACAAAGAAGGGAAGCGCAGTAAATGAACGAATGCAAGATAGAAGGCTGCTATAAGCCGATTAAAGCAAAGGGATTGTGCTCTATGCATCATCAACGCTGGCGCAGGCACGGGGACCCGCTTGTTACAAAGGTCCGCCAATCTCTTTATCCGCATACATGCCAATGGCTCAAATGCGAAAGACCGACAGTTAGCAAGGGATTCTGCTCCAAGCATTACTATATTAAACGGACTCTCGTGCTGGTTTGACCACTATGAAGGTTTTGCAGCAAAAGGTATAATAGTCCCAAAGGTACCAATGCCTAGGGGGACAATAATTGAAGACAATGTCGCTTCGTACGAAAGTGCTGGCGCTGGCTGTACTGATCACCTTCATTCCGCTGTCCATTGTCGGAATCGGTAATTATCAGACTGCGAAGCAAACCATAATGGAAGGTCTAATCAATAATGCCTATACGAAGGTGCAGAACAGCGCTTCTAATCTATCCGCATGGATCGATGCGAGACGTGCCGAGGTAGAGGTCATGAGCCGCACGGATCAGGTTCGTTCAGGCACTGAATATGAACGCGAGGTTTATTTTCGCACGGAAACATTAAGGAAGGGCTCGGAATTCTATACGATTGGCTTCGCTGATTTGGAAGGAAATGTGAAGCTGAGCAACGGGAAAAGGATTCAGATCGGAGAGCAGCACTGGTTTCATGAAGCGATTAAAGGCAAGACTGTCATTACCGATCCCTTTATTAGCGAGTTTTCCAGTGACAAAATATTTGTTATCCAAGCCCCGGTATACAGCGGCTCCAGACAGGTTATTGGGATTGTCGATGCGGCAATTTTAACGGATAGTTTGTATGAGCAGCACTTAAACTTCCATGTTGGGGAGTCAGATAAGGTCTTTGTGTATACGGAGGACGGATCGATCGCCGGCCACTTGACGGGAGAGGCAATGAATGGCTCCTCCATTCTGTCGCCAGAGCTTCCATTCGCGGAGGTCGCCGCGGATATGCTGAAACTGTCGCATGGCTATAGCAGTCTGGAGAATGAAAGGGGACGCTCTCTGGTCTTCTATTCGAAGGTCGAGGGAACAAGCTGGCATATTGCGCTTCATGTTCCGCTGCAGGAGATCGAGCAGCCGTTGTATGCCCTTCTGTGGCGGACGGCTTTATCGATATTAATTGCAGAAGGCATTATGATTCTGCTGTTATATATTTTGACCGATCGGTTCGTGATTCGAATCAAGCGGATACTGCATGTGACAGAAGCGGCGTCAGCAGGTGACTTTAACGTTAACTCGGTCTCAGAGGAAGGCGGCGACGAAATCTCGCAGCTGTCCCATTCCGTCAATATGATGAAGCTTCATCTTAGAGATATGTTCGGCAGGATGGAATCGATTATTAACCAGAATCAATACGCCTTTATCGTTCTTGACGACAAATATCGGGTTACTTATTTCAGTAAAGCCGCAGAAGCGATGCTGGGCTACAAGGCGGAAGAGGTTGTGCATAAGGCGACAGGGGCGCTGTTCATCGATCCGGAGGATCTGCGGGCGGAAGCTGCTCGCCTGAGCGAGAGGCTCGGGCGCGAAGTTGCTCCGGATGAGTCGGTCTTCCAGGCGCTGAGAGGCGAGCGGTTCTCCTATGAGCGGGAGTGGATGTATGTGCGCAAGGATGGCTCCAGATTCCCGGTTTCGCACAGCTCCAACGGCATACGCGACAGCGAAGGCCGCTTTATAGGTGTGGCGGGTATCGCACGCGATATTACGGAGCAGAAGCAAGCGGAGAAAACCCGCAATCAGCAGCTGGAAGTGATGGAGGCGGCGCTGGATCTGATCGCATCCTTTGATGAACAAGGGCTGCTATGGTATCTGAATCCAGCTGGACGCAAGCTTCTGGGCATCGATCCTTTGTCGGAGGACAGCCCGAATGATTTGGTGTCGCGACAGACGGTCAGCGAGTTGCTTGAGGGAATTGCCGGTGCAAGGAAGCTGGGTTATCAGGAGAGCGAGGCTCTGCTCAGAACGGTTCAGGGCGATGTGGTGCACGTATCCAAAATATTAGTCGCGCATCGCGACGAGCTGACAGGAGAGACCTTCTATTCCTGCATCGCCCGTGACATCACGGAGCAGAAGCGCGTGCAGTCTGAATTGGTTCAGGCGAAGCGGGCAGCGGATGAAGCGAATATGGCGAAGAGTCGATTTCTGGCTCGAATGAGCCATGAGATTCGGACGCCGCTCGCTGGCATAATCGGATTGACAAGTCTGCTGCAGAAGACCGAGCTGAACGATTTGCAGCAGGATTACTTGAACAAGACAAGGACATCGTCAGAAGCGCTGCTTGGCATAATCAACGATATTCTGGACTTCTCCAAGGTTGAAGCAGGCCGAATTGAACTGAATGAAGTAGCCTTTGACCCCGAACAGCTTATTCATAAGCTCGCTAATATGCTGGGGGTGTTCGTGGGCGGCAAGGAGCAGTTTGAGTTTATCGTTGAGACGCCGGACAAGCTGCCCTCCGCTCTTATCGGAGATCCGCTGCGAGTCGAGCAGGTGCTGCTCAACCTCTGTGTCAATGCGATCAAATTTACCGAACGCGGGCATGTTAGGCTGAAGCTCGAATTGCTGGATGAGGCTTCGACAGATGCTACTTCTATTCGGTTTACGGTTGAGGATACAGGGATAGGCATGACCAAGGAGGGGCTCGACAAGCTGTTCATGCCATTTACTCAGGTTGGAATTGAGACGAACCGGAGATATGGCGGAACGGGTCTTGGTCTTGTTATTGTACAAAGTCTCATCGAGATGATGGGAGGCGTCATCACGGTTGAGAGCAGGCAGGAGGAAGGCAGTACATTTACCTTTACTCTGCGGTTTGCAATTGCTTCTCCTGCACAAGAGCGGCGCTATCGCATTGGACAAGATGACGGATTTGCAATCTGGATCGTTGAGGATTATGCCATGATGTCCGATTTTCTATGCGCAGAGCTGGAGAGTATGGGGCTGTCGCCCATTGTTCATTCCTCTTGGAAAGCCTCCTATGAGCGGCTGGAAAGAGTGGGGATTGGAGCGCTGCCGGATGCGGTGCTGCTGGATTTTGAAATGAAGGATATGTTTGGCGAGCAGACCTGGAGGGCATACCACGAGACAGCTAAGCTGGCTGGCGTGCACACCATAGCGATGACGACTGCTTATGGCCGCGAGGAGCTGCTGAAGCTGTCGGAATCTCAGCTGCCGGATGCTATCCTGGTAAAGCCTATTGATCGGATCAGTCTGCATCAGGCCATGCTGACAACGCTGGAGCAGCAGTCAAGCCAAGTGGGAGCAGCTGCGATCGAACCTGTTATTGCAGCAGAATCGGTGAAGCTGCGAAGGGGGCATATTCTGCTTGGTGAGGATAACAAAATCAATCAGCTCGTAGCGATGGAGCAGCTGCGTGAATGGGGCTACACGGTGGATGTGGCTGAGACAGGGACTGAGGTGCTCCGCAAGCTGGAGCAGAATCAATGGGATTTGATATTGATGGATATTCATATGCCGGAGATGGATGGCGACGAAGCTGCACGGTTAATCCGTATGGATTCCAAATACGACAGGCTGCCGATTGTAGCGCTGACTGCCAATATTATTCGCGAAGATCATGATCGTTATATCCAGATTGGAATGAATGATGTGCTGACCAAGCCGATTCAACCGGAGAGAATGCTTCAGGTGATAACGAAATGGCTGAGCGTAGGCGGAGAGCATCGCCTGGGAACAGGCAAGGAAACGGAAGCCGCAAGAGCGGCATACAAGCCGCTTCTAGCTCACGAGCAGGGATTCCCGCTTATTGTGCCAGGGATGGATATAGAAGCCGCATTACGGAGAGTGAATGGGAAACGTGATATTCTGAATCACATGCTCAAGCTGTTCGTCCGTGATTATGCGACATTCGATATTCAACTGGAGCAATCGCTTGCGGGCGGCGATTATCAGCTGGCTAGACGGTTGACGCATACGCTGAAAGGGGTTGCCAGCAATTTGTCGGCGGCTGAGCTTGCGGCGAGGGCAACTGAGCTTGAAGCCTTGTTGAAAGTCCCGGAAGATTCTAAGGATGCCGCAGCTATGCGGACCGCTATCGAAAATGTTAGAAATGTGCTTATTCCAATGATTAGAGCGTTGGATAACAAATGACAAATAAGAAATAATCGACAATTTCTCCTAACATTTTTCTAACAATCTATTGTTGGGTTTTGTCGGCTATTGTATGATGATAGTAGGTACATTCAGAAGACCAATCTTCAATTCCCTCAAAGGTGGAGTTTGATGTACAAGATACTAGTCATTGAAGATGACGTCATGATGAGCGATATGCTATCGATGTATTTGTCGGAAGAGGGCTATGGAGTTAGACAGGCTCAGAATGGCGAGACTGGATTAGAGCTGCTGGAGCAATACGATCCCGATTTGATTCTGCTCGATTTAATGCTTCCGGATTGGGATGGAACGAGCCTGTGTCAGCAAATCCGGCAATCTTCCTGCATACCCATTATGATCGTATCGATGAAATCAGAAGTGTCAGAGCGGGTTCAAGCGCTGCGTGCCGGAGCAGATGATTATCTGTGCAAGCCGTTCAGCATGCATGAGTTAAGTGCAAGAGTGGAAGCGCTTATACGCCGCGCGAGGTTGATTCAGCCTATTGCTATAGGCGCCAACCACGAGAATTCACATCGGCCAGAGCCGCCCATACGTCTGGATACGGAGCGCCGGCTTCTGCTTGTGCATGGGGAACTGGTGGAGACGACTTTCTCAGAGTTCGAACTGATGAAATTGTTTCTTATGCATCCAGGCAAGGTATTCAGCCGAGAGGATCTAATTAATGCCATTCGCGGATTCGATTCCTTCATCACCGATCGAGCAATAGATGTGCATATTGTTAATCTTCGTCGCAAGGTAGAGGGCAATCCTAAGGAGCCCAAATTCATTCGAACCGTATGGGGTGTTGGTTATAAATATATGAGTGAGACGAGTGTTTAGTACTTCGATCCCGGCGTTAGAGGCTGTACGCGAACAGTTATTGAACTGCAGCGTGCAGCCTCTGTTTCTTTCCCAAAATGAAAAATTGGAGACGCCCTGAAGAACGTCTCCAACTGTTAACGGACGTGAGTCCGTTAGCAAACTTCCATATAAAGTTTGGTTCCATCATTGTATTGTAGAATCGCTACGTCGCGAATCATTTCGACTGACGCTATCCGTCTCCACTTTTTGCGGAAATCAAAGTTGTATTCCATTTCAAGCAGCTTATTATGAAGTAGTTCTGGGTAGGTTGCTTGCTCGGAAGGGTAGTGGACGGGAACGGTACGATTCTTGAAGGTAATTACCTTCGTCATCGCCATGCACCTCCGATCTCGATTTGTACCCATTGTATCGCAAACCCTTTAGTCCCTTATAAAGGGAAGGTGAGACATATGTTTGTTTTGCTAACATATTCCTAATAATTTGATTTCATGCTTATAAATGATAGGAAGCATTCCATACATGAATATATTACGTCTATATTCGCAAAATTAAACCTCAAGCATACGGGGCTTATTCGAAATTGAATGAGCGATATAGCAAGTATACGGGCAGTAGTGCTTGTCCAGTGAAGAAAGAAACCGAACCGCATCTGTCGGGTCCGGATGATTCAAGCTGTTTCGTTACGTGTAAAGAAGGGTAATGACCAGAAGTTCGTATAGTACAAGCGGAAGAATAGCGCTGTACGGATTTGCAAATGCACGCTCTACATTCCAGGCAGGCTCGCCGCAATGCAAATACAGCAGGCAGTGATCAAAGTGGATGATCGTTCCTTCATAGGCGATGCCATCCACGGTCTCCACCCTGACCTTGCGATGCATATGTTTCTTGCATAAGTCATGCATCATCGTGCGAGTATGAAGAATGGATTTGATCATTTCGGGCTCAGCTTGATAGAAAATTTGAGGCGTGAGCTTATTCGCTTCTGACAGTATAAGTCCCTCCCCTCTTACCGTGGCAATCATTGAACGACATTGTACGTTCTATACATATGCTGGTCGATAATCGGGTATGAACTGCAGGCTGCCAAGTGCATTCGACGGGTAGTATAGGGACATGCCTTATAATAGTAGGGGGAATTGCGGTTGACGTTTTCCAAAACATTTTTGGTGAATATAAGCCTCTTAATAACACTTGCCTATTTGTTTAATTTGGGTTACAAATATTTGTTCCAGCACACGAGCGCCAAAGTGAAATATGGGCTAACGATAGCGATCTTCATCCTTGGCGGCTGGCTGGCTATGGTGTTTGGTTTGCGTATCCATGAGACGCTGATCGATCTGCGCGTGGTGCCGCTTATTGTAGCCGTGATAGTCCTGCCGGGACCGCGGGCGGTTCTGATTATTGGATTCGGAATTGGCATTGGACGGTTGTTTTTTGGATTGGACAGTATGGCGTGGTCGGGGTTTATTAGTATGAATGTGCTAGGCATTATCGGTGCTTTCATGAATTTGTGGCTTCAGCGGGTGTCCTGGCCGTTTGTATGGAAGAGCATAGCGGCGATTATTGGCATAAATATCGGGTTTGCACTTAATGCGACGGTTATATATAGAATCACGGATAATATGAGCTGTTGGGAGTACTGGTACAATATAGGGATTGTTGCCTTTCCGCTCAGGCTGCTGCTTAGCGGATTGTTCGTCTTTATTATTCGGGATTTCCAGAGGGAGCAGCAGCGGGTAGATGATCTGCGGATGATGAACATGCTGCTGCGGCGACAGACCAGAGCGCTGCGCGAAGCGAAGCGCGAGGTCGAGGACAAAGCGGATGAGCTGCTCGTTGCTTCCAAGTACAAGTCGGAGTTTCTGGCGAACATGTCTCATGAGCTGAAGACACCGCTGAACAGCATTATTCTGCTCTCGCAGCTCATCCGGGACAACGACGATAACAGCTACGAAAGCGAAGTGATTCGTTACGGCGATCTCATCCATGCAGCCGGCAATGACCTGCTGCATCTGATTAACGATATTCTTGATCTCTCCAAGGTGGAGGCAGGGAAGATGGACGTTGTTTTTGAGGCGGTCTCCACCTATGATCTGGTGCAAATGCTGCACCAGCAGTTTCAGCCGCTTGCCGATCAGAAGAATTTGACCTTCGTGATGGATATTGCTGCGACTGTCCCTGGTACGATCCAGACGGATGTATTGCGGGTGAGTCAAATTCTGCGGAATCTGATCGTGAATGCGATCAAATTCACTGAGCAGGGCGGCGTTAAGCTGAATGTACGGTACGAAAGCGGATCTGCTGCAATTGAGTCAGGTATTTATTGCGTGCGCCGTATCCGCAACTGGAATCCGGCATCATGGGGCCGTCCGGTGGTCAGGCCTTCTATACCGCCGCGCGTGGCCTTCACCATAGAGGACACGGGAATCGGCATTGATCCTGACAAGCAGCAGCTCATATTCGAGGCTTTCCGGCAGGAGGACGGGGCCATTAATCGCAAATATGGCGGGACAGGACTAGGACTCTCGATCAGTCTGCAGCTATCGCGTCTGCTTGGCGGCTCGCTGAGCTTGCAGAGCCGAAAGGGCGAAGGCAGCGCATTTACGCTCCATCTGCCGGTTCGTCCAGCAACTGCGGAATCGGAAGAGCAGCCTCTGCAGAATCTCGTCAAAGAGAAGAGAAGCTTTCGGATTGGAAGACCAAAGGCTAAGAGTTGAAAATAGCGGGGAGTATGAACTCTTTCAAGTAGAGGTTGAGATGTGTGTTGCCGATCGGTGTGAAAAAATAAGATAAAAAAGACGCGTGGTTCCGATTACTCGGCAACCCGCGTCATTGCTGGAGTTAAATGGTGCTGATGAAGGGAATTGAACCCCCGGCCTACGCATTACGAGTGCGTTGCTCTACCCCTGAGCTACATCAGCGAAAGGTCTATCACTAAGACGACTTTTATAATATATCGCATAGCCAAAATAAAAGTCAAGTATTTATTTCAGTCGTAGTTGTAAACTTCACTAGGTGGTAATTTGCTTCTCTATCTAACCGTTAGCTAATCAAAAAGAGTCTCCCCTAAGTCACTATAGATGACTTAGGGGAGACCCTTTTTACCATTGCTTCATATACGAATATAATAGAGTCTCGTTATGAGGGGTGTCCTCTATTTTTGTTTTTTTACTGCAAACTTGTACTTATCGTCTCCAAGGGTGAAAATCAGATACAACGGCTTATCGGAATCCTGTACTTCCTTAACGGTATCAAACACAATTTCCCCTGTTTTTGTCGACAGCGGATTTAACGACGCCATATAAAGCTGCTCCTGATAGCCTAATAGATTAGTTGATGTGAAGTCATATTTATCATCATATTTAAGCATGACACCTACATCCTTATTCTTCATGGATATAACAGGAAGGAATGTATTGACTTCTGAGCCGATATTTTTCACCGTCACATTTGCAATTGCATAAATATTGCCCTCGTCCGGTGAAAACACGATAACGTCGTTTGGCTTCAGCTCGGGTTTATACTCGAATGATTCCAGCTTAACTTCCCAATCTCCGATTGTCACGGTATCGCCAACATTATACATGCTTGGCGCTTCAGCCTCTTTCGCAGCAGAATCATTGCCATCCGTTGTGGCATTCGTTTTTTGACCGGATGTATCGCCAGTCTTGCCAGTTTCCGTACCAGCGGAACAGGCTGTCATAAGAAGCATAAGCACCAAGCTGGTCAGCAGCAATGTTTTTTTCAAATGAATCCCTCCAAATAATTTGATAATTATCAATTCTCTCATCCTACATGAAAATATTTCTAAAATCAATAGTTTACAATATCGTAGCAAGGAGCATTTATATATTAAATATGGAAATAATAAATATAAAAATGACGAGAGATAATGCCAACAAATTTGGAATATAAGGACTTTTACCCTGTCAAGCGAATGACTACGCATGTATGAAGGCTTTGAGAATACACGTTTCACGGGGATTACCTGTCCATGCCATATTCTACCTCCTCCCATATATTATCTCAAGCTCGATTAAGAGGAGGAGATTCAGTGTCAGCCAAGGTTAAGTTTAACAACGTTAAGGTAGTTCGCAAAAACCGTGCCCGCATTTCAAGTTCAAGTTCAGGTTCTAGTTCAGGTTGTGGTAAGAAAAGAGATAGAGCAGTAGATGGTATGCAGGAAGCCGGGGAAGATCTTTGTGATTTTTTCTGTTCGCTGAAACATCGTCAAGTAGCTGCTAAGCTCGTTCGTGCCATCCGTTGTAAAAACCGTAAAGTTGTTGAACATTTGATCGGCCACAACTGTAATGTCGTTAATTTCTTCAATCAAGGAAGATTCTCTTGTGTGCGTATCAGCTGCGTGTTTGGCGAATGCTGCGACGTTCGAATCACGTTCGATATCTGTGTATCGAATGAATTCTGCGGAAACGATATCGGTGGTAGAAGCGACCGTACTAGAGGCAACCGCTGCTGCGGCATTTAAAGTAATCGAAGCACATCGCTTTTATGCCTATTGCTGAACCGGAATCCGCATTTAATCCGCCATCGCCTAATAGCGATGAGCGGATTTTTTTGTCCCTTATGAGGACAAGTCCTCTCTTGTGAACAGATGGATGGCGAGCAGCATAGGTTAAAGGAATTGACTGTACGGGGGAGGAAGCTTATTATGTCGATCATTCGGAATTTCCCGCCAGCACTTCTGGAGGAGCATCGGCAATGGCATCATGCCAACCATCAGAATAATCCAGCGAATATACCGACCGGCTATGGGGTAAGGTTCTTGAATTTTCACCGGCAATTTATTGCAAAAGCGCTTCAGTGGTATAACCAGCAAGGCTATAATCCTCAGCTAGTCGCCCCTTGGCAGAGCGTGCCGGAGGAAATCCGGTATACACCGTGCTACAACCGGGCAGCTGAGAGGCGAATTATGTACAATCCGCAATCCTTTGCGACGGCAGATGAGCTTGGACGGTTTATTGAGAGCTCGGGTATACACGGATGCATTCATCAGGAAGCGGCGCGGATTTATAACGAAAGCGAGCTCAATGATTTTGATATCGCGCCTATTAGCACCATATTTTATAATATCCATGGCATGATCGACAGCTGGTATCGTCAGTGGGAGAATAGCATGGGGCAGGGCAGAGGTCAGGGGGCAGCAATCGTTACGGGAAAAAGAAAGGCGAGACACAGCCCTCACAAGAGGAGGCTGACCCGCCATCATCTATCAGGTAAGCTTAGGTATGTGCTAGTAAAGAACGGAACACAGCGGCATAGTGGGACAAAGGCCGGGTCACAAATTCAGAAGTTGTCACCTGGCGCTCATCGAATCTTCTCGAACCATTCTCATCGACCTCGAAGCCTTGGGCGATTACAGCATCAAGACGGCCCTCGAACAATTCGATCATCGACTCCAGTTCCGCCTCGAATATCCCAATCACTTCGTCGGCTTGGAGCTGCAGGGAGTCGAGCGGCCCGTCATACACAAGGGCGAAAACATCACTGATCTCCCGATCGATGAACGGAACGCCTTGCGCAATGCCGCTGGATTCAAAGCTTGTCTGGCTCAGAGGAATGAGCATTTCGAACGTTGTCGGAATGCCCAGCTCCTCCTCAATCTCGCGCACCGCGTCTTGGACAGTTTCTCCAGCGGCCAGATGTCCTGCGGCAGTAATGTCATAGTGAAGCGGGTAAGTGTCTTTATTGCCATGCCGCAATTGGAACATGACAAGCTTGCGATCGCCGGCACGCCGTGTAACCCAGCAGTGAAAGGAACGGTGCCAATACCCGAGGGCATGCACCTCACTGCGGCTGGCAGTGCCGATATGAGCGCCCGAGTCATCGTAAATATCAAAGCGCTCTTCCTTCGAGCTGTCGTCGCCGAAGCTCATAGGCTAGGAGAGTCCTCCGACCGGCACATCCTCCGCGTCATCCTTCAGATGGGACGTACAATGACCGCAGCGTGTCGCTTTAATGGGAACCTTGGACAAGCAGTACGGGCATTCCTTGACCGTCGGCTCCGCAGGCTGCTCATCAGAATCCTTGTTCATGCGGCGAAGTGCATTTAATCCTTTGACCAGCATGAATATACAGAATGCGATGATCGTGAAATCCAGCATAATATTAAAAAATTGCCCGTAAGCGAGAACAGGGATGCCTTTAGCTGCCGCTTCGCTAAGGGAAGCAGGTCTGGCGACACCCTCATCGAGAGTCTTGAGAACGAGGAACAAGTCCTTGAAGTTCACATTTCCAATCAACGCGCCTATTGGCGGCATAATAATATCATTAACCATCGAAGTGACGATTTTGCCGAACGCTCCGCCGATGATAACCCCTACTGCCAGATCGATTACGTTGCCTTTAACAGCAAATTCTCTGAATTCCTTTATAATTTTTACCATGCGAAATAAGTCCTCTCTTTGATTAGATATAATTTCAGTATACCTCATTCTATCCTGATTTTGTCTTGTAAATTGTTGTCGAAGGAACGGTGTCCATCTGTAGTCCTATAATTCCATGTCACAGAAAAAAGGATTAAATGGAAAAATGTCGAATTTGACAAATGAGAACTGAACTTACTTGTTAACAGAGGGCATTTATGGATGAGCTGATTGTTTCGGAAAGATGGATGTTTTTGCTGTTTGCACTCGCTATTAATTTATTCGCTTCATTCACAATGTTCAATATGATCGGTCAGCTTAAGCATGTTGGAGTCCGGAGAAATTATTGGCTGCTAAGCGGTGCCGCTGTCTATGGACTGGGACTGTGGGTCTGCCATTTCGTCATGCTGATCGCAGCCGATTATATGATCATGATTGATTGGACATCCATTGTGAAGCTTTTATGTCTGATGATCTGTGCTTATTTCTCGCTGCTGCTGCTAGGGAGCCGGCTTGGCTTAGGGCTGCGTCTGTTGGCAAGCAGCTTCGTCATCGCAGCAGGATCTAACTTCATGAGCTACTCCAGATTAATGAGTGAACAGGTGCTGGAATTCAAGATTCATTTTGGTTTGGCTTTCTTTGCGCTTGTCGTCACCATAATTGGCGCAGGAGGGGCATTCTTTCTGTTCCAGCGCAAGAGCAGATACTCGATGCTGCTAGCCGGCCTTATACTCGGCTTGTCAGGCATCGCGATGCAACTGCTCGGGCTTGAAGCGGTTACGATCGAGTATGATGTCGTGCTGACTGCCGACAGGCTGAGCGAATATTTGAAACGGCTGTCCGTTGTGCTGGGTATCGCGACATTGGTCATCTTTGCCTTCAGTACGCTGGCCCGGTTCGTTGACAGGCGATACAATGCGATGGACGAGCGATACAAGCTGCTGGTCGAGAATTCAATTGATATGATCGCCATTATAGGGGACGAGAAGTGGGAGTATATTAACCGCTCAGGGCTGCAAATGTTCGAATCGACGAGCGAGGCAGAGCTGCTGGGGACATCGATATACAGGCAATTGCTGCCGGTATTTCATCCTGCGATGAAGAGTATGCTGCAAGCAACAGCGCAAGGCGTCCAACGGGGTCCGATAGAGATAGATTGGTATACGATGAATGGCAAGCTGCTGCATACGGAGGTTGTGGAGACTTGCACGCAGATTTCGGGCAGACCTGTCTTTCAAGTTATCGTTCGGGATATATCGGAGCGCAAGAAGAATGAGGAGCTTCTTATTAATTCGGAGAAGCTATATGTTGCCGGACAGCTTGCGGCAGGCATCGCGCATGAGATTCGCAATCCGCTGACATCGTTGAAGGGCTTTCTTCAGCTGATGTCATCGGGACGCCAGAGCAACAAAAATTACTATGACATTATGAAGTCCGAGCTCAATCGGATTGAATCCATAGTCAGCGAGCTGCTGATGCTTTCGAAGCCGCAGATCTATGAGCTGTCCTGCAAGGATATACGGCTTATTATACGCGATACGGTTACACTGCTTGAGGCGCAGGCCCTTCTGCACAGCATTGAGATGGAGATGCGCGTTGACGACGATCCGCTATGGGTGCGCGGCGTTGAGAACCAGCTCAAGCAGGTGTTTATTAATGTGGTTAAGAATGCAATTGAATCCATGCTGGAAGGTGGGAAAATAATAATTAGCTGTATGCGTGAGGATGACCATGTCATTATCCGCATCGAGGACTACGGCCCCGGAATACCGGAGGAACAGCTATCGAAGATCGGTCAGCCTTTTTATACGACGAAGGAGAAGGGAACCGGGCTCGGTCTGATGGTAAGCTACAAGATCGTTGATAACCACCAAGGGCGCATTCAGGTGCGGAGCTCATTAGGGGTGGGAACAACGTTTGATATTATACTGCCCTGCACAGAAGCCCCGACAGTTCACGAACCAGACGCCACAGGAAAAGTGACGCCGATGAATCGAATCAGGCAGGAGGATGGCTCTTCATAGCGAGAGTCTGCTGATATACAATTGGTTTGTGCGCAGTGTGAAACTTATTCGGGTTTTCATGCGTACATAGCAATAGCATAATCACAGCATAAGAAGCGTAATGACAAATGTATGGCTTATCAACTATCAGGAGGTCATGTTCATGTTTAATCGCATGTTGGCTAGTATCGGAGTTGGAAATGCGAAGATCGATACGTTATTGGAGAAAGCGCGGTATATGCCAGGTGAAGAAATTCGAGGCGTGATCAAGATTCGCGGCGGCAAGGTAGAACAGCGTATTGAGAAGATAGAGCTTGCTGTTATGACGGAGTATATTAGAGAGAGCAATGATCAGAAGCATAAGCATCATGTGGCTATTGAACGCTTTAATATCTTCAATCCATTCGTGCTTATGCCCAATGAGAATCGCGAGCAGAACTTCGCCATTCGTCTGCCGCACACAGCACCGCTTACAATCGGACGCGCGCCAGTATGGGTGAAGACAGAGCTTGATATTCGCGGCGCTGTGGACCCTGGGGACAATGACCGGATTGAAGTTGTGCCGACACCGCAGATGAATACCGTTCTTGAAGCGATCAATTTGCTCGGCTTCCGCCTTCGCGAAGCGGAGTGCGAGTATGCATCGAAGCTTGGCCGCGGCGTTCCATTTGTCCAGGAGCTGGAGTTTGTGCCTACGACGCAGTTCAGAGGACAGCTGGATGAGCTGGAGGTCATCTTCTACAGCAGTCCGAATGAGCTTGAGCTGCTGCTCCAAATCGACCGCAAGGCAAGAGGCTTTAGAAGCTTCTTCGCGGAAGCGATGGATATGGATGAGTCATTCGTCCGTTTACGGTACTCGAACAATGATCTTGCTGCTGGACCGCATGCACTGGCGCATCAGTTGGCTGACCTTATTGCACGTTACGTGTAAAAAGGAAACGATCTAAAGCATCTCAGGCTCAGGGTTCTTCCTCGCGGAGGAATCCTGAGCTTTTTGCGCGGCATAATGATGCTGCTTGTATGTGTTGTGGAATCAGCTATAATAACGTGAGGAGGCGATAGAGAGATGGCCGAACCGTTGAAATCGATGTATGACCTCGTATTTCTACAGCAGTTTGCGGCACTCGTTCAGTCGGAATGGGAGCCTTTCCAGGGAGAGCGTTTCATAGCGCTGGTAACGGGTGAAGGATGGGAAGAACTAGAGTTGAAAGGGCGCATCAGAAGGATAACAGAGTCGCTTGGCGCGCTGCTGCCCGCTCAATATGAGCAAGCGCTTGATGTGCTGTATGCAATAGATGAGCGATGTGTTGGCTTTCCTTATTTGTTTTTCCCTGATTTTGTTGAGGTCTATGGACAAGCCCATTGGGAGCTGTCGATGGATGCACTGGAGCGATTTACGTCGCGCTCTTCGGCGGAGTTCGCGATTCGGCCGTTTCTGCTTGCAGATACGGAACGGACGATGGGCCGGATGCTGGCGTGGGCAGAGCATGAGAGCGAGCATGTGCGCCGTTTGGCTAGTGAAGGCTGCAGACCGAGGCTGCCCTGGGCCCCAGCGCTTGGGATGTTTAAGCGTGACCCTTCTCCAATACTGCCGCTGCTCGAAAAGCTGAAATGTGATCCATCACTTTACGTACGCAAGAGTGTTGCGAACAATGTGAATGATATTGCCAAGGATCATCCTGCTGTAGTGAGAGAGCTGGCTGCTCGCTGGAAGGGAAGCCACTCCTTGACGGATTGGATCATCCGCCACGGCAGCCGGACATTGATCCGCAGCGCTGATCCCGCCATACTTGCGTTATTCGGATATCAGGATGATGTTGCGTCCAAGCTGGTGACGGAGGCAAGGATTGAAGCAGCATCGAAAACAGCTGTATTAGGCCAGGTGTCCGAGATTATTTATGACCTGTCTCTTCACAGCACCAGCCCGTTGCGTATCCGGGTTGAGCTCGGGGTTGATTATGTGAAGGCCAACGGAAGCGTCTCGCGCAAAAAGTTTCTGCTATCGGACAAAACAGTTCCGGCAGGCGAGCGTCTGCGCGGCGTCAAACGTCTGAGCTGGAAGGACCTTACTACGCGCAAGCATTATCCGGGCATGCATCGGCTGCTGCTCATAGTGAATGGCAGTCCAGTCGCCGAGACTGCCGTTATGCTTCATCAGGACGATCATTTGATGGAAAAGGAAGGGACCGATTCACCATGACAATCGGCGCGCGCGTATTGAAGACAGGGCTGGCCGTAGCGCTGGCTGTCTATGTCAGCAGCCTGCTTGGCTTTCCATCGCCAATTATTTCATCGGTAGCGGCGATCTTCACGATCCAGCCATCGATCTCCCGTTCCTGGCAGCATGTGATGGATCAGCTGCAGACGAATGTGCTGGGAGCTGTCATTGCCATTATTTCCGTTCAATTAGTTGGCCATACAGCAATCGCTATCGGAATTGTATGTATTGTCGTGATTCTCGTATGCATTCGGCTTCGAATGGAGAGCTCAATCGGACTGACACTTGTAACCGTTGTTGCTGTCATGGAGGCGAATCAACAGGGCTGGCTGTTTGCGCTAGAGCGATTCTCGATGGTCATGACCGGAATGGGGGCGGCTTTCTTAGTCAATGTGCTGCTGTTTCCGCCTCGTCCAAGACAGCAGTTCCTCGAACAGGTGCACGGCGCCTACACGCAGCTTTCGCTGCTGCTTCGCATGGCTATTTCCAACGAGATGAAAGAGGATGTGCACCGTACAGAGAAGGACAAGCTAAGCGGTGTGCTGCGCAAGCTGGAGGAGCGGTATGCGCTGTTTGAAGAAGAGCGTACTTTGCGCAAGAAGCCGCGGCAAGCAAGAGCCAGGCAGTTGATTCTGTCCAAGCAGCTCATCAAGGCGCTTCATAAAGGCGCGGATTTGCTGGACGTTGTGGAGGAGCATTATTTTACGGCACAGGGCGCGGGTGAATGGGCGCAGCGCTTCGACAGCCAGATTGAAGAGCTGACGAAATATCATGAACAAATTATGCTCAAGCTTGAGGGCAAAATCAAAATTAATGCGTCCATCGAGCCCGAAGAGGAACGGGAAACCAGGTTTATCAAAGAGCTGACTGCTTATCTGGGCGATAACCTGGAGGAACAGAAGCGGCTTGTGTTCGTCAGCTCTGCTATATTCGAGTATGCGTATCATTTGCGCCGGCTGGAGCGAATATCCGATCAAGTGATTCAGCGTGAGGAAGATGGAGAGTCATAGAGCGCTGTTATCGTGCTCAAACGCGGAATGTCTGCAATTAATTGGCAAGCATATAATGCCCTTGATCAGGATGCGGCAGAAGCGGGTTGCAGGTCCGCTTAAAGCAACGAGGCTGTCTCGCAAGTAGCGCAAGCTACTTGTGAGACAGCCTCTCGTTGTTAATTCTCTTCGTTTCTTCCTTTGTGGCGGCGAGGATGCTGGAGATGGGCTTCCTTCGCTGTAATTTTTCTTTTGGGAACGAGACGAGGGTCGGTTTGGCCTTCGTGATGGTTGTCGAGGCTAAGCTCGACCAGCTCCCATTCCGTAGTGCCCAGCTGCACATCGGCTGGGAATTCTTGTCCTCGCTTGAGCGTTTCTTCACGGCCCAATTCGTTGCGGTAAGTCCCGTCAACCTCGACCGGCTCGCCCGATAGGGGCTCCATCTCGAAATGGCTCTTCTCTTCGCTCATAGTGGCATCCTCCTGGAATCGCATGGGAGCATCAGAGCCCGTGCTTTGGTACGGCACGGCGATCTGCTTCTGATTGCAGCTTGCTCGCCTGCTCTTTGTTATTGCCCGTCTGATCGGCTAGAGACTGTGCTTGACTAGCCTTGATCTGCTCGTTGGAAGGTTGTTCACCTGACATAATGGCCTCCTGTTTCATGTTATAGGTCAATAGGTCATTCCGACTGGAGAACAGCTTCTACAGTTTGCCGCATTAGGAAGAAAACTATGTATAGCTTAGAGGAGCCGCAATCCGCAAGACGGGCATTCTGCATGCTCATGCGTTACGGTTTCCAGACATGCAGGGCAAGGCTCGCTGAAAGGTGTTTTTGACAGAGCATGGAGCTGCTTGGCCTGCGCGGAGGCATCCTTCTCATTGTCATCAGAACCTTGCTGGTGCAAATGGTTGGGCGAGTTGAACAGCGCTTCGACAAACGCCTTCAATTGCGAATGCTTGTCGGAATCGTCAGTTGTAAGACGAATGATATAGATCATGGCGCCAACAAGCGCGACGGCAAAAAGCAGGACGATGACGCTTGCCAAGCCGCTCATCAGACTCATAAGCGGATACATTCCATTCCCGATCATTGGCTGCACCGTCCTATTCGTTGCGCTTCATTTCATACCGCTTCTCAATGCGTTTGCCGCCAAACCACATGCCGACGATGAGCACAATAGTAATCACGATGCGCCATGGCTCCTGCGCAAAATTGGCAATATCAAAGCTGAGCAGCGATACGCTGAATATCATAACCGCCTTTCCAAGCAATACAGCGACGGCAAAGGTATGAAAGGGGACTTTTCCAAGGCCGGATACGATATTAATGAGCGATGATGGCGAGAAAGGAAAACATGCCAGTAAAAATATAGGTGTAAAGCCTTTGTGCTCGATCCAATTGAAGAATACCTTCGAGCGGGGAAACCGTTGCTGCACCCAAGGGCCGAATCGTCCGCCGAGCTTGCGGGCAAGCAGGAATACGAGCAGCGCCCCTCCGGCTACACCGATCCATGAAAATAAGGAACCGAGCCATAGACCGTAAATATTCGCATTTGCCGCAACGAATACAAGAAGGGGCAGAATGGGCAGAAACGATTCTATAAGTGGAAGAAGAATGCCTGGCAGCGGACCGAATGCCGAATAACTTTCAAGCGTGCTCTGGAGATCTTTCAAATCCATTTCCTTCAGGTTGTGTATCCATTCTTGTATTTGACTCATCTTTCGCTAATCCCCCTATTTGACCCTGCTGCCGCTTTCCGTGAATGCACGAAAAGGAAACCAGATGTAGAACAAACCAATTAAGACATACATAGCCGCACTGTACCAAACAACGGCGGATTGGCCGTATATCGAGGCGAGAACGCCGCCTATGACTGGACCGATCATCCCGCCGATTCCTTCAACGGTGGAGAATATCCCCCAGCCAAGCCCCTGCTGCATCGGCGGTACATAATTGGCAAGCAGCGCATTCCAAGCGGGGAGCAGTGTGGCGTAGGATAGTCCAAGCGCCCCTGCGAGCGCCATGCTCTGCCATAATGGGGGCTCCAGAGCCAGTCCGTACAGACATGCGCCAATGAAGCAGAAGCCGAGAACAAGAAACCATTTCTTCCCGCCGAGCTTGTCAGAGAGCCGCCCCATCGGAATTAATCCGATCACTGTGAAGGCTCCTCCTGCGAGCAGAAGAAGGGAATACTGCGCACCGGTCATTCCGAGTCGCTCCTCGGCGAAGCTTGGCAGTATAGGGACAAGCATTCCTGCACCCAAGGTTTGAAGCACCATGCCTGGGAGCAGCAGCTTCATATGGCGCAGACGTTCGCGCAGAATGGAGAATTGTTCACGCATCGGAAGCGACTTGACGTCAGAAGATTTGCGATTGCTGGTGAACAGTGCAAGAAACCAGCAAAATATAGATAGTCCAAGCAGCAGATAATAGGTTGCTGCTGTACTGAAATCTAATAAAATATTGCTCACGATAGGGCCGGAGCCGATACCGACAAGCCATATCGTGTAGAGAAATCCCATCTGGGTGGCGCGCTGCTCCTCCGTCACCTTGGTCAAGCAGACGATCCATATCGGTGATATACCAACTCCATAGAGAGCCGCCGCAACGATAAACAGCCAAGGCTCATGGGCGAATGGCAGGAGCGCAATGCCTGCGAGGGAAACAAGCAGCCCGGCATGGACAACGAAACGGATCGAGAATCGGTCCAGCAAATATCCAATGGCCATCTTCAGTGCGGTATCCGTTACATAATGCGCGGTAATGGCGATCCCGATAATATCGAGAGTGAGGCCAAGCGTTTTCTCTCCATATATAGGAAGAAAGCTGATAAGCGCTGCCCCTCTGACAAATTCAACAATAAACAAGATAGCCGAGAACAGTAAGATTTCCGGCCCGAACCAGCGTTTTCGCAATATGTTCATTCCGATAACCCCTTCTTCTCCGTACAAAGTCGCCCTTCAACCATTCCTGCTGCAGCTGCAAGAGAAGCCAGCAGGAAGAAGGGGCTCCTACCATTATATTCAAGCAGGAGCAAAAATCCAAGAAGCTGCATCATCGGCATCTTCGCAGGTGAAGCAGGGGCCGGAGTTTGGTTGCTAAATAAGCAAATTGAACAGCAAAGGATCTTTGTTCAATTCAATGAACTGGAGGCCCTTCATCCGCATCCGGGCAATGAGCGGCTCATAATCTTGTCTGTGCTTAAGCTCAATGCCAACGAGGGCAGGGCCGTTATCCTTGTTATGCTTCTTCGTATACTCGAACCGGGCAATATCGTCGTCAGGTCCGAGCACCTCGTCGAGAAATTCGCGTAATGCGCCGGCCCGCTGCGGGAAGTTAACCATGAAATAGTGTTTCAAGCCCTCGAAGACGAGTGACCGCTCTTTGATCTCCTGCATGCGGTCTACATCATTGTTGCCTCCGCTGATGATGCATACGACGGTCTTGCCAACGATCTGCTCCCGATACAGATCAAGCGCGGCAATGGGGAGTGCTCCTGCCGGCTCTGCGACAATTGCATTCTCATTATAGAGATCAAGCAGCGCTGTACATGCTTTGCCCTCTGGCACGAGTACTATATCATCGAGCAGCTCCTGGCACATGCGGAAGGTCAAGTCGCCGACGCGCTTCACTGCTGCGCCGTCTACGAATTTATCGATGGAGTCAAGCGCAGTGACTTCACCGGCATCCAGGGAGCTGCGCATCGAGGGCGCTCCCTTTGGCTCGACGCCAATAAGCTTGGTTGCCGGGGAGACAGCTTTGACATAAGCGCCTACACCTGCCGCAAGCCCGCCGCCGCCGACAGTGAGAAAAATATAGTCGGGCGAAGTCTCAACGGTTTCCATGATCTCCTTGCCGATCGTGCCATTGCCGGCGATGATCTTGGGATCGTCAAAGGGATGGATGAATGCCAGGTCATCCCGCTGGCTGACGGTCACAGCAGCATCGTAGGCATCGTCGAAGGAGTCGCCGGTTAAGATGATTTCCACATCGGGACCGCCGAAGAAGGCGACCTGATTGACCTTCTGACGGGGAGTGGTGCTCGGCATATAGATTTTGCCCGGTATGCCAAGCGCTTGGCAGGAGAAGGCCACCCCTTGCGCATGGTTGCCCGCACTTGCGCATACGACGCCCCGTTCCAGCCGTTCCAGCGGTAGCGACTTCATCAGGTGATAGGCGCCGCGCAGCTTGAAGGAGCGGACGACCTGAAGATCCTCCCGTTTCAATAATACGGTGCAGCCGTAGCGAGCGGAGAGTACGCGATTGTGCAGCAGCGGCGTTCGTGCCGCTACTTCCTTGACATGCATTTGCGCTTGTGCGATTTCCGCTAAACCGACCGTATATCCGTCCCTGCTGCTTGACTGTGAATTGTTCCCCATTGTTATACCTCTCCTTTGTATCCCTCAATTAACAGACGAGCCGCTGTGAATAAACGTTGTGAAAAACGTTGTAAAAAAACTGTGAAAAACTATGAAAAACTGTGAAAAACAAAAAAATCCCGTCCCTATAAGGGACGAGATATACTCGCGATACCACCCTACTTCCGTCAGCTCCCTGGATTGCGAAGCATTCGGCGCTTAGTCGCGTACTAACATACGCGCTCCGTGTAACGGCGGATACCGTCCATGCTTACCTATTCCAATCTGCAATTGGAGGAATTGTTCAGCATGTCTTCTCAGGGAGGATATGTCATCTGTTGGCAAACATCGGCTTTCAGCAAGCGCCGACTCTCTGGGGGATGCCAGTTTCAAATGCATGTGTTCCCATCAATGAATTTTAATTGTTCGGAATATTCTTGTTATACCCCTGCAGCGATGAAATGTCAATCTCCATTATTGCGAGGCTCTTGGCTATCAAGCATCATCGACGAGTAGTAGAATTGCTTTTGGAATATATTCGCCTATTCAAGCTCTTCCCTAACTGATATAGTATATTTTGTAAAAATAGTTTAAACAGCAGCAGGAGGTTTAAACTATAGATGCAAACAGAAACTAAGGGTTACATACCGAACAGATAAGACCTGTAGCGCGATCACAGTTGAGGCTGACCGCAGGCAAGCTTTATTAAACAGTCTGTTGAGAATACGAGAAGCTGGCAGGCTTGGGCGCTAGCATGAAAGAATGCATCTTCGGACATATGCAATAAGGAAGAATACGATGATTGCGAATGCAGGGTAACTTTCTGGCATCTACATTCGTTTCAAGGATAGAGCTGTGATATAATAGTCAGGATTTTGAAAACAATCCAGAGGTGTAATTTTGACAAAAAATGTTATTGCTATCGCGTTTATACTTATTTTATTGACTGCAATAGGATCATTACCGCTGCTAGCGAATCGCTGGCAGGCAGAGGAGAATGACCGACAAGTCGAAATTGCCATTCCCGGAGAGTGGGTGTTGCAGAAGGGCAAGCTGCAGTTGGCTCAGTTACAGTTGTTCAAGGAAGCTGGGGCGACTACAGTGCTGCTGGAAGCGGTGCTGCCCAAGCCTGATGACGCAGCAATGCCGGGGGAGCTATTAACAACAGCGTTCAAATCGGCTGCATTGGCATTGCGAGAGCAGCATGGCTGGGAAGTTATGGCTTATATCGCTGCGGAGAGATTTCCCGTTCAGGAAGAGTTCGTGAAAGAGCTTTTCAAGGAGCTGTCTGCTGCTGGAATCAAGCGTGTACAGTTCGCCGGAATGGAAGTGCCAGGTTATACGAGTGATCTAGAGCCAATCGCAAACAGTCTTATAGAGTATAAAATGCATGCCGTACTGGTGAAGAGCCAGCAAGGGGCGCTTGCGCTGTCGCGTCAGAGCGGTTATCAATCCATACGGAGTCTGTTCTTCAACTCGCAGCAGCTGCAGTCCATGACGATCAGCGAAGCGGTAGATACATTCGAGCTCGGTGTTCGTGAACGGGGAATCCGGCTTGTGACATTTATGCCGCAGCGCGGGGGGGCGGTGGAAGGAAATGAAGGGGCAGCTGTCAAACGGACAGATTACGAGAGCCACGTCCAAGCCATCATTGAACAGCTGCATAGGCAGTTGAAGGATGAATATCGCTGGGGAGACGCCAGTCCGATTGCTGAACAATATTCGGAGCCAAGCAAGCTATGGCGGACGCTTCCGGTGGTGGGAATTGGAGCGTTGTTTCTGCTGTTGGCCGGCAGTGTATTTGAAGCCTTGTCATCACGTATAAGAACGGTCATCATACTGCTGATTGCGGCAGGAACCGCTGCTATCTGGGTACTCTGGATGGCTGCGCCTGCGGGCTGGAGCGGCAGAATAGAAAGTGTTATCGCATTGTGGGGAGCTATCGCTGCCCCGAGCGCAGCAGTATTATGGATGAGAAGATGGCACAAGCGCAAGGAGCTGTCTCCGCAGGAAATGGAAGCTGCAGCGAACAACGGCGCTGTAGGAAAGAACCGCGATATAGCCAAGAGCGGCGATATAGTGAGGAACGGTGTAGGAAATCGCTCAGCGGCGATTGAGAAGCGGGCAGTCGGAGTGGGCCATGCTTTGATTAAGGCTGTGGCGGGTTATGCGGCGGCAGTAGCAATTACATCAGCAGGCATAATCTACGTGTCGGCGCTGCTGAGCGATATCGCATACCTTGCATATATCGATTTATTTCGCGGCGTGAAGCTGCTGTATGTTGGACCGATTACAATCATTATCATAGGGCTCCTGCTGCAGGGGGATTGGTTCAATACTTGGTGGGGGGATCGGCGAGGAGCAAATGGCGCGGCTGATTTGGCCGCTGGTGATACACATCGAAGCCATTTGCAACCAAGATTGCGTTCAGCGCGCGATACTGCCAATAGCCGTTCGAGGAAACGGCGCAATGCCCTGTTCATAGGTGCAGCTCTGGTGGCAGGCGGCGCTGGTATGGCCTACCTGCTTGCAAGAACAGGCAATAGCGATATGGTGCTGCCTTACGAGGGCGAGCTGCGTCAGCTATTATCGGATCTGTTCGGTGTACGCCCGCGAACGAAGGAATGGCTGATCGGGTTTCCATTGCTGATGATCGCTGCATGTATGGTTGCACGGTACAGGAGGGGCATATGGCTGCTACCGCTTGGAGCAATCGGGCTTTGCTCGATGGTGAACACGTTCACACATCTGCATTCCCCGCTTTCCATATCCTTGACGCGGTCATGGACGGGCGTATTGCTTGGCGGAGCAATCGGGGTTCTTTTCTTTATCCTCGCAGATTGTTTGTGGAAGAAGAGGGATCGGCAGCAGGATGTGAACATGGAGGGGAACTAAGTGTTGAGAGATACGTATAAATCACGCCGTAGAAGAACAGTTATGTTATGGGCTTTGTGTGTGCTTGCGATGCTGATGCAGCTTGCGATGTTTGGTTATGTGGGCTATAAGGAATATCGCGTTGTCGAAAAAGAGGACTGGACGATACATACGATGCAGCCGAGCTACAAGCTTGCCAAATCAGAGCCGGAGACAGGCGTTTATCTGGGTGGCTATGTTCTGCAGAATCCGGCAATTGAATTCAGCATGAAAACCTTTAACGACCGAACGGGACGGAAGCATGGGAGCTTCTTCAAGTATGTGGGGTATGGCAAGGAGTTTCCGACCAAATGGGTGGAGCAGGTGAAGTCCATCGGGGCAGTGCCGCATATTGCATTCGAGCCAAACAATGGTCTTGCCGAGGTGAAGGATGACGCTTACTTGCAGAAGTTTGCGGATGAAGCGAACAAGGCTGGCGTGCCAATCTTCATGCGATTTGCCTCAGAGATGAATGGAACGTGGACGAATTACAGCGGCGATCCTGAGCAATATAAGGAGACCTGGAAGATGGTGCATCGCATATTCGGTGAGCGCGCGCCGAATATCATCATGGTATGGGCGGTGCTGTCGCTCCCGGAGGAAACGATCGAAAGCTACTATCCGGGCGATGAGTATGTCGATTGGGTTGGCGTTAATGTTTACAGTGTAAAATATCATAATGACAGCCGGCTCCATGAGGCTGATTACGAGGACCCGCTTGATATGCTTAATTTCGTGTACAACCGGTTCAGCCAGGAGAAGCCGATTATGATATCGGAATACGGGGCAACGCATTACACGGTGACGGATGATGAAACCGACAATGCTTTTGCAGTCGAGAAGATCAAGCGATTCTATGGGGAGCTGCCGGACAAGTATCCGCGGATTAAGGCTGTGTTTTATTTTGACGTAAACAATACGACCGAATATAACGAGAAGCGGCGCATTAACGACTATTCGATCACGACGGAGAAGGAAGTGCTTGCTGCTTACAGCAGCGCAATCAGCCGCTCGGAGTACTTGACTGAGGTGCAGCCGGTGGTGGTGCAGGGAACTGAAGCGGAGCAGCGCTTAACGTATCGGGGCCTGATTTATAAGGAAGACGATATGCTGTATGCCGATATGAATTTTTTCACCGATGTGTTGGGACTGAAGCTGGAGGAGGATGGCTCCTCCCAGAAGCTTGTGAACGGAAACGGTTCAGTAGAAGTGGATATTAGCAAGAAACGGATTTGGGCCGGGTATAATTATTTCAATTACATCCCAAGATATCGTTCCATTGATGCGCTTCCAATTCAGCAAACGCTGGAGCCGCTTGGTTATCAGGTTAAAGTGGAGGGCAAAGATATTATTGTAGAGCCGCAGCCGTAGTCTGCATCCGCGTTCGGATGTTGGATGGACTCTGCAGAAGGCTTGAAGGGGTTTGGCAAAGCTAGCAAGACTAGTAAGACTAACAAGACTAGTAAGACTAACAAGACTAACAAGACTAACAAGACTAACAAGACTAGTAAAATGATTGACCATAGGAGTGCAGCGCTTGTTCAATGGACGGCGCTTTTTTTATATTTTGAAGGATTTCTGCTAATAGTGTGCGAAAGGCCATGATATGACGAGTGTGGGGTATCGGTGGAGTCTGTAAGCGTAAAAAAACCTCTTACGGCTATAAAAAGGAGCGAGATTGATCTTGTAAGCGGTGAAAATCGTCTTATAGCCCGAGAAAGGGTATGAAAGGGGCATCGGTGGAACCTGTAAGCGTACAAAACCCTCTTACAGCTATTAAAAAGGAGCGAGATTGATCTTGTAAGCAGTGAAAATCGTCTTATAGCCCGAGAAAGGGTATGAAAGGGGCGGCCCCAGCGAGGGTTTGAAATGGGTAGCCTGAGCGAGAGAAGAGATGTTCACTGAGTATGATACAAGTGGGATGTTAATTTGATGTTGCAGACCTCTCCATAATTCAAAAAGAATTGTTTGAATGAAGCTTCGTAACGGAATTTTGGCGGATAGTAGTGTTGAGTCGTATGATATCGAACAGGTTAGTTGAAATGGGATTTATGTGGAAGAGATGATGAGATGATTCTATGGAGTCACGGGAAACGTTGCTTCTATGGAGACAATGGTCAGATTAACTGTGAATGAGCCGATGATTAACTATAGAACGATTGAGTCGCTGAATTGTGGAACGAGTAGAATCTTATAAATTTTGATAGGGGGTAGTTGATTTGACAACGATTTATATGGTTAGACATGCGGAGTCGCCGTTAATACTCGGTGAGGAGCGGATACGAGGCTTGTCCCCGCGTGGTCATGAGGATGTGAAGCGTGTTGAGGAAATAATGCGTTTCGTAGAAGTTGATGTCGTCGTATCAAGCCCATATGCCAGAGCTTTGTTGACGGTTAAAGGAGTGGCGGAGGCGAAGGGACTTCCCGTTATTGAGCTGGAAGAGCTCAGGGAACGCCCTATCGTGGGATTGCAGGACAAGCTAGCGCAGCAGGCGTTCACGGCAAGAATCCGGCAGTCTTTTGACGATAAGGATTTTGTGCCTGATGGCGGAGAATCTACGAGACAAGCTCAGGAAAGAGCGATTCCGATTATCGGAGAGCTGCTTCGTAAATATGAGGGCAAATCGATTGTTATCGGTACACATGGTAATATAATGACGATTATTTTGAACCATTACGATGATCGGTATGGTGTTGCTTTTTGGGAGAGTACGTCCATACCGGATATTTACCGATTGGATTTTGCAGGTGAGAAACTGGTTGGAGTGAGGCGTATGTGGGAGGAAAATGGGCGGAAAGAGTAAGCCGGTCGAGCTTAGTCGCCCGGCTGCGCTAAGAAATGCTGGAACCGCTTCGTCAACAAAGGAACGATCTCGAACAGATCCCCGACGATCCCGTAATCGGCTACGCTGAAGATAGGAGCCTCGGGGTCCTTGTTGATGGCTACGATAACACGGGATTGGCTCATGCCTGCCAAATGCTGAATGGCGCCGCTAATACCACAGGCGATGTAGAGCTTGGGAGTGACGGTTTTGCCAGTTTGCCCGATTTGGAGCGAATAATCGCAATATCCGGCGTCACATGCGCCGCGAGATGCGCCCACTGCACCGCCTAGCGTGCTTGCGAGCGCCTCCAGCGGCGCGAATCCTGCTGCGCTGCGCACGCCTCTGCCTCCGGCGACGATCACATCCGCTTCGGAGAGGTCCACGCCGCCGCCAACTTTGCGCGCGATGCTGCGGATGGTGGCCCGGAGCGGCGGCGCGGTGAATGGCAGCGCCGCAATTATGCCCTTGCGATCCTCGGGAACGAGGTCCGCTATGGGCAGGTTGTTCGGGCGGACCGTGATGACCCACGGTGAGCCCGGAAGGAAGCGTCGCCGCTCGAACGCCTTGCCGGCGTAGAGCGGGCGGGTGAACACGGCGTCGCCGCCGTCCGTCGTCTCGACGGCGGTGACGTCCGCGATGTGGCCGGCTCGCAAAGCGGCGGCCACACGGGGCGCGAGCTCGCGCCCAACAGCGGTGTGGCCGAGCACGATCACGCTCGGCCCTACCGCTGCGGCAGCCGCGCCGATAGCGGCGGCGTATGCCTCCGGCGCGAATAGCGCAAGGGCGGGGTCGTCGATAACGTGGACGACCCCCGCTCCCCGGGCGGCGAGCTCGGCGGCGGCTGCGCTCCGCGCCGCCGACTCGCCGCCTGCCAGGACGGCATGCACAGCGCCGCCGTCCTGAGCAAGCCGCCGCGCGATGCCGAGCGCTTCAAGCGCCACGCGGCGCAGCTTGCCATCCGAGCACTCGGCAAATACGAGTGCGGTATGATTTTGAGTGCTATTCAGCATGGGCTCCCCGCCTCCTTGTTCAATCTGCACCGAATAATTTCGCTTCACTGCACAGAAGCTCGACAAGCGCGATCGTTTGCTCTTCAGGCGTTCCTGTCAGCTTTTTGCCTGCCGCTCTTGGAGGCGGGGTGAGCAGCGCCAGGCGCTCCGAGCGCGGAGTCAAATCATCAGCCGTCAAATGAAGCTCGTTAACCGTCAGATGACGCAGAGATTTTCTCTTCGCTTTCATTATGCCAGGCAGAGAGGGATAACGCGGCTCGTTCAAGCCCTGCTGCGCTGTAATGAGTGCAGGCAAGGGCAGCAGCACAGTCTCAATGCCCCACTCGGTTTCACGCTCCACAGAAGCTATTAATTCAGAGGCAGCTTCCCAATCCGGAAGGGCAGCTTTCATGCTCCGCTTGCCTGCTTCTTTTGCCCTGGGATTTTCATCCAAATGATGATGATCAGAGCATCCACCCATTTTCTCAGCAACCCCTTCCTTAACGACCCCATTCGCAGGTGAGGAATTCACGCTCGCATTAGCTTCCAGAATTGTAGTATAGGGGCTGTTGCCTCCACTCGTATTTGCTTCTGGCAGTTCATCACACTCACGAATATCGAGCTTCAAGGCAGCTGATGCATGTGGCAAATGGAGCCTTTCAGCTACTTGGAGGGCGATGCTGCCCGCACCCCGATCAATCGCGAACAAACCGGCCAACACAAGGTCCGGAGCAATGCTTTTCACAATTTCCGCGAGGGCAGCCGCTATTGCAAGCCCATCGTCCGGCAAATCATTGTCCGCGACAAGCACCGCTTCGTCGGCTCCCATAGCCAATGCGGTACGAAGAGCCTCGCCAGCACGATCAGGACCGCAGGATACGACTGTTACGCTCCCGCCATGCTTCTCACGCAGTCGAAGAGCTTCCTCAAGCGCATATTCGTCATACGGATTTATAATAAATTTCACATGATCCTCCGCCACAGAGCCATTGACCAGTTCGATTTTTTCCTCAGTGTCGAAAGTCTGCTTCAACAGCACGACCATATTCACTGACCTGACCTCCTTTACATTCGTATCTATAGGCATCCTGAACCCAAGATAAGCGGCTACATGGGAAAAAAACCATGAAAAGCGCGGACGATGAAGCCTGCATACAAGTGGATTCACCCGCAGTAAGCATGAAAAACCGCCTTACAACACGCGCTGATCGAAGTTCTCGCCGTGTAAGCATAAAAAATCGTCTTACAGCCGCACCAACCGCCACATACAGGTCCAATCTGTCGCAGTAAGCATGAAAAACCGCCTTACAACACGCGCCGATCGAAGTTCTCGCCGTGTAAGCATAAAAAATCGTCTTACAGCCGCATCAACCGCCACATACAGGTCCAATCTGCCGCAGTAAGCATGAAAAACCGCCTTACAACACGCGCTGATTGAAGTCCTCGCTGTGTAAGCATGAAAAATCGTCTTACAGCCGCACCAACCGCCACATACAGGTCCAATCTGTCGCAGTAAGCATGAAAAACCGTCTTACAACACGCGCCGATCGAAATTCTCGCCGTGTAAGCATAAAAAATCGTCTTACAGCCGCACCAACCACCACATACAGGTCCAATCTGCCGCGGTAAGCATGAAAAACCGCCTTACAACATGCGTTGATTGAAGTTCTCGCCGTGTAAGTATAAAAAATCGTCTTACAGCCGCACCAACCGCAAAATTGGCGATAATTGCTTGCGCCCAGTGCTACCATATGATGCGCATTAGAATATTAGACCGTTCGACCAATTCCAATGCTCGCAAACCTGCTATCAACAAACGCACGCCAGTCGTCATCAACAAACAACGGTTCCGCCATCATCCTAAACAAACACACGCCAGTCGTCATTAACAAACATAGGCCTGACATCCTCAACAAACCCACGGTCCCGCCAACATCAACAATCACCGTGATCCTGCTATCAACAAATACACGCGCCCGTCGTCATCAACAATCACCGCGAACCTGCCATCCTCAACAAACAAAGCCGTCTGCTATCATCATCAGACTTGGCTTCATTCAATTCCTGATCATACCGCCTTGATCAAATACACGATGCAGTCATCGGCATCCTCGCATGTTCACGGCGAAGGAGACATATACTTGAACACTCCAGTGTTTTGTAAGCGTTTGCCTGCTTGTCCGATGGTACGAAGGAATGTCATTGTGGTCGTCGTGCAACCGAATGGAAAGGAGGGCTCTGCATGGCGCAGCTGCTCATAAACGGGTTGGATATCACCCAGTTGGCGCGATGGCTGCTGTTCGCTCTCATGACAGCTGCAGCGCTGTGGATGTTTGCACTTGCCGTTCTCCACCGGATAGGGTACATCCGCCTTGGACAGAGCAAGCCAAAGAGAGAAGTGCCGTCGCCTGTTTCCACACCACCGTCTGTTTTCACGCCATCGTCTGTCTCCACGCCGTCGCCTGTTTTCACACCATCGTCTATTTCCACACCATCGTCTGTCTCCACGCCAACTTCAAACCGACTAAAAGCGCTGCATTCATCCTCGAAAAGCAGCCCAGCCCCTCAGCGCAAACGCTACGCTACTGCGGCTGTCCAATCAGCTGAAGCCCAGAAGCAGTGGGAATGGGCGACGGAAGTGTTCGGCCATCGCAGGCTGCTGAAGGATTTGCGCAGCGGGCTGCTTCATTTGGTGCTGTTCTACGGCTTCATTGTTCTGCAGCTTGGCGCTGCCGACATCATATGGAAGGGTTTGAGCGGCGCGTCTCTTCCGCTGCCTGCCTACGGAGCATTCACAGCGATCCAGGAATGGACGGTAACGCTCATTATGCTCGCTGTTATCTATGGCGCATATCGCCGCTATATGGAGCGGATAAGCAGATTGAAGCGCGGCTGGAAGCCTGCCATCGTGCTATGGTTCATCGGGGGATTAATGGCGACGATCGTTATGACGCAAGCTTTTGACACCATTCATGAATGGCTGCACAGCGGCGGCGAGCCCAGCTACACAGCCAGCGCCCCCCTCTCATCTGCGGCAGCCTGGATGCTGCACCAGTGGGGGCTGACGTCAACTGCGGCAGCCTGGGGCTATGAGCTTTTCTGGTGGCTGCATTATGTCGTGCTGCTTGCTTTTCTCGTCTATGTGCCGCAATCGAAGCATTTTCACATTTTCGCCGCTCCCGTTAATTTGTGGCTTCGCAGAAGAGCGCCTGTCGGTAAGCTGGAGCCGCTTGATCTGGAGGATGAAAATGCTGAAACGTTCGGCGTTGGCGCGATTGAACAATTTTCGCAGAAGCAGCTCATCGATTTGTACGCTTGTGTGGAATGCGGCCGTTGTACGAATGTATGTCCGGCATCGAATACCGGCAAGCTGCTGTCGCCAATGCATCTCATTATGAAGCTGCGCGACCATCTGACCGAGAAGGGTGCTGCGATTACATCCCGCTCCCCATGGGTTCCAAGCTTTAACGGAATCAGAGGGGATACATCCGGTGGCGATTATGCCATGAATGCTCCATATGCTGCGAAGGGCGCTCATGTTATGGGCGGCACAATTCCTGTCTGGATAGACAATGAAGGGACTGGGAGACGGATATCGATTGAGCCGACTATGGCAGCGCAGCAGCAAGCTTGGGCCTTCCATGTGAAGAACAATGTTTCTGAGGTGCAGCTAATCGGGGATGTCATGACGGAATCCGAGCTCTGGTCATGCACGACATGCCGCAGCTGTGAGGAGCAGTGCCCTGTCGGCAATGAGCATGTGGATAAAATCATCGATATGCGCCGCTATCTCGTGCTTATGGAGGGACGCCTTCCAAGCGAAGGTCAGCGCGCATTGCAAAATATCGAGCGTCAAGGCAACCCCTGGGGGCTGCCTCGCGCAGAGCGGGCAGGGTGGCTCTCGGCTTTCGAATCGCTGTATGCCGATAATCCGCCTGTACGGTCCATGCGTGATATGACGCAGGCGGACGATCGGCCTGAGCTGCTGCTATGGGCAGGAACGATGGGCTCCTATGACGAGCGCAGCAGACGGGTATTGTTTGCGCTGATCAGATTGCTTCAGCATGCGGGGATACCCTTTGCTGTACTTGGCAATGAGGAGAGGAATTCGGGTGATGCGGCAAGGCGAATGGGCAATGAACTGCTGTTCCAAACGCTGTGCCGAGACAATATTGCGATTCTCAAAAAGTATGGCATTCGCAGGATCGTTACGATTTGTCCCCATACGTATCATGCTTTTAAGAATGAATATGCCGATTTTGGCGGGGGCTATCATTTCACGGTGGAGCATCATACGATGCTGCTTGATCAGCTTGTTGCAGATGGGAGCTTGCGGCCCGTACATCGGATGAAGGAACGAGTGGTGTACCACGATTCCTGTTATCTTGGCCGCTATAACGGCGAATACGATGCTCCAAGGAGGCTGCTGCAGGCGATCCCGGGCGTGCTGCTGCTGGAAATGGAGCGGTCTCGGCAGAATGGGATGTGCTGTGGCGCTGGCGGCGGGCTCATGTGGATGGAGGAACGCAGCGGCGTGCGAGTCAACGAAGCAAGGGCATCGCAGGCGCTGGCGGTAAATCCGACTATTATCGGCTCGGCATGCCCCTACTGTTTAACGATGATGGAGGACGGAGTCAAGCAGCTTGCTGCGAATGCGAATGCGAGTGCTGTTCGCGCCCGGGATATCGCTGAGCTGCTGGCTGATAGCGTACTGGGAGGCGGAGGCGGCTAATTCAATTCGCATAGAGAGACCGAGTCAGCAGCCGCAGCAGCCGCACAACAGCTGATACGCTGTCTCATCCCATTCAAAGGGGGAAACGATGTGGGAGGTTCAACGCCATTTGCGCCAATTCGGCGTGCGGCGGTTATCGGAGCGGGCGTGATGGGGGCGGGAATTGCAGCGCATCTGGCTAATGCTGGAATGAAAGTGCTGCTGCTCGATGTGCCGCCGACCGCGCTCACACCAGAGGAAGCGCAAGCTGGACTAACGCTTGCCGACAAGCCGGTTCGCAACCGTCTCGCAGCCAAAGCATTAGCAGCCCTGACGAAGCGCCAGCCACAGGCGCTGTACGATAATGCTTATGCGGCTCGCATTACGGCAGGCAATCTGGAGGATGATGGCGCCAAGCTTGGCGATGTGGAGTGGATTGTCGAAGCCGTTGTAGAGAGACTGGACGTGAAGCAGGCAGTGCTGGAGCGTATTGAAGCTGCGAGGGGAGCGGGGACTATTGTCACAACCAATACCTCTGGCCTGTCTGTTGCAGCGATGGCAGAGGGCAGGGGGGAGTCGTTTCGGAACTATTTTGCCGGGGCGCATTTCTTTAACCCTCCCAGACATATGAAGCTTGTTGAGCTTGTGCCGGGGCCGGATACGGACCCTGAGCTGCTCGTCCGGCTTGCGGATATTTGCCATCGCCAGCTCGGCAAAGGTGTAGTCGTTGCGAAGGACACGCCGAATTTTATCGCCAATCGAATCGGTACTTACGGGATGCTCGTTACGATTCATGCGATGCGGCGCTATGGACTTACGGTTGATGAGGTGGACGCTTTGACAGGGCCTGCGATGGGGAGACCCAAAACGGCAACTTTTCGCATGCTGGATCTGGTGGGGCTGGATACGCTGCTGCATGTTGTAGATAACGTTCGCGAGCGAAGCGATGACGAGCAGGAACGCGCGGCATTCGCAAGGCCGCCTGAGCTGGAGGCGCTGGCTGCAAGGGGATGGCTCGGCGAAAAGACGGGTCAGGGCTTCTACCGCAAGCTGGGCCGTCAGGGAGCGGGAAGCGCAATCGAGACGCTTGATCTCGCAACGATGACTTACGCTCCCAAGCGGACAATTCATTCGCCCAGCATTGAAGCTGCCAAAGCGGCTAAAGGGGCCAAGGCTAAGCTGCAAGCACTGCTCTACACCGATGCCGCCGACAGGCACGCGCAGTTTGCCTGGCTGTCGCTGAAAGAAACGCTTCTGTATGCCGCGCGGCAGCTTGGAGGGATTGCCGACACGATGGCAGATATCGACCATGCGCTTGTATGGGGCTTCAATTGGGAGCTGGGACCCTTCGAGCTGTGGGATGCCATCGGATTGGAGCGGTCGGTGGCGCGGATGAAGGCAGAGGGCGATGCGATTCCCAAATGGGTGGAAGAATGGCTTGGCGCGGGGCACGAATCATTCTACAGCAGCTCGGAGGGCGGGAAGGGACGACAATATGCATACCGTGGCCGCTTCCGCGAGCTGGAGGAGCAGCCGGATGTCATCTCATTGTCGGCGCTTCAAGCCGCAGGGAAAGTTGTATTCGGCAACGCCGGCGCGAGTCTCATTGATATTGGCGAGGATGTAGCCTGTCTGGCGTTTCATTCGCCCAATAATGCAATCGGCGGCGATATTTTGTCCATGATCCGGCAAAGCGCTGATGAGGTCAGCCGCAGCTGGCGGGGACTGGTCATCGCCAATGAGGGGCGACATTTCTGCGTCGGAGCGAATGTCATGCTGCTGCTTATGGAGGCGCAAAGTGGCGATTTCGATGAAATTGACGAGATTATTAGGCAGTTCCAGAACAGCATGCTGCGCTTAAAAAGACTCGACCGTCCCGTTGTCGCCGCACCTCACAGAATGACGCTCGGCGGAGGGGTTGAAGCCTGTCTTCCTGCGGATGCGGTTATATTCGCGGCAGAGACTTACTACGGACTCGTCGAGACCGGAGTGGGCCTCATACCAGCAGGCGGGGGCTGCAAGGAAGCGGTAGCGATGGCTGCCATGCGCGCTGGTGCAGAGGGAGAACTGCAGCCCCATATTAATCTGTTATTCGAGACGATTGCGATGGCGAAGACTTCAACAAGCGGGTTTGATGTACGACGTATTGGTCTGGCACGTCCACAGGATCGCGCTGTCATTCGCGGCGAGACTCGCGTCCATGAAGCGAGAAGAACTGTGCTGGAGCTGGACCGGATGGGCTATATTCCGCCGCAAGAGGATGAGCGGATTCGTGTTGCAGGGCGAGAGGGCAGAGCCGTCCTGCAGCTCGCGGTGGAAGCGATGCGGCTCGGCGGCCATATTAGCGCCCATGATGCGCATATTGGCCGCAAGCTGGCACATGCGCTTGCCGGGGGCGAAGCTCCGCCAGGAGCTTATGTAAGCGAGCAATATTTGCTCGATTTGGAGCGCGAAGCGTTCCTTAGCTTGTGTGGCGAACCGCTCACACAAGCGCGCATGAGCCATATGCTTGCGACAGGCAAGCCGTTGCGGAACTAACTGGTTGTAAGCGACAGGCAAGCCGCTGCGAAACTAGCTGTTTGCAATCGACAAGTAAGCCGCAGCGGAGCTATCGGTCTGGCATCGCAGTGAGGCCGCTGCGGAACTAGTTGTCTGCAAGCGGCAGGCACAGCGTTGCGCTGCACCTATCCGCAGCGAAGATGCAAGGAGGGATGCCAATGGCGACAACGAATCACGATCATGATGCCGTTATCGTATCAGCGGTACGAACCGCAGTAGGGAAGTCGAGGAAGGGAAGCCTTGCCGGAACACGCGCTGAGGATATGGGCCGCGCTGTGCTGCGGGCGGCAGTTGAGCGCGTGCCGGGCCTGCTGCCGGGCGAGATTGAAGATGTCATTATCGGCTGTGCGATGCCAGAGGGAGAGCAGGGGCTTAATTTTGCCCGGATCATGTCGTTGTATGCGGGCTTTCCGGCGGCAACGCCTGCCGTCACGGTCAATCGTTTCTGCGCCTCTGGATTGCAAGCTATAGCTTATGCGGCAGAGCGCATTAGGCTGGGCGAGGCTGAAGTCATTATAGCTGGCGGAGTAGAAAGTATGAGCCATGTCCCGATGACAGGCTTCAAGCTGTCACCCCATCCCAGGATCGCGGATATCATGCCGGAGGTTTATATGGGCATGGGCCATACTGCGGAGGAGGTGGCAAAGCGCTATGGTATCAGCCGTCAGGCACAGGATATTTACGCGGCGGAGAGCCATCGCAAAGCAGCAGCGGCAATATCGGCTGGCCGCTTTCTGGAGGAGATTGTGCCGCTGCAGGTGCGAAGCGAAGGAGTTGACCAGCACGGCAGGCCGTTTGCCCGGTCCTTCATCTTTAACACCGACGAAGGTGTTCGAGCGGATACAACTTCGGATATTCTGGCGATGCTTAAACCGTCCTTCGCGCGTGATGGCACGGTAACTGCGGGGAATGCTTCGCAAATGAGCGATGGCGCAGCGGCTGTTGTCGTCATGAGCCGCGCTCGTGCAGAGAAACTCGGCGCTCAGCCGCTTGCGGTGTTTCGCGCTTACAGCGTGGCGGGTGTAGCGCCGGAGATTATGGGGATTGGCCCAATTGAAGCCATTCCCAAGGCACTGGGGCGAGCAGGGCTGAAGCTTGAAGAGATTGATCTGTTCGAGCTTAATGAAGCTTTTGCCGCCCAATGTATTCCGATCATTGAGAGGCTGGGAATTCGCCCTGAGGCGGTCAATGTCAATGGCGGGGCAATCGCGCTGGGACATCCGCTGGGCTGTACCGGAGCGAAGCTGACCGTATCGCTCATCCATGAGCTGAGGCGTCGTGGTGGAGGGACCGGTGTTGTGTCCATGTGCGTGGGAGGCGGAATGGGAGCTGCCGGCGTGCTGGAGGTAATGCCTGCAGACACATAGAAAGGAGCGGACATTATGAAGGGGACGAAACGTTGGGGCGGACGCTTTGTTGTAGAGGAGATAGAACCCGAAGCCATCGTAACGCCTGAGGATTTCACTGAGGAGCAGCGTATGATTGCGGACGCTGCCAAGGCGTTTATTGCAGGAGAGGTTCTTCCACGGGACGCTGAGATCGAGGCACTGAATTACGCCTTGACGACAGAGCTTATGGGCAAGGCAGGCGAGCTGGGCTTGCTTGGCGCTGATGTGCCGGAGGCATATGGCGGGCTTGGTCTCGATAAAGTAAGCACGACGCTCCTGACAGAGACGCTGGCAGAAGCTTCTTCATTCGCTCTGTCGGTCGGTGCGCATGTCGGTATTGGCACACTGCCAATCGTATTCTTCGGTACGCATGAGCAGAAGCAGCGCTATCTGCCTGAACTGGCCTCAGGCCAGCGAATCGCAGCATATTGTCTGACCGAGCCTGCGTCCGGCTCGGATGCTCTGGGCGCTCGGACGACAGCCCACCTGTCGCCTGACGGAGCCTATTATGTGCTGAACGGCTCCAAGCTGTACATTACGAACGCGGGATTCGCCGATCTGTTCATCGTCTACGCCAAGGTGGACGGTGATTATTTTACCGCATTTATTGTGGAACGAAGCACCCCGGGGTTCAGTGTTGGTCCCGAGGAGCAGAAGATGGGCATTAAAGGCTCATCCACCTGTCCACTCTTCTTTGATGATGTCCATGTTCCTGTGGAGAACGTCCTTGGCGAGGTCGGGAAGGGTCATTTAATCGCCTTTAATATTCTTAATATCGGCCGGCTCAAGCTGGCCGCAGGCTGTGTCGGAACAGGCAAAGAAACGATTCGGCTTGCTTCTCAATATGCGAATATCCGCAAGCAATTCGGCCGTACAATCGCCTCCTTTCCGCTCATCGGGGCAAAGCTTGCGAGCATGAATATACTGGCTTATGTAGCAGAGAGCATGGTGTACCGCACAGCGGGATGTATTGATGAGATGCTGCTCTCAATCGAGACCGGAGCTGAATCCGCCGGAGCGGCAGCCGATGCAAGGGACGCATCTGTCGGAGCGGCAGCCGATGCAAAGGACGCATCTGTCGGAACGGCAGCCGATGCAAAGGACGCGAGGGATGGACTGCCGACGGGAGGTTCGGCAGCCGATCTCGGCGCCGCGACAGCTAAAGCGATTAGTGAGTATGCGCTGGAATGCTCGATTAATAAAGTGTTTGCGACGGAGGCGTTGAACTTCATCGTGGACGAAGGCGTGCAAATTCATGGCGGCTACGGCTACATCAAGGAATACAGAATCGAACGGCTCTTCCGCGATGCCCGCATTAACCGAATCTTTGAAGGTACGAACGAAATCAATCGGATGCTTATCCCAAGCACATTGATGAAGAAGGCGCTTAAGGGAGACGTGCCGCTGCTGCGCAAAGCGAGGGCACTGCAGGCAGAGCTGCTGCAGCCCATGACCCTCCCCCCTTTCGAGCAGCCGCTCAGTAAGGAAACGTACCGTATCGGTCAGGCGAAGAAGACCTTCCTCGCCATTGGCGGTCTTGCCGTTCAGAAGTATGGGCTTGGCCTTGAACAGCAGCAGGAGGCGCTATGTCTGCTAGCCGACATGATGATCGCCATCTATGCCATGGAGAGCGCCAATCTTCGCACGCGCAAAATGCTGCTGAAATTGGGCGAGAGCTCACCCAAAGTACAGCATGCGGTGGAGATGACCGTTGTATTCGTGCAAAATACGATGGGAGCTTTAGAGCTTGACGCCAGAAAAGCGCTTGCCGCATTGGAGGAAGGAGATGCGCTGCATACGCAGCTGACCATTCTGAAGAAGCTGATGCGCGCCCCGCTAGTCGATACGATTGCAATGAAACGCAGCATTGCCTCACGCGTCATCCGCAACGAACAGTATGTGTGACAGCTGTGATCTGCTGAAGGGGTGAGAGTATGGAACAAGCGCAAGGGAGGCCGTGGCTCCGCCACTATCCGAACGAGGTGGCGCAGGCGATTGAAATTCCGGACATAGGTGTAGCTGATCTGCTGCTCCAGGCTGCCGGTAACTATGGGGATCATGAGGCGCTTCAATTCTACGGGAAGAAAACTTCGTATCGCCAGCTGCTGAATGCAGCTCGACGAATGGCTGCCGGATTGCAGGGAATAGGGATTGACAAGGGCGACCGGGTTGCCATTATGCTGCCGAATTGTCCGCAGACTGTCATCGCTTACTTCGGCGCTCTGCTTGCGGGTGCTGTCGTTGTGATGACGAATCCGTTGTATGTGGAGCGAGAGCTTGAGCATCAGCTGCGCGATTGCGGCGCAAAGGCTATCGTGACGCTGGATCTGTTGTATCCGCGCCTTGCGAAAGTGCGGGGAGCAGAGCCGGAGCAGGGCTCGCTGCCAGAGCTTCGCTATGCGATCGTAACCTCTATTATGGATGCGCTCCCCTTTCCATTGAATATGCTCTATCCCTTGAAGCAGCGGAGGTCGGGGCAGCATCCGGTCATCCCTTACGGGCAGCATGGCGTTATCTCTTATCGGAAGCTTCTCGCCAGCGCGGCTGCGCTTCCAACTGAGAGGGCTGTCGATCCTGCTCGGGATATTGCGCTGCTGCAATATACGGGCGGGACGACAGGAATGCCTAAAGGGGTCATGCTTACTCACCGCAACTTGGTCGCCAATGCGGTACAGACGGCTGTATGGTGCTACAAGATGAAGGATGGCTGCGAGAAATTTCTGGCTGCGCTTCCGCTCTTCCATGTTTTTGGGCTGACTGTGCTGATGAATCAGTCCGTTATGCGCGCGGGCACGCTTGTTTTGCTGCCGCGATTCGAGATTGAGGCTGTGCTCCAGACGATACGCAAGGTGAAGCCGACAATCTTCCCGGGCGCTCCAACGATGTACATTGCACTCATGAATCACAAGGACTTGCATAAATATGATTTATCGTCCATTGAAGTTTGTGTCAGCGGGGCAGCTCCACTGCCTCTTGAGGTTCAGGAGAGATTCGAGGCGATTACAGGAGGACGCCTTATCGAAGGCTACGGCCTGACAGAAGCATCGCCGGTCACTCATGCCAACCCGATTTGGCACACGCGCAAAATCGGTGCGATTGGCCTGCCGCTTCCCGGGACAGAAGCGCGTATTGTCCATGTGGACACAGGGGAGACGTTGTCTGCCGGTGAGATAGGGGAGCTTGCGGTTCGCGGTCCGCAGGTGATGCTGGGCTATTGGAATCGATCAGAGGAAACGTCAAGCGTGCTGAGGGACGGATGGCTGCATACAGGGGATTTGGCGATGATGGATGAGGACGGATTTTTCACTATTGTTGACCGTATTAAAGATGTTATTATCGCTGGCGGCTTTAATGTGTATCCACGAGAGATTGAGGAGGTGCTGTACGAGCATCCGGGTGTTCAGCATGCTGCCGTTATTGGGGTGAAGGACCCTTACAGGGGCGAGAGCGTGAAAGCTTTCATCGTGCTGCGAGGCGGCACAAGCATATCCCGTATGCAGCTTGACCGCTGGTGCCGCGATCGGCTGGCTCCCTATAAAGTGCCTCATCATTATGTTTTTCGCGATGAGCTTCCCATGTCGATGATTGGAAAGGTGCTCCGCCGCAAGCTGCATGAAGAGGAATATGCAGGAGACAATAGGGACGGGAAGGAGGATGAGGCATGACGGAGCAATGGTTCAAGTCGCAGGTTGATCAGTCGGGCAGCTTGATGCGATTAGGGGAGGACGCAAAGTCGACCTTCTGGGGATTTGTAGGCTGTGAGGCCGTGCGTGCGGAGAAGGGGAAAGCTGTTATATGTCTGGAGGTGCAGCCCCATCATTTGAATCTGTTCGGCCTTGTTCATGGCGGTGTTATCGCGACGCTTATCGATAATGCAATGGGACTGGTCGTCGTTCAAGCCTGTCCGGATGAGAAGACGGTAACCGCCCAGATGAACATCAACTATTTGAAAAGCGAGAGCAAGGGAGTTGTTACTTGCGAGGCCGAGCTTATTCATCGCTCTCATCGAACGCTGACACTCCAGAGCAGCGTGTTCGGAGATGATGGAGAATTGCTCGCATGGGGGAGCGGCTCCTTCCGGCGGGTGAAGTGATTACACATTGTTACAATTTTGTATCAGAGCAGCCTAATTCATTGAAAGCGTTCTCTGTATCCCCTATACTTAGGCCATGTTCGAAATAAATCTTACGGGCGAGGGAGGGACTGTATGTGGTTAATCCATGGATAACAATCTGCGTCATTGCATTCGGCATTGTTGTTGCGATCGTCGGTGTTATGGCGTACTTGCGGATGTACAAGAGCAGTGCCTGGTCTGCTTCCCGCCCGCAGGTGCAGGACGATGCTCCAGCAGCCTCCGATCATTCGGATGACCAGATGGCAGCAGGTACTGAATTTACAGACAATGAAAATTAAACGTTCGCGGGTGAAAATATAGATGGGTGTTCGCTTTTATATTGGCCGCATAAATGATATAATTAACTGACAAATGAAACAAATTAGAAAATTCTATATTCATTTGAGCGATGAACTCGATGTCTTCGACTAGCAGAATAGCCCGATACAGCAGGGTACAAGCGACCGATAGCAGCTATTGCTCGCATTCTCGTACATGATTGCCTAGGACCACCAACCGATGATAGGGAGGGGATTTCATGGCTAAACGTGGCCATAATGAAGTCAAGGAAAGCCTTAAGGAGCTCACGAGAATTTTTCAACCCAAGGACCCCCGAAAGTTTGTCAAAGATTATATTCGCAAGTACCGGATCATGGGCGGATATGAGGACGAACTTACAACGCTGGTCGAGTATGAACTGGGAAAACATCGTTCTTCGGTTAGTTGAGTAATAGGTTGAATATCTGCCTTGTCCGTATGCATAGGGACAAGGCTTTTTGTGTGCGCCCAGCATGGGCGCTATCTCTAGGGTTCAAGTCCCGAATGGTGAAGGCAGTAGTAGCCATAGCTAAAGGCAAGGGTGTCCACCGTGAGGTGGGATCTGAAGGAAGCTGGCGGCAAATCTCCGGTCTGAGGAACACGAACTTCATATAAGGCTAACGTATGTTGGGTGAGACTGCATAACAAGTCAAAGTCCATACTGCCG
>NZ_CAKMMF010000028.1 GCF_927798095.1 Paenibacillus plantiphilus | reverse complement strand
ACAACCGGATCCGCATCCATTCGACGATCGGTTATCTTACCCCGCATCAATGCGAGAAAAGGTACTACGAGCAACACCAGGGCGCTTAGTTTCTGTGTCTACTTTCTTGACAGAGGTACAACAAATCCGATGGCGAGCGCGCTGTAAGCATGAAAAACCGCCTAACAGAATGCGTATTAACAGAGTGCGTATTAACAGAGTGCGTGTCGCTCGCTCGAAGGGATTATTTTCGAAAGGATCATTTTTTTGCGAAACTTGCAGCTAGGGGGACGAAAGTATGGAATTCTCGCCCCGTATTCAGGAGGCGCTCGAACAGGGGAGGGCGGTCGTTGCGGTAGAATCGACGTTGCTCACGCACGGTCTGTCTCGCCCGCACGCTCTCGATCTCGTAGCGGAAATTGAACATCATGTCCGTGAGTGTGGTGCGGAACCAGCGCTTGTTGCTTTGTCGGAAGGCAAGCTGGTAATTGGAATGGAACGGGAAGGGCAGGAGCGGCTGGCGAAGGCTGAAGGCAATGTTAAGCTGACAACTGCGGATCTCGGAGTGGCGATGGTGAGAGGATACAGCGGCGGTACAACTGCGGCAACAACTGCGTGGGCTGCCCATAAAGCAGGCATTAAGGTCGCGCTTGCTGGAGGGCTTGGCGGTGTTCATCGCGATGTCGTGGATACGTGGGATATTTCCGGTGATTTGACCATTATGGGCTCTACGCCTGTTATTATGGCATGCGGCGGCATCAAAACGTTTCTCGATATCGGCAAAAGTCTGGAGGCGCTTGAGACGCTTGGTGTGCCAGTCTGGTCCTTTAAAAATGAGCGGTTTCCCGGTTATTTTGTCCATGACTCGGCCTATTCGGCGCTTCGGGTTGACTCCGGCGAGGAGATCGCTGCAATGGCAGCTGCCCATTGGGGGCTGGGTTTGCAGACAGGTATTGTTCTAGGAGCTTCGATTCCGCATGCAAGTGCCTTCGATGGCGATGAGATTGAGTCGATCATTAAGTTTGCGTTGGACCAAGCATACGGTCACTCAGGCGGGAAGGGCGTGACACCGCATATTATCCGCGCGATTGAGAGCTTTACGCTAGGTCGTTCGGCGGCTGCTAATCGGGCGCTTATTGTGGAAGCTGCTTGTGTGGCGGCCGAGACTGCGGTTGCTTTGGCGAAGCGAGGAAAAACGAATGGAATAGATTGATGACTGAATAGATAAAGGAGCTGTTTAACATGCTGTTTCAATATTATCCGTCTGTCCCGCATTCTTATAAATTCGAATTGAACAAAGATATCGAGCTTGCTGCAGCGCACTTCAATCCCCACGAGTCTGCAGGGGCTTCCCGCAATATGCATGGCCATACATTTATAATCAGCATTACACTTGTCGGCAATGAGCTTCAGGACTCTGGTTTTCTGGTTAATTTCGGAGTGATCAATGAATTTGTGCAACGCTTCGACTTCTCGGTGCTGAATGATCATCCCGAGTTTGCCGAACAGTTCCCAACAACTGAAGGGATTGCCAAAACTGTCTATCATCTTGTCGCAGACGCGCTGAAGGAAATGCCTAACAAGCCGAAATGCTTGCAAGTTCTCGTAAGAGAGAATCCGTCGAGCTATGTCATCTATCGTGAAGCCCTTGAAACTTAATTGGAATACAAGTTCTGCATACAAGCTCAGCATACAAGTTCAGAATGCAAGTTCATAGTACGAGATTCCATCCTGGAGCGGCAGTTATCGTGCTGATCGTAGGGAATCGGGAGTATATGGCAGCATATCTTCGAATGCCTCCTGTGAGGGAAGTGTACCGTTGCTTAGCGTGATTCAGCTGATCTCATGGCCTCTTAGTCGATTTTTCATTGAAAATAAAGAGCGCTATACTTAATAGAGATCAATAATTTCGCAGCAATGGAGGTTACTTAACTTGACTTATGTTGAAATGATGAGACGTCGGAATGAGATTCTAAAGCGTAATATCGGCAGTATGATTCTGAAGAGTAACAAGCAGGGATTGAGCGGACAGGAGAACAGCTTTTACAAAAATATGATCAAAGAGCTGCATCAGGGCGAGTCGGAAATCAACGCTTTTCGTAATCAAAGCTAGTGGAATAACGTCAGTGTGACGTATGATAGAGGGGGTGCCAGTTAGCGGCATTCCTTTTTTGTTGTGCAAATTGTGCAGAACTGGCAAGTGAATTTAAATTATAATTATTATAAAATAATATTGATTTTCGTTATTGAAGCAGATAGAATAGATTTAGTTGATGCTTATTAATAATTATTCTAATTAATATAATTTTGAGGAGGAATACAGGATGACAAAACTAACGACGAATCAAGGTGTTCCAATCGGAAACAATCAGAGCTCCAGAACCGCCGGCGTGAACGGTCCGACATTGCTGGAGGATTATCAGCTGCTGGAGAAGCTCGCCCATTTCGACCGGGAACGGGTGCCGGAGCGTGTTGTTCATGCCCGTGGCGCTGGAGCGCATGGCGTGTTCAAGCTAGCCAACAGTATGAAGCGGTATACGAAAGCGGCTTTCCTGCAAAATGAAGGTCAGGAGACACCTGTGTTCGCGCGGTTCTCTACGGTTATTCACGGTCAGCACTCTCCCGAGACGCTGCGTGATCCGAGAGGTTTCGCGGTGAAATTTTATACGGAAGAGGGCAACTATGATTTCGTCGGCAATAATTTGCCAGTCTTCTTCATTCGCGATGCGATGAAGTTCCCGGATATGGTTCATTCGCTGAAGCCTGACCCGCGCAACAATATTCAGCATCCTGACCGGTACTGGGATTTCATGTCGCTCAGCCCGGAATCTACGAACATGCTCGTGCATCTGTTCTCTGATGAAGGCATTCCGGCCAGCTACCGCCATATGAGGGGATCAAGCGTTCACGCTTTCAAATGGATTAATCAATATGGCAATATGGTGTATACCAAGCTGCGGTGGGTCACTAAGCAGGGCATGGAAAATTTGTCCGCTGAGGAAGCATCTGCGATACAAGCAAGCGACTTCAACCATGCCAGCCGCGATTTATATGAAGCTATCGAGCGCCAGGAGTACCCGGAATGGGATCTGTATGTGCAGGTGCTTGATCCTGCCGACTTGGACAGCTTTGACTTCAATCCGCTCGACCCGACGAAGGATTGGTTCGAAGAGGATATTCCTTATCAGCATGTCGGTACGATGACGCTGAATCGCAATCCAGACAATGTATTCGCCGAGACGGAATCAATCGGCTTCAATCCCGGGGTTGTAGTGCCAGGGATCGAGCCTTCTGAGGACAAGCTGCTGCAGGGACGCCTGTTCTCCTATTCGGACACACAGCGCCATCGGATTGGACCCAATTACTTGCAGCTGCCAATTAATTGTCCATTCGCACAGGTGAGCAACAACCAGCGTGATGGAGCAATGCCGATTAAGCAGCAGGGGGATCATATTAATTATGAGCCGAATCGTCATCAGCATACCCCCAAGGAAGATCCCGCCTATGCGGATATCCCGTATCCCGTGCAAGGGGAGGCCGTGCGGCAGAAAATAGAGAAGAAGAACGATTTTGGACAAGCGGGCCAAGTATGGCGCCGTTATTCGGAGGAAGAGCAGACAGCGGTAGTGGGCAATCTATCGGCTGATCTTCAAGCGGTATCCGAGCAGACGAAATTGTTGGCTATCTGCAATTTCTACCGAGCCGATCAGGAGCTCGGCGAGCGGCTGGCAGCAAGCTTGCAGGTGGATATTACTCCATATGTTAAGCAATCGAGATAATTTGCGAGCGCATAGCCGCTGTGTTCAGCTGGCAGCAAGCAAGTGTAGCCTCCAAGACCACTGGTTGATGTGGGAATGGAGGCTCTTTCGTTGTTGCAATAGAATGATACAAGTGTTGGGATAATGATGGGTAGTATGAAATATACATGTAATACGGTGAGGATTCACACTGAAATTACTCGAATAAATTTCAGTGTCTATGCATTCGTTTATAAGCAGTTTTCAAACAGTTTTCATGTCCCCTTGACCCAACTTTTTAGGTTGATTTTGGGTTGGAATGTAGGGGTTTCGTGAAATAGAAGCATTGGAGCGGCTTTTTGGAAGAAAATAATTTGATTGAAACCCCTTCACATATTTCATGAAATGTGGTTTAATAGTTATGAAATAAAATGAAATGTAAGTGCTTTAATTTCATCATTTTTTCATGAATACGAATCATTGCTTGTTGCAAGCTGTGTGATCACATTATCATGATTCATCGTATGGAGGGCAAATGGAATTAATTCTTATCCGGCATGGACAGTCCGTAGGCAACATCAGGGTGAATGAGGATATGCCCGACTCTCCTTTAACTGAGCTAGGCATGAAGCAAGCTGAGCGGGTAGCGAAGTACGTAAGTCGGAAGCCTGTTACACGCATTATTTCAAGTCCGTTAATTCGAGCGGTTCAAACCGCACAGCCGCTGTCCGAAACAATGTCTCTGCAGATTGAGCTGTGGAAGGATCTCTACGAATTCCGTGAAGGGAGCGCCTATATCGGTCCTTCGAGGGAGGAAATGAGCCGCCTGTATCCAGAGGTCGTTCTGTGCAGCAGCATGGAAGAGGACGGATGGCTTTATCCGGGCGGAGAAACGCGAAAGACGGCAGCCGAAAGGGCTAAGGCAATGGTCCGGAAGCTTCGGCAGCCAGAGTATGAGGACGACTGTATTGCGATGTTTGCTCACGGTTCGTTCAACGATTATTTAATTAGAGAGATCCTTCAGATTTCCAGCGAGGCACAGATTAATTTCCATCAATCGAATACGAACGTCAATGTTTTCGTTATTAAGAATAACGAGACAGAAGTACGGAAACTTAATCTTACAGAGCATCTGGAGCTGGCCTTGCGAACTTAATCGACAGGTGGCGATCCATCGCAGCGTCCTGCATGATCGTCGACCGCGGTCATGCAACGTCACACCGCGCGCGGTGATCGCCACATCGGTTAAGCAAATGCTGCTTTATCTTACTGAGAGGAGGTGAATACCTCAGTGCATCTATACGTCATCAGACACGCACAATCCACGATGAATATTAAGCAAGGCGGAGGGGCAAACTGCGAATTGTCGCCAGTCGGATATTGGCAGGCTGAACAAATTCCATCCTTTTTCAGCGATATACCTGTTAAAGCGATCTATTGCAGTCCACTGCGCCGAACAATTCTCACCGCGCTGCCGCTTGCCCAGGCACATCAATTGCCGATTATTCTCGTTCCAGAGATGTCTGAGATGTTCTTGGAGGAGTGGACCGATTATCGCGATTATGACTGGCAAAGCTGCGGCGAGATTGAAAGCGTTTACTCGGATGTGGAGTTTATTGATACGCATGACAAGAGCAAGCAGTGGTGGCCGGTATGGCCGGAGGATAAGCGTATCGTTGGAGCGCGTGTTCAGCGCTTCTATGACGCTCATCTGGCTCCAAGGACAGGATCGGATGAACACATTGTAGTTTTTGGACATGGGCAATCTACTGCGGATTTGAAGCGGAGCGCCAATCCTGGCGACAAGATACCTGTCTATAACGCGGGAGTCGTGGAGTTTGTTATGAACAGTGAGGGCAAATGCCTGTCTGCGAAAGTGCATACAGACCATCTGGGGCCCCACGTTTCTGACTAGTTAATGAATGGAACACATTTAATGGGGGGATATTTCAATGTTAAGAAGAACATCGATGTTGCTCGTTATTTCTATTCTTACGCTTGCTCTTGCGGCTTGCGGACCGGATCGCAATGAGAATAAAGGCACAAACACGGGAAAGAATGATGGCCAGTCGACGAATACCGAAGCGACTAAGCCTGAGGAGCTCATGATCTGGGCGAATGAAGCCGAGAAGGAGATTCAAGCGGTTCGCGAGATTACTGAGAAATTCACGCAAGAGACAGGCGTCAAGGTTAAAGTTGTACCTGTTAATGCGCGTGAGCAAGCCAAGTCATTCTCCCTCGACGGTCCAAATGGAATAGGTCCGGATCTGTGGTGGGCAACGCATAATTCCATGGGCAAGAACGTTCTGCAAGGACTTGCGGAGCCCTTCACTCTGGATGAAGAAGTGCTGAAGAATTATTCAGAGGACACGATCAAAGCAGTTACGCAGCAAGGAAAAATCTACAATCTGCCGATGGTCGTCGAGACGGCTGTCCTCTATTATAACAAGGAGCTGATACCGGAAGCGCCTGAGACGTGGGCCGATCTTGAGAAGTTCTCGGACAGCTTCAATAACGCTGCACAGAAGAAGTACGGCTTTATTCTCGATGGCATTAACTTCTATTATGCGAACATGTTCCTGCAGGGCAATGGCAGTTATGTATTCGGATACGATGAAACGAATGGCTATGATGCAAGCGATATCGGCCTGAACAATGAAGGCGCGATTCAAGGCGCGAAGCTGATTCAAAGCTGGTTCCAGAAGGGCTATATTCCACAGTCCATTACAACTGACATTATGGACGGCTTGTTCAAGCAAGGCACTGTCGGCGCTGTTGTATCCGTGCCTGCTGCGCTGAACAACTACAAGGAGTCGCTTGGCGACAAGCTGGGTGTAGTTCCGCTGCCTAAGATGGAGAACGGCAATCGTCCGCCATCCTTCCTTGGTATTAAAGGCTGGGTTCTCTCTCCTTTCTCCAAGAACAAGGAATGGGCTCAGAAGCTTGCAATCTACATGACGAACGAGCAATCGCTTGAGAAGTACTTCGAGATTTCAGGCGAGATTCCAGCTACATTGAGCGGTCTGGGAAGCGACAAAATTACGTCGCATCCGTACTACTCCGCTGTTGCCGAGCAGGTCAAATCAGCTACGCCAACACCGAATAACCCAGAGATCTCACAGACGTGGGAGCCGATGAAGAATGCGCTCATTTTCATCTCGCAAGGTGATGACGCCAAGGAAGTTTTGGACGAAGCAGTTGCTCAAATCAAGGAACAAATTGCGATTAACCAGTCGAAAAAATAGATAGCTCCGGGATGAGGATTGGCTTTGGCTTCAATCCTCATCCATCTATCGTTAGGAGGTTAACTCTTGGAAGATCAGAACGAGAAGGGAAAAGGCGCAGGCCACAGCAGCGCTTCCCGACAACATAGCCCGACGACCGCCATGCTGCTGTCCATTATTCCGGGTTTAGGACAAGTGTATAACCGCAGATATTTGAAGGGGCTATTGCTCTTTATTGTCGGCGCTTCTTTCTTGAGCGTATTCAGTGAATTCCTTAACATCGGCTATTGGGGCATTGTTACGCTTGGCACGCTGGAAGGGGTGGACGATTCCCGTTCGCTGCTTATCCGAGGCATTATATCGATTATATTGACCGTATTTGCACTCACCTTCTATGTGATTAACTTGATTGATGCCAGGCGCGAAGCGGTTAAGATTCAGAAGGGCTGGAGAATAACGACCATTCGCGAAGGTTTCACGACAGCCTGGAATTCAAGCTTTCCTTATGTGCTGGTTACCCCGGCGCTGTTCATGATTATTTTTGTACTGGTATTGCCGCTGCTGTTCATGATTTCATTAGCGTTTACGAACTATAACATTTATAATTCCCCGCCGCGCTTTCTGCTCAGCTGGGTAGGCTTCGAAAACTTCATCAATGTGTTCTCTGTTCCAATCTGGCGTGAAACGTTCTTCTCTGTTTTATCCTGGACGATTATATGGACGCTGGTTGCTACGACTTTGCAAATTGGTCTTGCTCTGTTCCTGGCGGTTATCGTCAATGACAAACGGGTAAGGTTTAAGAAGTTTATACGTACGTTTCTTATTTTGCCATGGGCTGTACCGGGCTTCGTATCGATCCTGACCTTCGCGGGGATGTTCAACGATCAGTTCGGCGCGGTCAACAATTTGTTGCTGGCTCCGTTCGGTATTCATATTCCGTGGATGACGGATGCGATGTGGACGAAGGTAGCGATTATTTTCGTAGAGGTATGGCTCGGCTTCGCCTTCGTATTTGCTCTGTTCACGGGTGTACTGCAAAGTGTATCGGGTGACTGGTACGAGGCGGCGGAAGTGGATGGCGCGAACAAATGGCAGAAATTCCGTTTCATTACGCTGCCGCATGTCTTATTCGCTACGGCGCCGTTGTTGATCATTCAATATACGGGCAATTTCAACAACTTCAACCTTATTTATCTGTTCAACCAGGGAGGTCCGCCAGTTCGGGGACAATCGGCTGGATCGACGGATATCGTTATTTCATGGGTGTATAAGCTGACGTTCGATACGATGAACTACAACATGGCAGCGGTTATCTCGATCATGCTCGGTATCATCGTGGCCGCCTTTGCATTCATTCAATTCAGACGGACGCGTTCGTTCAAGGAAGGGGGAGATAACCGATGAGGAGCAAATTCAAATCCAGGCTGGAGCTGACTGGCATCTATCTGGTCATCTTCATTATGTTTCTCGTCATTATGTATCCGCTGGTCTGGGTTCTGGGCATCTCGCTCAGTCCGGGTACGAGCATTTATAATGCCTCCATCATTCCCAAGAATGCATCGCTGGAGCATTTCATCTGGTTATTCACGGACAAAGACAGCCACTATTTGCTGTGGTACAAGAATACGCTGATCGTCGCAGTGGCGAAGACGATATTGTCGCTGATTGTGACGCTGGCGATTGCTTATGCGTTCTCGCGCTATAAGTTTGTCGGGAAGAAGAACGGACTCTTCGTTCTTATGCTGGTCAAAATTTTCCCCGTGCTAATGGGTATGGTCGCCATCTATATTCTGCTTAATCTGCTGGGACTTCTGGACTCGCTGGTCGGTCTGACGCTCATCTATGTGGGGACCTCGATCCCGACCCATGCGTTTCTGGTAAAGGGGTACTTCGATACCATTCCGAGAGATCTGGATGAATCCGCGAAGATTGACGGCGCAGGACATTTCCGCATTTTCTTTCAAATCATCCTGCCGCTGGCAGTGCCGATTATTGCGGTTGTCGCTCTGTTCAACTTCATGGCGCCGTTCATGGATTTCCTGCTTCCAAGCATCGTTATTCGAAGCCCGGAGAACTACACGCTGGCGCTGGGCTTGTACAATTACGTCAATCGGGAATTCGGAAGCAACTTTACGCATTTTGCAGCGGGTTCCATTCTAATTGCGGTTCCGATCGCAACGGTATTCCTGTATTTCCAACGCTACCTGATCTCAGGACTCACCGCTGGCGCATCCAAAACTTAATGTGACGCTGCCTCTGCCAGTTCGCTGCAATGCGCATTGGCAGAGGCGGACATCGCCGATGATTGCTTGAAGCGTAAGAGAGGGGGTGGATAATAATGAATCCATGGCATATTGATGCTTTGGAATTGACATTTCGCCTTGTATTGTCGTTCCTGCTGGGAGGACTTATCGGGTTCGAACGGGAGATGAACAATCATGCGGCAGGTCTGAGAACGAATATTCTCGTCTGTATGGGCTCTACGCTAATTATGCTGCTGTCCATGTATGGCTTTGAGATGTTCGCAGATGAGCCGAATGTGCGGATGGACCCCGCGAGGCTCGCGGCTCAAGTCATTACGGGAGTCGGTTTTCTTGGAGCGGGCACGATTATGCAGAAGGGCTTGTCTGTCAAAGGTTTGACCACGGCAGCGACATTATGGGTCATGGCGGCGATTGGACTGGCGGTCGGCGCGGGATTCTATTATCCGGCTATCATCTGCTGCGCATTGGTCTTCGGCTCGCTTCGAATATTGAATAAGATTGAGCACCGTTTTATGGCGGCGGGCAGGTCTCTTATATTAAGAATTCAGATTGTGAAAGGCTCGAATTGCTTGAATGAGCTGCAGAACTATTTGACAGCCAAAGAGGTTCGCGTTAAAAATATTAGTATCGACAACGATGAGCAATTCGGCAAATCGATGCAGCAGGTAACGGTTACCTTCGTTGCTTCTAATAACAAGATTCGAATCGCGCTGTTGAACAAGCTGAATCGGCTGCCAGGCGTGAAATCGTTGAAGCTAGAGGGATAGCTTAAAACCTTTAATCGTAGTAATATAAAGTAAAATGGTAGATTTGTCATCAAACTCTGCCGATCTATGAGGTGATTGTAATCTCTACCATTAAAGATGTCGCGCTTCTTGCGGGTGTTTCGCCTGCAACAGTATCGAGAGTAATAACGAATAAAGGCAACATTGCAAGCGATACGAAAGCCAAGGTTCTCTCCGCGATGGAACAGATCAACTATGTGCCGACACAATCTTCAATTGCACAGAGCAAGCCGGGCACGATCAGCTTCTCGATCGCGAGAAACCCTATATATAAGCTGACCAATCCATTCTTCAGCGATGTGCTCTTCGGAATTTCGAATGCTGCAAGGCGGTATGACTACAATGTGAACTTCCAGATGGCGCATACGGTTGAAGAGCAGATTGCGAACTGCATTAAGCTTTATAAGGGAAAGCAAGTGGATGGCTTCATCTTCACAAGCGTCCTGAGATCGGACAAGGATCTGCTGCTCAAGAGCATGCTGGATCGGGAAATTCCGTTCGTCATGATCGGCACTAGCTTGAATCATCATGTATTCTCGATTCATAATGACAACATCCGCGACAGCTATATGGCGACCAAGTTTCTAATCGAGAAGGGCTATCAGAAGATTCTGTTCCTTACGAATCAACTGAAGCAGGATGTCATGTATGACCGTATTCATGGCTATCAGCGCGCGGTTGAAGAGCATGGACTCGATACAGCCGCCTCGCATGTAGTCTACAGCGAGAATGAAGAGAACGATATTACGAGAGTGCTGGATGCGACTTTAGAGGAAGGCGTAACCTTCGATGCGATTATGACGATGGAGAGCATGATGTCGCTGTCCGCGTTGAAATATTGCCAGAGCAAGGGGATGAGCGTCCCAGAGGATGTCGGAATTCTTTGCTTCAGCAATGCGCCATATTTGGAAAAAATGTCACCATCCATTACGGGTGTGAATCTCAACCCGGATCTGATGGGCGCAGAAGCGTTCCAGCTTCTGTACGATCTTATCCACGATAAGCCCAAAGCCTCCGTCAAGAAGAGCGTTACGCTCCCGTCGGAAATTCTAGAACGCCAATCGACTCAACGTGTGAAGCTTAAGAAATGAAGTGTACGCGTATACGCAACGCCTGCTGGAGCCCGTCCTGAGAGTGATGACGGCTGCAGCGGGCGTTTTTATTGTTCTGCTAATTTGGCATCTCTCATGGCATCTCTCATGAATAAGCTCGCCGTCGGCGCTATGTCTGGAATGAGAATAGCCTAGCCTAGCACGCAGGAGCCGAAATTGTTATTTCAGGTGCTGTGCTGAAATTAGCAGAAGCGGTTCAGGCTTTTTAGGCTGTAGAACAAGTCCATGGCTCCGCAGGGCGGTCCTCTGCATCGGTACGCCGTTCCAACCGTTGTTCGCATCTGCGTTGCTGCATAAATACAGTTAACATGGCCGGAATGGACGATTTCAAGCCCTTACCTGCAAAAGCTCTCATGACGTCAGCGACATCACCCCTCAGATTAAAAAAGGGAGTTAGGAGTTACTTTCTATTTTCGTATAAAGAGTGCAGTGAAAACTCAAAAAAGTGCGGTATACGCTGGTTTCTGGTGATAGTTGATGTATTATTGCAGTTACTCCGGCTCTGGGCAGCTATATTGGATGCAGGAGATGTACTTTATACGAAATTAGATAATGGCCCCGATTGCAGCAAAGGCATTGTCTACTGCTGCTATCGCTGTAAGCGGGAAATTCCGTGTTAACGCAAGAAATGGCAGCGCGAACGGTGCTGTAAGCAGGAAAAATCGTGTTATAGCGGTGGGCAAAGCCATTTCGGTTGCTTTCTCTGTCGCTTAAAGCGGAAAAACCTGCTTACAGCACAACTAATCCTCGCAAAATCAGCTGTAGCACGGAAAAAACGTCTTAACGCTCTGCGACAGCCTAACTTGGCGGATTCAAAGCAGCTATAAAGCGGAAAAACCTGCTTACAGCACAACTAATCCTCGCAAAATCAGCTGTAGCACTGAAAAACCCGCTTAACGCTCTGCGACAGCCTAGCTTGGCGGGTTCAAAGCAGCTATAAAGCGGAAAAACCTGCTTACAGCACAACTAATCCTCGCAAAATCAGCTGTAGCACGGAAAAAACGTCTTAACGCTCTGCGACAGCCTAGCTTAGCGGATTCAAAGCAGCTATAAAGCGGAAAACCTGCTTACAGCACAACTAATCCTCGCAAAATCAGCTGTAGCACGGAAAAAACGTCTTAATACTGACGCCGCGTGATGGCGGCTGGTCTGCCACTGGGATAGTGGCCATCATACTACTACAGCATAGTGGCATCAACTGCCGCAGCATACTGGCATAGTGCCAGTGGTACAGCCTCTCTCACAGTTGCCATTTGTGACGGTTGGTAGTGATGAAGCTGCACCCATTTTCATTTTAGGAGGGTGACGTCAACGACATCAGATTGATGGTAGTGTGCGATGCATTGTGTTATGTATGGTGCTCATGTAAGTGCATATGCATGTGTTCATGTATTGCAATAGCAAAATGATCGTGGTAATATAAGTTTCAGACAACAATTGACCAAATGATTAAATTGGTCATTAAGTTCTAAAAGGGAGAATGGTCATTGACCGACGGAAGCTTATTGTGGATGCGGCATCGAAGTCGTTTGCCTTGTTCGGGTATAAGGCGATGACGATGGATCAGATTGCAGGAATCGCCCATGTAGGCAAGGAGGGGCTGGCGCCGAGCTAAGTGGCTGCCTTTTTTTTAGCTCAACAATGACTAAATGACTGTTATGGTCATTAAATATTTTGGATTTATTTTGAGGAGTGGAGAAAGATGAGAAGAGGTTTAAGTCAATTTGGCAGCGAGCTGTCGTCCATCGTGCGAAACCGCAAGGTGCTTATCCCCGTTATTGCAGTATTGATGGTTCCTGTTCTGTACACGGCGATGTTCCTGGGGGCTTTCTGGGACCCGTATGATCGTTTGGAGGATTTGCCTGTCGCGGTTGTAAATGCTGACCAAGGCGCTGAGTTCAATGGCAAGGCGCTGCATATTGGCGAGGAGTTCGTGGAGAAGCTGAAAGAAAATCGGCAATTCAACTGGGACTTCGTCACAATGGAGGAAGCCAAGGCCGGAATGGACGACAAATCGTATTATATGACGATTGAAATTCCAGAGGATTTCTCCGAGAAAACAACGAGTCTGACGTCTGAGCATCCGACCGCGGCGCGGTTCACTTATTTGCCGAATGAGAGCTATAACTTTCTGGCCTCCCAGATCGGCAATACGGCTGTTGAGAAGCTGAAGGAAGCTTTGAACAAAGAAATAACGGAGGTCTATGTTAGGACGGTATTCGACCAAGTGGAGCAGCTGTCCGATGGTATCGGCAAGGCGAGCGATGGTGCGGGCAAGCTGGCGGACGGAACGTCCAAGGTGAAGGATGGGGCGCAGCAAATTGAACAGAACCTGGGCAAGCTAGTAAGCGGCTCGCTTTCATTGAAGGATGGCGTTGCGAAGCTGGAAGCCGGCGGTTCGAAGCTTCAGCAAGGCACGGTGGAGCTCAATGGTGGTGCAGGTCAATTAGCAAGCGGACTTGCTGCGCTGCATGAAGCTCAGCAGAAGCTTGGAGCGGGTGTTGTGGAGGTGGACAAAGGCGCGGCATCGCTGCAGAGCGGTTCACAGCTTTTAAGCAATGGCCTGACACAGCTTGCGAAGGGGAGCGGCACACTGACAGAGAGCACCCTTCAAGCAGAGCGGGCATCCGAGAAGATTGCAGCTGGATTGGAGCAATCCCAAGCGGGTGCTGCAGAGTTGAGGCAGGGAGCAGCCAAGCTTGCTCAAGGGCTGGAGGAGCTGGCGGGCAAGCATGCAGAGCTTGCGCAAGATCCCGGATTTCAAGGGCTGCTGGCTGGAAGCAGGCAGCTCGCTGATGGTCTGACAAGCTCGGCTGAGGCGCAGAAACAATTGAACGAAGGCGCAGGCGGATTGCATACCGGACTTGTGAAGTTGGCAAGCGGTCTGCATACATTCGACGGCAAGCTGCAGGATGCAGCAGACGGCGGTCAGCAGCTTGCTGCGGGCGGCAAGAAGCTGTCGGATGGAGCGAAGAAAGCTGCGGAAGGCATGAAGCAGTTCGGAACGAAGCTTACCGAAGCGAAGGATGGCGGCAAGGCGCTGGCAGGCGGAGCCGCGAAGCTGTCCCAGGGCGCGGTTGAGCTGCATCAAGGACTGGACCTGCTGCAAAGCAATGTGAATCCGTTCATCGATGGTTCATCCCAATTAAAGGATGGAGCGCAGCAGTTGAATCTGGCAATGAATGAGCTGGATAACGGCTCGAAGGAGCTGTCGAGCAAGCTGAGCGATGCGACAGCCAAGACATCCGAGCTGAATGCAACAGATTCCGCGGTTGAGATGTTTGCCGGTCCTGTTGAGGCCGATGTGCAAAAGGTGAATGAGGTGCCGAATTACGGTACAGGCTTCGCGCCGTACTTCTTGTCGCTGGGGTTGTTTGTAGGCGCATTGGTTATGACGATTGTCTATTCTGTACGCGAGCCGGCGATTCGTCCGGCAAGCGGGCTGAACTGGTTCTGGAGCAAGGCGCTTACGCTTATTGCTGCGGGAACGATTCAAGCGCTGATCGCAGATGCGGCGCTGCTGATCCTGTTGGATCTGGAAGTGAAGAGTGTTCCGCTGTTCATGCTGTTCTCAATTATGACGAGCATAACGTTCATGATGCTGATCCAGTTCCTCGTGACGACGATGCAGAATCCGGGCCGATTCCTCGCGATCGTACTGCTGATCTTCCAATTGACAACCTCAGCAGGGACGTTCCCGCTTGAATTGATCCCGACATGGCTGCAGAAAGTAACGCCTTGGCTGCCCATGACTTATTCAGTCGCGGGATTCAAGGAGGTCATATCAAGCGGAAACTACTCGGCGATGTGGAGTAATGCGGCTATTCTCGGCGTGTTCACGCTGATTTTCGCAGGAATTACTTTGAGCTATTTTGTAATTATTCATCGCAAGCAGGCTGCGCAAGGTATGGAGACGCAGGCAGTATAATTTGCAGCATAGCATGCACAATGATTAGGGCCAACCCGCAATCGCGAGTTGGCCCTAATCTGAGAAGGGGCTATCCTCCCAAGCAGGTTTTCTTCTCCTGCTTGAGTGGGCAGCCCCTTTTTATGCTGGAATGCGGTCTGTACAATTATTCAACCGTTATCTGGCGCTCATCTCCTGCTTTGATTCGGACATAGGTTACATCGCCGTAAACATCCTTCCCTTGAAACCAGCCTTCGCTCTTCAATTCAGAGAGGCTGTTTGCCTTGTGAGCGGCTGTGCCGTTAATGGTTACATTGTTCCCGTACTGGCCGTGAATGGCGACCAGATAGTATTGCAGATCCGGTGTGAAGGTTCCTTCCTTGGCTGAGGCGTGGAAGTGCGCTTGACCGTCCTTCTCCTGTGCGGACAGCGTTTGCTTGAAATAACCGCCCTGCTCATATTGATACGTTGCACCGTCATCATCATAGTAGGCGAAAGCGGACTGCGCTGTATCGGGGAATACGTCAACAGTTACGGTTTCTACCTTTTTCTCGCCAATGTAATTCATAACTTGCTGGGATGGGATGATCGCGCCCTTCTTAATGAAGAGAGGGATGTCCGACCAGTTCGCCAAATCCACCTGATGGGTGATTGTCTGTCCTCCTTGATGCACTGTGCCGTTCGTATAATCAATCCAAGTGCCCTGCGGCAAATAGATGGACTTGGTCGGTTCTGCTTCGGCAACGATAGGAGAGACTAGCAGCCAGTCGCCGAACATCCAGGAATCCACCAGATTGGCCAATGCTGGGTCCTGCGGGTAATCCATCAGCAACGGTTTGACCAGCCCGATGCCTGTTTCATACGCTCTGCGTTCATAGGAGTAGATATAAGGAATCAACTTGTAGCGCAGCTCAATCGCTGCTTTTGTCGCTGCCTCCGCCTGTTCGCCGTATACCCATGGCTGCCGCTGATGATCCAGCTTGCCGTGAACGCGGAAGATGGGGCTGAATGCGCTGAACTGCATCCAACGCGTGTAGTTGTCCGGCATGGGGTTGGTCTGAAAGCCGCCGGTGTCCATTCCCCACTTCGCTTGTCCGACATTGACCGCCGACAGCATGCGTTCCCGCTGGTTGGCCATTGCCTTGAAGCCGCTTAAGATATCACCCGACCATAATCCATAAGCGTATTTCTGAGCGCCAAGGTAGAAGTTCCGATTGAGCGACCAGACACGTTTGTCGGAGTAATTGCGCTGCTCCTCGTACAAGCCTTTTTGCATATTGATAAACTGCGTCGTCGTGTAGCCCTCGTCGGCCTCATCATTCCACCATCCGATAATACCGGTATCGAACGCTTGCTTGGAATGCTCAAAATACCATTTGCGAACCTCTTCCAGGGAGAAATCCAAATCATTGACCGGAAGTTCAGAGAAATAATCCGGATAATTCGGTTTATTCGGCCACCAGTAGTTGTGCTCGGTCGCATATTGTCCCTGTTCAGTCTCCACATGAATCCGCGGCTTGAAAATACCTGCCAGCTTAATGCCCATTCCATCGAGCGTCTGCTTTAATTTGCCGGATGAGCCATTCGGGAACTTCTTCTCGTTCCAACGGAACTCACCGTACTGGTCTTCTCCCCATGCCTTCCAGTCAAAATCAAGCGTGAAGCTGTCGATCGGAATCTGCTTCTGCCGGTAGGTCTGGACATGCTGCATGAGCTCTGCTTCATCAATGCCCCATTCACTGTTCATAAAGCCGAGCGCCCACTTCGGGAATAGCGGGGCCTTGCCGCTAATGTCGGCTACCGTGGACATGATTGCGGTCGGATCGCCTACCATGAAATAGTAATGGGAACTTTCCTTCGAGGTTTGGCTGAAGGAAATGATATTATCGATGTTTCCGTAGGACGCATCGATGGTGTCCACCAGCAGGCCGTAGCCTGCGGTGCTCCATACGAATGGCGCTCCGGCATGGCCCTGCTGCCCGCCTTTGACTGATTTCAGGCCGTTCTGGAGCATGCCGTCTGTCGATATCTCAGATGCGTTGTAGCCGCCAATGCCATACAGAAAGTCACCCTCATTGTGTGTGAAGGCGAGATTGTCTTCCAGTGCTTGCCGTACATCCTCCTGCTTGAGCAGCAGCTTGCCCGCCGCATCGTAAACCGCGATGCTGCGATTCTTTTTATCAATCTCGACTTTCATCTGGTCGGTTGTTAGGGTGATCGGGTCCCCGCTGATGTCGATCGTAGACCCTGCGGGATCAAAGTCGCGGGTTCCGATTACTTCCGTATCCGGCTCATCCGCAGCACCGCTGGGATTAACCCGCACTCTTAATGCGTCGGCTTGAATGACATCGACGACAATGATGTCCTTGCCGGAGCTTAGCTCGAGATGGTCAGCCGTGGAATTGACGACTTGCAAGGCATTGTCGTCAGAAGTTGGTGAAGCGCTTACATTGGATTGCTCAGACGCTGGCTTTTTCTCTTCACTCTTCTGTTCCTTGCCCTGGTTCATCCAAAAAACGATCAGCGCCGCGATGACGACGAGCGCAATCCCCCCAATGATCAACAGCTTTCTCCGGTTGCGGTTAGAAGCTTCCATAATATCCCCCAATATATTGATGTAGTTATATATTTTTGATTGTAACCTAAATTGCAAGAGAATGGATAAGTTGTATTGATAATATTTACATAAAATATTGGGGGTGGATAGGCTGGTGAGGGGGTTTCTATTAATAAGGTCATATGTATGTATTAATCCGCTCATCGTTACAACTTGAGTTAGCTCCAATGACAGAATAATGAAATGTATTATGGGTGGCTTATTATTTATGCGAACATCACCTAAATATTTTGTAAATATGCTAAAAATATTCATGAAAATATAATTTACGACTTTTAACGACAAAATGTCTTAATGAAAATAATGTTTACTTAATATAAGATGTCATGGAAATACAAGAATATATGCTGAAAGGGGGAGCATTTTTTTTGATAGTCGGATGTTGACATGGTTTTTAGTGTAGTTCTGAACAAAAACATTTATGGGGAGATTGGTCATGGGGAACAGAAAAATCATTAAATTGCTGTTAATAATCGTGTGTTTGATGCTGTTGCTGCCCAGTATTGCCATAGGCAAATCGAAGGACAAGGATACTTCATCAATCGAAATGGAATCTGACAGCAGCACGGGCGAAGGCAGCTCGGATGCATCCAAGCCACGAGCAGAAGTTGAACCTAAAGCAGTGAAAGAAATGAAAGAAAAGAGAACACATAACGCTAAGCATTTCCTTATGGATGACGGGACCATGAGAGCGGAAATACACCAAGAGAATCTGCATTATCAGGACGAGGCTAACAACTGGGAAGAGATTAACACAGCATTGGTTGACGAAGCGGACATTGATGTCACTGCGATGAAAGTATCGAAGGATATTGCCAGAGAGGCAAAAGAGATTACGAACAACAACAAAGCGAAGGCGAAGAAAGGAATAGATAGGAACCAAACAAATTTCAGATCAGTTAAAGTGCCATTCGATACGGTCATTCCGAAGGATTACAGCAAGGGCTATTCGATTGCCAAAGGGACAGACAAGCTGACTTTTAAACCGATTAATGCCAATAAATCCATTGGCTCGATCGATATGAAGGAAAAGAATCGCATTCATTACAAGAATGTTTGGAAGCACACCGATGTTGATCTCATCGTAACGAACGGAGGTGTGAAGGAGTTTATTTATCTGAAGAATGAAAACGCCCCCAAGAAGTTTTCGTTCGAGGTAAATACAAAGCTGAAGGAAGACCTCCGGCTGGGGGAATTGCTCATCGAACCACTCTGGATGGAGGACGATAAAGGAACGATCAAATATATTCAGCCCACGATTGCTGTCGAAGGCAAAAAGAACGTGCTTCATATCGAAATTGATACGACAGGGATGAGTTATCCGATAACGGTCGATCCGAGTGTCGGCCTTTATTCATATGGAGGGAACAGCGCTGGCGCATCATCGTATTATCCAAGCACGACACATCCTACTACATTATGGGCAGGCGAAAGCTACAACGGAAGCACGCGAGATATTTATTTATCTTATTTCAGGTTTGCGCTAAACCAGATACCGGAAAATGCGCAAATTACAAGCGCTATCCTTGGTGCAAAAATGTCGAGTTTTGAAATGCAGCCTTCGGCTTATGTAGATATTATTCCTTATCAGGTCACTGGAAACTGGGATGCGCAAACACTTACCTATTATAATCGTCCAAATCACACTACGGTTGACAGTGGGGGGGTACAAAGGATAACAAGTAATCAACTATGGCAAACGGGTTATTTATACTGGGATGTTACAGCTATGACTAGAAGCAGCTTTGAAAATATATACACTCCACATTCAGCAAAAAAAATATCGATGGTACTCTACCCTGTTGGCTCAGGCGGTCCGGGAACAACGAAGCGGCTTTGGATGAAATGGACTCCTTCTATGGAGTGCTCTTGTAATTTAAACACACTCTCTGTCAATTATAAAACTAGTACAGTAAACTCACCGCCAAGTGTGAGCTTCAATATGAGTCATCTTCCTTTGTATATCGGGGACAAGCATTTAAATTGGAAATACAGTGACCCCGATTCTGATTCACAGGTGAAATACAAGGTTTCGGGTTATAAAGTTGACGGAACTCAAACTTACGAGTCGGGAGAAAAATATAATAGTAAGAACTATTTCGGTCATTTCTTTGAAGTTCCTCTTTCACAGGGACTATGGAGGTTCAAGGTGTCTGTATTTGACGGAATAAGCTGGAGCAATGAAGTTTATAGAGAAGATGTTGTAATAGACTTCATAGACGCTCCAGAAACCAATTCAAATGTATCTATGAGCGAAATGAATAAAATTTATTATGGAGGTTTTGCCTTTGATGTGGACAAGGTGGATTTCTTTAAATTTACTGCATCCCATACAGGAGCCACTCACTTATCCTTGAAAAATCTTACTGCGGCAAATTCAAACAGCACAAAAATAAATGTGCAAATATTTGATGAAAATATGCAGGAGATCGTACCTTTATCCAATTCGATTGAACTTGAACAAAATCTGGAGATTGACTTCAATACGTTAGCAGGAAAAGTTTATTATGTTCGTATTGCCAGAGCCATTTATACTGGTGGTCTCTACAAATGGGCAGTGACTCCTGTGCAGAACTCCACTAACAACAATACATTCAACTACACCTATGATTCATTGGGACGTTTGCAATCTATCACTTATCAATGGGGATTTTACAGTATGGGAACCCAATATATCTATGACCAGAACGGCAATGTAATTAAGAGAACAAGTATTCAGACGGAAATGAGATAGCTATTAATCCATGAAGTATATACCATATAACACGATACAAGGAGCGCTTTAAATGAGGAAATTATTAATAGCCATGCTTGTTCTATCTCTCTTATTACAAAGCATCAACATCGCTAGTGCGGGTTCTAAGCCTGCCAATCAAAGGACGTCTGATGCAAAAGCGTACTCTGTCGTGCCGCCATTCGAGAATCCGCCGTTTCAAACAGAGGAAACTAGTACTATCGAGCGTATCGATCAGCCCATTCAACCGACTAATGAAGATGGAGTTACGATTCTAGATCAACTTCCTCAGGTCGTTGATGCGGTATACGGGGATCATTCAACCGTAACGGGCTCCGTGTATGGCAAGAACGCCAGTATGATGACAACGATGTCCAACCCTACGCCTCCTCCAGGCATCTTATCTGCAATCAGTAATCTGAATATGAAAAACATCCAGTCGCCCTTTCAGATTAATGCTGGCGCGGAGAGCATCTCACCGGTCACCAGTCAATTGACGGTGAAGGAAACCGATCTATCATTGCCCGGACGCAATGGGCTGTCCTTCTCCCTGAATCGTTATTATGATTCCTCTGCAGCCAATGTCTTTGATAAAGAGCTGTCGTTCGGAATTGTCTGCTATTGTGTCATTTATTATGATGCAACCAGTTACACGGAGACCTATAATACGCATACTGGTCAAACAACGCGTTCATACATCAATGAAGGGCAGTTCAGAATGGATGCCAGCCATGTTCAGGATAGCTCCACCATGTCAAACTCCTATTATGCCATACGATGGTTGAGTTACATTTATCAGCGAGCCGGTCAGGTAGCCTTTGCGAACAATTGGTCACAACCGGATGCGAACGGTAATCAGACACGGTCAGTTCAGGAGATCAAAGCCAATTCCAATACATTCATAGAAACCACTTACTTTGGCGTTGGAGGATTTATATGGACAGATGTAGCCACGAATAAGCCGTATCAAGAGCAGCTTTATCCGCTAGGAGCGGGCTGGACTTGGGACATTCCCTATATCGAGACGGAGTTTGGGGATCAGAAGTTTTTGAATATGGGAAGCAAAGGAACCTATGAGATCGTCAACAATACGCTTAAAGGCTATCCGTGGAAGGATTTGACCGTTCTGACGGATACTTCAGTTGTGGTCAATCAGGAACAGTCGTATATTGCGATCAAGTCGCTGGACGGCATTTATCAGCATTTTGCAACAGATGGACGACTGATCCAAATCTCAGACGCTTACAATAATACGATTCAATTCAAGTATTCCCAGCATGCCAAGTATGGCAAAGTGCTGACTTCCATAACCGATGCGATCAACAATTCAATCACAATCGCCTATACGGATACGAGCATTACATTGACGCAAGGGGACAAGATCGTTCGCTATGACAAAGGCACCCAGTACAGAGGGAATCCGAGGCCGCCTTTTGAAACATTGTCCAATGAATATTTGACACAGGTCACGGATCCGCTTGGGCGGGTCACCCGATTTAATTATCAGGAAAGAAACGCGAAATTTACCGCATCCGGAACGGTTCCAACGGAATCGAATCCCGTGCTTCTGCTTAACCAGATCACCCATCCGACGGGAGCTTCCACGCATTATACCTATGAATCGGCGGTTACGAACCGGGCGCTGGGCTCCAGTGCATGGGAGCAGATCTATCGGATGCAGTCGAGAAAGGATGTTGGCAACAACAAAGAGTTCAACAAGCTGGACTTCACCTATCATTCAGATATAGGGAGCAATGCTCAGGATATCGCTAGCTTCGGCACAACGATTCAGAACGGGCTGAAGAGTACCACGTTTGACTATCGCAAGGTCTATGTGAACGATTCTTCTACTGTCTATACGAAAAGCATTGTAGAGACAGTAGGCGATGAGAAACGGACGACAACCTTTCAATATGATGAGGCGCGCCGGATCACCAATCCGATCGTGACCACGAACACATTCAACAAAGCGGGAACCAACGCAACGCCGACCATCGAAAGGGTCAGCTATGATGACTATGGGAATGTGCTGTCACAGACCAATCCGCTTAATGTGACAACGACATTTTCATACCATCCGACCAGCCGTCTGCTTGCTGCCTCAACTGAGAGAGTGGATGCGAATCAAACTCGTAATACGACTTACGAGCGCAATAATAAGGGGAAAGTTACAGCGGTCATTGTTACCAATCAGGCCGGAACCAAGCTGGCCCATAGCAAGTTCGAGCAAATCGACAACTACGGGAATATTGGGAAAACAACCATTCTGGATGATGACCGGAACATTGAATATGTGATGGAATACGACCTTTTAGGCGCGTTCCCGATAAAACAAACCGTTCAGGTCACGAATGCGGACGGGCAATCGAGTACGATTGAGAATAAGCTGGAATACGATCCCACAACCGGACGGGTTACATCGTTTACAAATGGCAATCATGAACCGGGAAAAAATCACATCACCACTTATCAATACGACAAGCTAGGCAGACTGACTACTGTTACGAATCCTGATCAGTCGACGATGACCGCCAGCTACAATAATTGGACCAATCAAGTAACGGTCGTGGACGAAACGGGTGTTACTAGTATTCAGAAATGGGATCAGTTGGGCCATAAGATGGAAGAAGGTATTATGGACGGGGCCTACCGCATTGTAAAGCAATACGATTATGACGCATTGGGCAGGCCGTTATGGGAACAAAATGGCAGCGGACATCGCACTTCCTATCTGTATGACGGCTGGAACAGAGTAACCCAAACAACGCCTCCGAACGGTGCTTACACGACAATAGGTTACGATGAGCTGAATCGGACAACGACAAGTACAGATCCTCTGGGCGTGCAGTCCCGAACGACAGTTGATCTGTTGGGCCAGGAAATCTTGTCACAGGTGAACAAGAACAAGGGGGCTGGATTTCAGCAACTAAGCTCCACGCAGTACGATGACATGGGCAATGTCATTGCTGTTACAGATGCTCAGTATACGACAAGGTATCAATATGATGCTCTGGGGCGTTTGAGCTCCGTTACGGACCCGAAAAACGATACGACGAGCTATACGTATTCTCTGGCCGGATTTTTGAAGGAAATCCGATACCCTGATGCCACTACAACGCAGAAACGTTATGACCAGTTGGGAAGACTGGTGAGACAAACCGATGTGCAGGGGCAGTTCGAGAAAATGTATTATGATAAAAACAGTAATCTCGTGACTACTGTGGATCAGAAGGGACAAGAATTCCACTATCAGTACAACAACCGAAACTTTCTGACTGCCAAAATTGGACCGAATGACGGTGTTGGATATACGTACGATCTATCCGGGCGTCGGAAAACGATGGCGGATAGCACGGGGACAACAAACTATGTCCATAAGAACACGACAGGAGAGCTGGAAGAGGTTCAATTCCCGGATCAGAAGAAAATCTCGTACACCTACAATCAGCTTGGTCTGCGTGATAAGATGACTGGGCCGTTCGGTCAAGTGAACGTCTATACCTATGATAATTTGAACCGGTTAAAGACAGTTGGACCTTCAACGACGGTCTTCGAGGCTGAATACGATTACTACTACAACAATTTGTTGAGAGAAATCAAGCAGAGGAACGGGAATAAGAGTACGTTCACGTATGACGGCTATTCGATTAATACGTTGATTCATACGAAGGCCAACGGGAGTGAAATCAATTATTTTGACTATGATTATGACGGAAACGGGAACATCACGGGCCAGACGGTCCGGCAGAACGGCCCGCTTGCTGCATACGGCTACAGCTATGATAGTCTGAACCGGATAGCGACCACCTCGCAATTCAACGAGACGTACACGTACAACAACCGCGGCAATCGGATCGCGTTGAAGAGCGACAGGATGCCGGATATTCCCGTTGGGGAAACCAATTACACGTATGATGCGTGGAATCGGTTGACCAGTGTCTCGAAGAGCGGAGGAGGGCAAGTAAGCTACAGATATAACGGAGACGGTTTGCTCTATGAACGGACAGAGAACAACACGACAGTTCGTTACTATTATGATGGCGATCAGATAATTGCAGAAGGCATTGTAGCCAATGGCAATGTAACGATGAAAGCGGAGTATACCCGGGGCAAAGGGCTGATTGCTCGTCAAGATGCCAGCGGCAAGCAATACTACTTGCATAATGGTCATGGCGATGTGGTCGAAATGAGGAACAGTACAGGCGATGTGAGCCTGAACCGCTATACGTATGACATGTGGGGCAATCCGCTGACGACGGTGGAGAGCGTAGCGAACCCGTTCCGCTATTCCGGCGAGTTGTGGGACCAGAGTGCAGGATTGCAGTATCTGCGGGCACGGTGGTATGATCCGAGTGTTGGGCGGTTTATAAGCAAGGATACGTATGAAGGGCAGATTGACAATCCGCTGACGATGAATTTGTATACGTATGTGCATAATAATCCGTTGAAGTATTCTGATCCGACGGGGCATATTGTTTGTGTGGGGGGAATCGATTCGTTCTGTCCGGGGACAGGTGCGGCAGTAAAAGAAATTGCTGATTTTGTAATATTGGATGATATCAGAACAATTCTTGACCCGAATTCATCTTTTTTTGATAAAACGCTTGCTGCGGCAGGTTTCATTCCCTTTGGAAAGTTTATAAAAGGTGGAAAACTAATCGTTGTTAAGTTAATGAACAAAGAAGGAGAAGTGATTGAACGAGCGACCAAATACTCAAATGACAACTGGAAAGCAGCTTCATCCTTGGACCTCATAGGATGCAATTGTTTTACTGCAGGGACAAAAGTTCAAACAGATGACGGTGAGAAAAATATCGAAGACATTGAAGTCGGAGATAAGGTCCTTGCCAAGGATGAGAATAACCCTAATGGAGAATTGGCTTACAAGGAAGTAACAGCTTTATATCGTAACCAACGTGATGATATTATTAAATTGTATGTTGGCGAGCAAATTATCGAGACAACAGACAACCATCCGTTCTGGGTTGAAGGTAAAGGCTGGGTCTACGCAGATAAACTTCGAGTGGGGGATAAACTTCAACAGGCTGACGGAAATAATCTTACGATTGACAAGGTTGAGTTTATTAAGCTTGATGAACCAGTTACTGTATACAACTTTACAGTTGCTGATTATCACACGTACTTTGTAACGGACATTGGGATTTGGGTTCATAACACAAATTGTCCTCTAGCTACAAAAAATAATTATCGTAAACTATATAAAGATGCAAATCCCGGAATGCCAAGCCATTACCAAGTGCATCATACGTTACCTCAAAAGTATGAGTCAATAATGAGTTATGCAGACATCAATATTCATGAAACTAAATATTTGCATGGGGTTGACCCAAAAATACATTCAAAAATAACTACTGAGTGGGCTCAATGGGACAAATCCCTTGGAAGGACACCAACGCCTCAAGAAATACAAGATTTTGCTAAACAAATAGATGAAAAGTATGGAGAGCATTGGTATAAATAAGGGGGTATTTAAATTGGATAAACAGAAATTGCTTTTTCAGAATCTCAAGAGGATTAAAGATTACTGGGCAAATGAAGTAACAAATAGCTTAAAGCCTTCAACTGATTTAATTTGGTCTAACTATGAAGAAAACTATAAGTTGTTACAAGGTAAACTAAGAACACCTGAGGAACAGGAAGCATTCAAAAATATTCAAGACGAAATAATTAAAGGTGTTTTACATTCCATTCTTGTCATGATAGATGGCGGAGACGCTTTGGCAGACGATATAAGAATTGATATTATTGATGAAGAAACAAGGGAATCGCTTAAAGAAAATATCGCATTGCACGAAGAGTTTGTAAGCTATCTTTTGGACGTAGAGTAATATAAGTGAGCTAGGGGACCCCGGAGGGGTTAAAGCCGCCTGAGAGTATTCTCGAGGCGGCTTTCTTCCTTAAATAAACAGCAACTGGGCGGATGTTCACCCCGTTTAAGGAGGTGTGAAAACGAAACAGTAGTCTCGTGTGATAAATACCTAACCTGCTGAGAAAGACGATAGATTGACTTTTTGTCCCCGCAATAATATATTATTGTGGGGACAAAAAGTGGGGTGAAGCGATGTCCTCTAAAAAGATGGGGCGTCCACCATCTGACAATCCCAAGAGCGAAACGATTAAGATACGAGTCGATCAGGAAATTATGAGCAAGCTCGATGCTTCCGCCGAGAAGCTGAATACGACCCGTTCAGATATCGTCCGCAAAGGAATTGAGAAGGTGTATGACGATCTCCAAAAATAAAGAAGGAAGCGGCGCGTCCGACGAAGAACACCGCCACTTCCTATCCCGCAACCGCTTCAATAAGCAGACTGCATAAATATCCTACCATGTGCAGAAAACTCATTCAAGCGGTGGCGATCAAATCTCATGGGAGGAAGAGCATGAATTCCATTTTGGGTGCATTGTATAGAGGCCAACTTAATCCAGACGAAACGATTGTACCGTCCGATCCTGAATATCGACCGTTAAACCGACAAATCGCAGCCATAAGGGATCAATTGAAAAACCGACTAAGCGAGCAAGATTTTTGCAAACTGGAGGAAATGTTCTGCTTACGTGACAAGTCCGACGGGCTGTACATGGAGGCAGCATTTCTTCATGGATTCAAGCTTGGTGCTGCCATGCAGATCGAAGTGATGATTGATCGCGAGGAGTTTGTTCGGGATGCGGCTTCTGGCTTGTCGTTATAATGAAACCAGCGAGTCCATGACTACCGTGCATTGAATGACGGAAGCGGTGATCTACTGAGACAGTACGGGATTGAGGGATTAAAGCATATCGAATTATTTACTTATGATTACCCCAAACCGTGGTTGTCTATCCAATGTAGCGACGTGACACTTGAAGAAGTTAAATAATGTTGCATAGACCTTGAGGGGACTTATCCTTCAAGGTCTTTCTTCTTACCCTCACCCAGAGCCGAATGGATTGGGAGGCTGCGATTTACGGGGGAATCGAACCGTAACGGACTCCGTATACCACAGCAGCGGGCGTATGATGACCACGATGTCCAATCCGACACCGCCGCAGGGCATTTTGTCTGCAATCAGTAATCTGAATATGAAAAAAGGCCAGCCACCATTTCAGATTAATGCTGGCGCAGAGAGCATCTCACCGGTCAGCGGCCGAAGGAAACTAATCTCTCGCTGCCTGGGCGCAATGGGCTATCCTTCTCATTGAATCGTTCTTATGATTCTTCCGCCGCCAATGTCTATGACAAAGAGCTGTCGTTCGGACTTATATGCTATTGTGTCCTTTATTATGACGCAACCAGATACACCGAGACTTATAATACGAATAACGGTGTAACGACACGTTCATATATCGATGACGGACGATTTATGATGGATTATAATCATGTTTCTGATAGCTACACGATGTCAAACTCCTACTATGCTGTGCGGTGGTGGAATTATATCATACGACGAGCGGGTCAGGTGGCTTTTGCTAACAATTGGTCACAGCCAGATTCGAATGGGATTCAAACCCGCACGATTCAGGAGATTAAAATCAATCATAATTCGTCTTTGGAAACAAGGTACTTAGACGCTGGAAACGGTCCTATTATTTCGTGGACGGATGTAGCCACGAACAAGCCTTACCAAGAGCAGCTCTATCCGCTCGGAGCGGGCTGGACGTGGGATATTCCCTATATCAAGACAGAGTTTGGGGATAAGAAGTTTTTGAACATGGGAAGCAAGGGCACCTATGAAATGGTCAACAACACGCTTAAGGGCTATCCGTGGAAGGATTTGACCGTTCTAACGGACACTACGGTTGTTGTGGAACGGTCAAATGTCGCCATCAAGTCGCTGGACGGCATTTATCAGCATTTTGCAACAGATGGACGACTAATTCAAATCTCAGACGCTTACAATAATACGATTCAATTCAAGTATTCCCAGCATGCCAAATATGGCAAGGTGCTGACCTCTATAACCGATGCGATCAACAATTCGATCACGATCGCTTATAGCGAAACGAGTATAACGTTAACGCAAGGGGACAAGGTTGTTCGCTATGACAAAAGCACCCAGTACAGAGGGAACCCGAGACCGCCCTTTGAAACATTGTCTAATGAGTACCTCACACAGGTCACCGATCCGCTTGGGCGAGTCACCCGATTTAATTATGAGGAAAGAAACGCGAAATACAGCACAACTGGAGCGGTTCCAACGGAGCCGAATCCGTTGCTTCTATTGACCCAGATCAAGTATCCGACGGGAGCCTCTACGAATTATACCTATGAATCGGCGGTTACGAACCGACTGCTTGGCGAGAGCGCATCGGAGCAAGTTTATCGGATGCAGTCGAGAAAGGATGTTGGAAACAACAGAGAGTTCAACAAGCTTGATTTCACCTATCTTGGTGACATAGGCAGCAGCTCTCAGAATAACTACAACTTCGGCACGACGATTCAGAACGGACTGAAGAACACCACGTTTAACTATCGCAAAGTCTATGTGGGCATTTCTCCCACCGTCTATACGAATAGCATTGTAGAGACAATAGGAGATGAGAGTCGGACGACAACCTTTCAATATGATGAGGCGCGCCGGATCACCAATCCGATCGTGACCACGAACACATTCAGCAAAGCGGGAACCAACGCAACGCCGACCATCGAACGTGTCAGCTATGATGATTATGGGAACGTGCTGTCACAGACGAATCCGCTTAATGTGACAACGACATTTTCGTACCATCCGACGACCCATCTGCTTGCTGCCTCGACTGAGCGAGTGGACGCGAACCAAACCCGCAATACGACTTATGAGCGCAATGCTCAGGGGAAAGTTACAGCGATCATTGTTACCAATCAGGCCGGAACCAAGCTGGCCCATAGCAAGTTCGAGCAAATCGACAGCTATGGAAATATTGGGAAAACAACCATTCTGGATGATGACCGGAATATCGAATATGTGATGGAATACGGCTATTCAGGCGCATTCCCCACAAAACAAACGGTTCAGGTTACGAATGCGGACGGTCAGCCAAGCACGATCGAAAATAAGCTTGAATACGATTCAAGCACCGGATGGGTCACATCGTTCACGAATGGTAATCATGAGCCAGGAAATAATCACATCACCACATATCAATATGACAAGCTAGGCAGACTGACTAAAGTGACGAATCCTGACCAGTCAACGATGAATGCCAGCTACAATGACGTGACCAATCAAGTAACAGTCGTCGATGAAACGGGTGTTACTAGCATTCAGAAATGGGATCAACTCGGCCACAAAATGGAAGAAGGCATCATGGACGGCGGCTACCGTGTGGTAAAGCAATACGATTATGACGCGTGGAGCAGGCCATTGTGGGAGCAGAATGGCAGCGGGCATCGCACTTCCTATCTGCATGACGCATGGAACAGAGTGACTCGGACAACGCTTCCGAACGGCGCTTACACGACGATGGGCTATGATGAGCTGAACCGGACAACGACCAGTACAGACCCATTGGGCGTACAGTCGCGAACGACAGTGGATCTGTTGGGCCGTGAAATTTTGTCGCAGATCAACAAAGGAGCCGGGTTTCAACAGCTAAGTTCAACGCAGTATGATGACATGGGTAATATAACCTTCTCCACCGATGCTCAGCATACGACCAAATATCAATATGACGCTTTGGGGCGCTTGACCTCCGTTACGGATCCGAAAAACGATACGACGAGCTATACGTATTCTCTGGCCGGATTTTTGAAGGAAATCCGCTACCCGGATGCTACGACAACGCAGAAGCGTTATGATCAGTTGGGAAGATTGGTGAGACAAACCGATACACTGGGGCAGTTCGAGAAAATGTATTACGATAAAAACAGTAATCTCGTGACTACTGTGGATCAGAAGGGACAAGTATTCCACTATCAGTACAACAACCGAAACTTTCTGACTGCTAAAAGTGGACCGAATGACGGTGTTGGATATACGTACGACCTGTCTGGACGAAGGAAATCGATGGCAGATAGCACGGGTTCGACAAACTATGTCTATAAGAACACGACAGGAGAACTGGTCGAGGTTCAATTCCCAGATACGAAGAAAATCTCGTACACCTATAATCAGCTTGGTCTGCGCGATACGATGACTGGACCATTCGGTCAAGTGAACGTTTATACCTATGATAATTTGAACCGGTTAAAGACGGTCGGACCTTCAATGACGGTCTTCGAGGCCGAATACGATTACTACAACAACAATTTGTTGAAAGAAATCAAGCAGCGGAACGGGAATAAAAGTACGTTCACGTATGACGGTTATTCGATTAATACGTTGATTCATACGAAGGCCAACGGCAGTGAAATCAATTATTTTGACTATGATTATGACGGAAATGGAAACATCACGGGACAGACGAGCAGACAGAACGGGCCGTTTGCCGCATACGGATACAGCTATGACAGCTTGAATCGAATTGCGACCTCCTCGCAATTTAACGAGACGTATACGTACAACAATCGAGGAAACCGGGTAGCATTGCAGAGCGATAGGATCCCTGATATCTCCCCTACCGAAGAAACCAATTATACGTATGATGCCTGGAATCGGTTAACGGGTGTTACCAAGAGCGGGGGAGGGCAAGTAAGCTACAGGTATAACGGTGATGGTTTGTTATATGAACGGACAGAGAATAACACGACAGTTCGCTACTATTATGACGGCGATCAGGTGATCGCAGAAGGTAATGTGGTCAATGGTACGGTGACGATGAAAGCGGAATATACCCGAGGCAAAGGGCTGATCGCTCGTCAAGATGCCAGCGACAAGCAATACTACTTGCACAACGGTCATGGCGATGTAGTGGAATTGCGGAACAGTACAGGTGAAGTAAGCCTGAACCGCTATACGTATGACATGTGGGGCAGCCCGCTGACGACGGTGGAGAGCGTAGCGAACCCGTTCCGTTACTCCGGCGAGCTGTGGGACCAGAGCGCAGGATTGCAGTATTTGCGGGCGCGGTGGTATGATCCAAGTGTCGGACGATTTATAAGCAAGGATACGTATGAAGGGCAGATTGACAATCCGCTGACGATGAATTTGTATACGTATGTGCATAATAATCCGTTGAAGTATACGGATCCGACCGGGCATCTGATATGTATGCCAGGAATGGAATCTTGCTCGGCACCGAGTTTTAAGGGAGTAATAGATTTTGTGCTGCTTGATGATCTGAATACGATAAGTTCATCGGAGACGACTTACGTTGAAAAAGGGTTAGCTTTGGTTTCATTGACTCCCTATGGAAAACTAGCAAAAGGCGGAAAAGTCATCATCAAAGCGGGCAGTGAGGCATGGCAATATATCAAGTCACTATTCAAAGGTTGTAATTGTTTTACTGCCGGAACAAAGGTTTTAACAGACGAAGGGGAGAAAAATATCGAAGACATTGAAGTCGGAGATAAGGTTCTCGCTAAGGATGAGAATAACCCTGATGGAGAGTTAGCCTACAAGGAAGTAACGGCTTTATACCGCAACCAACGTGATGATATTATTAAACTGCATGTTGGAGAGCAGGTCATCGAGACGACAGAAAACCATCCATTTTGGGTTGAAGGCAAAGGGTGGGTCTTCGCAGATGAGCTTCAAGTGGGGGACAAACTTCAAAAAGCTGATGGAAGCAACTTGACTATTGATAAGGTCGAGTTTGTTAAACTGGATGAGCCTGTTATGGTTTACAACTTTACGGTTGCTGATTACCATACGTATTATGTAACGGATATTGGTATATGGGTGCATAATACTCAATGTGGGGTTTTTTCAGCAATTAATAAAGACAAGCGACTAGTAAGAGCTGCTGAAGAAATGGGTAAGGATGCTACTATTCAAAAAGAAGCAGATGAATTGATAGCCAAATTTTTAAAGGGTAATACGAATCCTGGACTCGGCAGTAAAAACTTGTTTGGAAATATTAACTACTTACGTGGAAGGAATGGTGCTCGAGTTTTTTATAGAATGAATGACGGTAAAATGGAGATTTTGGGTAAATCAAATAAAGCTAATGAACAAACGGTTATAAATGCAATTACAGATTTATATAAATAAATATTGAATTGGTGGTGAGAATGTATGAGAGTAATGAAAATTCAATACCCGACTTCATTAGATAAAATAGAGGACATTTACAATGATAACATTGATGTAATTGTAACTCTTGAGGATGGCATTTCTAATGTGCTAGTTGTGTCTACGCCCCAAAATCATTATTGGTATATGGACAAAGAAGAGATTGACTATATACCGCCTTCACCACCCCATATTATGGTAAGAAGTCTAACAGAAGAAAATATTCGGACTGCTGTTGAAGCATTTGCAGAGAGTGATGCGTACTGGTTGAAAATTTATTTTCTTTTGGGGAATAGAGATGGTATCTTCGATATGCATAGTATTAACATAATGCTTGATGAAATTAAGAAAAACAACGATGAAATACTTGATTCCAACTAAAATTTCATATGCTTAAATAAGCGACCTTTGAGGGATAAACCTCTGAGGTCTTTTCTTCATTTCACTCCCAGTGCCGAATATAACGGGTGACTAAGTTCAATCAGACTTAACTCTTATCGTCCCCCACTGTTTACATAGGGATTATTCGGTAAAGGAGAAATTTTCTTTGCTAATCAGCAAATTACCCTGAGCGGAAGGAACCTCCCCATTGCGGTGCCAGTAACATTAACATATGCTTTGCCGAGAATCAATGCAGTCATTGCACTGAAAGTGCCCACCTTGAGAGGTATTAGTGAACCTCACCATTGCGCCATTTGACCTATAATCATATTATTAGGTTAACGAAGTTTGTACACAAATTAGAGGGGTAATGACTTTCAGCTATATATGCTAAATGGAGGAAAGGGGAACGATGAGCGTTGGAGCATTCCAAAACAGCAGGCGCAGCGCCTTTATTGAAAGACATTGCTTATGATGCCATCAAGGAACGGATTCTCGATGAAAGGTTCGAGCCCGGACGATTCTTGTCGGAGCGCGAGCTGATCGAGCTGCTGGAGATGAGCAAGACGCCGATCAAATCGGCGCTCACCCGGCTGGAGACGGAAGGGTTCGTAACGGTTTCCTCCAAGCAGGGCATCATTATTAATGACCTGACCTTGAATCGGATTGTCGATATATACGATCTTCGCCTTGCACTGGAAACGTTCAACATTCAGGCAATTGTTGGGCGTCTAACGCAGGAGCAGGGCAGCTTGCTTCTGGATAATCTCCGTGAAACGGAGGAGATTGTGGGGCGTTTGGACATTAAGGCATTCGCTCAGGCGGATCATCAATTTCATCTGCTGCTCTGCAGATTCGCCGGTAATCAGGAAATTTATCGTGTGCTGCTGAACTATCAGGACCATCTGCTGAGGATCACGCTTCGCCATCTGCGGAAGGACCCTGTGAGAATGGTAGGCTTTTATCAGGATCATGTCGAAATCTATGAGCTTCTCCAGCAAGGCAAGAAGGAATCCGTGGAGCGGCTTCGCGATCATCTGCAGCAAGCGAAGAGCAAGCTGTTTATGTAGCGCGGAAGGGATGAGGCGCCAGCCAAGATTCCGTTGTTAACTTCAGACTGATGGCAATAGGAAGGGGGTGTTCCCAGCAGCTTGCGGCTGCATGCGGTGACAGCTCCTTTCTTGTGTAGCTGGCAAGCTGGCAATCGCAGGTTTGCGCGGGGTATGATGAAGCAATGGTCGAACGTAGGGAGGACAAGCGTGAGAATACATATATTAGTTGCGGATGATGATCATCATATTCGCGAGCTGCTCCGATTTTTTCTGCGGAAGGAAGGCTACATGGTGATTGAAGCCGAGGATGGAGAGCGAGCGAGCCGCATTCTGGAGAATGAAACGGTTCATTTGGCGATCGTGGATGTGATGATGCCCGCAAGAGATGGACTGGAGCTGTGTCAGGAGATTAGGTCGTTCTATGATATTCCGGTGCTGATGCTGACCGCAAGAGGCGAGCTTGAGGATAAGGAGCGGGGCTTCCTGTCGGGTACGGACGACTATATGGTGAAGCCATTCGAGCCGAAGGAGCTGCTTTTCCGAATCAAGGCGCTTCTGCGGCGTTATCAGGTCGCATCCTCCGAGCTGATCACGTTGAATGGAACGGTCATTAATCGGAACAGCTATGAGGTGCATACGGATGGAGAGATTAGGACGCTGCCCCTCAAGGAATTCGAGCTGTTATCGCTATTAGGCAGTCAGCCGGGGCGGATATTTACGCGTGAACAGCTGCTGCAGCTCATATGGGGAGCCGATTACGGAGGGGACAGCCGGACAATCGATGTTCATATTAAGCGGCTTAGGGAACGGTTCTCGGGCAGAAGCGATGATTTTGCCATTACGACGGTACGAGGACTTGGATATAAATTAGAGGTGGCGGGCAAATGAAGACCTTATACGTGCGGATTGTGATGATTTTTGCACTGATCGCGCTAGTCAGCAGTCTGCTTGGTCTTGTGCTGTCGGCTGTCTACTATGAGAGCAAGCTCAGATCGGATAATGAACGCAAAATCGTTACTATCGCGCAAGAAATCAAAGCGCTGTACGAGGTGACGCCACAGCTGAACCTGCATGTTTATTTGACGCATATCGCGGAGATGGGATTCCAGATTTATGCGGTCGATAAGGAGGGGAGGGCAGTTGCTTATGGCGCTCCGTTCAAACGGGTTGAGCTGGACCGCATCCATATTCAGCGCGTGCTTCAGGGTGAGGTGTATAACGGAATTTCAGAAGAGGGGCGGCGTCTGCCCATCATCGGCCTGTTCGAGAACAGTGTGCGGAATACGATCGGTATTCCGGTGCAGGCGGGAGAGGATAGCCGAGCACTGTTCATACGTCCGAATCTGGTCCAGCAGATTGGCGAGGTACGCATTCTAATGGCGGTGCTTCTAGTCAGCACTTTCCTTATTAGCCTCGTCCTGATTGTTGTCCTGACGCGCTTCATCGTCAAGCCCGTGACTAAGCTGACGGCCGCAACCAAGGAGATCGTGGGCGGGAATTTCGAATATAAGATGGAGCTGGACATTGCGCGAGATGATGAGATCGGCAATTTGGCCCGCCATTTTGCAGCTATGGCCCAATCTCTGAAGAGGCTGGATGAGATGCGGCAGCAGTTCGTTGCTGATGTGTCTCATGAAATACAGTCGCCGCTTACGTCGATACAAGGCTTCGTTCAGGCGATTCTCGACAAGGATTCAACTCCAGAGGAGGCTGAGCGGTATTTGCAAATCATCGGGGAGGAAAGCCACCGCCTCTCTTCATTGAGCAAGCAGCTGCTAACTCTTGCGGCGCTGGATAAACAATCGAGCGGCGTGAATCGTACGGAATATCGGCTGGACGAGCAGCTTCGGCAAATCCTTATTATGCTGGAATGGCAATGGACGGACAAGCAGCGGGAAATCGAATTGGACTTGCCCCCACTGATGATTGCGGGGGATGAAAGCATGCTCTATCAGGTGTGGCTGAATCTGATCTCGAATAGTATCAAGTACACGGGGCAGGGCGATAAAATTATGATTGAAGCTGAGCAGTCAGCAGCATCAAACCAGATTATCGTGAGAATTAGCGATACAGGCATCGGCATCCCAGAGGCTGAGCTGCCTAATCTGTTCGAGCGATTCTACAAAGCGGACAAGGCAAGGAATCGAGCGAACACCGGGAGCGGACTCGGCCTGTCTATCGCCCGCGAAATTGTATCGCTTCATCAGGGAACGATAGAGATTCAGAGCGAATACGACGCTGGAACTACAGTCGTCGTACGTTTGCCGCAATAGCTGTTTAGCGGCTGGCAGTCATTTTATTGCTCCGCGGCGTGCGCGTGCAGCTCCCAGCGTGCGGTGTTTCGCTTGACGGCGGTCGCGTTGCATGACGGCGGTCGGTCGTCCAATCCATAATAGTGGCCTCATTTGTAATGCGCTGTTCATGGGCCGTTCATATCGTTATTCAATAATTTGAATAACGATATGAACCGTTTGAACAGGAGGCTACAACGCTTATGGTACGTCCATTGCAGAAATTCGTCGCATTCTCAAGTCGTCCAAGGGGAGCCGCAGTTATTCTTATTAGCTGGCTCCTCATTATTATTGTTCTTAGTGGAATTGCCCCGTCCGCCAAACCGTTCGCAATCAATTCAGGCGAGGGGAGCGTTGATGATCGTATTCCATCGGCTGTTGCACGGGAGATGCTGGGGGCGGCTTTTCCAGCTATCGAAGGACTGCCCGTCCTGCTTGTATTCCATAGCGCCGCTGATCAGCCGATCACGCCAGCGGTCAAGGAGCAGATTGCGCACATTAGCAGCTGGCTGTCCTCGAATGATCGCCCCGCTCAAATTGTGTCGTCCCTGCCATTCCATGATATGCCTGACGATGCGCAGAACAGGCTGTATTCGGAGGATGGGATGGCGTTGATTCTAACGGCAGCGCTATCGAAAGAGCTGGAAAGCAGTGAAATATACAATACTTTGCAGCAGATCGACAGCTATGTGAAGCAGACAGACATCGGCAGCATAGAGCTGACCATGACCGGACCGGCAGCCATTGCCGCAGACACGGTCACGCTGTTCAAAAATGCCGATCTGGTCCTGTTGTTCGCAACGATTGGTCTCATTCTGATCATTCTCATTGTCATCTATCGTTCGCCGCTGCTTGCAGTTATTCCACTCGTTATTGCAGGAATCGTCTACATGGTGGTTGATCGATTGTTGGGAATGGCAGCAGAGAATGGCTGGTTTGTCGTTGACAAGCAAGCTCTGTCGATTATGATGATTCTGTTATTCGCCGTCCTGACGGATTATTGTCTCTTCATCTTCTCCCGTTACCGGGAGGAATTATCCCGCATCGATTCCAAATATGAAGCGATGCAGCAGGCGATGCGCCATGTAGCAGAACCGATTCTGTTCAGCGGTGGAACGGTGCTTATCGCCATGCTGACCTTAATTGCCGCGATGTTCAAGCCGTACCACTACTTCGCGCCTGTATTTTCTGTTGCGATGTGTGTTATGCTGCTTGCGGGTCTGACACTTATTCCTGCGGTGTTTGCTATATTGGGCAGAAGGTCATTCTGGCCATTCCCTCCTAAGCTGAGCCTTGACGAGGGCCCGCAAGGAAACAAGCTGTGGAGAAGAACAGGGGCCTTCGTCACCAGAAAACCAGGCATGACAGCAGGTATTCTGCTGCTCGTATTAACGCTTGCAGCTGTGAATGCCGGAGCCATCCAATATTCCTTTAATATGATGAAATCCTTCCCGGAGGATATCGCCTCTCGTCAGGGATTTGATATTTTGGAGCAAAAGTATCCACCAGGGCAGTTGGCCCCCGTATCCATTATTCTGCAATCCTCGGAGCAGCTAGTTGCGGATAAGCCATTTATGGAGCAGCTCGCATCGCTTGTGAAGCAGTTGGAGTCAGCGGAGGGCGTAGCTGCCATTACACCACAGCTTGCGCAGGGTCCAGAGGGTGAGGCTGTTCTGCCCGATAGCGCGATATCGAAGGACAAGCAAGCGGTCCTGCTGCAAGCTGTATTGACGATGAATCCCTACGATGAAGCAGCGCTTGATATCGTTCAGACATGGCTGGATGACAGCGCAGAGCTGCTGAAGAACAGCGGCATGGATTCGGCTAGATTCTCCTTGCATTTGGCGGGAGGGACGGCGGAGCAGGTTGATGTAAGAGCGATGAATTTGCGCGATACGCTGATGATTATAGCGTTGATGACCTTGTTCATCACCATCATGCTGGCTATGCAGTCGAGATCGATTCTCTTGTCCCTCTGGATGATTCTGACCATCTTGCTCTCCTACGCCGCAACGCTGGGATTGAGCTGGCTCGTATTCCACGGCATACTGGGCTATGAATCCATCAGCTATCGTTTGCCGCTGTACTGCTTTGTTTTCCTCGTTGCATTAGGGGTGGATTACAATATTATGCTCGTCTCCCGCATTCGGGAGGAAGCGCGTGAATACAGCTGGAAGGCAGCGGTGGAGCGGGGTGTTGCTGCAACAGGCGGTGTCATCTCATCAGCGGGCATTATCCTCGCGGCAACCTTCGGCGTTCTAATGACCCAGCCGCTGCAGGAGCTGTATCTCTTCGGCTTCATGATGGCCCTTGGCATCCTGATCGATACCTTTATCGTTCGCGGCATGCTGCTTCCATCGATTCTCGTGCTGGCGAGCAAACGCAAATAGAAAGCTGTCCCGGGGGAAGTCTACTGCTTCCGGGACAGCTTGTTGCTGTTGCTGAGAATGGATGAGCACCGGCTGCCGATCCAACTAGCGTTTTTCCGGCCCTCTTGTAATAGCGCCATAGTGGCCAAATCGTTGGAGATCCGTCGGATTGTCCATGCATTAGCTATGACTAGAGCCATTTAATCATGACGAGACTTCATGACTGGAATCACTGGTCATATGACCGGCTCAATCCTTATGATGAAACAGTAGATTCAACGCAGGTTGATGAATATTCGATAAGGAGAGTCGGTTGGTATGAAGAACATGATCGGAAAAAGTGTGAAGCTCGCGATAGGCATGTCGCTGGTGGCATCTCTGCTCGTTGCAGGGGTAAGCAGCGCGAATAGCGCGAATGGCGAGAAGCCGAAGAAACAGGAGTGGACGAAGCTGGAGGCGGAAGGCAAGTTCTCTGCGCTTCAAATCGGGAATCGGGTGTACGTGTTCGACAACGAGAATCAGATTTTTACGACCAAGGGAGCGGGACAGCTTGGACCGCTGCAAAGCCTGTTCGTGCTAGGCAAAGGCACGCCTCATGAAATTCCTTTTGTCGTGGTGAAGAACAGTAAGAAGGGTCTGATGGTGTTCAGCGATCTATGGCCGAAGTTTGATGACGGAACGTATGCTGCCGATACGACGACTGCTTATGACGCCGGACGGATATTCTATGAGGCGAAGACGAATATTGTCAGCAAAACAGCCCATCATACGGCGGTTCAGAAGAACGGCGAGGTGATTCTGAACACGGCGAACGATTTTGACGATCTGAAGAAGGGTTATCATGAATCGTTCAGGGCAAAGGGAACTCTCAGAGGTCTTATTGTGTACGACTGCTGTGGTTATCTTGTAGTAGAGAACAGCGCGGGCGTGCTTGAGGTCTATCACGCTGGTGAGACCGGCGCGGAGAAGATCGGCGAAATTACGCTCCCATAAGCTAGCCAGCCGTATATGCAACTGCACAATTGCTGCACCTCCCCCTGAAAGTCCCCCTCGCATTGCAAAATGAATCCTACCTTCGCAGGAAGTAAGCGGCATCGACCGCTTGAAGCCAGAGGCTGTCCCCATTAGTAGTAGCAACTACTAATGGGGACAGCCTTTCGTGCTTGAAAGCACAGTTGTTTCATAGAAACTGGAACAACAAACGGAGCAGTCCCCGCTTCTTATGGCGGATTTGCGGCTTGGCTGGAGGAGGGGAAGCGGGCTCTTCAAAAGCGGTGAGCGGTCTGAGCTTCGGCTTCTGCAAAGCTTCCACAGAAAGGACCAGCTGTTCCACGATTCGGCGAAGCTCGTCCAGCTCCAGTCGGTGCTGCAGCACCTGCATGGATACGACCTCATCGGCTTTATGGGCCAATGTGTACTCGATCTGCCGGATTTGCGACATTAATTCTGCGGATTCCTCGCCCGTATTGTCTCTTGCATGCGCCTCGTTGAGCTCATTTATCTCATTCCTTACATGTTCGATCATCGCATTCCCAGCCATCTCGATCACGTTATCGACCGTGCCATCCCCCTCGGCTCCAGCGACATCGAGACTTGGGAGCTCGATTTGCTCCAGGGTACTGCCCTGCTCGATCCTGCTCTTGATGTGCTGCAGCCGGCGTATATCCTGCTCTGAGAATACATAGTGTCCCAGACGGTCCTTCTGAAAGCAATGGGAGAAATGGAGGACCCAACGTTTGACGGTTGTCGGGCTGACTCCGAGGGCAACAGCAGTATCCTTTGTTTTCAATACACCCATTTCAATCACCTCGTTATCCTCTAATGCTAGAGGTATTCGATACATATTTCCATCCACCTTCCAGGGTGACAAAGGTAGTGTTCATTCGATAAATAAAGTGCAAATGCGCGGAGAGAGCCCTTCTGTTTCGTTCTATGGCGTTTAGGGTATAAGAGTAAAGGTATGTCTCGATTAATGGGAAAAAGAGGAGATGTGGGTGCTGCATGCTCGGTCTACATATTACGAATCAATCCTTTGTGAAGCAGCTGTTGGCAAATTCATCTCATGGCATTGCTGTCCTTACGACAGAAGGAGTATGGATGGATGCCAATCCAAGCTTGTGCCGCATGCTGGGCTATACTTTCGAGGAGCTTGCGACTCTCTGTTTGGAGGACATCGTTCATGCGGAGGATCGCTGGACAGATGGAATGCCGCATAAAATAGTGGAGGCTGCAATGGAATACGGCTCCTTGGAGTCGGAGCATGTTTTTATGCACAAGGATGGCAGCAGAGTGTGTGTGTCACTGAATTCGATGACCATCAGGGATGAAGCGGCCGGGTCCCCTGTCTGTATAATTCTGCAACTAACAATGATCCAGGAACGAATAGAGCTTGAAGGACGTTTGTCGCGGATCGAGGAAATGAATCAGCTGATTATCCAGAACTCTCCAGATATTATTTATCAGAGTTCGGCGGACGGCATGATCCTGTTTGCTTCTCCTTCCTTTCACAATATGTTGGACTATTCGCCGGAAGAGCTGGTCGGCAAGGGAGAAGAAATGCTTTACAATCCCGAGGATGCGGAGCTGTATAACAATTGCAGGCTGGAGAATGGCACGCGGCGTCAAATGCGGATGCGCCATCGAAACGGGTATGATATTTGGTTCGAGGTAACGATAAAGCAGATTAAGGACTCCTGCGGCAGCATGGTCGCCCTCGTCATTGCAAAGGAAATTACAGAGCGGAAGAAGTACGAGGTTTTTATCGAGGAAGCGCAGCGCATTGCACAGATTGGCAGCTGGGAATGGGATATTATCCATGATGAGATGTTCCTGTCTGATCAGCTCTATCTCATCTATAATCTCGAAGGCAACCATTCCAAGGGCAGGCTGCGGCAGCTGACAGATTTAGTGCCTCTTCAAGCCCGTCAAGGCTTCAAGGAGCTGATTGATCAAGCGCTGGAAGGGGAGAAGCTTTCCTACGAATTCCGGACATCCACTAAGGACGGCGCAGACCAGTATCTGCATATCCGGGGCATTGTATCCTTCTCCGATACGGGCTTTCCAGAGCGTATGAACGGCACGGTTCAGGATGTTACGGAACGCAAGGGAGTCGAGCTCAAGCTGCAGGAGACGATAGAACGGTATACGTCACTGAAGAAATACAATCATGATGCGGTTATATCGCTTGATCTGGATGGCCATATTATCAATGCGAATCAGATGACTCTTCAATTGACAGGATACCAGATGGATGAGCTGGTTGGCAGGGACTTTTCTGGCATTATCGGCAGGAAGGATATTAAGAAGCTTCTCTCCGACTCATTGATGGATATATCCGCCGAGCAGAGCATCGACAAGATCATACATAAGGATGGACATATATCTGATGTGCTTGCGACTATTGCGCCTATTATCATCAATGCGGAGAACGTCGGCTATTATATTATCGCCAAGGATATTACAGAACAGAAGCAGCTGATGATTGCGAAGGAAATGGCTGAAGCGACGAATAAGGCGAAGAGTGAATTTCTTGCCATGATGAGTCATGAAATTCGCACACCGATGAATGGTGTAATCGGGATGACGGACCTGCTTATGGAAACGACAGTCGTAGATGCGCTGCAGAGAGAATATTTGGAAATCATACGCAAGAGCGGAGATACACTGCTTACAATCATTAACGATATTCTGGACTTCTCCAAGATCGATTCCGGCAAGACAGAGCTGATCGAAGAGCCCTTCGAAATTAGAACCTGCGTCTTCGAAGCTGTCGATGTGCTCGCGCCTAAAGCGCAGACAAAGCAGCTGGATATCTCTTTCTCGCTAAGTCCAGATGTCCCGGCTGTACTTGTCGGCGACTATCAGCGTCTTAAGCAGATTCTGATGAATCTGATCGGGAATGCGATCAAGTTCACAAGCAGCGGCGGTATTACGGTCGCTGTCAGCAAGGAGGAGAGCAGCGGCAATAAGACCAGGCTGAGATTCAGCGTGAAGGATACGGGAATCGGCATTAGCAGGGAGAATGTGCAATTCTTGTTCCAGCCCTTCTATCAGCTTGACAATTTTATGACGCGTTCATCGGAAGGAACGGGGCTGGGGCTGGCAATTTGCAAACGACTGGTTAATCTGATGGACGGAAGCATCTGGCTTGAGCAAAGTGATGAGCCAGGCTCGACATTTGTCTTTTCTGTAGTCTTGAAGGAAGTGGAGCGGAAGGATATCCCGACGCAGAGGCCTCTGCTGGGGGAGACGGGCTCGGCTCAGGATGTACTGCGGATACTGGTGGCGGAGGATAACAGAATCAATCAGCTGGTACTGATCAAAATGCTGGAGAATCAAGGGCATTATGTGCGGATTGCGGAGAATGGCGAAGAGGTTATTCGATATGCCACGGAAGAGAATTTCGACGTCATCTTCATGGATGTGCATATGCCGGTGATGAATGGGCTTGAAGCAACGGCGGTCATCAAGGATAGATATGAGGCCAACAATACCAGATGTCCTGTCATTATTGCGGTTACGGCGAATGCGCTGAAGGGAGACAGGGAGCTGTGTCTTGCCGCCGGTATGGATGATTATATTAGCAAGCCCATCAATACGAGAGTCGTCTTCGACATGCTTGAGAAGTTTTTCGGCCGTGTCGTCTAGCGGGCACTGTGTTGCTTTATCCAATCTGAAAGATCGGCGTCTATATGGATGCCGGTTTTTTTTGACCGATCAGAAAGTATACAATTGCTGCCTTATTCAGGAGAGCTTGGTCTGAGGCAATCCAAAGAGGGAATCTTGTAGTCCGTGTATGAAGGTTGTCATGATAGGCGTCGTGTGCGGGGCGTCGATACTGGAGACTACTGTAAGCGGAAAAAGTCTGCTTAAAACTGCTGAGAGGAACGCGACCGGTCGGCCGCCGTCATGCAGCGCCATACCGCGCGCAGTGTGGTCCTGCATAATGGAGGCCAGAACAGGGAACCCTGTTGGTCGAGCGTGAATTTGTGTCAGAAGGAAGTGTGACGGAACGTGGATACGAAATATGCCAAGGAAACGCGCTGCTTCAAGGTGTCCCGCGTGTTTCCAACCGATGTCAACAACCATGATACGCTGTTTGGCGGCAAATTAATGTCATATATCGACGATATTGCATCCATCTCAGCCTCGAAATTATGCCGCGTGACGGCGGTGACAGCCTCGACGGATTCCGTCGATTTTCTGTATCCCATCCGTCCCACGGATTCCGTATCGCTGGAGTCCTTCGTGACATGGACGGGCAAGAGCTCCATGGAGGTTTTCGTGAAGGTGATCAGGGAAGACCTCAGAAGCGGAGAGCGGAGAATCGCAGCGACGTCCTTCCTTACCTTCGTAGCTCTGGATGAGAACAACAGACCGATTCCTATTCCCCAGGTCTTGCCGGAGACGGAAGAGGAGTGGAAGCTGTTCGAAACAGCGGAGCATCGCGCGGTGATGAGACGCCGAAGGAGAGAGGAAAGCAAGAAGTTTGCTGATTTTCTAGTGACGAGATATCCATGGGAATAGAAAGAGGGGATAAGCTGCTTGCAGCTCCCGACGTTGCTTATATACAACAAGTGTCGGAAAGCCAGAATAGCTTTCCGGCACTTCTTTTTTATAATACGCGGACTGTGGATGCAAGGGAATCTGGAAGGGGATTCTGCAGTGGAATAATGTGGATGAGACGAATGTTGTCGAATGCGATTGACAAATGAAAGCGGTTTATTTATGATAGGTATCAAATAGATCTAACATAGATCTAAGATGGATCTATGTACAAAGTATGAACGAACTCATCGGATAAGCACAGCAATAATCAACAACGAGTGGCCATGTCAACATGGGAGAGAGGGAGATCGAATTGACGGATGAGCATAATGTGCTGGCTACTTATCTTATAGAGACGCCCTATCCATTGGAAAGAGCGGCAGAGGTCATGGCAGGCGAGCAGTCAACCGGGACGTTCGTGTCCGTACCAGGCGAAACGCCAGAGCTGAAGGCGCGTCATGCTGCGAAGGTTGTAAGCATCAAGGAGCTGGGAGCCTATGACGCTCCATCGCTGCCGGACTGCTATATCCCGCCGGACATGGGCAAGCCCGTCTACCGAAGAGCGCTTGTGCAGCTGTCCTTCCCGCTGCACAACTTCGGTCCTTCGCTGCCGAACCTTCTGGCGGCTGTAGCGGGGAACCTGTACGAGCTGCGTGAGTTCTCGGGTTTGCGGCTGGTTGATCTGGAATTGCCCCAGCCTTTCGCTGCCCGATATCCGGGGCCGAAGTTTGGCATCGAAGGAACGCGGAAGCTTGCCGGGGTGTATGACCGTCCGATCATCGGAACGATTATTAAGCCGAGCATCGGTCTTCCTTTATCCGAATATGGCCCGATGGTTCGGGAGCTTGCGGAAGCGGGATTGGATTTCATCAAGGACGACGAGCTGTGCGGCAATCCGCTGTATGCTTCATTCGAGCAGCGTGTTGAGGCTGCGATGGCGGAGATTGAGCGAGCCGCCGACCGGACAGGCAAGAAGCTGATGTATGCCTTCAACATTACGGGCGATATTGACGAAATGAAACGGAATCACGATATTGTGCTGCAGGCTGGCGGAACCTGCGTCATGGTCAGCATAAACAGTGTCGGATGGTCGGGCGTGGCGCATCTTCGCCAATACACAGAGCTGCCGGTTCACGGACACCGGAATCAATGGGGTGCAATGACCCGCTGCCCGCTGCTCGGAATGAGCTTCACCGCTTATCAGAAGCTATGTCGGTTAGCCGGTGTCGATCATCTGCATACGAATGGGCTGGATAGCAAATTTACGGAGAGCAATGAATCGGTTGCGCAATCTATCACGGATTGTCTGACGCCAATGCTTGGCGGCTACACGGTTATGCCGGTGCTTTCCTCCGCTCAATGGGCTGGCAGTGCGGTTTCGACTTATGGGGCTGTCCGCTCGCTGGATGTTATCCATTTGGCAGGAGGCGGTATTCTTGCCCATCCGGACGGCACGGCTGCAGGTGTTCGCAGCATGCAGCAGGGCTGGGAGGCCGCGGTGCAGGGAATCGATTTGAACACGTATGCTGGGACGCATTCCGAGCTGCAGCGGGCGATGGAAGCCTTCGGCAAGAGGTAACAGGAGGGGAGGGGATGGTCAGATGAATAACAATCAATTGCTGCTCGCCTTCTACGGCGATGATTTCACGGGATCGACAGATGCTATGGAGGCATTGGCCCGAAGCGGTTATCGTACGGTTCTGTTTCTTGAAGCGCCGACGCCGGCAATGGTTGAGCGGTTTCAAGGCATTCGGTGCATCGGTGTAGCTGGTACCAGCCGGGCCAAGACGCCTCCGGAGCTGGCGAAGGAGGTAGGGCCAGTTATGGAGAGCTTGTCACAGCTCGGAGCGCCGGTCGTTCATTACAAAACATGCTCAACCTTCGATTCATCGCCGCAATTCGGAAGCATTGGCGAGGCTATACGGGTATCACGGCCATTCTTCCCGGGGCAGGCTACGGTTCCACTGCTCGTAGGAGTGCCAGCGCTTGGACGCTATACGCTGTTCGGTCAGCATTTTGCCCGGATGGATGGAAATGTTTATCGTCTGGATCGCCATCCGGTCATGTCCCGCCATCCGGTTACACCTATGGGTGAAGCGGACCTTCGACTTCATCTGCAGGAGCAACTGGACGAAGAGGTCGGCCTCATGAACATTCTGGAGCTGGAAGGCGACTGTGAGACGGTTGAAGCGCGTTATCGCGGGAAGCTTGCAGAGCGGCCGTCGGTGCTGTTAATGGATGCGCTGGATGATGCAAGAATGGCGAGGAGCGGCGAGCTCATCTGGAAGGGCGCAGGCGACGGACTGCGATTCGTAGTCGGATCATCGGGTGTTGAGTATGCGCTTACAGCCCACTGGGAGCAATCCGGCATGTCAAAGGATCAGAACACGGCACAGCGCTCCGCCGAGCGCATTGAATCGGCTAATCGCATTCTGGCTGTATCGGGAAGCGCTTCGCCAGTGAGCCAGCGGCAGGTGGAGACTGCCATCGAGCAGGGGTTCCATGGCATTCGAATTCCTGCCCCTGCGATAGCAGAAGGTAGCGAGCTGCCGATGGAGCTGTTGAATGAGGCGATTCGCCTTCTGAATGAAGGGGAGAGCGTTGTTTTGTATACGGCGCTCGGACCTGAGGACCCTGCAATTGCCGAGACTCGCAAGACGCTGGGAGAGAAAGGCATTGGCGGCTCGCAGGCTGGAGAGCATATCGGCAGACAATTGGGACGCTGGACGAATCACATTATGCGGCAGGCTGGTCTGCGCAGGGTTGTTATTGCCGGAGGCGACACTTCTGGTTTTGTGACGAGCGAGATGGGCATTTATGGCCTGGAGATGCTGCTGCCGATATCGCCGGGCGCACCGTTATGCAGAGTGTATTCTCAGGATAGCGCGATGGATGGAGTTGAGCTTGCCTTGAAGGGCGGCCAGTTTGGAAGCCCGGATTATTTTGCCAAGGTCAGGGATGCTTCTTCGGTGTGATACGGGCAGCACAAGAATGGATGAGCGGGGAGGTGACAGGTTGGAGGACGTTCATTCAGGCGCGTTGCTGAAAGACATTGCTTATGATCAAATCAAGGAACATATTCTGGAGGAAGTTTTCGAGCCAGGCCGATTCTTATCGGAGCGTGAACTGATCGAGCTGCTGCAAATGAGCAAGACACCGATCAAGTCGGCGCTTACCCGTCTGGAGACGGAAGGCTTCGTAACGGTATCCTCCAAGCAAGGGATCATTATTAATGATCTTGCGCTCGGTCGCATTCTTGATATTTACGATCTTAGAGTCGCCCTTGAAACGTTCAATATTCAAGAGATTCTTGGCCGGTTGACGGAAGGGCAAAGCGATCAACTGCTGTCCAATCTTCAAGAGACGGAAGAAATTGTGGGGCGTCTGGATGTCAAAGCTTTCGCCAAGGCTGATCATCGGTTTCATCTGCTGCTCTGCTCGTTCGCAGGCAATCAGGAAATTACCCGTGTGCTGCTGAATTATCAAGATCATCTGCTGCGGATCACGTTAAGGCATTTGCGCAAGGAGCCGAATCGGATGGAGGGCTTTCTGCAGGATCATAAGGAGATTTTCGAGCAGCTTAAAGAGGGCGATGCGGCGTGCATCGAGCGGATGAGAGCCCATCTTCAGGGCTCGAAGAGCAAGCTGTTTAGATAAATGGAATACTAGAGAAAATAGGGTGGAGGAGCTGCAATGAAAGCTGTATATGTGGATGATGCTTACACGGTTGTCGTCAAGGATGTGGATATTCCTGAGATTAGCGCGAATGAGGTGCTCATTAAGGTCAAGGTTGCCGGAATCTGCGGTTCGGACATTCATACTTACAAGGGACTGCATCCTTTTCGCAAGCCGCCTGTCATTATTGGCCATGAAATTGCCGGTGAGATCGTAAAGATCGGGGAAGCGGTCACGAAGTTCCAACTCGGCGACCGGGTGACGGTGGAGCCTCAGTCGGGCTGCGGTACTTGCGAATATTGCCTGACGGGGAAGGTCAACTATTGCGTCCATCGCGGAGCGCCGGGCATCGGCGATTGGTACGGCGCAATGGCGGAGTATTTCACCGCGCCGGAGCAGACGGTATTCAAGCTGCCGGATGATATGAACTATGAGCAAGGCGTTCTGGTAGAGCCCTTCGCAGTAGGGGTGCACGCCGTGCGCAAAGCAGATATTGGAGTAGGGGACAAGGTTGCAGTGCTTGGCGCTGGCCCGATCGGCCTGCTTGCCATGGCCGCAGCGAAGGCAGCGGGCGCGACTACTCTTATGGTAACGGATGTGATGGATTATGCGCTCGACAGCGCCGTCCAGATGGGGGCTACGCATACGCTCAACATTATGAGCAAGCCGGAGTGGATGACGGAAGCGAAGGCGCTTGTCGGCGGCGAATTCGATAAAGTGCTCATAGCTGCAGGTGTTCCCGGCATCATCGATCAATCGCTGGCACTGCTTCGCAAAGGCGGCCGCATGGTTACCATTGCGATGTTCCATGGCACGCAGACGTTCGATATTCACAATCTGCAGAATCAAGAGAAGGAAATCGTCGGATGCATGACCTATACCCGTGAGGACACGATTTCGGCCATCGACTTAATCGGCGCGGGAGCAGTCAATGAGGAAGCGATTATTACGCACAGACTGACCTATGAGCAGGCAGCGGAAGGCTTCCGTCTGGTGGATAAGAAGGAAGACTCGTCGCTGAAGGTGCTTGTCACCTTCGAATAGGATGTCAAGCAGCAGGCTCTAAGCCCGGCTTCACGCTGATACGCGGTGAAGCCGGAGGATGCATCAAGATGATTATACAATCTGGGAGGTCGAACAATGTTTAAGAAACTCGCCTTAGTAACCGTACTTGTTCTGGTTGTTGTAAGCGCTGTAGCTTGTGGGAATGGCAATAATGCCGGCAAGGATGCAGCAGCTGGCAATAACGCTGGCGCCGATAAGAAAGTGAAGCTTCGTCTCGGTCATATTACCGGAGAATCCGATGCCTGGCATAAAGGCGCGCTCAAATTCGCAGAGCTGGTCAAGGAGAAATCCGGCGGCAGCGTTGAGGTTGAAGTGTACTCAAGCTCTACGCTCGGCAATGACCGCGACCTGATTGAAGGCATGCAGCTGGGCTCCGTTGATTTCGCGCTGGTTGCAGGCGTTCTGTCCAACTTCTATGAGCCATACTCCATTCTGGAGCTTCCATACTTGTTCCGCGACCAAGAGCATATGGAAAAAGTGCTTTATGGTGAGGTAGGCACGAAGATGAAAGCAGATTTGCTCGCTAACGCGCAGGTTCGCGGACTTGAATTCTGGGTGCGTGGTCCTCGTGAATTGACAGCTAATAAAAAGATAGAAAAAGTGGAAGACTTGAAAGGTCTGAAAGTTCGTGTTCCCGAGATTCCGGCATCAATCGCAGCCTGGAAAGCGATGGGCGCATCCCCGACTCCAATGGCGTTCGGCGAAGTGTACTCCTCCCTGCAGACAGGTGTTATTGACGGGCAGGAGAATCCATTTGCCCTGATCGCAAGCAACAAAATTCAAGAGGTTCAAAAATATTTGATGCTCACGAATCACGTATACGGCTATGTCATGCTGACGATGAGCGACATCACATACAACAAGCTGTCCGAAGCTCAGCAAAAAGCAGTGGAAGAAGCAGCCAAAGAAGCGACTACCTTCGAGAATGACCTTGTTGCCAAAACAGAGGAAGAGCTTCTCAAAACGTTGAAAGACAGCGGGATGGAAGTTATTGAGCCCGATACTGCACCGTTCATGGAGAAAGCAAAAACCGTTCACGGTGAATTTGCCGACAAATACGGAAGAGAATTGTATGACAGCATTGTAAACACACAATAGGACAATTAGCGGGCAGCGCCAGTGTTCATCAGAGTGTATGGCTTATCCGAAGCACTGGCGCGTCTTTGTTATGCCTTAATGACGTTGGACTTAGTCAAACAGGAGGTTAAATCATGCAGCTGGCGATGAAGTGCATCGACGTTCTTAATAAAATAGTAGGCATCATAGTTGGTATTATGCTGGCCGCGATGTCTGTCATCATTATTGCCCAGATTCTGTGCCGCTTTGTATTCGAGATTCCGCTCACCTGGTCGGAGGAAGCGGCGCGTTATTTGATGGTATACACCGTGTTTCTGGGCGCTTCTCTGGCGCTGCGGCATCATAAAATGATCGCTATCGAAGTTTTACCCGACCTGCTGAAGCCGAGCCTTCGTAGAATGCTAAAAATTGCGATTATGCTGATCTCGATCGTATTTTTTATCATTTTACTTGTACAAGGCATCGATATGCTTGAGATTGTTCAGCGTCAAGTATCGGCTGCAATCGGCATCACGATGGATATTCCATACTTTGCCATTCCGCTGGGCGCGCTGCTTATGATCATTAATGCAATTGCAGTCATTATTGAACTGGTGCAGAACGAGAATTTAGAAACATCTGAAGTGGCAGAAGTGCTGAAGAAGGGGGAGAATCTATAATGGGCGTTATATTGTTCGCATTTCTTCTCATCTTCTTCGCGCTCGGTCTCCCGATCGCAATTTCTATGGGCCTTGCCGCTGCAGTCGCTATATGGTGGGATGGCGGAACGCCGCTTATCGTACTCGTTCAGCGCTCCTTTACATCTATCGATTCCTTCCCGATTATGTCGATTCCGTTCTTCGTCCTTGCAGGGGTGCTGATGGAATTTGGGGGAATCTCCAGAAGGCTGGTTAACTTTGCGAATGCGTTGACCGGACATTTCTCCGGCGGCTTGGCGATCGTTACCGTTGTAACGTCGATGTTCTTCGCGGCGATCTCAGGCTCCAGCGCTGCAACGACAGCTGCTTTGGGAAGCATCCTGATTCCTGCTATGATCTCGCGCGGCTACCATCGCAATTTCACTGGTGCTGTGCAATCCGTATCGGGTGAGCTTGGCGTTATTCTGCCACCGAGTATTCCGCTCATTCTCTATGGGATCTCGACAGAAACATCGATTGGCGATTTGTTTATGGCAGGCTTCCTGCCGGGTCTTCTTATCGCGGGCTCTTTGATTATTACGGTATTTATTATTGCGAAGAAGCGCGGCTATGCCAAGGAAACCCGAAAGTCGGGCAAAGAGCTGTGGCAGGCGTTCAAGGAATCCTTCCTTGCCCTGCTGATGCCTGTCATTATTCTCGGCGGGATTTATGGCGGTTACTTCACAGCAACTGAAGCTGCCGGTGTTGCGGTCGGCTATGCCTTTATCGTAGGTGTTCTGATCTATCGCGAGATAAAATTGAAGCAAATTATGCACGTGCTGACAACATCGGTCGTTACAACATCCTCAATCATGTTCATTCTGGCAAGCGCAGGCTTGTTCGGCTGGATTCTGACACGGGAAGGCATCCCGCAGGATGTTGCGGAGTTCTTCATCGGCATATCCGATAATCCGTATGTGTTCCTGCTGCTTGTCAATCTGTTCCTGCTCGTAGTCGGCATGTTTATGGAGACGAATGCCTCGATCATTATTTTGGCGCCGCTCCTTGCTCCGGTTGCGATTCAACTGGGCGTTGATCCGGTCCACTTCGGTATTATTATGATCGTTAACCTTGCGCTTGGGATGTGTACACCGCCGCTTGGCATCAATTTGTTCATCTCATCGCAGATTGCGAAGATCAATTTGGTGCAGATTACCCGAGGCATGCTGCCGTTCTATATCACGCTCCTGATTACGCTGTTGATGATTACCTATTTCCCGCAAATCGCGATGTTCATTCCGAATTTGCTTAAATAGGCGGTTAATCGATTGTTGGAACTGAATTGCTCTTAGGAATTGGCCGCACTGCGGCCTTTCCGCTTATAAGGAGATATAAAGGCAGGCCCACAGAGGGATAGGCGATTCATTGCCTGATCCTTGTTGGCTGCTGATTGGATAGAAGGAGGAGCCTGAAAATGCCAGACAAAGAGACGGTAAGACAAGAATTGCAGCATACTGGAAAATATATGATGCAATATGAGCTCGCCTGGGGAAATGCCGGCAATATTAGCGCAAGAACAGAGGGCGACCGCTACCTGATTACGGCAAGCGGCACCTTTCTCGGCGAGCTGGACGATCGGGATCTGATCGAATGCGATCTGTCCGGCAGCATCATGGATGCAGAAGGCCGCAAGCCCTCGAAGGAGACGCCGATGCATCGGGCCATTTATGACAATCGTCCGGAGATTGGTGCTATTCTGCATGCTTCCCCATTTTACAGCACGCTCGTTGCTTCCTCGCAGATAGAAATTCCATCGAATTGGTTCGTCGAGACGATGTACTATCTGGAGAAAGTGGAGCGCGTGCCTTATTATCATCCTGGCAGTGAGGCGCTTGGCGAAGGCGTTCGGGAAAAGTCGAGGCTCGCCAATATTCTTCTTCTTGAGAATCATGGTGTATTGGTCTATGATACTTCTATTCGGGAAGCGCGGATGGCCTTGCAAACGCTGGAGATGGCTTGCCGGATGCTGGTCGTGGCCCAATCTGCGGATATTCCGATGTCGGGCTTGTCCCGCGAGATTGAACGGGATTTTGTCGAGAATGCCGGGTATAAGCCAAGAAGAGACTGGGGCTTGTAATTCAAGGTTGGCACAAGAGGGATACTCTCTTGCGGTAAGGTAACACGTAGGAGGAATTATGGCATGGAACAACAGGCTATATTAGCGATCGCGGTGTTTCTCATTACCTATGCGATGATCATTGCGGAGAAGGTCCACCGCACTATTGTGGCGATGCTGGGCGGACTCATTGTGCTGGTTCTTGGCATTGTCGAAGTGGATGACGCAATCAGCCATCATATTGATTTCAATACGCTGGGGCTGCTTATCGGGATGATGATCATCGTCAGCGTAACAGCCAAGACAGGCTTGTTCAAATATATTGCGATTGTTGCGGCTCAGAAGGCGAAGGGAGATCCGGTAAAAATATTGATCGCACTGGCGGCGATTACCGCCTTTGGATCGGCATTTCTGGATAATGTGACGACGGTGCTGCTCATTGTGCCCGTCACCTTCAGCATTACGCGGCAGCTGCGCGTGAATCCGTTCCCTTTCTTATTCACGCAAATTCTGGCTTCCAATATTGGCGGTACAGCTACCCTGATCGGAGATCCGCCGAATATTATGATCGGAAGCGCGGTTCAAGAGCTCACCTTCATGGCGTTCATCGAGAACTTGACGCCGATTGTTATTGTCATTATGCTGGCCCATCTTCCCCTATTCGTTCTCATGTTCCGCAAGCAGATACGGACGACAGATGAATACAAGAAAGGGATTATGGCGATAGAGCGCAGCGGGATCATCACGGACAAGAGGATGCTGACGCGCTGCCTGGTCATTCTCGGACTGACGATTGGCGGATTCTTCCTGCATCAGATTGTGCATGTGGAATCCTCTGTCATCGCGCTTCTTGGCGCTTTCATATTGCTGCTTCTCTCCGGCGAGCATGTCATGGAAGAAGCGCTGACAAGTGTGGAATGGACGACCATCTTCTTCTTCATCGGATTATTCACTTTGGTCGGCGCTTTGGTGGACACGGGCATTATTAGCTCGCTTGCCGTTCAAGCGATGGAGCTGACGGGCGGAGATCCTGTTGCGACCTCCATGCTTATCCTATGGATGAGCGCTATCGCGTCTGCATTCATGGATAATATCCCATTCGTCGCTACAATGATTCCGCTTATTCAGGAGATGGGCAATATGGGCATCCAGAATGTAGAGCCGTTATGGTGGAGTCTCGCGCTTGGCGCATGTCTGGGCGGCAACGGAACATTGATCGGCGCCAGCGCTAACCTCATTACGGCAGGGCTGGCCGCCAAGGAAGGCTATCCCATCACCTTTGTGAAATTCATGAAGTACGGATTTCCGTTAATGCTGCTCTCCATTGTGCTGTCGAGCATCTATATTTTTGTCAGGTATCTGATATAGCTGCAGGAAAATGGAACAATCGGCTGTTATGGCGTTTATTCGCGTCATAGCAGCCGATTTTTTGTCGTATTGTGAAGTCGAACATTGGCATCCATAATTGGGGGTATTCAATTAAAATCGAACGGTTCATGAAAAAATAGCCAATATAGGATGTGAGAGGGAAAGGGGGGCAATGCCGTGCAGGGTTCGGATGATCTCCATGAATGGGTAGGCCTTCATCTAGAGGGGGACTCAAGAGCCTTTGAGGCCATTTATGATCTAACCATTGGACAAGTATACCAGCTTGTCTATTTCCTGAACGGCGGGAATCGGGCAGAGGTCGATGATATTGTGCAGGAAGTCTACACGGGGCTGTTTCGCTTTATTTCTTCTTATGATAGGAGCAGAGCTTTTGACAAGTGGCTGAATGGTATTGTAGTCAGGCAGGTGAGTGCTCACCGCAGACGGACGTGGAAATTTACCCGTCTGATAGAGAAAGCGAAGAGATTCGAGTCAGAAGAGGTGACAGACTTTAGCAGCTCCGTCGATGACCGAGTTTCGAATGAACAGCTGCTGAACCATATCAACCAGCTTCCATTCAAGCTTAAGAGCGTGATTATACTGCATTATTTGAATGACTACTCTCATACAGAGGTTGCTGCAGTGCTCGATATTCCACTAGGAACAGTCAAGTCCAGATTGAACGCGGGTCTTGGCAAGCTGCGCAAGAAGCAACTCCGTGGCCAGCCTGTGCTAGGAAGGTTGGGTGAGAAGCATGGACATTGAGTCCAGAATACGAGCTGCGCTCCGAAGGAAGGAAGGCGAGCTGGAGCCCTCAATCGCGCTTAAAGAGAAGATATTAAACAATATTGGCGCTGCGAGGAAGGCATCGGTTATTTCACGCTTCATTCGTCTAAGACGAACGGCTCAAATCACCGTTGCCGGATTGATGCTGGTTTTGTTCGGGGGCATGACTTTTGCTGCAACTAGTCTATACAATTTTATGGATCTGACAAACAAAGAGGGCAGTGTACAGCATAGAGTTTATGTAGGAGAACATCAAGCTTTCGTTGATCTCGGCTTCAAGGAATATTCAGGGGGCTGGAGACTATGCGATCCGAGTAAAACTTGCGAAGACCTTTTTCTTGTCAATTATGTAGATATTAGATGGACCGACACATTGGAGATGCTGATGCGGCAGTTCACATCATTTAAAGTGCCTGTTCGGAGCGAGCCTGACCGGATGTATAACGCATTCGGATACAAGGATATTGACTCTGCGGAAATTTCCGCAATGAAGCAGGAAGCGTGGCGGACAGGCCGCATCGTTGAGAGAAGGCTGGTGAGAACAACGATTATCGACCGGGTGACGCTTTACTACAAGCTAGGCGAGGGCGAGATCGTGCTGCGTGTATTAAGCTTCAACAATGAGGGGGTTGCAAGCGAGCACCGCAAGCAGAAGGGCTATTCGCAGCAGTTCATCACATTCGACGATACGGAAGCAATGAAATTGGAGCGAGCATCTATTCAACAGTATGATGCCTCTTATTTGCGGAATGGCGATTTCCAAACCCTGGTATGGGAAGAGGAAGAGAGCAGGCTGCAGTATACCGTTACAAGCGAGTGTCCGGAGATATCTAAGGAGCAGTTGTTTGATTTTGCCAACGGATTACAATAGGACCCCATCAGACGAAGAGGTGACGAAATGAATAAGAACATTTTGAGCAGGAAGGCTTTGAGAATGATCGGTATATTAGGTGCAACTATTGCAATTGCGGGCTGTGCCGGCGGTGAAACCCACCCCTACAGTGCGAAGGAACGGCTGGAGAAGCCGGTTATTTTTGCGGATGGTATTGTTTCGAGGACGGATACTCAGGAGTTTGCAGGAACCTTTACCCCCGATGGCAAAACCTTTTTCTTCGCACGGTATGATGATCGGTCTAGACCGATTATCACTTCTTTCAAGACAGAATATAAGGATGGGAAATGGTCGGAGCCGGAGAGATTCGCGCTCTCGAATCCGGACAAAGATATAGTGGTGACGTCAATAAGTCAGGATGGCACAAAAATGCTGCTAGCTATACGGATGGATAAGGATGGACAGAAATCAGGAAACTCAAGCATTTGGATGGCCAAGAAAGAAGGTGATGATTGGGGCGGTCTGGAATATGTTGAAGCCCTTAATTCAAGCGCTCAAGACGGTTCGGCTGTTTGGACGAATAGCGGTGTTTATTTCATGTCCACCCGAGAGGGGGCTTCTCTCTATAAAGCGGAATATAAGGACGGCAAATTCGAAGAGCCTGTTAAACTGGATGGCAGCATCAATGAGGAAGGCATTATAAGTGATGTGTATGTTGATCCGGAAGAGAGCGTTATGCTATTCACCAAATTGATTACTGGCCCCGCCGTCGCGCAGAATGGAGAGTTGTTCATAAGCTATAGGAAGAACGGGGTTTGGACGAAAGCGGAGCGTATCGTGGACCCTGTAATCAGCACATCGGCCATGGAGGAGGCGGCGTTCCTCAGCCCGGACGGACAGTATGTCTTTTTCACAAGGTATACTGGAAGAGGTTATGACATTTATCAGGTTGACCGCAGTTCATTTCCGTTGAAGTGATCCTATCTTTGGTGCTTGTTTGATAAAAACGCTGATTCATGGTTCACTATAACTAATGAAGCGTTTAAATTATGCAGGCATTAAGGAGGTTGGACAGGCGATGATAAATACGAGTCATGCAGGTGCTGGCGAAGGTAATCGTGATAACGATAAAGCTAACGATAAAGCTAATGATAAAGCTAATGATAAAGTGCTAATTGTAACGGCTGTTGAAGCGGAGAGGGATGCAGTGCTGCGTGGATTGAATGACCCGCAAAGGTTTGGGGTTCTTGCAGTCGGAGTAGGTGCGGCGAATGCAGCAGCGGGTACGGCAAAGGCGCTTGCTGCAGGAGGCTATCGGCTGGTCATAAGCGCTGGCATTGGAGGCGGCTTCCAAGGGAAAGCGGCGGTGGGCACAATAGTCGTAGCCGATGCGATTATTGCTGCGGATCTTGGAGCCGAGACGCCAGATGGCTTCCTCAGCTTGGACGAGCTGGGATTCGGCTCTGCCAGTGTAGAGGTTAACAAAGAGCTGGCTCACAAAGTAAAAGCGGCCTTGGTAGAAGCGGGATTAGATGCATGCTTAGGTGCGGTGCTTACGGTTTCGACTGTGACAGGGACAGCCGAGACTGCTTCAAGACTGGCTGCCCGCATACCGGGGGCGACAGCTGAGGTAATGGAGGGGCATGGCGCCGCTGTGGCAGCAGCCAGCTTCGGGCTGCCTGTATTGGAGCTTCGAGCGATATCCAATGCCGTTGGCCCGCGTGACCGCTCTGCTTGGCGGGTCAAGGAGGCGCTTGAGCAGCTGGAAGCTGCCTTCGCCAATCTACAGGAGGTTATATCATCATGAGAATTGCCTACTCTCCGTGTCCGAACGATACCTTTATCTTTCATGCGTGGGCGCATGGGCTGATACCCGGCGCGCCAGAGCTGGACGTAACCTATGCGGATATAGATGTTACGAATCACTTGGCAACACTGCAGGATGGACCGGATATTATGAAAATATCCTATGCTGCGCTGCCGTGGGCGCTGTCTGAATATGCGCTGCTTCCTTGCGGAGGAGCGCTGGGCAGAGGCTGCGGACCGCTGGTGCTAACTAAGGGCGGTAAGGCTGCTCCTGCTGAGTTGTCCGGTCGCAGAGTGGCAGTCCCAAGTGAGCGCTCAACAGCTTACCTGCTGTTCCGGCTGTGGGCAGCCAAGCAAGTGCCAGGAGGAGTAGGCGAGATTGTCGTTATGCCCTTCCATGAGATTATGCCTGCTGTGCAGGGGGGCAGCATTGACGCGGGGTTAGTCATTCATGAAGCGCGCTTTACATACCCGTCTTATGGATTGCAGCTGATGGCTGATCTTGGCAGTTGGTGGGAAGCGGATACGGGGCTGCCGATTCCGCTGGGAGCGATCATCGCCAAGCGTTCGCTGGATCTTGGGGCTATAACGGGCTGGATTCGCGCCTCGGTTGAATATGCATGGGCGCATCCCAAGGCTTCGCAAGCCTATATTATGCACCATGCGCAGGAGCTGTCTCCAGAAGTCGCGCAAGCGCATATCGAGCTTTATGTGAATGAATTCTCCGCCCATCTGGGTGAGAGCGGATACCAGGCAGTAACGGCATTGCTGGGCCGTGCCGCGCAGGAGGGTCTGGTGCCGACAATGGACTTGAAGGCGCTAAGCACATTCGCTTCAATATGAATGTGAGTAATTGGAATTACTCAGGCTGTTGAAATGAGCCTGCTGGACATACATGATGTCCGAGTGCGCACACTGCATTAGCTCGTTAGCCATTGCTTGCATTCATGATGTTGCTGCAGAAATAATCACAAGTAATTGGCCCAGAAATAATCCGCACCGCGCGCAGATCCCAGCGCGCGGTGTTTCGCTGCATGACGGCGGTCGGTCGCATCTCATGACGCGCACCTGCACAAGTACATCTCCTGCAGCAAAACAGCTGCTCGCAGCCGGAATAGCTGCAAAAATACATCAAATATCGCCAGAACCCAGCATTTACGATGCTTTTCTACCTTTTTGATGTATTTTAGCAGGTAAATGGCTTCAAATGGTCCACTCAGGTCATGTTACCTGTATTATTGCAGTAATGTAGGTGCAAGCAACGGTTGGAGCAGCTTAGGGGGGAATGTCCTATGGACTTTCTTAGGCAGTCTGAAAGACTAGAATTAATTAAGCGAGAGGGTTGGCATAAGGACTGTCTATTAATAGGTACATGAATTCGTTTGATTTCCATATATTATAGGTGTCTATCAGTCTGTGGATATTACTTGCAGATACCGTGAAGAGGCGCCTCTTTCAAGGTACTTCTGTATTGAATAATCTAGCAATCAATGATAAACTACAACTAGTTAAGAAAGCGTTTGCACTGAACCGATTCTGAGAGGCAGGAGGCTGCGAGAGAATAAGCAAGCTGTGACTGCCATATTCGGAATTGATTGAAAACGCTTCATTTTTGTGCGTACTTTGTGCAAACGTTTGCGTTAACAGATTATATAATGGGAGAGGTTGGGATGGAGAAAATGAGCAAACATCGCAAATGGCTATCCACCTTGCTAGTGTGTGCGCTAGTATGCGGATTGCTGCCGATTTATGGGGTAGGAACACCTCAGGCAAGCGCAACATCCGATACAATTACGATTGACGGAATTAAAGATGCTGCATGGGACGGGATTGCTTCGGTAGGGGTGTCACCGTCTGCAGGCTGGGAAGGCTTTAGCATTGATAACTTGAAATTTACAAATGATGGGACATATTTGTATTACTGGGTAGATGCTTCTTATATACCTGATGACTGGCTGGACGATGGTCAATATATTCACATCGCTCTTCAGGTGAATGATCAAGATTCCGGAATAAGCGCGGGACCATCCGGAGCATCTGGACCAACCAAGTACTGGAATGGTCAGTACAATTTCAGTGGAACAGATAAGAAGCCTCAATTTCATATTATGCAAAGACTTAAAGGCGTAAATGAAGTAAGAAGTGCTGCTGTATTCAAATCGACAGATTTGACCAATCCAATTCTTAGTACAGAAAGCAACTTAAAGGGAGCTGAATTCAAAATAGATCGGACGCAAGGCTTTGAAGGAAAGGTTCCATTATCCGAGCTGGGGCTCGTAAATGGCGATCAAATCAAAGCAATTGTTGTTCTGAGCGGTAATACCTCGGCAGAGCATGGTGCGTTTGACGTTATTCCTGAGCATACAGATAACAAAATAGCGAAAAGTTGGAAAGAATCTCTAGCTAATGCTCAAGCCGTGTACAGCAATGCTTTTACGATTCGTACCTTTGATATAACGATAGACGGCATCAAGGATGCAGCTTGGGATCAGGCTCCTATTCTGGGAAGATCGGAGACTGCAAACAATTGGGACGGTTCGCCTAACTTCCATATCGATAACCTCCGTATCTATAACGACGGCTATAATCTTTATTATTGGGTAGACGCTGTAAGTTTACCAGATTGGTCTGGTAACGGACCCTTCCTTGATCTAGCTATCAATGTGGTAGGGGAGAATTCCGGAATCTCAGCAGCACCTGACGGATACAATAAATACACTTTCGAAAATACGACCGAGAAACCGAAATTCCATGTTATGCAAAGAATAACGAATGATTCTCAAAAGAAAGCTAAGGTTTTCCAATCTACAGACTTGGTTAATCCAATATTAGCTTCTAACACTGCTCTAAAGGGAGCGGAATTTGCTGCACACTTTGAAACGGGCTTCGAAGGCAAAATTCCATTGTCAGTTCTAGGTTTGAAGAACGGACAACAGGTTAAAGCAATCGCTGTACTCACTGGCGATAATCCAAATCAACACGGTGCACTTGATGTGATCGTGGAAGATCCAGCAAATGAGGTTGCCAATGACTGGACTCCAAGTTCAATCAATAAGCAGGGCACATATAGTGAAGCATGGACAATCAAAGGGGCTGTCAGCGAGCTGACAATTGTCGATTCAACCCCGGGTGTTGGATCCGTTAACGTGCCAATCAGCACGTACAGCATTTCCGTAGACTTCAATGATGATGTAACTCAAACAGGCCCAGTGTCTGTAACGGACGTTACTTACAGCCATGTTGTATCGGGCAAGAATATAACCTTTGATATTAATAGCGATTTGGAATATGGCAAGACCTATGAAGTGAAGATCCCAGCGAACTCGCTTCAAAGCGCAACATACGGTCCATTGGAGAAGGATCTGTCCTTCACCTTCACAGTTGAGCCGCATCCATTGACGAAGCGGTATATTCATCTCTACTATGACCGTCCGGCAAGGGATTATACAGACTGGAATATCTGGGTATGGTCGACTGGCCTAACCAATGATCAGAAGCTATTTAAAGAAGAGCGAAATGGCATGATGTTTGCCGAAATACCGGTGGCTTTGAACTCGAATTCAGTAGGCTTCAAGCTCCGTAAAGGCGATTGGGTCGAAAGAGATATCGATTTGGATCGTATGATCACTTTCGCACCTGGTCAAAGCACAGCTAAAGTTTTCATTAAGCAAAACACAGTTGAAATCAGACAAGTGAAGCATATTAGCAACCCTGTTATGGATCAAGGAATTACTTCCTTCTTCTATCGCGATGAGCTGCTGATGAGAGACAATAAGATGGATACCATCGAAGGTGTTAAGCTGGTTATTGAGAATGATGGCAACAGCACGTCTTATGATATGACTTACGATTCTGTCGAAGAATATTTCCAAGTGGCTGTAGCGGATGTTCCTTTGGGCAAATCCTATTACCACTACGAGGTTACTCGTGCTGGCGGTGTAACAAAGTCAGAGAAGGATTATTACAATTCCAATGTCGAAGACGGCAAGAGCTACTTCGAGTACAAGGATCCGAACTGGAATGTATCTGCTTCTATCCCTGCTAAAGGGGTTAGCTACAAACAAACAGCAGAGCTGTCTGTCAATGTTTCTGTAACTGGCGGCGAGCTGAGCGACATTAAAGACGTGTTCGCAGACCTGACGGCAATTGGCGGAAGCGCCAAAGAGCCGATTGACAAAACGCTGCTGAAGCAGCAAATTGCGATCAAAGAAGGTACAACACCAGGAGAGAAAACGATTCCTGTTACGCTTGTTGACCGCTTTGGACACTATGTAAAAGTTGAAACGAAATTGAACGTGGTTGCACCATCGGGCAAGCCTGATTTTGATTGGGATGAAGCAAGAATTTATTTTGTCCTGACGGACAGGTTCGCTAATGGCGATACCTCCAATGATAATCCGAATGGCGAGAAATACGATAAAGCACATTTGGAAACCTATCATGGCGGTGATTTCCGCGGTCTGATTAATAACCTGGATTACATGGAGAAGCTGGGCATCAATACGCTGTGGATTACCCCAATTGTAGACAATATTGACTACAATCTTGCATCCGCAGCGCCTTACAAATATCAATATGGCTACCATGGCTATTGGGCAAAAGATTTCACCAAGATTGACGAGCATCTCGGTGATCTGGACACGTTCAAAGAGCTTATCGACAAAGCGCATGACCGTGGAATCAAGATCATGGTTGACGTTGTTATCAACCATACAGGCTATGGCTTGAAGCCGACGGATACGAATACGAACAAACTCACGAACTTCCCAACGGATGAAGACCGTGCGCGCTTTGGCGGCATGATTCGTGGTCCAGGAGGAAGTGGTGATATTACAGGCGAAGTAGGCGGGCTGCCTGACCTTATTACTGAAGATCCTGCTGTAAGAGATCAGATCGTACAATGGCAAGCAGATTGGCTGAACAAAGCAAGAACAGACCGCGGGGACACCATCGACTTCTTCCGTGCAGATACGATCAAGCACGTTGAGGGAACAGCATGGAGAGCGCTTAAGAATGCGGTTAATGCCATCGATCCGGATTTCAAAATTATCGGTGAATATTTTGGAGCAAGCATTGATGTTACAGGTGGATACTTGGGTACAGGGCAAATGGATTCCCTGCTTGATTTCGATTTCAAATCTCAAGCCAAATCATTCGTAAACGGAAGTATTGACGAAGTTGTAAGGAACTTGGAGAATCGCAGCAATAGAATCAATAACACTTCAACACTGGGTCAGTTCCTGAGCAGCCATGACGAGGACGGTTTCCTGTACTCTGTCGGCAATGACGAGAACAAGCTGAAAGTAGCAGCAGCTCTTCAAATCACTTCCAAAGGCCAGCCTGTTGTCTATTATGGCGAAGAGCTGGGCGCAACCGGACGTAATGGGGATTTTGATAAAGGAATTTTGGGTGAGAACCGCAAAGATATGCCTTGGGACAATGTGACGAAGAAGGCTGGTCTTCTTAATCACTACAAGAACCTTCTGAACATCCGTGAGAAGTATTCGAAGACTTTCTCCAAAGGAACGCAGAAGAAAACTTCAGGCAGCGATGCGGATAAATATGTTGTTTATGAGCGCAATTACTTGAATGAGTCCATCTTCGTTGGTCTGAACATTGACGATGTCGCGAAATCCGCTACATTCGCAGTTCCATTCGAGGCGGGTAGCTTTGTTAAAGATGAATACAATGACAAGGTTTATACGGTAAGCAGTGATAAAACAGTTACAATCAGCATTCCGGCTAAAGCTAATGGCGGTACTGCTATTATCGCTAAGGGCACAGGTTATTCCAGCGGAGGTCCAGTTGGCGGCGGCACTGCGCCAGCCGATGAAGCTGCTTTGGCAATCAACGAGCAGAATCTCAAAAATGCCGCAGACGGTAAAGTTTCTGTAGCCGTTAGCAGCGGAGTGAAGAGCATTGAGCTTCCTCTCAATACGGCTGATCTTCTGGGCAGCAATGTACTTGAGGTTAAACGGGACAATGCGACTATCCAGCTCCCTGCGAGCGTATTGAAGGCAGTAGCTGCTCTTGTATCCGGAGACAGCGCGAAGGGCTCCAAGGTTGTATTCGAATTCGAGCCAGTAGCTGAAGATGCAGCTAAGAGCTTGCTTGACAAGAAGAAAGAAGCAGGCAGCGATGTATCGCCTGCAAGTGAAGTTTACCACCTGAGTCTGTATGTAAGTACGGCTGACGGCAAGAAGCTTCCACTTAGCACGTTCGAGCAGCCGCTTACGATTATTCTCAAGCTGGCTGACAATGCGAACACGGATTTGACAGGCATTTACTACATCGGCGACAATGGCGAGCTAGAGTACATTGGCGGTAAAGTAGAGAATGGCTTCATGAAGGCAGATATTACTCATTTCAGTAAATATGCCATTCTGGAATTCAACAAAACATTCAGCGATGTATCCAGCAAGCACTGGGCTTCCAACGTGATCAAGACGCTCGCGGCGAAGCACATCATTGAAGGAACGAGCGCAACAACCTTCTCGCCATCCAAAGACCTGACACGCGCAGAATTCGTGGCGCTGCTTGTACGGGCATTGGACTTGAAGGCAACGAAGCAAGCTGCTTTCTCTGATGTAGCTGATCAAGCATGGTATGCAGAGGCAGTTGCTGCCGCATCAGAAGCAGGCCTCGTTACTGGTGATGATAAAGGCAAATTCAACCCGAGCGCGAAGGTGACTCGTGAAGAAATGGCTGTTATTCTGATCCGTGCTTATGAGAAGAAAACAGGCAAGAAAGCGGAGCAGGCAGGCAACGCTTCGTTGAAAGACAGCGATTCGATTAGCGCTTGGGCGAAGAGCTCGGTATCACAAGCGGTTGCACTTGGTCTGCTGCAAGGCAGAGACGGCGGATTGTTCGCTCCTAAAGCAAGCTTGAACCGTGCGGAAGGCGCGCAAGTGATTCACTCCCTAATTAAGGAATAGTCGAACCAATAGAAACATAATGAACACCCCCTGGCAGGCCAGGATTAACCTTGTGGTTAGTCCGCCCTCTGCCAGGGGGTGTTTGTCGTTTGCAGGCTTGTCAAAAAATTAAAGCATATTATAAAACGGCCCCACATATGCTGAGGGGGTAAGCGTTTGCAGGGAAATGATGCATGCCCGGACGGTTATGTTGAAAACATGAAAAAGGGGAGTCCAAGGATGAAGATGAGAAGAATGCTGTCGATTGTCATTGCTATTGTCATGGTGATTGTAATTGCTGCTTGTGGAAGCGGCAACAACAATGAACCGAGCGAAACGACGAACACCCCCCCGGCAAATAACAGCAATGCGACCGTAGATGAGCAGGAGAATGAGGCTGTTGTGCCGACAGAGCCAGAACTTGAGAAAGATGCGAAGCTGATTGTATGGGATAACGGCGGCTCGGATGAAACATGGGCGAAAGCGGTGGCAGAGGAGTTCACGAAGAAATATAATATTCCGGTTGAAGTACAAGTCGTCTCCCAAGGCGATGCGCCGACCAAATTGCAGACTGATGGCCCCGCAGGCCTCGGCGCTGACGTATTCCTGGCGCCGCATGACAAGATTGGCGGATTAGTGGCCTCGGGCTTGGTGCTGGAAAACTTCTTTGCCGATGAATACAAAGTGAATTTTATGGAGGCATCCATTACAGGAACCTCGATGAACGGTGTGCTGTACGGCTATCCTACTGCTATCGACACCTATGCCTTATTTTATAACAAGGATTTGGTGAAGAACGTTCCTGCAACGATGGATGATTTAATCGCGCAGTCCAAAGGTTTCACTGACAAGGCCAAGGAGAAATACGGCTTCATGATGCAGGTCAATGACTTCTTCTTCCTTTATGGCTTTCTGGGCGGATATGACGGGTATGTTTTTGGCGATAAAAATACGAACAAGGATGACATCGGACTTAACAACGAAGGGGCGGTCAAGGCAGCTCAATTTATGCAAAAACTGCACAAGGAAGTACTCCCTTTGAATAGTGGAGATATTAACTACGCGTTGAAAGAAACCTTATTCATTAACAACAATCTGATGTTCGATATTAACGGGCCGTGGGCTGTAGCCGCGCTGCAGGAGGGCAAGGTGAATTTCGGAGTGGCACCGCTGCCCAAGCTTGATAATGGGAAGGCGCCAACGAGCTTTTCCGGCATAAGGGCCTACTATGTCAACTCCTATACCAAATATCCGGAGGCAGCTGCCGCCTATGCCAGGTTCGCGACCAGCGAGGAAATGCTGATGAAGAAATTCGAAATATCCGGTCAGCTGCCGCCTCGTATTAGTCTAATGGAGAATGAAACGATCAAGGGCAATGAAATTATTAAGGGCTTCCTGGATCAAGCAGCCGTATCCGTGCCTATGCCGAACATTCCTGAGATGGTGCCGGTGTGGGAAGCGATGGGCAATGCCTTTGCCGTAATTTGGGATGACAATGCGGACCCTAAGACGGTGCTGGATAAGGCTGTTAACCAAATAAAAGAGGCGATATCCTTATCGAATCAATAAAATGGTGAGGGGAGTCTGCCATGGAATCACCAATGACAATCCATCCAGCCAGTAGAGAGCAGAGATCGATGAAGACAATCGTCAGCGTGGCGTTGTCGGTGATTTTCATGGGTCTGGGCCAGCTCTATAACCGTCAGATTGTGAAAGGTCTGATGCTGGCGCTCATTGAAGCCTATGTGCTTATTTTTTGGAGCAAGCCGATTATGAACGGGATATGGGGCTTGGTTACCTTGGGTGAACAAGTGCAAATTCGCCAGCGCGGCAGAATTGTGGAGCAGGGTGATCACTCCATCTTTATGATGGTGGAGGGAATTATCTATTTGCTGGCGCTGCTCGTCATCATCTGCTTCTACATCTTCAATATCGGGGATGCCTACAAGGTGAGAAAGAGGATGGAGGAGGGGATATCCGTCCGCAGTGCAAGGCAGTCTGTAAAATACGCATGGGAGAAGGGCTATGCCTATTTTCTGTTGACGCCTGCTATTGTTTTTACCTTGTTCCTGACGATATTGCCGCTTCTGTTCGGCGTCCTGATCGCTTTCACTAATTATTCGGGCCCGAACTACTTGCCTCCCAAGCATCTGGTTGATTGGGTGGGCTTCAAAACCTTCTCCAATCTGTTTAATCTGCGCGCCTGGAGCCACACCTTCTACGGGGTTGTCGGCTGGACACTGCTCTGGGCGGTTCTGGCTACGGTAACGACCTATTTCACAGGATTATTCTATGCGTTAATGATCAACGTCAAGAGGATCAGATTCAAGCGTTTTTGGAGGACGGTCTATATTCTTCCCTGGGCGATTCCAGCGTTCGTAACTATTCTGATCTTCCGCAACTTCTTCAATGCGCAATTCGGTCCGCTGAACGAATATTTGAGCTTATTCGGGATTGCAGCGATACCGTGGCTGTCCGATCCCTTCTGGGCGAAAGCCTCGCTTGTATTCGTAAATACGTGGCTGGGATTCCCGTTCTGGATGGCTTTAATGTCGGGTGTGCTCACGAGTATTGACAAGGATATGTACGAGGCGGCTGAGGTGGACGGGGCGAGTCCGTGGCAGCGGTTCCGCACGATAACCTTTCCGCTGGTGCTGTTCGCAACCGCCCCGCTGCTCATTATGAGCTTCGCCGGGAACCTGAATAACTTCAACATCATTTACTTGTTCACAGAGGGCGGTCCCGTCAATATTGACTACAGCTATGCGGGCTCGACGGATATCCTGATTTCATGGATCTTCAAATTAACACTGCAGCAGAATCAGTTTAATACCGCGTCGGTTATTTCGATTCTGATCTTCATCATTATCGCGATCTTCTCGATCTGGAATTTCCGGCAAACCAGAGCCTTCAAGGAAGAGGAAATGATCCAATGAAGACGATCTCAGGGAATCACAAGGTGTCTATCCGCCAGTCATGGAGAGAAAATGTTCTGCTCACAGTGATTTATATGATACTCGCTGGAACCGCGATTGTTGTGCTATATCCCGTAGTATGGGTTATTTTGGGCTCCATGAATCCGGGCGATACCATCAGCTCAACAACCTATTTGCCCGAGCGGCTGACGCTCAGCCATTATGTTAGCCTTTTCGAAGAGAAGGATTACCTCATATGGTACAAGAACACCTTGTTCATCGCATTCATGAATATGATTATTTCTACCGTACTAGTAGTGACAGCTGCGTATGCTTTCTCGCGGTTCCGCTTCCCGGGGCGCAAGCAAGGTCTGATGGTCATGCTGGTGCTGCAAATGTTCCCGTCCTTCATGGGAATGATCGCAATCTATATTTTGCTGCTGCAAATGAATTTGCTTGATAATCATTGGGGGCTTATTCTGGTCTATGCGGGGGGCTCGATTCCGTTCGGGGCATGGCTTGTAAAAGGGTACTTCGACGGCCTTCCGCGAAGCTTGGAGGAAGCGGCCAAAATCGACGGGGCCTCTCACACATCCATTTTCTTCCGAATTATGATTCCGCTCTCGGTGCCGATGCTGACGTTTATTGCGGTATCCAACTTCATCGGGCCTTGGATGGACTTCATATTTGCACGGCTGGTGCTTCGTTCGAATGACAACAAAACATTGGCCGTCGGACTGTTCGAAATGGTCACCGGACGTGCCAACAACGAATTCACCACCTTCGCCGCAGGAGCAGTGCTCGTCGCGATTCCAATAACCATACTGTTCCTGTTCCTGCAAAAATACATTATCGAAGGGCTGAAAGCAGGCGCGAACAAGGGATGAAGGGGAATTACGGAAGTGATATGCTATAAAAGAGCGAAAATAGCACGAAGAGTCGGAGGGTCTGCAGGACTCCCCGACTTTTTTGCCGTAAACATTTAAGTAGCAATGATGAACCTTTCCCTCATATTGATGCATTTTATTGGCGTCCAGCTTTTACAAGAAGTCAGAAGAGTTTTGCTTGAAAGTTGATACCCAAAGTTGTTGTCCGTTCTACTTCAATCATTAGGAAGATTTATAGGCAACCAAGACTCAAGCTTAGCGATCCTTCATAGAGAAGAACTCGCAGGCTGCTCTTGAATGATAGGAGATATCGCTGACGCTGGATTGAATGGCGACCATGTCATCATCGAATCGAATAATTATGCCTCCAGTGTCAATAATATGATCGTCCTTGAATACGCGCAAGCGTGTTCCGCGCTCCATTGCTTCATTGAAATCTTGATCAGAGATTAATCGGCGAACATGTGCCATAGTACGGTGCTCCTTTGAATGAAATGGTGAAGGTGTTCTGTCCTTTCATTATACGGAATAATCCAGCTTGGCATTCGCTACAACGATAAGCAGAGCATTTGCTTTATCATACCGGACGGTCCCCTTAGAAGAATAGTACCACGTTTTGTGTTGAGGATTACTGCTCTCAACAACGAACAGATTAATCTCGTCCTTATGCTGCAACACTTGCTCAGCTGCTTGTTCATCGGTAATATGGATGATGAATTTCCAGCTGGAAGTCCCTTCAGATTCAATCTCATAGCTTGCGATATGCGCCTTGGAATCGAGAAGCAGCTTGCTGCCAACAGCATGCCGGATATACATATGGTTCATCATGAACACTCCTTGGTTTATAACATTTGTTGAGGATGAGAGACAGGTGGTTGCCGAATCAATAGCTTGACAAGTGTACTATAACACATTATCATACTTACACAAAGTAAGTTATTGCGAAAATGTGAGTATTAGCAAGCTGATGTAAAATGTGAGTATCCGCGTGATATTGTGAAACACCCGTATCGCACTGCGTTGGGAGCTGCGCACGGTGGGACAAGTATCCGGCAAGTAATCTTTTGCGAAAATACGAATACTAGGAGAGATACGATGATCAAGATTTATCCGGCTGAATCCAGGCATTCGGGGAGCCATGGCTGGCTCCAATATAATTTCAGCTTTTCCTTCGCCGATTATTATGATCCCGATAATGTTAGCTTTGGACCATTGCGCGTATTTAACGATGATTATATCCAGCCGCTCAAAGGCTTCGGAACGCATCCCCATCGGGAGATGGAGATAGTAACGGTGGCGCTTGCAGGCCAACTCCATCACGAAGACAATACAGGCGGCAAGGAAACGTTGCGTCCCGGCGAAATTCAGCGGATGAGCGCGGGTACTGGAATTCTGCACTCAGAGGTTAATAATTCCGATACGGAAACAGCTAATATTTTGCAACTGTGGTTCATGCCTAATGAACAAGGGCTAAAGCCCTCCTATGAGCAGAAAACATATGACATTAGCGCCAAGAAAAACCACCTCCTGCCAATCGTTTCGAACCGCATACAATCAGAGCAAATCGCACATATTCATCAGGACTTAACGATCTACCTGTCTGATCTGGACGCAGGGCAATCACTAGCATTCTCTCAGGCTGCGGGCAGAAGGATTTATTTGTTTGTTATCGAAGGGGAGATTACCCTGAACAAGGAATCCGCACTCAAGAAACGCGATGCAGCAAGAATAACAGATGTAACGGAGTTAGCTATAGATGCTGCATCAGACGCATCCTTTATGCTGATTGATCTTCCTTAATCCTATCCCGGCGGATTTATGAGTCAGGCGCAGCTACCGTATAGACGGCAGCTGCGCTTTTGCTTTGTTGATTATGCCGCTGATCTGGTTCTCCAGGTTGAGAATAGCTTGTTTGTGTACAGTGATTTGGCGGGAATGAGCGACTATTGAGGTTAGAGAGTCTAGTGTTTCTTTAACCTGCGTCTTTTTGATCGCTTGCTTGAAGGCTGCCAGCAGGGGGGCGATACGTTTCTTGGAGGCGGCTGCTTCACTCCGTGCAGACTTGATTCGTATGTTTAACGTTCCCATGCCGGATAGTGTTTCTTGTATTCTCTTCTTTGCTGCTTTCGCCGATTTTTTTGCAGCGGTCAATAGGCTTTCTTGCGCTTTAATATCCTGTCGCGCGAAGTGAACTGCGAGCTTCGCAGTATCTGCCTGCGCTCGAAGCAGCGCATTCAAATCCTTGTTCTTGATCCCTTTTGCCGCAGTGATTTGCTGATTCAATGTCGTATAGAGGGAGAATAAAGGCTTGTATCGCTCTTTCATCTCTTGAACCTGCTTCTCCAGCTTCTTGATTGTATCCGCATCGATTTGCTTGATTCTCGAACGTAGTGCAAGAAGCTCCGCCTCGTTCTTATAATGGACGGATCTGATGGAGCCATCCAGAGCTTGCTCCTTCTGCCCGATGATAACGAGATCCAGTTGGAGTCCTTTAATTGCGGTTTGCTGGGTGCTGCTTGCTGCAGCGATTGTTTTGTCGAGTGCGGCTTGACTGGAGACCGTTAATTCCATAGTCGTCGCAGCTAGTGCGAGAGGGGCGCTCGCGATCAGCAGCATCAATGTCATCAATAACGTCCATATTCTTCTAGCTTTCATCATTATCCTCCTCGTATGCTGCCGTTGTGCGCGACTTCGCGGCATAATAAAAAGCACCCGCAAAAAAGGCATAATGAGCCTTTCTTACGGGTGCTTCCAACGTAAGTACACAACGTGCATATTTTTTTCCAATATACCGCGAGAGCCTTGCGGGTGTCAAGCCGCATATATCGGTGCTGACTCAATTGTGAGGGGTAGCGGTCCAATTGTTAACGATGTATAAGATGAATGGTGTAAAAAGGGTTGACATGAAAATATTAGAACGGTTAAATTTGGTTTACAGCTCCGCACAACATAGAATGAGGTGGATAACTTGCAGTATCAGCCGGGAGATTGGCCCCGCTTAGAAAAGTCAATGATTGAGCCTAACGTCCGCTTGAATCAACCGCCAGAATTGCCGCTAAGTGTGGAGAATATCGCGTTTATCAGCAATAGGGAAGTTATTTTTTTCAAGCGGGTTGGAGCGACGATTGTTGATATTATTTTGTTATGTTTATTATTCGTAGGGTGTATTTCATTAGGGTACTACATACCGGAATTATCAGTCGTGCTGGTAGGCTCGATGATGCTAGGCGCAGTCCTGTATTATTTGCTCATTGAAGGTTTGACCGGCTACACCGCTGGAAAATTTGTGTTCCGTATTCAGGTTGTAGGGGCGGATGGACGGCCTCCAGGCATCCTGAAGGAGCTCATTCGTTATTTGCTGCTGCTGGTCGAGAATGGAATTATCGCTGCTATTGCTGTGCTGGCATCAGGCAAGAAACAGAGGCTCGGCGATAGGGCGGCGAACACCTTCGTGTTGAATACGAAAGAACTGCCACCGGGATCAATAAGCAGGAATAAAAATATTATACTAACGATCGCATTCTCGTTCATGGGTTTTGCTGCCGTTATCTCCGCCATTATTGGAGTGGCTACACTTATTGCAGGGATAGCTGACTACGACAAAGAAAAAGTGTTTCTAAGCAATAATAAGCAATTTCAAGTAACGGCTCCGGGCAGCTGGAGAGTGGATAAGGAGCTGAATGACGAGCAGGATATTGGGATATCCAACCACTTTGCAGAGAAGTATTTCATGGTGCTGTCAGAGGACAAGGGGGATGTATCTGAATTCTATGCTACGCTTGAAGACTATCATGCTGAGATTGAAGAACTCGCCAGGGAGAATTATGCATATGTCTACGTTCTTAAAGAATCCCGCTTGATCTCTATTAATGGGAATGAGGCCTACCAATTTCAATTGCATATGGAAGTGGACGACGATTATCCCTTTATTATGACGATCACTTCAATCGAAACAGAATCCCATTTTCATCAAATGTATGCGTGGGTGCTTGAGTCCAAGAACAATAAAAGCATGCAGCAGGAATTAACAGACATCATTAATAGCTTTAAGGAAGTGGCACGGCCTGCAAGTGGGAAGGAATGGACAATTTAATAATTGTGATGGCAAGCAGCTGCTCCTTGCAAGGGGCAGCTCATTTTATTGGGGGGATAGCCGTTTAAGAATACGTTTCGTTTCTGTTATGATGATGGTAAAGTTTAATGGAGTGAACATAAGGATAAGGGGAAATGGGAACCCTGTAATACATTATACGCTGTATAGCAAATGGGAACACATCCCAATAAGAGATGCTGCCTTCATGCATGCAATCATAATCGTTTGGAGCTGTTAGCGATAGAAGACAGCTGCCGATAGGAGACTTTATATGAAATCCAGATATTTGGCAAGCATTTCTCTAGCCATTATGGCTTCCGGCTTCGTGGCCACATTATTTCTTCCGAAGTCGACACTCGTCTATCTGCTGCAGGGCGGCTTTGAGGCGGGACTGGTTGGCGGAATAGCCGACTGGTTCGCTGTGACTGCTCTATTTCGCCATCCGCTGGGCATTCCGATCCCTCACACTTCATTGCTGCTGAAGAATAGAAATCGGATCATTCAGTCATTGATCTCGGCTATGGAGAATGAGTTTCTGAACAAGGAGAGCATTGAGAACAAGCTGCGGAAGCTGAATGTGCTGCAATATGCGGGGTCCTTGTTAACGAGACTGCTGAGCAAGAGGAAAGTAAGAAGAGGCGCTCTTAACCTTCTGATTCAACTGATTGAGCGGTTGCCGCTTGATCGGGCCGTTCCGTATATTCAATCCGGGATTACAGCTTATATACGCAAGTTTGATATCAAATCCGCTGCGGATACGGTTCTGACGAAAATTATGAATGACCGCTATGATGAGAAAGCTTTAGACTATGCCCTTGATGAAGGCGCGAAATGGGCGGGACGTCCGGAAACCGGCATGATGCTGGGCAAGCTGGCAAGCGAGAAGCTGAATGAATTGAAGGTCGGCGGGTTCATGGGCTTCGCTGTGCAAGCATTCGCAGGCTTCATGAATGAAGAGAAGATGGGGGTTATGCTTCAGAACCTGCTCCTCTCCAGCATCCGCGAGCTGAAAAATGAGGATAACGCCTATCGGGAGAAATTTATCCGTGAAATTCGCGTACAGCTATTCGAATTGGCAGGCAACGAGGCCCGTCTGGACGGGGTGAAGGAATGGGCCCTGAACCAGCTGCAGGGAGAAGGCGCCGAGAGCTTCGTTCAAGAGCGAATCGAGGAAATCCGCAGCGCAATCCTTCGCAAGCTGGAGGAAGAGCAGGCTGGCGGAGGGCGCGCAGTATTCACCGCGTACCGAACTGCCGTGCGTTATGTGAGCCAGCAGCCGGGATGGGTTGCAGCATGGGAGTCCCGTCTGATGTCAGCGATTATTTCATTCGTAGAATCGAATCATTACCGGATCGGCCAGCTGGTGAAAGAGAACCTCGACCGCATGGATGATGCCTCCTTAGTGCGCATGCTGGAGGAGAAGCTCGGGAATGACTTGCAATGGATTCGTGTCAACGGAGCGCTGTGCGGCTTTATAGTCGGTATAATTCTATCGTTGATTCAGCTATAGTAATCGGCTATGAGCTATCATACGCTGAACAAGCAAACATCCCGATCCAGATGGAAAGGGATGTTTGCTTGTTTGCGTATGACACTAGCGGCTTCGCAGCCATCTGCGCACGGCACGCGCTCTTTGGTTAAGGAAGCCCGAGATATTCCTTGATGCCTGTCACGATCGCTGATGCCACGCGGTTCTGGAATTCTTCCGTATGCATAATGGACTCTTCCTCGGCATTGGACAGAAATCCAATTTCCAGCAAGGCGGCAGGCATTGTCGCATCCCGCAGCACTTTCAAGCTTTTGTACTTGACCGTCCTGTCCTTGAACCCTGCAGCGGCAAGCAAATGTCTATGTAAGATATTGGCTAACGGCTTGCTGCTGTCATTGTAGTACAAGGTTTCGGTTCCCCGTACCGTAGGCGAGCTCAGAACTGAGTTGCCATGGAGGGAGATGAATAAGGCGGCCTGCAGGTTATTGGCAATGACTGCCCGATCCCCCAGCGGGATGAAAGTATCATCGCTGCGCGTCAATACAACATCGACGCCCGGTATTTGCCTGAGGAGAGCCTCCACCTTGAGTGTCAGAGCCAGATTGAAGTGCTTCTCCAGTTTGCCGGAAATGCCCGTAGTTCCAGGGTCAGTACCGCCATGACCGGCATCCAGAACGATAAGCTTTCTTCCGTTCGACTCGATAGGTACAGGGGGAACAACCGGTACAGAAGCAGGATCCGGTGCGCTCAGATCGACAATAAACAAAGCGGCTCCGTGCTCGCCTTCGTTGTAGACGGTATACGATTTCACCACGTTCAGATCGATAACAATTCGTACTTTTGAAGGGCTGTTTGAGAATAAGGAATAACGCACCCCTTTGACATCGGGATAATCCTTGACCTCAAGTTGGCCTGTTGGAGAGGTGCCAAGCAGTTGGCCATTTCCGAAGGTATCGGCAAATTTCGCGTTCGGGATATCAATGACGATCCGATTCGGATCGCTCATGGTGAACACATTTGGCACCGTGCTCCCAGTTATAGCGATCATCAAGCGGTTGCTGTCAAAGCCAATCCCGTCGACAGTGGCCAATCGAGCATGTGAAGGATTCGTAGACCCATCGGGAAGCGTTGTTTCAGAAGGCGTTTCAGTGGTATCTGGAAATTCGGCTGCCGGTGGTTCGGGTTCTTGTTCAATCACAGGGGGAGCCACTATAGGGCTTGCAATAGCAACCTCTTTGGTTTGATTGTCCCAGACTACCTTCAAGCCCATTGTTTCGCTTATGAAGCGAAGTGGAACGAGTGATGTGTCGGAATGAATAACAGGCGCTGCTATTAATAATTGTTCCGTTCCATCTACTATAGCTGCTTTACTTCCGATTGCCAGCTCGACAATCGTATCTTCTTTCGTAATGGTGACTTTGCGTGTCTGCTTGTCCCAGTTGACATCGAATCCGAGATTCTCCACAATCACCCGAATGGGGACCATGACACTGCTATTGATGATTTCGACCTCAACCTTGTCAGGCAAGGAAAGCTGCACTCCGTCAAGCAGAATGCGTGTATTTCCGCCAGAAGCGGCTTGTCCATACTGCGGGGACAGGAATAGGAGGATGACAAACAATAACAGGAATCCTACCTTCTTCATCTTTCACCTCATCCATTCTATTACTGGATTCATATGGACGAGCGGACTGAGGGCAGCCCAAAATTGTCCAATAACTATTGGACGCCAAAAAGTGCTAATAGTTGCAGGTGATCAACATTTTTATGTGAAATATGCCGAAAAATATAACAGACGGACTAAGGCGCGCCTTAATCCGTCTGTTGCTGCGAATGATTAAGCCGGAAGCCAGAGGCTGCTTGTCAGCCGCTCGGAAGGCCGTACACGCTTCTGGTAACGATCTCGGCCAGCTCTGAACGCTGCGCACGATATTGATCGAGGGTGATGCTGCCCTGTGTTAGACGCTGGTCGAGCTGCTCCGTCATCTCCGTTAGCTGCAAAGCAATGACACGCCGGATATCCCCATTGTTGTCCTTCGTGATATCCGCCAATGATTTGCCGTTATACAACGCCTCTTGCATCTCTTCATTTGATGATACGCCAAGCAAATGCAGCAGAGCATCCTGAACCTCGATGTTTATTCTCTGAGTAGGGGCTTCAGTATTCTTGGGTTTGGCATTGGCCTTGTCGGTCCAAATGCCTCCGCTAAGTGTAATTACAATGGCTATCGTGCCGACGATTATAATTTGTTTGGGATTCATAGGTAATCCTCTCTTGAATAGTAGTTGTCCTCTTTTTACTACGAGCAAGCGCTGCAATTAGTTGCATGATCTTTGAAAGTAGTTCCTGAGAGGAGATGTAACAATATGGAACTTCCGCTCGTTAGTTAGTTAGTTAGTTAACGGAGGTTGATAATGATGGGCAAACGTTCCCTGATGATTTTATTTTGCTGCTTATTAGCATGGAGTACGTGGTCCCTGTTCAAGCCTGAGGCGGTATATGCTTGTACTTGTGAGGAGCCTTCTGCAATAAAGGAGGAGCTGAAGAAGAAGACGGCGATCTTCTCTGGAAAGATCACGAGCATAAGCAAGCCCCGCAAACAAAGCGGAGTGCTGCACCAGGTTCTAACCGAAATCACCATCAAGGTGAATGAAGTATGGAAAGGAGACCTGGGTTCAGAAGTGATCGTGAAAACAGGATGGAGTCCAGAGATGTGCGGCTATGACGGATTTGAGGTCGATGAAGAATTTCTTGTCTATGCCGATAGTGGCGGGGGGCAGCTGGTGACAGGCAGGTGCGGACCGACAAAGCGTCTTTCCTACGCTGGGGGGGATCTTGCGGAGTTGGGAGCAGGATATGCGCCAACACTGCACGCGCCGCTTGAGATTGCAGGGGATGCAGTGCGTGTCGAAGGAGTGAAGACGGCAGCGAAGGAAGAATCTGCTGGAACCTGGATTAATGGTGTGATTGCGATTGCAGGCTTGGCAGCGATGCTTCTGCTCATGATAGTATGGAAGCGATATACGAGACGATCATAAATTTAGCTTTTCCCAGTATGAGGGCAGCTTCATGCCGCTGCTTTTAGGCAGTACGACATTGGATGTGCTACAATATGAACATAACGAAAAGGGGATGACGAACCGATGAGCGAACAGCTTAATGAGCAGGAATTAGTACAATATATAGCAGAGCATACCCAAGCAGATTCGCGGAGCATCATGCTTGTCCTGAAGCACGAACAGGCGTACATTAATGGCGCCAAGGAGAATGCCAAGGGCGAGGTGGAGATCGACAGCGACGATTTGGTGGATTACATATTGGGCAAGTCGGATATTAAGCTGGACGAACTGACTGTAGAGAAAATTTTGGATGCCGAAATGGACTATTTAATGGACAAGGGATTGGCAGGATATACGGATTAGCTGCTGTAATTTGTGGCTATGTCGTGATAAATGTCCATTCAGCTGCGAATTCTTTCATATGGCAGGTTCTCGGTCATTGACTTCATTCCTTGTTACCTGTAAGGTTTACGAGGAAGGAGCAGGTTAATGCCTACTGAAAACTATAGACTCAATGTGTTTGACCCTAAGCTGGAGCCTTACTTGACAGAGCTGTACAGGCAGCATCGTGAACGCGCCGCCAACATTGACTGGAGCTACCATGAATTTATTCCATGGGAAAAAGGACGCAGTTTCAAAGAGGAACCGTGGACAATCGAACAGAGAAAACTCCCTTTAGCTATTTACACTGCTGTTGAAACATCGCTGCTAACTGAGGTGAACTTGCCCTTTTTCTATCATCATCTTGCCGTAACATTCAAGGGCTCCCTAAAGGTGCTGCAGGACTTTGTCCATACTTGGGTATCGGAGGAAGACCAGCATTCATCCTTGCTGGAGACGTATTTAATTATAACGAGAAACGCAGACCCGCATGAGCTGAATGCTTTGCGCAAATCGGTGGTAGAGGCAGGATATGTTCCTGATTTCGATACCGCTATGGAAACGATGGTTTATACGGCGATACAAGAGCTCGCTACAATGGTTTTCTATAACAATGTGGCTAAAGCCGCCGGGCCGTATGATAAGGATTTATCCAAGCTGCTGCGAAGAATTGCCAAGGACGAGACGCTGCATTATGCCTTTTATCGGGATGCCGTTAAAGGTTATCTGGGTGTAGATGAGAATTTCGTCTACTATATTCATCAGGCAATGACGAATTTCGCGATGCCTGGCAAAGCAATGCCGATGTTCAAGGATCGAATGGACATGATTTCTAAAGAAGCGAACTACGGTCCGGTCTCCTATTTCAATCAAGTATTCGATCATCTGTACCAGGTATGGGGGATTGAGCGGCTAAGGCCGAGCCGCAGCGAAGCGGAAGCGGCCAGATTGGATCTCGTGGAATACCGAATCAAGCTGAAGAGAATCAGTGAGCGTCTGGCGGCCAAGGGCATCAGCTAATAAAGGCACGCTGCCTGAACATGAACAGCACCCGCTATGACCCTTATTGGTCATAAGCGGGTGCTGTTTCTTTTGCCTATCCGGATGTCGGGAGGAGCAGGGACTTGCGCTTTTGGAACATAATGGGGCATGTCTGCGTCTAGTAGATAAATCAAAGCTGCGCACAGCATGAAGGAGACTATCGAGATGCGAAAACTGTCATTCACAACACTGCTGATTATTGCATTTGCACTGGCATGTACCTCTGCGGGTGCTGCATTTGCCGATGGAACGGTGAAGGGCAAGGCTTCAATCGAGATCAAGGAGCGGCTGTACCGCATCGAGAAAGCTGGCAAATTCGGCTTTATTAATGGAAAAGGGAAGATTGTCATTGAACCAAAGTATAATCAGGTTGCTCATATGGCAGGAAATCCTGTCTATGTCGTCAGCGACGGGAAGCAAATTTATTACGATGCTGACGGCAGCAAGCTGTTCGAGTGTCCGTTGAACCGATGCGGTCTTCTTTCCGAGGGGATGGTTGTTTACCAGGAAAAGGTCAAGACAGAGGATGGCGCGCTTAAAACAAGATTTGGCTATTTGAACGACAAGGGTGAGAAAGTAACGGAGCCGATCTTCCACTATGCCTCGCATTTTGCCGATGGCATGGCCAGAGTGAATGTGGGGAAAGCGAGCGGCTATATTGATAAGACGGGCAAGCTTGTTATTCCTTATCGCTTCAGCAGTACGTCTGATTTCTCAGAGGGGAGAGCGGTTGTCCAATTGCAGGCAGACGGCAAGTATGCCTATATTGATAAGACGGGCAAAGTGCTCACTCCAGCTATGTATGCCCATGCAGGCCGATTCTCGGATGGAGCGGCGCATGTCTATGTGAACGGAAAGTATGGTTATATTGATCGCAACGGGAACATGTTTCTGGAACCGCAATTTTCAGCAGCCTGGGAATTCTCTGAGGGGCTCGCGGCAGTGGAGAGAAACGGTAAAACCTTCTACATTAACAAGCAGGGCAAGAAGGTTATCTTCATAGGTGGCGGACAGTTCTCAGACGGTCTGGCTCCCGCCTTCAAGGGACAAGAAACCGGCTATATTGATCGGACAGGCAAGTTTGCAATCCAACCGAAATTTGTCTGGGGAGATGTTTTCATTGGCGAACTTGCCATGGTCTATATCAAGTCGGAGAAAACAGAGATCGGCTTTGTTGAAGGCTATATTAACAGAATGGGACAAATTGTATGGACTCCATAGCAATAGGCTCATATACGACAGGTCAAATAAGTTGTAAATCCGGTCTATATGGGGTATTTTCTATATATAGCTGACAGAATGATCGCGGAAGTGATGCTTTTTTATTCCCATAGAATTCCCATAGAGAAGGGGGACTTACCTGTGAATTATGAGATTTTGTATGAGGGTGCATTTCCACTCTTGAAGGTGCAGTTGGAGCAGGGAGAGACTGTGAAGGCGGAGTCTGGCGCGATGGTGTCCATGACGCCTAATATTGATCTTACCGGTACGGTGGACGGGGGAATAATGCGAGGGCTTGGGCGCATGCTAAGCGGAGAGAAGTTCTTCTTCCAGGAGTTGAAATCTGCAAGAGGCAGGGGAGAAGTGACGCTTGCTCCATCGACGATCGGCGGCATACAGGCTGTGGAGCTTGATGGCTCATATACGCTTTGTGTGCAAAAGGACGGCTTTTTGGCTGCAACTAGCGGCATAGAGGTAGCGACCAAGATGCAGAATTTGTCCCGAGGCATTCTATCGGGCGAGGGCTTCTTCATTATTGAGATTAGAGGCAAGGGAACAGTCTTCCTGTCGTCATATGGCGCTATTCACGCGATTAATCTGAGTCACGGAGAAGAAGTTGTTGTCGATAACGGACATTTGGTAGCATGGCCAAGCTATATGAACTATACGATCGAGAAGGCATCCAAGGGCTGGATATCTACTTTTACAAGCGGTGAGGTGGCGGTTTGCCGATTCCGTGGTGAGGGTGTTGTGCTGATTCAGACGAGAAATCCGCGAGGCTTCGGTGAATGGGTGAAGGGATTCATTCCAGGCAGATAGAGACTGAAGGCAGAAGTCCGAAGGCGTGTCATAGAGCTGGATCGGATCGGTTCGGTTGGCGTACGGCTGGCTGCAGCGGGCAAAATTTTTGTTTCATCATCGGAGGGCAATTATGCTTAGTTTTGAAGAAAAGCTTGCGATAATAGAGTCTTACCCTGAATTGCAGCGGCGGGATGTATCGCTTCGCCGTGTGAATTTCCATTATGAAGAGAGCGCTCATGACAAGAAGATCGTTGTCTTTCATCTGCATCCCAATGGCAATGGCTACGTGTATGGGGGCTTGCTGCGCAATTATGAAACAGATGATAAAGGCTTCCTGAATATTCGCGACTATACGGAAGATGCGCTGCGGACTTTGCTGGAGGAGTCCATTCATTCCTTATCCATGAGGGTGCCGGAGCTGCCTGCGAAGAGCAAGCGCAAGCAAGCAGCGAGCGGCGAGGGTCAGGATGCGGAATGGATTGGGCCGGAAGGCCAGTTGCTTACGCTCAAACAGGAAGATGAGCTGTGGTACATATACGCGGGACTTAATCTGGACATGGTGTTCGAAACCTATGGCGAGGCGGAGCAATATTTGCAGGAGGAAGGTTTCTCGCCTGGGCAATAATGCATGTATGCAATCGATGAAGAGAACTAGACGGCACAAGTGGTGTCGTGGGTTCTCTTTTTTTCATTATGAAGAGGCTGGAGCGGCTAAAGGCATAATCGGTGAACCAGCTTGTAGCAAATAGCAGCAGTATTTCGGTTTGTCAGCACGGGATCTGTATTCCAATCCTCCCATTCTCCGTGCTGCAGAATATCGCTAATATGTCCCAGCCATATGCTTGATACTCCACAGGCAAGAGCGGCGGTATAAAGGGCGGATGTTTCCATATTGACGATGTCAGCGCCCTTGGATACGAATTCTTCTATGAGCGCGGTAGTTTCTCTATACAAGGCATCGATGTTGGCTGCACACACAGCGTGGGCGCAGATGCCATTCTCGCGGAACAGCTCTTCAACCAGATTCAACAGTGATTCGTCACCATTCACGATAGGCTGATTAGAATGAGAATAGGCTTTGCTAGTCCCATCGCTTGGTAGTGAGCTTGAAGCTACGATCGGGTCGCCCTTTTTAAGTCTGGGATTGATGGCGCCAGCCAGCCCGTACCCGATAATCGTCTTGACCTCCAGATGGGCGAGCTCTTCAACCAGAATGGCCGCTTGTGGGCCACCCCAGCTTAACCCCGTAATAATGCCTACTTGATGCCCGCCGATGTCTGCCTGGAATACTTGTCTGGACGTACCTTCCGCATCAATGCCGTAGAAAATTTTATAGCTCGGTAATGGCACGGCCTTGAAAGTATCGATAAGGATACCGCAGCTAGAGCTTTCACGGAAACACATAATGGCTAATGACCATTGTGGCCTTGGGTTAACCGTGAAGCGAGCCTGCATTACTGTTTGGGGAGTTAGATAGGGTACAAGCATGATATGAATCATGACTTATGCAGTTGACTCCAAATACTAGAAACTTCACTAAATCGCACGCTATTATCACAAAATCATCTTGACAAATGAGAATGGCCCAAATAATCACGAAGAATACCTCTTTTTAAC